>NZ_JBIBKX010000006.1:0-553239 GCF_042959425.1 Streptomyces sp. NPDC007896 | reverse complement strand
AAACGCCCGGTTACATTCCGAACCCGGAAGCTAAGCCTCACAGCGCCGATGGTACTGCAGGGGGGACCCTGTGGGAGAGTAGGACGCCGCCGAACAATCTTTGGAGGACCTCTGGTCCCAGCGACTCGCTGGGACCAGAGGTCCTTTTTTTGTTTTTCCGAAGCGCGCCGGGTACCCGGCTGCGCGAGAATGACTTGCGGTACCGATGACAGGAGTCACCATGTCCACCAACTCTCCCGACGAGCGACCGGAGCGCGATCAGCGCCGCCGGGACAGTGGTGACCGCGGCGGCTACCGCGGGGGTCCGCGCCGCGACAACGACCGGCGTGACGACCGCCCCAGTGCTGCTCCGCGCCGCGAGGACGACCGCGGTGGGTTCCGTCGGGACGACAACCGCGGTGGTGGCGGCGGCTTCCGGCGCGACGACAACCGTCGTGACGACAACCGTGGCGGCGGCGGTTTCCGTGGCCGTGACGACCGGCGTGAGGGCGACCGGGGCGGTCGCCCGCCGTTCCGCCGTGACGATCGGCCCACCAGTGGTCCGCGTCGCGACGACCGTGACCGTGGGGTCCGTCGGGACGGGGACCGTCCGGCGTTCCGCCGTGACGACCGCCCGAGCAGTGGCCCGCGCCGTGACGACCGACCCAGTGGTGGACCGCGCCGCGAGGACGACCGCGGTGGGTTCCGTCGGGACGACAACCGCGGTGGTGGCGGCGGCTTCCGGCGCGACGACCGTAATGACTTCCGCCGTGATGACCGTCGGGACGACCGGCGTGACGATCGCCGGGGCGACGACCGTGGTGGGTTCCGTCGCGACGACCGGCGCGATGACCGTCGCGACAGCGGCGACCGCGGCGGCTTCCGCCGTGATGATCGCGGTGACTTCCGGCGCGATGACCGTCGTGACAGCGGTGACCGTGGCGGGTTCCGTCGGGACGGGGACCGTCCGCCGTTCCGCCGTGACGACCGACCGAGCAGCGGCCCGCGTCGTGACGACCGACCCAGCAGTGGTCCCCGTCGTGACGACGACCGTGGTGGATTCCGTCGCGATGACCGACCCAGCAGTGGTCCGCGTCGCGATGACCGACCCAGCAGTGGTCCCCGTCGTGACGACGACCGTGGTGGATTCCGTCGCGATGACCGACCCAGCAGTGGTCCCCGTCGTGACGACGACCGTGGTGGATTCCGTCGGGACGACCGGCGCGATGACCGTCGTGACAGTGGTGACCGTGGCGGGTTCCGTCGGGACGACAACCGCGGTGGCGGCGCCGGCTTCCGGCGCGACGACCGCAGTGACTTCCGCCGTGATGACCGTCGGGACGACCGCCGCGACGACCGTCGTGAGGGGGACCGTCCGGCCTTCCGTCGCGACGACAGGCGCGACGACCGGCGCGATGACCGTCGTGACGACAGCCGTGGCGGCGGCGGTTTCCGCGCCCGCGACGACCGGGGTCGCGACGACCGCGGACGTGGTGGCCCCCGTCGCGACGACCGGGGTGGCCGCCCCGGTGGCACCGGTGGCTTCCGGGGCCGTGACGACCGTCGGGGCGACGACCGGCGCGGTGGCGGCTTCCGTGACCGCGACGAGCGCGACCGGGACCGTGAGCCGATCAAGCGGCTGCCGATCCCCGATGACGTCACGGGCGAGGAGATCGACGCGGACGTACGGCAGGAGCTCCAGAGCCTGCCGAAGGGGCTCGCGGAGGACGTCTCCAGGAACCTGGTGATGGTCGCCCGGCTCATCGACGAGGACCCCGAGGGCGCGTACGCGTACTCGAGGATCGCCCTGCGGCTGGCGTCGCGTGTGGCCGCCGTACGCGAGGCGGCCGGGTTCGCCGCGTACGCGAACCAGAAGTACAGCGAGGCGCTCGCCGAGTTCCGGGCGGCGCGTCGTATGACCGGGAACGTGGACCTGTGGCCCGTCATGGCGGATTGTGAGCGCGGCCTGGGCCGGCCCGAGAAGGCGTTGGACATGGCGGGTGCGCCCGAGGTGCACAAGCTGGACAAGGCCGGTCAGGTCGAGATGCGGCTCGTGGCGGCCGGCGCCCGGCGCGACATGGGGCAGCTCGACGCCGCCATCGTGACGCTCCAGAGCCCGGAGCTCGCCTCGAACTCCGTACAGCCCTGGACGGCCCGACTGCGTTACGCCTACGCCGACGCGCTGCTGGCCGCCGGTCGCGAGGGCGAGGCGCGTGAGTGGTTCGCGAAGGCCGTCGAGTCCGACAAGGACGGCAGCACGGACGCCTCCGACCGGCTCGCCGAGCTGGACGGTGTCGAGTTCGTCGACGCGTTCGTCGAGGACGAGGACGAGGACGACATCGTCGAGGCCGCGGCGGACGCGGAGGCCGACACCGAGGTCGAGACCGAGGGCGACGGTGAGGACGACGGCGAGGACGACGGCGAGGACGACATCGTCGAGGCCGAGCAGACCGAGCCCGTCGTCGAGGCCGACGACGATGACGATGCTCCGCGCGGCTGACGTACAGCGGTCGTCGTAGGACATGGGCGGCGGGATTCCGGAAGGGATCTCGCCGCCCATGGCGTTTCAGCCCCTGTTTTCGCCGGGGTGGCTCAGAGGGGCAGCGCCCGCAGCACCAGCCCCGAAGCCGGCTTCGGGCCGAACGACGTCGATTTGCGGGGCATCGTGACGCCTTGGCGGGCGAGGTCGCGTACGACCTCCTCGCGGACCGGATGCATCAGGACGGCCGTACCGCCGTCGCGCTCCGCCTTGTCCACTGTGGCGGCCGTGTCGTGGATGTACGCGATGTGGGCGGGCGAGTCCTCGGGGATGTCCCAGACGTGGGCCAGGAGAGTGGCGTGCAGGACGGTCGCGTCCAGGGTGCGCCAGGCCTCGGGGCGGTCCGCCGGGACCGTACGGGCGAGGAGGTCCGGGGACGGGCGGTCGACCAGGTGGAACGAGCCGTCGCCCGCGAGGAGGAAGGCGTTGCCCTCCGCGGCGGCCGCGGCGAGGGCCTCCAGGGCCTCGGGGAGCGGAACGTCGAGGTGACGTACGCGGAACGAGTCCGTGAGGGCGCTCAGCGCCTCCGCGACCGGCAGATTGTGCAGCAGGCGGTGGATCGCGCGGACCCGGAGCGGGTAGCGCGCGGTGTCCACCAGGAGCACGAGCCCGTAGTCCCAGGGGCTGGGCGAGGGGTGCTCGGCGCGCAGCCGCAGGTACGTCGCCCAGCGGTGGTGGCCGTCCGCGATGAGGGCCTGGTGGCGGCCGAGATCCGTCTGGATCTCGGCCAGGTCGGCCGGGTCGGTGATGGCCCACAGACGGTGGTTGAAACCGTCCTCCGTGGTCGTCGAGAGCAGCGGGTCGCCCTCCGCGGTGCGCTCGATGACGGCGGCCGTGCCGACCCGGGAACCGTTGCCGCGATAGGTCAGCAGGAGCGGTTCGAGGTTGGCCGAGGTGGCGCGCATCAGGGCCGCGCGGTCCGCGATGATGTGCGGCATGACGTCCTCGTGCGGGAGGACGACGCCGGCGGACGGCTCCGACAGGCGCAGGGCGCCGATGATGCCGCGTTGCAGCAGGCCGTCGTCGTGCTGCTCGTAGACGTACAGGCCCGGCTCGGGGTCGGCGGCCAGGACGCCTTCGGACACCCAGTCGTGCAGGGTGTCCGCCGCCTGGCGGTTGCGGGCGGTGGGGGTCGTGTCCTGGGGGAGGATCAGCCGGACGATGTTGTGCGGGTCGGCGGACTCGAGGTGGAGCAGACCGTCCGGCCGGACGATGACGTCGTACGGCGGAGATGTCACGGCGGCGAGGCTGCCGACCCGGTCGGGGTCGTAGCGCAGGCCCCGGAACGGGGTCAGTTCGAGGCCGCTGCGCGCCGGGGTTTCCTCCGCGGGACCTGCATAGTTCATTCAGGCATCGTAAGTGTGCCGGCGCTGTACGGGATGATCGGGGGAATGAGATCGAACGAGGAGCGATGCGTAATGAGCCAGACCGTCAGGACGCGGCCCGAGGCCAGTGAGCAGGCCCTGAGCGAGGCCTACGACACGGCTCTGCTCGACCTGGACGGCGTGGTGTACGCGGGCGGCAACGCGATCGCGCACGCCGTGGCATCACTGGGCACGGCCCGCTCGGGAGGGTTGCATCTCGCGTATGTCACGAACAACGCGCTGCGTACGCCCGATGCGGTGGCGGAGCATCTGAGTGAGCTCGGTATACCGACGGGCGCCGATGACGTCATCACCTCGGCGCAGGCCGTGGCGCGGCTGATCAGCGAGCAGGTGCCCGCCGGTGCGCGCGTGCTGGTCATCGGCGGCGAAGGACTGCGGGTCGCGCTGCGCGAGCGCGGGCTGGAGCCGGTCGAGTCGGCGGACGACGACCCGGCGGCGGTCGTCCAGGGGTTCGGCGGTCCCGACCTGCCCTGGGGGCGCTTCGCGGAGGCGTCCTACGCCGTCGCGCGCGGGGTGCCGTGGTTCGCGTCCAACACCGACCTGACGATCCCGAGCGCGCGGGGGATCGCGCCAGGGAACGGGGCCGCGGTGGAGGTCGTACGCATCGCCACGGGCGCCGAGCCGCAGGTGGCGGGCAAGCCGTTGCCCCCGATGCACCGCGAGACGATCCTGCGGACCGGGGCGAAGCGGCCGCTGGTGGTCGGCGACCGGCTGGACACGGACATCGAGGGCGCGTTCAACGGCGAGGTGGACTCGCTGCTCGTGCTCACCGGGGTGACGGACGGCGCGCAGCTCCTCGCCGCCCCGCCGCAGCACCGGCCGACGTACGTGGACGCGGATCTGCGCGGGCTGCTCACCGGGCAGCCGGAGGTCGTGGAGGAGGGCGACGGGTTCCGCTGCGGCGGCTGGACGGCGCGGGCCGGGAGCATGGGGGTGCCCCCGGCTCGAGCGAAGTCGAGAGCTTGGGGGAGGCTGGAGCTGGCGGGCGACGGTGAGGCGCTCGACGGGCTGCGGGCGCTGTGCGCGGCGGCGTGGACGGCCGCAGGGGACGGGACCTGCGAGCTGGACGGGGGGAAGGCGCTGGCGCGGTTGGGGCTCTGAAGCCCCGGGGGCTCGTCGGTGGTGGGGCGTAGTCACCCGGGATCGAAGCGTGAGCGAGGGTAGGCTAACCTAACCGCGTGTTGGTCGACAGTCCCCCCGAACAGCGCGCGGAGACCGCCCCCGCGCCGCCAAGCCGTCAGGCGATACGCGCCGTCGGGCTCCTCGCGTCCCTGGCCCTTCTGGTGCTCGTCGCGTTGGCGAGTATTGCGATCGGTGCGAAAGCGCTGCCGCTGGACCAGGTCTGGCACGGTCTGTTCCACGGCACGGGGACATACTCCGACGTCGTGGTGGACGACCGGATCTCGCGTACCGTCCTCGGGCTCCTCGTCGGCGCCGCGCTCGGGCTGTCGGGTGCCGTCCTCCAGGCGCTCACCCGCAATCCGCTGGCCGACCCCGGACTGCTAGGCATCAACGCGGGCGCGTCCGCCGCGGTCGTCACCGCCATCACCTACTTCGGTGTCACGAGCCTGAGCGGCTATGTGTGGTTCGCCTTCTTCGGCGCGGCCGGGGTCGGGGCGCTGGTCTGGTTCCTGGGCGGCAGCCGCGGCGCCACCCCGGTGCGGCTCGCGCTGGCCGGCACGGCGATCAGTGCCGCGCTCTACGGCTATCTGCAGGCCGTGATGATCACGGATGACGCGGCGCTCGGCAAGATGCGCTTCTGGACGGTCGGTTCGCTGGCCTCGGCCACCGACTCGACCATCAGGCAGGTGCTGCCCTTCCTCGTGGTCGGCACGGTCGTCGCTCTGGCGCTCGCCCGGCCCCTGAACGCCATGGCCATGGGCGACGACACCGCCCGCGCGCTCGGCGCCAACCTGAACCGCACCCGGGCGCTGTCCATGGCCGCGGCCACCGTGCTGTGCGGCGCCGCGACCGCGGCCTGCGGGCCGATCGTCTTCGTCGGGCTCATGGTCCCGCACGTGGTCCGCTCCTTCACCGGGCCCGACCTGCGCTGGATCCTGCCCTACGCGACCGTGCTGTCGCCCGTTCTGCTCCTCGGCGCCGACGTCCTGGGGCGGATGGTCGCGCGGCCCGCGGAGCTGCAGGTCGGCATCGTCACCGCGGTCCTCGGCGGGCCGGTCTTCATCTATCTCGTACGACGGCGGAGGACGGCGCAGCTGTGACGACCACACGTACCCGAGCTGTGCGGACGCGCGGCGGTCTCTCCGTCCGGCTCGACGTCCGGGCGTTCACCGTCGTCGTACTGCTGCTGGTGGCCGCGCTCGCCGCGAGCGTGGTGCTGATCGGCACCGGCGACTTCCCGATCCCGGCCGCCGACGTCCTCAAGACGCTCATCGGCAACGGGAGCGCGGGCCAGGAGTTCATCGTCAACGACCTGCGGCTGCCGCGGGTGCTCGTCGGCCTGCTGGTCGGGGCCTCGCTCGGGCTCGGCGGGGCGCTCTTCCAGTCCATCTCCCGCAACCCGCTGGGCAGCCCGGACGTCCTCGGCCTCGGCCAGGGGTCGACGGCCGGGGCGCTCATCATGATCGTGCTCTTCTCGGGCAGTGCGAACCAGGTCGCGCTGGGAGCGCTCGTCGGCGGTCTGGTGACCGGGCTCGCCATCTATCTGCTCGCCTGGAAGCGGGGCGTGCACGGATACCGACTGGTCCTGGTCGGTATCGGAGTCTCCGCGATCGTCACGGCGGTCAACGGCTATCTGCTCACCAAGGCGGACATCGTCGACGCCGCCCGTGCGGTCGTCTGGATGACCGGCTCCCTCAACGGCCGTGACTGGGCGCAGGTCTGGCCGCTGCTCGTCCTGTGCGCCGTCCTCGTTCCGCTCGTCCTCGGCAACGCGCGCGGGCTGCGCATGATGGAAATGGGCGACGACGTGTCGTACGCCCTCGGAGTGCGCGTCGAGCGCGTACGACTGCTGCTGATGCTGGCCGCCGTGCTGCTCACCGCCGGTGCCACCGCCGCCGCGGGCCCGGTCGGCTTCGTGGCGCTCACCGCGCCGCAGCTCGCCCGGCGGCTGACCCGCTCGCCGGGGCCCAACCTGGTGCCGTCGATGTGCATGGGCGCGACCTTGCTGATCGTCGCGGACTGGGCCTCGCAGCGGGCCTTCGGCGCCGATCAGCTGCCCGTCGGCGTCGTGACGGGGGTTCTGGGCGGGATCTATCTGCTGTGGCTGCTGGTCACCGAGCGCAAGGCGGGCCGGATATGAGCGCCGCGGCGAACAAGAACACTCAGGCGAACAAGAACACTCAGGCGAACGAGAACACTCAAAGGAGCACTGTGAACCGCCTGTCCGCCGACAACGTCACCCTCGGCTACGACCAGCGCGTCATCGCGGAGAAGCTGTCGGTGGAGATCCCCGACAACTCCTTCACCGTGATCGTCGGCCCGAACGCGTGCGGCAAGTCCACACTGCTGCGCGCCCTGTCGCGGATGCTCAAGCCCTCCGAGGGACGGGTGCTGCTCGACGGGCAGGTCATCCAGTCGATGCCGGCGAAGAAGGTGGCCAGGACGCTCGGGCTGCTGCCGCAGTCGTCGATCGCGCCGGACGGGATCACGGTCGGCGACCTGGTCGGCAGGGGCCGCTATCCGCACCAGGGCCTGCTGCGCCAGTGGTCGACGGAGGACGAACGGGTCGTACAGGAGTCGATGGCCTCGACCGGCGTCGCCGAACTGGCCGATCGCTATGTCGACGAACTGTCCGGCGGCCAGCGTCAGCGCGTGTGGATCGCGATGGCCCTCGCCCAGCAGACCCCGCTGCTGCTGCTCGACGAGCC
Source organism: Streptomyces sp. NPDC007896 (assembly GCF_042959425.1). Lineage (NCBI taxonomy): Bacteria > Bacillati > Actinomycetota > Actinomycetes > Kitasatosporales > Streptomycetaceae > Streptomyces > Streptomyces sp. NPDC007896. The sequence goes on along the minus strand of NZ_JBIBKX010000006.1, from coordinate 545,506 downwards.
GACGACCTACCTCGACATCCAGCACCAGATCGACGTGCTCGACCTGTGCGCCGAACTCCACGAGGAGCAGGGGCGCACCCTGGTCGCGGTCCTGCACGACCTCAATCACGCGGCTCGGTACGCCACCCACCTCATCGCCCTGCGCGAGGGCCGGGTCATCGCCGAGGGCGCGCCGAACGACGTCGTCACGGCCGAACTGGTCGAGGAGGTTTTCGGGCTGCGCTGCCAGGTCATCGACGACCCGGAGACGGGGACGCCGCTGGTGGTGCCGGCGGCGCGGAAGGCCCGCGTGAAGGTGGCCGCCGGAGCCGCTAAAGAAGCTTCCTGAGGCGGAACAGGTCGAGCAGGGCCGCCTCCAGCCGCACCCGGCCCGAGCCCCAGGCCTTCGCGAAGTTCAGCTCCCCGTCGACCATGGCGACCAGGTCGTCGCCAGCCATGGCGAGTCTGATCTGGGCTTTCTCGCGGGGCGGCCCTTGGAGGGTGTCGAGCACCTCGATCCGGCCGTCCTTGAGCCGGCCGGCGAAGGTGAGGTCGAGGTCGGTGATATGGCAGCTGAGCGAGCGGTCCAGGGCCGCCGCCTCGCGTACCTTCCCGTCGGCGCCCGCCATGTTGTCCGAGAGCTTGTCGAGTGCGCTGCGGCACTCCTCAATCGTGGCCATCGCGGTCGACGGTACCGCAGTGCTTCGGGGTAGCGTCGGGGCATGAACGAGTCAGTGCCGGAGGCCGGGACTCCGCAGAGCCCGATGCCGGAGCCGGAGGTTCCGGTCGAGGTCGAACCCGAACTCGAGTATGACCCCGCCGCCCCGGCCCCGCTGGACGTGGACCGCACCCCCACCGGGAACGCCGAGGTCGACGCCCAGCTCGACCGGCTGGGCGACGCCGACCACCTCGCCACGGACGGACATGTCGAGGTGTACGAGGATGTACACAGGGGGCTGCGCGACGCGCTGACCGCGCTCGACGCCCGCCCGGGACCTCCGGCGCCCCCTACGCCGTACGACCGCAGGAGCTGAACCCAACGTGGCAGGAGTGGCACGCCGCCGTCTCGACGCCGAGCTGGTCCGCCGGAAGCTCGCCCGCTCGCGCGAGCACGCCAGCCAGCTGATCGCCGCCGGCCGGGTGAGCGTCGGCAAGACCCTCGCGACCAAACCCGCCACCCAGGTGGAGACCGCGGCCGCGATCGTCGTCACGCAGGACGACAGCGACCCCGACTACGTCTCGCGCGGCGGCCACAAGCTCGCGGGCGCCCTGGCGGCCTTCGTGCCCCAGGGGCTGAAGGTCGAGGGGCGGCGGGCGCTGGACGCCGGAGCGTCCACCGGAGGCTTCACCGACGTACTGCTGCGCGCGGGAGCCTCCCATGTCGTCGCCGTCGACGTCGGCTACGGTCAACTCGCCTGGTCTCTGCAGAGCGATGAACGCGTCACCGTCAAGGACCGTACGAACGTACGCGAGTTGACGTTGGAGGCGATCGATGGGGAGCCCGTGGATCTTGTTGTCGGGGATCTGTCCTTCATCCCGCTCGGCCTGGTGCTGCCCGCCCTCGTGCGGTGCGCGGCGTCCGACGCCGATCTGGTGATGATGGTCAAGCCGCAGTTCGAGGTGGGGAAGGAACGGCTGGGGAGTGGTGGAGTCGTACGCAGTCCGGAACTGCGCGCCGACGCGGTGCGCGGAGTGGCCCGGCGGGCCGCGGAGCTGGGGCTCGGAGTGAAGGGCGTGACCGCGAGTCCGCTGCCCGGACCCTCGGGCAATGTCGAGTACTTTCTGTGGCTGCGTGCCGGGGCACCCGAACTCGACCCGGCCGACGTTGACCGTGCAGTGGCGGAGGGGCCGCGTTGACAGAGACCCGAGCTCGTACTGTTTTCCTGCTGGCCCACACCGGGCGGCCGGCCGCGATCCGCAGCGCCGAACTCGTGGTCCAGGGGCTGCTGCGCTCCGGGATCGGGGTGCGCGTGCTGGAGGCGGAGGCGGCCGATCTGCCGCTGCCGCCCGAGGTGGAGCTGGTGAAGGAAGCCACTCCGCAGTGCCTCGACGGATGCGAACTGCTGATCGTGCTCGGCGGTGACGGCACACTGCTGCGCGGCGCCGAGTTCGCCCGCGCCTCCGGCGTGCCGATGCTCGGCGTCAACCTCGGCAGCGTCGGCTTCCTCGCGGAGGCCGAGCGTGACGACCTCGACAAGGTCGTCGACCGGGTGGTGACCAAGGCGTACGAGGTCGAGGAACGCATGACCGTCGACGTCGTCGTCCACCAGAACGGCGACATCGTGCACACCGACTGGGCGCTGAACGAGGCCGCCGTGCAGAAGGTCTCCGCCGAGAAGCTCCTCGAGGTCATCCTGGAGATCGACGGGCGGCCGGTCACCGGCTTCGGCTGCGACGGCATCGTCTGCGCGACCCCGACCGGGTCCACGGCGTACGCCTTCTCCGCCGGCGGACCCGTCGTCTGGCCCGAGGTCGAGGCGCTGCTCATGGTGCCGATCAGCGCGCACGCGCTGTTCGCCAAGCCGATGGTGACCTCGCCGAACTCGGTGCTCGCGGTGGAGGTGCTGCCGCACATTCCGCCGGGGGTGCTGTGGTGCGACGGGCGGCGGACGGTGGAGCTGCCGCCGGGGGCGCGGGTGGAGGTACGGCGGGGGGCCGTGCCGGTGCGGCTGGCCCGGCTGCACCACGCCTCGTTCACCGACCGACTGGTGGCCAAGTTCGCGCTGCCGGTCTCCGGGTGGCGCGGAGCGCCGCACTGACGCTCCGGTCAGGTCCACTCCCGTGGGTGACAAGGCACCGTTTGTAGGTGCTTGTCACCTGCGGGTTCGCGGCTGCGGGGCGGGGGCCGTCGCACATCCGTGGCTGGACCTCGTAAGGTCGTGTCCGTGTTGGAGGAGATGCGGATACGGTCGCTCGGAGTCATCGACGACGCGGTCGTCGAGCTGTCGCCAGGCTTCACCGCCGTGACCGGTGAGACCGGTGCGGGCAAGACGATGGTGGTCACCAGCCTCGGGCTGCTGCTCGGCGGACGCGCGGACCCCGCCCTCGTACGGATCGGCGCCAAGAACGCCGTCGTGGAGGGCCGGATCACCGTACCCACGGGCGGTACGGCGATCGTACGGGCCGAGGAGGCGGGCGCCGAGCTCGACGACGGTGCGCTGCTGATCAGCCGTACCGTTTCGGCCGAGGGACGCTCACGGGCGCACCTGGGCGGCCGCTCCGTCCCGGTGGGCGTGCTCGCCGAGCTGGCCGACGAGCTGGTGGCCGTGCACGGGCAGACCGACCAGCAGGGGCTGCTCAAACTGTCCCGGCAGCGGCAGGCGCTCGACCGGTACGCCGGGGACGCGGTCGCCGTGCCGCTCGCCAAGTACGCGGGGGCCTACCGGCGGCTGCGGGCCATCTCGGCCGAGCTGGACGAGATCACCACACGCGCGCGTGAGCGGGCCCAGGAAGCCGACCTGCTGCGCTTCGGACTCGACGAGATCGCGGCGGTCGAGCCGCGCGCGGGCGAGGACGCGGAACTGTCGGCGGAGGCGGAGCGGCTCGGGCACGCGGAGGCGCTCGCGTCCGCCGCCACGGCCGCCCACGCCGCGCTCGCGGGCAACCCCGAGGACCCCGAGGGCATCGACGCGGCGACGCTCGTCGCGGGCGCGCACCGGGCCCTGGAGGCCGTACGGTCGCACGACGCCGCGCTCGCCGGGCTGTCCGGGCGGATCGGGGAGATCAACATCCTGCTGCGCGACGTGGCGGGGGAACTGGCCGGGTACGCCGACGACCTCGACGCCGACCCCTTGCGGCTCGCGGCCGTGGAGGAGCGCCGGGCCGCGCTCACCCAGCTGACCCGGAAGTACGGCGAGGACATCGACGCCGTACTCGCGTGGGCCGAGCAGGGCGCCGCGCGGCTCCTCGAACTCGACGGCGACGACGAGCGGATCGACGAACTGACCGGCGAGCGGGACGCGCTGCGCGCCGAACTGGGCGGGCTTGCGCAGGCGCTGACGGACGCCCGGACGGAGGCCGCCGAACGGTTCGCCGCTGCCGTGACCGCCGAGCTGGCCTCGCTCGCCATGCCGCACGCGCGCGTGTCGTTCGAGATCCGGCAGACCGACGACCCCGAGGGCGTGGAGCTCGGCGGGCGCACCGTCGCGTACGGGCCCGCGGGTGTGGACGAGGTCGAGCTGCTGCTCGCCCCGCATCCCGGGGCGCCGCCGCGGCCCATCGCCAAGGGGGCCTCCGGTGGTGAGCTCTCACGCGTGATGCTCGCGGTGGAGGTCGTGTTCGCGGGGACCGACCCTGTGCCGACGTATCTCTTCGACGAGGTCGACGCCGGTGTGGGTGGCAAGGCCGCGGTCGAGATCGGGCGGCGGTTGGCCAAGCTCGCCAAGAGTGCGCAGGTCGTCGTGGTGACTCATCTGCCGCAGGTCGCCGCGTTCGCCGACCGGCAGCTGCTGGTCGAGAAGACCAACGACGGGTCTGTGACGCGCTCCGGGGTGAAGGTGCTCGAGGGGGAGGAGCGGATTCGGGAGCTGTCCCGGATGCTGGCGGGGCAGGAGGACTCGGAGACGGCCCGGGCGCATGCGGAGGAATTGTTGGCTACGGCTCGGGGTGACGTGTAGTTCCGTCCGCGGGCGGAGGGCCGGCTTTCGCGTCGCTCCGCGACGGGCGCCTTGACCGCTCCGCGGGCCCCTGGACAGGCCTGCGAGCGCGCCCCGGAGCGCCGGCAGTGCACGAACGACGCCGGGCGCACCGTCGATTTGTACGCCGGCTCCGCGCGACCGGTGGGGTGAGGGTTGGGCAACCCGTCGCGAAGACACGCGAGTTATCACTCTTGTGGGTGACAGGTGTCGTCGAGTTGGGCGCTACGCCGCGAGGCTTGCTCCGATGACGGTCCCGGAACACCCGTGCGGCCTGGCATCCTTGGCGTAGTACGCGGAGCACGACGTGCGGTACACCCCCCTCTGCCCTTCTTTCTGTACGTTCTCCGTGCCCGTCCGACGCCGAACCAGGAGCCCCGGCCACGTGAGCCACGTGAGCAGCCACTCACCGCACGGTCAGTCGCCGCTGCGCACCGTGCAGGTGCTCGGCGGCGGAAGCGCGGGCAGCAGCGCGCATGTGCGGTCGCTGGCCTCGGGGCTCGTCGCCCGGGGCGTGCGGGTCACCGTGTGCGCACCCGCCGAGGCCGACCTCGCGTACGGGTTCAGTGGCGTGGGCGCCCAGCACGTTCCCGTGCCGCGCAGCAGCGATCCGACCGCCGTGGCCGCGCTGCGGGCGGCCTGCGCGGACGCCGACCTCGTGCACGCGCACGGGCTGCACGCCGCGCTGCGGGCCGCGCTCGCGCTCAGCGGGCGGCGCATCCCGCTCGTCGTCACCTGGCACACCCGTTCGCACGCGGAGGGGGCGCGGGCACATCTGCTGAGGCTGCTGGAGCGACGGGTCGCCAGGGCCGCGGCGGTGGTGCTGGGCTCCTCGTCCGACCTCGTGGACCGCGCCCGCAGGCGCGGGGCGCGGGATGCCCGGCTTGCCGCCGTCGCGTTCCCGACGCCACGCAAGGCGGTCGAGTACGGGGACCCCGACCGGCTCCGCCACAAGGCGCGAGCCGAACTCGGCGCCATCGACCGCCCGTTGCTCATGGCCGTCGGCTCCCTCGACCGGCACCGCGGATACGACACCCTGCTGGACGCCTCGCGCGCGTGGCGCTCGCTCGACCCCGTGCCGCTCCTGGTGATCGCCGGAGAGGGGCCCCTGCGGGCGGCCCTCCAGCGGCGGATCGAGGACGAGGAGCTGCCGGTTCGGCTCGTCGGGCGGCGCGACGACGTCTCCGAGCTGCTCCTGGCCTCCGATCTCGCGGTGCTGCCGAGCGGTTGGGAGTCCCGTTCCGTGCTCGCCCAGGAGGCCCTGCACGCGCGCGTGCCGCTCGTCGCGACCGCCGTCGACGGCATCCCCGAACTGGTCGGCGACGCGGCCGAACTCGTCCCGTGCGCGGACGCCGACGCGCTCGCCGAGGCCGTCGTACGGCTGCTCGGGGACGACGATCGCCGGGAGTTGCTCAAGGAGCGGGGGGTGCGGCAGGCCACGACCTGGCCGACCGAGGACGAGACCGTGGCCCAAGTGCTCAGCGTCTACGACGAGTTGACCCAGACGAGGCCCCTCGCCTAGGCCCTGTCGTCACATTCCCGCCGTCCGGTGACTCAGGGCACGTGCCGTCGTGCTCGCAGTGCCAGGCTCAACGCCAGTACCGTCTGCGGGTCGTCCAGGTCCGTGCCCAGCAACTCTCCGATCCGGGCGAGGCGGTTGTAGAGGGTCTGCCGGTTCAGGTGCAGCTCGCGGGCCGTCTCCGCCTTGCGGCCCGCGTGCGCCAAGTACGTCTCCAGAGTGGGCAGCAGCGGCGGCTTGGAGCGGAGGTCGTGGTCGCGGAGGGGGCCGATGGCGCGGTCCACGAAGGCCGCCAGGTCCGGATGGTCGCGCAGGCGCCACAGGAGCAGGTCGGTGTCGAGACGGCGGGCGTCGTACCAGGGGCGGTCCGTCAGGCCCTGTGCGGCCGTCGCCGTCTCCGCCGCGTGCCGCAGGCCCGCCGAGGCCGCCGCCCAGCTGCCGGCGACCCCGACCACCACCACGGGCGGCTGTGCCCCCGGCCGCTGCATGCCCGCGCGCTCCACGCCCGCCCTGAGCGCTGCCGCGACCCGGTCCGCGACCGCGGCGCGCTCGGACTCCGAACGCAGGCCCAGCAGCAGGGGGACGCGGCCCTCCACCGGGCGTACGCCCAGAAGGACCGGCACTCCCACAGAGGCCAGCTCCTCCGCGACCGCGCGCGCCAGGACTGCCCAGCCGCCGCCGGGGGAGGGGCCGTCGGCGAGCCGCATCACGACCGGCAGGAGCGGGCTGTTGCCGGGCTTGAAGCCGAGCACGCGGGCCTGTGCGGGGGCGTCCTCGGCGGCGATACGGCCCTCCGCGAGGTCGGTGAGGAAGTCGCCGCGTCCGCGTGCCGCGAGCTCCTCCTCCTGGCGGGCCTGCATGAGGACGACGGCCAGGATGCCCGCGGCCCGCTCCGCCGCGATCCGGTGCACGGGGGCGATCGGGGCGCTGACGGGAAGGAGGACCAGCCGGGCGCGTACCGAACCGGTGCCGGGGCCGCCGCCCGGCACGTCCACGAGGGTCGTCCCGGCGGGCGGCTCCTCCTTGTGCTGGCCGCGCAGCCCCTCCCACACCTGGAGCGGATCGGCGCCGGCGGAGCCGGCCCCCGCGGCGTACAGGAGCTGTCCGTCCGCGGTCTCCAGGAAGACGGGGTTGCCGCTGAAGTCCGCGAGGATGCCGAGGACCTGGGGTATGCCCCCGCCGCCGAGGAGGGCTTCGGTACAGCGCCGGTGCACTTCCTCGGCCCGCTGCAGCAGTGCGTAGTGGCCGTTGACGATCTCGGTGTGGATCTCCTCCGTGACCGCCACGAAGGGGACCTCGCGGTGCAGCTGGACCAGCGGGAGGCCGGCGGAGCGGGCCGTCTCCACGAGGGCCGAGGGCAGCCGGGTGAAGCGCGGGCCGAGTTCCACGACGAGCGCCGCGATACCGCGCTCCGCGAGGGTGCGGACGAACGCGCGCTGGTCGGCGGGGCGGGTGCCGAGGCCGTAGCCCGTGGTCAGGAGCAGTTCGCCGCCCTTGAGGAGCGAGGCGATGTTCGGGACCTCGCCCGCGTGCACCCAGCGCACGGTGCGGCCCAGCCGGTCGGCGCCTGCGAGGATCTCCGGCAGCCCGCTGCGCAGCCCGGGCAGCTCCAGCGCCCGCTGCACGGTGATTCCGGCACCCTGGGTGTCGAATCGACTGTCCACATGGCTGTCCAAACGGCTGTCCATGCAGCGGACGCTACCCGGGGAGGCCTCCCGGAGGCATGTCCGAGGCCGAGCCGCTCGCTACAGGGGCGGGATGTTGTGGTTGAAGCGGAAGACGTTGTCCGGGTCGTACGCGGCCTTCACCGCGGCCAGCCGTCGGAAGTTCCCGGCGCCGAGGCCGTCCAGCACACGGTCCGCGCCCTCGTCGCCGATGAGATTGAGGCAGACCGCGCCGGTGCTCCACGGCCGGACGGCGGCGCGCACGTCCTCGACCCACTGGACGCAGCGCCCGTCGTCGGCCGGGTCCTCCCACATCCCGAAGGGGTGCACGGTCCACCGGGCGTCCCGGAACGGCACCGGGAAGCGGTCCGGGCCGGAGGCGATCGCGCCGCCCTGCGGGAACAGCGAGTACCGGGTGGCCGTGGGCACGGGCATGGCGTTCCCCAGCTCACAGAAGATGTCCACGGCCTCGTCGGGCAGGCCGGTCAGGGACTCCGCGGAACAGTGGTTCCTCAGGCCCGGGGGGCTGTCCAGAATGCGCTGGAAGGCGGCGTAGGGGAGGGGCGTGAGCATCTCGGCCTCGTGAGGCAGCGCCAGCAGTGGCCGGGCGAGTTTGCGGAGGTCCTGCTCGGCTCCCGCGTACGTCAGGAGCGCGTCGACCAGCTGTGTGCGGATGATGCCGCCGCCCGTCTCCGGCGGGGCGGCCTCGATGATCCCGCGGTAGGTGCGGACCACGTCCGGGCCGGTCTCCGGGCGGTATGTCAGCAGGGCGATCGAGAAATCCGGCAGCGGGTGCAGTCTCAGGGTCAGTGCGGTGGCGACGCCGAAGTTGCCACCACCGCCGTGCAGGGCCCAGAAGAGTTCCGGGTTCTCGTGATCGGTGGCCTGGATCTGCGAGCCGTCGCACGTGACCAGTTCTACGCCGAGCAGGTTGTCGACGGCGAGGCCGAAGGCGCGGTCGAGCCAGCCGGTGCCGCCGCCGAGGGCGAAGCCGGCGACGCCGGTGGTGGAGTTCCGGGCGCCGGTGGTGGCCAGGCCGTGGGGCCGGGTGGCGTGGTCGAGGTGGCTCATCAGGGCGCCGCCCTCGACCCGTACCGTCCGGGAGCCGGGGTGGACGGTCACCGTGCGCATCCGGCGCAGGTCGATGACCAGGCCGTTGTCGTTGAGCGACATCCCGGCCGGGCTGTGGCCGCCGGCTCGGATCGCGATGTGGAGGTCCAGGTCCCGGGCGAAGCGGACCGAATGGACCACGTCCGCGATGGTCGCGCACTGGGCGATCACTGCGGGGCGGCGGTCGATGCGGGCGTTGAAGACCTTGCGGGCGTTGTCGTAGCCGGGGTCCTCCGGCCTGAAAGCGTCGCCGGTCAGGTCCGCGCGTAGGGCGGCGAGGCGGGTGTGGGCCTTTGAGAAGGGGGACATCGCAGTTGCCCCCTTTTCAGGAGGGGACGGGACGGGACTGCTTTTCAGCCTAGGGGCTAGGGAGATGAAAGTGGCGGCCCCCGCTCCCGAAAAGGGGAGCGTGGGCCGCCGTCCCGCTCGTGTCAGCCGCCGTACGCCCCGCTTGCCGTCAGCCGCAGGGCCGTGTCGATCAGGGGCACGTGGCTGAAGGCCTGGGGGAAGTTGCCCACCTGGCGCTGGAGGCGGGGGTCCCATTCCTCGGCCAGGAGGCCCAGGTCGTTGCGGAGGGCCAGGAGCCTTTCGAAGAGCTTGCGGGCCTCGTCGACGCGGCCGATCATCGCCAGGTCGTCCGCCATCCAGAAGGAGCAGGCCAGGAAGGCCCCCTCGTCGCCCTCGAGGCCGTCCACGCCCGCGTCCTCGCCGGTGGTCGGGTAGCGCAGGATGAAGCCGTCCGAGGTGGACAGCTCGCGCTGGATCGCCTCGATGGTGCCGATCACGCGCTTGTCGTCCGGGGGGAGGAAGCCCATCTGCGGGATGAGGAGCAGCGAGGCGTCCAGTTCCTTCGAGCCGTACGACTGCGTGAAGGTGTTGCGCTCCTTGTCGTAGCCCTTCTCGCAGACGTCCCGGTGGATGTCGTCGCGCAGTTCGCGCCACTTCTCCAGCGGGCCGTCCGCGTCACCGGACTCGATGAGCTTGATCGTGCGGTCGACGGCGACCCAGGCCATCACCTTGGAGTGCACGAAGTGGCGGCGCGGGCCGCGGACCTCCCAGATGCCCTCGTCCGGCTGGTCCCAGTGGTCCTCCAGGTAGCGGATCAGCTTCAGCTGGAGGAGCGAGGCGTAGTCGTTGCGGGACAGGCCCGTCATGTGGGCCAGGTGCAGGGCCTCGATGACCTCGCCGTAGACGTCCAGCTGGAGCTGGTGCGCGGCGCCGTTGCCGACCCGTACGGGGCCCGAGTTCTCGTATCCGGGCAGCCAGTCGAGCTCTGCCTCGCCCAACTCCCGCTCGCCCGCGATGCCGTACATGATCTGCAGGTTCTCGGGGTCGCCGGCCACCGCGCGCAGCAGCCATTCGCGCCAGGCGCGGGCCTCCTCGCGATAGCCGGTGCGCAGGAGGGAGGAGAGGGTGATCGCGGCGTCGCGCAGCCAGGTGTAGCGGTAGTCCCAGTTGCGTACGCCGCCGATCTCCTCCGGGAGGGAGGTGGTGGGCGCGGCGACGATGCCGCCCGTGGGGGCGTACGTCAGGGCCTTGAGGGTGATCAGGGAGCGGACGACGGCCTCGCGGTAGGGGCCGTGGTACGTGCACTGATCGACCCAGTCACGCCAGAAGTCCTCGGTGGCCTCCAGGGCCTGCTCCGGCTCGGGCAGCGCGGGGGGCTTCTTGTGTGAGGGTTCCCACGAGATGGTGAACGCGATCCGGTCACCGGGTGCCACCGTGAAGTCCGCGTACGTGGTCAGCGCCTTGCCGTAGGTCTCACAGGCGGTGTCGAACCACACCGAGTCGGGTCCGGCGACGGCGACCGTGCGTCCCTCGTGCTTGTGCACCCAGGGCACGACACGGCCGTACGAGAAACGCATGCGCAGCGCGGAGCGCATCGGGACCCGGCCCGTGACGCCTTCCACGATCCGGATCAGCTGGGGCGCGCCGTCGCGCGGCGGCATGAAATCGGTCACTCGGACCGTGCCGCGTGGGGTGTCCCACTCGGATTCCAGGATCAGCGAGTCGCCGCGGTACGAGCGGCGCGCCGCCGTGGGCGGTTCGGCGTCGGCCGCGTGGGCGGGCCCGAGCCGCCAGAATCCGTGTTCCTCCGTGCCGAGCAGTCCCGCGAAGATGGCATGGGAGTCGAAGCGGGGCAGGCACAGCCAGTCCACTGTGCCGTCCCGGCAGACCAGTGCTGCGGTCTGCATGTCTCCGATGAGTGCGTAGTCCTCGATGCGCCCGGCCACGTGCATCTCCAGTCGAACGGCCACGTCGCCCCCGAGGGGCGGTCGCTCTGCGGTCAGGGAACAGGAACGTTAAAACGTTAGAAGATTGAACGTTAGAACGTTGGTAAAGCGTCGTTGCGGAACGTCAATTATCGGTGCGATTGTCGTTGCGAAACGAACTGACGAGCTCTCGTGGTTCCGGGATACGGGCGGGGATGGTGCCGTGTGCCGGCCGGACTCGGCAGCGAGTGTCCGAGCAGGATACGACGCACGTGGGTGATCCGCGTGCCGCTCCAGGCAACCCGGGTGGTCCGATCGAGTGAGCGCTGTGTGTGGTCTGTGCCGATGTGTGTGCGGAGCGTGGCCGGAAGCGGCCTCCCCGGGTCGCTGATACCCTGGTAGCCCGTGGACCGGTGGGCAAGAAACCCCCGAACCGCAGCGACGGCACCTCCGGAAATCTTCGGACATCACGCCGGTACGCACACCAGACCGCGACCACGGGAGCCCCCTCTTGGCCATGCCGCCCAAATCCACGACGACCAAGCACATCTTCGTCACCGGGGGTGTCGCCTCCTCCCTCGGTAAGGGCCTGACCGCCTCCAGCCTGGGTGCGCTGCTCAAGGCGCGGGGCCTGCGGGTCACCATGCAGAAGCTCGACCCCTACCTGAACGTCGACCCGGGCACCATGAACCCGTTCCAGCACGGCGAGGTGTTCGTCACCAACGACGGCGCCGAGACCGACCTGGACATCGGACACTACGAGCGCTTCCTCGACGTTGACTTGGACGGCTCCGCCAATGTCACTACAGGACAGGTGTACTCGACGGTCATCGCCAAGGAGCGGCGCGGCGAGTACCTGGGCGACACCGTGCAGGTCATCCCGCACATCACCAACGAGATCAAGCACCGCATCCGGCGTATGGCGGCCGACGACGTCGACGTCGTCATCACCGAGGTCGGCGGCACGGTCGGCGACATCGAGTCGCTGCCCTTCCTGGAGACCGTCCGCCAGGTCCGGCACGAGGTCGGCCGGGACAACGTGTTCGTGGTCCACATCTCGCTGCTGCCGTACATCGGCCCCTCCGGCGAACTGAAGACCAAGCCGACCCAGCACTCGGTCGCGGCTCTCAGGAACATCGGTATCCAGCCGGACGCGATCGTGCTGCGCGCCGACCGCGAGGTGCCCACCGCCATCAAGCGCAAGATCTCGCTGATGTGCGACGTCGACGAGGCGGCCGTGGTCGCTGCCATCGACGCCAAGTCGATCTACGACATCCCGAAGGTGCTGCACACCGAGGGCCTGGACGCCTATGTCGTGCGCAAGCTGGACCTGCCCTTCCGTGACGTGGACTGGACGACCTGGGACGACCTGCTCGACCGCGTCCACAACCCGCTCCACGAGATCAACCTCGCGCTCGTCGGCAAGTACATCGACCTGCCCGACGCCTATCTCTCGGTCACCGAGGCGCTGCGCGCCGGCGGCTTCGCCAACAAGGCCCGCGTGAAGATCAAGTGGGTCACCTCGGACGACTGCAAGACCCCGGCGGGCGCCGCGAAGCAGCTCGGCGACGTCGACGCGATCTGCATCCCCGGTGGCTTCGGCGACCGTGGCGTGTCGGGCAAGGTCGGTGCGATCCAGTACGCCCGCGAGAACAAGATCCCGCTGCTCGGCCTCTGTCTCGGCCTGCAGTGCATCGTGATCGAGGCCGCGCGCAACCTGGCCGGCATCCCGGACGCCAACTCCACCGAGTTCGACTCCGCCACCGCGCACCCGGTCATCTCCACCATGGCCGAGCAGCTCGACATCGTGGCGGGCGAGGGTGACATGGGCGGAACGATGCGCCTGGGCATGTATCCGGCCAAGCTCGCCGAGGGCTCCATCGCGCGCGAGGTGTACGACGGCAAGGAGTACGTCGAGGAGCGTCACCGCCACCGCTACGAGGTGAACAACGCCTACCGCGGCGAGCTGGAGAAGAAGGCCGGTCTGCAGTTCTCCGGCACCTCCCCGGACGGCAAGCTCGTGGAGTACGTGGAGTACCCGCGCGAGGTGCACCCCTACCTGGTCGCGACCCAGGCGCACCCCGAGCTGCGCTCCCGCCCGACCCGCCCGCACCCGCTCTTCGCAGGCCTGGTCAAGGCCGCCGTCGAGCGCAAGACGGGCAAGTAGCACAAGGGCTGTACGGTGGCCGGGGTACGCGTCTTTCGGGACGTGTGCCCCGGTTTTCGTTCGGTGCGTAGGAGGAACAGGGCGACATGACGATCAAGGACACCCCCGAGGAGTGGGAAGTCAGGGCCACCGCGACTCCCTTCGTCGGCAACAAGACGTCCGTCCGCACCGACGACGTGGTCATGCCGGACGGCTCGGTCGCCCGCCGCGACTACCAGGTCCACCCCGGCTCCGTGGCCGTCCTCGCCCTCGACGACCAGGACCGCGCGGTGGTGCTGCGCCAGTACCGGCACCCCGTGCGCCACAAGCTGTGGGAGATCCCGGCCGGCCTCCTCGACGTCCCCGGTGAGAACCCGCTGCACGCCGCTCAGCGCGAGCTGTACGAGGAGGCGCACGTCAAGGCCGAGGACTGGCGTGTGCTGACCGACGTCTACACCACCCCGGGCGGCTGCTCCGAGGCCGTGCGGATCTTCCTCGCCCGTGAACTCTCCGAGGCCGAGGGGGAGCGCTTCGAGGTCGAGGACGAAGAGGCCGACATGGAGCTGGCCCGGGTCCCCGTCGGCGAACTCGTGCGCGGGGTGCTCGCAGGAGACCTGCACAACAACTGTCTCGTCGTGGGCGTGCTCTCCCTGATCGCCGCCCGCAGCGGCGACGGACTCGACGCGCTGCGCCCGGCCGAGGCGCCCTGGCCGGCCCGCCCCTTCGAGTCCTGACGCACCCTGGACAGCCGCTCTCCCACCCTGGACGCGCTCCTCTCCCACTCTGGACTCTCCTCTCCCACGATCCGACAGCGTCAGTCCTACGATCGGCTGATCCGATCGGGGGATGTCTCCGCCGTGCTCCGCCCGGATCGTCGCAGAGCGTGAACTAGGCTCTGGAAACGCCCGAACCGGAGTCCCGGCGGGCTTGCGCGCGCAGTGGGACGGGAGTGTGGCCCGTGGCGGATCAGGCGGTGGACACAGACGGCACGAGAGTGTCGTCGGCGGGGCGGCGCCCGGCTGCCGGGTCCGCTCCTACGGAGGGTCAGTTCCTGGGCCGCACACGAGAGTTGAAGGAACTCAGGGTCGACATCGAGCGCGCGGGCCTGGACACCCTCGCGGGCCGCAAAGCACCCCGCGCGCGCGTGCTGCTCATCGCCGGCAGGCCCGGCTCGGGCCGCACCGCGCTCGCCGAGGAGCTCGTACGGCAGGTTGCGGGGAGTTACCCGGACGGGGTGCTGCGCGCCCGGCTCGCCGAACCCGACGGCACCCCCGTGCCCACCGAGCGCACCGCGCGGGAGCTCCTGAGGGCCCTGGAGCTGCCCGCGCCGGCGGGGGCAGCCGCCGACGACCTGAGCGAGGCGGTGCGCGAGGCCCTCGCCACCCGCCGCGTTCTGCTGCTGCTCGACGACGCGGCCGACGCCGAGCAGGTCGACGCGCTGCTTCCGGACACCCCCGAGTGCCTGGTCGTCGCGGTCTCCGGCGGACCGCTGACCGGCATCGCGGACGTCCGCCCCTGCACCCTGGGCGGCCTGGACACCAAGTCCGCGCTCGAACTGCTCGACCGCTTCACCGGCTCGGTGCGCATCACCGTCGACCCGCTCGCCGCCGAGGGACTGGTCGAGGAGTGCGCCGGTCAGCCCGCCGCCCTGCGCCTCGCGGGAGGCTGGCTCGCCGCCCGCCCCACCTCGGCCGTCGCCGACCTCGCCAAGCAACTGCGCACCGAGGGCGACGAGAGCACCCCGCTCGGCCGGATCTTCCACCTCGTCTACACCACGCTGTCCGCCACCGCCGCGCGGATACTGCGTCTGCTCTCGCTCGCCCCGGGCGGCCTCATCGACCCGCACACCGCGTCCGCGCTGGCCGGCTGCTCGGTGGACACCGCACGGTCCGCGCTGGACGACTTCGTCGGCTTCGGCCTCGTACGGCCCGTCGAGTCGCGGCTGCCGCAGTACGAGGTGCCCGGCTGCCTGCTGCCGCTGCTGCGCTCCCTGGCCGAGAGCCAGGACCGCCCGGCCGAGCTGCAGCTGGCCCGCGCCCGGATGCTGGAGCGGACCGTACGGCTGCTGGCGTCCTGCCGCGCCATCACCGAGACCGACAACGCGCCCGCGCGCGAGAAGCTCGCCGCGCTGCCCCGCGAACTGCGCTTCCCGACTCCCAGGGCGGCCGAGGACTGGCTGCGCATCCGGCAGCCCGCGCTGCTGGCCGCGGCCCGGCTCGCGGTCGCGGACGGCGAGCTGGACACCCTGGCCAGGAGACTGATGGCCGCGCTGGTGCGGGCGATGGTCGCCCACTTCGGCACCCGGGCCGCGGCGCCCGAGCTGTACGGCATCCACCGCCTCGTCCTCGACGTCGCCGAGCGCCAGGGCCAGCCCCGCGAGAAGGCCGCCGCCCTGCTGAACCTCGCCGACCTGGACGCGCAGACCGGCCGTACGGCCGACGCCCTGGCCCGCTACCGGGCCGCCCTGGACGCCGGACGCGAGGCGAACGACCCGTATGCGACCGGCCGCGCGATGGAATCCGTAGGCGGCGCCCACCAGGAGCTCGGGGACCACGACCGGGCCGCCGACTGGTACGGCAGGGCACTCGCCCAGCGGCTGGCGCGGGACGAGCGGGTGGACGCCGCCCGGCTGTACGGCCGTATCGCCACCGCGCACACCTACGCGGGCCGCTACGGCGAGGCGCTGCGCAACTGGCGCGCCGCCGTCACCGGACACCGCAGGAACGGCGATGTGCCCGCCCAGGCGCGGGCGTTGAGCGAGCTGGCGCGCGTCCAGGAGTACGCCGGGCGGCCCGAGGAGTCGCTGCGCACCTGCCACGAGGCGGTCGAGTGGGCGCGCCGCGCCGAGGACCACCGGCTGCAGGCCGCACTGCAGCTCCGGCTGGCCGACACCCTGGACCGGCTCGGCGACCCCGCCGCGGCGCGACTGCACCGCAAGGCCGCCGAGCGCATGCTGGGTGATGAGCTTCCGGAGAGCGCGACGGCCAAGGAAGACACAGAAGACACGGAACAAGGTGCTAACGCCTGCGAAATCCGTAGTACATCCGTCGAAGATTGATGCATTGAAAGGCTAGACAGAGAGAAACCCTTCATTAGACTGGCTCCGCCGCGTTCTTCCGTGGTGTCTCCCGATGCGCCCCCGTGTATCCGGGTATGACATGCATTGCCCCGGCTTGCATCGCCCCGGCCGTGCATAGCCCCAGAACCCTCTGAGTCAAGGACCGTGATCGACGTGAAGGTCGGCATCCCCCGCGAGGTCAAGAACAACGAGTTCCGGGTGGCCATCACCCCCGCCGGTGTGCACGAGCTGGTGCGCAACGGCCACCAGGTCGTCGTCGAGCGGAACGCCGGTGTCGGCTCCTCGATCACGGACGACGAGTACGTTTCCGCCGGTGCGCAGATCCTGGAGACCGCCGACGAGGTCTGGGCCGCCGCCGACCTGCTGCTGAAGGTCAAGGAGCCCATCGCGGAGGAGTACCACCGCCTCCGCAAGGACCAGACCCTCTTCACCTACCTGCACCTGGCCGCGTCCAAGGAGTGCACGGACGCGCTCCTGGAGTCCGGCACCACGGCGATCGCGTACGAGACGGTCGAGCTGCCGAGCCGCGCGCTGCCGCTGCTCGCCCCGATGTCCGAGGTCGCGGGCCGCCTCGCCCCCCAGGTCGGCGCCTACCACCTGATGGCCGCCAACGGCGGCCGCGGTGTGCTGCCCGGCGGTGTCCCCGGTGTGCTGCCCGCCAAGGCGGTCGTCATCGGCGGCGGTGTCTCCGGCTGGAACGCCGCGCAGATCGCCATCGGCATGGGCTTCCAGGTGACCCTGCTCGACCGTGACATCAACAAGCTCAAGGAGGCGGACAAGATCTTCGGCACGAAGATCCAGACCGTCGTCTCCAACGCCTTCGAGCTCGAGAAGGCCTGCCTCGAGGCCGACCTCGTCATCGGTGCGGTCCTCATCCCCGGCGCCAAGGCCCCCAAGCTCGTCACCAACGAGCTGGTCTCCCGGATGAAGGCGGGAAGTGTTCTTGTCGACATCGCGATCGACCAGGGCGGTTGCTTCGAGGACTCCCGCCCGACCACGCACGCCGAGCCGACCTTCCCGGTCCACAACTCGGTCTTCTACTGCGTCGCCAACATGCCCGGCGCCGTGCCCAACACCTCCACGTACGCGCTGACCAACGCCACGCTGCCGTACATCGTGGAACTGGCCAACCGCGGCTGGGTCGAGGCGCTGCGCCGCGACCCCGCGCTGGCCAAGGGCCTCAACACGCACGACGGCAAGGTCGTGTACCGGGAGGTCGCGGACGCGCACGGCCTGGAGCACGTCGAGCTGGAGTCCCTGCTCGGCTGAGACACCGAAGGGTGACCGGACGAGTGGCCGGCTGACCCATCAATCAGCAAAAGGCGATACGTCAACACAGGTCGTCAACGCCCCGTACCCGGCCGGACCTTGCCCAGCGAGGTCCGGCCGGGTGTGTGTCGGGTCACTTTGCGACACTCGTTCAACTCGCCACGAACGTAACCCTTCAACCGATTCGCACACCCGTGAAACCTGCTGTGCGACGGCCTTACGCCCTTGACAGAGGGGTGTTCGGTTGCCGACACATCGGGTCGGGTCCGGCGGATTGTGTTGCTGCGGACCGGTGACACGCCATAGAGTCGCCAATCGTCGGCATGGTGCCACGCTGACCTATCTAGAAGTTTCCTGGTCACCAAGGAGGTAAGACGACTTGTGAATGAGTCGACATTTACTCCCGGGGGTGGTCAACCAGGAATGCCGGCGCGGGGCCAGGGCCCCACGGGGCTCGAGGCTGTCGGCTCCGTCGCTGTCCGAACCTTCGCAGCGCAAAAGAGTCCCCGGATGACTCAGACAGCACACCAGAGCATGGATGGCCATCACGTGAACGCCATGGCCGGCAACGGAAGTGGCGGGAACCACACCCACTTCGCCGACTACGACGAACTGCCCGAGGGGCACTTCTACGACCCCGACGCCGAGTACGAGCCCGATCCGGAGTACGCGGCCACGCTCGCGCCCGACGCGGCCCGTCAGCGCCGTGAGCGCGTCGGACCGACCGGACGCCCGCTGCCCTACTTCCCGATCCCGGGTCCGCTGACCAGCCACGGCCCCGCGACGATCATCGCGATGTGCAACCAGAAGGGCGGCGTCGGCAAGACGACGTCGACCATCAACCTGGGCGCCGCGCTCGCGGAGTACGGACGCCGGGTCCTGCTCGTCGACTTCGACCCGCAGGGCGCGCTCTCCGTGGGCCTCGGCGTCAACCCCATGGAGCTCGACCTCACCGTCTACAACCTGCTCATGGAGCGGGGCATGGCGGCCGACGAGGTGCTCCTGAAGACGGCGGTCCCGAACATGGACCTGCTGCCCAGCAACATCGACCTGTCCGCTGCCGAGGTGCAGTTGGTGTCCGAGGTCGCGCGCGAGTCCACGCTTCAGCGCGCGTTGAAGCCCCTGATGGCCGACTACGACTACATCGTGATCGACTGTCAGCCCTCGCTCGGCCTGCTCACCGTCAACGCCCTCACGGCGGCCCACAAGGTGATCGTGCCGCTCGAGTGCGAGTTCTTCGCCCTGCGCGGTGTCGCGTTGCTCACCGAGACCATCGAGAAGGTCCAGGAGCGGCTCAACCCCGAGCTGGAGCTCGACGGCATCCTCGCCACGATGTACGACTCCCGCACGGTGCACAGCCGTGAGGTGCTCGCGCGCGTGGTCGAGGCGTTCGACGATCACGTCTACCACACGGTGATCGGCCGGACCGTCCGCTTCCCGGAGACCACCGTCGCCGGTGAGCCGATCACCACGTACGCCTCCAACTCCGTCGGTGCCGCCGCCTATCGCCAGCTCGCCAGGGAGGTGCTCGCCCGGTGTCACGCCGAGTGAGTCTGCCGGGGGCCGACGAACTGTTCCGTACCACCGGGGGCATGGCGCTCCAGTCATCCACCCCCACCCGCCGGACCAACGGCGAGGCCCGGGTACCGGCTCCGGCCGGTGAGAGCGACCCGGCCGCCGTGGCGGAGGACGCGCCGCAGTCGGTGCCCGTGCAGGGTGGTGACGGCGAGGGCGACGAACACGTCGCGGCGGACGCCGAGGCGGACGCGGGAGAGTCCCGCAGCCGGGGTACGGCCCCGGAGCGCTCGGCGCGGCGCCAGGCGACGCAGGAGGGCGCCGGCGGGCAGCCCGCCCGCGGCAGCAAGCGCTCCCGCGCCGCGAACCGGCGGCCCAGCGGGCGGGAGCGGCACGACGAGAAGATCACGGTGTACGTGTCCGCCGAGGAGCTCATGGACCTCGAGCACGCCCGGCTGGTGCTCCGCGGGGAGCACGGGCTCGCGGTCGACCGCGGCCGGATCGTCCGCGAGGCGGTCGCCGTCGTACTCGCCGATCTTGAATCCCGCGGGGACGCGAGCATCCTCGTACGACGGCTTCGCGGGCGGTAGCGGTAGCCTGCGACGGCTATGACCTCGAACGACACCTCTGTCCCCGCCGGCTCCGGCGGCCGTCGCCGTGTCCTGGGCCGGGGCCCCGGCGCGACGCCGGTCCCGACGGAGGGGCGGGACGGGCGGCCCGAGGAGCGCGTCGAGTCGGCCGAGGGGCCGCCGGTCGAAGGACGGGCCGAGTCGGTCGAGGAGCCCGTCGAGGCCGCCGCGGAGACGGCGCCCGAGCCTCCCGCGCAGGAGAGCGCCGAGCCTCCGGCGGAGCCGGCGCCCGAGCCTCCGGTACAGGCCGAGGCCTCCGCAGGGCCGGAGCGTCCGCCCCGTTCGCAGGGTGCTGCCGAGTCCGAGGCTTCCGACGAGGTCGCTGACGGTGTCTTCAAGGTGCGGCTTGCGAACTTCGAGGGGCCGTTCGACCTGCTGCTTCAGTTGATCTCGAAGCACAAGCTCGATGTCACCGAAGTGGCGCTGTCCAAGGTCACCGACGAGTTCATGGCGCACATCAGGGCGATGGGGCCCGACTGGGACCTCGACCAGACGACCGAGTTCCTGGTCGTCGCGGCGACGCTGCTCGACCTGAAGGCCGCCCGGCTGCTCCCGGCCGCCGAGGTCGAGGACGAGGCGGACCTGGCGCTGCTGGAGGCGCGGGACCTGCTGTTCGCGCGGCTGCTCCAGTACCGCGCCTACAAGCAGATCGCGGACATCTTCAACGCCCGGCTGGAGGAAGAGGCCCGCCGCTACCCCCGTACCGTCGGGCTCGAAGCCCACCACGCCGAGCTGCTGCCCGAGGTGGTCATCAGCATCGGGGCGGAAGGATTCGCCAGGCTCGCCGTGAAGGCGATGCAGCCCAAGCCCAAGCCGCAGGTGTACGTCGACCACATCCACGCCCCGCTGGTGAGCGTGCAGGAGCAGGCCGGGATCGTGGTGGCGCTGCTGCGGGAGCTCGGGGAGGCCAGTTTCCGCGCCCTCGTCGAGGACACCGAGGACACCCTCACCGTCGTGGCCCGGTTCCTGGCCCTGCTGGAGCTCTACCGGGAGAAGGCCGTCGTCCTCGACCAGGAGGAGGCCCTCGGGGAGCTCATGGTGCGCTGGACGGGCGGGGACGGCGACGACCAGCCGAGGGTGACGGACGAGTTCGACCGCCCGGCGGAGGCGGCCAAGGACGACCGGGCCAAGGACGGCGACACCAAGGACGACAAGATCAAGGACGGCGCCAAGGAGGAGAAGGCGTGAGCCGGGAGAGCACCGACATCGCGGCGGGCCTGCGTACCGTCGCCGACCTCGACCTGAAGCCCGCCCTGGAGGCCGTCCTCATGGTCGTGGACGAGCCCGCGACCGAGGAGCACCTCGCGAAGATCCTGGAGCGGCCCAAACGGCAGATCAAGGACGCGCTGCGGGAGCTGGCCGACGAGTACACCGTCCAGGGCCGCGGTTTCGAGCTGCGGCTCATCGCGGGCGGCTGGCGCTTCTACACCCGGCCCGAGTACGCGGCGGCCGTCGAACGCTTCGTCCTCGACGGGCAGCAGGCCCGGCTGACCCAGGCGGCCCTTGAGACTCTGGCGGTCGTCGCCTACCGCCAGCCGGTGAGCCGATCCCGGGTCTCGGCGGTCCGCGGAGTGAACTGTGACGGTGTGATGCGCACCCTGTTGCAGCGCGGTCTGGTCGAGGAGGCGGGCACGGAACCCGAAACAGGTGCGATCCTGTACGTGACGACGAACTACTTCCTGGAGCGAATGGGCCTGCGCGGTCTGGACGAGCTCCCGGAGCTCGCGCCCTTCCTCCCCGAGGCGGACGCGATCGAGGCCGAGACGCTGGAAGGGGTCCCGTCGTTCGATCCGGATGCACCGGATGCAGATGCAGACGACACGACGACGACGGAACTTTGATGCGAAGCAGTGGCAGTGGCAGTGGCAGGAACAGCGGGCGCGGCAACCCGCGGGCAACCGGCGGGAGCAGCAACCCGCGGGGGACCGGCGGGAGCAGCAACCCGCGGGGGACCGGCGGGAGCGGCAGCCCGAGGGGGACCGGTGGGAGCGGCGGTGCACGTGGGACCGGTGGGAGCGGCTCCCAGCCGAGGAGCGCGGGAGGGCGCGACGACAAGCCGAAGCGCGCCGGCAAGCCCCGCCCCGAGGAGCGCCGCTACGACGTAGGCCCCGCCGCGTCCCACGAAGGCCCGAAGTCCGGGCGCGGCAACGCGGCCCGCGGCGGCGCCAAGGGCGGCCCCAAGCAAGGCCAGCAGCGCGGCGGCCGTACGGAGCCCTCGCGTTCCCGCGAGTACGAGACGCGGGCCGAGGAGCGCAACCGGGACCGGTACGCGGGCAAGCCCGACGTCAAGCTTCCCAAGACCTTCCCGGGCGCCGAGCAGGAGGGCGAGCGCCTGCAGAAGGTGCTCGCGCGTGCGGGCTACGGCTCCCGGCGCTCCTGCGAGGAGCTGATCGAGCGGGCCAGGGTCGAGGTCAACGGCGAGATCGTCCTGGAGCAGGGTCTGCGCGTCGACCCGGAGCACGACGAGATCAAGGTCGACGGGCTGACCGTGGCCACGCAGTCGTACCAGTTCTTCTCGCTGAACAAGCCCGCCGGTGTGGTCTCGACCATGGAGGACACGGAGGGCCGGCAGTGCCTCGGTGACTACGTGACGAACCGCGAGACGCGGCTCTTCCACGTCGGGCGGCTCGACACCGAGACCGAGGGCGTCATCCTGCTCACCAACCACGGCGAGCTGGCGCACCGGCTGACCCACCCCAAGTACGGCGTGAAGAAGGTCTACCTCGCGCACATCGTGGGTCCGATCCCGCGCGACCTGGGCAAGCGGCTCAAGGACGGCATCCAGCTGGAGGACGGGTACGCCAAGGCGGACCACTTCCGGGTCGTCGAGCAGACCGGCAAGAACTACCTCGTCGAGGTGACCCTGCACGAGGGCCGCAAGCACATCGTGCGCCGCATGCTCGCGGAGGCCGGCTTCCCGGTCGACAAGCTCGTGCGTGTGGCCTTCGGTCCGATCACCCTGGGCGACCAGAAGTCGGGCTGGCTGCGCCGCCTGTCGAACACCGAGGTCGGGATGCTCATGCAGGAGGTCGATCTCTAGGCCCGCCTGACGGCTCTGGAGGGCGCTGTGCGCCCTCCGCCCGCCTTCACCGCCCTCGGGGAGCGCGGCGGGCTCCGACACGCCCCAGGGGCCGCTGAGGGCTTCTGTCACGGATGCGCCGGGAACCGCGCCCGAGGTCTTGTGGGGGCGCGGTTCGGCTTTTTATAGTCGTACTGACTATTACTCGTGCCGGTCATTACCGGCTACGACTCGTGCGGAACCGGGGGCGGGTGACTTGCGCGCAAGGGGAGGTCTCGCCCCCGAGGGCTACGACAAGTACGCCTTCGAACCCTTCGCCGTCACCGTCGACCTCGCCGTCCTGACCGTCCGCGCGGGCGAACTCGAGGTGCTGCTCGTCGAACGGGGGCAGGAACCGTACGCCGGCCGCTGGGCACTGCCCGGCGGCTTCGTGCTGCCGAAGGAGTCCGCGGAGACGGCCGCCCGGCGTGAACTCGCCGAGGAGACCGGCATCCCGGACCTCTCCTGCCTCCATCTGGAACAGTTGCGGACCTACAGCGAACCCGACCGCGACCCGAGGATGCGGGTCGTCTCCGTCGCGTTCGCCGCGCTGCTCCCCGACCCTCCCGAGCCGTATGGCGGCGGGGACGCGGCGCAGGCC
The DNA here is from genome assembly GCF_042959425.1 of Streptomyces sp. NPDC007896. Lineage (NCBI taxonomy): Bacteria > Bacillati > Actinomycetota > Actinomycetes > Kitasatosporales > Streptomycetaceae > Streptomyces > Streptomyces sp. NPDC007896. The sequence continues at coordinate 522,090 of NZ_JBIBKX010000006.1, read as the reverse complement.
CGGTGGGTGCCGTACGGCTCGCTCGGCCCGCTCGCCTTCGACCACGACCGCATCCTCGCCGACGCCCACGAACGCGTCGGCGCCAAGTTCGAGTACACCTGTCTGGCCACGTCCTTCTGCCCGCCCGAGTTCACCCTCGGTGAGCTGCAGCGGGTCTACGAGACGGTGTGGGGCGCCGTCCTCGACCGGCCCAACTTCCGGCGCAAGGTCCTCGCCACGCCCGGGTTCGTCGAACCCGTCCCTGGGGCCGCACGCCTCACCGGAGGCCGCGGCAAACCCGCCGCGCTCTACCGCGCGGGCGGCGCCACCGCCCTGCAGCCACCCCTGCTGCGTCCCCCTTCGGAAGGACGGCCCTCATGACCACCACCCCGACGCTCGCGAAGCACGCCGCCACCGGATCCCTGCTCGGCCTCGCCCTCGGCGACGCGCTGGGCTTCCCGACCGAGTTCAACGACGTCCCCTCGATCCTGGCCAAGTTCGGCCCCTGGCGGCAGATGAAGCTGCCGCGGCCCGCGATCGTCACGGACGACACGCAGATGACGCTGGCGCTGGGGCGGGGACTGCGTACGGCGATGGACCGCGGCCTGCTCACACCGCTGCGGATGGAACGGCCGGTGCGCGAGGAGTTCGTGGACTGGTACCAGTCGCCCGACAACAACCGCGCGCCCGGCCGCACCTGCCTCGTGGCCTGCAACCTCCTGAAGACCGAGGGCCGGCCCTGGCAGGAGGCCAGCCAGATCGACTCCAAGGGATGCGGGGCCAACATGCGGGTGGCGCCGGTCGGGCTCGTACGGGGGCTCAGCGACGAACAGCGCTCGGGCGCCGCGCAGTTGCAGGCCGCGCTCACCCACGGCCATCCCACCGCGCTCGCCGCCTCGGACCTCACCGCCCACGCCGTGTGGCTCCTCGCCGGAGGCGCCGAGCCGACCGAACTGATCGGCCTCCTGCGCTCGTACGCCCAGGAGAACCGCGGCCGCTACCTCTCCCGCTGGCTCGGCGACCTGTGGACCCGCAGCCAGGACCCCACACCGGAGCACTTCATCGGACGCGGCTGGGACGAGTGCCTGGAGGTCCTCGACCGCCTTCAGGAGGCCGTGCGCACAGCCTCGCCCGAGAGCGACCCGTGCCTGGCAACCGGCGCGGGCTGGATAGCCGAGGAAGCGCTCGCCACCGGACTGCTCTGCTTCCTGCAGTTCGTCGACGAGCCCGTCACCGCGCTGCGCCGCGCGGCCTGCACCTCGGGCGACTCCGACTCCATCGCCTGCCTGACGGGCGCGTTCGCCGGCGCCCACCACGGCTCCGACGCCTGGCCGACGGAGTGGGCCGACCGCATCGAGTACCAGAGCGACCTCATGTCGCTGGGGGCGCTCTGGGACGCATGAGATGCGGCTCTGGGTGCATGAGATACGGCTCTGAGATGCTTGCGCGATGATCGACGACGTCCTGGACATCGACCTCGCGGCCGTGGTGGCCGAGCAGCCCGACCCGGTGCTGTTCGCCACCGTCTCCGGGGCGCACCTGTACGGCTTCCCCTCGCGCGACTCGGACGTCGACCTCAGGGGCGTGCACCTGCTGTCGGCGGCCGAACTGGTCGGCCTGCGCGAGCCGGACGAGACCCGGTCGCGGATGTGGGACCGCGGCGGCGTCGAGATGGACCTCGTCACCCACGACCTGCGCAAGTTCGTACGGCTGATGCTGCGGCGCAACGGCTATGTGCTGGAGCAGCTGCTCTCGCCACTGGTCGTGCACACCGGGGAGGCGCACCGCGAGCTGGTCTCGCTCGCCCCCGGAGTCCTCACCTCCCACCACGCCCACCACTACCGGGGCTTCGCGGCGACCCAGTGGCGGCTGTTCGAGAAGACCGGCGAACTCAAGCCGCTGCTCTACACGTTCCGGGTGCTGCTCACCGGTATCCATCTGATGCGCAGCGGTGAGGTGCAGGCCGATCTGCGCACCCTGGTCGCGGGGGTCGGGGAGGCTCCCGTGTATCTGCCCGACCTGATCGCGGCGAAGACGGAGCGGGAGCACGGGGACGCGAACGTCGACCACGCGCGCGTGGCGGCCGACGTGGAGCGGCTGCACGGCGTGCTGGACGTGGCGCAGGAGGCCTCAGCGCTGCCGGACGCTCCGTCCGCGTACGACGCCCTGCACGCTTTCGTCGTCCGGGTCCGGCTGGAGGGTCCGGGGAGCTCCGCAGTCCGCGCGGAGGGCTGAGGCGCGGCGGGTGCGCAGGAGGAAGTCCTCGACGCGGGCGTGGTCCGGTTCGGCGGGCAGCGGGCTGTGGGCGGCCGCGTCGTCCGCCTCGGTCGCCAGCCGGGTCATCCAGGCCTCGACCTCGGGCCATGGGACCTCGCCGCGCTTCACCGCGAGCAGCGCCTCGCGCCGGGGGCCGACGTCTATCGTCAGTGCGCCGGTGCGCAGCAGGTCACGGGAGCTCATGAGGAGGCGCAGGAGGTGCATGGCATGTTTCCAGCGCGGGGCGCCGTGCTGCCGGACGTCGGCGTCCAGCTTCTTGCGCTGGCCCAGGGCGTAGCGGGCGAACGTGTCGTGCGCCCGGCGGGAGAGGAACGCCTCGCGCAGGGCGAGGAGCTCGCGGCCCGTGTCGTCGACGTACTCGACGAGCGGGGAGTGCAGGCACTCCAGGATGTTCGGGTTGGCGCGCAGCGCGAGGGTGCAGAAGCGTTCGAGTTCCCAGCTGAACTGTTCCTCGGCCGGCCCTTCGACGTGCGTCGGGGGCTTCTCGAAGCGCCAGAAGAGCGGGGTCGGCGCGAGGAACACACCCCGGCGGTCCGTGTCGCTGCCGTCCGTGGCCAGCCCGAAGGCGCGCGAACCCATCACGCAGGAGTAGATCGTGTGGTCGCGCACCAGGGACACCGGGGTCTCGGAATGCATGTCCTGGAGCGTACGTGCCCGCTCACACCAGGAAGATTGATTTTCCCTTCACCGTGATCTTCTTCGCGGGCAGGGGACGCGGGGCCGGGCCCGCGACCACCGAGGCGTCCGTGATGCGGTACTTGCTGCCGTGGCAGGGGCAGTCGATGGTGCCGTCGGCGACCTTGTTCACCGTGCAGCCCTGATGGGTGCAGATCGCCGAGAAGGCCTTGAACTCGTCCTTCTTCGGCTGGGTGACCACGACCTTCTCTTCTTTGAAGACCTTGCCGCCGCCGACCGGGATGTCACTCTTCTCGGCGAGTTCCTTGCCTGCTGAGGGCTTGGCGATGGGGGAGGTGGTCGCGGTCGGGGGGGATGCCGACGAGCTTTCGCTGTCGCCGTACTTGCTGCATCCCGCGAGCAGGAAGGCCGCGCCCGTTCCGAGCACCGTGCGCCGCGCCGGGGGGTTCGTCATGTCGTCACTCCGAACGTACGGAAGAACCAGAGAGCCGACGTCAGCCAGATGGCCGTGAGGACGACGAAGACGAGTCCTCCGACCAGGGGCAGCAGCCAGCCGGGCAGTCGCTCCGAGCGGAGCAGGAGCATTTTGGCACTAAATGTACCGAAGAAGAAGCAACCCAGGAGCGAGTGCCACATCACCCGCGGTTCGTACGTCTGATAGCCCAACGCGTACAGGCAGTGGACCGCGACCGGCACCGCCACCAGGAACGCGACCCGCCCCGACCAGCGGTGCAGCGTCGGCGCCCAGCTCGGCCCGGGCAGCTTCCCGTAGACCATGAACGCCGAGACCAGCTGGACCAGCGCGAAGGCGAACGCCGTCGTCGCCAGCCACGACTTCACCGCGCCCGTGCTGCTGAACCCCGCGAGGTTGAAGGCGGTCCCCGTCGGGTGGTGCGACTTGCCGTAGGCGCCGAGGCCGACCGCGACGGCCGCGGCGACCAGGGCGGGGACGAGATAGCGGGCCGCGCCCGGGCGGCGGTGGGCGGGCGGGGGAGAGGGGAAGCCCTGGGTGGCGGCGTTCGGATCCACGGTCATATCGGTTCCCGATCAGGAAAGGGCCAGGAAAGGGTTCACGAACGGGTCTTGGAGTGGCGGGTCCTGGAGTGACGCGTCTTGGAGTGACGCGTCTTGGAGTGGCGGGTCATGGAGCGACGGGCGAGGCGGTGAGTGTCTGTCCGTCGACCGTCACGGTGCCGGTCTCCGGGTCGATCGCCGGCGCCGCCGCGGGCTTGCCGTCACGGTCGAGGATGCCGACCTGCTTGCCGCCGGGCAGCACGATCCAGCCGCCGTCGAGCTTGGCGCCGCGCACCGTGGCGGTCGCGCGGTAGAGCCCGGACGGCTTGACCGCCATGTCGGCGGTGAACGCGTAGCGCTGCCCGCCGAGGTCGACGGTGCCGCGGATGCTTCTGCCGTCCTTGAGCGTGCCGTTCAGTTCGGCGCCGTGCTTGCCGGTGAGCTTCATGGTGCCGTCGTCCTTGACGTCGCCCTTCAGCCACGACTCCTTGCTCCGGCCGTCGCAGAAGTACGCGATCGCCTTGCCGCCCCGCAGGGAGACGGCGACCGCGGAGGAGTTGTCGTCGGTGCGGCCCGCGTAGTCGGCGTTCGGCCGCGCGCTCTTCGAAGGGGGCGGGGGGCTCGACGGCGGCGACGTGCTCGTGGCCGGCGGGCTCACCTGCGGCGTGGCGCTGGGTGAGGCCTCTTGGTACGACGAGGACGCGTTCTTCGTCCCCGTCGTCGCGTTGAGCGTCAGCATGAACACGGCGAGCAGGAGCCCCGCCAGAAGGGTGAGCAGCGGTCCTGGGCGTTTCATACGGGCCATGCGGGCCTCCCCCGAGGCGGGTCTTCTGCCATGAGAGCGGACCCGTGCCCCGGCGTCCAGAGGCGCACGGGTGTGTTCTCACTACAAGGCCCAGTCGTGGATCGGCACGGGCGAGAACAAGCCCGTCGGCGGTGAGCGGATCGCCCGGAGCGGAGAGCTGCCGCAGCCGGGCGCCTCACTGGAGGACCTCATCAAGCAGCGGTCGCTCTGAGTCGCTCCGGGACGTGCTCCTTTTCGTGCGCGGCGGCCGTCTCGTCAGGCGGGCGCCGCGCACTCGCGCGTTGCGGCCTGACTACGCTGGTGTGACAAGACGAGACACGACGACATACGACGAGATACGAACAGTACGTAGCTCGGCTCAGCGAGGAGTGACACCGTGGCGGTACGAGCGGTCCGGGGCGCCGTCCAACTGGAACGGGACGAGGCCGGCCACATGGACGAGCAGGTCAGCGAGCTGCTCACCGCCGTCCTGGAGCGGAACGGTCTCACCACCGACGACCTCATCAGCATCTGGTTCACCGCGACGCCCGATCTGCACAGCGACTTCCCGGCCGCCGCCGCCCGCAAGCTCGGCATCGTCGACGTGCCGCTGATCTGCGCGCAGGAGCTGGACATCGAGGGTGCGATGCCCCGGGTCGTACGGGTCCTCGCGCACATCGAGTCCGACAAGCCCCGCGCCGACATCGCGCACGTCTACCTGGGCGCCGCGGGCGCGCTGCGCAAGGACATCGCCCAGTGAGAACCGCGCTCGTCATCGGAACCGGGCTGATCGGTACGTCGGCGGCCCTCGCGCTCTCCCAGCGGGGCGTCGTCGTCCACCTCACCGACCACGACCCGCAGCAGGCCCGTACGGCGGCCGCGCTCGGTGCCGGCACCGACGAGGCGCCCGGCGGGCCCGTGGACCTCGCGATCGTGGCGGCCCCGCCGGCGCACGTGGCGGCGACGCTCGCGGACGCCATGCGGCGTGGGGTCGCGCGCGGCTACCTCGACGTGGCGAGCGTCAAGGGCGGCCCGCGCCGCGAGCTGGAGGCGCTCGGCCTCGACCTCTCCGCGTACATCGGCTCGCACCCCATGTCGGGCCGTGAGAAGTCGGGCCCGCTGGCCGCGACGGGCGACCTCTTCGAAGGCCGTCCCTGGGTTCTCACCCCCACTCGGGACACGGACACCGAGGTCCTGAACCTCGCCCTCGAGCTGGTGTCGCACTGCCGTGCCGTCCCGGTCGTCATGGACGCCGACGCCCACGACCGCGCGGTCGCGCTCGTCTCCCACATGCCGCACCTGGTGTCCAGCATGGTCGCCGCGCGCCTGGAGAACGCGGAGGAGGCGGCGGTACGGCTGTGCGGGCAGGGCATCCGTGACGTGACCCGGATCGCGGCCTCCGACCCCCGGATGTGGATCGACATCCTCTCCGCGAACCCGGGCCCGGTCGCCGACCTCCTCGCGGACGTCTCCGCCGACCTCGACGAGACCGTCCAGGCCCTGCGCGCCCTCCAGTCCTCCGACGACGCCAAGCGGCGCGAGGGCGTGAGCGGCATCGAGGACGTCCTGCGCCGCGGCAACGCGGGCCAGGTCCGCGTCCCCGGCAAGCACGGTGCCGCGCCGCTGACGTACGAGACGGTGGCCGTCCTCATCGACGACCAGCCCGGCCAGCTGGCCCGCATCTTCGCCGACGCGGGGGCCGCCGGAGTCAACATCGAGGACGTACGCATCGAGCACGCGACCGGACAGCAGGCCGGCCTCGTCCAGCTGATGGTGGAGCCGAAGGCGGCACCGGTACTGAGCACGGCACTACGGGAGCGGGGCTGGGCGCTGCGGCAGTAGGGCCTTCGTCCGGCCCCGCTGCGGCAGTAGGGCCGTCGTCCGGGGTGTGTGGCCTGTGTGGTGGGTCGTGGTGCGGTGGGTGACCGGCCCCGGGAAGGGCCAGTAATGCGGGGTCCGGGAAGCCAGTAACCTTGTGCGGGGCGCGATCGTGCCCCGCACAGACCTCCACCCCGCACCAGGAAGGTGTTCCCACCGTGGAAAACGGCGCCGCCCGGCCCGCCCCGGCAGTGATTGTCGCCATCGACGGCCCCTCCGGCACGGGCAAGTCGAGCACCTCCAAGGCCGTGGCCGCGCAGCTGGGCCTCAGCTACCTGGACACGGGCGCGCAGTACCGGGCGATCACCTGGTGGATGGTGACCAACGGCATCGACATCACGGACCCGACCGCGATCGCCGCCGTGGCCGGAAAGCCGGAGATCATCTCCGGGACCGACCCGTCCGCGCCGGCCATCACGGTCGACGGGACCGACGTCGCGGGCCCGATCCGCACCCAGGAGGTCACCTCCAAGGTCAGCGCGGTCAGCGCGGTGCCCGAGGTGCGCACCCGGATCACCGAGCTGCAGCGTTCGATCGCGGCCGCCGCCGAGCCGGGCATAGTCGTCGAGGGACGCGACATCGGCACCACCGTGCTGCCGGACGCCGATCTGAAGATCTTCCTCACCGCTTCCCCGGAGGCGCGTGCCTCCCGCCGCAGCGGTGAGCTGAAGGGCGCGGACGTCAACAGCACCCGCGAGGCCCTGCTCAAGCGGGACGCCGCCGACTCCAGCCGTAAGACCTCCCCCCTCGCCAAGGCGGACGACGCGGTCGAGGTGGACACCTCCGACCTCACGCTCCAGCAGGTCATCGAGTGCGTCGTCACCCTCGTCGAGGAGAAGCGAGCCGCCAAGTGACCGCACCCTCCGAGACAGGCGCCGAGGTAGGGCGCCGTATCGGCGTCGGCCTGATGTACGGGCTGTGGAAGCCGCGCGTGCTCGGCGCCTGGAAGGTCCCCGCGACCGGCCCGGCGATCCTGGCCGTGAACCACTCGCACGCCATCGACGGCCCGATGGTCATGGGCGTGGCGCCCCGCCCCACCCACTTCCTGATCAAGAAGGAAGCATTCATCGGCCCGCTCGACCCCTTCCTCCTCGCCATCGGCCAGGTGAAGGTGGACCGTGCGACCACCGACCGCACCGCCATCACCGACGCTCTCGGCGTCCTGTCGTCCGGTGGCGTGCTCGGGATCTTCCCGGAGGGCACCCGCGGTGAGGGCGACTTCGCCTCGCTGCGTGCCGGACTCGCGTACTTCGCGGTCCGCTCCGGCGCGCCGATCGTCCCGGTGGCGGTCCTGGGAAGTTCCGAGAAGAGCAGCCGGTTGACAAAGGCGCTGCCCCCGCTGCGCAGCCGGGTCGATGTCGTCTTCGGAGACCCCTTCGAGGCGGGCGACGGCAGCGGACGGCGTACCCGCAAGGCGCTGGACGAGGCGACCGCCCGCATCCAGAAGCAGCTGAGCGCCCACCTGGACCACGCCAGGCGTCTGACCGGACGCCCGGAAAACGCCGGGCGCCCCACCGGGCACTAGGCGACACTTGAGTAGTGGATCACCCGATATGCGGGCGGTCCACCGATCACCACGATGAACGACGAGGTACGGACTTCATGAACGACCACATCCAGCCCGACGGCTCGGCCGGCCCGGCCGAGCACGAGCACGGGGCGCTTGGCGATGCCGAGTACGCGGAGTTCATGGAGCTCGCCGCGGAAGAGGGCTTCGACATCGAGGACGTCGAGGGCGCGATCGACGAGGCGGGCCATGGCCCGCTGCCCGTCCTCGCCGTCGTCGGCCGGCCCAACGTCGGCAAGTCGACCCTGGTGAACCGGATCATCGGCCGCCGCGAGGCGGTCGTCGAGGACAAGCCCGGCGTCACCCGCGACCGCGTCACCTACGAGGCCGAGTGGGCGGGCCGCCGCTTCAAGCTCGTCGACACCGGCGGCTGGGAGCAGGACGTCCTCGGCATCGACGCGTCCGTCGCCGCGCAGGCCGAGTACGCGATCGAGGCCGCCGACGCGGTCGTCTTCGTCGTCGACGCCAAGGTCGGCGCGACCGACACCGACGAGGCGGTCGTCCGCCTTCTCCGCAAGGCCGGCAAGCCTGTCGTCCTGTGCGCCAACAAGGTCGACGGCATGAGCGGCGAGTCCGACGCCTCGTACCTCTGGGCCCTCGGTCTCGGCGAGCCGCACCCCGTGTCCGCGCTGCACGGCCGCGGCACCGGCGACATGCTGGACGCCGTCCTGGAGGCGCTGCCCGAGGCTCCGGCGCAGACCTTCGGCACCGCGGTGGGCGGTCCCCGCCGCATCGCCCTCATCGGCCGCCCGAACGTCGGCAAGTCCTCGCTCCTGAACAAGGTGGCCAACGAGGACCGCGTGGTCGTCAACGAGGTCGCGGGCACCACCCGTGACCCGGTCGACGAGCTCATCGAACTCGGCGGCGTCACCTGGAAGTTCGTCGACACGGCGGGCATCCGCAAGCGCGTCCACCTCCAGCAGGGCGCGGACTACTACGCCTCGCTGCGCACGGCCGCCGCCGTCGAGAAGGCCGAGGTCGCGGTCATCCTGATCGACGCGTCCGAGACCATCTCCGTACAGGACCAGCGCATCGTGACGATGGCCGTCGAGGCGGGCCGCGCGATCGTCCTCGCCTTCAACAAGTGGGACACCCTCGACGAGGAGCGCCGCTACTACCTGGAGCGGGAGATCGAGACCGAGCTCCTCCAGGTGGCGTGGGCGCCCCGGGTGAACGTCTCGGCGCGCACCGGACGGCACATGGAGAAGCTCGTCCCCGCGATCGAGGCGGCCCTGGACGGCTGGGAGACCCGTGTCCCGACCGGCCGTCTGAACGCCTTCCTCGGCGAGCTCGTCGCCGCCCACCCGCACCCGGTCCGCGGCGGCAAGCAGCCCCGCATCCTCTTCGGTACGCAGGCGGGCACCAAGCCTCCGCGGTTCGTGCTCTTCGCCTCCGGCTTCATCGAGCACGGCTACCGGCGCTTCATCGAGCGCCGGCTGCGCGAGGAGTTCGGCTTCGAGGGGACGCCGATCCACATCTCCGTACGGGTGCGCGAGAAGCGCGGCACCAAGAAGAAGTGACGTAGCGACAGGTGAGGGGCGGCTCCCATGGGAGCCACCCCTCACCTGTTCAACCGATTCTGCTCACAGCCCCCTGCGGGGCGCGGGCGGCAGCGCGGCCGGGATGTGGTGCAGTCCCGTACCGTGCATGCGCGCCACCGGCTGCCAGACGCCGGTCGTCGACGCGCCGTGACCGTGCTGGGAGCCGCCGTTGCGCGCGGAGTACGCCCCCGCGCTGTAGGAGCTGTACGACGAGGAATACGAGGATCCGCCGTACGCGCTGGAACCCTGCGTCAGGATCCCGAAAGCCGTGAAGCCGAGCTCGTCCTCGCCGTGGCGGTCACCGGGCAGGGCCCTGAACGATCTGACCCACTCGGCGTAGAGCGCGTCATAGATCGGCGTGGCCGATGGGCTGCGGGGAGGATCCTGAGCCGATCGCGCGGCCGGGATCTGCTGGAAGGGCTGGCGGCGGGGGGCGTCGTAGGTGTGCACGTATGTGCCAACGACCCCACAGCCCAACAGATGCGGTCACACCTTTGCTTCAGCCCGCCCCGTCAGAGGCGCAAGCCCTTCAGGGGTGCGGGGAACTGCGCGACCAGCCACGACGGACCCGCACAAGGCGACGCACCGCAGCTCCCCGGCTCGACCCAGTGGAACGCTCACGTTCCGGCGAGCGGCATCGCGGCGGCCACCAACTTCCCGTTCGCCGCCGCCTTGTCCAGCGCGTCCCGCAGCAGATCCTCCCGCGGCTGCCGCCCGATCGACCCGACCGGCGCCGCGAACAGCAGCACCTGCTGGTGCTTGTTGGCGGCGGCGCGCCAGCTCTCGGCGACCTGGAGCGCCTGGTGCGCCTGCCACCAGGCGACGGGCGACCCGCCCCCGGTGCCCGGCTGGAGCACGGCGTGCAGCTGCCCCATGGCGAGCAGCACGGACCACCCGTGCAGCACCGGCGGCACCGAGCTCAGCTCGGTCACCGGCATGAACCCCTGTTCGATGAGGAGCGGCAGGAAGTCGTCACCGATGTCCGTCGAGCCGGGCCGCACGATGGGCCCCGTCGGCTCGACGACGAGCGCGGGGTGCAACTCGCCGCTGATCAGGATGAGTCCGCTGGTCACGCCGAGCACGGCCTGCTCGGGCGCGGCCTGGGCGGGCACGCCGTCGGGGTTGATCGAGCGGACGGCGCCCTGGAGTTGCTCCTCGGTGACCTGGACGACCTGTGAGGGCAGACAGGTGGCGTGGGCGAAGGCGAGGACGGCGGTCTCGTCGCCGATGAACAGGACGGTGCTGGTGCGCTCCTGTTCCGAGTCGCCCGGGGTGCGGCAGGACGTGCAGTCGTAACTGCCCGGGGCGTTCTCTCCGGCGAGCAGCCGGTCGGCTTCTTCGTCGCCGATCTCGGCGCGTACGTCGTCGCTGACGTCGAGCATGCGCGGCACGGGTGGCTCCTCGGGATGCGGTACGTGGCGATGCCGGGTGGCTCCCGGCCCATGAATCCGGGGGTCCCGGCTCATGAAGATGACAACGGGCGATCTGTGGCCGGAGTCACGCCCGGGAGCGAACGGAATCGAACCATCCGACGCGCAGGGTGATCCCTTGTGCGGAATCTGTTACTCCGAGCCAACTTCGTGTGCGTTCAAGGAAGTTGGTTCCGTGAAGTGGGTCACAGGTCACTTGGGTGTCTGGTCGACAAATCGTGAAATCAGCCTATGAAGTGGGTGGCTGAAAATCGCCGATACCCACGGTAACTGTGAACTGGCCTCGAATGACATGGAGTTGGTTGATATCGGGGCGACCCCTCCATAGATTTCTCGGCCGTGTGCACAGAGCACCGCTCGGGTACGTCCGCCGGCCGAACCGTACGACTGGTTCACAGCACCACCTCCGGCGGACGGGGCGGAGCACGACGACCGCGTCCTACGCGCAGGAAGTCGCGCCCCGCCTTGGGGGATCCCGGGTGTTTCGAGAGGGAACTACATGTCCGCATGTGCCGATAACACTCGTAAGGTTCGTACGACGCGTACGACGGCGGTCCTCGCCGGGGCGGCTCTGCTCGCCCCGCTCGGACTGCTCGCCGCGACCGGCAACGCCGCCGCGGCCGACAGCGGAGTGTGGGACCGCATCGCCAAGTGCGAGAGCGGCGGAAACTGGCACATCAACACCGGCAACGGCTACTACGGAGGACTGCAGTTCTCCGCCGGCACCTGGCGGGCGTACGGCGGTTCGGCCTATGCGTCGACCGCCGACAAGGCCTCCAAGGCCGCCCAGATAGCCGTTGCCACCAAGGTCCAGAACGCACAGGGATGGGGCGCCTGGCCCACCTGTTCGGCGCGGGCCGGAGCGTACGGCAACGCTCCCGCGTCCTCGGGCGCCGCGTCGTCCGGAGGGTCGGCCACCACGAAGTCGGCCCCCAAGGCGGCACCCAGGTCGACGTCGAAGTCGGCCTCCAAGTCGGCTCCCACCAAGTCGACGACCAAGTCGGCCCCCGCACAGGCGTCCGAGGCCCCGGCGCGCGCATCCGGCCACACGAACCGCGCGGCGTCCCGCGGCGACTACACCGTCCGCGGCGGCGACACCCTGAGCGGCATCGCGGAGCGGCACGGAACGACCTGGCGGAAGATCTACGCCGCCAACCGGGCGGTCATCGGCGGTGACCCCGACCTGATCATGCCCGGCCAGCGCCTCGACCTCTGAGCCCCGGCTCCGCCCCGCCGCCCCACCCCGGTCCTCCGACCGGGTGGGCTCCGGGCGCGGCGAGGCGGACACGCCCGGTGTGCTGCTTAGCGTGACCCGATGCACATCGATCCGACGCCGTCGCCCCTGTTGAACAAGCGCATGCGGTACGTGGCCGCGACCGTCGTCGCCGCCACCCTGGCCGTCCTCGTTCCCGCGAGGGCGGCCGTCGCGTCCCCGTCCCCGTTGTCCCCGTTGTCCCCGTTCTCCGGCCAGCCGGCGGGGCGGGTGTCGTACAACTGTGCGCGGGACCAGTGGCCCTGGGGCTGCCTCGCCAAGTGCGAGAGCGGCGGGCGCTGGCACGCGAACACCGGAAACCACCACTACGGAGGACTGCAGTTCAGGCAGGCCACCTGGGTGGCGTTCGGAGGCCGGGCGTACGCCCCGCGTGCGGACCTGGCCCGGCGGAAGGAGCAGATCAAGGTCGCCAAGCGGGTGCTGCGCGCCCAGGGGTGGGGCGCCTGGCCCGTCTGTGCCAAGAGGTACAAACTCCGGGGCCGCACACGTGTGATGAACCCCGGTCGGACGTTCTAGGTCTCCCGGCGGCGCACTTCGGCCGCCTCTGCGCTGAACGCGACCGAGCCCCGGCTCAGTTCATGGACGTAGGTTGCCCGGCCCGCCCGTTCGCGCAGACCGGGCGGCAGCCGCTGCTCGGCGACCACCACGCACGCGTCGAGGCCGCCGAGGAGTTCGTACGTGCGGGCCGCGACCGCCGGTGACATGCCCTGCGCGGGCTCGTCGACGAGCACCACGCGCGCGCGTGCCAGCAGGGCGCGGGAGAGGGCGAGCATGCGCTGCTCGCCCCCGGAGAGGGTGCCGGCGCGGCGTGGGAGGAGAGGCTCCAACTGCGGGTACGCGTCGAGGGCGGGAGCGAAGTCGGGCGCGGCCAGCACCAGGTGCTCGCGGACCGTGAGCGAGCCGAAGACGGCCCGGCGCTCCGGGACCAGGCACAACCCGCGCCGGGCCCGTTCGAAGGCGGGCAGCCGGGTCACGTCCACCCCGTCCCAGACGACCGTGCCGTCGGACAGCGGCACGGTTCCCGCGAGGGCGCGCAGGGCGGTCGTACGGCCCGAGCCGTTGCGGCCGAGCAGCACGGTGAGGCCGGGGCCGGGCGCGACCAGGGTCACGCCGTGCAGGGCCTCCAGGGGGCCGTAGCGCACGCGCGCGTGGCGCAGCGAGATGTTCATCCGCGCCCCCGCTCCAGTACGTGGCGGGCGGGGCCGGAGGTGACGACGCGTCCGGCGGTCATGACATGGACGACGTCGGCGAGGTCGGCGACCAGATCGAGGTCGTGCTCGACGACCAGCAGGGCCGTGCCGTCCGCGGCGAGTGCGCGCAGCACCCGGGCCAGCGCGGTCACTTCGGCGGTGTCCAGGCCCGCGGCGGGCTCGTCGAGCAGCAGCACGTGCGGACTTCCCGCGAGGGCCCGCGCCAGCTCGACGCGTCGGAGCGTCCCGGTCGGCAGGCCCTCGGCGGGCAGCGCGCGGACCGGGCCGTCGAGCCCGAACAGCCGCAACGCACGTTCCGCCGCGGCGGGATCGGCGATCCGGCCCTGCTCCGCCCCCACTTGCACGTTCTCGGCCACCGTCAACGAGGGGAAGACGGCCAGCTGCTGGAAGGTCCGCGCGATGCCGAGCCGGGTCCGGGCGTGCGCGGGGAGCCGGGTGATGTCCTGTTCGCCGAACAGCACCCGGCCCTGCGACGGGCGCAGCGTGCCGGCGAGGCAGTGGAACAGGGTGCTCTTGCCGGCCCCGTTGGGCCCCACGACAGCGGTGACCCACCCGGGCCGGACCTCGAGATCGACCCCGTCGAGCGCGGTGAAACCGCCGTAGGCGACCCGTATACCTCGGGCGAGCAGCGATGCGGGGGCCGGCACGGCAGGAGTGTGTGGGGTGTCCGGCCGGCGGGATGTCGTGCCCTGCCGGGGTATGGCGGGTTCCGGTCCGGTGCCGTCCGGCCGTTCGTCGGCGGGCGGTTGGGCGGCGGGCGGTTGGTCGGTGGGCCCCGTCTCCACCGACCGCAGTCGTCGCCGCACCCGCGCCCCCAGCGGGGTCGGCGTCGCCCGGCGGCGTGGCCGGAGCCGGGACGTCGCCGTGCGCAGGGCCTCGTACGGGCCACCGGGGAACCGGCCGACGAGTACCGCGAGCACCCCGATCAGCGCCGCGGCGACCCCGCCGCGCGCCCCCGCGTCGAGCCCCACCAGCAACGCCGCCGCGGCCAGCGCGCCGAGGGCGCTGTCAGCGCCGAGGACCACGACCGCCGCGAACCAGAGCAACCCGCGCACCGGGTCGTACGCCGTCGCGTCGAAGGCGCGCAGACCCATGCCGAGCATCCCCCCACCCAGCGCGGCCAGGGCGGCGCCCGCCACGAACGCCGTCAGCTTCAGCGAGGGGACCCGTACGCCCGCCGCCGAGGCGCCCGACGCGTGGTCGCGCATCGCGGCCAGGGCGCGGCCCGTACGGCCCCGGCGCATGGCCCCCGTCGCCAGCAACGCGGCCGCCAGCAGCCCCAGTTCGAGCACGTAGTACGCGCGGTCTCCGTCGAAGCCCGCCGGGCGGTCCAGGGACAGCCCCGAGGTCGCGTAGGGCTGGGCGAAGACGAAACGGCTGACGCCCACCCCCACGGCGAACGTCGCCAGGGCCAGCGCCAGGCCGTGGCGGCTGATCGCCGGCCAGCCGGTCAGGACCCCGAGCGGGGCGACCAGCACCACCGCCACCGCCAGCGCGGCCAGTTCGGGCAGACGGGGCAGTCCGGGGAAGCGGCCGGCGGCCAGCAGCGCGGTGAACAGCGCGCCCAGACCCGCGTACGCCGCCTGCCCGAGGGAGATCTGACTGCCGCGGCCCGTCACCACGACCAGGGACAGGAGCACCACACCCAGCGCGGGCACCTGCACCGATGTGTGCAGGTCCGAGCCCGCGAGGCCGAGCGGCAGCAGGAACAGGACGACCGCGACGATCCACGCGCCCGGGGGCGTCGCCGCCCGGGTCCTCGCCGTACGCGGCAGGGCGTCACGGTCGCCGATCCCCGGCAGGACGAGCGCCGCGACCAACAGGGCCACCACGAACAGGTTCGCGCCCACCGCCTGGAGCAGCGGCTCCGCCCAGCCCGCCGGATGCAGCCGCGTCAGCTGACTCTGCGCGACCCCGAGACCCAGCGCCACCACGACGGCCACCGGGAGGCTGCGCATCCGGGCGGCGACGGCCACCGCCATCACCTCCATGACGAGCAACGGCATGCCGTACGGATCGAGTCGTACGTACGGCGCCAGGAGCACGCCCGTCAGGCCCGCCGTGAAGGAGCCGAACGCCCAGCCCGCGGCGGCCACCCGGTCCGCGTCGATGCCGCCGAGCACGGCGAGCGAGCGGTCGTCGACGACGGCCCGCAGTTCCGTGCCGAAACGCGTCCAGCGCGTCACGCCCCCCACCCCGACCGCCAGTGCGAGGGCGACCGCCACCTGTCCCCACGGGTCCGCCGACACCAGCGTCGGCGCGTCCGCGCGCGCCCCGGTGCCCCACACCAGCGCGGCCCCGCCGACCAGCAGCACGAAGACGCCGAGAGACGCGACCAGCGTCTGCGCCGGGTCGCCGCCGAGGACGGACAGGGGGCGGAAGACGAACCGTTCCAGGGCCACGCCGACCGCGGGGGCCACCAGCAGCAGCGTCACCGCGGCACCGAGCGCGAGCGGCCAGCCCCACACCACCGTGAACTGCCGCAGCAGATACGCGCACACCATCGCGATCGCGCCGTGCGCGAAGTTCAGCACCCCGGTCGCCCGGTGGGTGACGACCAGCCCGATCCCGGTGAGCGCCGCCGCGCCGCCGACCGAGAGCCCGGCCAGCGTGAGGTCGTAGGTCAGGGAGCCGCTCATCACCGCTCCGGCGCGGGCGACCGCTCGGCCGCGGGCGGCTCACAGATCGGGCACGGGCCCAGCTCCCCGCTCGCCAGCACCCGCGAGTCCACCGGCACGGCGGTCGGCTTCCCCGCGACCAGCGGGCAGTCCGCGCGGTGCCACAGCGTGCCCCCGGGGACCATCAGCAGTTCCCCGCTGACGGCGAGGGGCGCCACGGCGGCCTGTTCGGACCGCTCCGCGTCGGCGGGCTCCGTCGCCACCAGCAACCCGTACAACTCCTCGACGCGCGCCGCCGCCAGGGCGTTCCTGCCGTGCGTGAGCAGCACCGCGCCCGCGACGATCAGCGCGGCCCCGGGAATCGTGCAGGACGCCAGGTAGGGCAACTGCCGTTCCGCGTACCGCTCGCCCGAGACGCCGTACCAGCCGATGACGCACAGCACCGCCCCGGCGGCGAGCGCGGCGCACCCGGCCCACAGGACGGGGTGCACGGTCCGCAGTCGAGGTGTCCGCATCCTGGCTCCCAGACGTCGTGTGGCTGTCTGTCTTCCAAGTCCGCCAATGGACTTGCACTATGCCTTCTGGAAGCTGACCCTGAAAGCTCCGGGCGCGGTCGGCCCGGACCGACACCCGGTGGTGAGCCAGCATGGTTCTCGGGAGCGACCTCAGGCGGGACAACGGCCGGGGGGTGGCGGCGCTGGTCGTGCTCGTCCTCGCCGGGGCCCTCACGGCGTGCGGCGACAGCAGCGGCGGCGGGAGTTCGACCCCTCCGCCCACCCCCACCGTGGAGCGGCCCAGCAGCGCGCCGCCCAGCCCGACCGGCCCGGACGACCCGGCGGCGGCCGAGAACCAGGTCAGGCGGAACTGGGAGAAGTTCTTCTCCCCGTCCGTCCCGGTCAAGGACAAACTGAACTACCTGGAGAACGGCGACAGGATGACCGCGGTCGTCCAGGGCTTCAGCGGCGACAAGCGTGGTCAGCAGGTCGCGGCCCAGGTCCAGAAGGTCGTGTTCACCGCGCCGGCCGAGGCCGAGGTGACGTACGCGCTGACCCTGAAGGGCGCGACCGCCCTGCCGAACGCCTCCGGGACGGCCGTCTACGAGAACGGCACCTGGAAGGTCTCCGACAACACCCTCTGCGCACTGGTCGCGCTGAGCGGCGACGGATCCGCGACCCCGGCCGGCTGCTGACCCGCCGTGCGCTCCAAGGGTGTTCCCGAAGGAGTCCTCGCCGCGGGCCTGCCGCTCCTGCTGGGCACGGCACTCGTCCTGGGCACGGCGGCCTGCGGCAGCCGTCTGCCCGAGAGCGACTTCGAGCACCGGACCACGCCCGCCCCGCAGGGCACCGCCCCGCTGCGGGTCGGCATCGTCACCAGCGCCACCAGCCCCGTCGGCGGCTCCGCCTTCACCGGCCCGCGCGACGGGGCCAAGGCCTACTTCGACCGCCTCAACGCGCGCGGGGGCATCGGCGGCCGCCCGGTCGAGGTGCACACCTGCGACGACGGCGGCAGCGGCGTGGGCGACAACGAGTGCGTGCACCGGCTCATCGACGAGGACAAGGTCGTCGCCCTCGTCGCCACCACCGCCCTCGACTACGCGGGCGCCTCCCGGGTGTCCGCCGCGGGGGTGCCCGACATCGGCGGACAGCCCATCGGCGCGGCCTACGACACCTATCCGCACCTCTACGGGATCTACGGCAGCCTTGCGCCCCGCGAGGGAACACCGGGCTGGGGCGGGAAGCTGTACGGCGGTACCGAGGTCTACCGCTACTTCAAGCGCGTCCAGGGCGCCCGTACGGCCGCCGTGATCTCCTACAACCAGTCCGCGTCGGCCGCGTACGCCCGGCTCGTCACCCGGGGTCTGAAGGCCGAGGGCTACCAGGTGGTCACCGAACAGGTCGACTTCGCGCTGCCCAACTTCCGCGCCGCCGCGGCCGATCTCAAGGACCAGGGCGCCGACCTCGTCTTCGACGCCCTCGACACGCACGGCAACGCCCAGCTGTGCAAGGCGATGGACGACGTCGGCGCCAAGGTCATCGCCAAGGTCACCAACGTGCAGAACTGGACCTCCACCGTCCCCGAGGACTACAAGGACGCACCGCGCTGCCGCAACGCCCTGTGGGTGACCGGATCCAGCCGGAACTACGAGGACACCTCCGACGCCGCCGTCCGCGTGTTCCGGGACGCCACCAAGGGACTGCCGACTCACTCCCAGTGGCAGCTGGAGGGCTGGGCGGCCGCGATGTGGTTCACGGACGCCGCGAAGTCCTGCGCGAAAACGGGCGTCACACGCGCGTGTGTCGACCGCTTCATGAACAGCGGCGCCCCGTACACCGCCGACGGCCTGCTGATCCCCGTCTCCTCCGAGCGCCTGCCCACACCCCCGAAGACCCGCCGGACCTGCGTCTCGGTGGCCCGCTGGGAGGACGGCAGGGGCTGGGTCTCCCAGGGCGACATGAACAGCGACTGCTTCGACGTGCCGCAACTGCCGTACGAACCCTGACGTGCCTCGGCAGTCCTGCGCGCCCTGATGTGCGCGTGAGAAGCAACCATTCACCCGGGCCTGGGGTCTATCCCGACAGGAGGCGGATCCGACGGAGGACCCGGTGGCGCCGCCCCGCACGAAAGGGCGCCCGCATGATGACGCCGGTCCCGCGGACCGCTCGGCACCGCGCCGACCCGGACGCCGCCGTGCCCCCGTGCGTCGACTGCATCGCCGACTCCGCGGGCGGACTGACCTTCGACGTCGCCGAGACCGGCGAGCCGGGTGCCGCGCTCCTGGTGCTGCGCCGCCGCGAGGGCCACGAGGAGGTCAGCCTGCCGCTGACCCCCACCGGGGACGGCCGGCTGCGCGCCGCGCTGCCCAGCGGCGTCGCCCTGCCCGAGGGCCGCTGGGACGCCTACGCCCAGGTCGCGGGAGGCGAGCCGCGACGACTGGCCCCGGGCGCCAACGACCTGCGCTCGCTCGTCGCCCGGGTCCCCAGCGGCTCCCTCGGCCATGTCGCCGTGCGCATCCCGTACGCGACCCGGCACGGCAACCTCTCCGTGCGCAGCTGGCTGCGGGCCCCGCACGCGGAGGCCGTCGAGCTGTACCGGGGAGAGCGGGGACTGGGCGTACGAGGCCGGGTGTACGGCATCCCCCTCGCGCCGGACGCGCATGCCGAGGTCTGCCACCGGGATGCGGCGGGTCCGCTGATCCGCGCGGAAGTGGCCGTGGAGCAGGCGGAGTTCGGCTTCACGGTGGCATACGGCGCCCTGCGGCCCGGCGTCTGGGACCTCTGGCTGCGCCCGGCGGGGGAGGGCGGGCCCCGGGTACGGATCGCGCGGCTGCTCGACGACATCGCCGACAAGGGCCCCTTCCTCATCCATCCGAGGGTGCCGGTGAAGACCCTGTACGGCCCGGTGGAGGCCGGGCCCTACTACACGCGGGACAACGACCTGTCCGTGACGGTCACCGCGGCCGGCTGACCGCGCCCGGCGCCGGGAGCGCCTTGCGGACAGTGGTTGTCCGCAAGGGCTGGCAGACTCGACGCCATGTTGGAGACATCGGCACGACTGCTGCGGTTGCTCTCACTGCTCCAGGCCCACCGCGAATGGTCCGGGGCCGATCTGGCGGGCCGTCTGGGCGTGACGCCCCGCACGATCCGCCGCGATGTGGACCGGCTGCGCGAGCTGGGCTATCCCGTCAACGCCAGCCCGGGCACGGGAGGCGGCTACCAACTCGGCGCGGGCGCCGAGCTGCCGCCGCTGCTGCTGGACGACGACGAGGCGGTGGCCGTCGCCGTCGGGCTGCGCACGGCCGCCGGGCAGGGCATCGAGGGCATCGGCGAGACCTCCGTACGCGCCCTCGCCAAGCTCGAACAGGTACTGCCGAGCCGACTGCGCCGCCGCGTGAGCGCCCTCAACGCCTTCACCGTGCCGATGCTGCGCGGCCCCCAGCCCTCCGCCGTGGACCCGGGCGTGCTCACGGAACTCGCCAACGCCTGCCGCGACGGTGAGCGGCTGCGCTTCGAGTACCGCGACCACGGCGGCTCCCCGACCCGCCGGACCGTCGAACCACACCGCCTGGTGTGCACCGAGCACCGCTGGTACCTGGTCGCCTGGGACGTCGACCGCGACGACTGGCGCACGTTCCGGGCCGACCGCATCACCCCCAGGCCTCCGCACGGACCCCGCTTCACCCCCCGTACGCCACCGGCCGAGGATCTGGCGGCGTACGTCTCCAAAGGGGTCTCCACGCGCGCGTACGCCTCACAGGCGGTCGTCCGGCTCTTCGTGCCCCTGGAAGAGGCGGCCGAGCGGATCTCCCCCTCGGCGGGAACGCTGGAAGCCTCCGGGCAGGACAGCTGCGTCCTGCGCACCGGCGCCGCCGGCCTCGACGTGATGGTGATTCACGTGATGCTGATGGGCTTCGAGTTCGAGGTCCTGGAGCCGGCCGAACTCACCGAGGCGATCAGGACGGCCCGGGACCGGCTGTCCCGGGCGCTGGAGCGGCCTCCTGAGCGATCGCCCCGTACTGGGGATGGTGCAGGTCGAACGCCGGGCTCTCGGAGCGGATCCGGGGCAGCGTGACGAAGTTGTGCCGGGGCGGCGGACACGAGGTCGCCCACTCCAGGGAGCGGCCGAAGCCCCAGGGGTCGTCCACCTCGACCTTCGTGCCGTACCGGGACGTCTTCCACACGTTGTAGAGGAACGGCAGCGTCGACATGCCCAGCAGGAACGCGCCGATCGTCGAGACGGTGTTGAGCGCCGTGAAGCCGTCGGCGGCCAGATAGTCCGCGTACCGGCGCGGCATGCCCTCGGCACCCAGCCAGTGCTGCACCAGGAACGTCGTGTGGAAGCCGACGAAGAGCGTCCAGAAATGGATCTTCCCGAGCCGTTCGTCGAGCATCTTGCCGGTGAACTTGGGCCACCAGAAGGAGAAGCCGCCGAAGGTCGCGAAGACGACGGTGCCGAAGACGACGTAGTGGAAGTGCGCGACCACGAAATACGAGTCGGTGACCTCGAAGTCCATCGGCGGCGAGGCCAGGATCACTCCGGTCAGACCGCCGAACAGGAACGACACCAGGAAGCCGATGGCCCACAGCATGGGCGTCTCGAAGGAGAGCGAGCCCTTGATCATCGTCCCGCTCCAGTTGAAGAACTTCACCCCCGTGGGCACCGCGATCATGAACGACATGAAGGAGAAGTACGGCAGCAGCACCGCGCCCGTCGCGAACATGTGGTGCGCCCACACCACGATCGACAGACCGGTGATGGCCATCGTCGCGGCGACCAGCGTCAGATAGCCGAAGATCGGCTTCCTGCTGAAGACCGGCAGGATCTCCGTGATGATCCCGAAGAACGGCAACGCGATGATGTAGACCTCGGGATGCCCGAAGAACCAGAACAGGTGCTGCCACAGCAGCGCGCCACCGTTGGCCGCCTCGAACACCACCGACCCGAAGCGCCGGTCCGCCTCCAGCACCAGCAGCGCCGCCGCGAGCACCGGGAACGCGAAGAGGACGAGGATCGAGGTGAAGAGGATGTTCCAGGTGAAGATCGGCAGCCGGAACATCGTCATGCCGGGGGCCCGCATCCCGACGATGGTCGTGATGAAGTTCACCGCGCCGAGGATCGTGCCGAAGCCCGTCAGCGCCAGGCCCATGATCCACATGTCGGCGCCGATGTTCGGCGAGCGCTCCAGGCTGTTGAGCGGGGCATAGGCGAACCAGCCGAAGGAGGCGGGCCCGTCGGGCACCATGAGCGAGCTGAGGACGATCAGGCCGCCGAAGAGGAAGAACCAGTACGACAGCATGTTCAGACGGGGGAAGGCGACGTCCGGGGAGCCGATCTGCAGCGGCATGATCTCGTTGGCGAACCCGGCGAAGGTCGGGGTGGCGAACAGCAGCAGCATGATCGTGCCGTGCAGGGTGAACAACTGGTTGAACTGGTTGTTGTCCACGATCTGCAGACCGGGCCGGGCGAGTTCGGCGCGCATCACCAACGCCATCAGACCGCCGATGAGGAAGAAGGCGAAGGACGTGATCAGGTAGAGGTGGCCGATCTTCTTGTGGTCCGTCGTGGTGAGCCAGTCCACGGCCAGCCGTCCCGGCCGCTGCCTCGTGTGGACGGGTCGCGCCGTCGCCTGCGCGGTCTCCGTGCCCATTGCTCGCCCCTTCGCCGTCGCGCCGTGGGCCTGCCCGAAGCTCACGCCATGGTGCTTGCGTCGCTCCGCGCTCCGACAGAGGGTGTGCGGGGGTTCTGTGCTGGAACCGTGCATTTCCTATGCGGTGTCAGCTTCCGCGACATGCCCCGGAATCGGAATGGAAATGCTTCGCCCCACGCGATCTCGACGAGGGACTCCGCGCTTTTCATTGGGTTAATCGGGACGGCGTCACGCTAGTACCGAATTACGTTCGAAGGCGTGCGGGACACGTACGGAACCCCTCGTACGTGTGACGGAGTTCGGCCGAAACGGGTGTCGTGATCCTGTGACAGAAGCGTGACCGGAGGGGGATGGGTGACGCATGGTCGCCGTCCTGACTTCCCCCGCCGCGGTCGGCCGCCTAACGTGGCGGTCATGGCACCCATTCCCACCCCGCCCGCAGAGCCCCAGGACAGTCCGCAGGCCTATGTCGGCCTGGAGGCGAGGAACGCCGAGCACCGCGCCCGGGAGCACGGCTGGTCCACGGTGCGCTCGCTGCCGCCCGGCGCGATCATCACCATGGAGTACCGCACGGGCCGGCTGAACTTCGAGGTCACCGACGGCCGGGTGACCCGCTGCTGGAAGGGCTGAGGCCACGGAGGCCGAATCCACGGAGGCCGGGAGGCCGAATCCACGGGATGCGCGAAGGCCCCCGGCTCACGAGCCGGGGGCCTTCGCCGTGCGGGGAGGTTGTGCGTACCGGCCCCGCTGTTCTCCATGATCGGTCCGTTGCGCCTCATCCGCCTGTCAGCGGCCGGGCGGACGTCGTCGTGGCGGTGCGCGCCGCGCGGTCCGAGTGCGGTGGACGGCGGCTGCCGACCGGGGTGACCGGGGTGCGCTCCGAGCGGGTCGTGTGCGGTCCCGGCGCCAGGTAGACCGGCGCCCGGGGCGGGCGGCCGGTGGCCACCGCCGCGCGCGCGGGAACCTCCTCGTCCACCGGGACCGACTGCTTGACCAGCACGGGCGCACCGACCGGGGAGCCGACCGGAGCCTCGGCCGGGACGGGCAGCGCACGGCCGCGGCGGGCGCGCCAGGCGTCGCGCAGGGTGAACAGGCCGGTCTCGGCGCGGGCGATCAGCGGCTCGCACCACGGCAGCGCCAGCAGGATCAGCAGACCGGCGGCCCAGCCCAGCAGCACATCGCTCAGCCAGTGCGTACCGAGGTAGACGGTGGTGAGGCCGACGCCGAGCGAGGTCACGGCGGACAGCGCCGAAAGCCAGCGCCTCGCCCGCGGGGTGGAGGCCAGATAGGCCAGGATTCCCCAGGTCACGACAGCGTTCGCGGTGTGGCCCGAAGGGAATATATCGCCGCCGAGGCCCATCTCGTTCGAGCCGATCGTGATGGCGTAGTGCGGGCCGAGGCGGCCCATGCCGAGCTTCGCGGCGCCGACCGTGATGTTGAGCAGCAGCAGTGAGGCGCCCAGCGTGAGCAGCGGGCGCAGGGTGTGCTGCCGCCAGGAGCGCCAGCCGAGCCACGCGGCGACCATCACGGCGGTCGGGCCGCGCTGGCCCAGCACCACGTAGTAGTCGAGGAACGCGTGGATCTCCGGCCACTGCTGATAGGGCCGGAAGAACATGACCTGCCAGTCGAACCGGACCAGCCACGATGTGATCGCAACGGCCCACACGATGGCCACGTAGAAGGCCAGGGTGGCTCCGAAGAGCACAACCCTGTGCCTGCTCATCTTCGGCACATCGATGTTCGCCGGCCGTTCCGGCTCACGGTCCAACCGGGCGAAGACCCGGTCCAGACGGGTGAGGTTTCGTTCGGTACGCACTCAATCGACGTTACAGCGAGTGAGCTGCGTTCCAGGCCGAATCACTCGCTTTGTGATGACGATGTGATGTGGGATTCCTCTCAGGGCGATGTTTAATTCCAATGATTCTCTAATCATCGACGCCCCGATCCTTCAATTCCATTGATCGGCTCGGGGTTCGGTTTTATGCCACTTTTGAATTCGTTCACCGAATCCTGGGGTGAAATTCTCCGGCCGCTCACCGAGCGTCAAGGGGTGGATCATGGCGGACCGGAGCCGTTCAGCCAGAACGCCCCGTAGAGCGCGGAGGCCATCGCCGCACCACCGAGAATCAGCGCTGACCTGGACGTACGCAGTCGGGCCAGGGGCAGCGCGAGGGGGAGCAAGAGGGGGAAAGCGGGCAGCAGGAGGCGCGGTTTCGAGCCGAAGTAACTCGACGCGCACAGGGCGAGCGCGATGACGATCCCCGCGTACACCAGCAGAGCCGGCGGCTGGCCCTGTCGTACGCACGTCACGTACAGCCAGACGATCAGTGCGACTCCGACGATCAGTCCGACGCCGGCCAGAGCCGACGGAAATGACGTGAACTTGTCGCCCACGAAGCGGGCGAACGCGTACCCGCCGTCGAATCCGTTGCGCCAGCCCGCCTGGACGTCGAGATAGCCGAGCGGCCCCTTGCCCGTGCGACGGCCGACCCAGAGCACATACCCGGCGGCGCCGAGCGGCGCGAGAAGCATGCCGAGGGCGCGTCGGAGCACGGTCGCGCCGTGCGCGGGGCGCGCGCTTCGATCCCGCACGAACGAGGTGATGGCCGCCACCCACAGGGCCGCGATCACCGCGGCCCCCACCGGGCGGGTCAGCCCGGCGAACGCGGCGAGCAGGCCCGCCGTCACCCAGCGGCCGGTCAGCACCGCGTAGAGCGACCAGGCGGCGAGTGCCGTGAAGAGGGACTCGCTGTACGCCATCGACTGCACGATGCCGACGGGCAGCACCGCCCAGACCAGCGCCGCGCAGACGCCCACGCGGGGGCCGTACACGTGGTCCGCGACGGCGAAGATCCCCCAGGCCGCGGCGAGCGAGGCCAGCGTGCTGACCAGCAGCCCGGCATCCGCGTACGACAGAGGGGTGAGCGCCGAGACGAGCCGCTCCAGCCAGGGCAGCAGCGGGAAGAACGCGAGGTTCGAGTGGACGTCGCCGTTGGGCAGCCGCACCTCGTAGCCGTAGCCGAGATCGGCGACGCGGGTGTACCAGAGCGAGTCCCAGCGCGCCGTCAGCAGTTTGTGGGCGCTCTTGCCGTTCGCCGCGCTCCACAGGGCGAGCGTGAGGACGCCCAGGGCCCGCACCGCGGCGTACCCGAGGAGGGCGGGCGCGGCCCGGCGTGGCGCGCTCGCGCCGGGCGGCGTCGCGAGGGGCGTCTCAAGATCGGTCACGGGCTCGATTATCGACGGCGAGCGGAACCGGTCGGCCGTCCGGGGCGTGGTGCCCCAGAGGGAGCGTGGCGTACGCCACATGCTCGGCAAGAAGAACGTGAGAGGTCTGCCACGTGTATGAGACAGGAACTCGCGTACGCTGGCCGCTCACTCGCCTTTGATGCGTGCGTCCGGGACCCCGCTCCTCCAGGACCGCAGCCGCAGGGAGTCCCCACCCAGCGGATCGCCGAACGCGAGGGAACATCTGGGAGGTACGTACATGTCCGGGACGACCACGGCCGCCGCGCGTCGCCGTCGGGAGGCCGGAGCCGGTGCCAACCGCTGGGTCGTCCTTGTGGTGCTGTGCGCCAGCCTGCTCCTCGTGGCCCTCGACGCCACCGTGCTGCACGTCGCGGTGCCCGCCGTCACCGAGGACCTCAAGCCCGGCGCGATAGAACTGCTCTGGATCGTCGACGTCTACCCGCTCGTCTGCGCAGCGCTGCTGATCCTCTTCGGCACGCTGGGTGACCGGGTGGGCCGCAGACGGGTGCTCCTCCTCGGATACGGACTCTTCGGCATCGCCTCCGGGATCGCCGCGCTCGCCGACAACGCCCAGGTCCTCATCGGCGCGCGCGCCCTGCTCGGCGTCGGCGGCGCGATGATCATGCCCGCGACCCTGTCGATCCTGCGCCAGGTCTTTCCCGACCGGCGGGAGCGGGCGCTCGCGATCGGCATCTGGAGCGCGGTCGCCGCGGTGGGCGCGGCGGTCGGGCCGCTGCTCGGCGGGTTCCTCCTCGAACACTTCTGGTGGGGATCGGTCTTCCTCGTCAACATTCCGCTGATGCTGATCAGCCTGCCGATCGGACGGCTGCTGCTGCCCGAGTCCTACGGCGACCGCGACGGTCCCTGGGACGTGGTGGGGGCCCTGATGGCCGCCGCCGGGCTTTTCGGGCTCGTGCTCGGGGTCAAGCGGCTCGGCGGCGGTGAAGCGCCGTTCGGTCCGTTCACGCTGGCGCCGCTGGTCGTGGGCGGCGCGCTGATGTTCGCCTTCGTACGGCGCCAGCGGCGGCGTGCGCATCCGCTGGTGGACCTGCGGATGTTCTCGCGGCCCGCGTTCAGTACGTCCGTGTGCTGCATCGTCCTGGCCATGCTCGCGCTGGTCGGCCTTGAGCTGATCGCCGCGCAGTACCTGCAACTGGTCCTCGGGCTCTCGCCCCTGCAGACCGGGCTGCGGCTGCTGCCGCTCACCTTCGCGGCGATGGCCGCGGGGCTCGCGGGGGCGCGGCTGCTGCGACGGTTCGGGCCGCGCGCGATGGTCTGTTTCGGGTTCTGTCTCACGGCGGTGGCCGTCGTCACGCTCACCGCGATGGGCGGCGACGACAACACCGGGCTGCTGCTGTTCGGGTTCGTGCTGCTCGGGTTCGGGCTGGAGACGACGCTCTTCGGGGCGTACGAGTCGATGCTGAGCGAGGCGCCGCCGGCGCAGGCGGGTGGGGCGGCGGCGATCGGCGAGACCTCGTACCAGCTGGGGGCGGGGATCGGGATCGCGCTTCTGGGGAGTGTGATGAACGCGGCGTACGCGCCCGGACTGTCGTCCGTACCGGGGGTCTCGCCGGGGGACTCCGCCGCGGCGGGGCACTCGTTGGGAGAGGCCTACGACGTCGCCGCGCGACTTGGCGGGGTGCGGGGTGCGGCCCTGCGTCATGCGGCTCGGGACTCCTTCGTGCACGGGCTGCATGTGACGTTGCTCGTCAGTGCGGGGTTGTTGTTGCTGGGGGCGGGGATGGCGTTGCGGTTGCCCCGGGTCATGGAGTGCGGGGTGCCTGTGGCGGGCTCGGCGGAGATTCCGGCGCCCCGGGGGGTTGCGGAGTCCCGCGTCTCGGCGTAGCCGGGATTCACCCACCCACGCACCACCTGTTTCCACCATGCCGACACGTGCGGGTCTCCCACGGGGCTACCCGTCCGTCGGCGCCTGCCGGTCCGCTCGGAGAGCGGCCCACCGGTGGCTGAGCACCGTCGCGGCGGGGAACGGCCACCCGAGCCCCCGATCGAACCGGAAGCGCCGATGGCGCTTCACCTTCGCGGGGGACCCGCACTTGTCGGAGTGCTGGAAACGGGTGGTGCGTGGGTGGGAGAGGTACTGGACGTGCGGGACGCTGGGTCGTACCGTCGGGGCGAGACCGTAACTAGCGGTGCTAGTTTTAGCGTGCCGGAGGCTGCCCCCATGTCCGCGTCCCCGAAGCTCCCGCCCTTCGACCCCACCGACCCCCTCGGCCTCGACGACCTCCTGGACCCGGAGGACCTGGCGATCCGGGACACCGTACGGACATGGGCCGCGGACCGGGTGCTGCCGTACGTCGCCGAGTGGTACGAGAAGGGCGAGCTGCCCGGGATCCGGGAGCTGGCGCGCGAGCTGGGCGGGATCGGGGCGCTCGGGATGTCGTTGGAGGGGTACGGATGCGCGGGGGCGACCGCCGTGCAGTACGGGCTCGCCTGTCTGGAGCTGGAGGCCGCCGACTCGGGCATCCGGTCCCTCGTCTCCGTACAGGGCTCCCTCGCCATGTACGCCATTCACCGGTTCGGGAGCGAGGAGCAGAAGCAGGCGTGGCTGCCGGGCATGGCCGCCGGTGAGGTCATCGGGTGCTTCGGACTGACCGAGCCCGACCACGGGTCCGACCCCGGCGCCATGCGGACGTATGCCAAGCGCGACGGCGGCGACTGGGTCCTCAACGGGCGGAAGATGTGGATCACGAACGGGTCCGTGGCCGGCGTCGCGGTCGTCTGGGCGCAGAGTGAGGACGGGATCCGGGGGTTCGTCGTGCCCACCGACACCCCCGGGTTCTCCGCTCCCGAGATCAAGCACAAGTGGTCCCTGCGGGCGAGCGTCACCAGTGAGCTCGTACTCGACGACGTACGGCTGCCCGCCGACGCCGTACTGCCGGACGTGACCGGGCTCAAGGGCCCGCTCAGCTGTCTGTCGCACGCGCGGTACGGGATCGTGTGGGGCTCGATGGGTGCCGCGCGGGCCAGTTTCGAGGCCGCCGTCGAGTACGCGAAGACGCGCGAGCAGTTCGGGCGGCCCATCGGCGGCTTCCAGCTCACCCAGGCCAAGCTCGCCGACATGGCGGTCGAACTGCACAAGGGGATTCTGCTCGCCCACCATCTGGGCCGGCGCATGGACGCGGGACGGCTCCGTCCCGAGCAGGTCAGCTTCGGCAAGCTCAACAACGTACGGGAGGCGATCGAGATCTGCCGGACCGCCCGTACCATCCTCGGCGCCAACGGCATCTCGCTCGAATACCCCGTGATGCGGCACGCGACCAACCTCGAATCGGTGCTCACCTACGAGGGCACCGTCGAGATGCACCAACTCGTGCTGGGCAAGGCGCTCACCGGACTCGACGCCTTTCGGTGAGTCGAGCACCGGAGAGCAGGGCCGGTGAGCGGCCCTGCCTCAGCTCTGGTTGAAGAAGCCGTCCGTCTGACGCCCCGGGGCCTCGCCGCTGACGATCTCGGTGTTGGCAGGGGTCAGCAGGAAGACCCGGGTGGCGACCCGCTCGATGGTGCCGCGCAGGCCGAAGGTCAGGCCGGCCGCGAAGTCCACCACGCGCTTGGCGTCGGCGGCCTCCATGGCCGTGAGGTTGATGATGACCGGGACGCCGTCCCGGAAGAGTTCGCCGATGCCGCGTGCGTCCCGGAAGCTGTCCGGGGTGACCGTGCCGATCCGGCGGCCTGTCTCTTCCGCCGTCTCGGACGCGACCTTCACGCGCGGGTCCGTGACCCAGGCATCGCCGGAGTCCTGTCCTTCGGCGTAGTTGTCGTCGTCGTAGTAACGCTCGTCATCGTTGTCGTCGACGAGGCCAAGCCAGGCACTCGCCTTGCGCACCGATCCCATGGACGCCTCCTCTCACAGCGGTCTTTCTTGCTTTCCGCATCCCCATGGTCGTCCATGATGCGGATGTCGCGCCAAGTGGATAGACGCCGCGCGGGGGTTTCGTGACGGTACTGGTGCACAGCGAATTCGTCGAGAGCCCGCGCGCCCCAAGGGTCCTGCCGTGTACGGCTGCTGACTGTGAGTGAAATATGATTCTCGACGGCGTTCGGGTGATGGGTGGGGCGTACGGGTGAACGAGGGGGTCGGTACGATGCCGCAGCTCAACGTCGTACGAGGCACGGGGGAGTGTCATGTTCGGAATCGTGAGGCCCTGCAGCCACCGCCTCGGTGAGGGGCTCGCAACGCAGTGGATGGCGCATCTGTGCGGACTATGTCTCGCGTTGCGCGGAGACCACGGACAGTTCGCTCGGATTGTCACTAATTACGACGGTCTGCTGATATCGGTTTTGACGGAGGCTCAGGCCGAGCGCACCACGGGGTGGCGGCGTACGGCGGGGCCGTGCCCGTTGCGCGGGATGCGGACCGCGTCCGTCGCACAGGGTGAGGGAGCCCGCCTCGCCGCAGCCGTCTCGCTGGTGCTGGCCTCGGCCAAGGTGCGCGACCACGTGGCGGACAAGGACGGGCTGTTGGCGCGCAGGCCGGTGGCGCTCGCCGCCCGCCGGGTCGCCGCGAGCTGGGGGCGCGCCGGGGCTCGTACCGGTTCCGACGTGGGCTTCGACACCGCCGTACTCGTCGACGCCGTCGACCGGCAGGTCGGCATCGAGGCGCTCGCCGGCCCCGGGACGCCGCTGCGAGCCGTCACCGAGCCCACCGAGACCGCGACCGCCGCCGCCTTCGCGCACACGGCCGTCCTGGCCGGGCGGCCGGGCAACGCCGAGCCGCTCGCCGAGGCCGGCCGGTTCTTCGGGCGGCTCGCGCATCTGCTGGATGCCGTGGAGGACCAGGAGACTGACGCCGCGTCGGGAGCGTGGAACCCGCTCACGGCCACCGGCACCCCGCTCGTGGAGGCGCGCCGGCTCGCCGATGACGCCCTGCACGGAATACGGCTCGCGCTGCGTGAGGTGGAGTTCACGGACGGCAAGCTGGCCCATCTGCTGCTCGCGCACGAGCTGGGGCGGTCGGTGGACCGCGCGTTCGGGACCTCGGGATGCGGGCACCAGGCCCACGCGGACGGTGTGCGAGGGGCCTTCGGGCCGCCGCAGCACGGTGGGCCGTACAACCCGCAGAGCCCGCCGGGTCCGTACGACGGGCAGAATCCTTACGCCGGTGGCGGCAACCCCTTCGGCGGCGGTCCCTCCTTCCCGCCGCCCGGACCCGGCAAGCGAGGCTTCTGGGCCGGGTGCGCGGCCGCGATCGGGGTGTGCTGCACCTGCAAGGTGTGCTGTGCCGACGAGTTCGAGGGGCCGTGGTCGCGAAAGAGGCGCGAGGGCTGCCTCGGCAACTGCGACTGTGACTGCAGCTGCTGCGAGGCCTGTGAGATCTGCGAGTGCTGTGAATGCTGCTCGTGCTGCGACTGTGGACTGTGACGGAACTCGTATACGCGGCGTATCGAGGACTGCTTTCCGGCGCTCGACTACTTCGAGGCGCACCGGGCTCCGTTCGTGCAGGCCGTCCTGTTGGCCGCGGGTGGTACGTGGCTGGGCGCGCAGTTCCCCGCGCCCCTTCGGGGCGCTCCTGTGCGGGGCGCGGGGAATGGTCAGGTCTCTCAGTTCTTGAGTTCCGGTGGGGAGATCTCCGATTTCGCTATCGCCGAGCCCGTCGTCCCCCACTTCTTCAGGATCTTGTCGTACGTCCCGTCCGCTATGAGCTTGTTGACCGCCGCCTGGAAGGCGGGGGCGAGCTTGGTGTCCTTCTTGAAGGCGAAGCCGACGTCGAGGCGGTGGAACTCGTTGAGGAACTTGACGCCCTGCTGTTGGGCGACGGCGTAGCGCAGGCCGTTGATGGTGCTCATCACGATGTCGCTGCGGCCCTGTTGGAGTGAGGACCAGATCGCGCCCTGCTCGCTGTAGGTCTGCACCTTGTACGCCTTCTTGCCGGCGTCGGTGCAGACGTTCTTGTTCTCCTCCAGCGTCGCCTCGAAGGTGGTGCCCGCGGCGGTCGCGACGTTCAGGCCGCACAGCTGCTTGAGGTCGGTGATCTTGGCGAGTTTGCTGTCCTCGCGGGTGGCGAAGCCCTGGCCGTCGTTGATGTAGGTGACGAAGTCGATCGTCTTGCGCCGTTCGTCGGTCACGCCGAAGTTGCTGGCGCCGAAGTCGTACTTGCCGCTGTCCAGGGCCGGCAGGATCGCCTCGAAACTGGCCTGTTCCGTCTTCAGTTCGATGCCGAGCACCTTGGCCACGGCGTCCGCGAAGTCGACGTCCTGGCCCGTCAGCGTCTTGCCGTCGTCCAGGTACGTCGTGCCGGGTGGCGTACCGCCGACGGCGACCGCCACGGTGAGGCTGGTGACGCCGGACGGGAGCAGTTCGGCCGCGGCCTCGTCCTTCGTGATGTCCGAGACGACGTCCGTGGTGGGGATCTTGTCGGCCTTGGCCGCCGCCGCATTCGCCGCGCTGCCGGTCGTGTCGTCCGAGCCGGAGCCGCATGCCGTGAGGAGCAGGGCCGTCGAGGTGATGGTGACAAAGGGCGCAAAATGCCGATAACGGGTACGCGTGGACGTACGCATGGTGTGCGGTCTCCTGAGAGCAAGAGTGAGCAGAACCCGAGGGGAGGGGTGCGCGTGTGAAGGCGAAGGGGAGGGAGAACGCGAAAGGCGCCCGATTGATCAAAGGATCGAGCGATCGGATTGATCAAGCGACCGGATCGATCAAGGGATCAAGTGATCAGGGCGCGCAGTGGGTCAGCTCAACAGGAAGAGGACCACACTCGACCGAAGTCGATGTGGGAGCGCTTGACCAGCCACTGCTGTGGATGCATGGGCCAAGTGGAACAGGCATCCGGTTGTGCGTCAACTGACTTGAGACGTGCGGCTCACAGTATGGACAGCCTTGACAGCGGGGGGAAACGGGCCCGTACTCTCGGTGGACGGCCCTGCTGAGGGGCTCGGCCGTACGGCGCCGCGAGGCGCTCCGTGTGAAGGCACCCGTGTTCGACCGACGTCACGGAGTCCTCCGCATGTCTTCCGACACCCTCGCCAAAACATCCGCCGCACCGGACATACCGGAGCAGGCCGACTCCCTGCGGATCGTCCCGCAGCGCCGTCTCGGTCAGTGGACGGCCGCCGTCGCCGTGCTGGTGCTGCTCGGGCTCGCCGTCACCTCCGTCGTCCGCAACAAGGCGTTCCAGTGGGGCGTGGTCGGCGACTACTTCACCTCCGACTCCGTACTGCGCGGCCTGTGGCTCACCCTGTGGCTGACGGCCGTGGTGATGGTGCTCGGCTTCGTCCTTGGGGCGCTGCTCGCGGCGGCCCGGTTGTCCGCCAACCCCGTGCTGCGCAGCGTCAGTTGGGGTTACGTGTGGCTGTTCCGGTCGATCCCGATCCTGGTGCAGCTGCTGCTGTGGTTCAACATCGGGGCGCTGTATCCGCAGCTTCTCGGCGTGAAGACGGTCAATCTGTTCACCCCGATCGCGGTCGCGATCATCGGGCTCACCCTGCACGAGGCCGCCTACGCCGCCGAGGTGGTCCGCGGCGGCATCCTCTCCGTCGACCGCGGGCAGATAGAGGCCGCGCAGGCGCTCGGGCTGAGCCGGTGGCGCCGCTGGTGGCGGATCGTGCTGCCGCAGGCGATGCGCTCCATCGTGCCGCCCGCCGGGAACATGCTGATCGGCACCCTCAAGGGCACCTCGATCGTCAGCGTCATCGCCGTCCAGGACCTGCTCTTCTCCGTGCAGCTCGTCTACCACCGCACCTACCAGGTCATCCCGCTGCTGATGGTCGCCACCATCTGGTACACCGTCGTCACCTCGGTGCTCAGCCTCGGCCAGTACTACGTCGAGAAGCACTACGCGCGCGGTTCGGAGCGTACGTGATGAGCACGTCGAAGCCGACTCTCGTGATCGTCGGGGCCGGGCCGCGGGGGACCGGTCTCATCGAGCGCATCGCCGCCAACGCGCCCGAGCTGTACGCCGGTTCGGGCGTCGAAGGACTCGACATCCATCTTGTCGACCCCCATCCGCCGGGTGCAGGACGCATCTGGCGCGAGGCGCAGTCGCCGCTGCTGTGGATGAACTCGCACGCCGAGGACGTCACCATGTTCACCGACGAGACGGTGACCATGGCCGGGCCCGTGCGCCCCGGTCCCACGCTGCACGAATGGGCGGCCGTCGACGGCCGCACCTTCGCCGACCGGCAGCTGCAAGGGGCCTACCTGAGCTGGGTGCACGAGCAAGCCGTGGCTGCCCTGCCGCCGGACGTCACCGTCCACCATCACCCGTGCAGGGCCCTGCGCGTCAACGGCCCGCGCGAGGGGCGCCAGCAGGTGTGGCTGGAGGGTCGTCCGCGCCCCCTCCTGGCCGACCTCGTCGTTCTCGCGCTCGGCCACCTGGACGCCGAACTCGACGAGGAGCAGCGCGAGTTGGCGGCGTACGCCCGTGCCCACGACCTGGTCCACCTGCCGCCCGACTTCACCGCCGACAGCGACCTGTCCTCGCTCGCGCCCGGCGAACCCCTCCTCGTGCGCGGCTTCGGACTCGCCTTCGTCGACCTGATGGTGCTGCTCACGGAGGGGCGGGGCGGGCAGTACGACGGTGACACGTACGTGCCCTCGGGGCAGGAGCCGGTGCTGTACGTCGGGTCGCGGCGCGGAGTGCCGTACCACTCGAAGATCGGTTACGACTGGACCGGTGAACGGCCGCCGCTGCCCCGCTTCTTCGGGCCCGCCGAGGTCGACGCGGTGCTCGCACGACCGGACGGTTTCGACTTCCGGCGTGATGTGTGGCCGTTGATCGAGAAGGAGTTGGGGTTCGCGCACTACCACCGGCTGTTCGGCGTGCACCCCGAGCGGACGAGTATCGCCTGGACCGACTTCGAGGAGAAGTACGCGGCGGGGGAGGCGGCGGAGCGCGAGGCTCTCGTGGCGTCCGCCGTGCCCGACCCCGCCGACCGGCTCGACCTCGCGGCGCTGGACCGTCCGCTGGACGGGGTGCGGTACGCGTCGCAGGAGGAGTTCCAGGAGGGACTGCGGGCGTACATAGAGGGTGATCTGAGTCGACGTCATGATCCTGGAAACAGCCCGGACCTGGCCGTCTTCCTCGGGCTGCTCTCCGTCTACGGGCAGTTGATCCGGCTCGGTGACGTCGGGCCCTGGTGGCACGGCTTCTTCAGCTACCTCGCCTCAGGGCCGCCCGGACCCCGGCTGCGGCAGATGCTCGCACTCTCCCGGGCCGGCGTCGTGCGGTTCGTGGGCGCGGACATGGCCGTGGTCGCCGAGGACGGGGTGTTCCGGGCGTCGAGCGCGACCGTGCCGGGCGCGACGGTCGAGGCACGGGCGCTCGTCGAGGCGCGGCTGCCCGAGCCCACCGTCGGACGCGCCCTCGACCCGCTGCTGCGTGAACTGCACGACGACGGGGCTGTCGAGACCCCGGAGGGGCTGCTGCGGGTGGACCGCACCGACGGGCGGATCCTCGACCGGGCCGGGCAGCCACACCCCCGGCGGTTCGCGCTGGGGCCTTACACCGACGTACGCACCCCCGGCGCCTTCACCCGGCCGCGCACCGGCGGGCCCGCGTTCCGGCAGAACGACGCCACCGCGCGGGCCGTGCTGGCGTTCCTGCGCGACCTTGCGTGTCGGGCCGCCGCGTAACCCCCGACCGTCAACTCCACTGACAGCACAAGGGATTCACACGATGACCTTCATGGTCGACATCAGGTCCGTCCACAAGAGCTTCGGCCCACTGGAAGTACTCAAGGGCATCGACCTCGCGGTGCGCACCGGCGAGGTCACCGTGATCCTCGGCCCGTCCGGCTCCGGCAAGTCCACGCTGCTGCGCACCATCAACCACCTGGAGAAGGTGGACCGGGGCCGGATCAGCGTCGACGGCTCGCTGGTCGGCTACCGGCGCTCCGGCGACAAGCTGTACGAGCTGCGTGAGCGCGAGATCCTGAGGCAGCGCACCCGGATCGGGTTCGTCTTCCAGAACTTCAACCTCTTCCCGCACCTCACCGTGCTGGACAACATCGTCGAGGCGCCGGTCTCCGCGCTGAAGCGCCCGCGCAAGGACGCCGTCGAGGCGGCGCGGGCGCTGCTCGACCGGGTGGGGCTCGCCGACAAGGCCGACGCCTACCCGAAGCGGCTCTCCGGCGGCCAGCAGCAACGCGTCGCCATCGCCCGCGCGCTCGCCCTGGAGCCGAAGCTGCTGCTCTTCGACGAGCCGACCTCGGCGCTCGACCCCGAGCTGGTCGGCGAAGTCCTCGACGTCATCAAGGACCTGGCCCACCAGGGCGCCACGATGATCGTCGTCACGCACGAGATCGGGTTCGCCCGGGAGGTCGCCGACACCGTCGTCTTCATGGACGACGGGCGGATCGTCGAGCAGGGCGCCCCCGGTGACGTACTCGACCGGCCGCGGCACGAACGGACGCGGTCGTTCCTGTCCAAGGTTCTTTGATCCCTCTCCAGGGGTCTTTGCCCGGTTTACCGGAGAAAGGTTTCACCCGATATGACCGCACCGCACGGCCGGGGGCTGCTGCACCTGGCCGCCGCCCTCGATCAACAGGCGGCCTTCGACGCCGCCTCGTACGTCGGGACGGCGCAGCTCGCGGAGCGTGGCGGGCTCGACTTCGTGACGCTCGGCGACACCTTCGCGCGCCCCGGGCCCGACGCGCTCGCCGTGCTCTCCCGCGTCGCGCCCGCCACCCGCCGGATCGGTCTGGTGCCGACCGTGACCACCACCCACACCGAGCCCTTCCACGTCCAGGCGGCCGTGGCGACCCTCGACTGGGTCAGCCGCGGCCGGGCCGGCTGGCAGCTCGACGTGTCGACGACCGAGGGCGAGGCCCGCCTCTTCGGCCGCCGGCACGCCGCACCCACCGACGCGCTGTGGCGGGAGGCCGGCGAGATCGCCGAGGCGGCCGCCCGGCTCTGGGACAGCTGGGAGGACGACGCCGAGATACGCGACGAGGCCACCGGCCGATTCATCGACCGGGACAAGCTGCACCACGTCGACTTCCAGGGCGCCACCTTCTTCGTGAAGGGCCCCTCGGTCGTGCCGCGGCCCCCGCAGGGCCACCCCGTGCGGGTCGTCGACGCCACCGAGGGGCCCGCCCGGCGGGTCGCCGCCCGGTACGCCGACGTGGCGCTCGTCCGGGTCGTGGGACCCGCGCAGGCCCGGGCCGTACGGACCGAACTCCGCGAGGCGGCAGCGGAGTTCGGCCGCAACCCCGACACCCTGCGGGTCCTCGGCTCGCTCGTCGTCGACCTCGGCGACGGGGAGCGCGCGGCCGATCCGGGCCATGGTGGTGGCGGTCCCCGGCAGACCGCACAGGGGCCGCTGTACCGGGGCGGCCCGGTCGACCTGGCCGAGCTGATCGCCGCCTGGCACACGTCCGAGGCCGTCGACGGTTTCCACCTCACCCCGGTCGAGCCGCGCCGTGACCTGGAACGGCTCGTGAACGGAACGGTGGCGCTGCTCCAGCACCGCGGTCTGTTCCGCACCTTCTATCCGGGCAGCACGCTCAGGGAGCACCTGGGGCTGGCCCGGCCCGCCAACCAGTACGCCGTGACAGGGGGAACGTCATGACCGTACGCAAGCGCATGCATCTGGCGGCGCACTTCCCGGGCGTCAACAGCACCACCGTCTGGACCGACCCGCGCTCGAAGTCCCAGATCGACTTCGCCTCCTTCGAGCACCTCGCGCGCACCGCCGAACGCGGCCTGTTCGACTTCTTCTTCCTCGCCGAGGGGCTGCGGCTGCGCGAGCACAAGGGACGTATCCACGACCTGGACGTCGTGGGGCGACCGGAGTCGATCACCGTCCTCAACGCGCTCGCCGCCGTCACCGAGCGGCTCGGGCTCGCCGCCACGGTCAACGCGACCTTCAACGAGCCCTACGAACTCGCCCGCAGACTGGCCACGCTGGACCACCTCAGCGGGGGCCGGGCCGCCTGGAACGTGGTCACCTCCTCCGACGCCTTCACCGGGGAGAACTTCCGGCGCGGCGGCTTCCTCGACCGCGCCGACCGGTATGCGCGCGCCGCCGAATTCGTCGCCACGGCACGAGAGCTGTGGGACTCCTGGACGCCGGAAGGCGTGGCGCGCCCCTTCGCGCACCAGGGTCGGCACTTCGACATCGCGGGGGAGTTCGGGCTGCCGCGCTCACCGCAGGGGCAGCCCGTCGTCATCCAGGCCGGAGACTCGGACGAGGGCCGGGAGTTCGCCGCGTCCACGGCGGACGTGGTCTTCACCCGGCACGGGACCCTGGAAGCCGGCCGGGAGTTCTACGCCGATGTGAAGGGGCGGCTCGCGACGTACGGGCGGTCGTCCGAGGATCTGAAGATCATGCCCGGTGTCACCGTCGTGCTCGGTGACACCGCGGCCGACGCGCGGGAGCGGGCCGCCGAGATCCGCCGCCGGCAGGTCTCCCCGCAGAACGCGCTCCTCGCCCTGGAGCAGATCTGGGGCGTCGACCTCTCCTCGTACGACCCCGACGGGCCCCTGCCCGACATCGACCCGGAGCCGGAGCCGGCCCTCGCGCAGGGGCGGGTGCGCGTCGCCGACCCCCTCGCGGTGGCGGAGAAGTGGCGGGCCCTGTCGCGGGCGAAGGGGCTGTCCATCCGGCAGACCGTGATCGAGGCGTCCGGGCGGCAGTCCTTCATCGGCACCCCGGAGGCGGTCGCCGCCGAACTCGACGAGTTCGTGACGGCCGACGCCGCCGACGGCTTCATCCTCGTCCCCCATCTGACCCCGGGCGGACTGGACGAGTTCGTGGACCGGGTGGTCCCGCTGCTCCAGGAGCGGGACGCCTTCCGCACGGAATACACAGGCACGACGCTGCGCTCACATCTCGGGTTGCCGGAACCCGTATGGAAGGGTTGATCACATGACGAAAGACGCATCCGCAGACGCATCCGCAGACGTATCTGACGGGACATCCGCAGACGTGTTCGACGGCGCATCCGAGGACTGGGAGCGGTGGCACGAGCGCCGTGTGGAGGCGGTGTCCGCCCCCTACGGCCCGTTGGCGCTCACCGGCACGCACTGGCTGGAGGACTATCCGGACGGGCGACTTCCGGACATCCCCGGGCTGTGGACCGACCAGGAGGACGGGGTCCTGCTGACGGCCGCCCCCGAGGACGGTCTGAGCCTGGACGGAAAGCCCTTCACCGGCGAGGTCCGGCTCGACGCCGACCCCGGGTCGGCGGCCGAGGCCCGGGTCGGGCTCGGCGAGCGCCGTTTCGTCGTCCTGGTGCGCGAAGGGATCTGGGGCGTACGCGACTTCGACCCCACCTCCGAAGGGCGCGCGGCCTTCAAGGGCGTCGAGGCGACGCCGTACGACCCGCGCTGGTCGGTGCCGGGGCACTTCACGCCGTACGGCGAGAGCCGCACCGTACACGTGGAGAACGCGGACGGAGTCGCTCGCGGTCTGGGGCTCGGCGGCATCCTCGCCTTCACCCTGGACGGCGAGGACCTCACACTCCAGGTGTC
The DNA here is from genome assembly GCF_042959425.1 of Streptomyces sp. NPDC007896. NCBI lineage: Bacteria > Bacillati > Actinomycetota > Actinomycetes > Kitasatosporales > Streptomycetaceae > Streptomyces > Streptomyces sp. NPDC007896. The sequence continues at coordinate 483,060 of NZ_JBIBKX010000006.1, read as the reverse complement.
GGTGGAGAGCGACGGCTCGCTGTGGGCCGTGTTCGCCGACACCACCAGCGGGGACAGCAGCTACCGCTTCCGGTTCCTGCGCCCCGCGGCGCCCGACGCCGAGGGGCGTACGACGGTGGACTTCAACCGGGCCGTGCTCCCGCCGTGCGCGTTCGCCGACCACTTCATCTGCCCCTTCCCGCCGCCCGGGAACACCCTGGGCGTGGCCGTCCCGGCGGGGGAGCGCACGCTGCTCTGACGGTTCACTCCTCCGCGCCTTCCACTCACTCCTCCAAGCCCTTCAGGCGCTTCGAGTGCCCCGACGATCCACACGCGATCCGCACACCCGAGCCTGGGAAGATCAACCACCGCTGGTGGTACGTAAGTTGAACGCTGCACGGCCGAAAGGTGCCCTTGCGCCGGTCGGCCGTGCGGCCGAATACTCCCCCACAGCGCTTGTCAGGAGCACGGCTTGTCCGGAATCCGGTCAGGCGGCTCCCGGCTGCGCCTCACGGGCCCCGACCCCACGCGGGCCCCCTACTTCCCTCGGGAGGAACGACAAGTGAGGATCAAGCGCACCACCCCCCGCAGCGGTATAGCGAGACGGACCCGGCTGATCGCCGTGACCACCGGACTCCTGGCCGCCGCAGCGTTCTCCGTCCCCACCGCGAACGCGTCCGACGTCCATACGTTCAGCGCCACCCAGCTGAGCACGGTGAACAAGTCGGTACTCAAGTCCGACATCGCGGGAACCGCCTGGGCGGTCGACGCCAAGACGAACCGCGTCGTCGTCACCGTCGACAGCACGGTCTCCAAGGCCGAGATCGCAAAGATCAAGAAGGACGCGGGCGGCAACTCCGCGGCCATCACGATCAAGCACACCCCGGGCAAGTTCAAGAAGCTGATCACCGGCGGCGACGCCATCTACGGCGGTGCCTACCGCTGCTCGCTCGGCTTCAACGTGCACAGCGGGAGCACCTACTACTTCCTGACCGCCGGCCACTGCGGTGAGGTCGCCTCCACCTGGTACTCCAACTCCGGTCACACCACCACGCTGGGCACGAACGTCAGCTACAGCTTCCCGACCAACGACTTCGCGCTGGTGCGCTACACCAACACCTCGATCGCCCACCCGAGCGCGGTCGGCAGCCAGACCATCAGCAGCGCCGCCACGCCCAGCGTGGGCACGACCGTCTACCGTCGCGGCTCGACCACCGGCACGCACAGCGGCCGGGTCACCGCGCTGAACGCCACGGTCAACTACGGCAGCGGCGACGTGGTCTACCAGATGATCCAGACCACGGTCTGCGCCGAGGGCGGCGACAGCGGCGGTCCGCTCTACGCGGGTTCCGTCGCCTACGGTCTGACCTCCGGCGGCAGTGGTGACTGCACCTCCGGCGGTACGACCTTCTTCCAGCCGGTCACCGAGGCGCTGAGCTACTACGGCGTGAGCGTCGGCTGACCGACGGTCCCCCCCGCGACACCCGCACGACCGGATCTGCAGCCAGCAGCAGACGAGCCCCCGTACGCAACTGTCGTGCGGGGGCTCGCCCTTGCTCGGGTGACGGAGTTACCGTCGAAGTACACGCCGGGTACGCGCCTGATGCGGTACTTGCCCGATGCGCCCACTTCGGACCCTGGGGGGCCGTGATGGTCGAGGAACTGGTGGCGGCGGGAGTCTCCGTCGTATCCGTGGGGATCGTCTATGCGATGGCCGGGGCCCGTGTCGTCAAACAGTACGAACGTGGTGTGGTGTTGCGCCTGGGCCGGTTGCGCTCGGACGTGCGTGGGCCCGGGTTCACCATGGTGGTGCCGTTCGTCGACAAGCTGCGCAAGGTCAACATGCAGATCGTGACGATGCCGGTGCCCGCGCAGGAGGGCATCACGCGGGACAACGTCACGGTGCGGGTCGACGCGGTCGTCTACTTCAAGGTGGTCGACGCGGCCGACGCGGTCATCCAGGTGGAGGACTACCAGTTCGCGGTCTCGCAGATGGCGCAGACCTCGCTGCGCTCGATCATCGGCAAGAGCGACCTGGACGATCTGCTCTCCAACCGGGAGAAGCTCAACCAGGGCCTGGAGTTGATGATCGACAGTCCGGCCATGGGCTGGGGTGTGCAGATCGACCGGGTCGAGATCAAGGACGTGTCACTGCCGGAGACGATGAAACGGTCGATGGCCCGGCAGGCCGAGGCCGACCGTGAACGGCGCGCACGGGTCATCAACGCGGACGCGGAGCTCCAGGCGTCGAAGAAGCTGGCGGAGGCCGCCGGGGTGATGTCCGAACAGCCCGCCGCGCTCCAACTGCGGCTGCTGCAGACCGTGGTGGCGGTCGCCGCCGAGAAGAACTCCACCCTCGTCCTCCCCTTCCCGGTGGAACTGCTGCGGTTCCTGGAACGGGCGCAGCAGCCGGCCGCGCCGGTGCCCGAGCGGCCGGTGCGGGCACCGGAAGGCGTTGAGCAATCGGTGCAGGAGCAACCGTCTTCCCTCGCGCCCCCGTTGGGATCGGACCCCGAAGGGTCGAAAACCAGACAGGACTAGACCTCACGGGCTGCACACACGTCACTCGCGCTCGGTGTTTGCACTGCGAACGCACAGGGTGCGATCACACAGGGTCAAGGTGCCGGGGGCGTACACCCGTTGCTGTACGCGCGTCCTGAAGTCGACCTTGTGAGCCACCTGTGGGTCTCGGAATAGTGGGCGCCCGTACGCCTTTCGATTCCGTACGCCTTCCGGCCCCGTAGGTCCCCACGACCTCCCGGGCCGCCCCCCACAGGAGGACGCGAAGTGAAGCACCGACGTATATCCGGGCGGCGCGCAGCCCTGGCAGGCGCGAGTGTCGCCGCCCTGGTCGCCGCGGGAGTCACCTTCCAGACTGCGAACGCGAGCGAGACGCAGAAGAGCGCGGCGCCCCGGCCGCTCTCGATCGCGGCGGCCGGAAAGCTCGCCTCGACGCTCGGCAAGGACCTGGGTCCCGACGCGGCGGGAACGTATTACGACGCGAAGGCCGGGCACCTCGTCGTCAACGTGCTCAACCGGGCCGCGGCGCGCGTCGTCGAGGCGGCCGGCGCCCAGGCCAGAATCGTCGAGAACTCCCTCGCCGAACTGACGAGCGCCCGTACCACCCTCAAGAAGGATGCGACCATCCCCGGCACGTCCTGGGCGACCGACCCGGGGACCAACAAGGTCGTCGTCACCGCCGACCGCACGGTCGGGGGAGCGGCCCTCGCCCGGCTGACCAAGGTCGTCGACGGTCTCGGCGCCAAGGCCGAACTCCAGCGCACGAAGGGAGAGTTCAAGACCTTCATCGCGGGCGGCGACGCGATCACCGGCTCCGGCGGGCGCTGCTCGCTCGGCTTCAACGTGGTCAAGGGCGGCCAGCCGTACTTCATCACCGCCGGGCACTGCACCCGGGCGATCTCCACCTGGTCGGACTCCAGGGGCAAGGAGATCGGCACGAACGAGCAGTCCAGCTTCCCCGGCAACGACTTCGGTCTGGTCAAGTACACCTCGACGGTCGACCACCCGAGCGAGGTCGATCTCTACAACGGCTCGGCGCAGCCCATCACCCAGGCGGGTGCGGCGACCGTCGGGCAGTCGGTGACGCGCAGCGGTTCGACGACCCAGGTGCACAGCGGCACGGTCACCGGCCTGGACGCCACCGTGAACTACGGCAACGGCGACATCGTCGACGGACTCATCCAGACCGACGTCTGCGCCGAGCCCGGTGACAGCGGCGGCTCGCTCTTCTCGGGTTCCACGGCCATCGGCCTCACCTCGGGCGGCAGTGGCGACTGCACCTCGGGCGGCGAGACCTTCTTCCAGCCGGTCACCGAGGCGCTGTCGGCCTTCGGCGCCCAGATCGGCTGACGCGATCCGTCCTGCCTGCTCAGGGCCGGGTGGACCGGTGTTTGCGCAGGTGGGACGGGCTCGAACGGATGTCGCACACTTGTTCGGAAATTGGTCTATGGTGGGGGTGAGGTCATTGGGAACTAATGTTCGAGAGCCTGGTGAGAGGGCCCTCGGACACGAATGGATACGGACGGGTACGGGAGGTGCGTGTGCCGGGGTTCACGCATCTGCACACCGTCTCCGGGTTCTCCCTGCGGTACGGGGCCTCGCACCCGGAGCGGCTGGCCGAGCGTGCCTCGGAGCGGGGCATGGACGCCCTCGCGCTCACCGACCGGGACAGCCTCGCGGGCACGGTCCGGTTCGCCAAGGCCTGCGCGAAGGCGGGTGTCCGTCCGCTGTTCGGGGCGGAGCTCGCGGTCGAGGCTCCCGCCCGGGAGGCGAGGGCTTCCGCCCGAGCGGCGGGGTCCTTCGTCCGGACGGCCGGGGCCTCCGCGCCGACGGGTGGGGCTGCCCGAGCGGCCGGGGAGCTCGCGCGAGGGAACGGGGAGCCCCTGCGGGGGGAGCGGCGCCGCGCCCCGGTCCGTGGCGGTGCCTTCATCGATGAGTCGACTCCTCGGGTGACCTTCCTCGCCCGGGACGGCGCGGCCGGCTGGGCCGACCTCTGCAGAATCGTTACTGCGGCGCATGCGGGCGGCGGTCCCGACAGCGGCCCGGGGCAGCAGCCCCTGCTGCTCCGGCCGGACAACCACGCCGAAGGACTGACCGTACTGCTCGGCCCCGCCTCCGACGTCGGCCGCGCACTCGCCGCGGGGCGCCCCGACCGCGCCGCGAAGCTGCTCGCGCCCTGGCGGGAGATCTACGGCGACGCCCTGCGCCTCGAAGCCGTCTGGCACGGCCGCGAGGGCACCGGGCCGGGGTCCCTGCGGCTCGCCGCCCGCACCGTCGGCTTCGCCGCCGAGCAGCGGGTGCGCCCGGTGCTCAGCAATGCCGTCCGGTACGCCGACCCGGGCCTCGGTCCGGTCGCCGACGTCCTGGACGCCGCCCGCCGCCTCGTCCCCGTCGATCCCCGGCGCGAGCTGGACTCCGGCGAGGCCTGGCTCAAGGGCGAGGCCGCCATGCTGGGCGCCGCCGAACGGATCGTCGAGGCCGCGGGCTACCGCCGTGACACCGCGTACCGTCTGCTCGAACAGACCCAGGCCACCGCCGCCGAGTGCCTCGTCGACCCCGAGGACGACCTCGGCATCGGCACCGTCCACTTCCCCGAGCCGCATCTCGTCGGCGCGGGCCGGCGCACCGCCCAGCGCGTCCTGGCCTCCCGGGCGGCGGCGGGCATGGTGCTGCGCGGATACGACGGCAAGCGGGCCTACTGGGAGCGGATGCACCGCGAGCTGGACATCATCGCCCACCACGACTTCGCCTCCTACTTCCTGACGGTCGCCCAGGTCGTGGACGACGTACGGGAGATGGGCATCCGGGTCGCCGCGCGCGGCTCCGGCGCGGGTTCCCTCGTCAACCATCTCCTCGGCATCGCGCACGCCGATCCGGTCGAGCACGGGCTGCTGATGGAGCGCTTCCTGTCCAAGCGACGCTCGGTGCTGCCCGACATCGACATCGACGTGGAGTCCGCGCGCCGGCTGGAGGTCTACCGCGCGATCATCGACCGGTTCGGCACCGAGCGGGTCGCGACCGTCTCGATGCCCGAGACCTACCGGGTGCGGCACGCCGTCCGTGATGTGGGCGCCGCGCTCTCCATGGACCCGGCCGACATCGACCGGATCGCCAAGTCCTTCCCGCACATCCGCGCCCGCGACGCCCGCACGGCGATGGACGAGCTGCCCGAACTGCGGGAGCTGGCGAGGGAGGTTCAGCGGGAAGGCGAGAAGTACGGACGGCTGTGGGAGCTGGTGGAGTCCCTCGACGCCCTCCCGCGCGGTATCGCCATGCACCCGTGCGGGGTGCTCCTCTCCGACGCCTCGCTGCTCGCCCGTACACCGGTCGTGCCGACCAGTGGCGAGGGCTTCCCCATGTCGCAGTTCGACAAGGAGGACGTCGAGGACCTCGGGCTGCTCAAGCTCGATGTGCTGGGCGTGCGGATGCAGTCCGCGATGGCGCACGCGGTGGCCGAGGTGCAGCGGGCCACGGGGGACCGGCCGGACATCGACGCGGTGGCGCCGGGCGACCCGGCGACCTATCGACTCATCCAGTCCGCCGAGACGCTGGGCTGCTTCCAGATCGAGTCGCCCGGCCAGCGCGACCTGGTCGGACGGCTGCAGCCCGCGACCTTCCACGACCTCGTCGTCGACATCTCGCTCTTCCGGCCGGGACCGGTCGCCGCCGACATGGTGCGGCCGTTCATCGAGGCGCGGCACGGGCGGGCGCCGATCCGCTATCCGCACCCGGACCTGGAGGGACCGCTGAAGGAGACGTACGGCGTCGTGGTCTTCCACGAGCAGATCATCGACATCGTCGACATCATGACCGGCTGCGGACGCGACGAGGCGGACCGGGTGCGGCGCGGGCTGTCCGACCCCGAGTCACAGGGGCGGATCCGGTTCTGGTTCGCACAGAACGCGGCGGCCAAGGGGTACGACGCCGAGACCATCGCGCGGACCTGGGAGATCGTCGAGGCCTTCGGGTCGTACGGTTTCTGCAAGGCGCACGCGGTCGCCTTCGCCGTGCCGACGTACCAGTCGGCGTGGCTGAAGGCCCATCATCCGGCCGCTTTCTACGCCGGGTTGCTCACGCACGACCCCGGGATGTATCCGAAGCGGCTGCTGCTGGCGGACGCGCGGCGCCGGGGGGTGCCGGTCCTGCCGTTGGACGTGAACCGGTCGGCGGTCGCCCACCGTATCGAACTGGTGTCTGAATCTGCTGACTCTGCCGGGCGCTGGGGTGTCCGCCTCGCCCTCTGCGACGTGCACGGCATCAGCGAGGCCGAGGCGGCGCGGATCGCGGACGGGCAGCCGTACGCCTCCCTGCTCGACTTCTGGGAGCGGGCCCGGCCGAGCAGGCCGCTCGCACAGCGGCTCGCGCAGGTCGGCGCGCTGGACGCGTTCGGCGCCAACCGACGTGATCTGCAACTGCACCTGACCGAGCTGCACCGGGGATCCCGGGGTGCGGGCGGCGGCCAACTCCCGCTGACGGGTGGGCGGAAGACCGCCTCCGCCGGGCTGCCCGACCTCTCCTCGGCCGAGCGGCTCAGCGCCGAACTGGGCGTGTTGTCGATGGACGCCTCGCGCAATCTGATGGACGACCACCGGGAGTTCCTGGAGGAGCTGGGCGTGGTGACGGCACGCCGGCTGCGGGAGGCGCGGCACGGAGAGACGGTCCTGGTCGCGGGCGCCAAGGCGGCCACCCAGACCCCGCCGATCCGCTCCGGCAAACGTGTCATCTTCACCACCCTGGACGACGGCACCGGCCTGGTCGACCTCGCCTTCTTCGACGACTCCCACGACGCCTGCGCCCACACCGTCTTCCACTCCTGGCTGCTGCTGGTGCGCGGAGTGGTGCAGCGCCGGGGCCCGCGCAGCCTCAGTGTGGTGGGCGCGGCGGCCTGGAACCTCGCCGAACTGGTCGAGCTGCGCGCCGAGGGCGGCCTCGACGTGGTGGCGGCGCGGCTGGCGGAGCCCGTGCCGGAGCCCCTGCCGGAGGGGGAGGGCACGAAGGAGAGCCGGAAGATCCGGATGCCCACGGGGTACGAGATGCACCCCTGGGCCGATCTGCGTCCCGCGGGCGAAGGGCCCGCGGGGGGAAAGAAGTTGTGGCACCAGAGTCCGGGGAGTGCGGGATGACCATCCTCTGTGTACGTTTCCAGCTGCCTCCGATGTACGAGGCCGCCCTGCCGGGGCTCCTCGCGCTGTTGGAGGAGTTCACCCCCGTCATCGAGGCGCTGCCGCCCGACGGCGCGCTGGTCGATCTGCGGGGCGCCGAACGGTACTTCGGGCGGACCGCCGTGGAGTTCGCCTCGCTGATCCGGGTACGGGCACTCGCCCGGTACGGGGTCGACTGCGCGATCGGTGCCGGGCCCGGGCCGATGCTCGCGCGGATGGCACTGCGGGAGGCCGTGCCCGGAGTGACCCGGGTGGTGCCCGGGGAGCCGGACGCCGTCGCGGAGTTCCTCGCTGAGCGGCCCGTCGCCGCGCTGCCCGGGGTCGGCGGCGTCACCGCCCGCACCCTGTGCGAGTACGGCCTCGACACCATCGGCAAGGTCGCGGCCGCGCCCCTGTCCACGCTCCAGCGTCTGACCAGTGCCCGGACCGGCCGCGAACTGCACGAGAAGGCGTCCGGCATCGACCGCGGCCGGGTCGTCCCGAACGCCACCTCGCGCTCTCTTGCCACCGAACGCCCCTTCTCCCGCGACGAGTTGGACCCGTCCCTGCACCGCCGCGCGCTGCTCTTCGCCACCGAGGAACTGGGCACCCGGCTGCGCGCCCTGGAGAAGGTCTGCCGCACTCTGACCCTCACCGTCCGCTACGCCGACCGCTCCTCGACCACCCGCAGCCGCACCCTCGAGGAACCGACCGCCCACTCCTCGGCGCTCACCGCCACCGCGTACGCCCTGTACGAGGCACTCGGCCTCCAGCGTGCCCGGGTCCGCGCGATCGGCCTGCGCGCCGAGGGCCTCACCCCCGCCGGACAGGCCTCCCACCAGCTCACCTTCGACCCCGTGGACGAGAAGGTCCGCCGCATCGAGGAGGTCGCGGACCGCGCGCGAGCGAAGTTCGGCCCGCATGCGGTGATGCCGGGCACGCTGGCGGCGTAACTCCCCTCAGATGTATGTCAGTTGGCCCACGGAGGGGTGATGCGGGTGCCGTCGGACAGCTCCGCCGTCAGGCCGATGGGCGTGGTGACCCAGGTGATCACGGTCCGGTCGGTCGGGTTCTCGGCGCCGAAGGTCGCCCCGGGGTTGATGATCAGCGTGTCACCCGCGGTGACCCGCTCGGTGCGTCCGTCGAGTGTGATCACCAGCTCGCCCTCGAGGACGTGGAGGATCTCCTCGCGGCCGACGGTGTGCAGGGGCGCTTTGGTGCCGGCGGGGATCTCGCCCCGCCAGGCGCACAGTTCCTTGCTGCCGGTGCCGGGATGGGCGTACGAGACGAAGCGGGCGCCGTGCATCTCGTGGACGACGGCATCGGACGGGTGGACGACGGGCACGACTGCCTCCTGGGCAAGTGGTCAAGGAGCTTGACTATATGGACCGATGGTCAAGCAGCTTGACCAATCCGTCAAGGGTGTTTCAATGCATCCGTGGAGAACTCCGAGGCCATGGCCCTGACCGCCGTCCTGCTCGCCGCCGCGGGCGACCTGACGCGGCGCATCAACGACGGCGTCGAAGCCCGCGGCTTCGAGGGGCGGCCCGCGTACGGCTTCGCGTTCACCCGGCTCGCCCCGGACGGCGCGACGGTCACCGACCTCGCGACCCACCTGGGGATGACCAAGCAGGCCGCCAGCCAGCTCGTCGACGAGCTCGTGCGCAAGGGATACGCCGAGCGGCGCCCGTATCCCGGCGACGCGCGCGCCCGGCTCGTCGTGCTGACCGAACGCGGCTGGGCCTGCACCCGAGCGGCGGAGGAGGCGGCCGCCGATGCCGTGCGGGCGTGGGTCGAAGTGCTCGGTGAGGGGGAAGTGGGCGTGTTGCGCGACCGCTTGGCGCGCATCGCGCCCTATGGTCCCATCAGGCCCGCCTGGTGATGGTTCGTCAGGTGTTGACCGATGGCCGAGACCGCCGCTGTTTGTCGCCAGAAGTTTTTTACTGACGCGTAACTTCACACTTGGGCTACTCGCCCGTAACTTGACGAGTGAACAGCATCCTCGTGATCCGGATCACAGGGCGTACGTCGCCGCAACTCCCTTGAGCCGCAAGGAGATCACCCGATGCTGCCCTGGAAGCGCCTGCTCAGACCCCTCACCGCACTGCTGCTGACCGCCGTGGTCGCCATGGTCCCCGCCGCCACCGCCCACGCCGCCGCGCCGAGCAGCGGCTGGAACGACTACTCCTGCAAGCCCTCCGCCGGCCATCCCCGCCCCGTCGTCCTCGTCCACGGCACCTTCGCCAACTCGACCGACAACTGGCTGGGCTTCGCGCCCTACCTGGTGGACCGCGGGTACTGCGTCTTCTCCCTCGACTACGGGCAACTGCCAGGCGTCCCCCTCTTCAACGCCCTCGGCCCCATCGACAAGTCGGCCGAACAGCTTCAGGTATTCGTCGACAAGGTGCTCGCCGCGACCGGCGCGGCCAAGGCCGACCTCGTCGGCCACTCGCAGGGCGGCCTGATGCCCCGCTACTACCTCAAGTTCCTCGGCGGAGCCGCCAAGGTGAACACCTTCGTCGGCATCGCGCCCGACAACCACGGCACCACCCTCGACGGCCTCACCAACCTGCTGCCGTACTTCCCGGGCGCCGAGGACCTGCTGTCGGCGGCCACACCCGCGCTCGCCGACCAGATCGTCGGCTCCGCCTTCCTGACCAAACTCAACGCCGGCGGCGACACCGTCCCGGGCGTGCACTACACGGTGATCGCCACCAAGTACGACGAGGTGGTCACGCCGTACCGCTCACAGTTCCTCACCGGATCCGACGTCCACAACGTGCTGCTGCAGGACCTGTGCCCGGTCGATCTCTCCGAGCACGCCGCGATCGGCCTCCTCGACCGGATCGCCTTCCACGAGGCGGCCAACGCCCTCGACCCGGCACACGCCACCCCCACGAACTGCGCCTCCGTGTTCAGCTGACCGCCCCGGCCGGGGCCTGTCCGACCTGAGCCGCCGGACAGGCCCCGGAGTACACCGGGAACTAGCGACCGTGCCCGCGTCGGCCGTCGCTCGTCGCGCGGCGGCGGACCGAGGAGAACAGCGCCGCCGCGCCCAGTGCCAGCGCGCTCGCCCCGCCGATCGCGAGGTAGGCGCTGGAGGAGTCACCGCCGGTCTCGGCGAGGTGCCGCTCCGAGACATCCGCGGCCTCGGGCCGGGCGTCGGAGCCGCCGGTGGCGGCGTCGGAGGGGTTCGTGCCGGCGCCCGGAGTGGCTGTGCCGTCGTGGTGGTCGTGCCGCACCGTCGACTTGTCGGCACCGTCGGCTATCTGCTGCTCGGAGGGCGCGGAAGCGGTGGGAGCCGGGGAGGTCGGCGCGGGGGTGGTACCGCTTCCGGTACTGCCCGTGCCGCTGCTGCCTGTACCGCTGCTGCCCGTGCTGTCGCCGCCGGAACCGGTGTTGCCTGAACCCCCGCCACCGAAGGTGACGTCCGAGCAGGAGTAGAACGCCTCCGGACTGTCCGAGCGCTGCCAGATCGCGTAGAGGAGCTGCCTGCCCGAGCGCTGCGGAAGGGTGCCGGAGAAGGTGTAGTAGCCGTTCGTCGCGGCCGGATCGGTCTTGGTGGCGACCGGGTGCGCCAGGTCCAGGTCGGCCCAGGCCAACGGCTTGGACGGGTCGTAACCCGCCTTGGTGATGTAGACGTTGAAGGTGCCCTTGTGCGGGGCCGTCACCCGGTACTTGAAGGTGTACGCGCCGCCGCTCACGCTCGTCGTCGGCCAGTCGGCGCGGGCCAGGTCCAGGCCCTTGAACTCGTCGTTGCCCGCGCCGCACAGCTTCCCGTCGGGAATGAGCTGCTGGTGTCTGCCGTTCGCGTCGCCGATCCGGATGCCGTTCCAGTCGTACAGCGCCTGGGTGCCGCCGGCCGCGACGGCCGCCTTGCAGGCGTCGGACCTCGGGCTCTCGGGATTCTCCGCGTAGCACTGGAAGACCCGGCTGACCGGGGCGCCCATCGTGCCGTGCGCGGCGGCGGGCGCCGCGGCGAGCGCGGTCAGGGCGACCGGGGCGACACCGACACCGACGGCGACCGCGATGGTGGCGGCCTTGCGGCGTTGGGGCCTCCCCTGCTCGAACGCGGTTGAGAGCTTGGGGAAAGGCATGGGGGAACTCCTCGAAGCGGACCTTCAGGTCCCCGGCGGACCCGTGGGGGGTGATCAGCAAGCTAGCCCGAAGAAGCCGCGAAATCGCCTGTTGGAGGCGGGTGCGGGAGATCCTTATGGTCGGCTTAAGGGAGTGCTGAGCCTGCGCTCAGGTAGCTACCGTTCTGGCCATGACAGATGCCCCGAACGAACCGGAGATCCGCCCGGCCGTCGCCGCCGACGTCGCCGCCGTGAAGGCGGTGACCGACGCCGCGTACCACCATTACATCGAGCGCATCGCAGTGGTGCCGAAGCCCATGGAGGCGGACCACGCGGCGAACGTGGCCGCGGGGCGGGTGTTCGTCACGGGGGAGCCCGTGAGGGGCCTCGTGGTGATCGAGGCGTACGAGGACCATCTCTTCCTCGACAGCATCGCCGTCCACCCCGACGCCCATGGCAAGGGCCTCGGGCGACGGCTGCTGGCGTTCGTGGACGCACACGCGCGTGCGCTCGGGCTGTCCGAGGTCAGGCTCTACACGAACGCGATGATGTGGGAGAACCAGAAGATCTACCCGAAGTACGGCTACGAGGTCGTGGAGCGCCGCGTGGACGGCCGGTACGACCGGATCCACTACCGCAAGCGGCTCGACTGACGGTTTCCGTGCCGGGGCGTGTCTCAGTGCCGGGGCGCGCGGCCCGGGCCGCTCACCCGTCCGGCCACCACGTGCGGTGGATGTCCTTGCGGACCTCCGGACGCTCGGCCGGACGCTCGTCGGCCTCGTCGCGCACTCGGCGGGACTGCGACTTCCTCAGGGGCTTCTGCACGGTCACACGGCGCATGGCTGCCTCCTTGTGCCTACCGGAATCCGCGGTTGTACGGAGGTAGACCCTTTCCGGGAGAGTTGCTCATCAGTCGGGATCTGTCTGTGGCGGCTGTCACGATTCGACTGTCAGTGGTGGGTGTCACCCTGGGGCACATGTCGAGTTACAGCGAAATGAATCCAGGTCAGAGCGGTGTCAAACCGTGTCAGAGCGGTGTGCGGCCGGAGCTCGGTGGCGCGGGCGGGGGTGCGGACCCGGTGGCCGACGCGGACCGGGTGGACTGGGACGCCGAGGCCGCCACCTTCGACGACGAGCCGGACCACGGGCTGCGCGACGCCGCCGTGCGGGAGGCCTGGGCGGAGCGGCTGCGCGCCTGGCTGCCCGAGACCCCGTCCGACGTGCTCGACCTCGGCTGCGGCACCGGCAGCCTGGCGCTCCTCGCGGCCGAGCGGGGCCACCACGTCACCGGGATCGACCGCGCGCCGCGCATGCTCGACCTGGCCCGCGCCAAGCTCGCCGGACGTGACGCGGTGTTCCTCCTCGGTGACGCGACGGCACCGCCCGTCGGCGAGCAGCGGTTCGACGTCGTGCTCGTCCGGCACGTCCTGTGGGCCCTGCCCGACCCCGAGCGCGTCCTGCGGCACTGGCGCGGACTGCTGCGCCCGGGAGGGCGACTCGTCCTGGTCGAGGGGGTGTGGGGGACGCTGAACCCGGTCGGCATACCCGCGGACCGGCTGGCCGCCCTGCTGGAGCCCCTGACCTCGGACCTGCGAGTGGAGCGGCTGTCCGACGACGCCCGGCTGTGGGGGCGCGAGGTGGCGGACGAGCGGTACGCGGTGGTGGCCCACGTCTGACCACCGGGTACGCGACGGTCGCCGAGCGGGTATCCGCCGGGTACCAGCCCTAGCCGAGCAGTGCCTCGAAGTCGGCCTCGCGAGCCAGGAGTTCGAGCGTGTCGAGGGCGTTCTGCGCGGCGGTCGCGGCCCGCGGATCGGTGGTCGCGAGGCCGCTCGCCGCGAACTCGTCCTCGTCCAGGCGCAGTACGTCCGTGCCGTCCGCGGAGCGCCACAGGTCCAGGTCGAGGTCCTCGACGACCAGTTCGTCGCCGGAGAGGGTGGCCGGGCGGGTGATGTCGCAGTACCAGCCCTTCCGTACGCCCTCGGCGTCCCGGACCTCCTTGATCGCGTACCAGCGGTCCCGCCAGTAGTACTCGGTGAAGACATCGCCCGGCTCGAACCGTACGAAGCCGAAGTCGCGCACGCCCTCACCCGCCCACGGCGCGCGCACGGTGACGCGGGTGCCGTCGTCGGCGAGCAGCTCGGCGGGGTAACGGATCTTCGTGCGGCCGGACTTGACGAGGACGACCTCCACGGTGCGGGGTGTGTCAGGCGAGTTCGCGGACATAGCGCACCTCCGTCCCGCAGATCTCGTAGCCGAACCACTTGTTGATCGCGATCATCGGTTCGTTGCCGGCGTCGTTGCCCGTGAACGCCTCCGTGTATCCGGCGGCGCGGGCGCGGTGCAGCGAGTCGTTCTTGGCGAGCTTGGCGAGGCCGCGACCGCGAAACGCGGCGGCGGTGCCCGTCATCACGGTGCCGTAGCGGGTGCCGCCGTCCGTGCGGGCCGCGCTGAACGCCGCCGGGCGGCCGTCGACGAGCGCGACCGTGGTCAGCTCGGCGCTGAACAGGGGGTGGTGCCAGGTCTCCTGGAGCCAGGCCTGGTAGTCCGTGAACTCATGGGGGATGTCGCTGGGTTCGTCCGCCATCGTCTCCGCGTCCAGGGCGAACAGGGGGCGCGGGTCGTCGGCGAAGTCCGAGCCCTTGCGCAGCTCGACGCCCGGCGGCGGGTCCTGGAGCGGCGGCAGGGTGCCGCCCGCCAGGTCGAGGCGGAGGAAGTGGGCGGAGCGGCTCGCGTGGTAGCCGTGCTTCTCGGCGAACGCGCGGTTGCCCGGCTCGTCCAGGACCCAGGCGAAGAGCTTGGTCGCGCCCAGGGCCGCCAGGTGCTCCTCGGCGGTGCGCACCAGGAGCGAGCCCGCGCCCCGGCGGGTGCGGCCGGGGTCGACGTACACGTTGAGGTAGCCCTGATTCGGCTCCGCGCTGTCGTGCGCGATGCCGACCTGGGCCGTGCCGACCGGTTCGCCGTCCTGCTCCGCGAGCAGCGGACGGTAGTGGGCGTCGGGGTGCGCGTGCGTGACGTCGTACGCGATGGAGTCAGGTGTGTACAGCACGAAGGGGAGTGCGCGGTTGCGGATGTGGGCGAAGCCCTCGGTGTGCCGCCGGTCGTCCGGGCGGACGTCGCTGATGATCACAGTCATGGAGGCGAACGCTACGCGCGAGGTGTGTTCGAGTGCCTCTCATTTTCCTTCCCGTACGGGACAATCGCTCCGTGACGCTGAAGATCCACATCGATGAGGGGGCCGCGCCCTACGAACAGGTGCGTGCCCAGATCTCCGAGCAGGCGCGGTCCGGTGCGCTGCCGGTCGGCTACAAACTGCCCACCGTGCGGGGGCTGGCCGAGGAACTCGGCCTCGCCGCCAACACGGTCGCCAAGGCCTACCGGGCGCTGGAGTCGGACGGGGTGATCGAGACGCGCGGCCGCAACGGGACGTTCGTCGCGGCCGCGGGCTCGGCGGCGGAGCGTGAAGCGGCGTCGGCCGCACAGGCGTACGCCGAGCGCGTCCACCGCCTCGGCCTCTCGGAGTCCGCCGCGCTGGACGCCGTACGGGATGCCCTGCGGGCGGCTTACGGGAGCTAGGCCCTTCTCTGTTTCCGGGTGCTTCAGAGGTTGTCCGGTGTCCGGGTCACCGTCAGGCCCGCCGCCCTCGCCGCCCGGGCGAAGGCCACCGCGTCCCGGACGGCCGCCGCGTACGGGTCGTTGTTGAAGTACGCGTACACCTCGTGGTCGTCGGACCAGGTGTCCGTGACGCGTCCTACCCAGGTCGTCAGGGACTGCCGGCCGTAGCGGGGCCACGGCTGGGCGCGGCCCTCGTGGAAGCGGACGTAGCCCCAGTCGGCGGTCCGCCACAGGGGCGTCACGGGGCGGGCCAGAACATCGGCCCAGCACAGGGCGGCGCCCCGCGACTCCAGTACCTTGCGCACCTGCGGTGTCCACCAGGAGTCGTGGCGCGGTTCGACCGCGACCCGGACGCCGGCGGGGAAGCGGCCCAGGCACTCGTCGAGAAGGGCGGGGTCGGCGTGCAGCGTGGGCGGGAGCTGGAGCAGGACCGGGCCCAGGCGGTCGCCGAGCCCGGCGGCGTGGCCCAGCAGCCGGCCGACCGGCTCCGCCGGGTCGCGCAGCCGTTTGATGTGCGTCAGATAGCGGCTCGCCTTGAGAGCGACGACGAAGTCCTGCGGGGTGCGCTCCCGCCAGCTCTCGAAGGTCTCGTGCGTCGGCAGCCGGTAGAAGGCGTTGTTGATCTCGACCGTGGCGAACCGCGCCGCGTACTCCTCCAGCCAGAGCCGCATCGGCACCCCGTCCGGGTACAGGACGCCGCGCCAGTCCTTGTACTGCCACCCCGACGTGCCGACGAAAAGGGTCATACGGCCATCAAAGCACCGCGCGGAGTGCCGGGCAGCTACAGATACAGCCCCGCGTCCGCGCCCTCCCGCTGGTCCGGCACCGACGTCGGCGTCGTGCCCCGGCGCAGCGCGTACAGCTCGGCCAGGGTCGCGCCGTCGCGGCCGACGCCCTCCTCCGTGCCCAGCCAGCTCACCGCCTCCGGGCGGGTCAGCGCGCCGACCTCGATCCGGGCGAGACAGCGGCCGGGGCGGACCACGGCGGGGTGGAGGCGCTCAAGGTCCTCGTTGGTCGTGACGCCCACGAGCACGTTGCGGCCCTGGCCGAGGAGCCCGTCGGTGAGGTTGAGCAGCCGCGAGAGCGCCTGGCCCGCGGTGTGCTTGGCCTCGCCGCGGATCAGCTCGTCGCAGTCCTCCAGCAGGAGCAGCCGCCAGCGGCCCTTGCCCGTGCCGTCCTCCTCGCCGATCGCGATGTCCATCAGATAGCCGACGTCGGAGAAGAGCCGCTCCGGGTCGAGGACGCAGTCCACCTGGCACCAGTCGCGCCAGGAACGGGCCAGGGTGCGCAGGGCCGAGGTCTTGCCCGTGCCGGGCGGGCCGTGCAGCAGCAACAGCCGGCCCGCGATGTCCTCGGGCGTCGTCTTCATCAGCCGGTCCATGGCGTGCGCCACCGGCCCGGTGTAGTTCGGCCGCACCTCCTCCCACGTACCCGCGGAGATCTGCCGGGTGGTGCGGTGCGGGCCGCGGCGCGGGGAGACGTACCAGAACCCCATCGTCACGTTCTCCGGCTGGGGTTCGGGTTCGTCCGCCGCGCCGTCCGTCGCCTGGTCGAGGATCTTGGCGGCCAGTTCGGTGCTGGTCGCGGTGACCGTGACGTCGGCGCCGCGGTTCCAGCGGGACACCAGCAGTGTCCAGCCGTCGCCCTCGGCGAGCGTGGCGCTGCGGTCGTCGTCGCGGGCCGAGCGCAGCACGCGGGCGCCCGGCGGGAGGAGCGTCGCCCCGGACCGTACGCGGTCGATGTTCGCCGCGTGCGAGTGCGGCTGCTCGCCCGTCGCGAAGCGGCCGAGGAACAGCGCGTCGACGACGTCCGACGGCGAGTCGCTGTCGTCGACGTTGAGCCGGATCGGCAGTGCGTCGTGTGGGTTGGCAGACATGCCGCCATGATCCGTCACGCGGGCGCCCCGTGCACCCGGTTTCCGCGGTGCGTCCTGTGTGTCGGCTGTGTCGGTCCGTGTCCCCTCCGTCCTGTTACAGGGCTGTGGTCTTACAAGACCTGTCCCACGGCCGATCCCCGCCGTTACTGTTGCCCTTGATGGGACGTCATGGGTGGAATTCGGGGGCACGGCGGTGGCGGCTCACCGCGCTGCTCGGCGTGGGAGTGGCCGCTCTGGCCCTGGTGGTGACCTTGCTCAACACTCTGCCCGGAGGCGGCGCGAGCACCACGGGCACCACCCGCGACGGGGACAAGGTGCACGGCACCCCCGTCACCCCGCCCGAAACCCCGCAACCCGAGGTGGGCTGGGGCTTCACCCACACCCAGTACAGCGCCGACCAGGGCAGTGACACGGCCACCCAGCGCGTCGAGGGGCTGCTGCAGAAGCAGTCGCTGCCGCAGATCCAGCACATCATGGGCTGGGGGGCGGGCAACCCCGAACCCTCCAAGGGGCGCTACGACTTCTCGGAGATGGACCGCCGTATCGACTTCATGCGGAAGTCCGGCGGGACCCCGGTCGTCACCCTGTGCTGCTCCCCGGACTGGATGAAGGGCGGCAAGGCCGGCGCGGACAACACGAACTGGAGCCAGGCCGCCCTGGAGACCGCCCCGGACCGAGCCCACTACGCGGACTTCGCCGCGCTCGCCGCGACCGTCGCCAAGCGCTATCCGGACGTCCGTCACTTCATCGTCTGGAACGAGTTCAAGGGCTTCTGGAACGACGGCAAGGCACGCTGGGACTACGAGGGCTACACCGAGCTCTACAACCTCGTCTACAAGGCACTCAAGAAGGTCAACAAGGACATCCTGGTCGGCGGGCCCTACCTCGTCATGGACAGCGTCGACCCGCGCCAGACGGAGAACGCGTCGACGACCCTGAAGGGCACCTGGGGCACCATGGACCAGCGGGTCCTCGACGCCTTCGACTACTGGAACAAGAACAAGGTGGGCGCCGACTTCGTGGTCGTCGACGGCTCCAGCTACACCAAGGACGACGACCTGCTCCCGAACGAGTTCGCGGCCACCGACAAGTTCACCGCCGTCAGCCGGTGGGTGCGCGAGCAGACCCACGGCCTGCCGCTGTGGTGGGCCGAGTACTACGTGGAGCCCGCCGACGGCAACGACGAGCGTACGGGCTGGTCCGAGACCCACCGCGGCGCCGTCCAGGCCGCCGGCCTGATCGCGATGGCCCGCGGCGGCGCCACCTCCGGCTTCTACTGGAACCCGGAGAAGGAGAAGGGCACCGACTGCGCGGGCTGCCTGTGGACGCCGACCGACAGTGCCGGCGGCGGCGCGGCCCTGCCCATGCTCGACCTCGTCTCCCGCTTCAGCCGGACGTTCGCCCCCGGCACCAAGTACGCGACGGTGTCCGTGGCCCCCGACGACGTGCCAGGCGTCCGCGTCCTCGCCACCGACAAGGCCGTCCTGGTCGTGAACACCCTGAACCGGTCCATCAGCGCGCAGGTGGACGGCAAGCGGTTCGACATGTTGGCCTACGAAGTGAAGTGGCTCACCCGCTGAACCCGTGATCCCGGGTCCGGGTGAGCCACTTCGCCTGGCTGGACCTCGTGCTACTTCATGGTCAGGAACCGCTGGACGAGCGAGGCCAGCAGCACCGCCAGCAGCGGCAGCGAGAACCAGAAGCTGCTCTGCAGCCACCGCAGCTGCCGCACACTCGGCCGCACCGCGACCCGTACGACCTCCCGCGCCGCCAGCATGATGATGAGCGCCACGGCCGCCAGCGCGCCGACGACCGACCACGGTGTCCAGGTGATCAGGGGACCGATCGGCCCGGGAGCGGGCTCGAGCACCTTGCCCGGGGGCTGCTTGCGCAGCGCGTACATCGTCACGTCGTCGTTGACGAGGACCTTCTTCAGGTCCTGCCGGTCGTCGAGGTTGCGGATGAGCCGCGACTCCCAGGTCGCCGAGTAGCCCACGTCCATCTGGAGGTAGACCACCTGGCTGCGGTTGATCATGAGGTACGAGTTCGGGCCGGCGTCCTTGAGTGACTTGACCAGCCCTGACACCAGCACCGGGTCACTCGGCGCCAGCGTCGGCACGTACTGCACCTTCTCCATGTCCCGGGTGCCCCACGGCATCGCGGGCGTCACGTTGTTGACCGTGTCGTTGCTCAGCCACAGCAGCCGTACGGTCGGCTCGTCGTGCGCGTACACGTAGTTCATGGCCGTGACCTCGCCCGGCCGGATGCGCTCGAAGGACTCGTTGCCCCAGCGGGCCACCAGGAAGCCGCCCATGAGCAGCAGACCCGCCATGAGCGCGGCCAGCGGGGCGAGGCTCACCCGGTCCTTCTCCCGTTCCTTCGCGGTGACGCCGGTGCGCGGGAAGAGGGCGAGCCCGGCCAGCAGTGCCGCCCCCGGCAGGGCGAACATGAAGACCCGCAGGGCCATCTCGCCGCCGTACGACTGCATGCCGAAGCCCAGGAACGGGACGAAGGTGAGCACGATCAGCGACCGCTCGCGGTACTTGTGGTCGCGCCGCCGCCACCAGCCCCAGCAGGCGAAGGCCATCACAGCGCCGGCGAGCAGCACGCGCGTGTAGAGGACGAGTTTGTGCGTCGAACTGCCGCCCTGGATACGGCCGGAGACGGAGGTCGACACATTGCTGCCGACGCCGCCGACCCCGCCGAACAGGTCGTTGAAGTGCCCCGACCAGTAGGGCTCGGCCATGAAGCCGATCCAGACGGAGACCAGGACGGCGAACAGGATCGGCAGCCCGCGCAGTTCGGACCGGCCGACGAGGACGAGGACCGCGAGCACGCCGAGCATCACGAACGGGGTGAGCTGGTGAGCCGGGACGCTCGCCGCGAACAGGCCGATCAGCACCATGAGGAGCACGGCCCGCTGGCGCCGGTCGGTCGGCTCGACCTCCGCCTCGCCCGGGCGCGCCTTCGCCCACAGCACACGCGGCGCCCGGAACCACACGAGGAGGATCGCCACGAAGACGAGGTAGAGGAGATAGGTGAAGCCCTGCGGGGAGAAGTAGTCCTGGCCCACCCAGCCGCTCAGCACGAAGATCCAGATACCGGTCCACTTGGCGCGCCAGCTCGCCCGCATCGAGCGCACGAGCAGGAACATCGGTGCCAGGTAGAGCAGTTGCATGGTCAGCGGCCACCAGCGGATCACCTCGGTGAGGTCGCTGACACCGCAGGCCTTGGCGACGAACGCGGCCCCCGCGAAGAAGCCCGGCCAGCTCCAGCGGGCGTCCAGGTCGGGTACCGCGGAACCGGTGCGGTCGATGTAGTCGATGAAGCCGAGGTGCTGCCAGGCGGTGGCGAACCGTGGCTCGGTCTCGATGACCGCGGGGAGCGCGTGCAGGGAGATCACGGTGGCGAGCAGGGTGATGAGCAGCAGGCCCTTGTGCTCGCGGTTCATCCAGAGCAGCGAGGCGAAGACCGTGATCAGGAGGGCCGCGCCCACGAGGGTGGGCAGCGGCAGGACGGAGATGAGGCCGAGGCCGCCCATCTTGCCGAGGGAGGCGTCGTTGAGGCTCAGTGCCGGGACCCAGTAGAGGAGCAGTACGCAGATCAGGAGGAAGCCGAGGAGCACGCCGGGTTTGGAAGGGTGTCGTAGGCGGTCGCGCAGGGTTGGTGGGGGTGGGGATGTGTCGTCTGCCGGCTGCGGGTCGGTGGTGGCTGGTCGCGCCCACGCGGCGGAGCCGCTTGATGTCCCGCCCCGCGCCCCTGACGGGGCGCTGTCCGTGCCCTCTGTTTCGAAGGAGGGCGTCCCCGCAAAGGAGGGCCTTTCGAAGGGGGCGTCCACCTCCGGGGCCTCCGCCGGGCCAAGGGAAGCCTCCGAGCCCGGCTCCCGCGCCTCCACGGGCAGCCCCACCGAGGGCAGTTGCGGCCTCAGCGCCCAGGTCGGGCGGTGGTCCGTGCGTACCTTGGGCGTGCCCGTGGGCGGGGTGCCGGGTCCCGGGCGGACGTCCGGGCGGCGTTCCTGGTGGTCGAAGTCGACGTGCACGCCGAGGGCGAGGGTGTCGGAGTCGAGCGCCCAGGCGGGCCCCCGCTTCGCCTCGCGCGGCTTGGTCGCGGCCACGTCGCGTGCGCCGAGGTCGGCGAGGTCCCCGTCCGGCGCCGCGCCCGCCGGGAGTTCGGCGGGCGGCGCGGTCCGTACGATCTTGAACAGCTTGGGTGCGGCGATCGACACGATCACCGCGAGGCTGGAGATCTCCGCGACGCCCGCCCCGGTCAGGCCCATCCGGGGCAGCAGGATCACCGTCAGGCCGAGGACCAGGACGCACAGCAGGCCCTGCAGATAGGCGAGTCCGGAGGTGCGGCTCTGGGCGCGCAGCACCGCGAAGTACGTCTCCATGACGACCCGCAGCAGCGCGCCGACCGCGAACCAGCGCAGCAGCGGGGTCGCCGCGTGCGCGTAGCCGTCGCCGAAGATGTGCAGGATGAACGGTGCCCCGACGAACAGCAGTCCGCACACCGGCAGCATGATCCGCGCCATGCGCTTGAGCGCGGCCCGGGTGTTCGCGGCGAGCCGCGCGGGGTCGTGCGAGCCCTCGACGGTCAGCGAGGCGCCCATGTTGATGGCGAGCAGGTTGACCGTGCCGCCGATCGTCGTGGTGATGTAGAAGTACGCGTTGTCGGAGGAGCTGACCTGCGAGGCGACGATCACCGGGACGAGATAGACCACGGCGAGCGAGAAGAGCGAGCCGGTGTAGTCGCCGGCCAGGAAGCGTCCGACCTCCTTGAGCGTGGGCGGGTTCGCGCGCTCCTCGGTCGCCTTGATGTGCCGGGGGACCAGACGCCGGAAGACCAGCAGGCCGAGCGGTACCACCGACAGGGCGATCGCGGCGACCCAGGAGACGAAGACGCCCGTGGTCGGGATCGCGGCGGCGAGTGCGACCAGCAGTGCCAGCTTCACCGCGGAGAACACGGTGTTGCCCACCGGCACCCAGAGCGCGCTGCGCAGTCCGGTCAGCACGCCGTCCTGCAGGGTCAGCAGCGACCAGGCGACGACCGCCAGGATGAAGCCGAGGCCGTTGAGCGAGCCGTGCAGGAAGCGGTACGAGGGTCCCCAGGCGTTCAGCGTCAGCAGGAAGACCACGGCGGCCAGCGCCACGACCACCGAACTTCCCGCGTACGTACGGAAGATGAGGCGTCCGGTGGCGCGGCCCGCGACGGGGATGAAGCGGGCCAGGGCGCCGGTCAGGGTCACCGCGGTCAGGCCCGCCAGGAGCTTCATCGCGGCGATCGCGGCGGAGCCCTGGCCGACCGCGGCGTCGGAGTAGTAGCGGGCGGCGACCAGCCAGTAGCCGAGCCCGAGCACCGCGGAGATCCCGGTGTTGAGCATCAGGGCGTAGGCGTTGCGGAAGAGTTGGTTGCCTCCGCCGCCGCCGTCCTTGCGGCCCCGGCCGGGCAGGCGGAGGCGGCGCCCGGTCCGCTGCTCGGGCGCCTCGGCGGTGGGCGATGAAGCCTGGGCTGTGGTCGTCGTGTCAGACACGGGAACGGATGGCCTTCCGGCGGACCTGTCGTGCTCTTCGGACCATGGTGTACCCCTTGGTGAGGGCGCGGTCCCGGACGAAATTGAGGGCGATCGCGCGGCCCTCGACGAGCCGCTCGAACTCCTCGATACCGGTGGTGCGGCGCACGGTCACGCGTTGCAGGGCGTACGGGCCCTGGCGGCGGCGCGCCAGGCCGTTGCCGACGGCGAGCGACTGGGCGAAGCCCGTCTCCCGCACCGCCTGGCGCACCCGGCGGCTGGAGTAGCCGTAGGGGTACGCGAACGAGGCCGGGCGGGTGCCCAGCTCGTCGGCGATGATCTCCTTGCAGCGCAGCACCTCGAACCGCAGCGCGTCGTCGGAGAGCTGGTCCAGCTGCGGATGCGTGTGGCTGTGTCCGCCGATCTCGACCTGCTCGGCGGCGAGTTCGCGCACCTGAGCCCAGCTCAGCATGGCGTCGAGGCCGCCTCCGGTGTCGTACGCGCCCTTGATCCACCCCGTCGAGACGAACAGCGTGGAGGCGAAGCCGTGCTTGGCCAGCACGGGCAGCCCGTGCCGGTGCACGCCCTCGTAGCCGTCGTCGAAGGTGATCAGCACGGGTCGCTCGGGCAGCGGTCCGCCGGACCGCCAACTCGCCGCCAGCGCCGCCGTGTCGACCGGGGTGAACCCCTGGTCCCCGAGCAGTGCCATCTGCTCGGCGAACGCCTCGGGCCCCACGGACAGCTCACGCGTCGCGTCATTGGGCGCGGCGGCGATGGAGTGGTACATGAGGATGGGTACGGGAGTGTCGCTCATGGGGCCGCCACACCTCCCGCGACCCGCGGGGGTCCTCCTCCGGTCATGCCGCCGCCCCCTCGCGTCCCGGACCGCTGCCGGTCCCGTTCTCGATCTCCGCCACGGTGAACGTGGCGCCGCCCCTGCGGGCCCGGACGCTGCCGAGTACGTACCCCCCGGCCGCCGTCAGAACACCGGCCACGATGGCGCCCGCTCGGCCCGCGCCGCCCGGGCGGGCGAGCAGGGCGTCGCGCAGTCCGCGGGCCACCCCGGCGGGCAGGACGCGGGTCGTGTAGCGGCGTTCCGACTCGAGGCCCTTGTCGGCGCCGACGCTCCGGGCGACCAGGGCCTTGGAGAGGCCCTCGGCGTAGGCGCGGGTGCGGAAGTACGCGAAGTGCTCGCGTGGTTCGGGTACCCGGTGGTGGATGACCGCGCGGTCGTCGATCAGCAGGATCGCGTCCGGGCGGGCACGGGTGAGGCGGATGCACAGCTCCGTCTCCTCGCAGCCCAGCGGACGTTTGTCGCCGTCGCGGCCGATGCCGGTCGCGAAGCCGCCCGCCGCGTCGAACGCCGTACGACGGAAGGAAGCGTTTCCGCCCAGGACGTTGCGGACCTGGACCCGGCCCGGCGGCAGCCCCTTGTACGTGCAGCCCACCACCCAGTCGAACTCCTCGGGGAACCAGGCGGGCCGGCGACCCGACGCCCAGATCGGCATCGTACGGCCGCCGACGGCCATGACCCGCGGGTCGGCGTACCCCGAGGCGAAGTGGCGCAGCCAGTCGCGCTCGGCCACGGCGTCGTCGTCGAGGAACGCGATGATCTCGCCGTGCGCGACGGCGATCCCGGTGTTGCGGCCCGCGGACAGGCCGCGCGGGCCCGCGTTGGCGAGCACCCGTACCGCGTCGGTCTCCTTGTACTCCCTGCTCAGCCGGTCGAGCAGGGTGGCGTTGTGGTCCACGACGAGGAGCGTCTCCAGAGCGGGCAGCGACTGCGCCCGCACCGAGGAGACCGCCGCGAGGATGTCCTCCCAGCGGTCCTCGGTGTAGACGCAGATCACCACAGAGATGTCGGGACTGCTCAAGACACCTCTCCCTGGCCCGAGTCGAGCTGGGCGGCGTGCGGCCTGCGGCGCAGGGCACGCCGGTTGGAACGCTCACCCATGATCACCTTGAGCACCCGGAACCCGTCGCGCACGGCCCGCAGATTGCTCGTGCCGTGGATGCGGAGGTACTCGTGGCTGGGAATCTCCTGCACCTTGAGCCCGGCCTTGACCACCCGGATGTTCATCAGGGTCTCGACCTCGAAGCCGGTGCAGTCGAGTTCGATCTGGTCCAGGCAGTGCCGCCAGAACGCGTTGTAGCCGTAGCAGAGGTCGGTGTAGCGGGCGCCGAACTTGGCGTTGACGGCCGCGCACAGCACTCGGTTGCCCAGCTTGCGGATCGGTGTCATGTCGGAGGTGCCGCCGCCGTTGGCGAACCGCGAGCCCTTGGCGAAGTCCGCCCCGGACACCAGCGCGGACACATACGACACGATCTCGTTGCCGTCGGCCGAGCCGTCCGCGTCGACCATCACGATGATGTCGCCGGTGCACGCCTCGAATCCGGTGATCAGGGCGTCGCCCTTGCCCTTTCCCTGCTGCTCGACGACCTTGACGTCGGGCCACAGTTCACGGGCCACCTCGACGGTGTCGTCGGTGGAATTGCCGTCGACAAGAACCACTTCGTGTATCCAGGCGGGAAGGGTCTTGAAGACGTACGGGAGATTCTCCGCCTCATTCATGGCGGGAATCACGACGCTCACCGGTGGCGCTATGGCCAGGTGAGAGGAGATCGGCCGGTATTTGCCGGCCATTAACGGATCTTCGCCCGATACGGCTGGGCGCAGGACTGAGCTCATGAGTCTGGTCCCTCTCGTCCGGTGGACCGCCCGCCCCTGGGCGGTCCGGCTTTTAGTCCGGTTCGAAAGGGGGGTTCTCACTTACGGCATGACGAAATGGATCTCCGTGCATGTCGGGTGAGCTGGCAAAGCTGGCCGATTCCGAAGGCGGAAGTCCGAAGACGGAAGCCCGAGGACGGAATTCCGGATGCGGAAACCGGTCGCGCGGCACGACTCGGCACAAGTGTGGTCACCGAGCACGGCACCCCCCTACCGCGCCCCGCGCCGAGCCCTCTTCGCGATCTTGAGCCCTCCCCTAGATCGCATGTGCATGAGGGTCCGATGCGGGTGAGATGTATGACGGTATTGACGATTGCGCCCATATGGCAAGGCCTGGAACGACGCCTCACGTTTTTGTTGGTTTGGCCGTTACCTAACGACTCGAACGGATTTTCCCCATCCGCTTGCGCAGTCGGCGTACCACCATCAGCAGGAGAACAAGAGAGCTGATCGCCGTCACGGCCACGATTCCGC
This sequence comes from Streptomyces sp. NPDC007896, assembly GCF_042959425.1. Taxonomy (NCBI): domain Bacteria; kingdom Bacillati; phylum Actinomycetota; class Actinomycetes; order Kitasatosporales; family Streptomycetaceae; genus Streptomyces; species Streptomyces sp. NPDC007896. Next base: position 457,142 of record NZ_JBIBKX010000006.1, on the reverse strand, counting down.
CATGGACCGACCACCGGTGCACCGCCAGCATGCCCTGGGCGACGAGGAGGTCGACGGCGATCGCTCCCGCGACGGACACCACCGTGCGGGCGAAGGGATCCAGCCCGCGCAGCGCGGCCCCGATGGCGGCTCCTGGTGCGGCGAGCAGGAAGAAGAGCGTGAACGGGCCGCGCAGGGAAGAGCTCACGTCGGCGAGCGCGAGTACCGCGCCGACCCCCGCGACGGCCACCGCCATGCCCGCGAGCAGCGGTACCAGATCCCTCCCCGGATCCTGTCCCGACCGCTCGTCACTGTCTGATGAAGGTGACTTGATGCCTATGGTCTGCATGGGCGACTTTGCCCCCCGACGCGCCGGATGCCGGGCTTCAATGTCGCGCAGCGGGCTGGGGGCCGTCAAGATGCGGTGGGCGCTCATGGGGGCTTCTTGGACCACTTCAAACATCCGGCGCGAGTGTTCACCGCGTGTTCCCCGGAGGCGCCGGCTGCCTCCGGGGAACTGTGTTGCGGGTCAGGCGAGTTGGGGCGTCACGGGACGATCTTCAGCAGTCGGTTCGGGGAGCCGGAGCCCGGGCTGGTGACCTTGCCCGTCGTGGCGCCGTTCACCAGTGCCGTGGCGACCTGTGCCGGGGTGGCGGAGGTGTGGCCCGCGAGGTAGACGGCGGCCGCGCCCGCGACGTGCGGGGTGGCCATCGACGTACCGGAGATGGTGTTCGTGGCGGTGTCGCTGGTGTTCCAGCCCGCAGTGATGGAGGAGCCGGGGGCGAAGACGTCCAGGACGGAGCCGTAGTTGGAGTAACTGGCCTTGGCGTCCGTGCTGGTGGTGGCGCCGACGGTGATCGCCGCGCCGACCCGGGCGGGGGAGTACGAGGATGCGCTGGCGCCGTTGTTGCCCGCCGCGACCGCGTAGGTCACGCCACTCGCGATGGAGTTCGCGACGGCGTTGTCCAGCGAGGTGGAGGCGCCGCCGCCCAGCGACATGTTGGCGACCGAGGGACCGCTGTGGTTGCTGGTCACCCAGTCGATGCCCGCGATCACGCCGGCGGTGGTGCCGGAGCCGGAGTTGTCGAGCACCCGCACCGCCACGATCTTCGCCTTCTTGGCGACGCCGTAGGTCGAGCCCGCGATGGTGGTGGCCACATGGGTGCCGTGGCCGTTGCCGTCCTGGGCGGTGCTGTCACCGTCCACGGCGTCATAGCCGTAGGACGCCCGGCCGCTGATCTGGGAGTGCGTGATCCGCACGCCCGTGTCGATGACGTACGCCGTCACGCCGCCGCCCGCCGTGTCCGGGTAGGTGTACGTGCCGGAGAGCGGCAGCGAGGTCTGGTCGACACGGTCCAGGCCCCAAGGAGCGCTGGACTGGGTGGTGTCGGTGAGGCGCACGGTCTGGTTCTGCTCGACCGTGGCCACCGCCGGGTCGGCGGCGAGTCTGCGGGCCTCGCCCGCCGAGAGGGTGGCCGTGTAGCCGTTCAGCGCGGCGCCGTACGTCTTCTTCACCGTGCCGCCGTACGCGCTGATCAGGCCCTTGCCCTCGCTCGACGCGGCCTTGAGGCCCGCGCCCTTCTTGAGCGTGACGATATAGCTGTCCTTGACGGCGGTGGGGGAGCCGGCGGCGAGCACCGTGCCCTCGGCCGGGGCGGCCTGGGCGGGAAGTGCGGTGAACCCGCCCACGAGGGCGGCGCTCGCCACGGAGGTGATCGCGGCGATCCGTATCTTCCTGCTCCGGACACTCTTGTCGCTCGGTGTCTTCTTGCTCCGCAGTGCTGCCATGCGAGGGAGTCCTCCTCTTGGCGGCGCGCGCCCGGGTTCGGCGCACGGCTGTGGGGGGTGCGCGCGTCGTCGCGCACACAGCCTTGGAGCGTCGCGTTCCGCCCAAGGCCGAGTAAAGCCTCGGTCATCCACGGGTAAGGCTCAAGGGAGTTGACGCCTCGTCATCAATCTGTCATGCACACGCAATGAAATATGCGTGGAACACGTTCGAGCGTCACGGGCGACGGCGGTAGGGGCCGAAAAGTCTTGGCATGGACACTTCCTGTCAACACGCGTAGCTGCTACGACAGTTGTGGCAGAGATCCTGCTAAAGGGAGGTTCCATGAGACGTTCCCGAATTACGGCATACGTGACCTCACTCCTCCTCGCCGTCGGCTTCGCCCTCACCGGGGCCGCGACGGCGCAGGCGTCAGGAACCGCCGCGGCCACCGGCTATGTGGCCCTCGGCGACTCCTATGCGTCCGGTGTCGGCGCGGGCAGCTACATCAGCTCAAGCGGCGACTGCTTGCGCAGCACGAAGGCGTACCCCTACCTCTGGGCCGCGGCCCATTCACCTTCGTCCTTCGACTTCACGGCCTGCTCGGGGGCTCGTACGGGTGATGTCCTGGCGAACCAGCTGGGCCCGCTCAACTCCTCCACCGGCCTCGTCTCTCTCAGCATCGGCGGCAACGACGCGGGCTTCGCGGACGTCATGACGACGTGTGTGCTCCAGTCCGACAGCGGCTGCCTGTCCCGCATCGCCACCGCCAAGGCCTACGTCGACTCCACGCTCCCCGGCCAACTCGACTCCGTCTACTCCGCGATCAGCTCGAAGGCGCCCGCCGCCCACGTGGTCGTCCTCGGCTACCCCAGGTTCTACAAACTGGGCGCGGCCTGCCTCGGCCTCTCCGACACCAAGCGCGCCGCGATCAACGACGCGGCCGACTACCTGGACAGCGCCATCGCCAAGCGCGCCGCCGACCACGGCTTCACCTTCGGCGACGTCAGGAGCACCTTCACCGGGCACGAGCTCTGCTCCGGCAGTGCCTGGCTGCACAGCTTGAACCTGCTGAACATCACCGAGTCGTACCACCCCACCGCGGCCGGCCACTTTGGCGGCTATCTGCCGGTCTTCACCTCGGCCGCCTGACCACCCCTCACGGAGACGTGGAAGCGGAGGCCTCGTCCGACGGGGTCTCCGTCACACATGTCACCGAGAACGGCACCGAGTTGGACGTCGTCCGGACGGGGCTGCGGACCTCCACGCTGATCTCGTTCTGGAAGATCCCGCTCGCGTTGTACGTCGTCAAGAAGATCGACTTCTGCTTGGTCCTGCCACCGCCCGACGAGAACGACAGGGTCTTCCAGCCCGGGTCGGACACCTCGCCCGTCTTCAACACCCAGCGGTACTCGACGTCCGCCGGTACACGGCCCACCGTGAAGGTCGCCGTGAAGGTCGGCGCCTGGGCCTGGGGCGGCGGGCAGGAACCGGAGTAGTCGGTGTGCGCACCCGCGACCGTCACCTGCACGGACTGGGCCGGCGGCGAACTCGTAGGAGCGCTGCTCGACGGGCTGGTCGAGGGACTGGAACCGCCGGGTGCGGCGCTGTTGCTCCCGCTCTTGCTCGCGGACGCCGAACTCCCGCCGCCGGAGCCGCTCTTGGTGCCACTTCCGCTGCTGTCGTTGCTGCTCCCGCCGCCGTTGTCACGGTTCACCAAGGCGTACGTCAGTCCGCCCAGCGCGAGTGCGAGGGCGATCACGCCCGCGATCACGGCGGCGGCCGCACGCCGGTTGCGGACGGGTTCCGTCGAGGTGGGGGAGTCGTTGGGCGGCGGGTAGGGCGTGTAACCCGGCTGCCGTCCTTGTGGACGGGTCCGGGACGGCGCCATGGGAGGTCCGAATCCCGGCGGCTGCTGCGCGGGCTGAGAGAACGAGGAGATCGTCGGCGACTGGCCGGTCGGGGACGGCGGTCCCGCGGCCGGGGAGCCGCCCGCGGCGACGAGCCGCAGATCGCTCTCGGCCTGCGCGGCGCTCAGCCGCTCGGCCGGGTCCTTCCTCAGCAGACCCTCGATCACGGGCGCGAGCGGCCCCGCGCGGCGCGGCGGCGGCAGCGGCTCGTCGACGATGGCCCGCAGCGTGCTCAGCGGGGTGTTGTGACGGAAGGGCGAGTTGCCCTCGACCGTCGCGTACAACAGGACCCCGAGCGACCACAGGTCGGACTCGGGCCCGGGCGTACGACCGAGCGCCCGTTCGGGGGCGAGGAACTCGGGCGAACCGATGACCTCGCCCGTCATCGTCAACGCCGAACTGCCCTCGACCGTCGCGATACCGAAGTCCGTGAGGACGACCCGGCCCTCGTTCGACAGCAGCACGTTGGCCGGTTTCACATCGCGGTGCAGCACCCCGGCCTCGTGCGCGGCCCGCAGGGCGGAGAGCACCTCGGCGCCGATGTCGGCGGCGCGCTGCGGCGACTGCGGACCCTCGGAGTCCAGCAGATCGGACAGGGCGATGCCGCGCACGAGCTCCATGACGATCCAGGGGCGGCCGTCCTGGGTCGCCACGTCGTACACCGTCACCACATTGCGGTTCGCGACCCGGGCCGCGGCCCACGCCTCGCGCTCTAGCCGGGCGTACATCCGCTCCACGTCGTGCGCCGCGATCCCGGCGGGCGCACGGACCTCCTTGACGGCGACCTCGCGGTGCAGCACCTCGTCACGGGCGCGCCACACGGTCCCCATACCGCCCTCGCCCAAGGGGGAGAGGAGGCGGTAGCGGCCCGCGATCACACGTTCACTGCCCGGCTCTTCGGACACGGGTGTCCCCCATTCGTATCCGCTGTGCATCCGCGTGATGTCTTTTCGCGATGTCTCTTCGCGCGATTTCTCCACAAAAGTAGCTCAGCCGAGTGCGGATGCCGCCCCCTTGAACACCAATCCAGCCCCAAGGGCGATGACGATCAACGCCGAACCCAGGGGGGCGGTCCTGCGGATCAGGGCCGCGGTCGGTCCCCCGGCCCACCGGGGACGCTTCGCCAGCGCCCGGTTCATCCCGTCGTTCAGCTTGACGACGGCGAACCCGGCCGCCGTGAGCGTCAGGGCGAGACCGACGCCGTACGCCAGGACGAGAAGTAGGCCGAACCACGCCTGTCCCAGCGCCGCGGCGCCCACCAGGACGACCACGGCTGAGGGGCTGGGCACGAGTCCGCCGGCGAATCCGAGCAGGATCGTGCCGCGGAGGGTGGGGGCCACCTCGTGGGTGTGGGTGAAGCCGCCGTGGGTGTGTTCGAGGGTGGGGGAGACGGCGTGGTCGTGCGAGTGGTCGTGCGAGTGGGGGTGGGGGTGCGCGTGGTGGTGGTCGTGGCCATGGTCGTAGTCGTGGTCGTGGGAATGTCCGCGCTCGTGCCCGTGCGTGTGCGGCTCGCTGTCCGCCGCTGCCGTCGCGGCGTGGGCGTGGGCGAGCACCAAGGGGCGTTCGTGCTCTTCGGCGTGCTCGTGCTCGTGCTCGCGCCCGTGCTCGTGGTCGTCAGCGTGGCTGTGCGCGTGGTGGTCATGGGGGTGGTCGTGCGCGTGTCCGTGGGCGTGCCCAAGCCCGGGTCGCCGCGGCCGGTTGCGCCAGGCCCGGCGTACGAGCGTGGCGCCCGCGAAGGTCACCAGGACGCCGCTGGCGATGCCGAGCCACGCGATCACGGACGGCGCCGCGGCCGAACCGGCCGTCACCAGGAGGCCGAGGGCGACCACGCCCAGGGTGTGGGTGACCGTGACGGAGGCGGCCAGCGGCAGGACGTCACGCAGCCCCGCCTTGCCGCCGCGCGCCGCGGCGGTCGCGGCCATCAGGGTCTTGCCGTGACCGGGCGCGAGTGCGTGCATCGCGCCCAGGAACACGGAGATGACCAGGGCCAGCGCGGCGAAGCCGACGGTGAGGTGATGGCGGGCCACCAGGTTGTTCAGCGCCTCGGTCCAGCGGTCGGCGCCCCGGGGCAGTACGGAGGCGCCGGGCGCCTCCGTGCGCTCCTCGGCGAGGGCGGGGCCGCCGGGGCGTATCCGCAGGGACGCGGTCGCGGTGTCGGCGGGGGAGGAGAGCAGCGCCTTGGGGTAGCTGGTCAGTTCGTGCGACACCGACTTGGCCGGTACGTCCGAGGCGGTGAGCGTCATCCGGTCGCCGCGCGCGGTGATCTCGCGCCAGCCGGGTCCACGGTCGGCCCCGGCGCTGTGGAAGCCGAGGGAGACCGTGCCCTGCTTGGGCAGCGCGGCCGTCAACCGGCACTCCACGCGCAGGGTGTTGAGCCCGGCCTGCCCGGGGCGCAGCTTCGCTCGGCTCGTGGCGACGGAGAGCGCGGCCGGATGTCCGTCGACGGTGACCTTGCTGCCGGTCGCGGCGCTCTCGCAGCGCTGCCGGGCCCAGTCCGTCATACCGAGCTTCTTCAGGTCGGGCTTGGCCTGGGTGGCCGGGATCTCGGCGAGGTCCTCGACATGGTCGACGCGCAGCTGCCCGGGGGCGGCGACGAGTCCGTCGTACCGGTTGACGGTGAAGTTGCCGAGCGGATGCGCGCTCGCGGCCCCGGTGGGGACGAGGACGAGGGCGCAGGCGGCGGTGAGGACGGCCGCGCAGGAGGCGAACAGCCGACGCGACCTCCCCTGCGGGGACTTCGCCCGCCGACCGCGCGTTCGAGGGGGCCTCACTTGTCCTCCCCCAGAGCCTTGCGCGCCGCACGGGCACCCAGGAGTGAGAAGCCCGCGTTCAGGTCGAGCGCCGACTTCAGCGAGGCGCGGGCCTCCTTCTCGTGACCGGTGGCGGGCTCGATCATGCCGCGGTGATAGAGGAAGGACGCGTTGCGATAGCCGGTGGCCGTGGCCTGGCGGGCGTACGGCAGGGCCTCCTTGTCGCGGCCGTTGACGTGCAGCGCCCAGGCGAGCGCGTCCGCCGTGTGCACGGTGTGGCGGCGGGCCCACTCGGCGCGGGCCGCCTTGAGCGCGTCCCCCCGGTTGCCGTGGTCGGCGGCGGCGAGGGCGGTGTCCAGGTCGGCGTTGACACCATAGGAGTGGGCCAGCGAGACCCAGGCGGTCACCAGGGCGTACTGGTCGCGGGCCTTCTGCGCGTCGCCGGCCCGGCCGCGCGCCTCGTACAACTCGCCGAGTTCGACAAGTGGTTGGGGGAGCGGATAGCGCTCAACGACCTGTTCCATGCCCTTGATCGCCGCCGCCTGGTCGCCCTTCGCGGCCTGGGCGCGGGCGCGGCCCTCGAGCGCGGGGAGGTAGCTGTCGTCGGCGGCCAGGGCTCGGGCGTAGTACTTCAGCGCGGAGTCGTAGTCGCCCTGGTTCCAGGCGAGTTGGCCGAGCGCCGCCGCCACGTACGAGACGTCGCCCCGGCTCGTCGCCGTGTCGAGCGCCTGCTGAAGGACGCGGCGGGCGGTCTTCACATCGCCGCGCAGCTCGTGGACGTAGGCGTACCGGGTGAAGACGGGGACGCCGGGCCGGCGCGAGTCGGCCAGGTCGGCGGCCTTCGAGGCATCGGCGTAGCGGCCGAGTTCGACGAGCGCGTCGATACGGGAGGAGAGGGCGCGCTCGCTGTACGGGTTCTCCTTCAGCACCTTGTCCGCGTAGGTCAGGGCGCCGGTGAAGTCGTGCCGTGCCGCGGCGAGGGCGGCGCGGCCCGCGAGCGCCGACTCGTTGTCGGGACGCAGCTTCAGGGAGCGGTCCAGTGCCTGCTGCGCCTGGGGGTAGCGGGAGGGGTCGCCCTTGGTGCGGGCCTGCTCGACGTAGGCGAGTCCGAGGGTGGCCCAGCTGTCGAAGTCCTTGGGCTGGGTGCGGAGATGGGCCTGCAGCGAGGTGATGCTGGCGTCGAGATCCCCACCGGCCAGCAACTCCGGTGACACGGCGCCGGTGGTGGCGGCGACCGCGGTGCCCGAGCCGTCCCGCAGGGCCCCGACGATCACGGCCCCGGCGGTGAGAGCGAGGGCCAACGAAGCGGCGCAGAGGCCGAGTTGGACCGCACGCCAGCGGCGAGTCGAGGCGGACACCCGCCGGACGGCGGCGACGCGTTCATCGGCCGCGGACGGCTGGTCCTCGGGCACCGGCAGGTGGTCCTCGGCCGCGGGCTGCTTGGCTTCGGGTTCGGGCAGGTGATCCTCGGCCACCGGCAGCTTGGCTTCGGGCTCGGGCTCGGGTTCGGGCTCGGAAGCGTCGTGCGGAGGCTGTGGGTCGGCCGTCGTCACCTCGTCGGGCTCGCCCTCCGGCGCGCTCTCGTTCGTACGCGGGGACATGCCCTCTCCTCAAAGTCCTTGGGGTGAACGGTCGTCGTGGGGGTGGGGCGGCGCGGCCCGCCGTGGGGGTAAATGGATGCGGGCCGCGCCAGTCGGTGGACCGGGCCCGGTCAAGGGGCCCGGTCGTCGCCAGGGCCGGTCAGTAGGCCCGGTTGTACATGCGGCGGCGCCACCACATGACACCGGCGCCGATCAGCAGGACCCCGGCCACGCCCGCCGCGGCGGAGCCCGCGATCAGCATGGTGTTGGTGCCGCCGGTGCCCGACTGAAGGGCGTCACCCAGCTGGTTCTTGACGCTGCTGCCGGTGCCCTTCGCCAGCGGTCCACGCGAACCCGAGGTGGGCTCGGCCACGTAGGGGAACGACTTCTCGAAGCTCTTGTCGTTCTTGTCGACCGAGTCCGACAGGCCGGTCTTCTGGCCGAGGAGTTCACCCTCGACGACCCGCAGCGAGGCATCGATCACGTCGTCGGCGAGCCGACGGCCGTTCGGGAAGCCCGCGTTGTCGCCGTCGAGCACACCGAGCCGCTTGGGGTGCATGCTGGGCTTGATCGAGGTGTTGAGCCGCAGCTCCTCCGCCGGGCGCACCTTGGGCGGCTGGTTGAGGCCCTTCACGCCCTTCAGGAACACGTCGACCAGGTCGTTGCGCGGCTCGGCGGGCGCCTTGATCTTGTAGATCGCCTCGATGAGCTTGGGCAGCTCCGGGTTGGTCACGTTCTTCAGGAACTGCGCGTCGTCCCAGGGCGAGGACGCGTTGAACTTGTCCTTGTCCTTCTGCGGGTTGACGACCTCGTTGACCAGCGGGCTGCCCAGGCGCGAGACCTGCGTGTAGTAGCCGCGGGCGTCCTTGCGCTGGACGGTGGACCAGATGCCGACGATCGGCTGCTTCGACGACTCCTGGATCATGTAGTTGGGCACCTGCAGGGCCAGCGTGTTGACGTTGTAGCCCTTGAGGGTGTCCCGCCCGACCTCGGACAGGTTGCCGCCGTACAGCAGGTCGAAGACCCGCAGGTCGGCGAAGAAGGGGTCGTCCGCCTGGCCGGCGAAGGTCGTGGAGTCACCCGCGAGCTTGTACACGGCCTGGTTGCGCAGCTTCGTGTAGTCCGGCATCGAGGCCTTGCCGACGTTCGACGGCGCGACCGGGATGTCGTCCGCGACCTTCGTCTTGGAGACCAGCTTCTGGTTGTGCAGCCGCAGCAGATCGATGTCGTAGGTCTGCGTGATGTTCAGGTCCGGGTCGTCGAGGCTGTTGACCGGGCCCGTGTTGTAGAGGAACGTGTCGCCGTTCTTGCGGTGCGTCTTGAAGGTGTACCGGTACACCAGCTCGCTCTGCGCGTCACCGTTGTTGTCGATGTGGATGTCGTACTGGGCGTCGTCGGCGAACGTGTAGAAGTTCGGCCCGCCGGCCGGCTCCTCGAAGGGTATGAAGTTCGCGATGACCGTCGTCGTGTCCGGCTTGTCCGGGCTGACGAAGGCGTACAGGTCGGTGTTGTCGTACTGGGGAGTGCCCGAGATCAGCGGGGCCTCCCGGTGACTGGAGGCGGAGGCCGCCCCGGGGTCCAGCGCGGCTACGCCGGCGGCTACGAGCCCCCCGGCAGCCAGCGCACCGCAGACGAGGGTCGCGAGACTCCTGCGTCCCAAGCCACTCCTGGAGATAGGTGTCATGCCGTCCGTCCTCAGATCCCAATTGCCTGACGCACGCCATTCGGAGCGGTCGCCGGGGTGGATTGGTCGAATCCCAAACGTTCTTACGGCGGGTTTCGCGGCTCGTTTCATCGTCGGGCCGGTTTCTTTCACGGCGCTCTCAGAGACCCCTCATCACTCTTTGGCAACCGACCCGCGTTTTGACTGCCGTGATCCGTAACCCATCCGGAGGCGCTCGCGCTGCGAACATGTAGGTGCAGGGACAGGCCGCGCGCGGCCGGAGAGGGGGGAACGAGTGGAGGCGGACGAACTTCTGGTGCTCGTGGCCGGAGGCGACCAGAAGGCATTCGAGGAGCTGTACGGGCAGGTGTCCGGGCCCGTGTTCGGACTCGTACGCCGCGTGGTGCGGGACGTGGCCCAGTCGGAGGAGGTGTCCCAGGAGGTGCTGCTCGAACTCTGGCGCTCCGCCGCCCGGTTCGACCCCGGCCGGGGCAGCGCCCTGTCCTGGATCCTCACCCTCGCGCACCGGCGGGCCGTCGACCGGGTACGCAGCGCCCGCGCGGCCACCGAACGCGAGCAGCGCGAGGGCCAGCGCGCCCATCATCCCGCCTTCGACCAGGTCGCCGAGGAGGTGGAGGCCGGGCTCGAACGCGAGTGGGTACGCCGCTGCCTGGAGCGGCTCACCACCCTGCAACGGCAGTCCGTCACTCTCGCCTACTACGACGGCTACACCTACCGCGAAGTCGCCGAACGCCTCTCCCTGCCGCTCGGCACGGTCAAGACACGCATGCGCGACGGTCTGACACGGTTGCGCCACTGCCTGGGAGGTGTGGCATGAGCGCGCGTCGGACACCGCGCCATGCGGACGGCGTGCCGGGCCGTCAGGCCCCCGCACCGACCTACGAGTTCGCCCGCCAGGGCCGTGTCCCACATTCGCGGCACCTTCCCCCCGGCTCCCGACACCCCCGTATCCGCGCCCTGGAACTGCCCAGCCGCGCCCCGCACCCCCAGGGAGGCGTCGTATGAGCGTCCTCGACCGTCTGCTGCGCCGCGATCTGCACTCGCTCGCCGCTCCCTACGCTCTCGACGCGCTGGAACCCGACGAACGCCGCCGCTTCGAGCGCCATCTGCGGGGCTGCCCCCGGTGCGAGGCCGAGGTGCGGGAGCTGGGCGAGGACGCGGTGCGGCTCGCCTGGTCCACCGCGGCACCCGCCCCGGCCGCCCTGCGCGAACGGGTCCTGACCGCCGTACGCACGACTCCGCAAGAGGCGCCGGATCCGTCGCACCCCGCCCACCCGTCGCAGGCGTTGCCGAACGGCGTGCCCCGTGGGCGCGCGGCGCACGGGCCCGCGCGCGGCCGGACCCCGCGCTTCCGGTCGCTGCTCGCCCCGCTGTCCACCGCCACCGCCGCCGCGGCGCTCGTCGTGGCGTCCCTCTTCGCCGTGCAGGCGACACAGACCCAGGACAAGCTGGACCAGGAGCGGGCCCAGGCACGTGAGATCGCCCACGTTCTGGCGGCCCCCGACGCCCGGGCGACGAGTGACAGGGATTCACAGGGCCGCGGAATCGGAGTGGTTGCCTCCGCATCGGAGCGGCGCGCCGTCGTGACCCTGAGCGGACTCGGTACTCCGTCAGGGGGGCGCGTGCACCAGTTGTGGCTCATGCGCCCCAACGTGCAACCGCGCTCCCTCGGGCTCTTCGAGGGCGACACGCCCTTGATAGCCGACGGACTGAATACGAACGCCACGTCACTCGCTGTCACCGTCGAGCCGCAGGGGGGCTCGGCACAGCCCACCACCACGCCAGTTGTGCAACTCGCCCTGAAATCGGTTGGATTCGGAGAGTGACCGTCAACACCCTTACGGGGAAGGTGAATCCTGCTCCCGCGATACACGAGTGCCACGGGGGAGCGATAGGGTTAGCCTGCCCGGGCCGGGTGGACTCGTACGGGTGGGGAGAGACATGGAACAGATAACAGTGCGCAGCAGGGCACGTGTCCCTGCGATCACCTGCGGGAGCAGCGCGACCAGTTCGCGCCTCGACCGCCATCTGGCGGTGCTGGGCGGCCCTGCCGTCCCGCAGCGCGAGACGGCCGAGGCGACTTCGCTGATGCGTGAGCTCACCGCGCGTGACACCGCGCACGACAGCAGTGGGAGGGGCGCGCGCGTACGGCGGGTCTCGCTCTTCGCCCCTCTGAAGCGACTGCGTCGTTCGCTGTTCGGCGGCCACTAGTACGGTCGCGCGGTACTCGAACCCGCGCTCAGGCGACCACACCGCCCCGGCGTAAGCGCTGCGTTCTCGCCGCCCGTCGTCCCCACGGCACGCAGCGCCGCCCCGGTGTGCTCCCCGAGCGCGGGTGCACCCCCGTTCGTCTTTTTGTGCGCCTCGTTCCCACCCGGCGGCGCGCGGTGACTCCTGTCTCCCCCCTCCCGGCCCTCGGCCGTCGTCAACCCCGGATGCCTATCCCCCGTTGGGGTTCATCGCTCCCCGGTCGCGTATCGGCGCACGGCGAGCGGCACGAACACCGCGAGGATGACGGCGCACCAGGTCAGCGCCCCGGCCACCGGGTGTGTCACCGGCCATGCCCCCTCGCCAGGCACCGGTGCGTTTCCGAAGAGGTCCCGCAGTGCCGTGGTCACCGCGCTGATCGGATTCCACTCGGCCACCGTGCGCAGCCAGCCGGGCAGGTTGTCGGTGGGGATGTACGCGTTCGACAGCAGCGGCAGGATGAACGTCGCCCCGCCCAGTTGCCCGGCCGCCTCCTCACTCCGTGAGGCGAGCCCCAGCACGATGCCGATCCATGTCGTCGCGAACCGGAAGAGCAGCAGGAGACCGACGCCGGCCACCGCCCGGAGCGCCGACCCCTCGATCCGCCAGCCCACGGCCAGCCCGACCAGCATCAGCGGCACCGTGCCCACGGCGGTGACCACGAGGTCCGCGAGCGCCTGTCCGAGCGGCACGGCGGCCCGGCTCATCGGCAGGGTGCGGAAGCGGTCCATCACGCCCCGGTGCGAGTCCTGGGCGGCCTGGAACATGCCGGTCATGATCCCGCCCGCGGCGGTCGCCACCAGCAGTCCCGGCAGCAGGAAGGCGCGGTATTCCTGTCCGGGTGTCGCGAGGGCGCTGCCGAAGACGTAGCCGAAGAACAGCAGCATCGTGATCGGCATGGACTGGGTGAGGATCAGCAGCCCGGGATTGTGCCGGATCCGCCGCAGGTGCCGCCCCAGCATCGCGGTCCCGTCGTACGCCAACGTGCTCATGTCACAAGCTCCTTGCGGTCGGTGCGGCCTCCGGTGAGGCGCAGGAAGACGTCGTCGAGCGTCGGCGGGCGCAGGCTCGCGTCGAGCAGTGGCACCCCCGCGGCGTCGAGTTCACGGACGAGCCGGGGCAGGGTCAGTGTCGGATCGGTGGTCACCGCCCCGACCGCGTGCCTCTCCGGGGCGAACGCCGGTTCGGAGCCGGTGAGCCGGTCGAGGACGGCCGCCGCGCCGGGCATCGCGTCGGCGTGGGCGACGACGACCTCCGCGTACGAGCCGATGAGCGCCTTGAGTTCGGCGGGCGATCCGGTGTGCGCGACCCGGCCGTGGTCCACGAGCGCGATGTCGTCGGCGAGCCGGTCGGCCTCCTCCAGGTACTGCGTGGTCAGCACGACGGTCGTGCCCTCGCCCTTCAGGGTGCGCACGGCCTCCCAGATCTGGTTGCGGCTGGCCGGGTCGAGCCCGGTGGTGGGTTCGTCGAGGAAGAGCACCTCGGGGCGGCGGATCAGGCTCGCCGCGAGGTCGAGGCGGCGCCGCATACCGCCCGAGTAGGTGGACGCGGGCCGGTCGGCGGCATCGGTGAGCCCGAAGCGTTCGAGGAGTTCACCGGCGCGCGTGGGAGCGTCCCGCATCCGGTGCAGCCGCGCGAACAGCCGCAGGTTCTCCCGGCCGGTGAGGTCGCCGTCGACGGAGGCGTACTGCCCGGTGACCCCGATGGCGCCGCGCACCGCGGCCGCCTCCCGTACGAGGTCGTGCCCGGCGACCCGCGCCGACCCCGCGTCGGGCCGCAGCAGCGTGGTGAGCAGGCGCACCGCCGTGGTCTTGCCCGCGCCGTTCGGTCCGAGCACACCGCACACGGTGCCCTCGGCCACCGCGAGATCGAGCCCGCGCACCGCGTGGACGACCTCCCCCTTGGTTTTGAAGCTCTTCCCCAGGCCTTCACTAAGTACGGCGTACGTAGTTGTCATGGGGCGACCATAGCGCACTACGTACGCTGTACGTAACTAGGATGGTGGTGAGGTGATCGACGACATGACAGGGCGCAGTGCCGTACCCGAAGTGATCTGGGCCCGCCCCGAGCGCGCGGGCCGTGGTCCGCGGGCGGCGTACCGCCGGGTGGACATCGCGGCCGCCGCGGTGCGGATCGCGGACGCGGACGGGCTCGAAGCGGTCTCGATGCGGCATGTGGCCAGCGAGCTGGGCTGCGGCACGATGTCGCTGTACAACTACGTCCCGCGCAAGGAGGACCTGTACGAGCTGATGGTTGACGCCATCAGCGGTGAGCACGACTCCTGGGAGCCGACGGGCGACTGGCGCGCCGACATGCTCCGCGTCGCCCATCAGACCCGTGCCCTCATGCACCGCCACCCGTGGCTGCCGCGTCTGATGTCCCCGGTCTACGGCTTCAGCCCCAACGCCCTGCGCTACCTGGAGCACTGTCTCGTCTGCCTCGACCCGCTGGACGCGTCGTACGGCACGAAGATGGAGCTGATCGCGATGCTCAACGGCGTGGTGACGACGTACGTCGGCAACGAACTGGCCACCGCCGAACGTACCCGCTCCCTGCCCTGGTCCGAGGAGCAGGAGCAGGCGATGCGGATCGCCTACCTCGGCAGCCGGATCGCGACCGGCGCGTATCCGCGGATGGCGGCCGCCTTCACGCAGGACGCGGGCCCGATCGACCTGGAGGCGGTGTTCGAGCGGGCGCTGGGGCGGGTGCTGGACGCGTTCGAACCAAAGGGTTAGATCTACGGGGCTGTCGGACCTACGGGGCTGTCGGACCTACGGGGTCAGATGAGCGCGAACTGTCCTTCTGGGCCCTCTTCGTGGTGATCGAGGACGGACGCGGGCCGGTGCGCCGCCTCCGGAACCGGCAGCACGCCCGCCTTGCGCAGCTCGGTCCGCGTGATCGGCGAGTCGATCGTCAACTCGGCCAGCTGGGGGCGGAGTTCCGCGAGCAGTGTCAGCACCGTGATGAGCTCCAGGAGCTCGGACGTCCACACCTGCGGCCAGCCGGCGGGCCGGATCGCCTCCAGGGTGCCCGGCCCGGCCGGTTCCGCCGGCTCGGTCCTGGCCGCGAACCACTGCTCCAGGACCCGCACTCCGCCCACCTCGAAGTCCCAGGCCTCCGGCGGCACGGGCGAGATACGGCCCTCGTCGAGGAGGAGGGCCTCCTCGTCGCGGTCGTAGCGCACGTCGAGTGGGCGCGACGGGAGCGGGGCGCGGACATAGGGGCGGCGGCCACCGGGGAGCTTGGGGCGCTCGCCGTCGCGGCGCATCAGCCACAGCATCCGGCGCCCCAACGCGACGCCGTTCGCCCACGCCTGCGGGTCGGCGGTGAGCGGGACGGCACACCCGTCCCGGTCCGATCGCGCGACCGCGACCGTCCAGGCAAGGACGTCGTCGGGTTCGGGCAAGTGGCCGAGGCGGGCGCCGAGGTGCTCCAACAGGCCGGGCGCCAGATTCGGTTCGAGGCCCCCGGGGCGCCGGTGGAGGGGGCGGACACGGCCACCGCGACCGGCGCTCAGCGGCAGCACGGACGCGACCAGCAGCACCGGCCCCGACGTGTCCGGCACCGCCGTCTGCTCCACCACGAACATCTGCCGCTCGTCGGCCACCCGCCACAACTCGGGGCGCGCCGCGTCGATCAGCCGGTGGTCCGGGATCAGCCACTGCTCGTCGAACGGTCCGTGCAGGACGCGTACCGGCTCCGGACAGGGCCCCGACTCCCGCTCCAGCCGGGCCGTCCCACTGGACTGTCCGGGCAGCTGCCCGACGGCCGAGTGCGTGGTGCGCGAGCGCGTCGGGCCGAACAACGCCTCGCGGCCCTGCCCCTCGGCCTTCATCAGCGTGTCCCAGCGCGCCTTCAGGGACGCCGCGTCGGGCCCCGTCGGCCACCCCCGGCCCAGCCTCGGCGGTGCGACGGACCACGGCATGAGGTCCGCGAGCAGCGGAGCGTCGGCGTGCGTCACGCCCGGCATCGTACGACGTGGGCGCCGCGCGCCGGTCTCGTACGTCATCGTCAGTGGGCGTCGAGGGTGACCGTGAAGGAGAAGCGGTCACCGCGGTAGTGGATGCGGGCCACGTCCAAGGCACGGCCGTCCTCGCCGTGCACGATGCCCGTGTAGTGCAGGATCGGGCTGAGCAGCGGCACCTGGAGCAGCCGGGCCGTCTCCGGATCCGCGAGCCGCGCCTCCACCGTGTCGGTGATCCGGCTGATGCGCACGCCCACCACGTCCCGCAGCACCTTTGTCATGGGCCAGCGCACCAGGTCCTGCGGGTCGATCAGCGCGGCCAGTTCGGGACGGACGTAGTTGCGCGCGTGGTTCGTCGGCTCACCGGTCTTCTCGTCACCGCGCAGCCGGTGGTACGTCCCCACCTCGGCCAGATCCGGGAAGTGCTCGGCGAGTTCGGCCGGCACCGGCACGCTCCCGTGGTCCAGCAGCTCGGTCGTCATCCCCGACTGCTGCGCGACGATCGTGTCCACCGAGCCCAGCAGCCGCACCGGAGCGCCCCGTTGCGCGCTCGGCTCGATGAACGTGCCCCGCCGCCGGTGGCGGGTGATCAGCCCCTCGTCCTCCAGCTCCTTGAGCGCCTGCCGCATGGTGAGCACACTCACCCCGTAGTGGCCCGCCAACCGCTCCTCGGTGGGCAGGCGCAGCGGGTCCTGGGGCGAGCGCCCGAGTATCGAGGCGCGCAGGGACTGCGACACCTGGTACCAGAGCGGGAGTTTGCGGTTCAGGACGATCGAGTCCGGGGCGAAGGAGGTCACGAGGGATATCCGTACCGGTCGCCGACGCTCAGTGCAACGGGCCGAAGTGCCGCTGCAGGCCCTGCCACACGTCGTCGTACCCGCGCTGCAGATGCTCCGCGTGCGCCGCCTGCGCCGTGGCGGTCACCGGCCACCGGGTCTCGAACATGAACGCCAGCCCGTCGTCGATCTTCTGGGGCCGCAGCTCGGCGGCGGAAGCCCGGTCGAAGGTCTCCTGGTCCGGCCCGTGCGCCGACATCATGTTGTGCAGCGAACCGCCCCCCGGAACAAAGCCCTCCGCCTTCGCGTCGTACGCCCCCTCGATGAGCCCCATGTACTCGCTCATCACGTTCCGGTGGAAGTACGGCGGCCGGAAGGTGTCCTCGCCCACCAGCCAGCGCGGCGCGAACACCACGAAGTCGACCCCGGCGAGGCCCGGGGTGTCGCTCGGCGAGGTCAGCACCGTGAAGATCGACGGATCCGGGTGGTCGTAGCTGATCGTGCCGATCACATTGAAGCGGCGCAGGTCGTAGACGTACGGCACATGGTTGCCGTGCCAGGCGACGACATCCAGCGGCGAGTGGTCGTACGTCGCCGTCCAGAGGTTGCCGCAGAACTTGTTGACCACCTCCACCGGGCCCTCGACATCCTCGTACGCGGCGACGGGGGCGAGGAAGTCCCGCGCGTTGGCCAGTCCGTTGGCGCCGATCGGGCCGAGGTCGGGCAGTTGGAAGGGCGCCCCGTAGTTCTCGCACACATAGCCGCGGGCCGACGGGCTCCGCCCGCCGCCGGGCTCGGCGTCCAGCAGCTCCACCCGGAAGCGGACCCCACGGGGAATCAGCGCCACCCGGCCCGGCTCCACGTGCAGCAGCCCGAACTCGGTCCGCAGCAGCAGCCCGCCACGCTCCGGCACGATCAGCAGCTCCCCGTCGGCGTCGCTGAAGACGCGGTCCATCGAGGAGTCCGCGTGATACAGGTGCACGGCCATACCGGTGCGCTGGGTCGCGTCGCCGTTGCCACCCAGCGTCCACAGGCCCGCGAGGAAGTCGGTGCCCCGCGCCGGCTCCGGCAGCGGGTTCCAGCGCAGCCGATTCGGGTCGGGCTCGGTCTCCGTGAAGGGCGCCGAGCGCAGCGCCCCGTTGTCCGTGCGTGTGAACGCGGGGTGCGCGGCCGACGGACGGATCCGGTACAGCCACGAACGCCGGTTGTGCGCCCTCGGCTCCGTGAACGCCGAACCGCTCAGCTGCTCCGCGTACAGCCCGAGGGGGGCGCGCTGGGGCGCGTTGCGGCCGTGCGGCAGCGCCCCGGGGAGCGCCTCCGAGCTGTGTTGGTTGCCGAATCCGGTGAGGTAGGTCAGCCCCTCGGCCGTCTTCCTCGCGTCCCCGCTCATGATCGCTCCCTCGCGCCTGATTCCTATGCTTCACCGTAGGATTCAGCTTTTTCGCGCGCAAGAGGTACGCCGAAGTGCGTGGCCGCCGTATGCGCGGCGCCGGAACCTCCGTGCGGAGTACACCCCAGGGCTGGCGGCACGGCCCAAGAACCCGACTCCAGGGGGATTCGCCTGTCAGAGCGTTGTTCTAATCTCCCCGGCATGTCGTGGAAGCGTGGACTGCTCGCCGCGCTCGCGGTCTGCGCTCTGCTCGGTGGATCGGCGGGCTGCGGCACCGGTGCCGCACACGAGCGGAGGGAAGCGGTGTCGCCCTCGCCCGTGGGCAAAATCCTGGACGAGACGGACAAAGAAGGACGCCACTACCGTGAGGTCGACAAGAAGAGCGCGCCCGAGGTCGCCATCGAGGTCCAACCGGCCTCCGGCGACGGCTGGGACGTCCGCCTGACCGTCCACCGCTTCCGCTTCTCGCCCGCCGCCGCCAAGGCGCAGGCCGTGGCCGGCCGCGGCGTCGCGCTGCTGTCCCTGGACGGCCGGAACCTCGCCACCCTGCGCACCGCCGCGTACCACCTCACCGGCGACCTGGTCCCACGCGGCACCCACCACGTCACCGCGCGCCTCTACGCCGACGACCGCACGGCGTGGGCCGTCCATGGCAAGGCCGTCGAGAGCACGGCGGACATCACCGCCTCCGGAACCGCCGTGTCGACCCGGCCGTCGACACCTGCCTCGCCGCCCCCGTCGGCCCCCGCATCGGCGCCGGCATCGGCGCCGGCAGCGACGCCGGCAGCGACGGCGAGCGGGAACGGCGTCGCGGGCCGTACCGACACGGGAGGTTCACCGGATCCCGGCGGAAAGGCATCATGAAGCCTGTGCCTCAAGCGACCTCGCTGCGCCGCGCGCCCGTTCAGCGGCGCAGCGCCGAACGACTGACCAGGATCCTCGACGCCTGTGCCGACCTCCTCGACGAGGTCGGCTACGACGCCCTGAGCACCCGGGCCGTGGCCCAGCGCGCGGGCGTCCCCATCGGCTCCGTCTACCGCTTCTTCGGCAACAAGCGCGCCATGGCCGACGCGCTCGCCCAGCGCAACCTCGAGCGCTACACCGAACGCGTCACCGAACGCCTGCGGGCGACAGACGCGCAGGGCTGGCGCGCCGCCATGGACGCCGTGCTCGACGAGTACCTCGCCATGAAGCGCACCGCCCCCGGCTTCTCCCTCGTCGACTTCGGCAACCAGATACCCGTCGGCACCCGCGACGCCGAGCCCAACACCCGCGTCGCCGACCGCCTCACCGACCTCCTCTCCGACTTCCTCGACCGCACCCCCGACGAGGACCTCCGGCGCACCTTCCTGGTCGCCGTGGAGGCCGCCGACAGCCTGGTCCACCTGGCCTTCCGCATCGCCCCGGAGGGGGACGAGCGGATCATCGAGGAGACACGGGAGCTGCTGCGCGCGTATCTGGCCAGAGTTCTGGACTGAACCGCTCCACCGCTCCACCGCTCCACTGCATCCACCGCTCTATCGCTCTATCGCTGAAGCGCGCGGGCCGGAGGGGGAGAGAGGTGCGCGATTTTCCGACCTCACCCCCTTCAAGCCCTCCCTCTCATCCGTACCGGTCGGTATGCTCGGCCCGGTCCGTGTGCCACCGCTGCCACCGTCCTCCGGGAGGACCCGTGTCCCGCACCTCCGGCGCCACCCCCGGCTCCCGCACCGCCCTGCGTGTCTGCCCTCTCTGCGAGGCCACCTGTGGGCTGACCCTCACCATCGAGGGCACCCGGGTCACCGGCGCCCGCGGCGACCGCGACGACGTCTTCAGCAAGGGGTTCATCTGTCCCAAGGGCGCCTCCTTCGGCGCGGCCGACGGCGACCCCGACCGGCTGCGCACCCCCCTCGTCCGCACGGACGGCGAACTGCGCGAGGCCACCTGGCAGGAGGCCTTCGACGCGATCGCGGCGGGCCTCGGCCCGGTCGTCGAGCAGTACGGCCCGCACGCCCTCGGCCTCGTCCTCGGCAACCCGAACGTGCACACCATGGCCGGCGCCCTCTACCCGCCCGTCCTGCTCACCGCGCTGCGCACGCACAGCGTCTTCACCGCCTCCACGCTCGACCAGATGCCCAAACACGTCTCGAGCGGTCTCCTCTACGGCGACGCCAACGCGATCCCGGTCCCGGACCTCGACCACACCGACCACCTCCTGCTCATCGGCGCCAACCCCCTGGAATCCAACGGGAGTCTGTGCACCGCCCCCGACTTCCCCGGCAAGCTCAAGGCACTGCGCGCCCGCGGCGGCACCCTGACGGTCATCGACCCGCGCACCACCCGTACCGCCAAACTCGCCGACCGCCACGTGACCATCCGCCCCGGCACCGACGCCCTGCTGCTCGCCGCGATGACGTACGTCCTCTTCGAGGAGAAGCTCGTCGACCTGCGCGACCTCGCCCCGCACGTCCAGGACGTCGAAGAACTCGCCACCGCTGTACGGGACTTCACCCCCGAGGCCGCGAGTGAGGCCTGCGACGTGGACGCCGACACCATCCGGGCGCTCGCCCGCGAACTCGCCGCCGCCCCCACCGCCGCCGTGTACGGCCGCATCGGCAGCTGCACCGTCCCGCACGGCACCCTCGCCAGCTGGCTCGTCGACATCCTCAACATCCTCACCGGCAACCTCGACCGCCCCGGCGGCGCCCTCTTCCCGCAGGCCGCCACCGACAAGACGCCCCGCCCCGCCGGACCCGGCCGCGGCTTCGCGCTCGGCCGCTGGCACAGCCGGGTGAGCCGCCACCCCGAGGCCAAGGGCGAACTCCCGCTCGCCGCACTCGCCGAGGAGATCGACACCGCCACACCCGAGGGCAGCCCCGTCCGCGCCCTCATCGCCATCGCCGCCAACCCCGTACTGTCGGCACCCGACGGCAACCGCCTCGACAAGGCTCTCGGCTCCCTCGACTTCATGGTCAGCGTCGACCCGTACCTGAACGAGACCGCACGCCACGCCGACGTCGTGCTGCCGCCGCCCCCGCCCTCCCAGAGCGCCCACCACGACTTCGCCTTCAACACCCTCGCCGTACGCAACCAGGTCCGCTACAACCGCCCCGCCGTCCCCCTCGAACCGGGCCGCATGGCCGAGACCGAGATCCTCGCCCGGCTGGTGCTCGCCGCGACCGGCATGCACGGCGCCGACCCGTCCGCCGTGGACGCCATGGTCATCGACTCCACCCTCGGCAAGGCCGTCCAGGACCCGCACGGCCCCGTCCACGAACGCGACCCGAAAGAACTCGCCGCGCGGCTCACCGGCGAGAGCGGACCCGAACGCAGGCTCGACATGATGCTGCGCCTCGGCCCGTACGGCGAGGGCTTCGGCGCCCGGCCCGACGGCCTGAGCCTGGAGAAACTGCTCGCCCACCCGCACGGTATCGACCTCGGACCGCTGCGCTCACGTCTGCCGCAGCCACTGAAGACGCGCAGCGGGAAGATCGAGCTGCTGCCGGCACCGATTGTCGACGATCTTCCCCGACTGCGTGCCGCCCTGCGTGAGCGTCCGGCGGCGATCGTCCTCGTCGGCCGCCGCCATCTGCGCTCCAACAACAGCTGGATGCACAACGTCCCCGCCCTCACCGGCGGCACCAACCGCTGCACCCTGCACATCCACCCCGAGGACGCGGCACGCCTCGGCCTCGCCGACGGGGCGGCCGTGCGCGTCAAGGGCGCCGGGGGAGAGGTGGTGGCCCCGGCCGAGGTCACGGACGCCGTACGACGTGGGGTGGTGAGCCTGCCGCACGGCTGGGGACACGACCGCCCCGGCACCCGGATGAGCCACGCGGCCCTCGACCCGGGCGTCAACGTCAACCAGCTCCTCGACGGCTCGCTCCTCGACCCGCTGTCGGGCACGGCGGTGCTCAACGGGGTGCCCGTGGAGCTCGCGGCATGCCCGTAGCAGCCCCCCGCTCACCGAGACAAGCCTGTGACCTGGAGTTTTGCGCTTATTGCTCGCATGTCAACATCTTGTTAACGCAATCTTGCGCGACCTAACGTCAACGCACCGCCGGCCCTGGTGGGAGTTCAAGGGCGAACGTTAGGTAATCCAACTCATGCTGACCATCCTCGGCTTCACCATGATCGCGACCTTCCTGGTCCTGATCATGCTGAAGAAGATGTCGCCGATCGCGGCGCTCGTGCTGATCCCGGCACTCTTCTGTGTCTTCGTCGGAAAGGGCGCCAAGCTCGGTGACTACGTCATCGACGGCGTCACCAGCCTCGCCCCCACGGCGGCGATGCTGATGTTCGCGATCGTCTACTTCGGTGTGATGATCGACGTCGGTCTCTTCGACCCGATCGTCCGGGGGATCCTCAAGTTCTGCAAGGCCGACCCGCTGCGGATCGTGGTCGGCACGGCGGTCCTCGCCGCGATCGTCTCCCTCGACGGCGACGGCTCGACCACCTTCATGATCACGGTCTCGGCGATGTACCCGCTGTACAAGCGCCTCAAGATGAGCCTGGTCGTGATGACCGGCGTCGCCGCCATGGCCAACGGCGTGATGAACACGCTCCCCTGGGGCGGCCCCACGGCCCGCGCCGCGACCGCGCTGAAGCTCGACGCCAGCGACATCTTCGTCCCGATGATCCCGGCCCTCGCCGTCGGCCTGCTCGGCGTCCTCGCCCTCTCGTACGTCCTCGGACGCCGCGAACGCAAGCGGCTCGGCGTGCTGACGCTGGACGAGGTCCTGGAGCCGGAGACCGAGACGGTGCTCGTCGGCGCGGGTGCGGGCGCCTCCGGCGACGGCGACGGCGCCGTCGCGAAGAAGGCGGCACGTGCAGGTGGTTCGGGCTCCGGCTCCGGCTCCGGCACCGACGCCGATCTGCCCGAAGCGGACGACGACTTCCAGGGTCTCGACCCCCACCGCGCCACCCTGCGCCCCAAGCTCTACTGGTTCAACGCGCTCCTCACGGTCACCCTGCTCACCGCCATGATCATGGAGTGGCTGCCGATCCCGGTCCTCTTCCTGCTCGGCGCCGCGCTCGCACTCACCGTCAACTTCCCCCACATGCCCGACCAGAAGGCCCGCCTCGGCGCCCACGCCGAGAACGTCCTCAACGTCTCCGGCATGGTCTTCGCCGCCGCCGTCTTCACCGGCGTCCTGACGGGCACCGGCATGGTCGACCACATGTCCAAGTGGCTGGTCTCCAACATCCCCGACGGCATGGGCCCGCACATGGCCCTCGTCACCGGCGTCCTGAGCATCCCGCTCACCTACTTCATGTCGAACGACGGCTTCTACTTCGGTGTCCTCCCGGTCCTCGCCGAAGCGGGCCAGGCACACGGAGTCTCGTCCCTGGAGATCGCCCGTGCCTCGCTCGTCGGCCAGCCGCTGCACATGTCCAGCCCGCTGGTGCCCGCCGTGTACGTCCTCGTCGGCATGGCGAAGGTCGAGTTCGGAGACCACACCAGGTTCGTGGTGAAGTGGGCGGCGCTGACTTCGCTGGTGGTGTTGGGAGCCGGGATTCTGTTCGGCATCATCTGACGGACGGATGGCGACTGACAGATTCTGTTATCTGTCATCTGAAATCCGTCATCCGTTATCTGTCAGTCGATATCGGTCAGTCGGTACCCGTCATCTGCCACCTGTTCTCTGAAATCCGTCATCGGATGGAGGGGTGTCCCCGTGAGGCCCGGTCGGAACCGCGGCTGGCTGCTGCGCCTCGTCATCGCCTTCGGCTTCGCGCAGGGGGCGGTCTCGATGGCCCGCCCCGCCGTCTCCTACCGGGCCCTTGCGCTGGGCGCCGACGAACGCGCCATCGGTGTGATCGCCGGTGTCTACGCCCTGCTGCCCCTCTTCGCGGCCGTACCGCTGGGCCGCCGTACCGACCACGGTCGTTGTGCCCCGCTGCTGCCCGTGGGGGTCGTCCTCATCGTGGGCGGTTGCGCGCTCAGCGGTACGGCGGACTCGCTGGGGGCGATGGCTGCCTGGAGCGGGGTGATGGGCCTCGGTCACCTCTGCTTCGTCATCGGTGCCCAGTCGATCGTGGCCCGGCAGTCCGCGCCGCACGAACAGGACCGCAACTTCGGCCATTTCACCATCGGCGCCTCCCTGGGCCAACTGGTCGGGCCGATCGTCGCGGGCCTTCTGATCGGGGGCCCGGACAGGGCGGGCAGCAGCGCGCAGGCGCTGCTCGTCGCGGGTGCGCTCGCCGCGGTGTCGTTCAGCTCGCTCTGGCGCATCGAGCACCGTACGCCCGCCGAGTCCCGTACGGCTCAGGGTGACCGCGTGCCCGTGCACCGCATTCTGCGCGCCCGGGGCGTACCCGCCGGAATCCTCATCAGCCTCTCCGTGCTGTCCGCGACGGACATCCTGACCGCGTATCTGCCCGTGGTCGGTGAGCACCGGGGCATCGCGCCGTCCGTGATCGGTCTGCTGCTCAGTCTGCGCGCGGCGGCGACCATCGCCTGCCGGCTGGTCATGACGCCGATGCTGCGACTGCTGGGCCGGGCGGCGCTGCTCACCGCGACCTGTCTGGTGGCCGGTGTGCTGTGCGCGGGTCTGGCGCTGCCGGTGCCGGTGTGGGCGCTGGCTGCGATGCTGCTGGTCCTCGGCTTCTGTCTGGGCGTCGGCCAGCCGCTGTCCATGACGACGGTCGTGCAGGCCGCCCCGGACGAGGCCCGCTCCACGGCCCTCGCCCTGCGGCTGACCGGCAACCGTCTGGGGCAGGTGACTGCCCCGGCCGCGGCGGGGCTGGTCGCCGGGGTCGCCGGAGTGGCCGCGCCGTTCGTGATGCTGGGCGCGCTGTTGGTGCTGTCCTCGGGGATCGCGCTGCGCTCGCCGAGGAAGGCGCCCGCCGGGCGTGCCGAGCCCGTACGGCCCGGGGTGCTCCTGCGTCGTAAGAGCGACATCTGACCTTCCCGACCGGCCCGACGAGGGTGCGGCGAAGTGTCTGTCGGGCCGGTAGACGATCGTCCGTTTCCGCCGCACCGGAACAGGGACGGGAACCGCGGCGGGAACCGACACGCCGGATCCCGCCGGGTGTCTTCCCCCAGGTGGTCGCGGTCCGTTAACTTCCGTGACTCATACGTCCCTTGCGGCCCGCTCGGGGCGTCTCGACCGCGGAGCGACAGCGCCCTGTGAGCCCCCGGGGGCACCCTTCATGACACGCGCCATCTCCCTGCACCAGGTCAGCAAGTCGTATACGCGCGGTGTCCGCGTGGTGGAACGGCTGTCGCTGGACATCCGGCCGGGCGAGTTCCTCGTACTGCTCGGCCCCTCCGGCTGCGGCAAGTCGACCGTGCTGAGGATGATCGCCGGTCTGGAGGACGCCACTGAGGGCGAGGTGCGCCTCGATGGTGAGAACGCGGGCGATCTGCCGCCGTCCGAGCGGGACATGGCGATGGTCTTCCAGAACTTCGCCCTCTACCCGAGCATGACGAGCCGCGACAACATCGGCTTCCCGTTGCGCATCGAGACCCCCGGCGAGGACCCGCGTCCGCGTGTCGACGCCACCGCCCGGATGCTCGGCATCGAGGACCTCCTCGACCGTTTCCCCCACCAGCTGTCGGGCGGCGAACGTCAGCGCGTGGCGATGGGCCGTGCGATCGCCCGCCACCCCTCCGCCTTCCTGATGGACGAGCCGCTCTCCAACCTCGACGCCAAGCTCCGTAACCATCTGCGCGCCGAGATCGCCTCGCTCACCAGGGAGTTGGGCGTCACCACGGTGTACGTCACCCACGACCAGGCCGAGGCGTTGTCGCTCGGCGACCGGGTCGCCATCCTGCGCGGCGGCGTCCTCCAGCAAGTGGGCACACCCCGTACGGTCTACGCGCTGCCGGCGAACGTCTTCGTCGCCGCCTTCATCGGCACCCCGCGCATCAATCTGCTGCGCGGCCTGGTCCGGGCCCCGCTCGACGGGGCGATGACGATCAGCCTCGGCAAGCAGTACCTGCCGCTGCGCGAGCCCTGGTCGGTGGATCAGCGGTTGCTGCGGGTGCAGCAGGGCCGCGAGGTCATCGTCGGGCTGCGTTCCGAGGCCGTCCGCCTGGCCAAGCCGTCGCAGGCCCGTCCCGGCGAGGTGGCGATCAGTGGTCTCGTCGAGCACGTGGAGTTCCAGGGGCACGAGGTGCTCGTCCACTTCAACACCGGCTCGCGGCCCGCCTTCGTCCCGGACCTGGAGGCGCCGCGCCCGGTCCGCCCGGTCAGGCGCCGCCGTCGCGAGGGCTCGCTCCTCGACCGTCTCCGGGACCGCCGGGCCGGTCTGCGGGCCGGGCCGGTGGTCGACCTCGACGACCCCGCCGATGCGGGTCCGGCCCGCGACGACGAGACACCGCCCGAGGGCCGGCTCCCCGGCGACCTGGTCGTCCGCACCACCCCCGACTTCGACCTCCGTCACGGCATGCAGGTGCCCCTCCTCGTCGACCTCGCCCATCTGTTCGTCTTCGACCGGCACGGCGAACGCATCTGCCCCGCTCCGGCGCGGCTGCCGGACCTGGACGAGTGAGGTGAGCAGGGTGAGTCGCGGGAAGACATCTGGCGCCTGAAAACTAACACCGCTAGTTTGTGGTTCGGACGACGCCGCGAGGCGGACGGCACGCCCCCGCCCGGGAGGAACACGATGAAGGCACATGACGGTATGTACATCGACGGTGCTTGGCGCCCCGCCGCCGGGACGGACACGATCGAGGTCGTGAACCCGGTGGACGAACAGGTTCTCGGCCGGGTTCCGGCGGGCACGGCCGAGGACGTCGACACCGCCGTACGGGCCGCCCGCGCCGCCTTCCCTGCCTGGGCCGCGACGCCGCCCGCCGAGCGGGCCGCACGGCTCGGCGCCCTGCGTGACGTTCTCACCGCACGCAAGGACGAGATCGCCGAGACGGTCACGGCGGAGCTCGGCTCCCCGCTGTCCTTCTCGCAGGCGGTCCACGCGACCGTACCGATCCTGGTCGCGGGCTCGTACGCCGGACTGGCGGCCTCCTACGCCTTCGAGGAGAAGGTCGGCAACTCGACCGTCTACCAGGAGCCGATCGGTGTGGTCGGCGCGATCACGCCCTGGAACTACCCGCTGCACCAGATCGTCGCCAAGGTCGCCCCCGCGCTCGCGGCGGGCTGCACGGTCGTCCTGAAGCCCGCCGAGGACACCCCGCTCACCGCCCAGCTCTTCGCGGAGGCGGTCGCGGAGGCGGGCGTCCCGGCCGGCGTCTTCAACCTCGTCACCGGCCTCGGACCGGTCGCGGGCCAGGCCCTGGCCGAACACCCGGACGTGGACCTGGTCTCCTTCACGGGCTCCACGGCGGTGGGGCGGCGGATCGGAGCGACGGCCGGTGCGGCGGTCAAGCGGGTCGCCCTCGAACTCGGCGGCAAGTCCGCCAACGTCATCCTGCCGAGCGCCGACCTCGCCAAGGCCGTCAACGTCGGCGTCGCCAACGTGATGTCCAACTCCGGCCAGACGTGCAGCGCCTGGACCCGCATGCTCGTGCACGCCGCGCAGTACGAGGAGGCGGTCGAACTCGCCGCGACC
Organism: Streptomyces sp. NPDC007896; assembly: GCF_042959425.1. Classification (NCBI taxonomy): domain Bacteria; kingdom Bacillati; phylum Actinomycetota; class Actinomycetes; order Kitasatosporales; family Streptomycetaceae; genus Streptomyces; species Streptomyces sp. NPDC007896. The sequence goes on along the minus strand of NZ_JBIBKX010000006.1, from coordinate 429,602 downwards.
GCCGCGGCGAAGTACGGGGACCGCATCGGCCCGGTCGTCAACGCCAAGCAGCAGGCGCGGGTGCGCGGTTACATCGAGAAGGGCGTCGCCGAGGGCGCCCGGCTGGTCGCGGGCGGCCCCGAATCCCCTCGCGAGCAGGGGTATTTCGTCCAGCCGACCGTCTTCGCGGACGTCACCCCGGAGATGACGATCGCGCAGGAGGAGATCTTCGGCCCGGTGCTGTCGGTGATCCCGTACGAGGACGAGGAGGACGCCGTCCGGATCGCCAACGGCACGGTGTACGGGCTCGCGGGCGCGGTGTGGGCGGGTGACGAGGCCGAGGCGGTCGCCTTCGCGCGACGGCTCGACACCGGTCAGGTCGACATCAACGGCGGCCGGTTCAACCCGAGTGCCCCGTTCGGCGGTTACAAGCAGTCGGGGGTCGGACGAGAACTGGGCGCGCACGGCCTGTCCGAGTACCTCCAGACGAAGTCCCTCCAGTTCTAGCCCGTTCCACTCCACTCGACTCCACTCCACTCGACTCCACCCCACCCGACTCCACCCCACTCCGTTCCACTACATTCAGTCAGTTCCAGAGTTCTGGGCCCGAGGAGCTTTTACGTGGTTCGCGCTGCCGTACTTCCCGCCGTGGGCGCTCCCCTGGAGATCGCCGAGATCGACCTCCCGGAACCCGGTCCCGGCCAGGTCCGTGTCCGGCTGGCCGCCGCCGGGGTCTGTCACTCCGACCTCTCGCTGTCCGACGGCACCATGCGGGTGCCCGTCCCCGCCGTCCTCGGCCACGAGGGTGCCGGGACCGTCGTCTCCGTCGGGCAGGGCGTGAGGGGTGTCGCGCCCGGCGACGGAGTCGTCCTCAACTGGGCTCCCTCCTGCGGCAGTTGCCACGCCTGCTCGCTGGGGGAGGTGTGGCTGTGCGCCAACGCGCTGACCGGCGCGGGGGACGTGTACGCGCGGCGCGCCTCCGACGGGAGCGATCTCCATCCCGGGCTGAACGTCGCCGCGTTCGCCGAGGAGACCGTCGTGGCCGCCGGCTGCGTACTGCCCGTCCCGGACGGCGTCCCCCTCACCGACGCCGCCCTCCTCGGCTGTGCCGTCCTCACCGGGTACGGCGCCGTCCACCACTCGGCGCGGGTCCGTGCCGGTGAGACCGTCGCCGTGTTCGGGGTGGGCGGGGTGGGGCTCGCGGCGCTCCAGGCGGCGCGAATCGCGGGCGCGTCGCAGGTCATCGCGGTGGACATCTCTCCGGAGAAGGAGTCACTGGCACGCGAGGCCGGCGCCACGCACTACGTCGTCGCCTCCGACACCACGGCCCGCGAGATCCGCTCCCTCACCGGCAAGCAGGGTGTCGACGTCGCCGTCGAGTGTGTGGGCCGTGCCGTGACCATTCGCGCGGCCTGGGACTCCACCCGCCGCGGGGGCCGTACGACGGTCGTCGGCATCGGTGGCAAGGACCAGCAGGTCACCTTCAACGCCCTGGAGATCTTCCACTGGGGCCGTACGCTGTCCGGCTGTGTGTACGGCAACTGTGACCCTGCGCGGGACCTGCCGGTGCTGGCGGAGCATGTTCGGGCGGGGCGTCTGGATCTGGGGATGCTGGTGACCGAGCGGATCGGGCTGGACGGGATCGCGGGGGCGTTCGAGAACATGGTGGCGGGGAAGGGCGGGCGAGCGCTGGTGGTGTTCTAGGCCCTGTCGTCCGACAGGACCTAGGGCCGATCCGCCGGACAGGCTCTAGCCCCGGGTGGCGTGGTCGTCCGCGGGTGGGTGAGGGCTGGTCGTGCGGTCTCCCGCGTCCCTGACAGCCTTGGACCGGGGGCGGGAGCGGGACACCGCGACCCCGGTCAGGCACAGTGCGCCGCCCGCCAGGGTGAGCAGCGCCGGTACCTCGTCGAGGAACAGCCAGGACATCGCGACGACGAGCGCGGGCACCGCGTAGGTGGTCGCGCCCATGCGGCTCGCGGTGGTCCGGGCCAGCGCGTACGCCCAGGTCGTGAACGCCAGCGCGGTCGGGAAGACCCCCAGGTAGAGCACGTTGAGAGTGGCGGAGGCGGGCGCGTCCGCCACGTCGTGGGCCAGCTGTCCCGCGAACGGCAGGCACACCACGGCCCCGACCAGACAGCCGAACGTGGTCACCTGGAGGGCGCTCGCCCGCCCGAGCGCCGGCTTCTGCGCGACGACCCCCGCCGCGTAGCCGACGGCGGCGAGCAGACACAGGACCACGCCGAGCACCGAGGAACCGCCCTCGCCGGACATTGACAGCCCCACCGCGACCGCCCCCGCGAACGACACCGCCATGCCCGCGAGCAGCCGCGGCGGCATCGCGTCGCCGAGCAGCCGGGAGCCGAGCAGCGCGATGAGGATCGGGCCGATGTTCACGACCAGCGCCGCCGTGCCGGCGTCCACCTGCTGCTCACCCCAGTTGAGCACCACCATGTAGAAGCCGAACCAGAGCAGGCCGGATATCGCGATCCCGCGCCAGGCCGCGCGCGGTGGCCACCCCTCCCTGCGTACGAGGCAGAGGGCGCCCAGCGCGACCGAGCCTGCCAGCAGCCGCCCGAGTGCCAGCGCGCCCGGCGAGTACGCTGCGCCCGCGCTGCGGATCGACACGAAGGCGGAGGCCCACAGCACGACCGTGACGGTCGCGGCGCCCGCGGCGAGCAGGTCCGCGCGACGGGCGGGCGCGGGGGAAGTGGCGTTCATCATGGTCCCGAGGCTAGGTGGGTACGGGGGAGAGGACTCGCGGATTTCGGACGCCGCGGTGGGGTGTGATCGCTCAGCGGAGTGCCGTCGCCTCGATGCCCAGGAGTTCCGCGAAGGCCCGCTCGCCGTCCGGCGTGACCTTGACCGCGCGCTCCGAGCCGATACGTACGCACCAGTGGGCGTCCAGGGCGTGGCGGCACAGGGCCGCGCCGGCGCTACCCGCGAGGTGGGGGCGGCGTTCGGTCCAGTCCAGGCAGGCGCGGGTGAGAGGGCGGCGGCCGGTGCGGTTCAGGTCGATACCTGCCTCGTCGAACCATCGCAGGCCCGCGTCCGTGAGCGCGAACCCGGTGTCCTGTCGGAGCAGGCCGCGGTGGGTGAGGGCGTCGGTGAGGGTGATGCCGAGGCGGCCCGCGAGGTGGTCGTAACACGTGCGGGCGCGGGCCATCGCGGAGCCCGTGCCGGCTTCCCGCAGGGTGCGAGGGCGTCGGGTGGCCTCGGGTGCGACCTGGGCGGCGAGGTCCTCGACGAGTTGGGCGACGTGGGGGTCGGCGAGCCGTACGTAGCGGTGTCGGCCCTGTCGTTCCTCGGCGAGCAGGCCGCCGGCGACGAGCTTGCCCAGGTGTTCGCTGGCCGTCGAGGGGGCGACGCGGGCATGCCTGGCCAGTTCCCCCGCGGTCCAGGCGCGGCCGTCGAGCAGGGTGAGCAGGAAGGTGGCGCGGGTCTCGTCCGCGAACATCGCGGCCAGCGCGGCGAGTCCCGGTGCGACCGGATCCGTCGACCTCGTCATGCCCCCCATCATCCGCCCCGCACAGTTCGGCCCCCGCCGAACGGTCTCCGGGCCGCGGGGGTTCTTCGGCCGCGGGCGGCTGGGGTCTGCGCCCCGGTTCCCCGTCCGTCCCGAGTCGTTCGGCTGCCGACCGGTGGGGGCTGGTCGCGCAGTTCCCCGCGCCCCCAAGACGGGGCTTCGCCCCGCGTCCCCCACCGGCCGACACTCTTCGGCTGCCGGCGGGTGGGGGCTGGTCGCGCAGTTTCCCGCGCCCCTGAAGGCCTCCAGCCCGTCCGGCGCGCGAGGACGAGGCCCATGGGGCGCCGGGCCGATGGGGTACCGGGGCGCAGCCCCGTGCCCCCAGGGGCGCGGGGAACTGCGCGCCAAGCCCCCACTCACCCGCAGCCAACAAACCCAACCGGGGGCGGCGGGAGCGGGATCAAACCGCCTCGGCGCCGTCGGCCGTCACCCTCCCGAACTGCTCCGTCAACCCGTCCAGCAACGCCCCGAGCCCCACCTCGAAGGCCCGCTCGTCCACCTTCTCCTGCTGCTCGGCCAGCAGGTGGGCCTGCCCGAGGTGGGGATAGTCGGCGGGGTCGTACGCACTCTCGTCGTCGACGAAACCGCCGGCGAAGGACCCGAGGGCGGAGCCCATGATGAAGTAGCGCATCAGGGCGCCGATCGACGTGGCCTGGGCCGGTGGCCAGCCGGCGTCGACCATCGCGCCGAAGACGGCGTCCGCGAGGCGCAGCCCGGCGGGTCGGCGCCCGGGACCGCGGGCGAGGACCGGGACGATGTTCGGGTGGTCGCGCAGCGCCGCCCGGTAGGACACGGCCCAGTCGTGCAGGGCGGTACGCCACTCCCGCCCGTCCTCGAACATCGACAGGTCGACCTGCGCGCTCACGGAGTCCGCGACCGCTTCCAGGATCTGGTCCTTGGTGCGGAAGTGGTTGTAGAGGGAGGGCCCGCTCACGCCCAGTTCGGCGGCGAGCCGCCGTGTGGAGACGGCGGCCAGCCCCTCCGCGTCCACCAGCGCCCGCGCCGTGTCGACGATCCGGTCGGTGCTCAGGAGGGGCTTGCGCGGTCGGGCCATGGCGCACATAGTAGGGCTGCGAACTTAAACTAGCAGTGCTAATTTAGCTTTTCGAATGTACGGCTTTCAAGTGGGGTGACTGTCATGAACCTGGAGCTCAGCGAGGAGCAGACCGCCGTCCGGCAACTCGCCAAGGACTTCGTGGACCGCGAGATCGCCCCTCATGTCGTCGAGTGGGACCGCGCGGAGGAGGTCGACCGCTCGCTCGTGAAGAAGCTCGGCGAGGTCGGCTTCCTCGGGCTCACCGTCGACGAGGAGTACGGCGGCAGCGGCGGCGACCACCTCGCCTACTGCCTCGTGACGGAGGAACTGGGCCGCGGTGACTCCTCCGTGCGCGGCATCGTCTCCGTCTCGCTCGGTCTCGTGGCCAAGACGATCGCGTACTGGGGGAGTGAGGAGCAGAAGCGGCAGTGGCTGCCGGGGCTGACCTCCGGCGCGTACGTGGGCTGCTTCGGTCTCACCGAGCCCGGCACCGGCTCGGACGCGGGCAACCTGAAGACGAAGGCCGTACGCGACGGAGACGACTACGTCATCAACGGCACCAAGATGTTCATCACCAACGGGACCTGGGCCGATGTCGTCCTGCTCTTCGCCCGCTCCACCGACGCGCCGGGCCACAAGGGCGTCTCCGCCTTCCTCGTGCCGACCGACACCCCCGGCCTGACCCGCCGCACCATCCACGGCAAGCTCGGCCTGCGCGGCCAGGCCACCGCCGAACTCGTCCTGGAGGACGTACGCGTACCCGCGAGCGCCCTGCTCGCGCCCGAGGGCAAGGGATTCTCCGTGGCCATGTCGGCCCTGGCCAAGGGGCGGATGTCGGTCGCCGCCGGGTGCGTCGGCATCGCGCAGGCGGCCCTGGACGTCGCCGTGCGGTACGCGACCGAGCGGGAGCAGTTCGGGAAGACCATCGCGCACCACCAGCTCGTCCAGGAACTGATCAGCGACATCGCCGTCGACGTGGACGCGGCACGGCTGCTGACCTGGCGGGTCGCCGATCTCGTCGACCGCGGACTGCCCTTCGCCACGGAGTCGTCGAAGGCCAAGCTCTTCGCCTCCGAGGCCGCCGTGCGCGCCGCGAACAACGCCCTCCAGGTCTTCGGCGGCTACGGCTACATCGACGAGTACCCGGCGGGCAAGCTGCTGCGCGACGCCCGCGTGATGACCCTCTACGAAGGCACCAGCCAGATACAGAAACTGGTCATCGGGCGTGCGCTGACGGGGGTTTCCGCCTTCTGAGTACGCCCGCACGCGGTACTGAGTACGTGGGCGGATGCGGCGGCGGCCGCGTCCGCCGACCCTTGTCCCCATGAGTGAGACACCCGTCAAGCATCTGAACACGGCGGCCTTCTACGGCCAGGCCGTGGCCTCCTTCTCCGTCGCCATGGTGGCGACCGCCGTCGGCATCTACAAGCTGCACGCCGACGCCTGGGTGCGCGCCTTTCTGGCCATCGCCGTCCTCTATCTGGTGACGTCGTCCTTCACGCTGGCCAAGGTGATCCGTGACCGTCAGGACGCGGGCGCCGACCGGGCACGCTAAGCGCTCGCTCACCTTCGGCGGTATGGTGTACCTCCTGTCAGCGAGAGGGGCGAACCAGCGATGAGTACGGCGGAGGAGACGGCCGGCGGCGAGATGCAGCCGTGGGCCGAGGTCACCCCGGACGCGGCCCGGCGGCTGCTCGTCGCCGCCGTCGAGGCCTTCGCCGAGCGCGGATACCACGCGACGACGACCCGGGACATCGCGGGCCGCGCGGGCATGAGCCCCGCCGCGCTCTACATCCACTACAAGACCAAGGAAGAGCTGCTCCACCGCATCAGCCGGATCGGGCACGACAAGGCGCTCGACATCGTGCGCGGCGCGGCGCAGGGCGGCGGCAGCGCCGCCGAGCGGCTCACCGACGCCGTGCGGTCCTTCGTACGGTGGCACGCCGGGCAGCACACCACCGCGCGGGTCGTGCAGTACGAGCTGGAAGCCCTCGGACCCGAGGCGCGGGCGGAGATCGTCGCGCTGCGGCGGCAGACCGACGCGGCCGTGCGCGGCATCATCGAGGACGGCGTGGCGGCCGGCGACTTCGACGTGCCGGACGTGCCGGGCACCACGCTCGCCGTGCTCTCCCTCTGCATCGACGTGGCCCGCTGGTTCAACGTCAACGGGCCCCGTACGCCCGACGAGGTCGGCGCGCTCTACGCCGACCTCGTACTGCGGATGGTCGGGGCCAAGGAGTAGCGGCCCCGGGGCGCGTGCGGGGTGCTCAGACGTAGTAGCGCGACACCGACTCGGCGACGCACACCGGCTTGTCGCCGCCCTCGCGCTCCACGGTGAAGGCCACGGACACCTGGACACCGCCGGGTACGTCCTCGACGCCGGTGATCTTCGCGGTGGCGCGCAGCCGTGAGCCGACCGGTACGGGGGCGGGGAAACGGACCTTGTTCGTCCCGTAGTTGACGCCCATCTTCACGCCTTCGACCTTGATCAGCTGCGGGCCGAAGAGCGGGAGCAGCGACAGGGTGAGGTAGCCGTGCGCGATCGTCGTGCCGAAGGGGCCGGTCGCGGCCTTCTCGGGGTCGACGTGGATCCACTGGTGGTCGCCGGTCGCCTCCGCGAAGAGGTCGATCCGCTTCTGCTCGATCTCGACCCAGTCGCTGTACCCCAGCTGCTCGCCCACCGCGGCCCGCAGTTCGTCGACCGTCGCGAACGTCCTCGGCTCTGCCATCTTCCCGACCTCCCACGTATCCATGTCTAAGCAACTGCTTAGCATGGTCGGGTGCGGGGCGCATGTCAACGGACCGGACGTGTGACGAAGTAGGTAGGGTTGGAGGGGTGCCCCAGATCCCTGAGAAGATCCACGAGCTGACCGTCGGCCAGCTGTCGGCCCGCAGCGGCGCCGCCGTCTCCGCCCTGCACTTCTACGAGTCCAAGGGCCTGATCAGCAGCCGGCGCACCACCGGCAACCAACGCCGCTACCACCGCGACGCGCTGCGCCGTGTCGCCTTCGTCCGGGCCGCCCAACGCGTCGGCATCCCCCTCGCCACCATCCGCGAGGCGCTCGCCGAACTCCCCGAGGAGCGCACCCCGACACGCGAGGACTGGGCCCGGTTGTCGGAGGCCTGGCGTTCCGAACTGGAGGAGCGGATCAAGCAGTTGAGCCGGCTGCGGGACCACCTGACCGACTGTATCGGGTGCGGCTGTCTGTCCCTCGAGAACTGCGTGCTGTCCAACCCGGACGACGTCTTCGGTGAGCGTCAGGCGGGCTCCCGGCTCATGGTGGAGCGCGTCACCGCGCGGCCGAAGCCGCGGCAGTCACAGGGGTCGCAGCAGTCGCAGCAGGCGGCCGAGGAGTGCTGCTGAGGGGCACGCCTCGGCCCCGTGGCCGGGCAGAACCGGCTCTCGTGCCGCGATCGCCCCGGCCGCCCGTCACTCGTACTCCGTGCCGCCCTTGCGCGTCAGATACGCCGGGCTGACCGCCTTCGCGATGGCCCGGCCGCCGGTCACCGGGCTGTAGCGCTCGACGGCAGGGCGTATCACGACGCCCTCCCGCAGATGCAGTGCGCGCCCGGACACGGTCTCCCGGCCCGAGGCGACCTCCAGGACGCGGTCGATGTCGTAGGGCCCCTCGTACAGCCGTGGCACCAGCGGCAGTTCGCCGTCGAGGAGCGCCGCCGCGTCCAGCCAGCGGACCTCGCCGGCGATCTCCGCGGACACGTCGAACACGGCGAAGCCGAGGGACTCGCGGCGGCCGTCGGCGCCGTACGACAGGTCCTGCACACCCGCCCCGTACACCTCGCCGAAGATGCCGACCCGGCGGGCGCCGAGCCGTTCGGCGAGCCGGGCCGCGGCGGCCGCGACGCGGTGGGCGTGGACGGCGCGCCAGTACAGATTGCGGGGATCCTCCTTGAGGGCCAGGGACTTGGCGCCGAAGCCCTTGGAGGAGACGTACACGCGGTCCTGGTCGGCGACGTGGGTCAGCAGGCAGGCCGAGCCGTGCAGCTTCTCCGTCAGGACGACGTTCTCGCCCGGCGCGAAGATGTCCGGGTACCGCTGGACGTTCTCGATGTCGACCCAGGGCAGCAGATCGGGCGCGGACTCGACGTCGCCGTTCATGGCGGGCGGGATCGGCGGCACCCACTTGACGATGCCGAGCGCCTCGGCGAAGTCGGTGCCGTCCGCGGCGGCCCGCGCCAGGTCGACGTCGGCCAGCGCCTTGGGGCGGCAGACGATGCCCTGCGACAGCTCACCGCGCAGGCGTACGGCCTTGACGCGGTCCGAACCGGGGCCCGCGAGGCGTCCGGTCAGGCCCAGCTCCTCGATGAGAGTGGTGGGGAGCACGGACTGCTCGGGGATGTAGACGGCACTCTCGCCGGTGCGGTAGGCGTCCTTGGCGACGACGGCTCGGTACAGGCCCACCTGGGCCAGTTCGAGCGCGTCGGCGTTCGGGTGTTCATGGACGGTCAGCACTTCGGCGGTGACGCGCAGCGTCGACATCGGGACTCCTCGGGTTCCGCGGGTACCTCAACGGGGTTTCATCGAGCCCAACTGTCCCGAGGAGAAAGAGCTGGAGCGAACGGATTTGCGCCTGCTAGCGTCGGCCCACCGGCTGTCTTCAGCCCCCGTCGAGGTCGGCGCCCCGCCAGGGGCGCGGGGAACTGCGCGCCCAGCCACGGGCAATCCCGCAGCCGACGACTCACCCGCAGTTCCCGTAACCCGGCCGACCTCGCCCCCGAGCCTCACTCCGACCGCCGACCGCCGACCGCCGACCGCCGATCCCCGCCCCCCGGTTCAACCCGGCGGAGCGCTCACGCAGAGACCAGCAACCGCACGCGCCTGGCCTCCGCCAGCGCATCGGGCGTGAGGACGGGCCGCGGTACGACGATTCCGCAACCCGTGCAGACGGGACCCGACGACGGTTCGTGGGCCAGGTCGTACTTCCAGGTGAGGCGCTCACGGGTGCAGACCGGGCAGACCGTGCCCGGCTCGCGCTCCAGCGCGGCGATCAGCCGGCGCAGCACCTCGGCCAGTGATTCGTGGGGGTGGATCCGCGGATCGTCGCACCACGCGACGCCGAATCCGCCCCAGGTCAGCCGATGCCAGTCGTCCACGCTGCCCGGCCGGCGCAGCCCGTCGTGCTTCTCCTTCTTGCGGCGCTCGGCGAACTCGACCTCGTAGGCGAGCCAGACGGAGCGGGCCTCCTCCAACTCGTCCAGTGCGGCCACGAGCCGCGCTGGATCGGGGGACCGGTCCTCGGGACCGAACCCGGCCCGGGAGCAGAGGTGGTCCCAGGTTGCCCGATGCCCGTAAGGGGCGAACCTCTCCAGGCACTTGCGCAGTGAATAGCGTCGCAGTGCCAGATCATTCCTCGGATCTCGCACCTGTCTCGCCAGACTCCGAAAACCCGCCATCGCCCTGCACCTCCGTCACACCTGCACCTGTACTTCGGTCACTTCGGCGTTGCCGTCCCAGGGACGTCGCCGAGTAGACGTATCGACACGCGATTCGGCTCCATCCAATTTCCGATGAGCGCCATAAGTCACCGGCCGAACTCCCTCCGGCCTACCTCCCTTCGCTGTCAGTCACCTGTTGAAAAGCCCGTGGGCCGGGGTGCCGGGGTGTCGCCGGCTCCGCATGGCCCGTCGATCTCTAAACGGCTCGTGACCTCTGAACAGCTCAGTGATCGTTGAAAAGTTGACGCATGTTCATCTTCCAACTCGGGGATACCGGCGGTAACGTCCGGCCCACCCCCGTCGGTAGGAGCAGCCATGCCACGGCGCACCGCACGCACCGCACTCGACAGACTGAGAACTCCCCGCAGATTCCCCAAGTTCCTGGGGGCGGCGTCCATCTGTGCTCTCATAGCCGCCCTGCTGTCCCCGCTGACCCAGGCGGCGGCCGCCGACAGCACGGCCGCGCTCGCCGCCAACGACTACTGCGGCGGCCAGTGTTCCGACATCCTCCCGCCCGGTCAGAACGGCAACGCCACCCTCGCCCAGATCCTCCTCAACCAGGCCTTCGGCATCCAGCCCGACCACGCCGAGGACCAGCTCGGTCCCTACAACAACCTGGCCTCGGGCGCCGCCACACTCACCGACGCCAAGATCAACGACTTCTTCAACGACGCGTCCTTCGGGGTCGCCTCCGACCAGGTCGCCTCCACCACCGCGCCCGGCGGCCGCAGCGACGTGACGATCGTCCGCGACAAGAAGACCGGTGTGCCGCACATCACCGGCACCACCCGCTACGGCACCGAGTACGGCGCCGGGTACGCCGCCGCCCAGGACCGGCTGTGGCTGATGGACGTCTTCCGGCACGTCGGCCGCGGCCAGCTGACCTCCTTCGCCGGCGGTGCCTCCTCCAACCAGGGCCTGGAGCAGGAGTTCTGGCGCAACGCGCCCTACACCGAGGCCGATCTGCAGACCCAGATCGACAACGCCATCGCGAACAACGGCGCCCGCGGTCAGCAGGCCCTCACCGACGCCAACGCCTACATCGACGGCATCAACGCGTACATCGACGCCTCCGACAGCGGCCGCTACTTCCCCGGTGAGTACGTCCTGACCGGCCACAAGGACTCCATCACCAACGCCGGCACCATCGACCACTTCAAGATCACCGACCTGGTCGCGCTGGCCTCCGTCATCGGCTCGCTCTTCGGCTCCGGAGGCGGCGGCGAGGTCAACAACGCCCTCTCGCTGCTGGCCGCCCAGTCCAAGTACGGCGTGACCGAGGGCACCAAGGTCTGGGAGTCCTTCCGCGAGCGCAACGATCCCGAGGCGGTGCTCACCGTCCACAACGGCGAGAGCTTCCCGTACGCCTCGAAGCCCGACACCGCGCAGGGCGAGGCCCTGCCCGACGCCGGCTCGGTGACCCAGGAGCCACTGGTCTACGACCGCACCGGCAGCGCGGCCACCGCGACGGCCACCAGCGCCTCGGCGACGGCGGCCGCCACCACCCTCACCTCCGCGAAGCGCGGGATGTCCAACGCCCTCGTGGTGAGCGGCAAGTACACCGCCAGCGGTCACCCCATCGCCGTCTTCGGGCCGCAGACCGGCTACTTCGCGCCACAGCTCCTCATGCTCCAGGAAATCCAGGGACCAGGCCTCAGCGCGCGCGGCGCCTCCTTCGCGGGCCTGAGCATGTACGTCGAACTCGGACGCGGCCAGGACTACTCCTGGAGCGCGACGACCTCCGGCCAGGACATCATCGACACGTACGCCGTCGAACTGTGCCAGGACGACATCCACTACCTGTACCACGGCACCTGCACCGCCATGGACAAGGTCGAGCGGACCAACTCCTGGAAGCCGACCACGGCCGACGGCACCGCGGCGGGCTCGTACCGTATGCAGGTCTACCGGACCAAGTACGGTCCCGTGGAGTACCGCGCGACGGTCGGCGGCAAGAAGGTCGCGTACACGACCCTGCGCTCCTCCTACATGCACGAGGCCGACTCGATCATCGGCTTCCAGATGCTCAACGACCCGGACTACGTGAAGAGCCCGGGGACGTTCCAGAGCGCGGTGCAGCACATCAACTACACCTTCAACTGGTTCTACGCCGACTCCTCGCACACCGCGTACTACAACAGCGGTGACAACCCGGTGCGGGCGGCCGGCGTCGACGCCGAGTTCCCGGTCTGGGCGCAGGCCGCGTACGAGTGGCAGAACTGGAACCCGACGACGAACACGGCCTCGTACACCCCGCCGTCCGCGCACCCCAACTCCATCGACCAGGACTATTACATCTCCTGGAACAACAAGCAGGCCAAGGACTACACCACGGCTCCCTGGGGCGACGGTTCCGTGCACCGCGGGAACCTCCTGGAGGACCGGGTGAAGAAACTGGTCGCCGCGGGCGGGGTGACCAGGTCCTCGCTCACCAAGGCGATGGCCGACGCCGCGCTGGCCGATCTGCGGGCCGAGGACGTGCTGCCGAAGCTGCTGAAGGTCATCAACAGTTCGACGGTCACGGACACCACGGCCGCGGCGGCGGTGACCAAGCTGTCCGACTGGGTGACGGCCGGAGCCAAGCGCAAGGAGACCTCGGCCGGCTCGAAGGCCTACGCCAACGCCGACGCGATCCGCATCCTGGACGCCTGGTGGCCGCTGCTGGTGAAGGCCGAGTTCGAACCCGGTCTCGGCACCGACCTGTACACGGCCTTCTCCAACAACCTGCCCATCGACGAGTCCCCGTCGGCCGCGCACGGCCCGACCGGCGCGCACGCCGGAAGCTCCTTCCAGTACGGCTGGTGGAGCTATGTCGACAAGGACATCCGGGCGGTCCTCGGTGAGTCGGTGCAGGGCGGACTGTCGCAGAAGTACTGCGGCGGCGGCAGCCTCAGCGCCTGCCGGGACGCCCTGATCAGCACACTCAAGACGGCGGCCGGTCTGACCGCCGCCCAGGTCTACCCGGGCGACGACCAGTGCTCGGCGGGCGACCAGTGGTGTGCCGACTCGATCGTCCAGCGGACGCTCGGCGGTATCAAGCACGGCAAGATCACCTGGCAGAACCGGCCGACCTACCAGCAGGTGGTGGAGTACACGTCGCACCGGTGACCCCGGGGCGCTTCGGAGACTCCCCGGCGGCGGGTCATTGAACGCGGCCCGCCGCCAGCACCACCTGGGCCAACTCCCGGTGGCAGATGTCGCTGTGGGCCCCGCACGGGGGCCCGCCGCGGTTCACCACCGCGCACGCGTCGACGTTCACGCACCCCGACACCGGCAGCTTCGCGCGCAGCGCGTCGGCGAGCGTGAACGTCTTCGTGCCCTCCACCGCCTGCACCCCGTCGTGTCCCATCGCGCCCCAGCGGGCACCCAGGAGATGTCCGGGGTCGAGGTCGATCCCCAGCACGGAACGATCGTCGTCCGCCATCCGGGAGGCCAGCGGATAGATCGTGCCGAGCGCCGTGTCGAAGTGGGAGTAGCAGCACACCAGGGGGCCGTCGACGCGGCTCTGCAGACCGTGCAGCGCGCCGCTCGTCCGCGGGTCGCCGGGCAGTTGCGCGGCGAACGCGTAGTGCGAGAAGGCCCCTTGGAGCAGCGTCACGGACTTCACCGTGCGCACGCCCTCGGGCAGTCCGCGCAGTGCGAAGGAGACCAGCCGTCCGCCGAAGCTGTGCCCGACCAGGTGCACGCGCACCCCGGGCGCGGCGGCCGCGAGCTGCCCGAGCGCGCGCCCGAGCCCACGCTCACCCACCGTGCCGGCGCGCCGCTTCATGGCGTAGTACGTGGCCTGGCGCAGCAGTTCACGCGCCCCGTCCCAGGGCCGCGGCAGCGTGAAGGTCTCGCCGGGCGCCGTCATCCCGGCCAGCGCCTCGGCGAACTCGCCGCACACCGTGGCCGTGTCCCCGAAGAGCATCGCGGGGTCGCCCTGCGGCGTGCCCTCCCCGAGCGTGTCCGAGGCGAAGGCGGCCTGCGGTCCCTGCGGCGGTACTTCCACGAGCAGCCGCACCAGACGCCCGAACTCCTCCAACGAGGCTCCCTCGTCCGGCTGTTGGTCCAGCAGACGCGCGATCTGCTCGACGACCGTCGCCCGCCCCGGAAACACCTCCAGGAGCGCGTGCCGGGTGTCCTTGTCGAGCGCGGCGCGGGCGGCGGCGGGCACGTCGGTGGAGACCGCGGCGGCCACCGACCGGGGAAAGTCGGGGATCGGTTCGTCCGAGAACCGCATCGAGGGCCACACCACACCGACGTAGCCCAGACGCGCGTGCGGCGCGAGGTCCGGGACGGGCGCGAAGAACTGGCTGTAGAGGCGGGTCGCGCCGGAACGGTCGTTGTTCCAGCCGTGCGCGAAGACGATCAGATCACGCACTCCGCGCCGGGGCACCTCCGCGAGCAGCCGGTCCCTTTCCCGGCCGTCCACGTCCCCGTCCGCGTCGAAGGTCAGCTCCCAGTAGGGAGAAACACTGACTGCCGGATCCGCCATGGCAAGCCCCCTCGTCCCCCGAAGGCGGTGCGATGTGGGCGCATCGTCCTACCGGGGGCGAAGATTGGCCATACGTCACGACTCAACCGGGGAAAAGAAGTTCTTTCCGCTCATCCGTAGAGAAGATATTCCTTCCGGATCCGCTGGAAGGCCTTCAGCTCGTCCTGCCAGGCGGCCACGACCTCGTCGGCCGTCGCCCCCGCGTCGATCATCGTGCGCACGCTCGTGGAGCCGGTCAGCTTGTCGATCCAGTTGTCCGAGCGCCAGGCGAAGTCGCTCCAGACCTTCTTGGCGGTCACCAGGAGCGCGATTCCGGTGCGGACGGGGTCGTACGCGGCCCGGTCGTGCACATGGATCTGCACGCCGCCGATCGTCTTTCCCTGGAACTTGGAGAAGGTCGGAGCGAAATACGCCTCCCTGAAGAGCACGCCCGGGACCTTGAGCCGGTTCGCCTCCAGAGCCCATCGGCCGTCGATGCCCTCCGCGCCCAGCAGTTCGAACGGGCGTGTCGTACCGCGCCCCTCCGACAGGTTGGTCCCCTCGAAGAGACATGTCCCGGAGTACACCAGGGCGGTGTCGGCCGTCGGCATGTTCGGGCTCGGCGGCACCCAGGGCAGGCCGGAGGCGTCGTAGAAGTCCGACCGCTTCCAGCCCGACATCAGTACGGTGGTCAGCTCCACCGGCGCCGCCAGGAACTCCCCGTTGAACAGCCGCGCCAGCTCCGCCACCGTCATCCCGTGCGCCTGCGCGATGGGCTGGCGCCCGACGAACGTCGCGAACTCCTTGTGCAGCACCGGGCCCTGGGCGGCCCGTCCGGTCACCGGGTTCGGCCGGTCCAGCACCACGAAGGGCTTGCCCGCGAGCCGGGCCGCCTCCATGCAGTCGTACAGCGTCCAGATGTACGTGTAGAAACGCGCGCCCACGTCCTGGATGTCGAAGACGACGGTGTCCACGCCGGAGGCGGTGAAGACGTCGGCGAGAGGCTTGCCGCTCTTGAGGTACGTGTCGTAGACCGGGAGTCCGGTCGCCGGGTCGTCGTAGCGGCCCTCGGAGCCGCCGGCCTGCGCGGTGCCGCGGAAACCGTGTTCCGGGCCGAAGACGGCGGTCAGCTCGACGTGGGGGTCGCCGTGCATGACGTCGACGATGTGACGAACGTCTCTGGTGACGCCGGTGGGGTTCGTGACGACGCCGACACGCCGTCCTTGGAGGGCGGCGTAGCCGCTCGCCTGGAGCTGCTCGAAGCCGGTGCGGAGGGGGTTGGCATGGGATGTCGTCGTGGTGGGGGTGGGGGTTACCGCGAGGGTGGCGGTGGCTGTGGCCGTGGCTGCCAGGAGGGCTCGGCGGGAGGGGCGCATGGGGGGACCTCCGTGATCGCGGAAGGTTGGCATCGGCACGTTATGTGCTCCCGCGGATGGTTCGTAAGCGGCAGGCCGTAAGTGGCTGGTCGCGCCCACGCGGCGGAGCCGCATATGTCAGAGCCCCGCGCCCCCGAAGGGGCGCTCCTGCGGGCCGGAGCTGTCAAAGGGCCCTTCCCCTGCTACATACCGACTGGTTAGTCTGGGGTCGCAGCTGAGCCGTGTTGTGTCGCGTCGTGTCGAAGGAGACCGATGGTGGAAGCCGTGCAGGATGCGGGAGTGGTCGTCACCGGGGCCGGAGGCGGCATCGGGGCCGCGCTGGCCCGTCGATTCGCCGCCGAGGGGGCCCGGGTCGTCGTCAACGACCTGGACGCCGCCAAGGCGAAGGCCGTGGCCGAGGAGATCGGGGCAATCGCGGTTCCCGGCGACGCGTCCACGATCGTGGCCGAGGCCCGGGACGCCCTCGGAGGCACCATCGACGTCTACTGCGCCAACGCGGGCCTCCCCTCGGCCGGCAGTGAGTCGGCCGACGAGAAGGTCTGGGCGCTCGCCTGGGACGTCAACGTGATGGCGCACGTCCGGGCGGCCCAGGAGCTGCTCCCGGCTTGGCTGGAGCGCGGCAGCGGCCGGTTCGTCTCCACCGTCTCCGCCGCCGGACTGCTCACCATGATCGGCGCCGCGCCCTACAGCGTCACCAAGCACGGCGCGTACGCCTTCGCCGAGTGGCTGTCGCTGACGTACCGCCACCGCGGTCTGAAGGTGCACGCGATCTGTCCGCAGGGCGTGCGCACCGACATGCTCGACGCCACCGGCAGTGCGGGCGACCTGGTCCTCCAGCCGACCGCCATCGAGCCGGAGGCCGTCGCGGACGCGCTGTTCGCGGGGATCGAGGAGGACCGCTTCCTGATCCTGCCGCACCCCGAGGTCGCCGGGTACTACCAGGTGCGCGCCACCCAACCGGACCACTGGCTGTCGAACATGAACCACATCCAGCAGAAGTGGGAGGCGACCCGGTGACCACCTACGCCGACCGCCCTTGGGTGGACCTGCTCAACGACGCCCAGAGCGGCCCGGTGAGCCCGGCCGACTCCCTGGTGCACGCCCTGCGCGGCGCCGTGGCGGACGCCCCGGACCGCGCCGCGCTCGCCTACTTCGACGGGCGGCTGAGCTACCGCGAGGTGGACGAGCTGAGCGACTCCGTCGCCGGGCACCTCGCCGCCCGCGGTCTGGAGCGCGGCGACCGCGTCGCGATCCTGCTCCAGAACTCCCCGCACTTCGTGCTCGCGCTGCTCGGCGCCTGGAAGGCGGGCGCGACCGTCGTGCCGGTCAACCCGATGTACAAGTCGGGAGAGGTCCGCCACGTCCTGCACGACGCGGACGTACGCGCCCTGGTGTGCTCCGACCGCGCGTGGGAGTCGTATCTGCGCGAGACGGCCGCCGACTCGGCCGTGAGTGTCGTCCTCACCGGCTGTGAGTTGGACTTCCAGACTCGGGGTGACGCGCGTGTGCTGACCTTCGAGCGGCTGCCGCACGCCGCGGACGCCGACGATCTGGCGACGGTCGCCCGGGCGGGCCACAAGGCCCCCGCGGGGCGTGACGCGGAGTCCTCCGACATCGCGCTG
The DNA here is from genome assembly GCF_042959425.1 of Streptomyces sp. NPDC007896. NCBI lineage: Bacteria > Bacillati > Actinomycetota > Actinomycetes > Kitasatosporales > Streptomycetaceae > Streptomyces > Streptomyces sp. NPDC007896. Next base: position 412,156 of record NZ_JBIBKX010000006.1, on the reverse strand, counting down.
ATCAGCTACACCTCGGGGACGAGCGGCACCCCCAAGGGGGCCACCAACACGCACGGCAACATCATGTACAACGCCGAGCGGCAGCGGACGGGCCTCGGGCTGCCCGAGGCGCCCGTCTACTTCGCGATGGCGCCCCTGTTCCACATCACCGGGATGGTCTGCCAGCTCGCCGCCTGCCTCAACAGCGCGGGCACGCTCGTCCTCGCCTACCGCTTCGAGGCGGGGGTCGTCCTCGACGCGTTCGCCGAGCACAGGCCGCTGTACACGGTCGGCCCGTCGACCGCCTTCATGGCACTGGCGGCGCATCCGGCGGTCACGCCGGACCACTTCGCCTCCTTCATGAACATCTCCTCGGGCGGCGCGCCACTGCCGCCGGCCCTGGTGGAGAAGTTCCGGGCGGGCTTCGGGCCCTACATCCGCAACGGCTACGGACTCACCGAGTGCACCGCGCCCTGCGCCTCCGTACCGCCGGGCCGGGAGGCTCCCGTCGACCCGGTCTCGGGCACGCTGGCCGTCGGTGTGCCGGGCCCCGACACGGTCGTACGCATCGTCGACGACCAGGGCCAGGAGGTGCCGTTCGGCGAGCAGGGCGAGATCCTCGTACGAGGCCCCCAGGTCGTGCCCGGCTACTGGCACCGCCCCGAAGCCACCGCCGAGACCTTCCCGGACGGTGAGCTGCGCACCGGCGACATCGGATTCATGGACTCCGAGGGCTGGCTCTACGTCGTCGACCGCAAGAAGGACATGATCAACGCGTCCGGCTTCAAGGTGTGGCCCCGAGAGGTCGAGGACGTGCTCTACACGCACCCCTCGGTCCGGGAGGCGGCCGTCGTCGGCATCCCCGACGGCTACCGCGGCGAGACCGTGAAGGCCTACATCAGCCTGCGGCCCGGCGCGGACGAGGACCCCGACGCGCTCGCCGCGTACTGCAAGGAGAGACTGGCCGCCTACAAGTATCCGCGGCATGTGGAGATCCTGCCCGAGCTGCCGAAGACGGCGAGTGGCAAGATCCTCCGTCGGGAACTGCGTTCCCGTCCCCAGGACTCTCAGTAGACGACCAGTAGACGACGCGTTTCACCGGACAAACGCTTGAAAGGCAGGTGGCGGCAGTGCCCAGGACGACGGACGGAGACGGTACGCCCGTCCCGCAGCGGCTCTTGGCCGCCGCCACCAGGCTCTTCGCCGAGCAGGGCTACGACCGCACATCCGTGCAGGAGATCGTGGAGGCGGCGGGCGTCACCAAGGGCGCGCTGTACCACTACTTCGGCTCCAAGGACGATCTCCTGCACGAGGTGTACGCGCGTGTGCTGCGGCTTCAGCAGGAGCGGCTGGACGCGTTCGCCGATGCCGACGCGCCGGTCGAGGAGCGGTTGCGGGGTGCCGCCGCCGACGTCGTCGTCACCACGATCGACAACCTCGACGACGCGGCGATCTTCTTCCGCTCCATGCACCACCTCAGCCCCGAGAAGGACAAGCAGGTGCGCGCCGAGCGCCGCCGCTACCACGAACGCTTCCGCGCGCTAGTGGAGGAGGGCCAGAAGAAGGGCGTCTTCTCCACCGCCACCCCGGCCGACCTGGTCGTCGACTACCACTTCGGCTCGGTGCACCACCTGTCGACCTGGTACCGCCCCGACGGCCCCCTCACCCCCCAGCAGGTCGCCGACCACCTGGCGGACCTGCTGCTGCGCGCGTTGCGGCCATAGCCTTTCGGCTGCGGGTGGGTGGGGCCCTGTCGCGCAGTTCCCCGCGTCCCTTCAGGGGCGCGGGGAACTGCGCGTCTTTTGCGGGGGTCTGGGGGCGCAGCCCTCAGGGGACGGGAATGGGCAGGGGCGGCGGGGGCGAGAAGCCCGTCACCGCCCCACCGGACCGGACGGTCACACGTACTTCTTGATCTCCCGTCGCGCCAGCGACCGCTGGTGCACCTCGTCCGGGCCGTCCGCGAGCTTCAGCGTGCGCGCGCTCGCCCACAGCTCGGCCAGCGGGAAGTCCTGACTGACACCGCCCGCACCGTGCAGCTGGACCGCCTTGTCGAGGATGTCGACGACCGTGCGCGGGGTGGCGATCTTGATGGCCTGGATCTCGGTGTGGGCGCCCCTGTTGCCGACGGTGTCCATCATCCAGGCGGTCTTCAGGACCAGGAGACGGAGCTGTTCGACGGCGACGCGCGCGTCCGCGATCCAGTTCTGGACCACGCCCTGCTGGGCGAGCGGCTTGCCGAAGGCCGTACGGGACACGGCCCGGCGGCACATCAGCTCGATCGCACGCTCGGCCATGCCGATCAGCCGCATGCAGTGGTGGATGCGGCCCGGGCCGAGCCGCGCCTGGGCGATGGCGAAGCCGCCGCCCTCCTCGCCGACGAGGTTGCTCACCGGGACACGGACATGGTCGAAGACGACCTCCGCGTGCCCGCCGTGGGAGTGGTCCTCGTAGCCGTACACCTGCATGGCGCGCCGGACTTCGAGCCCCGGGGTGTCGCGCGGGACCAGGACCATGGACTGCTGGCGGCGGATGTCCGGCCCGTCCGGGTCCGTCTTGCCCATCACGATGAAGATCTTGCAGTCGGGGTTCATCGCCCCGGAGATGTACCACTTGCGGCCGGTGATCACGTACTCGTCACCGTCGCGCTCGATGAGCGTGGTGATGTTGGTGGCGTCGGAGGAGGCCACCTCCGGCTCGGTCATCGCGAACGCCGAGCGGATCTCACCGGCGAGCAGCGGCTCCAGCCACTGCTTCTTCTGCTGCTCGTCGCCGAACTGCGCGAGCACCTCCATGTTGCCGGTGTCCGGCGCGGCGCAGTTCAGCGCGGTGGGCGCCAGGTGCGGGCTGCGGCCGGTGATCTCGGCGAGCGGCGCGTACTGGAGGTTGGTGAGCCCGGCGCCGTACTCCGCGTCGGGCAGGAAGAGATTCCACAGGCCCTGCCTGCGGGCCTCCGCCTTCAACTCCCCGACCACGGCGGGCGTGTCCCACGGCGAGGCCAGTGAGGCGCGCTGCTCCTCCGCCACCGCCTCCGCCGGGTAGACGTACTCGTCCATGAAGGCGAGCAGCTTCCCGCGCAGTTCCTCGGTGCGCGCGTCGAATGCGAAGTCCATGACGGATCAGCCTTCCTGAAGAGTGGTCAGTCCGTGCTCGATGAAGAACGGGACCAGTTCACCGATGCGGTCGAAGCCGGCGCCGACCGTCTGGCCGAGCGTGTAGCGGTAGTGGATGCCCTCCAGGATCACGGCGAGCTTGAACCAGGCGAACGCGGTGTACCAGGCGACGTCGGACACGTCGCGACCCGAGCGCGCGGCGTACCGTTCGACGATCTCGGCCGGGTCCGGGTGCCCGGCGGCCGAGGCGGTCGTGCTGATGGGGGAGTCGGGCAGGTCCAGCGGCGCGCTGTACATCACCAGCAGGCCCAGGTCGGTGAGCGGATCGCCGAGCGTGGACATCTCCCAGTCCAGGATCGCCTTGATCCGGTCGTCCTCGCCGATCAGCACGTTGTCGAGCCGGTAGTCGCCGTGCACGACGGAGGGTGCGGGGGAGTGCGGCAGCTCACGGCCGAGGGCGGCGTGCAGTTCGTCGATCCCGGCGAGCTCACGGTTCCTGGAGGCGTCCAGCTGCTTGCCCCATCGGCGCAGTTGCCGGTCGAGGAAGCCCTCGGGGCGCCCGAAGTCGGCGAGGCCCACGGCGGCGGGGTCGACGGCGTGCAGCTCGACGAGCGTGTCGACGAGCCCGAGCACCGCGTCCCGGGTGCGCTCCGGGCCGAGCGGGGCGAGCTGCTCGGCGGTGCGGTACGGGGTGCCGACCACGAACTCCATGACGTAGAAGGGCGCGCCCAGCACCTCCTCGTCCTCGCACAGCAGCACCGGACGCGGTACGGGGACGGCGGTCGGGTGCAGCGCGCTGATGACCCGGTGCTCGCGCTTCATGTCGTGCGCGGTGGCCAGTACGTGCCCGAGCGGGGGCCGTCGCACGACCCAGCTCGTGGTGCCGTCCGTGACCGCGTACGTGAGGTTCGACCGTCCGCCCTCGATCAGCCGGCCGGTCAGCGGGCCGTGCACCAGACCGGGCCGCTCGCCGTCGAGCAGGCCACGCAGTCGGTCGAGGTCGAGACCTGGCGGGTGGTCGGGACTCATCATTTCTCCTGCACGCCGGGAAACGGGACATGACCATGATGCCGACCAGTCGGTATGTCGTCCAGCGCCCGGGCGAAACGTGATCGGCGTCTCCCTCCGGGGGCCGGGGGAGACGCCGGGCGTGCTTGCCTCTAGTGGTCGTCCCAGTGGCCGTCGTGCTCGGCGTGGCGGTGGCCGTCGTGCAGGTAGTCGACGTGGTCGCCGTGCGCGACCGTGGGGTGCCCGCAGCCCTCGCCGTGCCGGTGGCCGTGCTCGTCGTGCGCCGTGTGACCGCTCGGCTCGCACTCGTCCCAGTGCCCGGAGTGCTCCCGGTGCAGATGTCCGTCGTGGGCGTAGTCGACGTGGTCCCCGTGCGGCACGGCGGTGTGCCCGCAGTCCGGGCCGTGGGTGTGCTCGTGGGTCGGGTGCTCCAGGTGAAGGGTGGTCATGTTGCTCACCTTCGTGAGTGGCGTGAAATGACGGCTCAGGCTAACGCCAGAAAGAACCGCATCCGTCACTATTTGCACCATTACGCCCCATTCGGTCCGGTTTAGAACACCAGTGCCACCGCGCACACGGCCAGGGCGACGGTGCACAGGGTCGCCGCCGTCGCGTGCCGCGGCGTGAGTGCGGGCGGGCCGTCGGTGCCGGACGTCGCGAGCACCCGGATACGCCGGTGCGCGAGCGCCAGGAGGCCCAGCCACAGCGCGCAGCACAGGGCGCAGGCCGCCACGTCGAGCGCTGACGGGCCGCCGTGCAGTGCCGCCTTCGCCGCGAGGACCGCGGCGACGGTGCTCGACAGGGTCGTACGCCGCCACGCGAGCCGCGTACGCTCCGGCTGCAGCCCGGGGTCCCGCTCGGCAGGGTGCTGCGGGCCGGGCACGGTCACCCTTCCCAGCCGACGAGGACGACGACGACCATCGCGATGGCCACGATCGCGACGGCGATGCTCAGCAGCGCCGGGAAGCGCGACACCGGAAGGTCCTCCCCGTGGCGCATCGCGCGCTCGCAGCGCACCCAGTGATTGACGGCGCGCAGCGAGCAGAGCACGCCCGCCGCCAGCAGGGCCAGCGCGAGGCCGACCCGCCAGCCCCAGCGCAGGTCCGGCAGGAACTGATCCACGGCGAAGCCCCCGCCGATCAGCGCCAGCGCGGTGCGCAGCCAGGCGAGGAAGGTCCGCTCGTTCGCCAGCGAGAACCGGTAGTCGGGTGTGACGCCCTCCTGCCGGACCTCCTCGGGCGCGAACCACAGCCGGACGTTCCGTACGAATTCGATCACGCCATCGACCCTACCGGGGCCCGGCGGGGGCTCAGTCGGTGCCCGTCGCCCGGTAGTCCTTCAGGCGCTCGTACGCCGCCAGGCCGTCCGGTACCCACGTCCAGTCCGTCAGGCGCCGCTCCACCTCCTCCTCGGTGAGGAAGTCGTGCCAGGCGACCTCCTCCGTCTGGGGGTTCACCGGGAGCTCGCAGCGGACCTCGTAGACGGCCGACCACCAGGTCTGGCCGGAGCCGTTGTCGTAGAGGAACTTGAAGAGGGGGACGGGCCCAGGGAGCCCGCAGACCCCGAGTTCCTCCTCGGCCTCGCGCAGGGCCGCGGAGTCGTAGGATTCGCCCGCGCCCACGACCCCGCCGACGAACATGTCGTACAGGGAGGGGAAGACGAGCTTGGTGGGCGTGCGGCGGTGGACGAAGAGCCGGCCCCGGGCGTCCCGGGCCTGGATGAACACGCAGCGGTGGCGAAGACCGCGCGCGTACGCCTCGCCGCGCGGGGACTGCCCGATGACCACGTCGTTCTCGTCCACGATGTCGAGGATCTCGTCAGCGGCGCTCATGGCCCCATCCAAGCAGCCGCCGGCGCCGGGCGCGGTGCGCACCGTGCGTGCGGCCGGCGCCGTCGGGCGCCCTCAATGCGGCTGGAGGTCCCGTACCGACTCGGTCTTGGTGGTGCCCGACGGCATCGCGGGGTGCATGCCCAGCAGGACGATTCCCGCCACGATCGCCGCGAGCCCCGCCGCTTCCCAGGCGAGTGCCCCCACGTCCGTGTGCAGCTTGTCCCCGAGGAAGCCCACGCCGCACACGATTCCGGCCAGCGGCTGGGCGGCGGTGAGCGCGGGCAGTGACATCCGCAGCTCCGCCGTCTCGAAGGCGCTCTGCACCAGCACAAGGCCCGTCACCCCGAGCACCAGTACTCCGTACGGCTGCCAGCCGGTCAGCAGCTCACTCCAGCTGCCGGCTCCGAACCGCTCCCCGCTGACCCGGGTGAGCGCGTCCTGCACGCCGTACAGGAGCCCCGCGGCCAGCGCGAGCAGGACGGGCGCCGCGCTCAGCCGGGAGCGCTTGGCGTAGGTGGTGAGCAGCAGCGCGAGCCCGATCATGATCCCGATGATCAGCCAGTGGCGCAGTGGATCGGTGACCGAGTCGCCGCCCTTGGGCTGGCCCGCCACGATGAACGCCGTGACCCCGCCCGCGAGCAGGACGAGGCCCGCCCAGCCCTGGCGGCCCAGCGGGTGCTTGGTCTGATGGCGGGTGAGCGCGAGCGCGAAGAGCAGGTTGGTCGCGAGGAGGGGTTCCACCTGGGAGATCTCGCCCTTGCCCAGGGCGACCGCGCCGAGGATCATGCCGCACACCATGAGCCCGATGCCGCCCAGCCATCGGGGCACCCGGATGAGGTCGAGCAGCAGGCGCGGGGAGAGGAAGTCGCTCAGCGGGGCGTGCGAGGCGGCGTTCTGCTGGAGCACGAAACCGAAGCCCAGACAGCAGGCCGCGCTCACCGAGAGGATCAGAACGAGAACCGACACGCTGGGTACCTCGAAACATCGGGAGTCTGAGCGGGTCACGCGCGCGTATTTCCGCCGACTGTAGTGCCATCGACCGGGCCCTGCCCACGGGAGAAGCCGGAACCGGGCAGTTGACTCGGTCACTCCTCTTGCCGAAGGATCTGGCCGATCAGTGACAACGGCTGGTCGAGCGGCGGCCGTGCCTGCTCGACCGGTGCCGATGCCAGATGTCTTCCGTACCACTGTCTCATCAACCAACGACGATGCCGCCGGCTCGTGACGAAGCCGACAGAAGCCGACCGGAAACGGACGGCAGGCCGAGAGGACGGGCCCATGGCCTACGACGCAGATGTGATCGTGATCGGAGCGGGCCTCGCGGGGCTCGCCGCGACCGCGGAGCTCGTCGACGCGGGCCGCAAGGTGATTCTCCTCGACCAGGAGCCGGAACAGTCGATAGGCGGCCAGGCCCACTGGTCCTTCGGCGGACTCTTCTTCGTGAACTCTCCCGAGCAGCGCCGGATGCGGATCAAGGACACTCACGCGCTCGCCCTCCAGGACTGGATGGGCACGGCCGGCTTCGACCGGGCCGAGGACCACTGGCCGCGCCGCTGGGCCGAGGCGTACGTGGACTTCGCGGCCGGTGAGAAGCGGTCCTGGCTGCACCAGCAGGGGGTCCGCTTCTTCCCGGTGGTCGGCTGGGCGGAGCGCGGCGGCTACGACGCCAACGGCCACGGGAACTCCGTGCCGCGCTTCCACATCACGTGGGGGACCGGGCCCGGGGTGGTCGCGCCCTTCGAGCGGCGGGTGCGCGCCGGGGTCGCCCGGGGGCTCGTCCAGCTCAGGTTCCGCCACCGAGTGACCGGGCTGTCCCGCAGCGCGGGCACCGTCGACACGGTCACCGGCGAGATCCTGGAGCCGTCGGGCGCAGCGCGCGGGCAGGCCAGCAGCCGTACCGTCGCCGGGGCGTTCGAGCTCAAGGCGCAGGCGGTGATCGTCACCTCGGGCGGCATCGGCGGCAACCACGACCTGGTCCGCGCGAACTGGCCCGAGCGGCTCGGTACTGCGCCCGAGAAGATGGTCGCGGGCGTCCCCGCGCACGTCGACGGCAAGATGCTCGCGATCGCCGAGGAGACGGGCGCGCATCTCATCAACCGCGACCGCATGTGGCACTACACCGAGGGCATCCAGAACTGGAACCCCATCTGGGAGAACCACGGCATCCGCATCCTGCCGGGCCCGTCCTCCCTCTGGCTGGACGCCCGCGGGAACCGGCTCCCGGTGCCGCTCTTCCCGGGCTTCGACACCCTCGGCACGCTCGAACACATCATGAAGACCGGATACGAGTACACGTGGTTCGTGCTCGACCAGAAGATCATCGGCAAGGAGTTCGCGCTCTCCGGCTCGGAACAGAACCCGGATCTGACCGGCAAGTCGATCAGGGACGTCATCGGACGGGCGCGCGCCGACGTGCCGGGCCCCGTCAAGGCGTTCATGGACAACGGCGCGGACTTCGTCGTCGAGAAGGATCTGGGCGCCCTGGTACGCGGCATGAACGCCCTCACCAAGGAGCCGCTGATCGACGAGGCCGCGCTGCGCCGCGAGATCGTCGCGCGTGACCGGGAGATCGCGAACCCGTTCACCAAGGACCTCCAGGTGATGTCGATCCGCGGCGCCCGCAACTACCTCGGGGACAAGCTGATCCGTACGGCCACCCCGCACCGCATCCTCGACCCCAAGGCGGGCCCGCTCATCGCCGTCCGTCTCCACATCCTCACCCGCAAGAGCCTGGGCGGCCTGGAGACCGACCTCTCCTCGCGCGTACTGACGGAGGGCGGCGACCCGCTCTCCGGTGTGTACGCGGCCGGCGAGGCCGCCGGCTTCGGCGGCGGCGGAGTCCACGGCTACCGCTCCCTGGAGGGCACCTTCCTCGGGGGCTGCCTCTTCTCCGGCCGCACAGCGGGCCGGGCGGCCGCCGAGGCGGTGGGCTGACCCGCGCAGGGGGCCGTCGCGAGGTCGGGTTTCAGCCGTGACCGGACTCCGGGGAATCGGGGTCCGGGCGCGGCTCGGCCCCCGCGGGGAGTCGAGCCCGCCCCCGGAAAGAGCTGTCCCACCAGCCGGTTCCCGTCCCGGACAGCGTGCGGGGGGAACATCAACTCTGCGCCATTCATGGGAAGTTGAATCGTTCGGCGGATCAATCCGGCCTTGACGTAAACCCTCAGCCAAGGGTTTGCTGTGCGTGATCACCCCTTGACCAGCCGCGTCTGTGAGGAACCCCCGCGGTGTCGCCACCCCCGCCACCCCCTCCTCCCCTCGGCCGTGGCCGCAAACGCGCGGTCCACGCCTTCGACGCCGCGCTCGACGACGTCGAACTCGTCGCCGCGCGCACCTCGTTGGCCCAGGGACGATGGACCGCGGTCCGCGCGCTGCTCGCCGCCACCGGCGACGACTGGGACCGCCGCGGACACCGCGTCACCGTTCTCGCCCAGGAGCCCGCCGCCCTCGCCTGGGCCCGTGACTGGCAGCTCGCGGAACCCGAGTCCGCCGACGCCGCCGTACTCCTCGCCTGCGCCACCGTCCAGCGCGCCCTGCACGGCAAGGACCGCCCGGAGCGGGCCCGCGAGGCCTGCGACGCCGCCGCCGCGCTCGCGCCGGCCGACCCGACCCCCTGGCTCGGCCTGCTGATACTGGAGCGTTCGCGCGGCAGCGAGGGCGACGTGGTCCGGCTCTTCGACGAGGTGCGCCACCGTTATCCCGAGCACCACCACGCCCACCACCTGATGGTCGCCCGGCTCGCCGAGCGCCGCGCCGAGGCCGGCCAGGACCCCCTCCACGAGGTCTACGACTTCGCGAACTGGGCGGCCGAACAGGCGCCCGCCGACTCTCCGCTGGCGATGCTGCCCGTCGTCGCGCACGCCGAGCGCTATCGCGTGCTGGCCGGCGCAGGCAGCGAGTCCACCGACCCGGCCGCCTCCGGGCACTGGGTCGGACGCCGGGCCCGTCAGGTGATGAAGGCCGCCTTCGACTGGTGGCTGGAGTGGGAGCGCGAGGACCACCCCCGCCGGTACCTCGACCTCAACTTCCTCGCCCACGCCAAGTTCTGCGAGGGCCGGGGCGCCGAGGCCGCCGCCCTGTTCCACCGCATCGGCCCGCACGCCACCCCGGTGCCGTGGTCGTACCCGGAGCGCGACCCGTACCAAGCCTTCCGTGCCGCCCGCGACAGCGCCCTCGGCACGGTGTGACCCCACCCACAAGAAGTCGAGAAACCCGAAAGGACGGCCCCGCGATGACGACGGGCAGTTCGAGCACCTCGAGCAGTTCGAACACGGGTAGACCCGCCACGACCGGTGGCGCCATCAGCACCTTCAAGGGCCAGGACCGCGCTCTGCACGCGGGCCGGCTCGGCACGGGAGGTCTGCTGCTCTCCGTCCTCGCGGCGACCGCCCCCCTCATGGTGGTCGCGGGTGTCATGCCCACCACATTCGCGGTGATGGGCATCGTCGGAGAGCCGCTGCTCTTCGTCATCCTCGGCGTGGTGCTGGTGCTCTTCAGCGTCGGGTACGCCGAGATGAGCCGCCACGTCCACAACGCGGGCGCCTTCTACGCCTACGTCGCCCGCGGTCTCGGCGGCACCGCCGGCGCCGGCGCCGCCGCGGTCGCGCTCGTCGCCTACAGCGCGCTGCAGTTCGGTATCTACGGCATCTTCGGCTTCGAGGTCTCCGGGCTGTTCGCCACCTACGCCGACGTCGAAGTCGCCTGGTGGATACCGGCGCTGATCGCCGTCCTCGCCGTCGGCGCGCTCTCCTGGCTGAAGATCGACGTCAACGCGCGTGTACTCGGCGTCCTCCTGGTCGTCGAGGTGGCGCTCGTCGTCATCTTCGACATCGCCGCCGTCGCCGACCCCGCCAAGGAGGGCCTCTCCCTGCACGCCTTCAACCCGGACACACTCACCGGGGCGGGCGTCGGCACCGCGCTGTGCTTCTGCATCGCCGCCTTCACCGGCTTCGAACAGGCACCGGTGTACGCCGAGGAGACCAGCCGCCCGCACATCCTCGTCCCGCGCGTGATGTTCCTGGCGATCGGCTTCGTCGCCGTCTTCTTCGCGCTCAGCTCCTGGGCGCTGACCGTCGCCGCGGGCCCCTCCGGGATCGTCGGGGCGTCGCGGAAGCAGAGCGCCGGACTGCTGTTCTTCCTCACCGAGTCGCGCCTCGGCGGCACCTTCACCGACATCCTGCACGTCCTCTTCGTGACCGGCATGTTCGCGGCCCTGCTCAGCTTCCACAACGTCGTCGCGCGGTACGCCTTCGCCATGGGCCGCGAAGGACTGCTGCCCTCCGCCTTCGGCCGGACCACCGGCACCAGCGGCGCGCCCGGCACCGGCTCGCTGCTGCAGACCGGCGTCTCCGTGATCGTGCTGATCGCGTTCGCCGTGACCGACGACAAGCCCACCGGTGACCCGACCGCGCCCGTGCTGCACCTGTTCACCTGGGCCGGCAACGTCGGCGCGCTCGGCGTCATCCTGCTGATGGCCGCGGCCTCGCTCTCCGTGATCGTCTTCTTCGCCCGCCGCGGCGCCGCCCGCGCCCAGGCCTGGCGCCTGGCCACCTCGGCGATCGCGGCCGTCGCCCTCCTCGTGATCGCGGGCTACACGGTCAAGGACTTCGACATCCTGGTCGGGGCCGGTCCGGACTCCGCGCTCAGCTGGCTGCTGCCCGCCCTGATCGCGGCCGCTCTGGTCGTCGGCCTGGTGCAGGGCCTGGTACTGCGCTCCCGCAAACCCGAGGCACACGCCCGTATCGGCCTGGGCAACGAGGCGTTCCAGCTGGACAAGGCGGCGGAGTCCACACCCTGATCCGGCGGCCCGGTCAGGAGCACCCGTTCTGAGAAGCGTGTGAGAAGTGGTTACGGAAGTCTGACGAGCACCCGCTGCCGCTGGCCTCAAGGGGGTCGCGGGTGCTCGTATGGGTGTGTGACCCCTGAACAGCCCCCCCGGCAGGGACCGGACCGGCCCCGGGACCGCCCGCCGGAAGACCCGGAAGCCTCCGGCACGCCCGTCGGCCGCCGGCTCCTGCTCGGCACGCTCGGACTCGGCGCCCTCGGCGTGCTGGCCGCGCCCACCCTTCAGCGCGGCCTGGAGTCCCTCTTCGCCGACGACCCCACCGGACTGAGCGGCCTGCTCCCCAACGGCGGCGGATTCCGCTACTACTCGGTGACCTCCTCCGTCCCGAACAAGGACGCGTCGAACTACCGCCTCACCATCGACGGCCTGGTCGACCACCCCCGCAGCTACACGCTGGCCGACCTCAAGGCCCTGCCGCAGACCCGGATCGTGCACGACGTCCAGTGCGTCACCGGCTGGCGGGTGCCCGGCACCCCCTTCGAGGGCGTACGGCTGTCCCATCTCCTGGACGCCGCCGGGGTCAAGGCCAAGGGCCGCGCGATCCGCTTCACCTGCTTCGACGGGGCGTACACCGAGAGCCTCACGCTCCAGCAGGCCCGGCGCCCCGACATCCTGGTGGCCCACCGCATGCAGGACAAGCCACTCGGCCACAACCACGGCGGCCCGGTCCGCCTCTACGTCGCCCCCATGTACTTCTACAAGTCCGCCAAGTGGCTCTCCGGCATCACCGTCACCGAGGACGTCCGTCCCGGGTACTGGGAGGACCGTGGCTACGACGTGGACGCGTGGGTCGGCCGCTCGAACGGACGCGACGATGCACCCACGAGTTGACGACACCCCCACCCTCGCCGCGCCCGCGCCGCGCGTACGGCGCTTCAGCCGCGCCGAGCGCTGGGTGCACCGCGTGACCGCCCTGCTGATGGGGATCTGCGTGGCGACGGCGGCCTGTCTGTACCTCCCGATGTTCGCCGAGCTCGTCGGCCGCCGTGAGCTGGTGGTCAGGATCCACGAGTGGGCGGGCCTGATGCTGCCGGTACCGGTCCTGGCGGGCCTGGTCTCCCGCGCCTTCCGCGCGGACCTGGGCCGCCTCAACCGCTGGGGCCCGCACGACCGTACGTGGCTGCGCGCGGCGCTACGACGGGACCGGCGCCCCTCCTCCCGTCCGGCGGCCAAGTTCAACGCGGGCCAGAAGACCTACGCCGCCTGGATCGCCGGCGCGACCCTGGTCATGCTCGCCACGGGGCTGCTGATGTGGTTCACCCACCTCGCCCCCCTGATGTGGCGCACCTCGGCGACCTTCGTCCACGACTGGCTGGCGCTCACGATCGGCGTCGTCCTCGCGGGCCACATCGGCATGGCCCTCGGCGACCCGGAGGCCCGCCGCGGCCTGCGCACGGGCTCGGTGAGCCGGGAGTGGGCGGAGCGGGAGCATCCCCTCTGGCGGCCCTAGGGCCCGTCGGGTGTGCCGGGGGACTGCTGCGGCCCCCGGCACACCGCTTAGCCCTGCTCGACCTCGAAGTCCAGCAGCACCTTGCACGAGCGGCCGCGGTCCGCGGCCAGGGTGAACGCCGACTCCGCCGCACCGAGCGGGACCACCGCGCTGACCAGGGAGTCGAAGCGGGGCTCGGCCGCGAGCAGGGCCAGCGCGTCGTCGAACTCCTCGTCGAAGCGGAACGCGCCCCGCAGCTCGATCTCCCGGCTCACCACCAGGTTCCCCGCGAACGGGCTCTGTCCCGGCGGCAGCATGCCGAGCTGGACGACGACCCCGCCACGCCGTACCAGGCGCAGGCAGGTGTCGAGGCCCGCGGCCACCCCGGACGCCTCGACGGCCACGTCGACCTCCGTCGGCCACCCGGGATCGGCGGGATCGTCGGCCCGTACGACCGCGTCCGCGCCCGCCGCGACGGCGTACGACAGCGCCTGCGGCAGCAGGTCCGTCACGGTCACCCGGGCCGCGCCCGCGGCCTTCGCGGCGGCCACCACCAGGCAGCCGATGGGCCCGGCCCCCGTCACCAGGACATGCCGGTCCTTCACCGCACCGGCCCGCCGGACGGCGTGCAGCGCCACCGAGAGCGGCTCGGCGAGCGCCGCCCGCCGCAGCGGGAGCCCCGCGGGCACCTCCCTCAACTGCCGGGCGGGCACCACCACTTGGGCGGCGAACCCACCCTGCACATGCGGGGTGCGCGCCGCGCTGCCCAGGTAGCGGGTGTCCCGGCAGACGTTCGCCCGTCCGTCGGCGCACTCGGGGCACACCCCGCACGGGGTCGCCGGGTGCACGACCACGGCCGTACCCGGCGCGGGACCGGTGGCCCCGTCGCCGTACGACAGCACCGTCCCCACGACCTCGTGGCCCAGCACCATCGGCTCCCGCAGCCGGAAGTCCCCGACGCCGCCGTGCCGCCAGTAGTGGAGGTCGGACCCGCACACCCCGCCGTACCGGACGGCGACGAGTGCCTCGCCGGGCCCGGCGGACGGGACCGGCAGTTCGTCGACCCGCAGGTCACCCTGCCCGTGAATCACACAGCCGAGCATCGTCAGGCCCCTTTCACCGCGCTCACCGCGCGGTCCGCTTCACAGCACACTCGTCATACCGCCGTCGACGTACAGCACCTGCCCGCTCACGAAGTCCGCCGCGGGCGAGGCGAGGAAGAGCACCCCGCCGACCAGGTCCTGCGTACGGCCCCACCGCCCGGCCGGGGTGCGCCGCCGCACCCAGGCGCTGAACTCCTCGTCCTCGACGAGGGGCTGGGTCAGCTCCGTCTCGATGTAACCGGGGCCGAGCCCGTTCACCTGCACCCCGTACTGCCCCCAGTCCGCGCACATGCCCTTGGTGAGCATCTTCAGCGCGCCCTTGGTGGCCGCGTACGGGGCGATGCCCGGACGGACGACCTCGCTCTGCAACGAGCAGATGTTGACGATCTTGCCGTGGCCGCGTTCCGTCATCCGCCGTGCCGCCTCGCGGCCGACCAGGAACGCGCTGGTCAGGTTGGTGTTCAGGATCCGGTGCCAGTCGGTGTCCGTGAACTCCAGGAGCGGGGCCCGCAGTTGCATGCCCGCGTTGTTGACGAGGATGTCGAGCGGGCCCACCCGGTCCTCGACGTCCGCTATTCCGGCGGCCACCGAGGGGCCGTCCGTGACGTCGAAGACCGCGGTGTGGACGTCGCCGGGCAGCTCCGAGGCGGCTTGGGTGAGCCGGTCGGCGTCCCGCCCGTTGAGGACGACCGTGCAGCCCGCCTCCAGGAGCCCGCGGGCCAGCGCGAACCCGATGCCCCGGCTGGAGCCGGTGACCAGGGCCCTGCGACCACTGATGTCGAACAGAGGGTGACTCATCCCCGTACTCCCGTCTCTCATCCTCGTACCCCTAGATGACCAGCGACAGCAGCAGGATCAGCCCGCCCGCCACCACCGAGATGATCGTCTCCATGACGGACCAGGTCTTGACGGTTTGGCCGACGCTGAGGCCGAAGTACTCCTTGACCAGCCAGAAGCCGGCGTCGTTGACATGGCTGAAGAAGAGCGAGCCGGCGCCGATCGCGAGGACCAGGAGCGAGGTGTGCGCGGTCGACATGTCGGCCGCGAGGGGCGCGACCAGACCGGCCGCCGAGATGGTGGCGACGGTCGCGGAGCCGGTCGCGAGACGGATGGCCACCGCGATCAGCCAGGCGAGCAGCAGCGCGGGGATCGACCAGTCCTTGGAGATGTCCAGGATCATCTGGCCCACCCCGGAGTCGATCAGGGTCTGCTTGAAGCCGCCGCCCGCGCCCACGATCAGCAGGATGCCCGCGATGGGGGCCAGGGACTTCTCGACGGTGGTGGAGATGCGGTCCTTGGTGAAGCCGGCCGCGCGGCCCAGGGTGAACATGCCGACGATGACGGCGGCGAGCAGGGCGATCAGCGGGGAGCCGACGACGTCGAAGACGCGCTGCACCATGTGGGTGGGGTCGTCCACGATGATGTCGACCAGTGCCTTGGACAGCATGAGGACGACCGGCAGCAGCATGGTGGCGAGGGTGGCACCGAAGCCGGGACGCTTGTCGAGTTCTTCGGAGGCGCGGGTGGGGATCATGCGGTCGGGGGCCGGGACGTCGACCCAACGGGCCGCGTAGCGGGAGAAGACCGGGCCCGCGATGATCACCGTCGGGATGGCGACCAGGACGCCCAGCGCGAGCGTGATGCCCAGGTTGGCCTTGACCGCGTCGATGGCGACGAGCGGGCCGGGGTGCGGCGGGATCAGGCCGTGCATCACGGACAGGCCGGCCAGCGCCGGGATGCCGATGCGCATCAGGGAGTAGTTGCCGCGCTTGGCGACCATCAGCACGACCGGGATCAGCAGCACGATGCCGACCTCGAAGAACAGCGGCAGACCGATCACCGAGGCGATCAGCACCATCGCCCAGGGCATGGCGCGCCCGCCGGCCTTGGCGAGGATGGTGTCGACGATCTGGTCGGCGCCGCCGGAGTCGGCGAGGAGTTTGCCGAGGATCGCGCCGAGCGCGATCAGGACGCCCACACCGGCGACGGTGGCGCCGAGGCCGGTGGTGAAGCTGGAGATGGTCTTGTCGAGCGGAGCCCCGGCGAAGGCGCCGAGGGCGAGCGAGCCGATGGTCAGGGCCAGGAATGCGTGCAGCTTGAACTGGGTGATGAGCAGGACGATGACGGCGATGCCCGCCAGCACGGCGATGCCCAACTGAGCATGGCCCGCCGAGGTGATCGGCTCGACGGCGTCCGCTGCCAGCATCTCGACGCTGAGTCTGGTCACGGTGGTCCCTTGCTTGAGAAACGTACGTGGGGAAGGTGTTAGAGCGAGGGCTGGGCAAGCCCCTGGAGTGCGGCCACGGCCCGTTCGGTGATCTCCCCGGGGTCGCCGGAGACGTCCACGGAGACACCCGCCTCGTCCGCTTCCAGCGGCTGGAGGGTGGCGAACTGCGAGTCCAGCAGCGCCGTCGGCATGAAATGCCCCTGGCGGTGCGACATCCGGTCCTCGATGAGCGCGCGGTCACCGGTCAGATGGACGAAGACGACCCCGGGCGCCTCGGCCCGCAGTCGGTCGCGATAGCTGCGCTTGAGCGCGGAACTGCTGACCACTCCGCCGAGCCCGTGCCGGTCGTGCGCCCAACGGCCGATGGCGTCCAGCCACGGCCAGCGGTCGTCGTCCGTCAGCGGGGTTCCGGCCGTCATCTTGGCGATGTTGGCCGGCGGGTGGAAGTCGTCGCCCTCGGCGTACGGAACGCCGAGCCGGGCCGCAAGCAGGGGACCAATGGTGGTCTTGCCGGTACCTGCGACGCCCATGACCACGACGACATGGGGGGTGCGCACTTGCTGCATCGTGCTCTCACTGTCTTCGTCGACATCTGATGTCGACGACACTGAAACTCATTAGGTACGACGAATTCAAGAGTGTGTGACATATAAGTCTGACTTTTTGTTCCAGGGCTCCGCCTCGTACGCTGACCCCATGACCACACGGGGCCGGGGGCTGCACGGACATGTACTGGAATCCCTCGGGCCGGCGATCACGGCGGGCGAGTACCCGCCGGGAAGCGTGCTGCGCACCGACGAGCTCGCGCAGCGCTTCGAGGTGTCACGCTCCGTGATGCGTGAGGCGGTCAGGGTGCTGGAGTCCATGTACCTGGTCGAGTCCCGCCGCCGCGTCGGCGTCACGGTCCGCCCCAAGGCGGAATGGAACGTGTTCGACCCTCAGGTCATCCGCTGGCGGCTGGCCGGCGCCGACCGCCCCCACCAGTTGCGTTCGCTCACGGTGCTGCGCTCCGCCGTGGAACCGATCGCCGCGGGCCTTTCCGCCCGGCACGCCACCGCCGCGCAGTGCGCGGAGCTCACCGAGTGCGCCCTCGGCATGGTGGCCAACTCACGCGGCCACAAGCTGGAGGAGTACCTCGTCCACGACATGGCCTTCCACCGGGTGATCCTCAACGCCTCCGGCAACGACATGTTCGCCCGCCTCGGTGACGTGGTCGCCGAGGTCCTCGCGGGCCGCACCCACCACGAGGTGATGTTCGAGGACCCCGACCCGGCCGCCGTCACCCTGCACGTCCAGGTCGCGGAGGCGGTCCGCGCGGGCGACGCGTCCCGCGCCGAGGAACTCACCCGCCAGATCACGGTCGGGGCGCTCCAGGAACTGGACATCCTCGCGCCGTAGGCGTCCTACTCCAGGAAGTCGCCGTCCACGTACACCCAGGCTCCGTCGACCCGCTCGAACCGGCTCCGCTCGTGCAGCGAACCGCCCCGGTAGGAGGCCCGGAAGGTCACGGTCCCCACGGAGTGGAAGGCCGACCCCTGCCCCGTGCCGAGGATCTCCAGACCCGTCCACCGCATCCCCGGATCGAAGTCGACCCGCGTCGGGCGCGTCCGCGGATGCCAGGTCCGCAGCAGGTACCCCTCGTCCTCCTTGACGAAGGCGCAGTACCGCGACCGCATCAGACGCTCCGCGGTCGGCGCGAGCGCCTCACCGCGGTGGAAGCGCCCACAGCACCGCGCGTACGGCTCGGGCAGCCCGCACGGGCAGCTACGACTGGTCATGACCGCCATTCTCTCCCAGCCCGGAGGGCCCTACGCCGAGTCGGCGTTGGTCGGCGGGTACGTCGGGCGGGCCGGCAACGGCGCGACCGGTGCGGCCAGGGTGGGCAGCGGCGGCAGCTTCGCCGTACGCAGCCAGGCCCCGAACAGGTCGTCCAGCGGCTCGGCCGAGTACCGGGCGGCATGCGCGGTGAACACCGCCGTGGTGACCGCGCCGCCCCGGTGCAGGGCGGCCCAGCCGCGCAGCATGCGGAAGAAGGCGTCGTCGCCCATCGCGCAGCGCAGCGCGTGCAGGGTGAGCCCGCCGCGCTCGTAGAGCCGGTCGTCGAACATCAGCTTGCGGCCCGGGTCGGCCAGCACCAGATCCTTCGGCTGCCCGGACAGCTTGCGGTGCGCGAGAGCGGCCAGCTGCTGAGCCGTACGGCCTCCCGACCGCTCCGACCACAGCCACTCGGCGTACTTCGCGAAGCCCTCGTTCAGCCAGATGTGCCGCCAGTCCGCGATGGACACGCTGTTGCCGAACCACTGGTGCGCCAGCTCGTGCGCGACCAGCCGCTCCGAACCCCGCGCCCCGTCCACGTGGTTGGCGCCGAACAGTGACAACCCCTGTGCCTCGACGGGGACATCGAGCTCCTCCTCGGTCACCACGACGGCGTACTCGCCGAACGGATACGGCCCGAAGATCTGCTCGAACAGCTCCATCATCGCGGGCTGCCGCGCGAAGTCCCGGGAGAATGCGCCGAGCAGGTGCGCGGGCAGATGCCCCGTCTGCGGTACGCCACCGAGCCCGGGGTCGCCGAGCAGCACCGTCTGGTACTTCCCGATCGACATCCCGACCAGATAGCTGGAGGTCGGCGCCGCCTGCTCGTACACCCAGGTGGTCGTCGACGCCTTCGTCGTGCGGGTGAGCAGCCGGCCGCCCGCCACCACCGAGTACGCCGACGGCGTCGTGATCGAGATCTGGTACGAGGCCTTGTCGGCGGGGCGGTCGTTGCACGGGTACCAGGAGGGCGCGCCGATCGGCTGACTCGCCACCAGCGCCCCGTCCTCCAGCTCCTCCCAGCCGAGCTCGCCCCAGGGGCTGGCGACCGGCTTGGGGTTGCCCGACCAGTGCACCTCCACGGTGAACGCGGCCCCGGCCCGTATCGGCTTCGGCGGGCGGATGCGCAGCCGGCCGCCCCGGTGCGTGTAGTGCGGTGCCTTGCCGTCGACCCGGACCCGGCCGATCCGGAAGTCGGCCAGGTTCAGCTGGAACTCGGCGAGCGGAGCCCGGCCCGCTATGGCGTTGAGCCGCGCGGTGCCGGACAGCCGGTTGGGGCCGGGGCGATAGTCCAGCGCGAGCTCATACCGGTGCACCCGGTAACGGGGATCACCGTTGGCCGGGAAGTACGGGTCCGAACCCACTGTCTGCTGAACGCTCACGCTTGCGTCTGCTCCCTGCGCTGTGCTCGTACGACGTGCCGGTGCACCGTCCCCGGACGCCGTACGGGCCGCGCCTAGGAACGCCATGCCTCGATCGGGTTGCCCAGCCAGCGGGTGTCGTCGGGGACGGATTCAGCCGCCATGACGAGCGACGCGGGTCCCAGCGTGCTGCGCGCCCCGACTGTGCTGCCGGGAAGGACGATTCCGCCCGGGCCCAGAGTGGCGCCCTCACGGAGGACAACAGTATCCGTCCGCAAGATCCGGTCGTGGAAGAGGTGGGTCTGCAGGACACAGCCCCGGTTGACCGTGGTCGCGTCCTCCAGGGTCACCAGGTCCGTCTCGGGTAGCCAGTAACTCTCGATCCATGCGCCCTTGCCGATACGGGCGCCGAGGCCGCGCAGCCACGCGGTCATGAGCGGCGTACCCGGTACGGATCCGGCCAGCCACGGCACGGCGACGACCTCGACGAAGGTGTCCGCCAGCTCGTTGCGCCACACGAAACCGCTCCACAGCGGGTGCTCGCCCGCCCGGTGCCGGCCGACCAGCAGCCACTTCGCCACGATGGACGTCAGGCAGGCGAGCACACCGACGCCCAGGAACACGATCCCGGCCAGCAGCGGCGCCCAGACGCCCAGCGCGCTCAGCGCGGCGACGGTCAGCACCGCCAGCGCCGCCGAACAGAACACCGGCACGATCCGGCACAGCTCCACGAGCGCCCGCGCCCACAGCAGCCGCGCGGGCGGGTCGTAGGTACGGCTCTGATCGCCGTCCTGCGTCGAGCGCGGCAGCTTCACCGGCGGCAGCCCCAGGTACGAGCTGCCCTTCTTCGCCTTCTTCGGGGTCGCCGACAGCACCCCGACCAGCCCGCCGTCCGGCACGCTGCGACCCGGAGCCGTCATCCCGGAGTTGCCCAGGAAGGCCCGGCGGCCGATCTCGGCACGCCCGATCCGCATCCAGCCGCCGCCCAGCTCGTAGGGCGCGGTCAGGGTGTCGTCGGCGAGGAAGGCGCCTTCGCCCACGGTGGTGAGGCTCGGCAGCGCGAGAACGGTGGAGACCTCGGCACCCCGGCCGATCTTCATACCGAGCAGCCGCAGCCACACCGGCGTGATCAGCCCGGCGTACAGCGGGAACAGCGTGTCGCGCGAGCGGTCCATCAACTGCGTGACGGTCCAGGCCTGCCAGCCGATCCGGCTGTGCGTCGGGTAGGTGCCTTCACGCAGACCCAGGCTGAGCAGACGTACACCGACCAGGAGCAGCAACGCGTACGCGAGCCCGAAGGCGAGCGTGGCCGGGACCAGCGCGAGCGCCGCGCCGCGCAGGGCCGCACCGAGCCCGGCGTCCGCGCTCACGAACAGATGAGCCACCACAAGCGCGGCGACGGCCGAAAGGACGGGCAGCGCGGTCAGCGCGAAACCGGTCGCGCCGTACATCGCCCGCCAGTACGTGCCCCGGCGCGGACGCTCCTTGGGCCAGGCGCGCTTCGCCTTGCCGAGCTTGCCGGCGGGCGCTCCGGCCCAGCGCTGCCCGGTGGGAATCTGCCCGGCGACCGCCGAGCCCGGCGCCACCTCTGCCCGCTTGCCGACGCGCGCGCCCGGGAAGAGGATGCTGCGCGTCCCGACCACCGCACCGGCGCCGACCTTGATCTGCCCGATCTCCAGCCGGTCCCCGTCCAGCCAGTACCCCGACAGGTCCACCTCGGACTCGACGGCGGCACCCCGGCCCAGCTTGAGCATGCCGGTCACCGGCGGCAGCGAGTGCAGATCGACGTCCGTGCCGACCTTGGCGCCCAGGGCACGCGCGTACCGCTCCAGCCAGGACCCGGTCAGCGAGACCGCGCCACTGAACTCGGCCAGCCGCTCGGCGGTCCACAGCCGCAGGTGCACGCTTCCGCCGCGCGGGTAGCGCCCGGGCTTCACCCGGCGCAGCAGCAGCCGCGCCCCGCCCGCCGCGATCGCGAGCCGCCCAGGCGGGCTGTAGAGCACGACCGCCCCGGCACCGACGAGCCACCACGGGGCGCTCGGCGCCCAGGGGTAGGGACCGAACCAGTGCAGTACGTTCCCGAGCGCGGCCAGCGCCACGGTCCAGCGCAGCCCCATCAGTGTGAACAGGGGTATCAGCAGGAACAGCTGGGTCACCTTGGCGCGCAGCGGCACCGGGGCGATGACCCGTTCGGCACCGTCGTCCTGCGCGGACTTCTCCAGGTGCCGGGCCAGCTTGCGCAGGACGGGCTGCTGGTAGATGTCGAGCACGGCGGCGCTGGGATAGCGGGTGCGCAGCCGGGTGGTGAGCTGGGCGGCGGCGAGGCTGCCACCGCCGATCGCGAAGAAGTCGTCGGACCCGCTGCCGACCGGGATGCCGAGGACCTCGCTCCACTGCTCGGCGAGCCAGGCCTCGGTGCCGTAGAGCTGTTCCTTCGCACCGCCGGTCTCCAGGCCCTCCAGGGGCCAGGGAAGCGCGCCCCGGTCGACCTTGCCCGAGGTGCGGGTCGGCAGGTCCGCGACCGGGGCGAGCAACGGGACGAGGGCCGCGGGCAGTTCGGCGCGCAGCTTCTCGACAGCGGCGGCCTGGTCCCAGCCCTCCTGGGTCACGACATAGCCGACGAGCAGCTGGTTGCCGCTGCGGGCGGTCCGGACGGCGGCCGCGGCGCTCGCCACACCGGGGAGCGCCTGGAGCGCCGCGTCGACCTCGCCGAGCTCGATGCGGCGCCCGCCGAGCTTGATCTGCTCGTCGGCCCGCCCGAGGAAGATCAGCCCCTGCGGCTCCGCCTTGACGAGGTCACCGCTGCGGTACGCCCGCTCCCAGCCGAGCGACTTCAGCGGCGCGTACTTCTCCGCGTCCTTCTCGGCGTCGAGATACCGGGCGAGCCCGACCCCGCCGATCACGAGCTGACCGCTGTCGCCCATCGCCACGGGCTCGCCGGCCTCGTCGACCACGGCCAGCTCCCAGCCGTTCAGCGGCAGCCCGATCCGGATCGGCTCCTCGCCGGTCATCAGGGAGGCGCAGGCGACGACGGTCGCCTCGGTGGGCCCGTAGGTGTTCCACACCTCGCGGCCCTCGGTCACCAGCCGCTGGACCAGCTCGGGCGGGCAGGCCTCACCGCCGAAGATCAGCAGCCGTACGTCATTGAGGGTCTCCGGCTCCCAGAGCGCGGCGAGCGTCGGCACGGTCGAGACGACGCTGATCTCCTGCTCGACCAGCCAGGGCCCCAGGTCGGCGCCGCTGCGCACCTGGGAGCGCGGCACCGGCACCAGACAGGCGCCGTACCGCCAGGCCAGCCACATCTCCTCGCAGGAGGCGTCGAAGGCGACGGACAGGCCCGCCATGACCCGGTCACCGGGCCCGATCGGGTCCTCGGTGAGGAACAGCTCCGCCTCGGCGTCGACGAACGCGGCGGCGCTGCGGTGACTGACGGCCACGCCCTTGGGCTTGCCCGTGGACCCGGAGGTGAAGATGATCCAGGCGTCGTGCTCGACACCGGGCCGCGCGGCGGGCACCTCGGAGGTGCCGTTGACGGTCAGCCGGTGCCCGGCCCCGATGACGGCCCGCACCTCCGCCTCGCCGAAGACCAGCTCGGCCCGCTCGTCGGGGTCCTCGGCGTCCACCGGTACATAGGCCGCGCCGGCGGCCAGTACGGCGAGGACGGCGACGTACAACTCGTTGGTGCCGGAGGGGACGCGGACACCGACCCGGTCGCCGAGGCCCACCCCGGCGTCGCTCAGCCGCCGCCGCAGGGCCTCGACCTCGACGGCGAGGGCGCGGTAGGTGAGGGCCCGGTGGCCGTCGTCGAGGGCGGGCTCGTCGGGGTGGGCCCGGACGGTGGCGTCGAGGATGTCGAGCAGCGTGCGCGGCGAGGCGGCGACGGAGGCGGAGAAGCGCGCCGGGTCGCCGAACTCCGCGCGCACCTCCTCGTCGAACAGCGCGAGTGCGGGGCCTTGCTCGAGGGCTGCCATCGGGTCCTCACGTGTCGTTCCCGGAGCGTCCGGGGAGCTGGTGGGCCCGCAGGTATGCCTGGGGATATTCCGGTCCAGCTCCAAACAAGCCTTGAATTTTAGTACGACGCTAGTCGCGTACCTGGTCATCAGCCATGCGAGGAGGCCGTGCGAGGGCACCGGAACCACTGATTCCGGTGCGGTGACAGAGCTCTGACATGGGGGTATGTCATCCTGACGAGATCTGCCCCACATCTGTCCGTAACGCTGTGAACACGCCGAGTTGAGGCCCGTGATGCGTACAACGAGTAAGGGCCGCGACCTGATGGTCGCGGCCCTTACTCCTCTGTGTGTCCGAGGGGGGACTTGAACCCCCACGCCCGATAAAGGGCACTAGCACCTCAAGCTAGCGCGTCTGCCATTCCGCCACCCGGACAAGGTGTCTGTCGCGCGGGGTTTCCCTCGCGGCGACAGAGGAAACATTACCAGGCTTTCGAGGGCCCCCGGTCACACCCCGTCGCCGCGTGAACGGCGTGTGACGGGCCGGGTCCGGCCTTGGGGTGAGGAGGGAGTGAGGGAGAGGATGAGGGGGGACCACCAGCAGTGACAGTGGGAGGAAGCAGCGTGAGCGAGTCGAACACGGCCAGGAGCGTCTCTGGCGAGGACGAGGTCGTGGACCTCTGTCGCGAGCTGATCCAGATCGACACCAGCAACTACGGGGACCACTCCGGACCGGGTGAGCGCAAGGCCGCGGAGTACGTGGCCGAGAAGCTCGCCGAGGTCGGGCTCGAGCCGCAGATCTTCGAGTCGCACAAGGGGCGCGCGTCGACCGTGGCCCGTATCGAGGGCGAGGACCGCTCGCGCCCGGCGCTGCTCATCCACGGCCACACCGACGTCGTACCGGCCAACGCGGCGGACTGGACCCACCACCCCTTCTCCGGCGAGATCGCGGACGGGATGGTGTGGGGCCGCGGCGCGGTCGACATGAAGGACATGGACGCCATGACCCTGGCGGTCGTGCGGGACCGGCTGCGCAGCGGGCGCAAGCCGCCGCGTGACATCGTCCTCGCGTTCCTCGCCGATGAGGAGGCCGGTGGTACGTGGGGTGCGCGGCACCTCGTCGACAAGCACCCCGACCTCTTCGAGGGCGTGACCGAGGCGGTCGGCGAGGTCGGCGGGTTCTCCTTCACGGTCAACGAGAAGCTGCGGCTGTACCTCGTCGAGACCGCCCAGAAGGGCATGCACTGGATGAAGCTGACCGTGGACGGCACCGCCGGGCACGGTTCGATGATCCACAAGGACAACGCGATCACCGAGCTGTCCGAGGCCGTCGGGCGGCTCGGGCGGCACAAGTTCCCGGTCCGGGTGACGAAGACGCTGCGGCACTTCCTCGACGAGCTCGGTGACGCGCTCGGCACCGAGCTCGACCCGGAGAACATGGACGAGACGCTCGCCAAGCTCGGCGGTATCGCCAAGCTCATCGGCGCCTCCCTGCAGAACACCGCCAACCCGACCCAGCTCGGTGCCGGATACAAGGTCAACGTGATTCCGGGGCAGGCGACCGCGCACGTCGATGGGCGTTACCTGCCGGGGTACGAGGAGGAGTTCCTCGCCGACCTGGACCGGATTCTCGGCCCGAGGGTCAAGCGTGAGGACGTGCACGCGGACAAGGCGCTGGAGACCACCTTCGACGGGGCGCTGGTCGACGCCATGCAGACCGCGCTGTCCGCCGAGGACCCGATCGCGCGCGCCGTGCCCTACATGCTCTCGGCCGGCACCGACGCCAAGTCCTTCGCCGACCTCGGCATCCGCTGCTTCGGCTTCGCCCCGCTCAAGCTGCCGCCGGAGCTGGACTTCGCGGGCATGTTCCACGGGGTCGACGAGCGGGTGCCGGTGGATGCCCTGAAGTTCGGCGTCCGTGTGCTCGACCGCTTCATCGAGGCGTCATGACGTGTTGACGCCCGCAATCGCCCGTACGTGCGGAGATCGCCCGGGACGGGTGAATGGGACCATAAGCTCGTAGCTCAAGTACTTCTTCCTCGTTACAGGTGATGTGATCCGCTACTTGGGATCGCATTTGCCTACAAGGAGGAATAATGATCAAGAAGGTCGTCGCTGCTGCGGCTGCCACTGGTGGTCTGGTTCTCGCGGGTGCGGGCCTGGCTGTCGCCGACTCGGGTGCCCAGGGTGCCGCTGTGCACTCCCCGGGCGTCATCTCCGGCAACGTCATCCAGGTGCCGGTTCACGTCCCGGTGAACGTCTGCGGCAACACGGTCTCCGTGATCGGGCTGCTGAACCCCGCCTTCGGCAACACCTGCATCAACAACTGACGTTGTGCCTCACCCCATGAGGGTCTGAGCCCGTCGGCCCCGGAGCGTGCGCCATGCGCTCCGGGGCCGACCCGCTATCGGCGCACGCGCGGGACGGATGCGTGCGCTTTCCGGAGAGTCCGAGCCAAGGACCAAGGCAGGGAATTCAGCTATGCGACAGGTCACCCGCAAGGGCCTGATGACCGTGGCGGCCGCGACTGGCGTACTCGCCGCGACCGGAGGCTACGCACACGCCGACTCGGGTGCGAGCGGCGCCAGTTTCAACTCGCCCGGCGTGCTGTCGGGCAACACGGTGCAGGCACCGGTGCACGTGCCGGTCAACGTCTGCGGCAACACCGTGAACGTCGTGGGGTTGCTCAACCCGGCGATGGGCAACAAGTGCGTCAACCACGGCGGCGGTGGGTCGTCCGCCGGCGGTCACGGGGGCGGCCATGACGGCTCCCACGCCGGTGGGCACGCGAGTGGCTCGCCGGGCGTCGGCTCCGGCAACCACGTCCAGGCGCCGATCGACGTGCCGGTCAACGTCTGCGGCAACAGCGTGAACGTCGTGGGAGTCGGCAACCCGGCGATGGGCAACGACTGCGCGAACGGACACGGCGGCCACATCCACTATCCGCCCGGCGGCGGTCACCCGGGTCAGCCTGGTCACCCCGGTCACCCCGGTCACCCGGGTCAGCCTGGTCAGCCTGGTCACCCGGGTCAGCCCGGTCACCCGGGACAGCCTGGTCACCCGGGTCAGCCCGGACACCCCGGTCATCCGGGTCAGCCCGGGAACCCCGGACACCCGGGTACGCCTGGACAGCCCGGTACGCCCGCGCACCCCGGAACCCCGGGCGCGCCGTCCACCTCGTACCCCCACCACCCGGGGACGCAGCACGTCTCCCAGCCGCACAGCGCCCCGGCGCAGCTCGCCCACACCGGCAGTGATCTGCCGATCGGCGCGGTGATCCCGGCGGGCGCGGGCGCGCTGCTGGCGGGCGCCGTGCTCTACCGCCGGGCGCGCTCAGCCGCGTAGACCGGCAGGACAGGGAGGAGAAGTCCGGGCCTGGAACGGGGGGCCGGGGCAGGGGTGATCGCTTCGCCACAGGCATCTCCTGTGGCGAAGCGACCGGAGCGGGCCCGCACTGGCGGGGCCCGCTCCGTTTCAGCCGCTTTCGCTCACCACGTGGCACGCACCTGGCGGATGATCCGCCGGCGCAGCCGCACCTTGCGGCTGCCGTCGGGGTGCAGGCTGAGGCGGTCCAACTCCCAGTGTCCGTACTCCGCATGGTCCGTCAGCAGGCGTGTCGTCTCCTTGCGGGACACCCCGCGCGGCACGTACACGTCGACAAATTCGTATTCCGGCATCGCATCTATTGTGCGGGCAGAGGCCCTGTACGGATAGCGTCTGCACTATGTCTGATGCTGTGCAGCCCACCGCTGCCGAGGTACGCGCCGCCGCCGAGGCTGTCAAGACCGCTCTCGACCGCCACCTGGCCGCGGTCGAGCGCAGGTCGGGCGATGACGACCCGGCCGTATACGAGGCGTTCAACGAGCTGGCCGCCGCGGCCGAGGAGTACGACGAGCTGCTCTACGACCGATATGACGAGGTCACTCCCTTCGAGATCCCCGGCAGCGATGACACGCTGCCGCCGTACGCCGGCCCCGAGGAGCCGAACGCGCTGAGCGTGCTGATCCGCCGCGACTACGCGGTGGTGGAGCCGCAGCGACTGCTGGCACAGGCCCAGCGGGTGGAGGCCGTGGAGGAGGACGGGGCCACCGCGGCCGCGGGCTTCGACGCGGCGTCCGGCACGGTGCACGGGGCGCTCGGTGTCCTGTTCGGCGAGTTCGAGCCGGACGAGATCGCCTCACGGCACAAGGAGTTCGGTCTGGAGGAGGGCGACTCCACACTCTGGGTCACGGCCGCCGACGAACCGGCCGACCCCGGCGAGTGGCTGGAGGCCCCCTTCGAGGCGATCGACCCGCAGCGTGTGGTCTGCCGCTTCGACGTCAGCGCGGTCTTCGACGACGAGTCGGACGACGACGAGCTGGAGGACGACCTCGGCCCGGACTCCGAGCTGGACCAGGACGGGGATCTGGAGCCGCTGGACGCCGATCGCTGAGCATCGCGGCACAGGCTCCCGAGCATCCCGTCGGGGGAGAGCTGAGCACCGCGGCACAGGAAGGTGGCGGTCACCGGAAGCCCGGTGGCCGCCACCTTCCCGCGTACGGGAGCCGTGTCCCTGGGCGCAGGCTCAGCCCGCCGCCGGGACCTGTGCCTTGAGCAGGGCGGTCAGGCGCGTGGTGCGCGGCTTCTGCGGGACCTCGGCCACCGCCCGCTGCAGGGCCTGCTCCACCCCGTGGACCACGGACAGATGGCGCTCGGCCCGGCCGAAGGCCGTGTAGACCCAGGGCCTGGTCAGGGCCGCCGCTGCGTCACCGGGGAGCACCACGACCGCGGCGGGCCAGCGCAGACCGACCGCCTGGTGCGCCGTGAGCGCCCAGCCGTGCCGCACCGACTGCTCCACCCGCTCCTTCGGTACGACGACGGGCAGACCCGAGCACTCCAGGTGCAGCCCGTCGGCGTCGGCCTTCACCACGTGCCCCACCGCCGTACGGCCCGGAGCGGGGGAGTGGGCGACGCGGTCCCCGGGGTCGAAGCCGCCGAAGCGGCCGGGACCCGGGTTCAGCCGCTCCTTGAGCGCGCTGTTCAGCGCGCGGGTGCCGACCGCGCCGCCGTGCCCCGGGGTGATCACCTGTGTCTGCTCGGCCGGAATGCCGATGGCGCGCGGCACCGAGTCCGCGACCAGCTGCACGGTCCGGTGCACCGCCTCGCCGGCGTCCCGCACGGGGACGATCACGACTTCCTTGCCGGGCGCCTCGACCTGGTTGAGCTCGCCGATGCCCACCCCGGAGACCAGCTCCCCGACGGGGCCGGGGTCCGGCGTCCGCGAGGCCACCTGCGGGCACACCCGGGCGGCGAGCAGATCGGCGAAGACCCGCCCAGGCCCCGCCGACCACAGCACCCCCGGGTCCCCGCTCAGCACCAGCCGCGCGCCGTCCGGCAGCGATTCGGCGAGCATCGCCGCCGTCTCGACGTCCAGCTGCGGTGCGTCCAGGACGACCAGGAGGTCCAGGGCGAAGGCGCCGTCCGTGTCCCGGCCCGGGCCCTCGGCGCCCGAGAGGAGTCCGGCGACGGTGGTGACTCCGGTGACCGGCCCGTCCCCGGCGTCGCCCGACGGGCCGCCGTCCGAGGTGCCGTCCAGCGGGTCGTGCCGCGCCGGACGGGCCATGAAGTCGTCGCGGCCGCTCGGCGTGTGGGTGGCGGCCCAGCCGCGCAGGCCGAGCCCGCGCGCGGCGTGCAGCAGAGCCGCCGCCTCGGCCTGGGACGCGTGCCCGCCGGTGTGCAGGACCAGGCCGTGGCCCGCGACCGCCCGGATCAGCTCCGCGGCGGAGCGGGTGGCCGACGCGGCGGCCCGCTCCCACCCGTCGGCGGAGCCGTCCGTCTTCGGTACGGAGTTCATGACCCGGGCCAGTCCGTCGGCGAGGCTCTCCTCGGCCAGCGCGTACCGCTCCAGGCCGATGAGGACACGGACCGGGCGCTCCTCGGACTCCTCGGCGCCCTCCTCCTGGGCCGGGGGAGCGGTGTCGAGGGCGTCCTGGAAGACCAGCGCGTCGCCCTCCGCGAGGGCGCTCTGCACGGCCGCGTCCGGATCCGGCACCGCGCGCTGGGCGAGCGCGGCGGCGAGCGCCGGGGCGTCGAGGGCGGTGTGCCCGGCGAGGGCCGCCTGCTCGAGGAGCCATACGGTGACCGCCCGCCCGCGCCGCTCGTCGTCCGGGCGGCACTCCGCGCCGAGCAGCGCGCGGGCGAACCCGTCGGCCTGCTCGGGCCGCACCCCGGCGACCCGCAGCAACTGCCAGGGGTCCTCACGCAGCTGGTCGTCCGCGCCCTCGCCGAGGGCCGCGAGGGCCCCCGGTGCGAGGGTGTCGGGTGCGCCGCCTTCGCCCAGTACGGCGCGTACGGCGGCGACGGCTTCCGGTGCGAGGGCCGCCGAGGTCTCGGCAGGGGCGGCCACCGGTTGCGGGCGCTGCACGGGCTCTGGGGCGACCGCTCTGCGTGGCGTCGGCTCGGGCTCACGGAAGGCGGTGGCCACGGGCTTCTCGCCGCTTTCCACGGCCCGCACCGCCGCGAGCAGATCGGCGGCCGTCCCGCTGAGCTTGGCCCCGGCCGTGATCGGCCCCTGCTTCTGGGCCTTCCGCCGCTCGATCCGCTCCCGCTCCAGCCGCTGCGCCGCCAACTCGGCCTCTGCCTCGGACAGTTTGGTGGCGTCCGCCGCGCCTTCGGATTCCGCGCCGCCCTCGACCGTGGTCTCCTCGCCCTCGGAGGGCGTGGCGCCCGCGTCCGTGGCCGTGCCGGCGTCCGTGTCCGCGGTCGGCGGGTCGGCGGTCGCTCCCGCGCCCGGCGTCCCCGGCTCCGCTTCCTCCGTGGTCTCGGGCTCCGTGCTCACAGCGTGCTCCAGTCGTGATCGGGATAGTGGTGCACCGGTGCCGACACGTCGTCGAGCGCCCGGCAGATCTCGTCAGGAAGACTAAGGCTCTCCACTGACAACGCGGCCGTGAGCTGCTGCGCGTTGCGCGCGCCGACGATCGGGGCGGCGACACCCGGCCGGTCGCGGACCCAGGCGAGGGCGACCTGCAACGGCGTGACCGCGAGGCCGTCCGCCGCCGTCGTCACCGCGTCCACGATGCCGCTCGCCGTGTCGTCCAGGTACGGCGCGACGAACGGCGCGAGGTGCTCCGAGCCGCCCCGGGAGTCCGAGGGTGTGCCGCCCCGGTACTTCCCGGTGAGCACACCCCGCCCGAGCGGGGAGGACGGCAGCAGGCCCACGCCCAGGTCGAGCGCCGCGGGCAGCACCTCCCGCTCCACGCCGCGCTGGAGCAGGGAGTACTCCATCTGCGTACTCGCGATCCGCGTCCGTGTCCCGGGCGCCGCCAGCTGCCAGGTCGCCGCCTTGGCGAGCTGCCAGCCGCAGAAGTTGGACACCCCCGCGTACCGCGCGCGACCGCTGCTGACCGCGAGGTCGAGCGCTTGGAGGGTCTCGTCCAGCGGGGTGTCCGGGTCGAAGGCGTGGACGTGCCACAGATCCACGTAGTCCGTGCCGAGGCGCTGGAGCGAGGCGTCGAGTGCCGACAGGAGATGCCCGCGCGAGCCGTCGAACCGCCGGTCCGGGTCGGGCACACTGCCCGCCTTCGTGGAAATGACCAGGTCGCGACGTGGCACGAGCCCTTCTATGAGCTGTCCGAGCAGATACTCCGACTCCCCGTCCCCGTACACGTCCGCGGTGTCGACGAGGTTCCCGCCCGCTTCCCAGAACACCTTCAACAGCTCCGCGGCGTCGTGCTCGTCGGTGTCCCGCCCCCATGTGAGGGTGCCGAGTCCGATCCGGGACACACGCAGGCCGGTACGGCCGAGATGCCTCTGCTCCATGGACGCCGAGATTACTGGCCAGAACTCGCCTCGTGGGGGCCCTGTGGACAACCTGGATGATCAGACCTGAACCCGTTCCTGCCGCCGCGCCCACCAGCGCGCTAGGGTCTCCGGCACAAGGGACGTTACTGATCGGTAAGGGGATCGGCCATGCAGCTCGGGATCAACCTCGGCTACTGGGGCGGCGGAATGGACGCGGACAATCTCGCCGTCGCCCAGGAGGCCGACCGACTGGGATACGCGGTGTGCTGGGCCGCCGAGGCCTACGGCTCGGACGCGGCCACCGTGCTCGCCTGGGTCGCCGCCAAGACCGAGCGCATCGACGTCGGTTCGGCGATCTTCCAGATCCCGGCCCGTCAGCCCGCGATGACCGCGATGACCGCCGCGACGCTCGACTCGCTCTCCGGCGGGCGCTTCCGCCTCGGCCTCGGTGTCTCCGGGCCGCAGGTCTCCGAGGGCTGGTACGGCGTCAAGTTCGACAAGCCGCTGGCCCGCACCCGCGAGTACGTCGAGATCGTACGCAAGGCGATGACCCGCGAGCGGCTGTCGTACGAGGGTGAGCACTGGACGCTGCCGCTGCCGGACGGTCCCGGCAAGCCGATCAAGCTGACGGTGCACCCGCAGCGCGAGCACATCCCGCTGTACATCGCCGCGATCGGCCCGAAGAACCTGGAGCAGACCGGCGAGATCGCCGACGGCGCCCTGCTGATCTTCCCCTCGGCCGAGCACCTCGAGGACACCGCGCTCCGCCATCTGCGCGCGGGCCGCGAGAAGGCCGGCAAGACCATGGAGGGCTTCGACGTCTGTCCGACGCTGCCGCTCGCCGTCGGTGCCGACAAGGACGTGACGGCGCTCGCCGACATGTTCCGCCCCTACACCGCGCTGTACGTCGGCGGCATGGGCAGCCGCAAGCAGAACTTCTACAACCAGCTCGCCCAGCGCATGGGGTACGAGAAGGAGGCCGCCGAGATCCAGGACAAGTACCTGTCCGGCGACAAGGACGGCGCGGCCGCCGCCGTTCCGCACGCGCTGATCGACCAGACCACCCTGCTCGGCTCCGTGGACCGCATCGCCGACCGGATGAAGGCCTACGCGGAGGCGGGCGTCACCACCCTCACGCTGTCGCCCGCCGGCTTCACGCTGGAGGACCGGATCGCCTCGCTCCGCGCCGGTTCGGACGCGCTGGAGCGGGCCGGTCTGGCGTAACGCGCCGGAATCCTTCCCCGGAGGGACGGAAGAAGTTCTGCGGCCGTGGTGGGGGCTCGGGGGGTCTTCCCCGCCACGGCCGTCATGGAGAACAACGCGCGGGCGTGCCCTGGGTTACGCGCCCGGGCCCGTCCCGTCATCCTTCGTTCGGCGCATTTGTCCGACACATCGGTTGCCGGGCCCCCGGCATCCCATTTGACTCGTTTTCTGCGGACCCTGCAGAAAGGTGTCATCGATGCTTTCGGCCAAGAGTCTGTTCCAGGAGATCCTCGACAACGACGAGTCGTTCCGGCTCTTCTGCTCCATAGCCGCCGGCGGGGAGTCGCAGGGCGGCTGGGAGAACGCCCGTATCGCCGCCCTCGTCCCGCAGAGCGCACGCGAACTCGCCCCGAAGATCACCCGGCACGGCGCCGACGAGGACAAGCACGGGCGGATCTTCCACGCCCTGATGAACAAGCGCGGCCTGGCACCGGTCGAGGTCCCGGCCGACACCGACTACACGATGCTCCTGGAACGGCACGGAATCGGCCTCGCGCACGACAGGCTGAAGAGCGAACAGCCACTCACCGTACGAGACATCGTCACCTACCTCGCCCACAGCAGGGTCACCGAACAGCGTGCCTCCGAGCAGATGAGGCTGCTGCGCCGCCACTTCGCCGACCATCCCGACATCGGTCGCGCGGTCCGGATGATCTCCGAGGACGAGGACAGGCACCTCGCCTATTGCCACGAGGAGCTGCTCCGCCTCGCGTCCGACGGACACGGCCGCGCCATCCAACGGACGCTGCGCGCGTACGCGCTCGCCGAGATCCGCGTCTACCGGGACGTCAGTCTCGCCGTGATGGCCCACATGGGTCGCATCCTCGGCTGGTCGAGGGCCAGGGCGGCGACGCTCACCGCGGCCATTTACACCCTCTACGCCTACGAGCGCGCCGCGGGCTGGCGCCGCATGGTCTCCCTGAAGATGCCGGAACACCGTGACGCCCTGGGCGGCCCCGCGACGCCCGCACCGGAGGTGGTGTGACCCGCGGTCGCGAACCCTCCGCGTGTCGCACACCTGGTCGCACGCCGGTCACAGCCAGCCCCGCCGCTTGAAGAGGTGGTACAGCAGGAATTCCAGCGCCGCCATCGCCAGGATCACCGCCGGGTACGACCAGAGCCAGTGCAGCTCGGGCATGTGGTCGAAGTTCATGCCGTAGATGCCGGCGATCATCGTGGGGACCGCGGCCATGGCCGCCCACGCCGAGATCTTCCGCATGTCGTCGTTCTGGCGCACGCTCATCTGCGCGAGATGCGCCGAGAGGATGTCCGAGACCAGCCGGTCCAGGCTCTCCACCGACTCGTTCACACGGGCCAGATGGTCGTTGACGTCACGGAAGAAGGGCTGCGCCTTCTCGTTCACGAACGGCACCGGGGCGCCGGCGGTGCCCGAGCCCGAGAGCCGGGTCAGCGGAACGGTCAACGGGCCCGTCGCCCGCCGGAACTCCAGGATCTGCCGCTTGAACGTGTAGATCTTGGACGCGGTGTGCCGCGAACCGCCGCCACTCGGCGAGAAGACCTCCGCCTCCAGCTTCTCCAGGTCCGTCTGGAGCTCGGTCGCCACCTCCAGGTAGTGGTCGACCGTCGCGTCGGCGATCGAGTAGAGCACCGCCGTCGGCCCGTGCTGCAGCATCTCGGGGTCCTCCTCCAGCCGGCGGCGCACCCGCGCGAGAGGCGAGCACTCCCCGTGCCGGACGGTCACCACGAAGGAGTCCCCGATGAACACCATCACCTCGCCGGTGGTGACGACATCGCTCTCCGCCTCGTACGCGACCGGCTTCAGGACCACGAACAGCGAATCGTCGAACATCTCCAGCTTGGGCCGCTGATGCGCCTTGAGGGCGTCCTCGACCGCCAGCGGGTGCAGCCTGAACTCCTCGGTGACGAGGTCGAACTCCTGCTCCGTCGGCTCGTACAGCCCGATCCAGATGAACGCGTCGCCCTCGGCGCGTGCCAGATCCAGGGCGTCGGAGAGGTCCTCGGGGCCCTCCGTCCGGCGCCCGTGGTGGTAGATGGCGCAGTCGACGATCACGGAGGGTATTCTTCCGTCGCCCGGCCGCCACCGCACTCCGGCCGCCGTTGTCCACAGGCCCCTCCGGGGCCCCGAGCCACCCGTTTACGCTGGGCCGCATGCCCACCCTGATTCTCGTACGGCACGGACGTTCGACCGCCAACACCGCTGGGCTGCTCGCCGGCTGGACACCCGGCGTCGCCCTCGACGAGCGTGGCGCCCAGCAGGCCGCGGCGCTGCCCGGCCGGCTCGCCGCGCTGCCGATCTCCGAAGTCGTCACCAGCCCCCTGCAGCGCTGCCAGGAGACCGTGCAGCCGCTGCTCGACGCCCGCCCCGAGCTGCGCGTGCACACCGACGAGCGGATCGGTGAGGCGCACTACGGAGACTGGTCCGGCCGCAAGCTCGCCGAGCTGAGGGACGAGCCGTTGATGGAGGTCGTACAGGCGCATCCGTCCGCGGCCGCGTTCCCCGGCGGAGAATCGATGCGGGCCATGCAGACGCGGGCGGCCGAAGCGGTGCGCGAGTGGAACGCGCGCGTGGAGCGCGACCACGGCGGCGACGCGCTCTACGTCATGTGCTCGCACGGCGACATCATCAAGTCCCTCGTCGCGGACGCACTCGGACTTCATCTCGACCTCTTCCAGCGGATCTCTGTAGAACCGTGTTCCATCACCGCGATCCGTTACACACGACTGCGTCCCTTCCTTGTGCGCCTCGGGGACACCGGCGACCTCGCCTCCCTGGCGCCGCGCGAGGAGCCCCCCAGCGGCGACGCCCCGGTCGGGGGCGGTGCGGGCGCACCGTGATCGTCGGCCGCAGTAGGGTGAAGCGGTCGAAGCAGCGCAGTAGTTGTCAGCAAGTTGTCAGCAGCCGATGAGGGCCCAGGCAGTCAGCCGGTCCACATGCCGATTCCAATGGAGACAGGACGTGTCCCGTCAGGTGTTCCTCTACGACCCCCCGGACCGTTTCGTGGCCGGTACGGTCGGGTTGCCCGGGCGCCGTACCTTCTTCCTGCAGGCCTCCTCAGGCCCCCGGGTGACCAGCGTCGCCCTGGAGAAGACCCAGGTCGCGGCGCTCGCCGAACGTATGGACGAGCTCCTCGACGAGGTCGTACGGCGCACCGGCGGCAGCGCACCCGTCCCGGCCGTGGCCCCCACCGAGGTGTCCGACACCGCTCCTCTCGACACCCCGGTGGAGGAGGAGTTCCGGGTCGGCACGATGGCGCTGGCCTGGGACGGTGACGAACAGCGCATGATCGTCGAGGCGCAGGCCCTCGTGGAACTCGACGCCGACACCGACGAGGACCTCGCCGAGGCCGAGGAAAGGTTGCTTCAGGACGAGGAGAACGGTCCGCCGATGCTCCGCGTCCGGCTCACCGGCGCGCAGGCCAGGGCCTTCGCCAAGCGCGCCCTCGATGTCGTCAACGCGGGCCGGCCGCCCTGCCCGCTGTGCAGCCTCCCGCTCGACCCGGAAGGACACGTATGTCCGCGCCAGAACGGATACCGCCGCGGAGCGTGACCACGGCCGAGCTGCTCGCCCTGGGCGAGCTGAAGGTGCGCGGACGGATCCGTGAGGCCTCGAACGCGGTGCTGTACTGCTCCGTTTCGTACGAGGGCCGGGACGCAACCTGCGTCTACAAGCCGGTCGCCGGGGAGCGGCCCCTGTGGGACTTCCCCGACGGGACCCTCGCCCAGCGTGAGGTGGCCGCGTACGAGGTCTCCGAAGCCACGGGCTGGGGTCTGGTACCCACCACCGTGCTGCGCGACGGGCCCTACGGCGAGGGCATGTGCCAGCTGTGGATCGAGGCCCTGCCCGAGGCCGACGGGGACGGGCTGCTGGCCCTGGTGGAGGCCGAGGAGCCCGAGGCGGGCTGGAAGGCGATCGGCTTCGCCGAGGTCGGTGAGGGGGAGACGGCGCTGCTCGTGCACGCTGACGACGTCCGGCTGCGACGGCTCGCCGTGCTCGACGCCGTGATCAACAACGCCGACCGCAAGGGCGGGCATCTGCTGCCCGCCGGTGAGGGGCGGTTGTACGGCATCGACCACGGGGTCACCTTCAACGCCGAGAACAAGCTGCGCACGCTGCTGTGGGGCTGGGCGGGGGAGTCGCTGACGCCGGAGGCGGTCGAGGTCCTCGCCTCCCTGCGGGACGGCCTGGCGCCGGGCGCGCCGCTCGCCACCCGGTTGGCCGAACTCATCACCACCGCCGAGATCGACGCCACACGCGCGCGCGTGGAGGCGATGCTCGCCTCGGGGAAACACCCGGAGCCGAGCGGGGAGTGGCCGGCGATCCCCTGGCCACCGGTGTGAACCCCTTCGACCGTCCGAGGGCCGGGCTCACCTCGCACCGGGTACGCCGACCGGGCCGAGCTCGCGGTGTCCGCGTCGTTGGGGGCGGCAGCCGTGGGTGTGGTGTGGCACACGTGTGGGACGTGGGGCGCCGGTTTCGGTGGTGCGCGCCCGTAGCCACGGCCGGCGGCCGCGAGACCCGCTGCCTCGGCGGGTGGCCCTGGGCGGTGGGTTGTGCCGTCGTACGGCGGCCTCACCCCCGAAGGACCGGGTGACGCACACCCTCGGGCGTTGCGCAAGAGGGTCTTCCGCGTCATCAGGGCTGGTCCGGTTCGTATACGCAAGTTCCGTCCGGTTAGGCTCATGACATGCATGCCTGGCCCGCTTCTGAGGTCCCCGCCCTGCCTGGTGAGGGCCGCGACCTCCAGATCCACGACACCGCGACCGGCGGCCTCGTCACACTCGACCCCGGTCCCGTCGCCCGTATCTACGTCTGCGGCATCACGCCGTACGACGCGACCCACATGGGTCACGCGGCGACCTACAACGCGTTCGACCTCGTTCAGCGCGTGTGGCTCGACACCAAGCGGCAGGTTCACTACGTCCAGAACGTGACCGACGTCGACGACCCGCTCCTGGAGCGGGCGGAGCGCGACGGCGTCGACTGGGTGGGACTCGCCGAGAAGGAGACCGCCCTCTTCCGTGAGGACATGACCGCCCTGCGGATGCTGCCGCCGCGGCACTACATAGGCGCCGTCGAGGCGATACCCGGCATCGTGCCGCTCGTCGAGCGGCTGCGGGACGCGGGCGCGGCGTACGAACTCGAAGGGGACGTCTACTTCTCCGTCGAGTCCGACCCCCACTTCGGCAAGGTGTCCAACCTGGACGCCGCCGCCATGCGCCTGCTCTCCGCCGAGCGGGGCGGCGACCCGGACCGTCCGGGCAAGAAGAACCCGCTCGACCCGATGCTCTGGATGGCGGCGCGGGAGGGGGAGCCCAGCTGGGACGGGGGCTCGCTCGGCCGCGGCAGGCCCGGCTGGCACATCGAGTGCGTCGCCATCGCCCTCGACCACCTCGGGATGGGCTTCGACGTCCAGGGTGGCGGCTCCGACCTCGCCTTCCCGCACCACGAGATGGGCGCCTCGCACGCCCAGGTGCTCACCGGCGAGTTCCCGATGGCCAAGGCGTACGTGCACGCCGGCATGGTCGCCCTCGACGGCGAGAAGATGTCGAAGTCCAGGGGCAACCTCGTCTTCGTGTCGAAGCTCCGGCGCGACGGCGTCGACCCCGCCGCCATCCGCCTCGCCCTCCTCGCGCACCACTACCGCGCCGACTGGGAGTGGACGGACACCGTCCTCGCGGACGCGGTCGCCCGTCTGGAGAACTGGCGGGCGGCGGTGTCGCGTCCCGACGGGCCGTCCGCCGAGGCGCTGGTCGAGGAGATCCGCGAGGCCCTCGCGAACGACCTGGACGCACCGGCCGCGCTCGCCGCGGTCGACCGCTGGGCGGCGCTCCAGCGTGAGACGGGCGGTACGGACGAGGGCGCCCCCGGCGTCGTCTCGCGCGCCGTGGACGCCCTCCTGGGCGTGGCCCTGTAGTTCCTCTCGTACGTGTGGGGCGCCGGGCGGTCGTACCGCCCGGCGCCCTTTCGTTCTTCGTTCTCAGAGCGTCACTTGTTCACGATGACGGCCTGCACGGCGTTGCTGTTGGCGTCGTAGACGCCGATGACCTGCTGCCCGTAGGCGAAGGCCTGCTGGACCTCGTCGTGGGTGACCTGGTTGGGGTTCACCAGGGGGCGCCAGGCGTTGTCGATGAACAGGTAGAGGATCGACGGCTGGCCGGGGAGCGGGGTGACCACGTCCCAGAAGTGCTGGGCGATCCCGCTCGTCAGGACCTGCGCCTGCTGCTGTTGCTGCTGCCCGCCGAGCTGCTGGAGCAGCTGCTGGAACGGCTGCTGCTGCCCCATCTGCTGGAGCTGCTGCTGGAGGTGCTGCGGAATCTGCTGCAGCGGGATGTGCTGCTGCGGGTTCTGCTGCTGCGGGTTCTGGTGCTGCGGGTTCTGCAGCTGCCCGAACGGCTGCTGCAACTGCGGTCCGAACGCCATGGGCTGCTGCGGTCCGAACGCCATGGGCTGCTGCTGTCCGAACTGCTGGGGCGGCGCCGTGCTCGGTCCCTGCTGCCCCAGCTGGATGCCTTGCTGGATGCCCTGCTGGTGCCCTTGCTGCTGACTCATCTGCGGGGTGGTGCTCATACGGGTGCCACCTTCCGTGAATCATCGAATCGTTGACTTGCGGCTACGCCCTCGGATACGTCAGCCCGTGACCACCAGACCGACGATCTCGTCCTCCGAGAACCAGACACGTACGTCGGGCCGTCCGCCCGCGAAGGCGGAGTGCACCGCCTGACGGATCTCAGGGGAGGGGTTGTTGAGGTTGCGCCAGTCACCGGCCACGAACAGCCGGAGCCTGGGCGGGAGTTCGCGCGGGTACGGCAGCAGCTCGTCCCAGTACCGTTCGGCCTGGCCCGAGCCGACCGCCTCCGGCAGCAGACGGGTGACCGCCGCCTTGATGTCCGGCCGGTTGCCGATCCGCTGGGAGGCGGGTCGGCCCGGCGCGTCCTGCTGCGGGGAGCCGGTGGCCCGCAGCACCGCGCGGGCACGCTCCGGGGACATCGGTTCCTGGGCCGCCGCCTTGAGCATGCCCTGCAGCGCGGCCAGGGCGCCGACCACCACCGGGGAGGCGGAGGAGGTCCCGGAGAACGTGTCCGTGTACCAGCCGATCTCCTCGGCACCGCCCTGCAGATCGCCGGGCCGGTCCCAGAAGCCGCCGGTGGTCGTGACCTCGCGCCCCCAGCCCTGTGCGTCCACCCGCGCCCCGTAGTTGGAGAAGGCGAGGCGGGAGCGGTCCGGGCCGTGGTCGCGGCCGTGCGTGCCGGGCGGCGGTGCGCCCGCGCCGACCAGCACCGCGCCGGAGGACGGGTTGGCGGCGTTGAAGGGGTTGCGCCACCACGCGGGGAACTCGGCGGGGCGCCGCTCGTACACCGCGTCGTCGAGCGACTCGGCGCCGTTGCCCGCGGCCGCCACGACGAGCACCCCCTTGGCGGTCGCGTACCGGATGGCCGCGAAGTTGTCGGGCCACCACTCGATCGGGATGTAACCCTGCTGGTCGTCGCGCTCCTCGAAGTCGAACCGCGGCCCTGGGGCGTGCAGTTCGACCAGGATGATGTCACCGGGGCCCAGCCGTTCGGCCGCCGCGTGGATCGCGGCCGCCGTGCCCATGCCCTGGAAGGACGCGGCCGCGGTCACCGCGTCCGGCGCGATGCCGGTGATCCCGCGCTCGTCGCGGTCGCCGCCGATCACCCCGATGACGGCGGTGCCGTGGTTGCGCCAGGCGAGGTCCGTCAGCGGGGTGCCGACGACCACGCCCGCGAGCTTCGCGGCCAGGTCCTCGTGGCCCAGCTGCCACGCCCCCTCCACATCGATCACCGTCACGCCCTGGCCCGTACCGCCCGGCCGCTGCCAGGCCCAGTGGGCGTCGATGCCCTCGGGCGCCGGCCGCAGATAGCCCTGGCGGCCGGTGAAGTCCGGGGTGACCGGCGCTCCTTCCTTCGTCCGCCGGCCGTCGTCCGGGCCCGCCGAGTCCTGTGCGGTCCGCCCGGCCGACCCCACCGAGGCGGGGACGGCGCCGGGCTTCACGTACGCCGTGTCGATCTCCGGCAGCGCGGCGATCCGTGAACGCAGCTCCTGGGCGCGGCTCTCGACGCCGCGCACCCGGTAGAAGAGCGCGAGGTCGTTTCCGCCCCCGCCGTCCGCCACCTCGGACTGCCGCAGTCGTTCCTCGCCGCCGAACAGCGGCTCCAGGGCGAGCTGTTCGTCACTGAGGAACATGTTGAGGGCCGACACGTCCGAGCCCGTCGCCGAGCGGACGCCCTCGGCACCGGCGCGCAGCCGGGCCTCGGGGCGTGCGACGACGATCAGCTCCTGCTCGGCTCCCCGGTAGGTGAACCCCGCTCCGTCGGGTCCCGGCCCGGCCGTTCCCGGGCCCTGTGTCGGCTGTACCTGGTCGGTCATCGCGTACCGCTCCTCTCGGTTCGGTCCTGCGGGTGCTGCCATGTCCCGTCCCCGGGCCGCGCCTTCGGGGCACAACCTGGCACGCCCAAGGCGACTCGTCCACCCCGGCTTCGCCAACTCGGTTTGAAAACAAGTTGAATTGGGAAACCTGTGCAATCCGTCCTGAAACAGATGTCACGCAGCAAACAGGCCAAAGGCTGCGGAGTCAGGTGTCATGTGGTGGGGTGGCAGGGACAGTTGATCGCTGGACCGGTCAACTCCCGGTCCCGCCCGGAAGGACGCACCGTGACATCCACGCACCGTTCGTTCGAAGACCGTCCCAGTCGCCGAAGACTGCTCACCGCCGGTGCCGCGCTCGCCGGCGCCGCGCTCGCCGGGTCCTCGGCCGGCCCGGCCTGGGCAGCAGAGAAGTCGTTACCCACCGTCATACATCTGCCGAACGGCATCCGCCCGGAGGGCATCACCATCGGCGGCGGTCCGTACGCCTACCTCGGATCCATCGCCGACGGTTCGGTCTACCGCGCCGATCTGCGCACCGGACAGGGCCGGACCATCGCCCCGGGGCCGGGTACGGCGGCGGCCGGGCTCAAACTCGACGGCAGGGGGCGGCTGTTCATCGCCACGGTCGGCACGGGTGCCCGCGTGGTGGACGTCCGTACCGGCGCCGAACTCGCGTCGTACGTCCTCGCCACGGAGCCCGAGACCTTCGTCAACGACGTGGTCCTGACCCCCCGCGCGGTCTGGTTCACCGACTCCTACCAGCCCACGCTGTACGCGCTGCCGCTCGGCCCGGGCGGCGCCCTGCCGGACGCGGCCGACGTCGTACGGCTCCCCCTGGGTGGCGACTGGAGCCAGGTGCCCGGCGCCACGATCAACGCCAACGGGATCACGCGGACCCCGGACGGTGCCGCCCTGCTCGTCGTGCAGACCGGGGTCGGCGCCCTGCACCGGGTCGACCCGAGGACCGGAGTCACCCGGCTCGTCGACCTCGGCGACGCGGCGCCCCTCGTCAACGGCGACGGGCTGCTGCTCACCGGCCGGACGCTGTACGTGGTGCAGAACATGCAGAACGCGATCGACGTCTTCCGGCTCTCACCCGACGGGCGCAGCGGCGTCTTCCAACACCGCCTCACCGACCAGGACCTCGACGTGCCGACCACCGTGGCCGCGTACGGGGACCGCCTGTACCTGCCCAACGCCCGCTTCACGACCACCCCGACGCCGGACACCCCGTACGACGTGATCGCCGTCGAACGCTGACGCGAGGAGACCGCGGGGTACTGAACGCGGAGGGGCGGTGCGCCAGGTGCGCACCGCCCCTTCCGTCGGCCGGGCTTCCGCCTGCGCGGACCGATCCGTCTGATCCGTCCGGTCTGTCCGATCGGTCCGCTCAGTCCTCCGGGGAGTCCTCGTCCTCGGTGCCGGTCTCCGGCCGCGGGGACTTCGGAGGCTTCGGACGACCGCCGGGGTTGTCCCGCAGATACGAGGAGCTGTCGCTGCCGTCGGCCGTGGCGTGCCCGCCGGGGGCCGGGCCCGCCGGACCGCCGTCCCGCCGCCGCAGATAGCGCTCGAACTCGCGCGCGATCGCCTCGCCCGACGCCTCCGGCAGCTCCGCGGTGTCCCGGGCCTCCTCCAGCGTCTGCACGTACTCGGCGACCTCGCTGTCCTCGGCGGCCAGCTGGTCCACGCCCAGCTGCCAGGCCCGCGCGTCCTCGGGCAGCTCGCCCAGCGGGATCCGCAGGTCGATCAGGTCCTCCAGACGGTTGAGG
The DNA here is from genome assembly GCF_042959425.1 of Streptomyces sp. NPDC007896. Classification (NCBI taxonomy): domain Bacteria; kingdom Bacillati; phylum Actinomycetota; class Actinomycetes; order Kitasatosporales; family Streptomycetaceae; genus Streptomyces; species Streptomyces sp. NPDC007896. Next base: position 369,322 of record NZ_JBIBKX010000006.1, on the reverse strand, counting down.
AGGGCCAGCGTCGCCTTCGGGTTCGGCGGCTGCGACACATAGTGCGGTACGGCCGCCCACAGTGACACCGCCGGTACTCCCGCGTGCGTGCACGCCTCCTGGAGGATGCCGACAATGCCCGTGGGGCCCTCGTACTTGGTCTCCTCCAGGTCCATCGTGCGGGCCAGGTCCGGGTCGGAGGTGACCCCGCTGACCGGCACCGGACGTGTGTGCGGGGTGTCACCGAGCAGTGCGCCCAGGATCACCACCAGCTCCACACCCAGCTCGTGCGCGAAGCCGAGCAGCTCGTTGCAGAACGAGCGCCACCGCATCGACGGCTCGATCCCGCGGACCAGCACGAGATCGCGCGGCTTCTCGCCGCCGACCCGGACCACCGACAGGCGCGTGGTCGGCCAGGTGATCTTGCGGACCCCGCCGTCCAGCCACACCGTGGGGCGGTTCACCTGGAAGTCGTAGTAGTCCTCGGCGTCCAGCGCCGCGAACACCTCGCCCTTCCACTCCCTGTCGAGATGCGCGACCGCGGTGGAGGCGGCGTCGCCGGCGTCGTTCCAGCCCTCGAACGCGGCCACCATGACCGGGTCGATCAGCTCGGGAACCCCCTCGAGCTCGATCACCCAGCGCCTCCTTCCGACGTGCCCCTTACGTACGCCCCAACCTTACGGCGTGCCAAGGGGGCCTCCGCAGCCCCCTTGCACGGGGGAGTGAACGGATCACTGCCCCACCGAGGGGCCGGAAACACGCGTGATCGCCACCATGAACCACCCCCCCCGAGTCATCCGAGCTGTTTCTACAGGGTGCTGCGCAGCCACTGCTCCACGCTCGCGATGTGCACCGTCGCCCACGAGCGGGCCGCCTCCGCGTCGCGGTCCCGCAGGGCGGACAGGATCGCCCGGTGCTCGTGCAGGGTGCGGCTGACCGCGTCCTCCTGGGTGAGGCCGCGCCAGATCCGGGCCCGGGTGGTGGGCCCCGAGAGGCCGTCCAGCAGCGAGCACAGGACCGAGTTCCCGGAACTCTGCACGATGCCCCGGTGGAACTCCAGGTCGCAGGCGACGAGCTCCTCCACCGAGGGGGCGGCGCCCAGCGCGTCCAGCTGGGAGGTCAGGGCCTGCAGTTGCTGCTCGCTGATCCTCGAGGCTGCCATCGCCGTCGCGGCGGGCTCCAGGATCCGGCGCACGGCGAGGAACTCGAGCACCGTGTCGTCCCGGTGGAAGTCGACGACGAAGCTCAGCGCCTCCAGGAGGAGCTGGGGATCCAGGCTGGTGACGTACGTGCCGTCGCCCTGACGTACGTCCAGGATGCGGATCAGCGAGAGCGCGCGCACCGCCTCCCGAAGGGAGTTCCGGGACAGGCCGAGGTCGGCGGCGAGCTCGCTCTCCTTGGGAAGCCGGTCGCCGGGGCGCAGCGTGCCGGAGACGATCATGCCCTTGATCTTCTCGATCGCCTCATCGGTGACTGCCATGGCCGACCTCCCTGTCACTCCGGATGTCGCTGAGTCATCCGATGTCTTGGGCCATTATGTGGGGTCACCAGGCCGAACGGACACACAATCCACGGTCGGATCAGGCGAGAGCCCCCAGATCGGCGAGGGCGGCGGCCTCGTCGAGCGTCGTGAGCACGCGGTCCCGCATCAGGATCCTGCCGTAGACGACGGTGTCCCTCACGTCCGCCGAGTGCGCGGCGTAGGCGAGCGTGGACCACGGGTTGTGTGTGGACCAGGGCCGCCTGCCGCACCGCCCCCAGCATGTCCAGCATGTCCAGCATGTTCGAGCCGGCCGCTCCGTCCGTGCCGAGCCCGACCGTCACACCCGCGCTCAGCAGGCGCGGCACCGGAGCGATGCCGCAGCCGAGTTTCAGATCCTCGTACGCGATGCCGTCCGCCGGTGAACCGGCTCGTGGTCACGGCCGTGAAGCAGCCAGCCGATCAGCATCATGCCTGCGAGGCCGATGTTGAAGACGCCCGCCCGCCCGTTCGCGGAGCGCGCCGCCGCCGCGTCATCGGCTTCGCCCACCTCACCGACCTCACCACCCTCCCGGACCCGGTACCCGCCTCCCGGCGCGCGCTCCTCCTCGGGCGCGAACTGATCGTCCGTCGCGGGGAGTTGACGTCCACCGAGGACGTCGAGGCACTCCTGCGCTGACGGGCGCCGGGCTGTGGCGGCGCACGCGGAGGGGCGGCTCCCCCCGTGGGAGCCGCCCCTCAAACCGATCGGATCACCCGCTCAGGGGGTGGTCACTTCTTGTCGAGCAGGTCCTGCACCTTGCCGCGGACCTCGTCCGTGGCGAGCCCGCGGATCGTCAGCGTCGTACGGCGGCGCAGCACGTCGTCCGTCGTCTCGGCCCACTCGTGGTCGCGGGCCCACACGACCTGCGCCCAGATCTCCGGGGCGTCCGGGTGGACGCGCTCGCCGAGCTCCGGGCTCTCGTTGGCCAGGCGTGCGATGTCGAAGGCCAGCGAACCGTAGTGCGTCGCCAGGTGCTTGGCGGTGTCGGCGCCCATACGGGGGCCGGGCGCAGGGCCGTCGACGAGCAGCCGGTGGGCGACCGCGCGCGGGTTGGCGACACCCGGCAGCGGCAGCTTCTTCGGCAGTTCGGAGATCGGCTCGAAGTCCTCGCCCAGCGGGTGGCCCGGCAGCGACTCCAGCTTCTTCATGACCGTACGGCCGATGTGCCGGAAGGTGGTCCACTTGCCGCCCGCGACGGACAGCATCCCGCCACGGCCCTCCGTGACGACCGTCTCGCGCTTGGCCTTCGAGGTGTCGCCGGGGCCGCCGGGCAGCACCCGCAGACCGGCGAAGGAGTAGGTGATCAGATCACGGGAGAGCTGCTGGTCGCGGATGGAGAACGCGGCCTCGTCCAGGATCTGGGATATGTCCTTCTCGGTGACCGAGACGTCCGCCGGGTCGCCCTCGTACTCCTCGTCGGTCGTGCCGAGCAGCAGCATGTCCTCCCAGGGGAGGGCGAAGGTGATGCGGTACTTGTCGATCGGGGTCGCGAGCGCGGCCTTCCAGGGGGAGGTGCGCTTGAGAACCAGGTGCGCGCCCTTGGACAGGCGGATGGAGGGCGCCGCGTTCGGGTCCTCCAGCTTGCGCAGGTGGTCGACCCAGGGGCCGGTGGCGTTGAGGACGAGGCGCGCGTTGACCCCGAACTCCGCGCCGTTCGTACCGTCCTTGAGGTCCGCGCCCGTGACCCGGCCCTTGGTGAAGCGCAGGCCGGTCACCTCCGCGTGGTTGAGGACGACCGCACCCGCCTCGACGGCCGCGCGGACCGTCATCAGCGCCATGCGCGCGTCGTTCATCTGGTCGTCGCCGTACACGGCCACGGCCTTGAGGTTCTCGGTGCGCAACTCCGGCACGTCCTGCTGCGCCTTGGCCGGCGAGAGCAGATGGCCGACGCCGTCGCCGAACGCCGACAGTGCGGAGTAGGCGAAGACGCCCGCCCCGAGCTTCGCCGCGCCGTGCGGCCCGCCCTTGTACACGGGGAGGTAGAACGTGAGCGGGTTCGCCAGGTGGGGGGCCACCTGGCGGGAGACCGCACGGCGCTCGAAGTGGTTCTCCGCCACCAGCTTCACCGCGCCGGTCTGCAGGTAGCGCAGACCGCCGTGGAGCAGCTTGGAGGAGGCGGAGGAGGTGGCGCCGGCGAAGTCGCCGGCGTCGACCAGAGCCACCCGCAGACCGGACTGCGCGGCGTGCCAGGCGGTGGAGATGCCCAGGATGCCGCCGCCGATCACGAGAAGGTCGTACGTCGCCTTGGAGAGCTGCTCCCGGGTCTCGGCGCGGCTCGGGTTGGAGCCGGAGGCCGGGTGCGTACCGAGGGCAGGCACGGACTGCAGGGTGGACTGACTGGTCATTGCGGGTTGTTACTCCTTGTCAGTTCTCGTCTTCGATCCAGCCCATGGTCCGCTCCACGGCCTTGAGCCAGCTCTTGTACTCACGGTCGCGGATCTCCGCGTCCATGTTGGGGGTCCATTCCGCGGCCCGGCGCCAGTTGGCGCGCAGGTCCTCGGTGTTGGTCCAGAAGCCGACGGCGAGACCGGCGGCGTAGGCGGCGCCGAGGCAGGTGGTCTCGGCGACCATCGGGCGCACCACGGGGGCGTCCAGGACGTCGGCCAGGGTCTGCATCAGCAGGTTGTTGGAGGTCATGCCGCCGTCGACCTTGAGGGCCGTGAGTTCGACGCCGGAGTCCTTCGTCATGGCGTCGGTGATCTCACGGGTCTGCCAGGCGGTGGCCTCCAGGACGGCGCGCGCGATGTGCGCCTTGGTGACGTACCGGGTCAGACCGGCGATCACACCGCGGGCGTCGGAGCGCCAGTACGGGGCGAACAGGCCGGAGAAGGCCGGCACGAAGTAGGCACCGCCGTTGTCCTCGACCGAGGACGCGAGGGTCTCGATCTCGGCGGCGGACTTGATCAGGCCCATCTGGTCGCGCATCCACTGCACCAGCGAACCGGTGACGGCGATCGAACCCTCGAGGGCGTAGACCGGAGCCTGGTCGCCGATGCGGTAGCCGACCGTGGTGAGCAGGCCCGAGTACGAGTTGATGATCTTGTCGCCGGTGTTCATCAGCATGAACGTGCCGGTGCCGTACGTGGACTTGGCCTCGCCCTCGGAGAAGCAGGTCTGGCCGAACAGGGCCGCCTGCTGGTCGCCGAGCGCGGAGGCGACCGGGATGCCGCCGAGCAGCTCACCGAGCCGGCCGCCGGTCACCTCGCCGTACACCTCGGCGGAGGAGCGGATCTCCGGCAGCATGGCCAGCGGGACGCCGATGGACTCGGCGATCTTGTCGTCCCATGCCAGGGTGTGCAGGTTCATCAGCATGGTGCGGGAGGCGTTGGTGACGTCGGTGACGTGGTGGCCACCGTTCGCACCGCCCGTCAGGTTCCAGATGACCCAGGTGTCCATGGTGCCGAAGAGGATGTCCCCGGCCTCGGCGCGCTCGCGCAGACCGTCGACGTTGTCGAGCAGCCAGCGGGCCTTGGGGCCGGCGAAGTAGGACGCGAGCGGCAGGCCGGTCTCGCGGCGGAAGCGGTCCTGGCCCACGTTGCGGCCGAGCTCCTTGCAGAGCGCGTCGGTGCGGGTGTCCTGCCAGACGATGGCGTTGTGGACGGGCTCACCGGTGTTCTTGTCCCACAGCACGGTGGTCTCGCGCTGGTTGGTGATGCCGATGGCCTTGATGTCGTCACGGGTGATGCCGGCCTTCTCGATGGCCCCGGCCACGACTTCCTGGACGTTGGTCCAGATCTCGGCGGCGTTGTGCTCGACCCAGCCCGGCTTCGGGAAGATCTGCTCGTGCTCCTTCTGGTCGACGGAGACGATGCGTCCGTCGCGGTCGAAGACGATGCAGCGGCTGGACGTGGTGCCCTGGTCGATCGCGGCGATGAAGGGGCCGGCGGTGTGTGCGTCGGTCACGGTGTGCTCCTGAAGGTTCCGTATGAAAGGGGCTGGCTCACGGCGTATTGCTCACAGCCTGACGGCGTATTGCTTACGGCTCGGAAAACCTTGCGGTTCAAAGAGGGCCCGAGGCCCGAAGGCCTCGGGGCTTTAAGCAAAGGCGACGTTGTAGAGGCCTGCGGCGATCGCGCCGCCGATCAGCGGACCGACGACCGGAACCCAGGCGTAGCTCCAGTCGGAGCCGCCCTTGTTCGGCAGGGGGAGCAGCGCGTGCACGATGCGCGGGCCGAGGTCACGGGCCGGGTTGATCGCGTAACCGGTGGGTCCACCGAGGGAGAGACCGATGGAGACAACCACCAGCGCGGTGATCAGGGCGCCCAGCGGGCCGAGGCCGTTGCCCTTGTCGTTGAGACCCTGCGTGAGAACCGCGAGCACCAGCACGACGGTGGCGATGATCTCCGTGGCGAGGTTCTGCACCGCGTTGCGGATCTCGGGACCGGTGGAGAAGATGCCGAGCACGGGGCCCGCGCCCTTCTCCTCCGCCTCGACGGCCTTGGCACCAGCGGCCTGCGCGTCCGCGGCCCCGACGATGTCGGGGTCGGTCAGGTGCGCGTGGAACTGTCCGTAGTACACGACCCAGACCAGCGTGGCGCCGATCATCGCGCCGAGCAGCTGGCCGCCCCAGTACACCGGCAGGTTGTTCCAGCCGCCGTCCTTGATGGTCAGCGCCAGCGTCACGGCCGGGTTCAGGTGTGCGCCGGACAGCGGCGCGGAGGTGTAGACCGCCGTGAGGACCGCGAAGCCCCACCCGAAGGCGATGGCGAGCCAGCCGGCGTTTCTGGCCTTGGAGGCCTTCAGCGTGACGGCGGCACAGACGCCACCGCCGAGCAGGATGAGTATGGCGGTACCTATGGTCTCGCCGATGAAGATGTCGGAGCTGGACACCCGCGACTCCTTTGTCCTTCGTCCAGGGGAAGGCGAACCCCGGGTCCCACCGGTGGTTCGCGCCCTCGGGGGTGAGGGCGATGCCGGCCCATGGCACTGTCACACTCTAACGCTTATTGCCGGTAGGTGTTCGACAATGCCGACCGATGGACGGGAGTCTTGCCCTGGGGTTACCAGCTCGTCAAGAGGTCCGTTATCGAAAACACGATCGTTATTGATCGCTGTGAGTTATCGATCTTGAGAGGCCTCGGCGGCCCGCGCGTACATGCCAAAACAGGCCGGTACGTAGGACACGTACCGGCCTGTTGTCGTACGGGGTTCAGCTCGTCGTTCGGGGTGTCAGAACCGTCCGGCTCCCAGGTCCCGGGAGACCGCGCGGGCGCAGTCCCGCACCGCCGCGATCAGCTCGGGGCGCAGCTCGCCGTCCCGGCAGATCCGCTCCACGGCTCCCGCGATGCCCACCGCGCCCACCGGCATGCGCCGCCGGTTGTGGATGGGTGCCGCGACCGAGGCGACGCCCGTCCATGTCTCCTCGACGTCGTCGGCGTACCCGCGCGCGCGGGTCAGGTCGAGGACGCCCTCGAACTGCTCCGGTTCGACCGTCGTACGGGCCGTGAACGTCTTCCGCTCGGCCTCCAGGACCTCGCTGTGCGCCACCGGGTCGTAGGCCGACAGGACCTTGCCCAGGGCCGTGGAGTGCAGCGGCTGCATGGCCCCGACCTCCAGCACCTGACGGCTGTCGTCGGGCCGGAACACATGGTGCACGATCAGCACGCCGTGTTGGTGCAGCACACCCAGGTAGACGCTCTCGCCGCTGGAGCGGGCCAGGTCGTCGGTCCACACCAGCGCCCGCGCGCGCAGCTCGTGCACGTCGAGATAGGTGGTGCCGAGCCGCAACAGCTCGGCGCCCAGCTGGTAACGCCCCGAGACGCTGTCCTGTTCGACGAAGCCCTCCTGCTGGAGGGTGCGCAGGATGCCATGGGCCGTACCCTTGGCCAGGCCCAGCGAGGAGGCGATGTCGGACAGACCGAGCTGCCGCTCGCCGCCCGCCAGGAGCCGCAGCATCGCCGCCGCCCGTTCGAGCGACTGGATGTTCCGTGCCATCGCCGTGCTGCCTCCGTCCCCTTCGACCGACAGCGTGCGCCTCCGCTACCGCCGTTCGGCAATGTCGAACACTACCGTTCGTTGCCGAGCTCCCGCTAATGGGTCGTCGCAACATGTTCGGTCTGTCTTAACACCCCGGACGCACCCGCCACGCCCGTCCGCCCCGTGGACGCCCCTGACCCTGTGACGGTGCTCGGGCTACCCTGACGGCGTGCGCCTTCCATGGGAAGCGCAAAGCCGACAGCCGTCGCACTTCAGGGAGCACCTTCATGGCTTCGTTGCCGAACCCGTCCCTTTCGTCAGAGCTTGCCGAGAACCGGACCCGCATCGCCGCGCTCCGCGAGGCGCTCGCCGAGCGTGTCGTGGTGGCCGACGGCGCGATGGGCACGATGCTGCAGGCGCAGGACCCGACGCTCGAGGACTTCGAGAACCTCGAGGGCTGCAACGAGATTCTGAACCTCACCCGCCCCGACATCGTCCGTTCCGTCCACGAGGCCTACTTCGAGGTGGGCGTGGACTGTGTGGAGACGAACACCTTCGGCGCCAACCACTCGGCGCTCGGTGAGTACGACATTCCCGAGCGCGTGTACGAGCTGTCGGAGGCCGGTGCGCGTATCGCCCGCGAGGTGGCGGACGAGTTCACGGCGTCCACCGGACAGCAGCGCTGGGTGCTCGGCTCCATGGGCCCCGGCACCAAGCTGCCGACTCTGGGCCACGCCCCGTACACCACCCTCCGCGACGCCTACCAGCAGAACGCCGAGGGCATGATCGCCGGTGGTGCCGACGCGCTGATCGTGGAGACCACTCAGGACCTGCTGCAGACGAAGGCCGCGGTCCTCGGTGCCCGCCGCGCGATGGACGCCACCGGCCTGGTCCTGCCGCTCGTCGTCTCGGTGACGGTCGAGACCACGGGCACCATGCTGCTCGGCTCCGAGATCGGCGCAGCGCTGACCGCGCTGGAACCGCTCGGCATCGACATGATCGGCCTCAACTGCGCGACCGGCCCCGCCGAGATGAGCGAGCACCTGCGCTATCTGGCCCGCCACTCCCGCATCCCGCTGTCCTGCATGCCGAACGCCGGTCTTCCGGTGCTCGGCAGGGACGGCGCGCACTACCCGCTGACGGCACCTGAGCTGGCCGGCGCCCAGGAGACCTTCGTACGCGAATACGGCCTCTCCCTGATCGGCGGCTGCTGCGGTACGACCCCGGAGCACCTGCGCCAGGTCGTCGAGCGGGTCCGCGATCTCACCCCGACCGCCCGTGACCCGCGCCCCGAACCCGGCGCCGCCTCCCTCTACCAGACCGTCCCGTTCCGCCAGGACACCGCGTACATGGCGATCGGCGAGCGCACCAACGCCAACGGCTCGAAGAAGTTCCGCGAGGCCATGCTGGAGGGCCGCTGGGACGACTGTGTGGAGATGGCCCGCGACCAGATCCGCGAGGGCGCCCACATGCTCGACCTGTGCGTCGACTACGTCGGCCGGGACGGCGTCGCGGACATGCAGGAACTCGCCGGACGCTTCGCCACCGCCTCCACGCTGCCCATCGTCCTGGACTCCACCGAGGTCGAGGTCCTGCGCGCCGGCCTGGAGAAGCTCGGCGGCCGGGCCGTCATCAACTCCGTCAACTACGAGGACGGCGACGGCCCCGAGTCCCGCTTCGCGAAGGTCACCCGGCTGGCGCAGGAGCACGGCGCGGCGCTGATCGCGCTGACCATCGACGAGGAGGGCCAGGCCCGTACCGTCGAGACCAAGGTCGCCATCGCCGAACGGCTCATCGAGGACCTGACGACGAACTGGGGCATCCACGAGTCGGACATCCTCATCGACGCCCTGACCTTCACCATCTGCACCGGCCAGGAGGAGTCCCGCAAGGACGGCATCGCCACCATCGAGGCGATCCGGGAGCTCAAGCGCCGCCGCCCCGACGTGCAGACCACGCTGGGCCTGTCGAACATCTCCTTCGGCCTCAACCCGGCCGCCCGCATCCTGCTCAACTCGGTTTTCCTCGACGAGTGCGTCAAGGCGGGCCTGGACTCGGCGATCGTGCACGCGTCGAAGATCCTCCCCATCGCGCGCTTCGACGAGGAGCAGGTCACCACCGCCCTCGACCTTATCTATGACCGGCGCATCGCCCAGCAGGGCGACGAACCAGCCTACGACCCCCTCCAGAAGCTGATGGCGCTGTTCGAGGGCGCCACCACCAAGTCGCTGAGGGCGGGCAAGGCCGAGGAACTGGCCGCGCTGCCCCTGGACGAGCGACTCAAGCGGCGCATCATCGACGGCGAGAAGAACGGCCTCGAGGCCGACCTCGCCGAGGCCCTCCAGACCCGCCCCGCCCTCGACATCGTCAACGAGACGCTGCTCGACGGCATGAAGGTGGTCGGCGAGCTGTTCGGCTCCGGCCAGATGCAGCTGCCGTTCGTGCTCCAGTCCGCCGAGGTCATGAAGACCGCGGTCGCCTACCTCGAACCGCACATGGAGAAGTCGGACGCCGAGGGCAAGGGCACCATCGTGCTGGCGACCGTGCGCGGCGACGTGCACGACATCGGCAAGAACCTCGTCGACATCATTCTGTCCAACAACGGCTACAACGTCGTCAACCTCGGCATCAAGCAGCCGGTCTCCGCGATCCTGGACGCCGCCGAGGAACACCGGGCCGACGTCATCGGCATGTCGGGCCTGCTGGTCAAGTCCACGGTGATCATGAAGGAGAACCTGGAGGAGCTCAACCAGCGCGGTCTGTCCGCCGAGTACCCGGTCATCCTCGGTGGCGCCGCCCTGACGAGGGCGTACGTCGAGCAGGACCTGCACGAGATCTACGAGGGCGAAGTCCGCTACGCCCGGGACGCGTTCGAGGGCCTTCGCCTGATGGACGCGCTCATCGGGGTCAAGCGAGGAGTGCCGGGGGCCGTGCTGCCGGAGCTCAAGCAGCGCCGGGTGCGCGCCACCGCACCGACGGTCGTCGAGGAGCGCCCGGAGGAGGGCCACGTCCGCTCGGACGTCGCCGTCGACAACCCGGTGCCCACCCCGCCCTTCTGGGGCACCCGTGTCATCAAGGGCATCCAGCTCAAGGAGTACGCCTCCTGGCTGGACGAGGGCGCCCTGTTCAAGGGTCAGTGGGGCCTGAAGCAGGCCCGTGCGGGCGACGGACCGACGTACGAGGAACTCGTCGAGACCGAGGGCCGGCCCCGGCTGCGCGGACTGCTGGACAAGCTCCAGACCGACAACCTGCTCGAAGCGGCCGTCGTCTACGGCTACTTCCCCTGTGTGTCCAAGGACGACGACCTGATCCTCCTGGACGAACAGGGCAACGAGCGCACCCGCTTCACCTTCCCGCGCCAGCGCCGCGGACGGCGGCTGTGCCTGGCCGACTTCTTCCGGCCCGAGGAGTCCGGCGAGCGGGACGTCGTCGGCCTCCAGGTCGTCACGGTCGGCTCCCGCATCGGCGAGGAGACGGCCAAGCTCTTCGAGTCGAACTCCTACCGCGACTACCTCGAACTGCACGGCCTGTCCGTGCAGCTGGCCGAGGCCCTCGCCGAGTACTGGCACGCCCGCGTCCGCTCCGAGCTCGGCTTCGCCGGTGAGGACCCCTCGGCCATCGAGGACATGTTCGACCTCAAGTACCGCGGTGCCCGCTTCTCCCTCGGCTACGGCGCCTGCCCCGACCTGGAGGACCGCGCCAAGATCGCCGAGCTCCTGGAGCCCGAGCGCATCGGCGTCCACCTCTCGGAGGAGTTCCAGCTGCACCCCGAGCAGTCCACGGACGCGATCGTGATCCACCACCCGGAGGCGAAGTACTTCAACGCGAGGTGACCCGGCGCGAGGCGAGTCAGCGGGCCCCCACAACCAACAGGCGTTTCACCTGACGCCGTCGTACACTGGACGGTCCACAGCAGGCCGGTTCCCCCTGAGGGAACCGGCCTTCTCGTCCCTCAAGGAGGTGCGCCAGGATGACCACTACGGTTCCCGCGCTCGGTACCCGTACGGCCGAAGGCTCAGCGCTGCAGGCCGTGCTCCTGGACATGGACGGCACCCTGGTGGACACCGAGGGGTTCTGGTGGGACGTCGAGGTCGAGATCTTCCGGACGCTCGGGCACACCCTCGACGACTCCTGGCGCCATGTGGTGGTCGGCGGCCCCATGACTCGCAGCGCGGGCTTCCTGATCGAGGCCACCGGGGCCGACATCACGCTCGGCGAGCTCACGGTGCTGCTCAACGACGGTTTCGAGGACCGTATCGACCGGGCGCTGCCGCTGATGCCGGGGGCGGCCAGACTCCTCGCGGAGCTCGCCGCGCACGAGATCCCCACCGCCCTGGTCTCCGCCTCGCACCGGCGCATCATCGACCGTGTTCTGGCCTCCCTGGGCCCCCAGTACTTCGCGCTGACCGTCGCGGGCGACGAGGTGGAGCGGACCAAGCCCTTCCCCGACCCCTATCTGCTGGCGGCGTCCGGACTCGGCGCCGAACCGGCCCGGTGCGCCGTCATCGAGGACACGGCCACGGGCGTCGCCGCCGCGGAGGCCGCAGGCTGCCACGTGGTCGCCGTTCCCTCCGTCGCCCCGATCGCCCCCGCCGTCCGGCGCACGGTCGTGACCTCCCTCGAAGAGGTCGACCTGCCTTTTCTCCGTGGCCTGATGACGGAAATGCGCTAGACGTTCACCCAGCGTGCGTAACCGAATGTGCCGCTATCCCCTGCGTATCCGCCGGTAAGGGCCCCGGACCTGCCACGGGAAATTCAATCCGGGGCCGGATGGCCGAATTCCGGTACTCTCCCACCGAGTTGGCAGTGTGAGGTTTGTCACCTGATAGAGGGTCGACATTCGGGCTGCCGTGTGCAGCGACCCCCCTTTCGGGGGTGGTCGACGTGCCCTTGTGTCCCGATTGGTGGAACGCTGCACTAATCCTTCCGCTGTCGGGTTATCGGTGCGTCCACGCCCGGTTTCGCAGCGTGATGGGAACTCAACTCCGGTCTCTGCGGGCCGTCCTGGTGGTGCGGACTAATGTCGTCGCGAGAACCTCGCCATAACCCCGGTGACTCGCCCGCACCACCCCTGCATGGCGAGTACACGGATACGACAGCTCTGGAGAAACTCGAGCATGAACCGCAAGACTTTGGTGCTGCCGGCCGTTGTCGGCTTGCTCGCCCCGGTGCTCGCCGCGTGTGGCGGTTCCAACAGCGGGGGAAGCGGCGGCGACGCGATCGTCGTGGGCACCACGGACCGGTTCACCGCATCGAAGGATGCCCCGGCTCCTCTCGACCCGGCGTACGCGTACGACGTCGGCACCTGGAACATCCTGCGCCAGACCGTGCAGACGCTGATGGTCCAGCCCCGCGGTGACGGCGAGCCCCAGCCCGAGGCTGCCGAGAGCTGCGGTTTCACCGACTCCGGCAACGAGCGCTACGCCTGCACGCTGCGCGACGGACTGAAGTTCGCGAGCGGTGACCCGATCACCGCCAAGGACGTGAAGTTCTCGATCGACCGCGCGATGTCGCTCAAGGCCGACAGCGGTGTGTTCGCGCTGCTGTCCACCGTCGACACCGTGGAGACGCAGGGCGACCGCCAGGTGATCTTCCACCTGAAGACCGCGGACGCCACCTTCCCGTTCAAGCTGTCGACCCCGGTCGCCGGCATCGTGAACCCGAAGGACTACGAGAAGGGCAAGCTGCGCGACGGCTTCTCCGTCGACGGCTCCGGCCCGTACACCCTCCAGGCCGACGTCAAGAACGACGAGGCCGACAAGATCACCTTCACCAAGAACCCGAACTACAAGGGTCTGTTGAAGCCGAAGAGCGACAAGGTCGAGATGCGCTCCTTCGAGAGTGCCGACGCCATGGGCGCCGCGCTCAACAAGGGCGACATCGACCTCATGACCCGCGCGATGACGCCGGCGCAGATCACCAAGCTCGGTGCCGCCGGCGCGACCGGCAAGATCGACCTGGTCGAGATGCCCGGCCTCGAGATCCGCTACCTCGGCTTCAACACCGATGACCCGACGGTGAAGAGCAAGGCCGTCCGCCAGGCCATGGCCGAGGTGATCAACCGCGGCGAGCTCGTCTCCAAGGTGTACGGCTCCCAGGCCGAGCCGCTGTTCTCGATGGTCCCGGCCACCATCACGGGTCACTCCAACTCGTTCTTCAACAAGTACGGCGACCCGAGCGTCTCCAAGGCCACCACGACGCTGAACAAGGCCGGCATCACCGCCCCGGTGAAGCTCACCCTGCACTACACGACCGACCACTACGGCTCGGCCACCGCGCAGGAGTTCGAGGTGCTGAAGAAGCAGCTCAACGCCAGCGGCCTGTTCAGTGTCGAGATCAAGGGCGAGCCCTGGACGACGTTCCGTCCGGCCGAGAAGAAGAACGAGTACCAGGTCTACGGCATGGGCTGGTTCCCCGACTTCCCGGACGCCGACAACTACCTGGCGCCGTTCCTCGACAAGGACAACACCCTCGGCTCGCCGTACGTGAACTCCACGATCCGCGGCACGCTGATCCCGGAGTCCCGTCGCGAGGCCGACCGCCTCACCGCGTCGAAGAGCCTCACCGAAATCCAGGACAAGGTGGCCGACGACGTACCGCTCCTGCCGCTGTGGCAGGGCAAGCAGTACATCGCCGCGCGGGACGACATCACCGGCACCGAGTGGGCGCTCAACTCGTCCTCCACGCTCCAGCTGTGGGAGCTCGGCCGCGGTGTGAGCGGCTGACCGGTCCTTCACAGGGCGCCGGGTCCCGTGGACCCGGCGCCCGACCGCACGATTCGGCGCCCGCTCCACGTGGCGTTCCAGAAAAACAATGACAAGGCACCTCCTCGTGAACATGCGCAACCAGTGGCCAGTCCTGTCCGTCGCGACGGGGCTGGCCGCCGGTCTGCTCGCCGGATGCGGCTCGCAGACGAGCGAGCCCGGCGGCACCGGCTCCTCCCTGGTGATGGGGATGTCCGACGACGTCCTGGCCACCGACCCTGCATCCGGCTACGACCCGGGGTCCTGGCTGTTGTTCAACAACGTCTTCCAGTCGTTGCTGAGCTTCCCCGACGGCGGTACGGAGCCGGTTCCCGAGGCGGCCAAGGAGTGCGCGTTCTCGGACGCCACGACAAAGGTCTACAAGTGCACGCTCCAGGACGGCCTGAAGTTCAGCAACGGTGACGCCCTCACCTCCGAGGACGTCAAGTTCTCCTTCGACCGCATTCTGAAGATCGACGACGCCTCCGGTCCGGCCGTCATGTTCCCCATGCTCGACACGGTCCAGACCCCGGACGCGAAGACCGTCGTCTTCAAACTGAAGTACGCCGACGCCACCTTCCCCAGCAAGATCGCCTCCGGCGCCGGCTCGATCGTGGACCACCAGCAGTACGCGGACAACGGGCTGCGCAAGGACGACCAGGCGGTCGGCTCGGGCCCGTACAAGCTGGACTCCTTCGGCAAGGACCAGGCCGTCTTCTCGGTCAACGACAGCTACAAGGGCACCGCCAAGGTGAAGAACTCCGGCATCACGCTGAAGTTCTTCCACGGCGACCAGACCGCCCTGAAGAAGGCGCTGCTGAACCACCAGGTCGACATCGCCTACCGAGGTCTCGCCGCCGACGACATCGCGGACATCAGCAACGACACCTCCACCGGCAGGGGCGTCAACGTCGTCGAGGGCACCAGCGCCGAAGTCCAGCACATGGTCTTCAACATGGACGACCCGGTCGCCGGCAAGCTTGGCGTGCGCAAGGCCATCGCCTATCTGCTCGACCGCGAGGGCCTGGTCAACAAGGTCTACAAGGACACCGCGACGCCGCTGTACTCGATCGTCCCGGCCGGTGTCACTGGCCACAACACGGCCTTCTTCGACCGCTACGGCGCCCGCCCCTCGAAGACGAAGGCCGCCGCCGCGCTCCGGGCCGAGGGCATCACCGGCAAGGTCAAGCTCACGCTCTGGTCGACCCCCTCGCGCTACGGCCCCGCCACCGACCAGGAGTTCAGGGCGATCGCCCAGCAGCTCAACGCCAGTGGGCTGTTCGACGCGACCGTGAAGTCCGTCGCGTACGACCAGTACGAGAAGGACATCGCCAAGGGCAAGTACGGCGTGTACGTGAAGGGCTGGGTGCCCGACTACCCGGACCCCGACAACTTCACGGCCCCCTTCTTCGGCAAGGGCAACGTGCTGAGCAACCACTACACGAACAGCACGATCACCGGTCGGCTCATCCCGAAGACGGCCGCCCAGAGCGACCGCTCCTCGACCGACACCGCGTACGGCAAGATCCAGGACATCGTGGCCGAGGACCTCCCGGTCATCCCGATCTGGCAGGCCAAGCAGTACGCGATCGTGCGGGACAACGTCTACGGCCTCGAGTACTGCCTCGACGCCTCGACGGTGTTCCGCTTCTGGGAGATCAGCAAGGACTGACTCCACCACCGCCGGTACGAACGCCGAGGGCGCCCTCTTCGTGGAAGGGGGCGCCCTCGGTCGTGCTCCTGGGGCCCTCGGCCGAGCACCTGGGGGAGTGGACGGCGTATCGGGGGTTACTGCTGTGCGCCCGGGCGCACCAACCCGCTCTCGTACGCGTACACCGCGGCCTGCACCCGGTCGCGCAGCCCCAACTTGGTGAGCACATGGCCCACATGCGTCTTGACGGTGGTCTCGCTGACGAACAGGTCGGCGGCGATCTCCGCGTTCGACAGGCCGCGCGCCACCAGCTTCAGCACCTCGACCTCCCGCTCGGTCAGGGTGTGCAGCGTGTCGGGCACCGGCTCGTCGCCGGATGGCAGATGACCCGCGTACTTGTCGAGAAGCCGACGGGTGATGCTCGGCGCGAGCATCGCCTCGCCCGCGGCGACCACCCGGATCGCCTGCACCAGCTCATTGGCCGGCGCGTCCTTGAGGAGGAAGCCGCTGGCCCCGGCGCGCAGCGCCTCCACCACGTACTCGTCGAGGTCGAAGGTCGTCAGGACGAGCACCTTGGCCGGTCCGTCCCGCCCCGGCCCGGTGATCTGCCGGGTCGCCTCCACCCCGTCCATCCTCGGCATACGGATGTCCATCAGAACCACATCGGGCTGCAGCGCACGTACCTGATCGAGTGCCTGGAGACCGTCACCGGCCTCGCCGACGACCGCGATGTCCTGCTCCGCCTCCAGAATCATCCGGAAGCCGGTACGCAGCAGCGGCTGATCGTCGACCAGTAGGACGCGGATGGCCACGTAAGTCTCCTTGAGGTCTGTCCGGCGGACCGGGCCGGAGCTGAGCAACGCGCCGGACAGGCCCTAATCCCGCCCCATTCTGCCCTGCTCGGTGACGCCTGACTCCGGCGCCCTGACCGGCAGCGGGTAGGGCGGGGGAGTACCGCCGAATTCCGGACATACCGCTTGGTGGTCGCACCAGCCGCAGAGCTTGGTGGGCCTCGGTCGCCAGTCGCCGGTCTCGGTGGCCTGCCGGATCGCCTCCCACAGGGCGAGCAACTTGCGCTCGACCCGCTCCAGGTCCTCGATCATCGGGTCGTACGTCACCACGTCGCCGCTGCCGAGGTAGACGAGCTGGAGCCGGCGCGGGACCACCTGCTTCAGCCGCCACACCACCAGGGCGTAGAACTTCATCTGGAACAGCGCACCCTCGGCGTACTCCGGCCGCGGTGCCTTGCCCGTCTTGTAGTCGACGATCCGGACCTCGCCCGTCGGGGCCACGTCGACGCGGTCGATGATGCCGCGCAGCTTCAGCCCGGAGTCGAGCTGGGCCTCGACGGCCAGCTCCCGCTCGGCGGGCTCCAGTCGCGTCGGGTCCTCAAGACTGAACCAGCGCTCCACCAACTGCTCGGCCTCGCCCAGCCAGCGCGTCAACCGCTCGCCCTCGGGATCGTCGGCGAACAGCTCCACGACCTCCGGGCGCGTCTCGCGCAGCCGGTCCCACTGCCCCGGAATGAGCGACTTGGCGCGCGGAGCCGTGCGCTCCGCCGCCGGGGAGTCGAAGAGGCGCTCCAGCACCGCGTGGACCAGCGTGCCGCGGGTGGCCGCCTCGCTCGGCTTCTCGGGGAGTCTGTCGATCACCCGGAACCGGTAGAGCAACGGGCACTGCATGAAGTCGCCGGCCCGTGAGGGCGACAGCGAGCTCGGAGGCAGGGCCGGTCGGGCCGCGGGAACCGTCGACGCGTCCGTCGCCTCGGCCACGACAGCCTCGGCCACGGCGGCTTCGGCCGCGTCGGCTTCGGTCGGCTCGGGCGGCACGGCGCCCCCGGTGCTGGTTTCCATGTCCACAGACCTTACGGCCCGCCACTGACAGTGAGTGCACGGTAGGGGCTTGTGCGCGCTTGTGCGACGGAGCGGAGAACAGAGGGGGTGCCGGGGCGGAACGCGTCGCGACGGACGCATACCATCGACCCAGACCCTCCTGCTTCGCATGATCGGGAGCGGGAGACGCTTCGAACGAGGGGACATCGTGGACGAGAGCGGCGGGAGCGGGCAGCCGCGGTCCGGCACCGACGAAGCGACCGAGCGCCACGGGGAGCAGCGGGCCCCCTCGGCCCCGGCCGCGGATGCCACGCGTCCCGGACCGGAGCGCTCCGAGCACCCCACCGGGCCGACACCACCCACGACCCCGGGCACCCCCGAGGCCGCCCCGTCCCCCGACGGCCCCCACGACTCAGCTCGCGGGGCCGCGACGCACGGCGACTCTTCGAGCGGGGCCGAGGACGGGGCCGAGGACGGGGCCGAGGCGCCCGGCGATTCCCGGGACCGGGCCGAGGCACCCGCCGGTCCCGGTTTCCCTTCCGATTCCTCGGACGAGGCCGACGCGCGCCACGGCTCCTCCGCCGCAGGGCAACCGCACCCCGAGCCCGAACACCCCCGAGCCCTGGCCCACTCCGGAACCGGCACCGGTACCGGCAAGACGCAGCCCCCGCGACGCGGCCGGGAGCCCGGTGGCGGGCTGCTGATGGGGCGGCCGTTCGGCGTGCCCGTGTACGTGGCGCCCAGCTGGTTCCTCGTGGCCGCGCTGATCACCTGGGTGTTCGGCGGCCAGCTCGACCGCGTGCTCCCCGAACTCGGCGCCCTGCGCTACCTCGTGTCCCTCTTCTTCGCGGTCGCCTTCTACGCCTCCGTCCTCGTCCACGAGCTGGCCCACACGGTCGCCGCGCTGCGCTTCAAACTGCCGGTGCGCCGGATCCAGCTGCAGTTCTTCGGGGGCGTCTCGGAGATCGAGAAGGAGGCCGAGACCCCGGGCCGGGAGTTCGTACTGTCCTTCGTCGGCCCCCTGCTCTCCCTCGTCCTCTCGGGCGTCTTCTACCTCGCCATGCTGGCCGTCGAGCCCGGCACGGTCCCCGGCGTGCTGCTGGCCGGCCTGATGATCTCCAACCTGATCGTGGCCGCCTTCAACCTGCTCCCCGGCCTGCCCCTGGACGGCGGCCGCATGCTCCGCGCGGTCGTCTGGAAGATCACCGGCAAGCCGATGAGCGGCACGATCGCCGCCGCCTGGGTCGGCCGCGCCCTCGCCGTCTCCGTGCTGATCGGCCTGCCCCTGCTCACCCAGTCCGGAGCGCTCGGCGCCACCCAGGACAACATCGGCGGCATGGACACCGTCACCGACGCCCTGCTCGCCGCGATCCTCGCCGCGATCATCTGGACCGGCGCCGGCAACAGCCTCCGCATGGCCCGCCTGCGCGAGCACCTGCCCGAGCTGCGCGCCCGCTCACTCACCCGGCGCGCGGTCCCGGTCGAGACCAGCACCCCGCTCTCGGAGGCGCTGCGCCGCGCCAACGACGCCGGCGCCCGCGCCCTGGTCGTCGTCGACGCCAACGGCGAACCGCTCTCCCTCGTCCGCGAGGCCGCCATCGTCGGCGTACCGGAGCACCGCCGCCCCTGGGTCGCCGTCAGCGGCCTCGCCCAGGACCTCACCGACGGCATGCGCGTCTCCGCGGAACTCGCCGGCGAGGCCCTCCTGGACACTCTCCGTGCCACCCCGGCGACCGAGTACCTGGTGGTGGAGGACTCGGGTGAGATCTACGGAGTCCTGTCGGCGGCGGACGTCGAGCGAGCCTTCGTCAAGGCGATGGCCCGCCCGTCCTGAGCTGTACGCCCCCGCCCGAACGTGGTCGGCGCTCCGTGCGGGGACCGGTAGGCTGGTCACATGTCCGAACCGACCGGTGCCGCCCGCAGGCGCGGGCCCTTCAAGGTCGGGGACCAGGTTCAGCTGACCGACCCCAAGGGCCGCCACTACACGTTCACGCTCGAGGCCGGGAAGAACTTCCACACCCACAAGGGTTCTTTCCCCCACGACGAGCTGATCGGCGCTCCCGAGGGCAGCGTTGTCCGCACCACGGGGAACGTCGCCTATCTCGCGCTGCGCCCCCTGCTCCCCGACTACGTCCTGTCCATGCCCCGCGGCGCCGCCGTGGTCTACCCCAAGGACGCGGGGCAGATCCTGGCCTTCGCCGACATCTTCCCCGGCGCGCGCGTCGTGGAAGCGGGCGTGGGCTCCGGCTCGCTCAGCAGCTTCCTGCTGCGCGCCATCGGCGACCAGGGCATGCTCCACTCCTACGAGCGCCGCGAGGACTTCGCGGAGATCGCCCAGCAGAACGTGGAGCGCTACTTCGGCGGCCCGCACCCCGCCTGGCAGCTCACCGTCGGCGACCTCCAGGACAATCTGTCCGACACCGACGTCGACCGTGTCATCCTCGACATGCTCGCGCCCTGGGAGTGCCTGGAGGCCGTCTCCAAGGCGCTCGTCCCCGGCGGCATCCTGTGCTGCTACGTCGCCACCACCACCCAGCTCGCGCGGACCGTCGAGTCCATCCGTGAGATCGGCTCCTTCAACGAGCCGTCCGCGTGGGAGTCGATGATCCGCAACTGGCACGTCGAGGGCCTGGCGGTCCGTCCGGACCACCGGATGATCGGCCACACCGGCTTCCTGCTCACCGCCCGCCGCCTCGCGGACGGTGTCGAGCCGCCCATGCGTCGCCGCCGCCCGGCCAAGGGCGCGTACGGCGACGACTACACCGGTCCGAACGCCGACGGCGGCTCAGGCCGCTGACCCGACCGGCGCCCACGCCGTCGACGTACTCAACGCACCACACCTGTGGCCGAGTTCCCGGAAGCACTCCGGAGCTCGGCCGCAGCGCGTTCCCGTACGTGGGCCGCGGGACAGGCGGGCAACTCCGCCGCAAGCCCTTTCCGTTGGCCCGCCGCCGTGACACGCCGCCAGAAGTCCGGACCCCGCCGTTCCACCCCACTGTGACGTGTGGCACCATGCTGGCCACCCCACCCCCACCGTCACGGCCCTCCCAGGAGACGCTCCTAGTGCAGCAATCCGTCGTCCCGGAACTGGCACACACCCACACCCGCCCCATCCACTGGCTCGCCACGGCCACCGCCCTGGCCGGAGTCGTCGCCCTCTCCTCGGTCCTCCAGCCCGGCTCCGCGACGGCGGCCCAGCCCGGCCCCGGGGCCAAGTCCGCCCCGGCCGCGACGGCGCCCCCGGACCCCGCGGGCGTCACGTTCCCGATCGAGTGCGGGCCCGTCAAGGTCCTCGTGCAGAAGAAGGCGTCCGGAGACCTCGACGGCGACGGCAGCCCGGAGACGGTGGCCGTGGTCCGCTGCGACGCGGGCATCGGCACCCCGCCCAACGGCGTCTACGTCATCACCCAGGGCGGGTCGGGAGCCAAGAAGCCCCGCGTCGTGGCCACCCTGGTCGACCCGAAGGACCGCCTCAGCGTCACCGACTTCGCGGTGCGTGACGGCGCCGTCACGGCGACCCTGCTCGGCTACTCCTCTGCCGACGTGCCGAGTTGCTGCCCGGACGTGAAGGAGCAGGCCAAGTGGCAGTGGAAGAACGGCACGTTCATCCGCTCGACGCCCGCCGGGGCCCAGAACGCATGAGAAGCGTGTGAGAAAAGAGACTCATCGTGACGCGGAGTGCCCTTGTGGTCACTCCGCGTCGGGACCGTAGACCTCGACCCTGTCCGAAACTCGACGTACGTGGATGCAGTCGCCCGGGCACTCCTTCGCGGAGTCGGCGACATCCCGCAGAAGCGTCAGCGGTACGGGCGTTGTGGCGCCCGGGGCCTGTAGGAGCTCGTCGTCGGCGCTCTTCACATAGGCCAGGCCGTCGATGTCCAGCTCGAAGACCTCCGGCGCGTACTGGGCGCAGATGCCGTCTCCGGTGCACAGATCCTGGTCGATCCAGACCTCGAGAGCCTCGCCGCCGCCTGGGGCCTCCTGCTGCACGGTCATTTCTCCTGCCGTTTCCTGCGTCGAGCGATCCGCAGACTGGGGAATCGGGCCAGCTCTGACGGGTGTTGAACACGTCGACCCTACCTCCGCCCGCTTCCCGACCGTGTTCGGTGGGTATTCCCCTGGCGTGAGGGAGAGCGCAAGGGTGAAGATCGGACACACCCCGACAGTCTTTGTGATCTAGGGGTTTCAATCGACACCCACCCAGGTAGGGTCTGGAAGCGTCCAGCTCCCCTTGGAGGAGGTGAGGACCGTGGCAGCCCACGACGACGACATGAACCGCGGCATCCGCCCGGGACGAGGGTCCGATGACCCTGCCGGGCAGGTTGCCTACCTTGAGCAGGAGATCGCCGTCCTGCGACGCAAGCTCGCCGACTCTCCGCGGCACACGAGGATTCTCGAAGAGCGGATCGTCGAGCTGCAGACCAACCTGGCCGGCGTGTCCGCACAGAACGAGCGGCTCGCCAACACGCTCCGTGAGGCCCGCGACCAGATCGTGGCCCTCAAGGAAGAGGTCGACCGGCTGGCACAGCCACCGGCCGGCTTCGGTGTCTTCCTCGTGGCGAACGAGGACGGCACGGCGGACATCTTCACCGGGGGCCGCAAGCTCCGGGTGAACGTCAGCCCCAGCGTGGAGCTCGAGGAGCTCAGGCGCGGCCAGGAAGTGATGCTCAACGAAGCCCTCAACGTGGTCGAGGCCATGGAGTACGAGAGCGTCGGCGACATCGTCACCCTCAAGGAGATCCTCGAGGACGGCGAACGCGCCCTCGTGGTGGGGCACACCGACGAGGAACGGGTGGTACGGCTCGCCGAGCCGCTGCTGGACGTCGTCATCCGTCCCGGCGACGCCCTGCTTCTCGAACCCCGTTCCG
Organism: Streptomyces sp. NPDC007896; assembly: GCF_042959425.1. Lineage (NCBI taxonomy): Bacteria > Bacillati > Actinomycetota > Actinomycetes > Kitasatosporales > Streptomycetaceae > Streptomyces > Streptomyces sp. NPDC007896. The sequence continues at coordinate 346,810 of NZ_JBIBKX010000006.1, read as the reverse complement.
GCTATGTCTACGAAGTTGTCCCCAAGAGCGAGGTCGAGGAGCTCGTCCTCGAAGAGGTCCCGGACATCGGCTACGAGCAGATCGGCGGCCTGGGAAACCAGATCGAACTGATCCGCGACGCGGTCGAGCTCCCTTACCTCTACCCCGACCTCTTCAAGGAGCACGAACTGCGGCCGCCCAAGGGTGTGCTGCTCTACGGGCCTCCTGGATGCGGCAAGACGCTCATCGCCAAGGCGGTCGCCAACTCGCTGGCGAAGAAGGTCGCCGAGGTCACCGGCCAGGCAACCGGCAAGAGCTTCTTCCTGAACATCAAGGGCCCCGAGCTCCTGAACAAGTACGTCGGCGAGACCGAGCGGCAGATCCGCCTCGTCTTCCAGCGTGCTCGTGAGAAGGCCAGCGAGGGCACCCCCGTCATCGTCTTCTTCGACGAGATGGAGTCCCTCTTCCGCACCCGTGGATCGGGCGTCAGCTCGGACGTGGAGAACACCATCGTCCCCCAGCTGCTCGCCGAGATCGACGGCGTGGAAGGCCTGGAGAACGTGGTCGTGATCGGCGCCTCGAACCGCGAGGACATGATCGACCCGGCGATCCTGCGCCCCGGACGACTCGATGTGAAGATCAAGATCGAGCGCCCGGACGCCGAGGCCGCCAAGGACATCTTCGCCAAGTACCTCACACAACGCCTCCCGCTGCACTCCGACGACCTCGGTGAGCACGGCGGGGACCGGGCGGCCACCGTCCACGGCATGATCCAGACCGCCGTGGAGCAGATGTACGCCGAGTCCGAGGAGAACCGCTTCCTCGAGGTCACCTACGCCAATGGCGACAAGGAAGTCCTGTACTTCAAGGACTTCAATTCCGGTGCCATGATCGAGAACATCGTCGGCCGCGCCAAGAAGGCAGCGATCAAGGCCTTCCTCGAGCAGAACCAGAAGGGCCTTCGGGTCTCCCACCTCCTCCAGGCGTGCGTGGACGAGTTCAAGGAGAACGAGGACCTGCCGAACACCACCAACCCGGACGACTGGGCCCGAATCTCCGGAAAGAAGGGCGAACGGATCGTTTACATCCGTACGCTCGTCACTGGAAAGCAGGGCGCGGACACCGGACGCTCCATCGACACGGTGGCGAACACCGGGCAGTACCTGTAAAAGCCAGGGCGGCTGCGGGTGCCCTCCACGGGTACCCGCAGCCGACTGCTTTCCGGGGCACGGCTGGAGCAGAGCAATGACGCAAATGATCTCCCCACCAGCGCAGAGGCGTTCTAGGCTCTTTCGTACCGCCGAGTCGCGCGTTGCGGGGACGGGCACCGCACACGCACCGGAGCACCAGCGGTACTTGAGCAGCGCCCCCGACCGAGGGCGCTGCCGGGCAAGGAGGGCCGCATGACCGTACGGCGAGTAATGGGCATCGAGACGGAGTACGGGATCTCCGTCCCCGGCCACCCCAACGCCAATGCCATGCTCACCTCGTCCCAGATCGTCAACGCGTACGCGGCGGCGATGCACCGGGCGCGCCGCGCCCGCTGGGATTTCGAGGAGGAGAACCCGCTGCGGGACGCGCGAGGCTTCGACCTCGCCCGCGAGGCCGCCGACTCCAGCCAGCTCACCGACGAGGACATCGGCCTGGCCAATGTGATCCTCACCAATGGCGCACGGCTGTACGTGGACCACGCGCACCCGGAGTACAGCGCTCCCGAGGTCACCAACCCGTGGGACGCCGTCCTGTGGGACAAGGCCGGCGAGCGCATCATGGCGGAGGCCGCGGAGCGCGCGGCCCAGCTCCCAGGCGCCCAGCCGATCCACCTCTACAAGAACAACACCGACAACAAGGGCGCCTCGTACGGCACGCACGAGAACTACCTGATGAAGCGGGAGACCCCCTTCTCGGACATCGTGCGCCACCTCACGCCGTTCTTCGTCTCACGCCAGGTCGTCACCGGAGCGGGCCGCGTCGGTATCGGCCAGGACGGGCACGAGCACGGCTTCCAGCTCAGTCAGCGCGCGGACTACTTCGAGGTCGAGGTGGGCCTCGAGACCACGCTCAAGCGCCCCATCATCAACACCCGCGACGAGCCGCACGCGGACGCCGAGAAGTACCGCAGGCTGCACGTGATCATCGGTGACGCGAACCTGTCGGAGATCTCGACCTATCTCAAGCTGGGCACGACCGCCCTGGTCCTGTCCATGATCGAGGACGGCTTCATCGCCGTCGACCTGGCCGTCGACCAGCCGGTGCGCACGCTGCACCAGGTCTCGCACGACCCCACGCTGAAGCGGCTCGTCACGCTGCGCAGCGGTCGCACGCTGACCGCGGTACAGCTCCAGATGGAGTACTTCGAGCTGTCGCGCAAATACGTGGAGGAACGGTTCGGGGCGGACGCCGACGACCAGACCAAGGACGTCCTGGCCCGCTGGGAGGACACGCTCAACCGCCTGGAGAACGACCCGATGAGCCTCTCGGGGGAGCTCGACTGGGTGGCCAAGCGGGAGCTCATGGAGGGCTACCGGCGCCGTGACGGCCTCGACTGGGACGCGGCACGGTTGCACCTGGTCGACCTCCAGTACGCCGACGTACGGGCCGAGAAGGGCCTGTACAACCGTCTGGCGGCGCGCGGCAAGATGAAGCGGCTCCTGGACGAGCGGGACGTCGAGCGGGCCCGTACGAAGCCGCCGGAGGACACCCGCGCGTACTTCCGCGGGCGCTGTCTGGAGCAGTACGCGGACGATGTGGCGGCGGCCTCCTGGGACTCGGTGATCTTCGATCTGCCGGGCCGGGACTCGCTCCAGCGCGTCCCAACCCTGGAGCCGCTTCGCGGAACGCGTAATCACGTCAAGGAGCTCCTCGACCGCTGTCGCACGGCGGAAGACCTGGTCAGGGTCCTGTCAGGCGGCTGACCGGGCCGCAAGGGGCGTCGGAGCCCGGGCGGCACAACGGGGTGGAAAGACGCGACGTCCGGGAATCATCGAGGTGGCTCCCGGACGTTGTAGCAACTGCGGGGCCGATGTCGGACCCTGCTTGTAGGGTCTGATCAAGAACGTCGAACCGAGCGGGGTGAGGGTTATGGCGACCAAGGACACCGGCGGCGGACAGCAGAAGGCGACGCGTTCCACCGAGGAGGTCGAGGAGACGGCGCAAGACGCGCAGGTCTCCGAGGACCTCAAGGAGCGCCAGGAGAAGCTGAGCGACGACGTGGACTCCGTCCTGGACGAAATCGACGACGTCTTGGAGGAGAACGCCGAGGACTTCGTTCGAAGTTTCGTTCAGAAAGGTGGCGAGTAGCCTTCGAATCGAAGGTTGCGGGGGCTTTCGACTTGACAAGCGAAGAGGACGTGAAGTGCTGCGTGCGGTGCGGTGAGTACAAGCCGTACGCGGCCTTCGCCCGCAAGCGGTCCCACCTGGACGGTCTGCAGCGACACTGTCGAGATTGCGCATCGGACTATCACCGGACACATCAGCAGAGCCTCGGGCGGAAAGTTCGCCTCAAGGTGGAGGTGGCCGAGGGACACAAACTCTGTCTCAAGTGCGGTGAGGTCAAGCCGTGGACCGAGTGGCACCGCAATGCAACGGCCTCGGACGGGCTGTCGACGCGCTGCAAGTCGTGTCGAGCCGCTGAGGGGCGTGCCAGCCATCTGAAGCGCCAGTACGGCCTTACCGAAGCCGAGCGTGACGAGATGGTCGCCTCTCAAATGGGGCTCTGTGTGATCTGTTTGAAAGCTCCTGCAGTTCATGTGGATCACTGCCACGAGACGGGTAGGGTCCGTGGCGTACTGTGCTTCAACTGCAATTCGGCCATCGGCAAGTTGGGAGATGATCCCGACGCTGTTCGTCGGGCTGCCGCCTACTTGGAAGGATCCCCGTGGAAGCCAACACTCGTAGCACCGGGCGTCTACCGGCTGCCTTCCTGACGCCCGGGTCGTCGTCCTTCATGGACTTCCTGTCCGAGCACCAGCCGGACATGCTGCCGGGCAAGCGGCAGCTGCCGCCCGTCCAGGGCGTGATCGAGGCCCCGCACGGCACGACCATCGTCGCCGTCACGTTCCCCGGCGGAGTGGTCCTCGCCGGCGACCGCCGGGCCACCATGGGCAACATGATCGCTCAGCGCGACATCGAGAAGGTCTTCCCGGCCGACGAGTACTCGGCGGTGGGCATCGCCGGTACGGCCGGTCTGGCCGTCGAGATGGTCAAGCTGTTCCAGCTGGAGCTGGAGCACTTCGAGAAGGTGGAGGGCACCACGCTCTCCCTGGAGGGCAAGGCGAACCGGCTCTCCACCATGATCCGTTCCAACCTCGGCATGGCCATGCAGGGCCTCGCCGTGGTCCCGCTGTTCGCGGGTTACGACGTGGACCGCGACAAGGGCCGCATCTTCTCCTACGACGTCACCGGCGGCCGCTCCGAGGAGCAGGGCTACGCCTCCACCGGCTCCGGCTCGATCTTCGCGCGCGGTGCCATGAAGAAGCTCTACCGCGACGACCTGACCGAAGAGCAGGCCACGACCCTCGTCATCCAGGCGCTGTACGACGCGGCCGACGACGACTCGGCGACCGGTGGTCCCGACGTCGCCCGCCGGATCTACCCGATCGTCACCGTGATCACCGAGGACGGCTTCCGCAGGCTCACCGACGACGAGTCCTCCGAGGTCGCCCGCGCGATCCTGGAGCGGCGTCTGGAGCAGCCGGACGGTCCGCGGGCCGCGCTGCTCTGAGCCCGGCTCTTTTTGCCAAGGTGACCCAGTGACTTCGACAGAAAGGGACGGATAACCGGTGTCGACGCCGTTCTATGTCTCACCCCAGCAGGCCATGGCCGACCGGGCGGAGTACGCCCGTAAGGGCATCGCCCGCGGTCGCAGCCTCGTTGTGCTGCAGTACGCCGACGGCATTGTGTTCGTCGGCGAGAACCCGTCCCGTGCGCTGCACAAGTTCAGCGAGATCTACGACCGGATCGGCTTCGCGGCCGCCGGCAAGTACAACGAATACGAGAACCTGCGGATCGGTGGTGTGCGCTATGCCGATCTGCGGGGTTACACCTATGACCGTGATGATGTGACCGCTCGGGGTCTGGCGAATGTGTACGCGCAGACGCTGGGCACGATCTTCTCCTCGGCCGCCGAGAAGCCGTACGAGGTGGAGCTCGTCGTCGCCGAGGTGGGGGAGACCCCCGAAGGTGACCAGATCTATCGGCTGCCGCACGACGGGTCCATCGTGGACGAACACGGGTCCGTCGCGGTGGGTGGCAATGCCGAGCAGATCAGCAGCTATCTGGACCAGCGCCACCAGGACGGGATGTCGCTGGCGGAGGCGCTGAAGCTGGCCGTGCAGTCGCTGTCGCGGGAGCCGAACGGGGGCGAGCGGGAGATCCCCGCGGAGCGCCTGGAGGTCGCGGTCCTGGACCGTACGCGTCCGCAGCAGCGCAAGTTCAAGCGGATCGTCGGGCGTCAGCTGGGCCGGCTGCTGGAGGAGGGCGGCGCGGAGACCGCCACGGAGGCCGAGGACGCCGAAGACGAGGAGTGACCGTTGGTCTTCGCCCTGCCTGCCGGGTGCCGGTGGGTGGGGCGAGGCCGTGCCGGTACATCCAGCCCGTCGCAGCCGGATCAGACGTCGCCCCATGGGGAGCCGTTGCCAGATCCGGACGTAAGCGACGGGCTTTGGATGTACCGGCACGGCCCCTTTCGTGCGTCGGCGGCTGCGGGCGCGGGGGGCGAGCGGTCTACGGGGAGCTTGGTGGGGCCGTGGAGCCTCGTACGACCAGGTGTACCGGGATGTCGCCCACGGGGGGTGTTCGGCCGTCCAGAACGGCCAGGAGGGCTTCCATGCCGCGTTCGCCGAAGCGTTCCGCGTCCAGGCGGACGGTGGTGAGCTCCGGGTCGATGGCCTGGGCCAGTGCCAGATCGTCCAGGCCCGTGATGGAGAGGTCCTCGGGGATGCGCAGGCCCAGGCGGCGGGCCGCCTTGTAGGCGCCTGCCGCCAGTTTGTCGTCGTCGCAGACCAGGGCGGTGGGACGGGGGCCGGGGGCGGCGAGCGCCGTCTCCGCGACGGACAGGGCGTCCTCGAAGGAGATCGGGGCTCGGGTCGTGCGGAGGTCCGTACCGGGGACCTCGGACAGGCGCTTGGCCAGTTCCCGGGCGCGTACCTCGAAGGTCCAGGACGGGATGTCCGCCGCCAGATGGAGGAAACGGCGGTGGCCCAGCGACAGGAGGTGCTCAGCCACCTGTCGTACGCCGTCCTTGATGTCGAGGTTGACGGTCGCCGCGCCGAGGCTGCCCTCCGGGTCGCTGTCGAGCATCACCAGGGGGAGCTGGTCGCCCCGGATGGCGGTCAGGGCGTCCGCGGCCATGGAGGAGGCGATGACACCGTCCAGGGCGGCCGCCGCGGAGCCGAACGGGTCACGGGCGGGGCCGATGCCCTCGGGGGAGGGGTACAGGACCACGCCGAAGCCGTGGTCCGCCGCGACGCGGGCCGCGCCGGTGTAGACGCCCGCGAAGAACTCGGTGGTCAGTGCGGGGACCACCAGGAGGACCGTACGGGTGCGGCCCAGGCGGAGGTTGCGGGCGGCCAGGTTCGGGCGGTAGCCGAGCTCCTGGGCGGCCTCGCGGACGCGTTCCGCGGTCGTCTCGGAGACCCGGCCGCGCCACTTGTCGCCCAGCACCAGGGAGACCGCGGCCTGGGACACCCCGGCGGCCTGGGCGACGTCACGGCTCGTCGGGCGGGTGCTACCTCGTGCCACCGGCGACCTGCTCCTTCGTCTGGACTCGCGGACTGGGCACATGGTACGTATGACACAGGACGTTATACGTAAAACCTCGTGTGCATGACCAGTCGGACGTCACGCGTTACCGGAAGGGCATGACATGGCCGCGGGATACCTGGAGATCCTCAGGGCGAGGCACGCCGCACGGCTGCTCGCCGGCACGCTCACCGGGCGGCTGCCGAACGCCACCGCCGCCATCGCCGTCGTGCTCTTCGTCCGTGCGGAGGGCGGGACGTACAGCCTGGCCGGTGCGCTCGCCGCCGTGTACGGGGTGGGCAACGCCGTGGGGCAGCCGCTGCTCGGGCGGCTCGTGGATCTGTACGGGCAGCCCCGCGTCCAGCTGCCGGCCTCGCTCGTCTCGGCCCTCGGGATGAGCGTCTTCGCCTTCTCGGGCACCGACCCGCTGCCGGTGGCGTATCTCTCGATGGTCGTCGCCGGGCTCTTCACGCCGCCCCTGGAGGGCGGTCTGCGGGCGTTGTGGCCCTCCGTGCTGCGCCGGGAGGAGCAGGTGCACACCGCGTACGCGATGGACGCCGTGGCGCAGGAAGTCATGTTCACCGTCGGACCCTTGCTCCTGACCCTGTGCGCTTCGCTCTGGTCCGCCCGGGCGGCGCTGCTGATCCTGAACGTCGTCGGGGTGCTGGGCGCCCTCTCCGTGGTCCTCTCGCCGCCCTCGCGCGCGTGGCGTTCGGCACCGCGCGAGGCGCACTGGCTCGGTGCGTTGCGCTCGCCCGGGCTGCTGGCGCTGCTCGGCGCGTTCCTGTTCGTGGGGATCGCGCTCGGCTCGATCACGGTCGCCGCGGTGTCGTACGCCGACGACCACGGCGGCGACGCCGTGTACGGCTGGCTGATGGCGGCCGTGGGGCTCGGGGCCCTCGTCGGTGGGACGGCGTACGGGGCGCGGCGGTGGAGCGGCGCGCCCGAGCGGCGACTGCGGGTGCTGGTCGCCCTTCTGGCGGTCTGTTACCTGCCCCTGGTGCTGATGCCGGGCGCGGTCGCGATGACGGCCCTCGCGGCGCTCGCCGGGGTCTTCCTGGCGCCCTGCATCGCCTGCGCTTTCATCATCGTCGACCGGCACGCGCCGAGGGGCACTGTCACCGAGGCGTTCTCCTGGCTTGTGACGACGTTCACCGTGGGAGCGTCGGTCGGAACGGGCCTGGCGGGCCCGGTCGTCGAGTGGGGCGGGGCGGTGCGGGGCTTCGCCCTGCCGGGTGCCGCGGGTGCCGCCGCGCTGGTGGTTCTGCTGGCCACGGGGCGGGTCCTCGCAGCTACCGGGGACGGTGCGGTCGTTGCGGTCTCATCGGAAAATGATCCAAACCGTGCCGTCGAACCCCGTTTCAGCTCGGGGGATCGGGCGTAATGTTCAGTCATGGACCGCCGCATTTTCGGGCTGGAGAACGAGTACGGCGTCACGTGTACGTTCAGGGGACAGCGCCGCCTGTCTCCCGACGAGGTGGCGCGGTACCTCTTCCGCCGTGTCGTGTCATGGGGCCGCAGCAGCAATGTCTTTCTGCGGAACGGCGCCCGCCTCTATCTCGACGTGGGATCACATCCGGAATACGCGACACCCGAATGTGACAACGTGACGGAACTCGTCACTCACGACAAGGCCGGCGAGCGCATTCTCGAAGGACTCCTGGTCGACGCCGAACGACGCCTGCACGAGGAAGGAATCGCGGGCGACGTCTACCTGTTCAAGAACAACACCGACTCGGCGGGCAACTCCTACGGGTGCCACGAGAACTATCTGGTGGCCCGGCACGGGGAGTTCTCCCGGCTCGCGGACATTCTCATTCCCTTCCTGGTCACCCGGCAACTGCTGTGCGGTGCCGGCAAGGTGCTGCAGACTCCGCGCGGCGCCGTGTACTGCGTGAGCCAGCGCGCCGAGCACATCTGGGAGGGCGTCAGCTCGGCGACGACCCGCTCCCGGCCGATCATCAACACCCGCGACGAACCGCACGCCGACGCCGAGCGCTACCGGCGGCTGCACGTCATCGTCGGTGACTCGAACATGTCCGAGACGACGATGCTCCTCAAGGTCGGCGCCACCGACCTGGTACTGCGCATGATCGAGGCCGGTACGGTCATGCGCGACCTCACCCTGGAGAACCCCATTCGGGCGATCCGCGAGGTCAGTCACGACATCACGGGCCGGCGCAAGGTGCGTCTGGCCAGCGGCCGGGAGGCCTCCGCGCTGGAAGTGCAGCGGGAGTACTTCGAGAAGGCCGTGGACTTCTGCGAGCGCCGCGGTATCCGCACCGGCACGGTCGAGCAGGTGCTCGAACTGTGGGGCCGCACGCTCGACTCGATCGAGGCCGAAGACCTCGACCGGATCGGTACCGAAATCGACTGGGTGATGAAGTACAAGCTCATCGAGCGGTACCGGGCCAAGCACAACATGACGATGTCGCATCCCCGGGTCGCGCAGATAGACCTCGCATATCACGACATCCACCGGCGTCGTGGTCTGTACTACCTGTTGGAGAGGAAGGGGCAAGCCACCCGGATCTGCAACGATTTGAAGATCTTCGAGGGCAAGTCCGTGCCGCCGCAGACCACTCGGGCCCGGCTGCGCGGCGACTTCATCCGGCGCGCTCAGGAGCAGCGCCGCGATTTCACCGTCGACTGGGTCCATCTCAAGCTCAACGACCAGGCGCAACGCACGGTGTTGTGCAAGGACCCGTTCCGTTCGGTCGACGATCGGGTGGAGAAGCTGATCGCGGGAATGTGAGCGCTGAGTTCCGCGTGTGATGGCGGAACGCAACGCGGGGCGCCGTACGTTTTCCGTACGGCGCCCTTCTCACGTCGTAGAGTTGCGCGCACGCCATCAACCAAGATCGATCGATACGAGGCCCTCACCGTGCGCCGACGCTCCCTCCTCATTGCCGTACCCGCCGGACTGGTCACGCTCGCCGGATGCGGTGACGACAAGTCGGACAAGGCCAAGTCCAGCAGCAGCCCGTCCCCGTCGGCCCCCGCGTCCGCCTCGGCGGCGCCGCCGCCGAAGATCGTCGACGGTCCGCTGCCGGCGATCACGGCCGGGACGAAGTTCGGTGAGAAGCCGACCGTGGCCAAGGGCACCGGCTCCCCGTCGAAGGATCTGGCGGTCAAGACGGTCATCGCGGGCGGCGGCAAGACGGTCGCGGAGAACGACTACATCCAGGCCAACTACCTCGGCCAGGTCTGGGACACCGCCAAGGTCTTCGACAACTCCTACGACCGTAAGACGCCGCTGGTCATCCAGCTCGCGCAGGGCGGCATCATCGACGGCTGGCGCTATGGCCTGGTGGGCAAGAAGGTCGGCAGCCGCGTCCAGATGTCCGTGCCGCCGACCTGGGGCTACGGCAAGCAGGGCAACACGCAGGCCGGCATCAAGGGCACCGACACGCTGGTGTTCGTCGTCGACATCGAGAACACCTTCAACGCGACGAGCTCCGCCCAGGGCAAAAACGTCGCGCAGAGCGACGCCGCCCTCCCGAAGGTCGGCACCAACACCGACGGCAAGGCCCCCTCCATCGACGTGCCGAAGGCGACGGCCCCGACGAAGCTCGTGTCGGACTACGTCATCGAGGGCGACGGCGACGAGGTCAAGGCGGACAGCAGCGTCCTGGTGCAGTACAAGGGCGTGCTCTGGGACACCGGCAAGGAGTTCGACTCGACGTACAGCAGCGGCCGGCTGGCGTCGTTCTCGCTGCAGCAGGTCGTCAAGGGCTGGGCGCAGGGCCTGACCGGCAAGAAGGTGGGCAGCCGCGTCCTCATCGTCATTCCGCCGGCGCTGGGCTACGGCAACAACCCGCCGAGCGGCAGTGGCATCAAGAAGGACTCCACCCTGGTGTTCTCGGTGGACATCCTGGCCAAGATGTAACGCCCTGCGGGATGTGAGACTGTCGGTGTTGCTTTAAGGCCTTTACGCGAACAAGCAGGAGCTAGAGACGTGAGCATCGAGAAGCCCGAGATCGACTTCCCGGGCGGCGAGCCCCCGGCGGACCTCGAGATCAAGGACATCTGGGAAGGCGAGGGCCAGGTCGCCAAGGCCGGCGACTTCGTCAAGGTCCACTACGTGGGCGTGGCCTTCTCCACCGGCGAGGAGTTCGACGCCTCCTGGAACCGCGGCACCCCGCTGGAGTTCCAGCTCGGTGTCGGTCAGGTCATCAGCGGCTGGGACCAGGGTGTGCAGGGCATGAAGGTCGGCGGCCGTCGCCAGCTGGTCATCCCGGCGCACCTCGCGTACGGCGACCGTGGCGCCGGGGGCCGGATCGCCCCCGGTGAGACGCTGATCTTCGTCTGCGACCTGGTCGCGGTCTGATCCACCGGCCGGATCGGATCTTGGTCCGATCCTCATGAAGGTCGGGTTCCCGCCCGATCTTCGTGCGCTCTGTGATCGGGATTCGTCCGAAGTCGATCACCTGGGGCCCATGCCTGTCCGGGCATGGGCCCTCGGCTTTTGCCGGGGCACTCCGGAGCGGTACGGTCATCGGTCGGAAGCACCATAGGAAGGGCGTCGATGGCCATTGCCAAGGCCGAGCGGCTGATGAACCTCGCGCTGTGTCTGCTCGGGACGCGGCGGCCGCTCAGCAAGCGCGAACTCCGCGAGTCCATCGAGGCCTATCTGGAAGCCGGGTCGGACGACTCCTTCAACCGGATGTTCGAGCGCGACAAGGACGATCTGCGCGAGCTGGGCCTGGTCATCGAGACGGTGGAGAACCTCGACGGCGAGGTCGGCTATCTCGCCCGCCGCGACAGCAACCGCCTGCCGCCCATCACCCTCGACGCCGAGGAGGCCGCCGCCCTCGGCCTCGCCGCCAAGGTCTGGCAGCAGGCCCGGCTGGCCGGCGCGGCGAGTGGTGCGTTGCAGAAGCTGCGCGCCGCCGGGCTGCCCGAGGACGTGGACCCCTACGAGGCGCATGGCGCCCTCGAACCGCACATCCCCGTGCACGAGGCGGCCTTCGAACCGCTGATGCTGGCCTGCCGCGACCGCCGCCCGGTCGTCTTCGACTACCGCAAGGCCACCGCCGCACACCCCGAGACCCGCCAGGTCGAGCCATGGGCGCTGGAGTGCTGGCGCGGCCACTGGTACCTGGCGGGCTGGGACCGCGAGCGCGGCGCCGAGCGCGTCTTCAGGCTCTCCCGGATCACCGGCAGGGTCCGCTCCCGCGCCGGGCGCTACACCGCCGAGGTGCCCGACGTCGTCACCGTGCGGGAGACCGTCGCGAGCTGGGCGGGCGACATCGCCGACCGCTCCGCGCTGATCCGGCTGCGCACCGGCTCCGGCTACCCGCTGCGGGCCAAGGCCGTCTCCGTACGGGAACTGGGTGACGGCTGGGACGAGTTGGAGATTCCGTACGGGCACGGCCTGGACGCCTGGCTCGTCGAGTTCGGGCCCGACGTGGTGGTCCTGGAGCCCGCCGAGCTGCGGGCCGATGTAGTGGACCGGCTGCGCGCCGTGGCCAAGGGCTGAGGGGGAACGTAGAGAACGTGGCACCAAAACCGGCCAGGCCCACGAACGCGATCGACCAGACCCGGCGGATGCTCTCCCTGGTGACCTATCTGCGCGAGCGCCCCGGCGCGCACGTCGGGGACGTCGCCCGGGCCTTCGGGATCACCGAGGACGAGCTGATCTCCGACCTTGACGTACTGCCGCTGTGCGGAACCAGCTTCCGCGGCGGTGACCTCCTCGACATCGACACCGACGGCGACCGCATCTGGTGGCACAACCCCGACCTCGTCGCCGAACCCCTGCGTATCGCCGCCGACGAGGCGACCGCGCTGCTGGTGGCCGCCCGCGCGGTGTCCACGCTGCCCGGACTGCGCGAGGGCGACCGGCAGGCGCTGCTGCGCGCCACCGCCAAGGTGGAGGCCGCCTCGGGCGAGGCGGCGGGCGCCAGTTCCCGCCTCTCGGTGACCTTCGAGTCCGAGGGCGGCGTCTTCGCGGACGTCGACCGGGCGATCTCCGAGCGGCGCCGGCTGTGGATCCGCTACTACTCGCCCTCGCGCGACGAGCTCACCGAGCGCGAGATCGACCCGATCCGCCTGGTCAGCGTCGGGCACACGTACGTGGAGGCATGGTGCCGCCGCTCCGAGGCGCGCCGCACCTTCCGGCTCGACCGGGTCGCCGAGATCCGCATCCTCGACGAGCCGTCCGCGCCGCCCGAGGTCGAGCTGCGGGACCTCTCCGAGGGGCTGGTGCAGCCCGCGGCCGAGGACCCCGAGGTGGTCGTCGAGGTCGGGCCGGGCGGGCGCTGGGTCGCGGAGTACTACCCGCACGACAGTGCGGATGAGCTGCCGGACGGCGGGCTGCGTATCACCTTGCGGACCCCCGACCCCACGTCGCTGCGACGGCTGGCGCTGCGCCTGGGCCGGGACGGCCGGATCGTGTCGCCCCCGGAGCTGGCGGACAGCGCCCGCGAAGCGGCTCGGGAGGCACTCGCGGCCTACGACGGGCTCGAGGGCGATGAGGACGGACCGTACGACAGGCAGGAGCAGGGGCTTTGACCACGTCGGCGATGTCGGGCGCGTCGGGGAGGGCCGGTACCTCGCAGAGGGCCGGCGGGCCGGTGAAGGCGGGCGGCGCGGAGCGGGCCGGCGCGTCCGTGGGCGCGGCGGAGATGACGGCCGTCACCGCGTTCGCCGGTATGCGCAGAGTCGCCGACGTGCTGTTCAAGGCCGGCTGCCCCGACTGCCGGGCCGCTCTGGAGCTCAGGGCGAACGCCCTGATGCTGGCCATCGGCGCCACCAGCCGCACCACGTTCTACTCCTTCACCTGCACCGAGTGCGGCTCGGCCGTCCGCAAGCCCGCGGGCGAGCGCATCGTCGAACTCCTCACCGGCGGCGGGGTGCGCACACTCCGCCTGCACTCCACGTCCTAGGCTCGGCCTCATGTTCTGGCCGATGTTCGCGATTGTCGTGGGTTTTCTTGGAATCGCCGTTCTCGGCGTGCTCGCTGTCCGTGTCTTCATGGAAGCGGAACGTCTGGGACGGCAGGTGACGGACTCCGCGCGCAGGATCAACCAGGCGGCCGACGACCTGGAGCGGGCGGCCGTCGGGGTCGCGCGTTCTGTGGATGCCGTATGACCTTCCAGGGATCCCGGTATGAGTCCGTCCAGGTATACGCAATGAGCCGTTTGAGCCTGTCAACTTGCCGGTGAGGGCGGGTACGCTTCTGATCGCGGTCCGGAGAACGAGGCGCCGGCCGCGAACTGGGAGTACGCACAGGGATTGCCCCGCGTTCACCCCTGAGCGTTACGATCGCTGTCATCACGACGTTCGGACACAAGTCCGACCGATCGGACAGCACCCCGACCCAGCCGCCTCGGTGAGAAGGTAAAGACTTATGTTCGGAAGGCTCGGCGCTCCCGAGATCATTCTCATCCTCGTCGTCATCATCCTGCTGTTCGGCGCGAAGAAGCTTCCGGACATGGCGCGCTCCCTCGGAAAGTCCGCGCGCATTCTGAAGAGCGAGGCGAAGGCGATGAAGGACGAGGGCAGCACCCCCGCCCCGGCCGGTCCGCCCAGCACCGACGAGCAGACCCCGGCTCAGCGTACGATCCAGGCCGCGCCCGGCGATGTGACCAGCTCCCGCCCGGTCACCGAGCCGACGGACACGACCAAGCGCTGACGCAGGGCCGGACGCCTCCGGCCCGCCGCACGAGATGAGGACGTGGGTTGCTCAAGTCCGCCCGCAAGAAGGAGAAGGATCCCGAGGGACGGATGCCCCTTGCGGACCACCTTCGTGAGCTCCGCAACCGGCTCGCGAAGGCGATGCTGGCCATCGTCATCGTCACGGTCGTGGCCGCCTTCTACTACAACGACATCATCAACTTCTTCACCAAGCCGGTGCTGGACTCGGTCGGGTGTCCTTCGAGCTTCGCCGAGCTGGCGAAGACGCCCAAGGGCCACCAGCAGTGCGCGCAGATCACGATCAACGGTCTGCTCGCCCCGTTCACCCTGGCGTTGAAGGTCTCGCTGATGGCCGGTGTCGCGCTCGCCTCGCCGGTGTGGCTCTACCAGCTGTGGGCGTTCGTCGCGCCCGGTCTGCACCAGAACGAGAAGAAGTACGCGTACGCGTTCGTCGGGACGGGCGTTCCGCTCTTCTTCGCCGGTGGCTTCTTCGCCTACAAGGTGCTGCCCACCACCGCGAAGGTGCTGATCGACTTCACGCCGGACGGCGTGAACAACCTGCTGCCGCTGGACGATCTGCTCGACCTCGTCACGCGCATGGTGGTCGTCTTCGGCCTCTCCTTCGAGCTGCCGCTGCTGCTGGTCATGCTCAACCTCACCGGCATCCTGACCGGCAAGCGCATGCTCGGCTGGTGGCGCGCCATGATCATGGGCATCACGGTCTTCGCCGCCGTCGCCACGCCGAGCACCGACCCGCTGACGATGCTGGCGCTCGCGGTACCGATCTGGGTCCTGTACTTCGGCGCCGTCGTCTTCTCGCTGACGAACGACCGGCGCAAGCGGCGCCGCGAGGCCGAGGGTCCGGCCGACGACGAGGCCTCCGACCTGGACCTCACGCCCGACGACATCGGCGAGGTCGAGAGCGTGTCGGCGCACCGCGCGCTGCCCGAGCAGTCGGGCACGGACCGGGTCAACGGTTATGACGACGTGACCTGACGAAGCCCGGAGATCTCGTAGGGTCAGGGCCGTGACCAGCGAGATCACCCTCTTCGTCAACCCCACCGCGGGACGCGGCCGGGGCGCCCGCGCGGCGCAGCCGGCCGCTTTCGCATTGCGAGCGGCGGGATTCTCCGTCCGTACGGTCCTCGGGGAGAACGCCGAGGACGCCCTCACGCGCGCGCGGGAGGCCGTTGAGGGCGGCACCGGCGCCCTGATAGCCGTCGGGGGCGACGGCATGGCGAACCTCGCCCTCCAGGCCGTCGCCAGCACCCGCACCCCGCTCGGCCTGGTCGCCGCCGGCACCGGCAACGACTTCGCCCGCGCCCTCGGGCTTCCGGTGCGCGACCCGGCGGCCGCGGGACGGCTGATCGCCGAGTCCCTCAAGGGGGCGCGGCTGCGCGACATCGACCTGGGCCGGGTGAACGGCACCTGGTTCGCCACCGTCCTCGCCTCCGGCTTCGACTCCCGGGTCAACGATCGCGGCAATCGCATGCGGTGGCCGGTCGGCCGCTTCAAGTACGACCTCGCCATGCTCGCCGAACTGGCCGCCCTCAGGCCCCTCCCGTACCGGATCACCCTGGACGACGGCGAGGTCCGGGAGATCCGGGCGACCCTCGTCGCGGTCGGCAACGGGTCGTCGTACGGCGGCGGAATGAGGATCTGCGCGGGCGCCGACCTGGAGGACGGGCTGTTCGACGTCACGGTCGTCGGAGAGTGCAGCCGTACGACCCTGCTCAAGGTGTTCCCCAAGGTCTACCGGGGCACCCACCTCGACCACCCCGTCGTCACCGCGCACCGGGCCGCCAAGGTCGAGCTCGTCGCCGAGGGTGTCACCGCGTACGCGGACGGGGAGCCGCTGGGGCCGCTGCCGCTCACCGCGGAGTGCGTGCCCGCGGCGGTGCGCGTGGCAATTCCCTGAGCTGCGGGAATCCGGGGTTTGAGATAAACAGATCCGGATATTGATCGTCATGTTGTCAGTGGCTGCCGGTAGTCTCGAAAGCACGATGACAGAGGACCTCTCACCGGCCGAGCGGTATGCGGCAGCACGGAAGCGCGCTGTCGAGCAGGCCACCGCGCTCGCCTCCTTCCGCGAGATGTACGACTTCGGCCTCGACCCCTACCAGATCGAGGCCTGCCAGGCGCTCGAAGCGGGCAAGGGTGTGCTCGTGGCCGCGCCCACCGGCTCGGGCAAGACGGTGGTCGGCGAGTTCGCCGTCCACCTCGCCCTCCAGCAGGGCAAGAAGTGCTTCTACACCACGCCGATCAAGGCGCTCTCGAACCAGAAGTACTCCGATCTGTGCCGCCGCTACGGCGCTGACAAGGTCGGCCTGCTCACCGGCGACAACAGCGTCAACTCCGATGCCCCGGTGGTCGTCATGACCACCGAGGTGCTGCGCAACATGCTGTACGCGGGCTCCCAGACCCTTCTCGGCCTCGGCTATGTGGTCATGGACGAGGTGCACTACCTCTCCGACCGCTTCCGCGGCGCCGTCTGGGAGGAAGTGATCATCCACCTCCCGGAGTCGGTGACCCTGGTGTCACTCTCGGCGACCGTGTCGAACGCGGAGGAGTTCGGCGACTGGCTGGACACCGTGCGCGGCCACACCGAGGTGATCGTCTCCGAGCACCGGCCCGTCCCGCTGTTCCAGCACGTGCTGGCCGGGCGCCGGATGTACGACCTCTTCGAGGAGGGCGAGGGCAACAAGAAGGCGGTCAACCCCGACCTCACCCGCCTGGCCCGTATGGAGGCCAGCCGTCCCTCGTTCCAGGACCGCAGACGCGGCCGCGCCATGCGCGAGGCCGACCGCGAGCGCGAGCGCCGGCAGCGCTCGCGGATCTGGACACCGGGCCGCCCCGAGGTCATCGAACGGCTCGACGCCGAGGGCCTGCTGCCCGCGATCACGTTCATCTTCAGCCGCGCCGCCTGCGAGGCCGCCGTCCAGCAGTGCCTGTACGCGGGCCTCAGGCTGAACGACGAGGAGGCGCGCGCGAAGGTCCGCGAGATCGTCGAGGAGCGCACCGCGTCCATCCCCTCCGAGGATCTGCACGTCCTGGGTTACTACGAGTGGCTGGAGGGCCTGGAGCGCGGCATCGCGGCCCACCACGCCGGCATGCTGCCCACGTTCAAGGAAGTCGTCGAGGAACTCTTCGTACGCGGCCTGGTGAAGGCCGTGTTCGCGACAGAGACCCTGGCGCTGGGCATCAACATGCCCGCCCGCTCGGTGGTGTTGGAGAAGCTCGTCAAGTGGAACGGCGAGCAGCACGCCGACATCACACCCGGCGAGTACACCCAGCTCACCGGTCGTGCCGGGCGCCGCGGCATCGATGTCGAGGGCCACGCCGTCGTGCTGTGGCAGCGCGGCTTCAGCCCCGACCACCTGGCGGGACTCGCGGGCACCCGCACCTACCCGCTGCGCTCCAGCTTCAAGCCGTCGTACAACATGGCCGTGAACCTGGTCGAGCAGTTCGGCCGGCACCGCTCGCGCGAACTCCTTGAGACGTCCTTCGCGCAGTTCCAGGCCGACAAGTCGGTCGTCGGGATCTCCCGGCAGGTGCAGCGCAACGAGGAGGGGCTGGAGGGCTACAAGGAGTCCATGACCTGCCACCTCGGGGACTTCGACGAGTACGCGCGACTGCGCCGCGAACTCAAGGACCGCGAGACGGAGCTCGCCAAGCAGGGCGCGGCGCAGCGGCGCGCCGAGGCGGCCGTGGCGCTGGAGAGGCTTAAGCCCGGTGACATCATCCATGTCCCGACCGGCAAGTTCGCCGGCCTGGCGCTGGTCCTCGACCCGGGGCTGCCCGCGGGCCGGTCCAACGGCCACCGCGGCTTCGAGCACCACGACGGACCGCGCCCGCTGGTCCTCACCGCCGAGCGCCAGGTGAAGCGACTGGCCTCGATGGACTTCCCGGTGCCGGTCGAGGCGCTGGAGCGGATGCGCATCCCGAAGTCCTTCAACCCGCGCTCCCCGCAGTCCCGTCGCGACCTCGCCTCCGCGCTGCGCACCAAGGCCGGGCACATCGTCCCCGACCGGCTGCGCAAGCGCCGCTCCGAGGCCGCCGACGACCGTGAGATCGCCCGGCTGCGCACCGCGATCCGCGCCCACCCCTGCCACGGGTGCAACGACCGTGAGGATCACGCCCGTTGGGCCGAGCGCTACCACCGGCTGCTGCGCGACACCAAGCAGCTGGAGAACCGCATCGAGGGCCGGACGAACACCATCGCCCGCACCTTCGACCGGATCGTCGCCCTCCTCACCGAGCTGGACTACCTGCGCGGCGACGAGGCCACGGAGCACGGCAGACGGCTCGCCCGGCTGTACGGCGAACTCGACCTGCTGGCCAGCGAATGCCTGCGCGCCGGGGTCTGGGAAGGCCTCGACCCGGCCGAACTCGCGGCCTGTGTCTCGGCGTTGGTGTACGAGTCGCGGGTCGGTGACGACGCGATGGCGCCGAAGCTGCCGTCCGGCAAGGCCAAGGCGGCGCTCGGTGAGATGGTCCGCATCTGGGGCCGTCTCGACGCGCTGGAGGAGGACTTCCGGATCACCCAGTCCGAGGGCGTCGGCCAGCGCGAACCGGACCTCGGCTTCGCCTGGGCGGCCTACGAGTGGGCTTCCGGCAAGGGCCTCGACGAGGTGCTGCGCGAGGCGGAGATGCCGGCCGGTGACTTCGTCCGCTGGTGCAAGCAGGTCATCGACGTGCTGGGCCAGATCTCGGCCGCCGCGCCGGTCGCCGGCGGTGAGAGGTCGACGGTCGCGAAGAACGCGCGCAAGGCGGTCGATGGCCTGCTGCGCGGAGTGGTCGCCTACTCGTCGGTCGGCTGAGTGGGCTGAGCCGAGCCGGTGGCCCGGTCGCTCGTGGTGCGTCGCCTCCCTGCCGGGGGTGGCGCACCTTTGCGTCAGCTCCAGCTCGGTGAGGGCTCGTGCGGCCCCTCATGAGGCACGGGGCGGCCGGTGTGGGCGTCCAGGAGGATACGGTCGCCGATCGGGCGGGTCAGCTTCACCGTCACCCTCGCGCGGATCCCCTCACCGGTGCAGGGACCCTTCCTCGCTCCGAGGACGGACGCGGACAGCACCACGCCGGTCCTGGTCTCCAGTACGTGCACGGCCGGGCCGGAGTCGCAGGACCCGTGGTCGGCCAGGACCGTGAGGGTTCGGCCGTCGCCGGCCACCGCGACGAGCCGGTCGAGCGGGGCCGGCATGCCGGCGGGGACATCCCGGCTCGGCCCGATCGGCGACTCGGGGAGCTTCGAGGGGCCGACGGCAGCGCGCTTGAGCGGAGTGTCGTAGCCCTCCAGGGTGAACAGCCAGGCCGGAACGGTCGCCGGGCCCCGGCTGGTGGCCAGGGTCATCTCGCCCGGCTCTGCCCCGGTCACGGTCAGGTGCGGGCCGTCGTTCCCGCCACGCGCCAGCCTCTCGTACGCCTTGCCCGCCGCCATCAGCGGCAGGGTGAGGGAGGCTCCGCTCTTCCACCTCACCTCCCCGTCCCTGCGCGGGAGTGCCGGAAGTGCGCCGCGCAGCACGAAGTTCTGGGTGGTGAAGGCTCGCTTGTCGGCTTCGTCGCGCAGGCCGCCCTCGGGCAACTGGACCGCGTCCGCCATCGGGTAGTAGCCCTTGCGCCACTGCCGAGCGGCCTCGGAACCGTCCCAGGCGTCGGCGACCTGTCGGGCGCGGCTCTTCGCCCGCGGTTCCTGACCGGTGCCGGGGGCCCGCACCCCGCTGCCGGCGGCCCTGTCGCTGCCGCACCCCGTGACGGCACCGGCTCCGGCGGTCAGGAAGGCGAGGGTGGCGAGCAGATGGGCGATGCGTGTGGTCGTGGACTGCATGGGTCCCCCGGGGGCCGGCGCTGACGAACGGAACGTGGGTGGTGCGGGGCGGAGCTCGTGTCACGCCTGTGACGCCCCGGCCCCGGGGCACGTTCGGCCCGCGTCCGTTTCCGCGATGCTTTTTTGCCGCATCGTGACTCGTCGGCCTTGCGGCCCGACCACGGCCGTGAGGTCAGGCGCGCGTCCGGAGGTAGCCGCGCCAGCCGCCGTACTCCGTGATGTCCTCGGCGCCTTCGAGCGCCGCGGGCTCGCACAGGAAGCCGGGCACGTGGGTGCCGTCGGCCAGTTCGACCCGGCCCAGTGCCATCGGCCGGGGCAGGTCGGCGAGGAGCCGGCCGAGGCCCGCCGCGGGCAGTCGCCACACCTCGGCCTCGATGCCGGCCCCGCCGCTCTCGCCGACGTGGACCAGGCCCGGCTTGGGCGGGGTGGTGGACAGCGCGTGCAGACGGTAGGCGGGTGCCGTCGTGGTCGTGCGCTCCCACTCCGCGCCCAGGGACAGGAGCTGGGGGTTCAGCGGCTGGCCGGACAGGTGGGCGCCGACCACCGCGATCCGCAGCTCCGGCTGGAGCAGCGCGGCGATCCGGGCGAGGCGTTCGTCGGTGAACGCCGGGCCGATCAGCATCACGCCGAAGGGCAGAGCGGCGGGCGTGAGACCGGCCGGAACGGCGACCGCCGCCAGGTCGAAGAGGTTCGTGGAGTTGGTGAAGCGGCCCAGCCGGGCGTTGGCACCGAGCGGGTCGGCGGCGACCTCCGCGAGCGTGGGGTGGCCGGGTGCGGTCGGCAGCAACAGGGCGTCCGCGTCGCCGAGTTCGGCGAGGGCCCGGGTACGCAGGGCCGCCAGCCGGTCCTGGTCGGCGAAGAGCCGGTGGGCCGGGATGTCCCGGGCGCGGGTGATGATCCCGGCGACGGTCGGGTCGAGCCCCTCACCTCCCTCGCTGATCAACTTGTCGACAAAGCTCCCCACCGCCGTGTAGCGCTCGGCGACGAACGCGCCCTCGTAGAGCATCGCCGCCGCCTCGGTGAACGGGGTGAGGTCGAGTGTGCGCACCTCGGCCCCGGCCTCGACGAGCCGGCCCACGGCGGCCTCGTACGCCTCCGCCCAGCCCTCGTCGAGTTCGCCGAGCTGCGTCGTCGGGGGGATGGCGACGCGCCAGGGGCCGGGGGCCCGCTGGGGGAGCGCGGGGAGTTCGCGTCCGGAGGGGGACGCCAGGTAGGCGAGGGCCTGTTCGGCCTCCGGGAGCGTACGGGCGAAGACGGTCACGCAGTCGAGCGAGGCGCAGGCCGGGACGACACCGGTGGCCGGGACCAGGCCGCGGGTGGGCTTGAGGCCGACGATGCCGTTGAAGGCGGCGGGGACGCGTCCGGAGCCGGCCGTGTCGGTGCCGAGGGCGAGGTCGACGATGCCGAGGGCTACGGCCACGGCCGATCCCGAGCTGGAGCCGCCGCTGATCCTGGCCGGGTCCAGGGCGCCTCGTACGGCGCCGTGCGGGGAGCGGGTGCCGACCAGGCCGGTGGCGAACTGGTCGAGGTTCGTGGTGCCGAGGACGAGTGCGCCGGCTGTGCGGAGGCGGGCGACCGCGGGGGCGTCGCCCTCCGGGGTGTACGCGTAGGCCGGGCAGCCTGCGGTGGTTTTCAGGCCGGCCACGTCGATGTTGCCCTTCGCGGCGAGGAGCTTGCCGGCGAGGGGGAGGTGTTCGCCTGCGGCGAGGCGGGCGTCGATGGCCTGGGCTTCCTTCTCGACCTCTGTCCGGGGGCGGAGGTCGATCCAGATCTCGGGGCGGTCGACTGCCTCGATGCGGGCGTAGGCCAGGTGGACTCGGGTGACGGCGGACATGGGTTGCTCCTTGTTCTGTGGCTGTCGGCCGGTGGGTGGCCTGTGCCCACCCGTTCCGCCCCTTGCGGAACGCCTGCCCACAGACCACCGGCGTGTTTTCAGCTCGCGGGTGCCAGGACCACCAGTGCTGTGCCCGCTTCCACCTGGGCGCCGGGCTTGGTGAGGACTTGTTGGACCACTCCGTCCATCGGGGCGGGCACCCTGGACTCCATCTTCATCGCCTCCAACGCCAGCAGGGGCTGGCCGGTCGTCACCCGGTCGCCCGGCTTGACGTTCAGTTGCCACACGGAGGCCGCGAACTCGGCCTCGATCAGGCGGCCGCCCGCGGGGACGGTCACCTCGGCGGCGGGCGCCGCGGGTGCCGACGCGGCGTCCGCCCGGTCGAACTCGCCCGCCGCCTCCCAGGCGTCCCGCTCGGCGGAGAACGCGGTGCCCTGCCTGGCCCGGAACTCCGCGATGGATGCGGAGTGGCCGGCGAGGAAGGCCTGGTACTCGGCGAGTGAGAAGACGCCCTCCTCGATCCGGGGCACGAAGCGGCCCGAGATGATGTCGGCGCGCAGGTCGAGGAGTTCGTCGGGCTCGACGGCGTACCACTTGATGCGGTCGAAGAAGCGCAGCAGCCAGGGGGAACCCGGCTCGAACGCACCGCGCTGCTGCCACCCCGACCACACCTGGGTCGTACGGCCGACGAACTGGTAGCCGCCGGGGCCCTCCATGCCGTAGACGCACAGGTAGGCGCCGCCGATGCCGACCGAGTTCTCGGCGGTCCAGGTGCGCGCCGGGTTGTACTTGGTGGTCACCAGGCGGTGGCGCGGGTCCAGCGGGGTGGCCACCGGTGCGCCGAGGTAGACGTCGCCCAGGCCCAGGACGAGGTACTCCGCGTCGAACACCGTGCGGTACACGTCGTCCACCGAGTCCAGGCCGTTCACGCGGCGGATGAACTCGATGTTCCACGGGCACCAGGGCGCGTCGTCGCGGACGCCCGCCATGTAACGGGCGATCGCCTCGCGGGTCGCCGGGTCGTCCCAGGAGAGGGGGAGGTGCACCGTGCGGGAGGGCACGACCAGTTGGTCGCTGGGCGGGAGTGTTCGGGCTATCTCCCGCACCGTGGTGAGGAGTTCGTGTTGCGCAAGCCTGCCGGGGTCCGTCTGGATCTGGAGGGAGCGGATACCGGGGGTCAGGTCCGTGACGCCGTCGAGCGCGGCCTCGGTCACGGCTTCCATCAGCGCGTGGACCCGCATGCGCAGCGCCAGGTCCAGTTGCAGCGGTCCGAATTCGACCAGCAGGTTGTCGTCGCCGCTGCGGCGGTACGTCACGTCGCCGTCCCGTGCGAGCACCCCGCCGTCGACGATCGCGGGCCGCTGGGAGCCGTCGTCGGCCAGCGGTGCGAACCGCACGGTGTCACCGGGCCGGAACTGGCCGAGCTTCCAGCGTTCCGTGCTGACGACCGTCGCCGGGCAGACGAAGCCGCCGAGCGAGGGGCCGTCCGGGCCGAGCAGCACCGGCATGTCGCCGGTGTAGTCGACGGCGCCGACCGAGTACGGCGTGTCGTGGATGTTGGACGGGTGCAGGCCCGCCTCGCCGCCGTCCGTGCGCGCCCAGCGGGGCTTCGGGCCGACCAGCCTTACGCCCGTGCGCGCCGAGTTGAAGTGGACCTTCCAGTCGGCGGCGTAGAAGTCGTGGATGTCGTCCTCGGTGAAGAACTCCGGTGCGGCGTGCGGGCCTTCGAGCGCGCCGACCCGCCAGCTGGAGGAGAACCCGGGGCGGTCGCCGGCCGGTACCGGCGCCCCGTGATCCGTCGCCGAGCCGCCGTGCAGTACGTCGCCCGTCCTCAGGGTGCGGCCCCCGTGTCCGCCGAACCGGCCCAGCGTGAACGTGGAGGCGCTGCCGAGGAACGCCGGTACGTCCAGGCCCCCGCCCGCGAAGAGCACGTAGGTGCGCAGGCCGTGTTCGGTGGGGGAGCCGACCTCCAGCAGGGCCCTTGCCGGTACCGTCACCGGTTCCCACTGCGCGACCGCAGCGCCGTCCACGGTGACCCGCGCCGGTGCGCCCGTGACGCAGACCGTCGTGGCGTGGGTGAAGCGCAGGGCCGGCCCCTGGAGGGTGCACTCCAGACCGGGTGCCCCCTCGTGGTTGCCGAGAGCGCGGTTGCCGAGCCGGAAGGAGAGGTCGTCCATCGGGCCGCAGGGGGGCACGCCCACCTGCCAGTAGCCGGTGCGGCCCGGCCAGTCCTGGACCGTGGTGAGGGTCCCGCCGGAGACGACCTCGATGCGCCGAGTGGGATCGGTGACTCGGGCCAGCGTCGCCGTCGAGTGCGTCGCCCGCCGGAAGGACGGGTCGGCGAGAGCGGCCCGCACCAGCCCCAGGTTCGTCTCGATGCCGTCCACCCGGGTCCTGGCCAGCGCCTCGTCGAGGCGTTGCAGCGCGTGCGCCCGGTCCTGGCCGTACGCGATGACCTTCGCGAGCATCGGGTCGTACGACGTGGTCACCTCGGTGCCCGTCTCCACCCAGCCGTCCACGCGGACGCCGCCGGGGAACTCGACCCGCGTGAGCAGGCCCGCGCTCGGCCGGTGGTCGCGCGAGGGGTCCTCGGCGTACACCCGGGCCTCGACGGCGTGACCGCGCGGTGCCCCCGGATCGCGGACGACCTCCGACTCCCCGCGCGCGAGGCGCAGCATCCAGGCGACGAGGTCGACACCGTAGATCTCCTCGGTGACCGGATGCTCCACCTGGAGGCGGGTGTTGACCTCGAGGAAGTACGCCTCCTCGCGTGCGGCGTCGTAGACGAACTCGACGGTTCCGGCGGAGCGGTATCCGACAGCGGCACACAAGTCTCGTGCGCAGGAGGCCAGTTGGGCGCGCACGGTGGACGGCAGACCCGGTGCCGGGGCCTCCTCCAGCACCTTCTGGTTGCGGCGCTGGAGCGAGCAGTCCCGGTCGCCGAAGGTGACGACCCGGCCCCGGCCGTCGCCGAAGACCTGCACCTCGACATGGCGGGCGTGTTCCACCAGCCGCTCCAGGAAGACCCCGGCGGAGGAGAAGGAGGCCGCGGCGACGCGCTGTACCCGCTCCCACGCCTCGGTCAGTTCATCGGCGGAGCGACATGCCGACATACCGATGCCACCACCACCGCCGGTGGCCTTCAGCATGACGGGATAGCCGATGCGGGCGGCCGCCTCCAAAGCCTCGGCGAGACCGGGGAGAAGTCCCGTACCCGGTGCCAACGGCACCCCGGCCGCCTCCGCCGCCGCCCGCGCCGTGTGCTTCGCCCCGAACAGCTCCAGCTGCTCCGGCGTCGGACCCACGAACACGATCCCGGCGTCCTCGCAGCGCCGCGCGAAGGCCGCGTCCTCGGACAGGAAGCCGTACCCGGGGTGGATCGCCCCGGCCCCGGTGTCCTTGGCCGCCTTCAGGACGAGGTCGGCGTCGAGATACGACTCCTTCGCGGGCGCGGGCCCCAGCCGTACCGCCTCGTCGGCGAGCCGGACGTGGGGTGCGGAGCGGTCGGCGTCGGAGTACACGGCGACCGTGCGCAGGCCGAGTTCGCGGGCCGTGCGGATGATCCGTACCGCGATCTCGCCGCGGTTGGCGACCAGCAGGGTGTCGAAGGTCATCCCGTCGCCCCGCTCGCCTCGATGGTCATTTCCACCGCGGTCGGCTCGAAGCCGTTGCAGGGGTTGTTGATCTGGGGGCAGTTGGAGACCAGCACGAGAACGTCGCACTCGGCGCGCAGGGTCAGCGTGAGCCCCGGAGCCGAGATGCCGTCGACGATGCCGAGGGTGCCGTCCTTCTCGACCGGCACGTTCATGTACCAGTTGATGTTCGAGACGAGATCGCGCTTGCCGAGGCCGTACTTGGCGCCCTCGGCGAGGAAGTTGTCCACGCAGGCGTGCTGGGACCAGGTGTGGTGGCCGTACCGCAGGGTGTTGGACTCCTTGGAGCAGGCGCCGCCGACCGTGTCGTGCCGGCCGACCTCGTCCGCGACCACGGTCATCAGCGGGGTGTGCTCGTTGGACATCAGCACGCTGCCGGTGGTGAGGAAGAGGTTGCCCTGCGCGTGGATCGTGTCGGGCGCGCTGTAGCGGACGGTCGTGTCGTGGGCGTCGTACACCAGGAAGTCGACGGCCTGGTTGCCGTGCAGGTCGGTGACGGTGAGCGTCTCTCCGGTGCGGACGACGGCGGACCAGGCGGCCCGGGCTGGAACCACGGTCTTCATGCGATCCCCCTCGCGGCAAGGAACTCGGTGGTGTTCAGGAAGGCGCGGCGGCCCTCGGGCGTGGCCTCCCACAGCGGGTCGCCCGGCGCGGTCGCGGCCGCGCGCCAGGCGAGGACCTCCAGCGCAGTGCTGACGTACTCCGTACGGGGGTCGGCGGGGTGCGGCACGTTCGCGATCAGCACGGTCACGTCCTGCTCGGCGCGGAGCGTCACGCTGCCGCCTGGGCCCGCGGAACCGGTGAAGTCCAGTGAGCCGTCGTCGCGGACCTCCACGCCCTGGAAGAAGGAGAGCGAGGGCGGCAGGTCGCGGGGTTCGAGGCCGTTCTTGGCGGCGGCCAGCTTGAAGAGTTCGCGACCGGCGGGGGAGGCGGACTGCGGGGTTCCGTCGCCGTAGCGCTGGGTGTTGCGGACGAGGGTGGAGGTGCCGCAGAGCGTGTCGTGGCGGCCGGAGGTGTCGGTGACCAGGGAGGCGAGGACGCGGCCCTGGTCGGAGAGGAGCAGCTGCCCCTCGCCGAGGTAGGCGTTCCACTGGACCTTGACCGTGTCCGCCACGTTCAGGCGTTCCCAGGGGCGGTCGGCGGCGTACAGGAGCAGGTGTGCGCAGGCGTCGCCCCTGAGGTCGGTGAGCCTGAGTTCCGTGCCGCGGGCCAGCACCTTGTGCGTGTAGTTGCCGGCCGCCACCGTCTCCGCCCACACCAGGTGGCCCGCCTCGCAGGGGGGCGCGGGCCAGGCGCTCGCCGGGACGACGGGCATGGCCTCCGTGTGGGAGCCCTCTTGCGCCCGGGCGTGGGCACGGGCTCCGTAAGTGGTCGCTGTCGCCATCGCGAGTCCTCCGGCTCCTGGGTGGTTTCTGTCGCTCGACAGAAATTAGGGGCGGGGCGGGTCGGGGCCGTGTCCCGAGTGTTGCCGGACGGTTACCGACCCCTCACGGGTCGCTCGGCGGGATTGAGGGTGCGGGTCGCTCCGCGGGTTCGAGGGCGCGGGGTGCTCTGCGGGCTTGAGGGTGCGCGTTGTTCGTGGCTGGGCGCGCGGTTCCCCGCGCCCCTGGTGGGTGGGGCGTGCTGCGGGTTTGGAGCCGTGGGTCGTGCGGGGCTGGGCGCGCAGTTCCTCGCGCCCCTTGGGGGCGCTGTCGTGTGCGAGGATCGAACGCATGGGAAGTGGTGGTGGGCGACGGGTCGGGCGGCCTCGGGCCGCGCAGCGGCCGGACAGCGGGCTGTCGCCGCGGGACGAACTGCTCGACGCCGCCGCCGAGTTGTTCACGACGCGCGGGTACGCCGCCACGACCACCCGTGCCGTCGCCGAGCGGGCCGGTATGCGTCAGGCGTCGATGTACCACTACGTCTCCGGCAAGGAGGAGTTGCTCGCCGAGCTCCTGGAGTCGACCGTCACCCCCTCGCTCGCCTTCGCCCGGGAGCTCCTCGCCGACGACGCGACCCCGCCCGAGAGCCGGCTGTGGGAGCTGTGCCGCACCGACGTGGAGCTGCTCTGCGGGGGCCCGCACAACCTGGGCGGGCTGTATCTGCTGCCCGAGGTGCGCGCCGAGCGCTTCGCCGGCTTCCATGCCGTACGGGCCGAGTTGAAGGACACCTACCGGCAGTTGCTGGCCGCGACCGCGGCAGGTGGCGCGCTCGTCAAGAGTGAACTCGATCTGCGGACGGATCTGCTGTTCGGCCTCATCGAAGGGGTGATCCTCGTGCACCGGTCCGACCCCGAGCGGCCCGTGTCCGCCTTCGCCGAAGCAACCGCCGACGCGGCGCTGCGGATCGCCGGAATCTGACGTACCGCCCTGTGGAGGTGCGGTTTTCGTTTGCCCGTACGCCGCTACTCACCGTGTGCGAACGAAGCCTGAGCGTGTAAACGGCCGAGAGTACTCCTGTCGTACGGGCGATTTCAGGCGGTTGCTGAATATGACACGGCGATGATCCGGTCGGACTAAGCTCGCCCGCAGCGCACCGAGTTGAGATGTATTCGTGCGCTTGTTCCCAAAAGTTCCGAAGATTCGGTTTGACCACGCAGTTTCCCCCACGAACTCCCCCTACCCCAGCCGATTTGTCTCAGAGGGCATACATGGTGAGTGTTCAATCGCCTCCCGGTGGCCGTGAACTTCCCTACGCGCGCGTGCTGTTGCCGCCGGCCATACTGATGGCCGCGGTGACCGGGGCCGCCGTCGCCCTGGTGACGGGCCCGGCCCGGGCCGCCGTCGGCTGGTGCGGCGGCATCGCGACGCTGCTGGTGATCGCGGTCGCTGCCGAAGCCGTACGTCGTGGCCGCGTCATCCGTGCCGTGCGCGCCGAACTGGCCCGTCGTACCGCGTACCTGGAACAGCGCATCGCCTCCCACGACCAGGACATCGTGCGCTTCCACCACGAGGTCCTGCCCGCCGCGATCAGGCGCATGAACCGCGGCATGAACCCCGACTCGGTGGCGCTCCGCTTCGGTGTCGACGACCCCAGCCTGCCCCAGATCTCCGAGGTGGAACGGGACCTGCTGGGCACCGTCCTCCAGCTGCTGGACACCGAGAAGCTGCTGCTCGACTCCTCGCACCGCTCCTTCGTCAACATCGCCCGCCGCGTGCAGGCGATCGTCCACCAGCAGAACAAGGAACTCCGCGAGATGGAGGAGGACCACGGGCGCAACCCCGAGGTCTTCGACGACCTGCTGCGCATCGACCACGGCACCGCGCTGATCGGCCGCCTCGCCGACTCCATCGCGGTGCTCGGCGGCGGCCGCCCGGGCCGCAACTGGCCCAAGCCCGTGCCGCTGTTCAGCGTGATGCGCGGCGCGATGTCCCGCATCCTCGAGTACCGCCGCATCGAGCTGCACTCCATCGCCGACGTCAACGTCAACGGCATCCACGTCGAACCGGTCATCCACGCGGTCGCCGAACTCCTCGACAACGCGACCCGCTATTCGCCGCCGAACAGCAAGGTGCACCTGACCGCCCTCAAGGTGCAGACCGGTGTCGCCATCGAGATCGAGGACTCCGGCGTCAGTTTCAGCGACGAGGCCCGCGGCAAGATGGAGGAACTGCTCCGGCAGGCCGCGGCCGGCACCGACCTCCAGGTTCTCGGCGAGGCCCCCCGGCTCGGCATCTCCGTCGTGGGCCGGCTCTCGAAGATGTACGACATGGCGATCGCGCTCCGCCAGTCCGCGTACGGCGGTGTCCGCGCGGTCGTCGTGGTGCCGAGCAACATGCTCACCAAGGACCCCGCCGCCTCCCTCGCCCACGGCATCGGCGCGAACTCCACCGCGACCATGGACACCGACGGGGTCGAGGGTCCCAACCGCAAGCCGAAGAAGCGCCGCCCGACCACCGGACCCCGCCTCCCCGAGCAGGGCGACGGGTCAAGGGAGGACGACGCCCCCCTGGTCACCGAGTGGACGCCCAACGGCCTGCCGCAGCGCCGCAGCCGGGTCAAGACCCCGCTCAGGGAGCGCTACGCCGAGGCCGCCCGGATCGCCGCCGAGGAAGCGGCGGCGGAGGCCGCCGCCGCGGCGCCCTCCTGGGGCACCGTGCCCGCCGCCCCGAAGAAGCAGGAGAAGGCCAAGGAGAAGGAGAACGAGAAGCCACCGGGGCATTGGGTCGAGGCGTTCTGGGAGGGCCTCAAGCGCGACCCGGACCCCAACGCGTTCACCGGCAAGAACCAGCCGGCCTCGGAGGCCGACGACGAGGGGGACCTCAAGTGATCCATCAGCGGGACAACTTCGACTGGATGCTCAGGGATCTCGCTGACGGCGTACCGGGTATCCAGCAGATCGTGGTGCTCTCCGCCGACGGACTGCGCATCGCACGCTACGGCGGCAACCCGGACGCCGCCGACCGCGTCGCCGCGGCCTGCGCGGGCCTGCAGAGTCTGGCCACGGCGGTCGCGAGCGAGGTTCCCAGCAGCAACGGCACGATGAAGATGGTCCTCATCGAGATCGACGGAGGCTACTTCTATCTGATGTCCGCCGGGGCCAACGCCTATCTCGCGGTCCTCGCCAACCAGATCGCGGAGCCCGGCCTCATGAGCAACCGCATGAGCGACCTCGTCGCCCGGATCGGTGCCCATCTGACCAGTCCGCCGAGGCGCAACGGGCAGACCGTATGACTCCTCCGCAACGCCGGCGGCGATACCCCAAGGAAGAGTTCACCGAGCCTCCCCAGGAGCGGCCTCCCCAAGAGGGTGAGGAAGACGGTGAGGAAGAGGACCCCAAGAACCCCGGGCGCCTGTATCTGCTCACCGGTGGGGGCGAGGCGGGCGAGCGGGCCGAGCTGGACCTGGTCACCTTAATCGTGGCGCGCGCCGACGCGCCGACGCCCACCACCCAGCCGGAGCAGTCGGCGCTGCTCCGGCTCTGCCAGGCCCCTCTGTCCGTGGCCGAGCTCTCGGCCTATCTCAATCTGCCGTTCAGCGTGGTGACCGTCCTGCTCACCGAGCTGCTGGCGGCTGAACTGGTACAGGCACGCGCCCCGATCGTCCGCTCGGCGCTGCCCGACCGTTCCCTCCTCGAAGCGGTGATGCATGGACTTCAAAAGCTCTGAGACGATCACCGGCCCGCGCGCCGAGGACCATCTGCCGCACTCGGCGCAAGCCGCCGTGAAGATCGTGATCGTGGGCGGGTTCGGAGTCGGCAAGACGACCATGGTGGGTGCCGTCAGCGAGATCAAACCGCTGACCACCGAGGAGACCATGACGCAGGCCGGCATCGGCGTCGACGACAACTACGGCTCGGAGACCAAGACCGCGACCACCGTCGCCATGGACTTCGGCCGCATCAGCATCACGGAAAAACTGGTGCTCTACCTCTTCGGCACCCCCGGCCAGGAACGCTTCTGGTTCCTGTGGAACGGCCTCTTCGAAGGCGCGCTGGGCGCGGTCGTACTGATCGACACCCGCCGGCTGGAAGTCAGCTTCGATGTGATCGGCCGTCTGGAGGAGCGCGGTGTGCCGTTCGTCGTCGCCATAAACACCTTCCCGGACGCGCCCAACTATCCGGTCGAGGAGCTGCGCACCGCGCTCGACCTGCCCGAGGACATCCCGATCGTGCAGTGCGACGCGCGCCGCCGGGCCTCCAGCCGGGACGTCCTGATGACGCTGATGCACTTCCTGTACTCGCTCACGATGAGCCAGGCCCGCACCTGATGCCCGCGGCGGCCGCCCTTCCCGTCCCAAGACACCGGACCACCCCCAACAACCCGGACACCCCCAAGAACCCGGACACCCCCAAGACACCGGACCCACTTCAGTTTCGGAGCGATCACCGTGACGTCTGAATCCCACTTCCCGGCCGGTACGGACGACCGTACGCTCACCCCGCCGCCCGGCTGCCCCGCCCACGGCCTCGGTCCCGGCGGACTGCACCGGCTGTACGGCCCCGAGGCGGACGACCTGGGAGACCTGTACGAGAAACTCCGTCAGGAGCACGGTGCGGTCGCCCCCGTCCTGCTCCACAACGACGTGCCGATCTGGGTGGTGCTCGGCCACGCCGAGAACCTGCACCTGGTGAGTTCCCCCACGCACTTCTCCCGGGACAGCCGGCTGTGGAAGGCCGTCCAGGACGGCACGGCCGGCGCCGACCACCCCCTCGCGCCGCACATCGCCTGGCAGCCCATCTGTTCCCACGCCGAGGGCGATGAACACCTGCGGCTGCGCGGCGCGGTCATGGGCGCCATGTCGACCATCAACCACCGCACCATCCGGCGGCACATCAACCGTGCGACCCAGCTGCTCGTCAACCGGTTCTGCGAGAAGGGCCGGGCCGACCTGGTCAGCCAGTTCGCCGAGCACCTTCCGATGGCCGTGCTCTGCGAGATCCTCGGCATGCCCGACGAGTACGACGACCGGCTGGTGCAGGCCACCCGCGACCTGCTCAGGGGAACCGAGACCGCGATCGCCAGCAACGAGTACGTCATGAACATCCTGATCCGGCACACCGCCCGGCGCCGGGCCGAGATCTCAGGGGACTTCACCAGCGTCCTGATCAACCACCCGGCCCAGCTCACCGACGACGAGGTCTCCCAGCATCTGCGCCTGGTGCTGCTCGCCGCGTACGAGGCCACGGCCAACCTGCTCGCCAACGTGCTGCGCGTGGTGCTCACCGACCCGCGCTTCCGCGCCCAGCTGAACGGCGGCCAGATGACGGTGCCCCAGGCGGTCGAGCAGTCCCTGTGGGACGAGCCGCCGTTCAGCGCGGTCCTCGGCTATTTCGCCAAGCAGGACACGGAGTTGGGCGGCCGGGAGATCCGCCGGGGCGACGGTCTGATCCTGGGGATCGCGCCGGGCAACATCGACCCCAAGGTGCGTCCCGACCTCAAGGCCAACATGATGGGCAACCGCGCCCACCTCGCCTTCGGCGGCGGCCCCCACGAGTGCCCGGGCCAGGACATCGGCCGTGCCATCGCGGACGTCGGGGTCGAGGCACTGCTGATCCGGCTGCCCGACGTCGAACTCGAGGGCGACGAGGACGAGTTGCGCTGGCGCTCGTCGATGTCCTCGCGCCACCTGGTGGAGCTTCCGGTGTACTTCGCGCCGCAGGCGCCGCAGGACGTCGAGGACGTGCCCTCCATCAACCCCGTGCCGCGGCAGCGGCCGAGCCTGGAGGTCACGACGGACGAGCCGACGGCGGCGCCCGCCCCGGCGCCCGCCCCGGCGCCCGTGGCCCCTCCCGCCCCGCCGGTGACACCCGAACCCGTGCGCCGTCTCGGTGCCTGGCAGCGCTTCCTGCGCTGGTGGCGGGGCTACTGAGCCCGGTCGCAGACGATCACGCCTCCTGGGCCCAGTCGTCGTAGGAGGACCAGGCCCGCAGCACCCGCCCACTGACGAACCGGTGCGCGCGTCCCGTGACCGGATCGGTGAACTCCAGCACCCGCGCGAGCAGTTGGAGCGGACGCCGGAAGTCGCCGGCCGGCACGGGGCCGGTCACCACCGGGTAGAGCGGATCGCCGAGGATCGGCACACCCAACGCGTTCATGTGCACCCGCAGTTGATGGGTCTGCCCGGTGCTCGGCAGCAGGCGGTAGCGCCCGAGTCCGTCGTGGTGGTCGGTGAGTTCGACCTGCGTGAGGGCGTTCGGCTCGCCCGAGACCTCGCGCGCGGCCAGCACCCCGCGCTCCTTCACGATCCGGCTGGTGACCGTCCGCGGCAGCGCGAGCCCCGCGTCGCACGGGGCCACCGCCTCGTACTCCTTGCGGACCAGCCGGTCGCGGAACAGCGTCTGGTAGGCGCCGCGCTCCTCGGGCCGCACGGTGAACAGCACGAGCCCGGCGGTGAGGCGGTCCAGCCGGTGGGCGGCGCCGAGCGTCGGCAGGCCGAGCTCCCGCCGCAGCCGGGCCAGCGCGGTCTCGGTGACATGGCCCCCGCGCGGGGTGGTGGCGAGGAAGTGCGGCTTGTCGGCGACGACGATGTGCTCGTCGCGGTACACCACGTCGAGGGCGAACGGCACCGGTTCCTCGTAGGGCAGCTCCCGGTGGAACCACACGAACATCCCCGGCTCGTACGCCGCGTCGGGCGCCACCGGCCGTCCGTCGGCGCCGACGATCAGCCCGTCCCCGAACATCCCGTCGATCACCCCGGCCCCCGCCGCGAGCCGCTCCACCAGATGCTCCCGCACGGTGGCCCACCCCCCGTCCTGCGGCAGCCTGACCCGCACGGGGTCGACTCCCTCGCGCTGCGGCAGGGGGGAGGGTGGGATCCGGGGTCTGCGTCTCACCTGGTCAAGCGTACGAGGCTCGGGCGGGGGAGGGGTTCAGGCGTACGAGGCCGGGACCACCTCGGGAGTCTCGGCCACCGGTGTCCGCGCCCGGTAGGCCCGGTAGGCGGCGCCCGCGACCAGGGTCAGGCCCAGGAACAGCACCGTGAACCACTGGAAGTACCAGTGCCCGCCCGCCGGGTCGTACACCGCCGCGCGCGGCCAGGCGAGGTTGACGGTCATGAAGAGGCCGTAGACGAGGGCGATCGCGTTGACGGGGACGCCCCAGCGGCCCAGCGAGAAGAGCGGGGCGCCCCTCTCGTCGCTGCCGTCGGCGGTGAACTGCCCGCGCAGCCGGCGGACCAGCAGCGGACCGGTCACCATCGCGTACGCCAGGTACAGCATCACGATGCAGGTGGTGCCGATCGCCAGGAAGGCGTCCGGGGAGGCGAAGTTGAGCAGCAGCAGGGCGGCGGCGAGGACGCCGACGACCAGGGCGGGGGCGCTCGGCATGCCGGTGCGCGGGTTGACCTTGGAGAGGCGGCCGGAGAAGGGGAGCTGATGGTCGCGGGCCATCGAGAAGAGCATGCGGCAGGCGGCGGTCTGGATCGCCAGGGTCGCCACCGCGATGGCCACCACGACGTCGGCGAGCAGCGCGCGGCCGACCCCGTCGCCGAGGCTGCTGGTCAGGACGTAGCTCAGACCGTCGACGCCGAGGCGGCCGTCGGTGAGGCTGGGCGCGGCGAGCAGTCCGCCGAGCACGATGAGACCGCCGAGCAGACCCGCCGCGCCGAGCGCGGTGAGGATCGTGCGGGGCGCGGTGCGGCGCGGGTCGTGGGTCTCCTCGCTCATCTCCCCGGCGCTGTCGAAGCCGATCATGACGTACGCGGCCATGAACGAGCCCACCATCAGCGCCCCGAACAGGCCGGTGCTGCCCTGGCCGGTGTGGAAGGTGATGCCGGGGGAGCGTTCGGAGTGGGTGAGCAGGAGCACGATGATCAGGACGGCGCCGATGATCTCGGCGGTGACACCGATCCGGTTGATCATCGACATCACCCGGTTGTCGATGACGTTCACCAGCGTGGTCAGCACGAGCAGGATCACGCCGAGGACCGCCGCGTTGGCGGCGCCGTCGGGGCTGGTGGGGGCTGGATCGCTGCCGACCAGCTGGAAGCCGGACCAGATCGCGGGCAGCACCATCTGCAGCGCGAGCGCCGCCGCCGCGACCACCACGATCTGCCCGATCACCATGATCCAGCCGGCGAACCAGCCGAAGGAGAGGTTCGACAGGCGCGAGGACCACTGGTAGATCGCGCCCGAGATCGGATAGCGCGCGGCCAGCTCCGCGAAGCAGGCGGCGACCGCCAACTGGCCCACCAGCACGGCCGGCCAGGTCCAGAAGAAGACGGGGCCGCCGAACGCGTACCCGAAGGCGAAGAACTGGAAGACGGTCGTCAGGACGGAGATGAAGGAGAAGCCGGCGGCGAACGAGGCGTACCGGCCGAGGCTGCGGTGCAGCTCCTGGCGGTAGCCGAACTCGGCCAGGGAGCGGTCGCCGGAGGACTCCGGAGGGTCGGGGCGTACGTCGGAGGGGGCGGTGGTGGTCACGGCGGCACCTGCCTTCGGCGCGGAAGGGTGGGCGGTATTCCTGTCGGGTGACAGAAATTAGGGAGTGCCTGTTTCGCTCGCGTGACACGGCCGTGTCGGGGTCGGGCCTAAGTCCTCACGCCCTTGCGGCCCGAAGGGAATCGCGATACATCGTGTGTATTGACGCTCGCCCCACATACGCGATATGTTCGGCTACGGATATTCGGAGACGAGGTGAGGTCATCATGGCGACGAAACGCCGCAAGCTGAGCAATCCGCTGGCGCTCGCGGTCATGGTGCTGCTCACCGAGAAGCCGATGCATCCGTACGAGATCGCCCAGACCCTGCGCCGACGGGGCAAGGACACCAGCCTGAAGATCAACTACGGCTCGCTCTACACCGTCGTCCAGAACCTGGAGAAGCACGGCTTCGTCGACGTCGCGGAGGTGCAGCGACAGGGCAACCGCCCCGAGCGCACGTTGTACGGCATCACGGACGCCGGACGTGCGGAGGCCACCGAGTGGCTGTCGGACCTGCTCGCCGTCCCGGCACAGGAGTATCCGATCTTCGAGGCCGCGCTCTCGCTGATGGGCGTGCTCCATCCCGACGAGGTGGCACGCCTGTTGGGGGAGCGGCTCAACATGCTGGAGGTACGGGCCGCGAGTATGCGAGGCGGCCTGGAGAAGCTCAACGAGACGCTGCCCCGACTCTTCCTGATCGAGTCCGAGTTCAAGCTGCACATGATCGAGGCGGAGGCGGAATGGGTCCGCGGCTTCCTGGCGGAGGTCACGGCGGGCACGTTTCCGGGCGTCAAGGAGTGGCGGTCCTTCAGCGAGACGGGGGAGGTCCCCGAGGAGTACCTGAAGCTGGAAACCGGTGAGGTCGAAAGACTGTAGCCGAACAGAGAAATGACCCCGGCAGAGCTGTTGCAGCAGCCCCGCCAGGGTCTCGAACCCCGAACCGAACCCGCCGTGAGGCAGCTCCGGGCCATTGAGGTGCGGCACACCCAGGATAGCCCGGCGCTCTTCACGCGGATCGGCTCGGCATACCCACCCGAGATCACCGCTCACACAGGAGAGCAGTCGTCATGAGCAGTACCCGTGCGCCCGCGGTCGAGGCGCGTCAGCTGATCAAGACCTATCCGGGTGACGTCACCGCGCTCAGCGGCATGGACGTCACCGTCGAGACCGGCACCGTCTTCGGCCTGCTCGGCCCGAACGGCGCCGGCAAGTCCACCACCGTCAAGATCCTCACCACCCTGGCCCGCCCCGACTCGGGCACCGCCACCGTGGCCGGGCACGACGTGCTGCGCCATCCGGACCGGGTGCGCCGCGCGATCGGCGTGGTCGCCCAGAACTCCGGCGCCGACCCGGTGGCCACCGGCCGGGAGAACCTCCAACTCCAGGGCAGGCTCTACGGCTTGAAGGGTGCGGGGCTGAACCGCCGGGTGGACGAGTTGCTCGACTGCTTCAAGCTCGCCGACGCGGCCCGGCGCCCGGTCAAGGGCTACTCGGGCGGCATGCGGCGCCGGCTCGACGTGGCGCTCGGTCTCGTCCACCGCCCCGAGGTGCTCTTCCTCGACGAGCCCACCACCGGACTCGACCCCGAGGCGCGCACCGCGATGTGGGACGAGATCGCCCGCCTCGCCGGCGACGAGGGGCTGACCATCCTGCTCACCACGCACTACCTGGAGGAGGCCGACCGGCTCGCCGAGCGCATCGCGATCGTCGACCGCGGGCGTGTCGTGGTCGAGGGCACGCCGGACGCCCTGAAGGGCGAACTCCGCGGTGACGCCGTCCACGTGGAACTGCGCGAAGCCCTGGGAGACGCCGGCCGTACGCTGCTGAACGGCGCCCTCACCGGGTTGCCGGGCGTGCGCGAGGCGCTGTTCGACGGCCGCCGTGTCAGTGTCCGCGCCGATGACGGGGCCGCCGCGATGCCCGCCCTGCTCGGGGTGCTGGAGCGGGCCGGGGTCGGGGTCGCCGCCGCGACCGTCGCCCGCCCCTCGCTCGACGACGTCTACCTCCGCTACGCGGGCCGCCGTTACGCGGAGGCGGAAGCGGAAGGCGCCGAGAACCTCGTCCTCGCCGGAGGTGTCCGATGAGTACCGCCGTCTCCCAGACCTGGTACATGACCCAGCGTCAGCTGATGGTGTTCGCACGTCAGCCCGCCTACGCGATCATCACCCTGATCCAGCCGGTGATCTGGCTGTTCCTGTTCGGCAACCTCTTCAAGAAGGTCGTCGAACTCGGAGGCTTCGGCACCACCTCGTATCTGGACTACCTCGTCCCGGGCGTGGTCGTGATGAGCGCGCTCAGCTCCAACATGTGGGCGGGCATGGGCACGCTCGACGAGATCCAGCGCGGCACGCTCAACCGCTTCCTGACCACGCCCGTCAGCCGAGCCGCCCTGATGAACGGCAACGTCGTCAACAACGGCCTGATCACCGCCCTGCAGTCGGTCATCATCGTGCTGCTCGGCCTGCTGGGCGGCGCGGACTACCCGGGCGGCATCGGCGGTATCGCGATCCTGATCGTCGCCTCGGTCCTGCTCGGCACGGTCTTCGGGGCGCTGTCCAACGCGCTGGGCATGCTGGTCCGGGAGCGGGAGTCGATCATCGGCATCAACACGTTCCTGCTGCTGCCGCTGACCTTCCTCTCTTCGGCCTTCATGGCCCCGTCCCAGATGCCCGGCTGGATGCGGCACATCGCCGACTTCAATCCGCTCAACTGGGCGATGGTGGCGGGGCGGTCGGCGATGTCCGAGCACCCCGACTGGGGTGTCGTGCTCGGCCGCTCGGGGGCGCTGCTCGCGCTGGCCGTGGCGGCGGTGTGGCTGTCCATCCGTACGTTCAGGTCGTACCAACGTTCCGTGTGACCCCGAGGGGCCGGGGGCCGGTGTCCTGAGTGACGCGAGGGGGCGGGAGTCAGGAGGCGGCCGACGCGGTCGCCTCTTGCTCCGCCTCCACCCGCGCGTTCCAGTCCCGCTTGGACGCCTGCCAGCCGTCCTCGTTGTGCCCAAGACGCCAGTAGCCGGAGATCGACAGGTCCTCGCGCGGGATCTCGCGCTCGACCCGCAGCAGCCGGCGCAGCTCCTTCACGAAGCCCGCCTCGCCGTGCACGAACGCGTGCACCCGGCCGGCCGGGAAGTCGAGGGCGCGGACGGCCTCCACCAGGGCCTCGCCGAGCGGCCGGTCCCCGCGGTGCAGCCAGACGACCTCCACGTCGGAGTCGATCTTCTGCTCCTCCTCACGCCCGGAGATCTCCACGAAGGCGCGGGCCACGGCGCCCTCCGGCAGCGCCTCCAGGGCGGCACTGATCGCGGGCAGCGCGCTCTCGTCACCGGCGAGCAGATGCCAGTCGGCGCTCGCGTCGGGCGCGTAGGCGCCACCCGGACCCATGAACCGCACGACCTCGCCCGGCTGGACGCGCGCCGCCCACGGCCCGGCCAGGCCCTCGTCGCCGTGCACCACGAAGTCGAGCGTCAGCTCGCGCAGTTCGGGGTCCCAGGCACGCACGGTGTACGTCCGGGTCACCGGCCACTGCTCGCGCGGGAGTTCCTCGCGGATCCGCTCCATGTCGAAGGGCTCGGGGTAGGTGACACCCCCCGGGGCGAACAGCAACTTCACGTAGTGGTCGGTGCTGGTGCCCGCGGTGAACTCGGCAAGGCCCTCGCCGCCCAGCACGACACGCTGCATGTGGGGGGTCAACCGCTCGGTCCGCACGACGTGCGCGGAGTGGGGCTTCCTGGACCTGCGTGCCGGACGCTCTGCCATGACGGCCTCCTCGTTCACTCGCTTAGGCTTACCTAAGTTAGCATCTCTCCCCCAGTTAACACCCCCCGGGTGAGAAGCCCATGAGTCCCCTGCGCCAGGGTTCGAGCCGCACGGTGGCCGGGGTCGAGTCGCGCTCTGTGAGTAAGGCTACCCTAAATTGAGAATGTCACTCTTTCGAGTAGGAACGTCACTTTCGCCCGCTCCCGCTCACTCGCCGAGTGTGGTGAGCAACCGCTGCAGCGACCCGCCCAGACCCCAGCGCACGGCCAGTCCCTCCAGCGCGGCCGGGTCGCGCGGCGCATGCGGCAACGCCGTGTCGACATCCGGCAGGGGAACGTCACCAGCGACCCGTACGACCTTGGGCGCGACCGCGACATACGGCCGCGACTCGTCGAGCCGCTTGCGCTGAGAAGGTGTCAGCTTCGACTTCGGATCGTCGACCGCCGCCATGATCGCGGCCAGGTCGCCGAACTGGTCGAGCAGCTTGGCCGCCGTCTTCTCACCGATCCCCGGCACCCCCGGCAGACCGTCGCTCGGGTCGCCGCGCAGCAGCGCCAGATCCGCGTATCCGGAGCCGTCGACCCCGTACTTCTCGCGCAGCCAGGTCTCGTCGGTGAGCTGGAGCGTGCCCACGCCCTTGAGGGGGTACAGGACGCGCACTCCCCGCTTGTCGTCGACGAGTTGGTAGAGGTCGCGGTCGCCGGTGACGATGTCGACCGGGCCGTCGGCGCGCCCCGTGAAGGTGCCGATCACATCATCCGCCTCGTACCCCTCGATCCCCACGCGCGCGATGCCCAGCGCGTCGAGGACCTCCTCGATGACCGGCACCTGCGGGGAGAGCGTGTCCGGCACCTCCTCCTCGTCCGGACGTCCGGCCTCGGTCTCCACGGCGACGCGATGCGCCTTGTACGAGGGGATCAGGTCGACCCGCCACTGCGGGCGCCAGTCCGCGTCCATGCAGGCCACCAGATCGTCGGGGCGGTGGTCCCTGACCAGCCGGTCGATGAAGTCGAGCAGCCCGCGCACGGCGTTCACGGGCGTGCCGTCCGGGGCCCTCACCGAGTCGGGGACCCCGAAGTAGGCCCGGAAGTACAGGGAAGCGGTGTCGAGCAGCATCAGGCGTCTGGTCACGCCTCGCATCATGCCGTACGCCACTGACAGTGACCTGGACCACTCCTGTGTTTGCTCCCTGTAAGTACGGGCAGGCGCGGCATCGGCACAACCCCGTTGGTTTTTCAACTGTCCGATCGAGAGGCACACGTGTCATCCAGGCTTGAGGCCGAGCATTTGTACAAGGTGTTCGGGAGACGACCCGACGCCGCGGTGGAGCGGCTCCGCCAGGGAGCCGACCGCGAGGAACTGCGCGCCGACGGCACCACGGCTGCCGTGATCGACGCCTCCTTCACGGTGGAACCCGGCCAGATCTTCGTGGTCATGGGGCTGTCCGGATCCGGCAAGTCCACCCTCCTGCGCATGCTCAACGGACTCCTGGAGCCCACCGCGGGCCAGGTGCGTTTCGACGGTCAGGACCTGACCGCGCTCAGCGCCCGCGCGCTGCGCGAGGTCCGCTCGAAGAAGATCAGCATGGTCTTCCAGCACTTCGCGCTCTTCCCGCACCGCAGCGTCCTGGAGAACGCGGCCTACGGCCTTGAGGTCCAGGGCGTGCCGAGCGCCGAGCGCAAGGAACGCGCCACCAGGGCCCTGGAGCTGGCCGGGCTCGCCGGCTGGGAGAAGTCCTGGCCCGACGAGCTGTCCGGCGGTATGCAGCAGCGCGTCGGCCTCGCCCGCGCGCTCGCCACCGACGCCGATCTGCTGCTGATGGACGAGTCGTTCAGCGCGCTGGACCCGCTGATCCGCCGTGACATGCAGGACCAGCTGATCGAGCTCCAGAAGAAGCTCAAGAAGACCATTGTCTTCATCACCCACGACCTCAACGAGGCGATGCGCCTCGGCGACCGGATCGCCGTCATGCGCGACGGCCGCATCGTCCAGACCGGCACCGCCGAGGACATCCTCGTCCGCCCCGCGAACGACTACGTCGCCTCCTTCACCCAGGACGTCGACCGCTCCCGGGTCCTGACCGCAGGAGCCGTCATGGACACCGACGTACGCGGCGACGAGGCGGACTGCGACTGCGAGACCGCCGCCCCCGACACCCCCTTCGTGGACCTCTGCGCCATCAGCGCCCGCCTCACGCACCCGGTGGCGGTACTGGACGAGCGACGCGAACTCGTCGGCGTCGTCCACCCACAGCGCCTCGTCGCCTTCCTCGGCGACGAGCAGGGGACCCCCGCACGCTGTGCCAGTCCTCGGGACGAGGCGGTGACGGCCAGTGCCTAGGATTCCCTTCGGCGACTGGGTCAACAGCGCCGTCGACTGGCTGCTGAACCACATGGCGTGGCTCTTCGACTTCTTCAAGACCGTCTTCCAGGGCACGTACGACGGCATCGACGCCGTCCTCCAGGCTCCCGAACCGCTCCTCCTCGCAGGCATCTTCGCGGTGATCGCGTTCTGGCTGCGCGGTACCTCCGCCGGTGTCCTCACCTTCGTGGGATTCGCGTTCATCGACTCCCTCGAACTGTGGGAGGACGCGATGGTGACCCTCTCGCTGGTCCTCGTCGCCACGCTCATCGCGCTCGTCGTCTCGGTACCCGTGGGCATCTGGGCGGCGCGCTCCGACCGGGTCAGCGGCATCGTCCGCCCGGTGCTGGACTTCATGCAGACGCTGCCCGCGATGATCTACCTCATCCCGGCGATCCTGTTCTTCGGCACTGGCGCCCCGGCCGGCATCGTGGCCACCCTGATCTTCGCGCTGGCCCCGGGCGTCCGCATGACCGAGCTGGGCATCCGCCAGGTCGACAAGGAACTCGTCGAGGCCGCCGACGCGTTCGGCACCACGCCCCGCGACACCCTGCTGCGCATCCAGCTGCCGCTCGCTCTGCCCACGGTGATGGCGGGCGTCAACCAGGTCATCATGCTGGGCCTGTCCATGGCCGCCATCGCGGGCATGGTCGGCACCGGCGGCCTCGGCGGCGACGTCAACGAGGCCATCGGGCAGCTGAACGTCGGCCTAGGCTCCGAGGCGGGCGTGGCCATCGTCATCCTGGCGATCTACCTCGACCGCATGACCAGCGCCCTGGGCACCCAGGTCTCCCCGCTCGGCCGCCGCGCCGCCGCCAAGCTGCGCGC
This sequence comes from Streptomyces sp. NPDC007896, assembly GCF_042959425.1. Lineage (NCBI taxonomy): Bacteria > Bacillati > Actinomycetota > Actinomycetes > Kitasatosporales > Streptomycetaceae > Streptomyces > Streptomyces sp. NPDC007896. The sequence goes on along the minus strand of NZ_JBIBKX010000006.1, from coordinate 304,357 downwards.
CGCGCAGGGCCTGAAGATCTGGTCCTACCGCCCCCGCGCGGCCGTCGCCGTGATCGGTGTCGTCGTGCTCGCGCTGGTCGCGGGCGGTATGGGCATGTTCGGCGGGACCGACTCGACGTCCACCGCGGCCGACGGCCAGAACGTCGGCCGGGGCAAGAAGATCACCATCGGCTACATTCCGTGGGACGAGGGCGTCGCCTCCACCTTCCTGTGGAAGGAGATCCTCGAGGAGCGCGGCTTCCAGGTCGACACCAGGCAGTTCGACGCGGGCCCGCTGTACACCTCCCTCGCCCAGGGCGACATCGACTTCGAGACGGACTCCTGGCTGCCGACCACCCACGAGCAGTACTGGAAGAAGTACGGCAGCAGGCTCGACGACCTGGGCTCCTGGTACGGCCCCACCTCGCTGGAGCTGAGCGTCCCCTCGTACATGAAGGGCATCGACTCCCTGGCGGACCTCAAGGGCAAGGCCGGCACCTTCGGTGGCAAGATCACCGGCATCGAGTCCAGCGCCGGAATGATGGGCCTGCTCAAGAGCAAGGTCCTGAAGGACTACGGCCTCGACAAGGAGTACAAGGTCGTCGACAGCTCCACACCCGCGATGCTGGCCGAGCTGAAGCGCGCGTACGCCAAGAAGGAGCCGATCGTCGTCACCCTGTGGTCGCCGCACTGGGCCTACAGCGACTACGACCTGAAGAAGCTCAAGGACCCGAAGGGCGCCTGGGGCAAGGGCGACGGAGTGCACACGCTCTCCCGCAAGGGCTTCGCGCAGGACAACCCGGTCGTCGGGCGGTGGCTGAAGAACTTCAGGATGACGGAGAAGCAGCTCACCGGTCTCGAGGCCGAGATCAACAAGGTGGGCAAGGGCAAGCAGCAGGACGCGGTGCGCGCCTGGCTGAAGCGGAACCCCGGAGTCGTCGACAAGCTGGCCCCGGTCAAGAGCTCCGTGGCCGCTGCCGAGACGAAGCGCCCGCTGGACGTGGCCTGGTTCCCCTGGGACGAGGACGTCGCCGTCACCTACCTCTGGAAGAACGTCCTGGCGCGGCGCGGCTACACGCTGAACCTCAAGCAGATGGACGTCGGCCCCGTCTACACCGGCCTGGCCTCAGGCGACCTGGACCTCAACTTCGACGCCTGGTTGCCGTACGCCCAGTCGAACTACTGGGACCAGCACAAGAACGACCTGAGAGACCTGGGCACCTGGTACCGGCCGACGTCGCTGGAGATCGCCGTGCCCTCGTACGTGAAGGACGTCAAGTCCCTCGCGGACCTCAAGGGCAAGGCGGGCACCTTCGGCGGCCGGATCATCGGCATCGAGCCGGGTACCGGCGAGATGAACCTCCTGAAGACGAAGGTCCTTCCGGGCTACGGCCTGGACAAGGAGTACAAGGTCGTCGACGGCTCCACGCCCGCGATGCTGGCCGAGCTGAAGCGCGCGTACGCCAAGAAGCAGCCGGTCGCCGTCGTCCTGTGGTCCCCGCACTGGGCGTACAGCGAGTACCAGCTCACCAAGCTCGCCGACGACAAGTTGCTCTTCGGCGAGGGGAACACGATCCGGACCATCTCCAGCAAGAAGTTCCCCGAGCGGTACCCGCGGCTCACCAAGTGGATCAAGAACTTCAGGATGAGCGAGTCCGAGCTCGGCACCCTGGAGAGCGAGATCAAGCAGCGCGGCCAGGGCCATGAGGAGGCGGCCGTCGCCTCCTGGCTGAAGGAGCATCCGGACGTGGCGGAGCGGATGACGCCGCAGTAGCCGCAAGGGCGTTCGGTGAGGGGTGGCCGTCGGTCTCACGGGTTCCGGGACCCGTGTGACCGGCAGCCACCCCTTTCGGCGTTCCCGGAGCCCGGCGTCGTCCGTGCGCTCGGCTCTTCCCGTCCGCTCGTTCCGGTGAGACCTCCGTGCGCCCCCTGTTCCGGCCCGCACTCGCGACCGACGACACCAGTGGCTACGTACTGGCGTACGAGAAAGATCCGGACAACCGCGTCGCCGTACGGCTACGCCGATCTGGACGCCCTCTGTCCGGGAAGGCCGCTCACGCGTTTGACGCGCCGCGCACCCTCGCGCGCCGCACCGAGGGCACTGCGGACATCACCTCCGTGCACGACGGCACGGTCGAGCTCACCGGTCACCACCGGGCACGCCGCGACACCGACCGTGAACTCCGCGCCACCCTCAAGGACTTCACGACCTGGTACGCAACCTCCGACCGGCGGCCGGACCGCGTCCTGGAGTCCTGGGGCGCGCGCGACGACATCGGCGACCGCCGGCTCCTCGAACTCGCCATCGCCAGACCATTTGTGACGGAAAGTCAGCAATGTTGCGGAGGCGTCGGGAGCTGATCGACGTACGCCTATGATCCGACGACCGGGCGGGCTGATCGGCTGACCATCCACACCCACGGCGGCAGTAGCGCCTTCGCCAGTCTCCGCCTGACTCCGCTCACCGATCCGGAGGGGCATCCGGCCCTGCTGGTCAGCCCTTTCGTCCCGCGGGAGGGGGGTGCGCCGGGGGAGTCGGGGCAACTCGTCTATTGGCGCGAATTGTGGCCCTCACCCTCCTCCGATGTGTCAGCGATGTGACGGGTGCATGAAACGGTTTGCCGAACATGCGTAGGGTGCAAACAACTCATCAGAAGTTGTGCGCCGAAGCGGCAGCCTGAGCGGCAGCCGAGGCGGCAGACCGAAGCAGTGGACCGACGACGCGTGGGAGGGAGCCGGAGCGATGGGCGACCACAAAGAACAGCCCCTTCGGGTGGGTGCGGCCGTCCGGCGGCGGCGCCGGGCACTGGAGCTCACGCTCGCCGTCGTGGCCGAGCGCAGCGGCCTGTCGGTGCCCTTCCTCAGTCAGGTCGAGAACGAACGGGCCCGGCCCAGCCAGAGCTCCCTGGAGAGGGTCGCCGACGCCCTGGGCACCACCGCCGTCGAGCTGCTCGCAGCGGCCGACCCGGCGTGCAGTGTCGATGTCGTGCGCGCCGAGTCGGGCGCCGAGTTCACTCCCGAGGCCCATATGCGCCCCCTGGTGCGCGGTCACCACCAGTTGCACGCCACGGAGTTCACCGGTGACCACGAGGAGGGCCGCGAACTCCAGCACCGCAACGACAAGTTGATGTACGTCGCCGACGGCGCCGTCGAGGTCGAGGCGGAGGGCCGCGCCCATCGCCTGGGGCGCGGCGACACGCTGTACCTCACCGGCGGGGTGCGCCACCGGTGGCGGGCGACCGTGCCGGACACCCGGGTGGTCGTGGTCGAGGTCGCCGACCACATCGAGGCGGTGGAGGACCGCCAGACCTTCGGCAAGCGCTGAGCCGTTCCCGCGCGGGCCGCTGCGATCGCGGGCAGCTGTGATCACGAGCCGCTGTGATCACGAGCCGCTGGGATCGCGGGCCGCTGCGATACTGGTGCCATGCCACCCGAGACCTCCCGCCATGCCTAGCGGGCCCGCCCAAGTGCGTGTCGTCTCCCTCGTGCCCTCGCTCACCGAGGCCGTGGCCGTCACCGTCCCCGGTGCCCTGGTCGGCGCGACCGACTGGTGCAGCCGTCCGCCGGACCTCGACGTCGTGCGCGTCGGCGGCACCAAGAACCCCGCGGTCGACCGGATCGTACGACTCGCCCCGGACCTGGTGATCGCCAACGAGGAGGAGAACCGCGAGCCCGACCTGACGGCCTTGCGGGAGGCGGGGATCGAGGTGCTGGTCACGGAGGTACGCGAGGTGCCGGGGGCCTTCCGCGAGCTGGCGCGGGTGCTGGGCGCGTGCGGCGCGCGGACCCGCCCCCGCTGGCTGGACGAGGCGGAGGCCGCATGGGCGCGGCCACCCGTTCCCGACCGCCGCAGGACCGCGATCGTGCCGATCTGGCGGCGCCCCTGGATGGTCCTCGGCCGGGACACCTTTGCCGGGGACGTCCTGGCCCGCCTGGGCGTCGACAACGCCTACGCCCACCACGCCGACCGCTATCCCCGCGTCCCGCTCCCCGAACTGCGGGCGGCGGCCCCCGATCTCGTGGTCCTGCCCGACGAGCCGTACCGCTTCACCGCCGACGACGGGCCCGAGGCGTTCGAGGGCGTGCCCTGCGCGCTCGTCGACGGCCGCCTGCTGACCTGGTACGGGCCGTCACTCGCGCAGGCGCCGAGCCGGCTCAGCGCGGCGCTGCGAGCAGGGCCTGCGGACGCTCGATGTCGATGAGGCAGCGGCAGGACGCCAACCTTCGGCCGAGTCGGACTACTGGTTGATGCGGCTCATGTCGGCGTACCGGTCGCCGACCGGCGCCGCCACCTCGGACAGCTGCTCCAGTTGCTCGGCCGAGAGCACCAGCTCGTCCGCCGCCACATTCTGCTCCAGGTTGGCGACCCGGCGCGTGCCGGGAATGGGCGCGATGTCGTCGCCCTGCGCGAGCAGCCACGCGAGCGCAACCTGAGCGGGCGTCGCGCCGAGCTGCTTGGCGACGTCGTCCACCTGCTCCACGATCCGGATGTTCGCCTCCAGGTTGTCCCCCTCGAAGCGCGGGTTGGACCGGCGCCAGTCGTCGGCGTCGAGCTGGTCGAGCGAGCGGATCGTGCCGGTGAGGAAGCCGCGGCCGAGCGGCGAGTAGGGCACGAAGCCGATGCCGAGCTCGCGCACGGTGGGGAGCACTTCGGCCTCGGGGTCGCGCGTCCACAGCGAGTACTCGGTCTGGAGGGCGGCCACCGGGTGCACGGCATGCGCACGCCGGATGGTGGCGGGCGCCGCCTCCGACAGCCCGTAGTGGCGGATCTTGCCTTCCTCGATCAGCTCGGAAAGCGTCCCGACCGTGTCCTCGATCGGCGTCCCCGGGTCTATCCGGTGCTGGTAGTAGAGGTCGATGTAGTCGGTGTTCAGGCGTCGCAGCGAGCCCTCGACCGACCGCCGCACATTCTCGGGGGCACCGTTCAGTCCGAGGACCGGTAGCCCGTTCTCCTCGGGCACGAGGTGGTTGATCTGACCGAACTTGGTGGCGATGACCACCTCGGCGCGGTGGCCGGCGAACGCCTTGGCCAGCAGTTCCTCGTTCGTGTAAGGACCGTAGATCTCGGCGGTGTCGAAATAGGTGACGCCCAGCTCCATGGCGCGGTGGATCGTGGCGATCGACCCGGAGTCGTCGGTGCCGGCGCCGGTGTAGCCCCCGGACATGCCCATGCAGCCGAGGCCCAGACGCGAGACCTCGAGCCCCTCGCCTCCCAGGGTGATCCTCTTCATGCGGATGGCCTTTCCTGATAGAGACTGATCTTGTAGTCGATGGCGGTGAGCCGTGCGCCTGCCGCTACGTGGCATATCCGCCGTCGAGCGGGCGAACGCGGTGGGCCGGGTTCACAGGCGCACGATGACCAGGGCGGTGTCGTCGGTGGCGTCACCGGGTGGGATGAGGTCGGTGAGTACGGCGTCGGCGAGGGTTTCGGGGTCGTCTGCCCGGTGGCGGGCCAGGGAGTCGGCGAGCCGGGCGAGGCCCGTGTCGATGTCTTCGCCGCGGCGTTCGATCAGACCGTCGGTGTAGAGCACGAGGACGGCGCCCTCGCGGAAGGCCGCGACAGCCTGGATCCGGGGGCCGTGTTGAGGACGGGCGGCCAGAGGCGGGTCGGTGGCCTGGTCCAGGAACTCGACGGTCCCGTCCCCATGCAGGAGCGCTGGTGGGGGGTGGCCGGCGCTGCTGTAGGTGATGGTGTGCTTCTCCCAGTCGATGAACGCCGTGGCCACGGTGGCGTTCTCGGCGCCGTCGACGGTACGGGCGTACAGCCCGAGGACTTCCAGGGCGCGGGCGGGGCCTTCGGGGACGAGAGAGGCGGCGGTGAGGGCGCTGCGCAGCTGTCCCATGACGCCGGCCGCGTACAGGCCGTGGCCGACGACGTCGCCGACGGCGACGGCGATGCGATCGCCGGGCAGGTCGACCAGGTCGTACCAGTCGCCGGCCACATTCAGCGCTTCGGCGGCGGGCCGGTAGCGAACGGCCGCCGGGTGCCGCCCGACCGGGCGAGGAGCGGGCAGCATCGCTTCTTGCAAGGTCAGTGCGACTTCACGGGCGCGGATGAGTTCGGTGACGTCCTCCACCCGGTGCAGCAGCACCGTCACCCGCCCATCAGGTCCGAATACGGGAATGTTGGTCATGTTGAAATACCGCTCGTGCCATACCCCGGGCTGGTCGGGGTCCTCGCGGTCGTAGCGCTGCAGCGCCACGATGCTGCGCTCACCGGTGTCCGCCGCCCGGCGCAGTGAGGCCAGAACTCTGAGCAGGAGAGGCTCGGCGGGGTCCTTTTCGGGGCGGTCCTCGGGCAGGAAGCGACCGACCAATTGCTCGCGGGGGAGGCCCCGCAGGCGCAGGAACTCCGCGTTGGCGTCCGCGAAGATCAGCTGCGGAGTCACCAGCGCCACCGCCCCGGGAAGGGCCTGGAACACCGCCGCGTAGTCGACCGCCGGTTCAGCCATGATTTTCCTGCTTACCACGCCTCTGTATGCCTTTTCACGATACGAGCAGGGAGTCACGGCTCGCACCAGGAGATCGCAGCGCTCCCACGCCGTCGGTGCGCCTTGTGTACGGGTCACGCCGGGTGGAAGGCCCGTCTCTTGCCCGCCACCCGGCACCGGAACGCCTCCGCTCGGAGCGTGCCGGGGACACGGGGCTCAGGACGCGGGGCCCTCGATGCCGGCGGCGAGGGCGCTGAGCACCTGCCTGAGCTGCGCGACGGCTTCGGTGTCATCGGCCGGGTGGGTTTCGGCGAAGCGGGTCACCGATCCGGGTATCGCGAGTGTGGCGTCCTCCAGGATCGTGGCGCCGGCGATACCGGCGGACTTGCGGGCGTCGTCCTGGGCCCACACGCCGCCGTACTGACCGAAGGCGGTGCCGACGACGGCGGTCGGCGTACCCGCCAGGGCGCCGGCGCCGAACGGGCGGGACAGCCAGTCGATGGCGTTCTTCAGCACGGCGGGCATGGTGCCGTTGTACTCGGGGGTGACGAGCAGGAACGCGTCGGCGCGCGCGGCGGTCTCACGCAGGCGGGTGGCGGCGGCGGGACGCCGCTCGTCGGTGTCGATGTCCTCGTTGGAGAAGGGCACCTCGGCCAGGCCCTCGTAGAGGGTGACCTCGACGCCGTCGGGGGCGTGTTTGACGGCGGCCTCGGCGAGCTGACGGTTGTGCGAGCCGGAGCGCAGGCTGCCGACGAGGGCGAGGACTTGGACGTGGCCGGACATGGGTTCTCCAGACAGGGACGTGCTGACGGAACTGATGCGTACTGGGGGAGGCGTGGATCTCGGTCCGCGGTGGCGAGCGGCGCTACTCGCGCATGGTCAGGCCGCCGTCCACCGACAGGATCTGGCCGGTGATCCAGCTGGACTCCGCGGACAGGAGGAAGACGATCATGGAGGCGAGGTCCTCGGGCTCACCGAGCCTCGGCAGCGCGGTCTTCTCCGACAGGGCCTCGCGGACCTCCGGGGGCGTGCCGGCGCGGACGTTCTCCGTGAGGACGACCCCGGGGGCGACGGCGTTGGCCCGGATGTTCTTTCGGCCCCACGCATGGGCGGTGTGGCGGGTGAGCGCATGCAGGGCGATCTTGGACGAGGCGTACGCGGTGAGCCACGCCTCCCGCTGCCACGCCGCCAGGGAGGAGACGTTGACGATCGAGCCGCCGCCCGCGGCGACCAGGGCCGGCAGGCTTTCGCGGATCACGAGCCCGGTGCCGGTGACGTTGATGCGCATCATGTCGGCCCACACCTTGGGGTCCATGGTGTCGACGCCCTGGTCGCGGGCCATGAGGTCCGCGCTGACGGCGGCGGCGACATTGGCGACGCCGTCGAGTCGGCCGAACCGGTCGGTGGTCCGGGCGACCAGGGAGGCGATGGAGCCCTCGTCCCGGAGGTCGAACTGGACCGTGAGCAGCCGATCGGCCGCTTCCGATGACTGCTCGCGGATCCGCGCGAGCTTCTCGGCGCTGGTACCGGCCGCGGTCACTCGGGCGCCTTCGGCCAGCAGTCGCCGCACGGTGACCGCGCCGATGCCCGATCCGCCGCCGGTGACGATGAAGACCTTGTCCTTGAGCCCTTCCATGGCTGGACACATCCTTTCGGCTTGTGAGGAAGCGGCGCTGGTGCGGCAGGTGGGAACAGTGCCGGAGGCGATGCGGCGGGAATACCCCTGACGTGCCCGGTAGTTGCCGCCCTGTGCGCAGAACGACCGCTTCGACCAGTGCGTTGACGCCTGGTGCGCAGCCCACTGTGCAGGAGCGCGACAAGGGTTACAAAAGGCATGTTTATGTTCCTGAGGAACATCGGAAGGGCGTTTTCAGTGAGCAACGATGAGGGCCGGGCGGCTTCCACCGGCGCGTCGCGGGTGAACGTACTGCGCCTCTCGGGCCCGTGTGAGCGCTGGGACGAACGGGACGCGGACTTCATCCGCGAGATCCTCGACCTGGTGGGCGACAAGTGGAGCATGCTGGTCATCGGCGCCCTGGCCGTCCGCGACGCTCGCTACTCGGACCTCGACACCGAGATCCCCGCGATCTCCCGGCGCATGCTCACCCTCACCCTCAAGCGCCTTCAGCGCAGCGGGCTGGTCGACCGCACCGCCTACGCGGAGGTGCCGCCCCGCGTCGAGTATTCCCTCACCGGCCTCGGCTCCTCCCTGCTCTCCGCCATCGAGCCCCTGGCTGCCTGGTCCGCCGAACAGCGCACCGAGATCCGACGCCACCAGGACGCGTACGACAGCGGAGTTGTTTCTACCTAGGTGTTGCGAGCAGTTCGCCGCTGACCAGGCCGCGCGCGGTGCGGGCGGCGGCCACGCACCAGGCGGCCACGAGAAGCGCGTACAGGGCGACCGCGAGCCAGTCGAACGCGATCAGCCCGGTGTGCCGGGCCAGGCCCTCGGCGCCGGTGACACAGGTTCCCACCGGGAAGGTGAACGCCCACCAGGTCATCGCGAACCCCATGCCCTGCCGGCGGGCCCGCGCCACCAGCGCGCCGGCGAGGCCCAGCCACAGCAGTGCGAAGCCCAGCACGGGGACGCCGTAGAGGACGGCGAGCATCCCGAAACCCTGGTCGTAGGGGGCCGGCACGACACCCGGCGCGAAGTCCGCGAACTTGCCGACCGCGGTCGTGGACTGGCCGAGCGGACCGAGCACGAGGAACAGCGTCGGAGTGAGCGCGAGCGGCAGCGGCCCTGCGGTGATGAGCCGGCCGAAGATCACCGGCAGCATCACGAAGGTGGCCAGCAGGCTCAGCCCGAACAGCGCGAAGCACCCGAGAAGCAGGGTCTCCCGGGGCTGGCCCGGCGGCAGGTGGGGCACGAGGAGCGGTCCGAGGGCGGCCGACACCATGGGTGCGACGAGGGGGAGCAGCCAGACGGGCGTGGCCTGGTCGGCGCGGATGCGGTGGCGTACGACCATCAGGTACGGGATGGCCAGGGCGGCGGCGAGTCCGACGGCCGTTCCGGCGGTGAACAGCACGGCGTCCACGGCGACCGCCGCCCGCGTTCCGATCCAGTCCCCGCCGACGACGAGGGTGCCGCCGCCCACGGCCAGCAGGGCCATGGCCAGGCAGCCGTAGAAGGGGGCCATGGCCGGGTCGAGGAGGTGGGCGCGGGCCTGGTCGCGGTGGTGCGTCCAGTGCAGGGCGCGGGCGCCGAGCAGGGTCACGAGCATGAGGGCCGAGAGGGCCCAGACAGCCGTGCAGACGGTTCGCAGGCCCGGGACGTCGCCGGGGAGTCCGGCGCCCGCCGTCGCCACGATCGCGGTGCCCATGACGGAGGCGTACCAGTTCGGGCCGAGGTACCGGACGGCGGTGACGCGTCGGCGTCCGACTTCGGCGGCGGGGGTCGACAGGAGGGGCTGGGCTGCGGTGACCATGCGTCCACGGTCGCGCGCCCGTCGGGTCCCCACCAGGGAGTACGGGTCTATGGGGGCATAAGCTGGCTTTATGGGTGTGAGTGCTGAGGGATCGACGGAGGGTGGCCGGTCGGGGCAACCGGAACCGGTCGCGGTCGGGATCGCGCATCGGGTGCCCGACCTCGGGGCGCTGGAACTGCTGCTCGCGGTGGCGCGGCTCGGGAGTCTCGGGCGGGCGGCGCGGGAGCTGGGCATCACCCAGCCCGCGGCCAGCAGCCGGATCCGTTCCATGGAACGGCAGCTGGGTGTCGCGCTCGTCGACCGCTCGCCCCGGGGCTCGCGGCTCACCGACGCCGGGGCGCTGGTCACGGACTGGGCGCGGCGGGTCGTGGAGGCGGCGGAGGCGTTCGACGCGGGGGCGCAGGCGTTGCGGGACCGGCGGGACTCGCGGCTTCGGGTGGCGGCGAGCATGACCATCGCCGAGTATCTGCTGCCGGGGTGGCTGCTCGCGCTGCGCGCGCAGCGGCCGGACACGGCGGTGTCGCTTCTCGCCGGGAACTCGACGGCCGTCGCGGAACGTCTCCTCGCGGGCGAGGCGGATCTCGGCTTCGTGGAGGGACTGTCCGTGCCGCCCTCCCTCGACTCGACGGTCATCGCGCACGACCGGCTGATCGTGGTGACGGCGCCGGGGCATCCGTGGGCCCGGCGTCGCGCGCCGCTCGCGGGGGCGGAGCTGGCCGCGACGCCGTTGATCCTCCGGGAGGAGGGGTCGGGTACGCGGCAGGTTCTCGACGCGGCGTTGGGTGGGTTGGCGCGGCCGTTGATCGAGCTTTCCTCGACGACCGCGGTGAAGGCGGCGGCGGTGAGTGGGGCGGGGCCCGCCGTCCTGAGCGAGCTGGCCCTCGGGGAGGAGTTGTCGACCCATCGCCTGGTGAGCATCCCGTTGTCCGACGTCCAACTCCGCCGAGCCCTCCGGGCGGTCTGGCCCACGGGCCACCGCCCCACGGGCCCGGCACGCGAACTGCTCTCACTGACGCGAGGCGTGTAGGCCGCCACCTTGGGGTGGGTGTGTCGGCTGCGGGCCGGTGGGGGCCGGTCGCGCAGTTCCCCGCGCCCCTGAAAGCCTTCAGCCCGTCCGGCGTTCGAGGACGAGGCCGATCGGGGGTTCGGGGGCGGAGAAATCGGTGGCGGTCGGGGTCAGGGGCCCCGCAGGATGCGAGGCATGACTCCGACCGCCCCGCCCGCCGCGGGCTTGCGCACACCCTGGGAAGAACTCCCTCGCACGCTGCGGGACGCCGTCGCGGACGTGCTCGGCGCGCCGGTGCGGACGGCCGTCACACAGGAGGGCGGCTTCTCGCCCGGCGCTGCCGCCCGCGTGACCACCACGGACCAGCGCCGTGCGTTCGTGAAGGCGGTCAGCGCGGAGACGAACCCCGACAGCCCCTCCCTGCACCGAACGGAGGCGAGGAACGCCTCCCTGCTCCCGCCGAACACCCCGGCCCCCAGGCTCCTCGGCACCTACGACGACGGCACCTGGGTCGCCCTCGTCTTCGAGGACGTGGCGGGCCGTCAGCCCCATGTCCCTTGGCGGGAGGGCGAGTTCAGACGCGTCCTCGGCGCCGTCGAGGAGCTGGGCCGCGCCCTGACGCCGGCACCGTTCGACGCCCCGACCGCCGCACAGTCCCTGGCCCACGCCTTCCAGGGATGGCGGCAGCTCATCGACTCCGGGGACACCGCCGGCGAGGGCCTCGACCCGTGGACCGCGGCGCACCTGCACGAACTGGCCGAACTCTCCGCCCCGTGGGCCGAGTTCGCCACCGGCGACACCCTCGCGCACGCCGACCTGCGCGCGGACAACATCCTGCTCGCGGAGGACGGCAGGGTCGTCTTCGTCGACTGGCCGCATGCCGTGCGCGCCGCCCCGTGGTTCGACCTGCTGGTGATGCTTCCGTGCGTCCGCGCCCAGGGCGGCCCCGATCCGGAAGAGGCGTTCACCACCCACCCGCTGGGCCGTGACGCCGACCCGGACGGCGTCACCGCCACCCTGGCGGCCCTCGCCGGCTACTTCGTCCGGCACTCCCGGCAGCCACCGCCCCCGGGGCTGCCGACCCTGCGCGCCTTCCAGCACGCCCAGGGCGCCGCCGCCCTCGACTGGCTCAGGAAGCGGCTCGCACCAACGCCCGCATGACCCTCAGGTCCTCGCCCATCTCGGGATGCCACTGCACACCCAACACCCAGCGGGGAGAGGGGAGTTCGATCGCCTCCACCGTCCCGTCGAGCGCGTGAGCCGAGGCCGTCAGTCCTTCTCCGAGGCGTTCGACCGCCTGATGGTGATACGTCGGCACGGCACATGGCTCCGGCACGACATCCCCGTACAGACTCCCCGCCACCGGTGTCACCTCGTGCGGCCCGAAGACCCCGACGTCCTTCACATGCCCGTCGATGTGCTGGACGAGCGTGCCGCCGAGGGCGACGTTGAGGAGCTGCATGCCCCGGCAGATGCCGAGGAGCGGGGTGTCGGCGGCCAACGCGGCGTCGATCAGGGCGAGTTCCCAGGCGTCGCGTGCGGCGGCCGGCGGTCCGGTCCGCGGGGAGCGCTCGGCGCCGTAGTGGACCGGGTCGACATCGGGGCCGCCCGCGACCACGAGGCCGTCGAGACGGGCGACGACCGACGCGGCGTGGGAGGGGTCGTCCGGCGGCAGCATCGCGGCGATACCCCCCGCCGCCTGGACGAGCCGCGGATAGGCGGCCGGCAGCAGCGCGGCCTCCAGCTCCCACACCCCCCAGCGCGCCTCGGCCTCCAGATACGTACTCACGCCGATCAGCGGTCTGCCCACGCCGCTCACACCGCCCACGCTGCCCGCACCGTCCGTACCTCCCACGCCGCGCTCCCTACGGATTCAATGGAATGCAGTCATACCTTTGAAAGTCCTCGTACGGTACCGGCGGACGGCTCACGCCAGGAAGCCCCGCAGGAGCGCCGCCGTCCCCGCGCAGTGCTCCCGCATCATCTCCCGTGCCCCGTCCGCGTCCCCGTCGAGCACCGCCTCGACCAGCGCGGTGTGCTGGCGCTGGGAGTGCTCCAGGTTCCGGACCAGGAGGGGGATGCAGTCGAGCAGGTCGTTGACGGAGGCGCGGACGGCCGCGTACTGGGCCGTCAGCGACGGCGAACCGCTCAGCTCGGCGAGGGTGAGGTGGAGCAGGGTGTCCAGGCGCCGGTAGTCCGCCAGCGGCGCCTCGTGCGTGCGCGCCAGCGCCTCGCGCAGCCGCTCGGCCTGCTCCGGGGAGAGCCCGTGCGTCGCGCACAGCCCCGCGGCCCCCACCTCCAGCACCTCACGGAAGCGCAGGACGTCCTCGATGTCGACCTCGGCGAACCGGCGCCGCAGCTCGTCCTCGCCGGGGGTCTCGGCCCTCGGCACCACGAACGTGCCGCCGTACCGACCGCGCCGCGACTCGACAAGACCCTGGTCCTGGAGCACCTTCAGCACCTCGCGCAGCGTCACCCGGCTGATCCCCAGCCGCTCCGCCAGCTCCCGCTCCGCGGGCAGCCGTCCGCCGCCCGGCACCAGCCCCAGCCGGACCACCTGGAGGATCTGCTCCAGAGCCTCCTCGAAACCGTTGCCCGCCCGCACCGGCCGCAGTACCGGCGTCAGTCGGTCGTCCGCGCCGCCGTCGGCCTCCGCCCTCGTCATCTGGTCGTGCCCCCTTCCCAAGCAATGGTTCTCCGCAATACCTTATGGCTCTCGGCTGACCCAAGGAGGCTTTTCCGGTGGCAGACCGCACACCCCCGCTCGCCGTGGAGGAGCTGCACGCCCTCGTCGCGGGCGGCGAGATCGACACCGTCGTCCTGGCCTTCCCCGACATGCAGGGGCGGCTCCAGGGCAAGCGGTTCGCCGCGCGCTTCTTCCTCGACGAGGTCCTCGAGCACGGCACGGAGGGCTGCAACTACCTCCTCGCCGTCGACACCGAGATGAACACGGTCGACGGATACGCCATGTCCTCCTGGGACCGGGGCTACGGCGACTTCGCCATGCGCCCCGATCTCAGCACCCTACGGCGGGTGCCGTGGAACGAGGGCACCGCCCTGCTCGTCGCCGACCTCGTCTGGAACGACGGTTCCCCGGTCGTGGCCGCGCCCCGCCAGATCCTGCGCCGCCAGCTCGACCGCCTCGCCGCGCTCGGCTACACCGCCCAGGTCGGCACCGAGCTCGAGTTCATCGTCTTCAAGGACACCTACGAGCAGGCCTGGGACGCGGGCTACAAGGGGCTCACCCCGGCCAATCAGTACAACGTCGACTACTCGGTCCTCGGGACCGGACGCATCGAGCCGCTGCTGCGCCGCATCCGCAACGAGATGCAGGCCGCGGGGCTGACCGTCGAGTCCGCCAAGGGCGAGTGCAACCCCGGCCAGCACGAGATCGCCTTCAAGTACGACGAGGCCCTCGTCACCTGCGACCAGCACGCCATCTACAAGACCGGCGCCAAGGAGATCGCCTCCCAGGAGGGCGTCTCGCTCACCTTCATGGCGAAGTACAACGAGCGCGAGGGCAACTCCTGTCACATCCACCTCTCGCTCACGGACGCGGACGGCACGAACGTGATGGCCGGCGCGGCGCAGGACCCGGGCGGCATGTCCGACGTCATGCGGCACTTCCTCGCGGGGCAGCTGGCCGCCCTGCGCGACTTCTCGCTCCTCTACGCGCCCAACATCAACTCCTACAAGCGCTTCCAGCCCGGCTCCTTCGCGCCGACCGCCGTCGCCTGGGGACACGACAACCGCACCTGTTCGCTCCGCGTCGTCGGCCACGGCCGCTCGATGCGCTTCGAGAACCGGCTGCCCGGTGGTGACGTCAACCCGCACCTGGCCGTCGCCGGGCTCGTCGCGGCCGGCCTGTACGGCATCGAACAGAAGCTGGAGCTGCCGGAGCCGTGCGCGGGCAACGCTTACACGGCCGAGTACGCGCACGTGCCCACCACCCTGCGCGAGGCCGCCGAGCTCTGGGAGAACAGCCCCATCGCCAAGGCCGCCTTCGGCGACGAGGTGGTCGCGCACTACGCCAACATGGCCCGCGTCGAGCTGGAAGCCTTCGACGCCGCGGTGACCGACTGGGAGCTGCGCCGCTCCTTCGAACGCATGTGAGAGGTCCTTCCTTGTCGAACGAGCTCGCTCTCCAGGTACTCAACCCGGCCACCGAGGAGGTCCTCGCCACCGTCCCGGCCGCCACCGCTGCCGACGTGGACGCCGCCGTCGTACACGCCGCGCGGGCCCAGGCGAAGTGGGCGGCCCTCCCGCCCGCCGACCGCGCCCGCCTGCTGCGCCGCTTCGCGGCCGCCGTCGACGGACACCTGGAGGAACTCGCCCGCCTGGAGGTGCGCGAGGCCGGGCACACGGTCGGCAACGCCCGCTGGGAGGCGGGCAACGTCCGCGACCTGCTCGACTACGCGGCCGGGGGAGTGGAGCGGCTCACCGGCCGCCAGATCCCGGTTCCGGGCGGCCTCGACGTGACCATCCTCGAACCGCTCGGCGTCGTGGGTGTCATCGCGCCCTGGAACTTCCCGATGCCGATCGCCGCCTGGGGCACCGCCCCGGCGCTCGCGGCCGGCAACGCGGTCGTCCTCAAGCCCGCCGAGACGACCCCCCTGACGGCGCTCCGGCTGGCCGAACTGGCTCTGGAGGCCGGTCTGCCCGAGGGGCTCTTCCAGGTGCTCCCCGGCCACGGCCCGGTCGCGGGCAACGCGCTCGTCGAGCACCCCGGCGTCGCGAAGATCGTGTTCACGGGGTCAACGGCTGTGGGCAAACAGGTGTTGGCGAAGGGCTCGGCCCTGCTCAAGCGCGTCACCCTCGAACTCGGCGGCAAGAGCCCCAACATCGTCTTCGCCGACGCCGACATCGAGGCCGCCGCCGCGGCGGCTCCGATGGCCTTCCTCGACAACTCCGGCCAGGACTGCTGCGCCCGTACCCGCATCCTCGTCCAGCGCTCCGCCTACGACCGCTTCGTCGACCTCCTCGCCCCCGCGATCGAGTCCGTCGTCGTCGGCGACCCCTCCGACGAGCAGACGCAGATGGGCCCGCTGATCTCCCGGGTGCAACTGGAGCGCGTGCGCTCGTACGTCCCCGCCGACACCCCCGGCATCCGCGGAAAGGCCCCCGAGGGTCCCGGCTTCTGGTTCCCGCCCACCGTCCTCACCGATGTCGAACCCCACGCGCGTGTGGCCGTCGAGGAGGTCTTCGGCCCCGTCGCCGTCGTCCTGCCCTTCGAGGACGAGGCGGACGCGATCCGGCTCGCCAACGCCACCGAGTACGGCCTCTCCGGCTCCATCTGGACCCGTGACGTCGGCCGCGCCCTGCGCGTCTCGGCGGCCGTCCGCGCCGGGAACCTGTCCGTCAACTCCCACTCCAGCGTCCGCTACTGGACCCCCTTCGGCGGCTTCAAGCAGTCGGGGATCGGCCGTGAACTCGGTCCGGACGCGCTCACCGCCTTCACCGAAACCAAGAACGTCTTCATCAGCACGGAGGGCCCCGCACAGTGACCGAAGCCACCGCAGCCACAGCAGGCACCGAAGCCACCGCAGGCGCCGAAGGAATCATCTGCCGCCGCCTCGTCGGCCGTACCGCCGTCATCACCGGCGCCGGCAGCGGCATCGGTCTCGCCACCGCCCGCCGGCTCGCCTCCGAGGGCGCCCACGTCGTCTGCGGCGACGTCGACGACGCCCGTGGCAAGGCCGCAGCCGATGAGGTCGGCGGGATCTTCGTCAAGGTCGACGTCACCGACCCCGAGCAGGTCGAGGCGCTCTTCAAGACGGCGTTCGACACCTACGGCTCCGTCGACATCGCCTTCAACAACGCGGGCATCTCGCCGCCCGACGACGACTCCATCCTGGACACCGGCCTGGAGGCCTGGAAGCGCGTCCAGGAGGTCAACCTCACCTCCGTCTACCTGTGCTGCAAGGCCGCGATCCCCTACATGCGGCGCCAGGGCAAGGGCTCCATCATCAACACGGCGTCCTTCGTGGCCCGGATGGGTGCGGCCACCTCGCAGATCTCGTACACGGCCTCCAAGGGCGGTGTGCTGGCCATGTCCCGTGAACTGGGCGTCCAGTTCGCCCGCGAGGGCATCCGCGTCAACGCCCTGTGCCCGGGACCGGTCAACACCCCGCTGCTCCAGGAACTGTTCGCCAAGGACCCCGAGCGGGCCGCACGCCGGCTCGTCCACATCCCCGTCGGCCGGTTCGCCGAGGCCGAGGAGATCGCCGCGGCGGTCGCCTTCCTCGCCAGCGACGACTCCTCCTTCGTGAACGCCTCCGACTTCCTGGTGGACGGGGGGATCTCGGGCGCGTACGTCACGCCTCTGTAGATCGCCCCGGTATATGCATGTCCCATGCGATATCGATCCGTTCGTGGCACTTTCGCGTGGACCCCGGTCGCGGCCGCCACCCAGGCGGCCGCGCCACCCGCCTCCTTCGGCCCCCGTCCCGACTGCCCGCGGCTTGCCGCGCCCTGTTACGGCGACAACCGCGCCCACCTGCAACAGGTGATCGACGAGCGAGGCACCTGCGCCGGGCCACCGACGTCAAGGCGGTCCGCCCGGGGGCAACGACGAGATCGGTGCGCTGACCGTGGGTGCCATGCGAGCCGATACCGAACTTGAGCCCGAGGCTTGACTCTTACGGGTGGGTTTACGTGGTGACGCCCTCGCCGAAGGTGACTTCGGCGAGGGCGTCAATACGACCAGCAGCGCGACCTGGTTCGCGGACTGGCGCGGGCCGGGCGCGGACTGGGTGACGGTCCGCGCACGACTCGCCTCGGCCTTCTTTGCGCTTCGCGGTGGCACCCGGCACACGATCGCCATCCGGTCGGTGCTCGACCGGCGCGGCCGGATCACCACCTGGAAAGATCTACGGCGTCCACGGCGCCGCGGCCTGGCAGCGGCAGGACCCACGCCACCGTGCCGCGCTCGCGGCCGGTGACGCCGACACCGATGTGACTTTCGGCGGGGACGCCACCGGAGCCCACCTGGTCCTCAACCGCGACAAGAGCGAACTCATGTGCCGCGCGTACGACGACGCCGACGGCCACTGGGTGATCAACCCGATGTTCATCGGGCCGCTGCCGCGCAGGCCGGAGCCGTACCCGTGCGCGACCAGCGCCCACAACGCGACCGGCGGCGGCGGGGAACCCGTCCTCAGGGACGACGGTTCGGTCGTACCCGACCAGAAGGACACCGTCTACTGAGCACCCGTGTACTGACGTTCGGAGCGCGCCCTAGAGTGCCGAAATGAGCATGACGCCTCCGCCCGGCTGGTACCGCGACCCCTCGTACCCGCTCGTCGAGCGCTGGTGGGACGGCACCGCCTGGACGGACCACCGGCGAGGACCCGAGGCACCCCCGGTGCCCCTGGTACCGCCGCAACCCGTCGCCGGCGGCTCCGGCCGCGCCAAGGCCGTGGCGCTCGTCACCGCCGGAGTCGTCCTGGCCACCTCGATCGTCACGGGCGCCTTCGTGCTCGGCCGGGAGGGCGGCGGCGGGGGCGCCGCGGCGACACGGACCACCCCGGCCGCCGGACCCGCACAGACCACCGGCTCCCCGGGCGGGCCGTCCTCCGCCGACCCGTCCGTCGTCGTGGACGAGCTCAACGGCATCGCCCTGCCGCTGCTCGACGGCTGGGTCCGCGCCCAGGACGTCGCCGAGGACGACGTCATGATGACCACCCCCGGCACCTACGACTGCCCGGGCGACCCCGGTCTGTGCCGGCACGGGCGGGTCATCTCGCGCACCGTCACCGCGAACGACGAGAGGTCCCCGAAGGCCCTGGTCGAGCACGACATCGCGGACGCCGCGAACACCGCGTACGACCGCGACCTCCTCGACAACCGGCCCTTCCACGGCGTCACCTCCCACCGCCAGCTGCGGGCGAGCCCGGTCGCCGTCGCGGGCGGCGTCGGATACCTCGTGCGCTGGCAGGTGAAGACGGGGGCGGGACCTGGGGGTTACGTCGAATCGCTGGCGTTCCCCTCCGGCGTGGGCTCGCGGGCCCTCGTCATCGTCCGCTTCGTGTTCGACGCGGGTGCGGACGGGCCGCCGCTCACCGACATGGACCGGATCACCCAGGGGATCCGGCCGGTGGGCGCGCGGTGAGTGCGGCTACAGGAAGGTGTGGCCCTCTCCCCGGTACGTCGGGACGGTCGCCGTCACCGTGTCGCCCTCGATCAGGTGCAGCGCGTCGAACCGCTCGCACAGCTCCCCGGCCTTCGCGTGCCGGAACCACACCTTGTCGCCGATGAGCAGGTCGTCCGCCGGGGCGCCGAGCAGCGGCGTCTGCACCTCGCCGGGGCCCTCCTGGGGGTCGTACCGCAGGCCCTCCGGCAGGTAGGGGGCCGGCAGCCGGTCGGGGCCCGGGGCGCCCGAGGCCGGGTAGCCGCCGCCGAGCACCGTGACGACCCCGACGCCCGGCCTGCGTACCACCGGGTGCGCGAAGAGCGCGGCCGGACGTCCGCTGAACGACGTGTAGTTGTCGAACAGCCGAGGAACGTACAGCCCGGAGCCCGCCGCGATCTCGGTGACCGCGTCCTCGGCGGCCGTGTGCTGCACACTGCCCGTCCCGCCGCCGTTGACGTACTCGAGGTCCGGCTCCACGGCCCGTACGGCACGGACCACCTCGGCGCGCCGCTGCGCGAGCTCCTTGCGGGCGGTGGCCTGCATGAGCCTGATCGCACGCGACCGGAAGGGCCGCCCCGCGAGGGCGTCACCGACGCCCGCGACATGACCCTCGTACGCCATGATCCCCACCAGCTTGAACCCGGGCCGGCGGACCACGGCGCGGGCCAGGTCGGCGACCTGGGCGGGCGAGTGCAGCGGCGAGCGCAGCGCCCCGACCCGCACCCGGCCGCCGAGCAGCTTGAGGGAGGTGTCCAACTCCAGGCAGACGCGCACCACTTCGGTGCCGCCCCGGCGGGCCTCGTCGATCAGGCGGAGCTGGGCGGGGTCGTCGACCATGACGGTGACGGCGGCAGCGAGCTTGGGGTCGGAGGTCAGCTCGGCGAAGCCCTGGGTGTCCGCCGAGGGGTAGGCGAGCAGGATGTCGTCGAAGCCGGAACGGGCCAGCCAGATCGACTCGGCCAGGGTGAAGGACATGATCCCCGCGAAACCGTCCCGCTCCAGGACGCGCTCCAGCAGGGCGCGGCAGCGCACCGACTTGCTGGCGACCCGGATCGGCTTGCCGCCGGCCCTGCGGACGAGATCGTCCGCGTTCGCGTCGAAAGCCTCCAGATCCACGATCGCGAGAGGGGCGTCGAGATGAGCGGTGGCCCGGTCGTAGCGGGCCCGGTCTGCGGCGCGGGCAGTCATGACCGAAGCCTGCCAGACTCGATTACCGCAGGGTAGGGGGATGTTCCGGGCAGATGCCCCGGGCACGCGGACTGGTTCCCTCCCTGCCCACGTCAACCCGTAGAGTGACGCGCACGCAGGGAGGAACGACCTTGTCCGGGCGGGTCGTGCCCGGGATGACGGTCCGTCGCCACGGGTATGGGTGCTCGTGACGGGTGAGTCGCCGAGGTGGTTTCTTCCGTACACGTGAGCGGCCCGGCGGATTCCGGGCCGGGTCGGTAGCCCGGGTACGAGGAAACGGGGGGTGCATGAGCACGGAAGCGCGTCGCGCCTCCATCCCGCCACGCCCGGCCACCCCACCCCGCCCGGCACAGTCACCGGGAGAGTCGCCCGAGGGAGCAGCGTCTCCCGCGCAGGACACCCCACCGCCTCCCGCGGAAGGCCGCACCGGCTCCTCGCCCTCCCGCCCGTCGCCGTCGCCGCGACCGGCGCAGCGGGCCGGGGAGGCTGCCGCACCGTCCCGCCCGGCGACCCCACCACGGCCTGAACAGGCCCCGACGAGTGGGGAGCGCGTGCCGTCCGGCCGGGCGACCCCGCCGCGGCCGGAACAGTCTCCGCGGAGCGAGGGCGGTGTGCCGTCCCGTCCGGCGACCACGCCGAGGCCGGAGATGTCCCCCGGGCATGCGAATCCGGTGCCCCTGCAGAGGCCCGAAGGGCCGCCCGCGGGGGGCGTCACGCAGCCGCCGCGTCCGGCGACCCCGCCGCGGCCCGAGCAGTCCCCCGTGGGCCAGTCCCCCGTGGGCGAGGACGCGGTGCCGCCCCGACCGAAGTACCTGCCCTCGGGCGCCACTTGGCGGCCGCGCCCGGCCGAGCCGCCCGTGGGCGGCGAGCCCTGGTCGTTGCCGAGTTCGCAGGAACCGCCCGCGGCCACCGCCCCGAGTCCCCGCCGGACGGACCCGTCCGTGGTCGGCGAGCCCTGGACGCTCCCCGACTCCGGGGATCTGCCCCCGGGAGGCGCCCCGCGCCGCCCGGCGGAGCGGCCCACCACGGCTGACGCCCCCGCCGCGCGCGCACCCCGGCAGAGCCGCCCGTCCCCGGCGCACGACGCCATGACGCCGCCCCGCGCGGGCACCGTCTCCCCGCCACCGGGTTCGTCCACTGCCGGGACCCCGGGTTCGGGCGGCGAGTCCCGTACCCCGTTGTCGCCCGATGCCGCCGCCGGAGCGCCCCGCGCGAGCGGTGGTTCCCAGCGGCCGGTGCCGGCTTCCCCCGCGGACGCGGTCTCGCGCTCGGGTGAGGCGTCCGACGCCTCCGGCGATGTCATCGCGCGCCCGGGCGGCGGCGGTACCCGGGCGTCGCGCCCCTTCCGGCTCTCGCACGACCCGCAACCGTCTTCGGGGTCGTCCTGCGCCGGTACGACGCCCTCGCAGGCGCCGGGTGCCACCGACACCCCGGAGCCCCCGCGCCACGAGCCGACGCACCCCCGCTTCCCCGGCCGGCGCACCACTCCCGCGTCCCCGCCCCCGCCCCCGGCCTCCGCCCGCTTTCCCGACGCCCCGCCCGCCGGTCGTCGCCCCGGCGTGCCGCACCCCGGCCCGGCCCGGCGGACCCCCGTACCCGAGGACGGGATCACGGAGACCACGCGGCTGCGCCCCATCCCCGCGGAGCGGCCCGGCGAACCGTCCGCCCCCGCGAGCCCGGCCCCCGGCACGGCACGCCCGTACGTGTCGTTCGCGGAGCCCGAGACCTACGACGACACCAAGCGCAGGCGCCACGTCGGCGCACGCACCCGGCCCCGGGCGGCAGCGGCCGCGGCCTGTGTCGTGCTGGGCCTCGGCCTCATCGGCGGTGCGGCGGCCGGAAGCTGGCTGACCGGCGACGGCACGGACGGGGACGGTACGCACAGCGCCTTCGTGGCGGCCGGAAGCCTGTGGCACAGCGTGCCTGTGGACCAGCTCTTCCCGCTCACCGTGCAGGGCCAGGGCGCGGGCCCCGGCGGCGCCGACCGCACCTGGACCCGACTCACCGTCGCCCCGGACAGCGGCTGCGCGAACGCCTTCGATCCGCTCCTGAGCAAGGCGCTCGCCCCGGCCGGCTGTCTGCGGCTGCTGCGCGCCACCTACACGGACGCGACCCGCAGCCAGGTCACCACCGTGGGGCTGCTGTTCACCAAGGCGGACCCGGCGGCCATGACCGCGTTGAAGAACCGTTTCCAGCAGGAAGGCCTCGACCGGCGCACCGATCTGATGCCCCGTCCGTACGCCGCCAAGGGCACCGTCGCCGCCGGGTTCGGCGACGCTCAGCGCGCGTCCTGGACGGTGTCGGTGCTCACCGACGCCCCCGTGGTCGTCTACGCCGTCTCCGGCTTCGCCGACGGCCGTATCGTCACCGCCCCGCAGCCCGCCGCGGACGCCATCAAGCCCGGTGCGACCACGGCCCCGGCCCAGGCGGGCCTGGGCCACGACGCACAGGGCCTCGCCGACCGCATCGAGCGCAGCCTGCGCAAAACCGTCGGCTCGGCCACGGAGAAGCCGTCATGACCCGCAAGGCCACCATCAGCAGGGCCACCACCAGCAGGGCCGCCACCCACCAGGCCATCCGCAAGGCATCCCGCAGGGCCACCCAGAGGGCCGGGGCCCTGAGCGTCCTGCTGGCCGCCTCCCTCGCCCTGCTCCCGTCCACCGCCGCGCACGCCGACGGCATACGTGCCCAGGAGTGGGCCCTCGACGCGATGCACACCCAGCAGGCGTGGCGTACCACGAAGGGCCAGGGCATCACGGTCGCGGTCCTCGACACGGGCGTCGACGACCAGCATCCGGACCTGGCCGGCAACGTGCTCACCGGAAAGGACATGGTCGGCTTCGGGGCGCAGCGCGGTGACCGCGCGTGGGCCCGGCACGGCACCGCGATGGCCGGGATCATCGCCGGTCACGGGCACGGCGTCGGCAATGGCGACGGAGTCCTGGGCATCGCCCCCGAGGCGAAGATCCTCCCCGTCCGCGTCATCCTCGAAGACGGCGACTCGGCGCGTACGAGGGCCCGCAACACCCGTGGCAACGCCCTCGCCGAGGGCATCCGCTGGGCCACCGACCAGGGCGCCGACGTCATCAACCTCTCCCTCGGCGACGACTCCAAGTCCGCCCATCCCGAGCCCGCCGAGGACGCGGCCGTCCAGTACGCCCTGAAGAAGGGCGCGGTCGTCGTCGCCTCGGCCGGCAACGGCGGTGAGAAGGGCGACCACATCTCGTACCCGGCGGCCTACCCGGGCGTGATCGCGGCCACGGCCGTCGACCAGAACGGCACCCGCGCCTCGTTCTCCACCCGCCGCTGGTACGCCACCGTCAGCGCCCCCGGCGTCGACGTCGTCATCGCCGACCCGGACGACAAGTACTACGAGGGCTGGGGCACCAGCGCCGCCTCCGCGTTCGTCTCCGGCGCGGTCGCGCTCATCAAGGCGGCCCACCCGGGCCTGTCCCCGGCGCAGATCAAGAAGCTGCTGGAGGACACCGCCCGCAACGCCCCCAGCGGCGGCCGCGACGACTCCCGCGGCTTCGGCTTCATCGACCCCGCGGCGGCCATCGAGGCCGCCGGCCGCCTCAAGCCGGACAGCACCCACGCGGCGGCGTACGGCAAGAAGTACTTCGGTACGGGCCCCGACGCCGCCCCGGACGACAACCAGCCGTCCGGCTGGGTGGGCCCGGCGGCGGGCGGCGCGGGCGTGGTCCTGCTGGCCGCGTCGGTGATCCTGTGGCGAGGCCGCAGGTTCTCGGGGCAGGACGTGTCGGGCGACGTGCCCCTCTAGAGCCGCGGGGAACTGCGCGTTTAGATCCGCGGGGAACTGCGCGCCCAGCCACTACCCACCCGCAGTCGAACGGACACCCCGCACCTTTACGGTCCCCGAACTACCTTTACGGTCCCCGAACTCACGCGGAGCCGAACGCGGCCACCGCCGCCTTCGCCGCCGCCTCCACCACCGAGATCCCCTTGGCCTTGGTCGTGTTGCCGTTGGACAGCGTCGCCACCAGGTAGTCGGCACCGTCGACAGTGACCCGACCGATGCTGTTGATGTCCCACAGCCCGGTCGAACTCCGCGCCAACCACCCGTTCTTGAGGGCCCACTGCGTGCCGTCGGCCGCCGCCGACACCCCCCAGTGCTGATCGACGGCGATCTCGCCCATCAGCCCCTGGAGATACGTGCGCGAGGCCTCGCTGAGCTCGGAGTCGTCCCCGAACACCTGCTGGAGCAGGGTGAGCTGGTCGGCGGCCGTGGTCTGGGTCAGGCCCCACAGCGCACCGTCCCCGCCGGAGGTGCCGGTCAGTCCGAACCGCTTGTTCGCGGCGTCGAGACCGTCCGCCTGCCCGATGATGTCCCACAGAGCGGACGCGGACGCGTTGTCACTGTTCGTGATCATCGCGGTGGCGTACGTCTTCTCCGTCGCCGTCAGATGCCGGTCCGCGTCCTGCGCCTCGAGCAGCAGCGTCGCGAGGATGTCGACCTTGACGATGCTGGCCGTGTCGAAGGCCCCCTCGCCGTAGGCGGCGCCCTCGCCGGCGTCGATGTCGAACACCGCGACCGACACCTCTGCGCCGTCCTCCAGGTCCACGGCCTTCATCGCCTTGGTGAGCAGGGCGTCCCGGTCCACGGTGGGCTTTGTCACAGGTTCCACCGATGCCTCCTGGCTGGGGGATGACGCGGCCGACGCCGAGGACGACGTACCCGGCGATGCCGAGGGGGAGGATACGAGGCTCCCGCGGTCGTGCGCCTGTGCCTTCACGTACACGGCACCCGCAGCCGTACCGCCCACCAGGACGGCGGAAGCCACCACGGTGTAGACGAGGGTCCTGCGTCCGGAGCGGCGGGTGCGACGCCGACGAGCTCTGTGAGGGGCCATCCCGCGATGCTCGGGGCGGTGCCTGTGCCCGGCGTTAGACGCATGTTAGAGGTGTGTCAGCGAAACCTGAGAATCCCGTGAAAGCTGTCAACGCCAGGTTTCCGGGCCCGCACAAGCCCAGCAGCATCCCCCCGATAGGGTCGGGGACCGTGGCGAACAAGAACATTCCCGACTCCGGCTTCCCCGACGACGACGGCTCCGCCGATCCCCGGCTGAGCGCGGCACTCGCGGCCTGGGCCGAGGACCGCACCGCCGTGGGGCCGGTCCTGGAGGCGCTCAAGGGTGCCCGGCTCCTCGTGCCCGTCGTGGCCGTCCTCGGCGAGGTCGAGGAGGACGAGAACGGGCTGCGTCACGAGAAGACCAGCGACATGGCGGTGCCCACCCTGAAGGCCGGCCACCGCACCGCCCTGCCCGCCTTCACCTCCACCGAGTCGCTGGCCCGCTGGGACCCGGCGGCCCGCCCCGTCGCCGTACCCCTGCACCAGGCCCTGCAGGCGGCCGCGCACGAGAAGGCCGACACGGTCGTCCTCGACCTGGCCGGTCCGGTGCCGTACGAGCTGACCGGCTCGGCGCTGCTCGCCCTCGCCGA
The DNA here is from genome assembly GCF_042959425.1 of Streptomyces sp. NPDC007896. Lineage (NCBI taxonomy): Bacteria > Bacillati > Actinomycetota > Actinomycetes > Kitasatosporales > Streptomycetaceae > Streptomyces > Streptomyces sp. NPDC007896. The sequence goes on along the minus strand of NZ_JBIBKX010000006.1, from coordinate 278,734 downwards.
GGGGCGTACGACGGCGGACCCGCTCGCCGATCCCGCCGTGGTCGAGGCGGTACGCGCCGCCGTGGCCGCCGAGCCGGCCGTACTCCGCGCCCACCTGGGCCCCGGCCAGGCCGACGGCACCCTCGCGCTGGTACTGGACCCGGCCGCGGCCCCGGCCGAAGCAGCCCGCGCGCTCGCCGGGCGGCTCGCCGCCGACGAAACACTCAGGGCCCGCCTGGTGCGCGGTCTCGACCTGGCACTGCTGCCGGCCGGGACGACGCCACCGGGCGAGCCCTTGTACGTACGTCAGTAGAAGCGGGAGAGGAACCAGAGCCTCTCCGGCGGATCAGGTCCTAGCCGTAGATCGGGCCCGTGTACTTCTCGCCCGGGCCCTGGCCCGGCTCGTCCGGGACGATCGACGCCTCGCGGAACGCCAGCTGCAGCGACTTCAGGCCGTCGCGCAGCGGGGACGCGTGGAAGGAACTGATCTCGGTCGCGCTCGCGTCGAGCAGTCCGGCCAGCGCGTGGATCAGCTTGCGCGCCTCGTCGAGGTCCTTGTACTTGTCGCCCTCCTCGGTCAGACCGAGCTTCACGGCGGCGGCGCTCATCAGGTTGACGGCGACCGTCACGAGGACCTCGACCGCGGGGACCTCGGCGATGTCGCGGGTCATGCTGTCGAAGTCGGGGTTCTGGGGAGGGGTGTCACTCATGTCCCACACGATAGGCCCCGGCACACCGGCACCCGTCCGCGGGAGCGCGGAGGCGCTCGGTTAGCGCGGGCCCGGGGGAGCTGCTAACCTTGTGTAACGACCGGCCGGACGCGCCCATATGTATGTCAGCGTGCTCGGCCCACAAGTGGAGGCTCCGATCTCCCACCCGACCGTCCTCAGGGATGGCGGGTCACCCGGTCAGGCGGCCACCACCGTTCCGTACGGACGGTGGAGTCGCCCGAATGTGCGCCCCGCGGTTCACCGCGGCGGTGCTCCGGTATTCCTTGGAGCCCCGCCTGTGTACCGTCCGGGGCATTTTTCATGCCCCGCGGTGGTTGGTCCAATGTCATCAGAGACATACGCGGCTGTCCGCCAGACCGCCGTGTGGTGCTACCGAGGAGGATCCATCAGCACCGAGCCCCGCATTAACGACCGGATTCGCGTTCCCGAGGTGCGACTTGTCGGTCCCAGCGGCGAGCAGGTCGGGATTGTTCCGCTTGCCAAGGCGCTGGAGCTTGCGCAGGAGTACGACCTCGACCTGGTCGAGGTAGCGGCGAGCGCCCGTCCGCCGGTCTGCAAGCTCATGGACTACGGGAAGTTCAAGTACGAGTCGGCCATGAAGGCCCGTGAGGCGCGCAAGAACCAGGCGCACACGGTCATCAAGGAAATGAAGCTCCGGCCGAAGATCGACCCGCACGACTATGACACCAAAAAGGGTCACGTCGTCCGGTTCCTCAAGCAGGGCGACAAGGTCAAGATCACGATCATGTTCCGCGGTCGCGAGCAGTCCCGGCCGGAGCTCGGCTACCGACTGCTGCAGCGTCTCGCTTCGGACGTCGAGGACCTCGGGTTCATCGAGTCGAACCCGAAGCAGGACGGCCGAAACATGATCATGGTTCTCGGTCCGCACAAGAAGAAGACCGAGGCGATGGCCGAGGCCCGTGAGGCCCAGGCGGCTCGTAAGGCAGAAGCGAAGGCCAACCCCGGTCGCTCGCAGAATGCCGCCGACGGTGAGCTCGCCGAGGGTGAGATCGCCGAGGGCGAGACCACTGAGGCCGAGACCGCCGAGGCCCCGGCCGAGGCTTCCGCCGAGGCCTGATCCCAGGGTGAAGGCTCCGGGGAGTCCGGGACGACAGTCCCTGGAATCCCCGGGACATGAGTCCAGGGATGTCAATCGATACATACATGACGTTCCACCGTGCCCGGTTTAACGACCGGGCATCGGAACGCCACTGACGAGGAGAGAACGGCGCTATGCCGAAGAACAAGTCGCACAGCGGTGCCAGCAAGCGCTTCAAGGTCACCGGCTCCGGCAAGGTGCTCCGTGAGCGCGCCGGCAAGCGCCACCTGCTCGAGCACAAGTCGTCGCGCCTGACGCGCCGCCTCACCGGCAACGCCGAGATGGCCCCGGGCGACGCCAAGAAGATCAAGAAGCTTCTCGGCAAGTGACGTCGGGCGCGCACCGCGCGCCTGATCTCTGACCGGGACCCAATCGATTTCGGGCCGTGTGAAGACAACCACGGCCCCGCTACAAGGAGTTAAAAAGTGGCACGCGTCAAGCGGGCAGTCAACGCCCACAAGAAGCGCCGGGCGATCCTCGAGGCGGCCTCCGGCTACCGCGGTCAGCGTTCGCGCCTGTACCGCAAGGCCAAGGAGCAGGTCACCCACTCGCTGGTCTACAACTACAACGACCGCAAGAAGCGCAAGGGCGACTTCCGTCAGCTGTGGATCCAGCGCATCAACGCCGCTGCCCGGGCCAACGGCATCACGTACAACCGCTTCATCCAGGGTCTGAAGGCCGCGAACATCGAGGTCGACCGCAAGATCCTGGCCGAGCTGGCCGTGAACGACGCCGGTGCGTTCGCCGCGCTCGTCGAGGTCGCGCAGAAGGCGCTGCCGTCGGACGTCAACGCGCCGAAGGCCGCGTGACGCTCGCGCTCGCCTGAGCCGTACGTCGCTGTGGACCCGCTTGCCTGACGGCTTGCGGGTCCCGGTGCGTTTGGGCTCCGCCGGCCGATCGAGGGAAGCCGCGCGTCGGCGATCTCGGTTCGGCACCATCGGACTCCGCCCTCGCGGCTGAGCGCCGCCGCGGCGGGAGAAACGCCTGCGGCGCCGTACAGCACGTCGGCTGCGGCGGAATCCCCGCCCCGGATCGGCACCGAACGCCACGCATGACGTGCCGTATCCGGTGCCCCCACCGGGCAGACAAAGCCCACGCGCAACGCCGAAGCCCTCCGACGGGGGACACCCAGCCGGTCGGCTCCGGGCCCGGCGGCGGGGTTGCGTCCCGGCGGACGCGGCCGCCGGCGGGGACGTCCAGCCGGTCGGTTCCGGGTCTGGCGGCGGGTTGTGTCCTGGCGGACGCGGCCTTCGGCGGGGACGTCCAGCTGGTTGGTTCCGGGTCTGCCGGTGGGGTTGTGTCCTGGCGGACGCGGCCTCGGGCGGGAGCATCCAGCCGGTTGGTTCCGGGGCTGGTGGTGGGGTTCCGTCTCGGCGGATGCCCGGCCTCCGGCGGGACACCCAATCCGTCGGGCCCGGGCCCGACGGCGGGGCTTCGTCCTGGTGGACGCGGTGGGCCGGGTCGGCGTCCTCCGTCGGAGCTCAGTCGGACCGAGAGTCCGGCACCGCCTCGTCGTAGCTCTGCCGGACCGGGCGTCCGAGGCCGCCGGGATCGCGGTCACCGGCCGGTGGCTGCCGGCGGCTCGCGGGGCCGGTCCCCGACACCCCGGACCCGGCCCCGGCCGCGGTCGGCATGGACACACAGACCCCGCTCTCGTCGTCCTCCCCGAGGGGACCCGGCCCCGACCCACCCCAAGCCGACCCTCCGCAAACCCCTGAGGTGACCTCATGCCCGCCGCCCCCGAGCTGATCTCCCCGCGCTCGCCGCGCGTAGCCGCCGCGCGGCGACTCGCCCGGCGGAACTTCCGGGGCAAGGAGCGGCTGTTCCTCGCCGAGGGCCCGCAGGCCGTGCGCGAGGCGACGGCGCATCGTGTCGACGGGGCGGCCACGCTCGTCGAGCTGTTCGCGACCGTCGAGGCCGCGGAGCGCTACGCCGACATCGTCGGGGACGCCCGGGCCGTCGGAGCACGGGTGCACCTCGCCGACGAGGAGGTGATCGCCGACATCTCGACCACCGTCACTCCGCAGGGCCTCGTCGGCATCTGCCGGTTCCTCGACACCCCGTTCGAGGACATCCTCGCGGCCCGGCCCAGGCTCGTCGCCGTACTCGCGCACGTCCGCGACCCCGGGAACGCCGGCACGGTGCTGCGGTGCGCCGACGCCGCCGGCGCCGAGGCCGTCGTACTCACCGACGCGTCCGTCGACCTGTACAACCCCAAGGCCGTACGGGCCTCGGTCGGTTCCCTCTTTCACCTGCCAGTGGCCGTCGGGGTGCCCGTGGAGGCAGCCGTACAGGGCCTCAAGGACGCCGGCGTACGGATCCTCGCCGCCGACGGCGCGGGCGAGGACGACCTCGACGACGAGCTCGACAAGGGGACCATGGGCGGCCCCACCGCCTGGGTGTTCGGCAACGAGGCCTGGGGGCTCCCGGAGGAGACGCGCGCGCTGGCGGATGCCGTCGTGCGCGTACCGATCCACGGAAAGGCCGAGAGTCTGAACCTCGCGACGGCCGCCGCCGTATGTCTCTACGCGTCCGCCCGTGCACAGCGCGCCTCCGGAGGGTGCCGCTCCGTCACCGACAGCTAGTAGGGTGACGGGCTCGGGGGCCCACTGCGCCAGACGAGAGGTGGGATACGGGGATGGGTGTCGGCACGAGCGGTGCGAAGAGCGCACTGCGCGCACGGGACGTGCGCGACACACCCGCGCCTCCGCGCGCCGGTCTCGGGTCGGAACCGGGGGGCGAACTCGGTATCGACCCCGACGACCTGCCCGACGGACTCGTCATCGCCGACGAGAACGGCCGGGTCATCTGCTTCAACGCCGCCGCCGCCCGCATCACCGCCGTCCCCGCCGCCGCCGCCCTCGGACACCACCTGGAGTCGGCCCTTCCCCTGGAGGACCTCGAAGGCCGTCGCTGGTGGCAGCTGACCGACCCGTACGGCGGCCTCGCGATCCGCGTCGGGCAGCCCGAGCGGAATCTGCTGCTCCCCGGGGGACGGGAGGTGCTCGTCTCCGCGCGATACGTACGCACCGCGCCCACCGGGCCCGTCCTCCGCGTCGTCGTCTCGCTGCGCGACACCGAGGCCCGCCGCCGCACCGAGCGCAGTCACGCCGAGCTGATCGCCACGGTCGCCCACGAGCTGCGCTCCCCGCTCACCTCGGTCAAGGGCTTCACCGCCACTCTCCTCGCCAAGTGGGAACGCTTCACCGACGACCAGAAGAAACTCATGCTGGAGACCGTCGACGCCGACGCCAACCGGGTCACCCGGCTCATCGCCGAGCTGCTCGACATCTCCCGCATCGACTCCGGCCGACTGGAAGTACGCCGCCAGCCCGTCGACATCGGTGCCGCCGTCGGCCGCCACATCCAGGCGTACGTCACCTCGGGCCAGCCCGCCGACCGCTTCCTGCTGCGCATCGAACAGCCGCTGCCGCCTCTGTGGGCCGACCCGGACAAGATCGACCAGGTGCTGAGCAACCTGCTCGAAAACGCGGTGCGGCACGGCGAGGGAACCGTCACTATTGACGTCACGCCCTCGGCGTCCCCGCGTGAGCGCGAGGACGGCGAGAACGCGGCCACGTCGGTCACCGTGAGCGACGAGGGCACCGGTATCCCGGAGGAGTCCATGAACCGCGTCTTCACCCGCTTCTGGCGGGGCAGCAAGCGCGGCGGCACGGGCCTCGGGCTGTATATCGTCAAGGGCATCGTCGAGGCCCACGGCGGCACCATCACGGTCGGCCGCGCCCCCGGCGGCGGTGCCGAGTTCCGATTTACGTTGCCCGTGGGCACCCCGGCGTACCTGCTGTAACGCCGAAGAGGCCCCACGGGCGCACACGTACCGGAGCCACCCCTTGGACTGCGCGTCCGAGGTCGGCTCCCACCCCGTTAGACTCGGCCTTTGGCACCTTTGCGTCCCCGTTTCAGGGACCATGCGTCCCCCGAGTCGGGACGGGGACCATCCGCCAGCCAACCGGAAGCACGGGAAGAGATGTCGGCACCGAATAAGTCGTACGACCCTGTAGAGGTCGAGGCCTTGAAACCGGAAGAGATCGAGCGCATGCGGGACGAGGCGCTCGCCGCCTTCGCCGCCGCCGGTGACCTCGACGCGCTCCAGGAGGCCAAGGTCGCCCACACCGGCGGCACCTCGCCGCTGGCCCTCGCCAACCGCGAGATCGGAGCCCTGCCCCCGCACGCCAAGGCCGCCGCGGGCAAGCTGGTCGGTCAGGCGCGAGGCGCGGTGAACAAGGCCCTCGGCGCCCGCCAGGCCGAGCTGGAGGCCGAGCGTGACGCCCGGGTGCTGGTCGAGGAGGCGGTGGACGTCACACTGCCGTACGACCGCGTCCCGGCCGGCGCCCGCCACCCGCTGACCACCATGATGGAGCGCGTCGCCGACGTCTTCGTGTCCATGGGATACGAGATCGCCGAGGGCCCCGAGGTCGAGGCGGAGTGGTTCAACTTCGACGCCCTGAACTTCACGCCCGACCATCCGGCCCGGCAGATGCAGGACACCTTCTTCGTCGAGGGCCCGACGGGCGACCACGGCGAGTCCGGTGTCGTGCTGCGCACCCACACCTCGCCCGTGCAGGCCCGCGCCATGCTGGACCGCGAGCCGCCGGTCTACGTCGTCTGTCCCGGCCGGGTGTTCCGCACGGACGAGCTGGACGCCACGCACACCCCGGTCTTCCACCAGATCGAGCTCCTCGCCGTCGACGAGGGCCTGACCATGGCCGACCTCAAGGGCACCCTCGACCACATGGTCCAGTCGCTCTTCGGCGCCGACATGAAGACCCGGCTGCGCCCGAACTACTTCCCCTTCACCGAGCCGTCCGCCGAGATGGACATGCTCTGCTACGTCTGCAAGGGCGAGTCCGTCGGCAACCCCGACCGCCCCTGCCGGACCTGCTCCTCCGAGGGCTGGATCGAGCTCGGCGGCTGCGGCATGGTCAACCCGCGGGTTCTGGTCGCCTGCGGCGTGGACCCGGAGAAGTACAGCGGATTCGCCTTCGGGTTCGGCATCGAGCGGATGCTGATGTTCCGCCACAACGTCGAAGACATGCGAGACATGGTCGAGGGTGACGTCCGGTTCACCCGGCCGTTCGGGATGGAGATCTGATGCGGGTCCCGCTTTCTTGGCTGCGGGAGTACGTCGACCTGCCGGCGACGGAGACCGGCCGCGACGTCCAGGCCAAGCTCATTTCGGCAGGCCTCGAGGTCGAGACCGTCGAGCAGCTCGGCGCCGACCTCAAGGGTCCCCTGGTCGTCGGCCAGGTGCAGTCCATCGAGGAGCTGGAGGGCTTCAAGAAGCCCATCCGCTTCTGCCTCGTCGACGTCGGCACCGCCAACGGCACCGGTGAGCTCCAGGAGATCGTCTGCGGCGCCCGCAACTTCGCCGTCGGCGACAAGGTCGTCGTGGTCCTGCCCGGTGCCGTGCTGCCCGGCAACTTCGCGATCGCCGCACGCGAGACGTACGGCAAGACCTCGCACGGCATGATCTGCTCCGGCGACGAGCTGGGCATGGGCGACGACGGCAGCGGGGGCATCATCGTCCTGCCGCCGGAGGTCGAGGTCGGCACCGACGCGATCGAGCTGCTCCAGCTCGTCGACGAGGTCCTCGACATCGCCGTCACGCCCGACCGCGGCTACGCCCTGTCGATGCGCGGCGTGGCCCGCGAGGCCGCCATCGCCTACGGCCTGCCGCTGATGGACCCCGCGCTGCTCGACGTACCGGCCCCGAACGCGTTCGGCTACCCGGTGAAGATCTCCGACCCGATGGGCTGCGACCGCTTCACCGCGCGGACGGTGACGGGCCTCGACCCCGAGACCCTCTCTCCGATCTGGCTGCGCCGCCGGCTCCAGAAGGCGGGCATGCGCCCGATCTCCCTCGCCGTCGACATCACCAACTACGTGATGCTGGAGCTCGGCCAGCCCCTGCACGCGTACGACCGCACCCGCGTCCAGGGCGCGATCGGTGTGCGCCGGGCCGAGCAGGGCGAGAAGCTCACCACCCTCGACGGCGTCACGCGCACGCTGGACGCCGAGGACCTGGTCATCACCGACGACCGCGGCCCCATCGGCCTCGCGGGCGTCATGGGCGGCGCGAACACGGAGATCGACGACACCGAGGGCACCACCACCGAGGTCGTCATCGAGGCCGCGCACTTCGACGCGCTCTCCATCGCCCGCACCGCCCGCCGTCACAAGCTGGCCTCCGAGGCGTCCAAGCGCTTCGAGCGCGGCGTGGACCCGCAGGCCGCCTCCGCCGCAGCCCAGCGCACGGTCGACCTCCTCGTCCTCCTCGCCGGCGGCACCGCCGACGCCGGGGTCACCGAGGCCATCGCGCCCTCCGCGCCGCACAGCATCACCATCCCGGCGAACCACCCGGACAAGGTGGCCGGTGTCGACTACGGCCGTGAGACCGTCGTCCGCCGCCTCCAGCAGGTCGGCTGCGACGTCTACGGGCAGGACGAGCTGATCGTCACCGTGCCGTCCTGGCGGCCCGACCTGACGGACCCGAACGACCTGGCCGAAGAGGTCATCCGGCTCGAGGGCTACGAGAACCTGCCCTCGACCCTGCCGAAGCCCCCCGCGGGCCTGGGCCTGACCGGCCGGCAGCGGCTGCACCGCCGGATCGGCCGCGCGCTGGCCGGCGCCGGATACGTCGAGGCACTGAACTACCCGTTCATCGGCGAGCACGTCTTCGACCAGCTCGGCCTGGCCGCCGACGACCCGAAGCGCAAGGTCGTCAAGCTGGTCAACCCGCTCTCCGACGAGGAGCCCGCGCTCCGTACGACGCTGCTGCCGGGCCTGCTCCACGCCCTGCGCCGCAACGACGGCCGCGGCAGCCACGACCTGGCGCTCTTCGAGACCGGCCTCGTCTTCCAGCCGCAGGACGAACTGCGCGTCGCGGGCCGTCTGCCCGTCGACCGCCGTCCCACCGACGAGGAGATCGCGTCCCTCACGGCCGCGCTCCCCGTCCAGCCCCGGCACGCCGCCGTCGTCCTCGCGGGCGCCCGCGAGCAGGCCGGCTGGTGGGGCAAGGGCCGCCCGGCCGACTGGGCCGACGCGATCGAGGCCGCGCGCTCGCTCGCCCGCGAGGCGGGGACCGAACTCCTCGTCCGTTCCGGGCAGTACGGGCCGTGGCACCCGGGTCGCTGCGCCGAACTGGCCGTCGTCGTCGACGGCCAGGAGAAGGTCATCGGGTACGCCGGTGAGCTGCACCCCGGTGTCCTGAAGACCCTGGGTCTGCCCGCGCGCACCTGTGCGATGGAGCTCGACCTGGACGCGCTGGAGCAGGCGAGCGCGGGCCTCCCCAAGGGCCCGAAGATCTCCACCTTCCCGGTCGCCACCCAGGACGTGGCTCTGGTCGTCGACAAGACCGTCCCGCACGTGGACGTCGAGGCGGCGCTGCGCGAGGGCGCGGGTGAACTCCTGGAGTCCATCCGGCTGTTCGACGTCTACGAGAACAGTGAGCAGCTCGGCGAGGGCAAGAAGTCCCTGGCCTACGCGCTGCGGTTCCGTGCCGACGACCGCACGCTGACCGTCGACGAGGCCTCCGCGGCGCGTGACGTGGCCGTGGCGCTCGCCGCTGAGCGCACGGGGGCGGTGTTGCGGAGCTAGCTCCGTTGGCAGTGCCGGGGAACTGCGGGTTGTCCTTCGGCCGCGCGTATGTCGTGGCTGGGCGCGCAGTTCCCCGCGCCCCTTTGGGGCGCGCTTCCCCTGGCCCACCTGCATAAATGCGGTTGTCCGAAGCTGTGTCACTCATTCGGGTGGCAAGTCGGGGCGATCTGGCCCGATCGGGGCATGCGGTCGACAGAATCGGACCGGCCTCTTGGAGGTCGTCTGCGCTGTCAGGGCCTATTGGGGGGCCAATCGGCATGATCCGTATCAAGGCTGGGGCTCCCCGCAGGGCGACGTCCCGGACGAATTCGCGGGGGCCGGCCCGGGCGGGCCTCCGGGCGCGACACCGGGGGTGCGGTCTGCGGGCCGGGCTCGTCCGGGCGGTGCGCCGGGGCGGACCCCGAGTGCGACTGGCCCGGACGGTCCACGGCGGCGGGCCGCCGGACGGTCTCGACCGAACGGTGCGCCGGGCCGAGGGGCGGACCCTGCGGCGGGTACTGAGCCTGGGGCTGCCCACCGCCTGGGGCGCGATCGCCATCACGTACAAAATGACCTGCCCGCTCGCCCAGCGGGACGGGCTGGAGGCGCGGATCGTCACCAGCGCCGTCTTCTTCGCCGTCGGCACCGGGCTGATCCTCCACGTCAGACGGGCGCTGCTGCGCGAGCTGCGGCAGATCCGCAAGGTCGCGGGCGCCGCCCAGAGCGTGCTGCTGCGACCGCTGCCTCCGCGCATCGACGGTCTCAACATCGCCGCGGCCCAGCTCTCCGCCGACCACGGCGCAAGCATCGGCGGTGACCTGTACGAGGTGATCGCCACCGAGCACGGTGTACGGGTCGTCATGGGCGACGTGCGCGGACACGGCCTCGGCGCCATCGGAACCGTCGCCGCCGTCCTCGGCAGCTTCCGCGAGGCCGTGCACGACGAACCCGAACTCGCCTGTGTGCTGCGGCGGCTGGAGCGCGCACTGGCCCGGCACCTGGGCGAGCGGGCGCGCGCCGAACACCCCTCGGCGGGCCCGGAACCCGACAGCCCGGTCGCCGAGGAGTTCGTCACCGTACTGCTTCTGGAGATCCGCCGCGACGGCGAGGTGTACGCCCTCAACTGCGGTCACCCGTCGCCGTACCGGCTCGGCACCGGCCGCGTGGAACCACTCACGGGAGCCGAACCGCTGCCCCCGCTCGGCCCGTTCCCACTCCCCGCCGAACTGGCGGCCACCCGGTGCGGCCGGCTCCTCCCCGGCGAGGCCCTGTTCCTGCACACCGACGGAGTGGAGGACGCCCGCGACCAGCGAGGCTGCTTCTTCCCGCTGCCCGCCACGCTCGCCGAGGCCGTCCGTACCCAGCCCGTCTCCCCGCAGGCGGTGCTCAGAGCCGTCTTCACCCGCCTGCTGCGCCACACCGGTGGCAGACCGGCGGACGACGTGGCCGTACTGATCCTCCGCAACGACCGCAGCCGAGTCGTCCCGACACAGCCGGGCTGCACCGTGGCCCGCCGCATCGGGTAGGCACAGCTCTCTCAGTGACCCCGCGCAACCGGGGGAGCCGGGCCGCCGCACTGTACGAGGGGGAGCCGGCGGCCCGGCCGGCCTCTTGCGAGGCATTTCAGTCAACAGGCCGGGAACTCTGCGCGACAGCGTGCACACCGTACGGATACGAGCATTCGGTTCACACCCCGTGTGAAGGGGGACCCACAAGGGCAAGGGACGGATTACTCTGACCGCACTGTCGCCACCGAGCCATCCGGGGGCCCGAATGCAGCCCAACACTCTGCTCGACGCGATACTCGACGAGGCCGGCATCTCGCACGCCGGACTCGCCGCGCATGTCAACCAGGCGGGGAGGGCACGCGGCCTCGCGCTCAGATACGAACACACGGCCGTGGCACGGTGGTTGAAGGGCCAGCGTCCGCGCGGCCAGGTGCCCGACCTGATCTGCGAAGTGCTCGCGGGGCGCCTGCACCGGCCCGTCACCCTCGACGACATCGGCCTCGGCGTGCCCGGCGAGCCGTCCGCCCCGCACGGCACCTCGCTCTCCGGTTTCGTGGAGCGCGCCACCGCCCTGTGGCGCTCGGACGAACAGCAACGCCCGCATCTCCTCGGCGCCCCGGCCGTCACCGGAACGCCCGCCGTGATGCCCGTGTGGGAGTGGGAGAACCCGCCCGAGGACGTGGACGTCTCACGCGGCGGCCGCCACCACGTGAGCATGGCCGACATCGAGATGCTGCGCGCGGCCCGCGCCCACTACGAGCAGATGTACCGCAAGGCGGGCGGGGTGGCGACCCGCAGCCGGATCGTCGGATTCCTCAACGCGGAGACCGCGCCCCTGCTGCGCGGCAGTTACCCCGACGCCACCGGCCGCCAACTCCACCGTGCGACCGGCGGCCTGGTCGCCATAGCGGGGATCTGCGCCTACGACTCCGACGCGCACGGGCTCGCCCAGCGCTACTTCCACCAGGCGCTGCGGCTGGCGAAGGCCAGCGGGGACCGGGGCCTTGGGGCGTACGTCATAGCCCTGCTGGTCAACCAGTCGCTGTTCATGCGCGAGCACCGGCAGGCCGTCGCCTTCGCGGAGGCCGCGCTGCGCGCCGCCGGGCGGCACATCACCCCGGCGCTCGCCTCGGACCTCTACGCCATGCAGGCGAAGGCGTACGCACACCTCGGCGACGGCAGCAGCGCGCTGTCCTGCATCCGGCGTGCCGAACAGGCCGCCGAGCGCATCCGGCGCGGTTACGAACCGGACGAGACCGGCTATGTCCAACCCGGTCTGGTCAACGTACAGGTGGCGGAGGCACTGCTGAGCCTCGGTGACCTGGTGGCCGCCGCGGCGCACGCCGAGGCGGCAGTGGACACTCCGGCGCACGACCGGGGGCGCGTGCACCGTCTTGCGATGCTCAGTCAGATCGAGCTGCGGCAGGGGAACGCCGACAAGGCGGTGGCCACCGCCGTCCAAATGGCCGAGCAGGCCCGGGGAATGGAGTCCCAGCGGCTGCGCGACAGACTGCGCGCGGTACGCGAACACCTGGTGCGCAGCGGCTGTGCGGGCACGGCCGAGGCCGCCGAACTCATCGACGGAGCACTGCGCGTACCGCTGTAGACCACCGAGTCCCGCCGCCGCACCGTGCACTGTGCGCTGCTGTGCGCCTGCTGTCAGGACGCTCCTGCTGCGATATTGCCATCTACTCGGCGGAAGGTGGCAGAACCGTGCAGTGGACGAAACAGAACGAACAAACTGTGTACGCAAACCGCTGGTTCAGCGTCAATCTCGCAGATGTCGAGCTGCCGGACGGTCGGCACCTCGATCACTTCGTGATACGGCTGCGTCCCGTGGCCGTGGCCACGGTGGTGAACGAGGCCAATGAGGTGCTGCTCCTGTGGCGGCACCGCTTCATCACCGACAGCTGGGGCTGGGAACTCGCGGCGGGCGTCGTCGAGGACGGCGAGGACATCGCCGTCGCGGCGGCCCGCGAACTCGAGGAGGAGACCGGCTGGCGACCGGGACCCCTGCGCCATCTGATGAGCGTCGAGCCCTCCAACGGGCTCACCGACGCCCGGCACCACATCTTCTGGGCCGACGAAGGCGCGTACATCGGACACCCCGTGGACGACTTCGAGTCCGACCGTCGGGAATGGGTTCCCCTCAAGCTCGTCCCCGACATGGTCGCCCGCGGCGAGGTCCCGGCCGCCAATATGGCTGCCGCGCTACTCCTCCTGCATCACCTCAGGCTCGGGCAGGACGCGTTGCCCCGATCCATCCCCCCACGGCGTCCTGAACGCTAGTCGGCTAGCGCCCGAGAGCCTGCCAGACCGCCACGGCGAGTGCGCCCACGGCCGTGAGGGCCGCGATCGCGGGCAGTGGCCAGCGGGTGTGTTCCAGGGCGACGACCCGTGCGCTCAGGTCGTCGAGCTCCTTGGCGGTCTGTTCGGCGCGGTGACTGAGCAGGGCATGCCCTCCCTCGACGCGTGCGTATGCCACGTCGAGGCGACGGCGTAACTCTGCGAGTTCTCCATGGACCACGGGATGCTCCGGGTCGGCGGTCACAGGTCCGCTCCTTTCCGTAGTCGTCACATCCCTTGGATGCGCACGGAAAGTCAACTCGCCTGGTGGACGCGTGGGGAGCGTGTGCGAGGGGCATATGCGAGCCCGGCGCGCACACGGCGTGTGAATGGCGCGGGCCCGGCACCGAAAGGGGTGCCGGGCCCGCGTACGCCTGAGTTTCACCGTACGTAATCAGGTGACGGTACGAAAGGGCCACGGCGGTAGACGCAACGGTGTTGGTGGCATGCTCGGTCAGTGATCAGGAAGCACGCTGACGCCTGGGTGCCGGCCTTCTGTGGTGCACACGGCGGCGCATCATTGCTTGTGGATGTTGGCCGCGACGATGGTGCCATGGCGAACGGTGTACGTGCCGGCGAAAGACTGATGCGTTCCGTCCGTCTGCAGCGCGTCCAGGTGCATGGCCACGGTCTCCCCGGAGACGGCCTCCACGGTGACCGTATCGGAGACGGTGGTGGAGAAGCCCTTGACGTAGGAATCGTAGGACCCGCCCAGGTTCTTCCCCCCGAGGTTCCACGCGCGCGCGTAGTCCCTGGCGTTGATGGCAGCGAAGTAGTTCTCGACGACCTGCTGGGCGGGTGCGGTGGTGGTGGTCGGTGGGGCTGATGTCGATGCAGGGCTGGATTGTGCCGGCGCCGGGGTCTCACCGGCCTTGCTGCGAGGGCTTTGTGTAGCCGTCCGGGTGACGGTGCTCTGCGAGGTGACGGTGCTTCGCGAGGTGACCGTGCTCTGCGAGACAGCGGGCGCGGGCTGCGTGGTGTCTCGGGAGTCGCTGGTCATCACTACGGCTGCGGCGCCGCCGCCCACCAGTGCCACCGCTAGTGCGGCGGCGATCAGCAGCGACTTGCGATGCCTGCGCCGGCCGTCGCCCGCGCCGCCCGGATGGTCGTTGTGGTCGGCGGAGGGCACCCGTGTGGTCGGCGGGGTGGCCGCCCGATTCTCGTCGTATGCCGCCGGGCCGGGCTCGGCTCGGTTGCCCAACCCGTATGACGGCACCGGCGTGGCCGGCGTCGTCTGGGTCGGTTCCCGGGCGAAGCGCTCCTTGTCGGCGTTGTCCGTCGGCAGCGCCACCTGCGTGGGCGGATGCTCCGCTGCCCCGCGCGCGGGTGGGCTCACCGGTAGCCCGGCCGCCACATCGTCCAGCATCCGTCGGGCCTGCTCAGCTGTGGCCCGCTCGTTTGGGTCCTTATGAAGCAGCGCTTCTATGACAGGGGCGAGAGGGCCCGCGTGTCGGGGTTCCGGAAGCTCCTCGGCGACCACCGCCTGCAAGGTGCTCATCGTCGTGGTGCGGCGGAACGGTGACTGCCCCTCCACCGCGGCGTACAGCGTCACGCCGAGTGACCACAGATCGGACTCCGGGCCCGGCCGGTGGCCCGTGGCACGCTCCGGGGCGAGGTAGTCCGGCGAACCGACGACGTCGCCGGTGCGGGTCAGGCCGCTGGAGCCCCCCATGACGGCGATGCCGAAATCGGTGAGCACCACCCGGCCGCCGCGCTCAAGCAGCACGTTGGAGGGTTTGACGTCCCGGTGGAGGACCCCCAGCTGGTGCGCCCGGTCCAGCGCCGACAGTAACTGCGCTCCGAGTTTGGCCGCGTCTCGTGGCAGAAGTGTCCCCTCCATGGCAATGACGTCGGCGAGTGATTGGCCGTCGATCAGCTCCATCACGATCCACGGTCGACCGTCCTCTTCCAGCACATCGAATACGGTGACGACCCCCGGGTGTTTGACCCGCGCCGCGGCCCGTGCCTCCTGCTGCATGCGGGCGTGCAGCACCGCGAGCTCTTCGCGCGGCAGGCCGCTGACCCTCAGCTCCTTCACCGCCACCTCACGGCCGAGCACCTGATCCTGCGCCCGCCACACGGTGCCCATCCCGCCGCGTCCGAGCTGCTCGACGAGGAGATACCGGCCGGCCAGCAGCCGTTCTTCATCGCCACTCATGGTGCTCCCGAGCCGTGATCGGGCAGGCGTGGGCACCGTGCAGATGGTGTACGCATCTTCATGGTTCCTCACTTCCGCCGACATGCGGCCGAGGATCCCGCCTCTTTCCATGCTGTGCCGACTGCTCGGTGTTGTCGCGCCGAACCGGACCGCGAAGGCCATGCGGCAGAACAGAGTGCTCGTGATGATCCGGCGGATCGTGGCCCCGCACGGCGTCGTCCGCACCGAGTCCGCCGTCCCGGCCGGGCGCGTTCGTACGCGGCGATCGGGCAGTGGATCGCGAACGCGCCGCGGTACGCGCCACGCGCGATGCGGTGCGCGGGCCGGACGGCCGCGCTACGAGGTGGCCTGCACGCCACCTGACTGTTCATCAGCACCCAGGCGGGAACCGACCGCCGCGATCTGCAAGCAGCGGGTGCTCCTCAACGCGGGGACCGACGGTATCCCTGTCGAACTCGACCCTGGACGGTACAGGGGACGAGGACGTCGCGTGGGACGCCCGCACCTGCAACATTCTCATCAGCGGGTAGTCCCACGCTGAACTCTGTCGCGGACATGCTGGACCAGGAGATGGATGGCGCCGGGTCGGACGCCAAGTCCCAGGACGGGATCAACGTGGTGTTCGCCGACCCGCGCAACAAGTTCCTCAACAAGGCGGTGTGCGGTAATCCGGAGGGCTGCAGCAGTACCTGTCGTAGGGAAGCAACGAGGTCCGGAAGGAACCAAGTCCCAGGCCCTTCCCCAGGCCGGGGCCTGAGTACGCGTACTCAGGCCCCGGCCGTCACGACCAGAGAGAGTCTTGTCATGGACGCTACTTCGATACAGCGGCACGACGAACCTGCGGCGCCATCCGGTGGGGCTCTGGCCGTACGCATCCCGGGCGCGGCCGCAACCGGTGCCGCTCTCACCTACGTGTCGATCCATCTTGTGCAGGAGGCGTACGCCTACGACGCCCGCGTGTGCGCCGATGAGACCAGTGTGTGCCTGACGCCGTGGCCGGTCCTCTCGTTCCTCGCCTCGTTCGCCATCGCACTCGTCGGGCTGATCGTGGCGTACAGGCTCCTGGGTATCCGCCCCGGGCTGACGGTCATCCCGCCGACGCTCCTGCTGGCACCGTTCCCGCTCAATGCCGCGCTGAGCACAGTCGGCACGTGGTCGGCCGTCGTAGTGGGAGCGGTATGGGCCGCCTCCGTGGCACTGACGGCATGGCGGCCCTACAGGATCCTGGGGCTGTCCGCCGCGGCCACGCTGCTCCTGGCCTCCTTCGTCGTCATCTACCGCTGACCACTCAGCCTCGATCTGCTGTCGGCCAGGGATCCGGTGAACCTGCCTCGCCTTCGGCCCGGCCCTCGGGCTCTCCCACGTTTTCCCGCGCCCACCCCGGAGCACCTCATGACCGAGACGGAACAGCCCCAGTACACCGCGCACCATTCCACCCAGCCGCCCAGACCACCCCGTCCATGCCCGTAGCCGAACCGGTGGAGGCCCGCCTCGCGGAGGCGGTCCTCAGCAAACCGGTGAGGGTGCTCCTCAAGGACACTCTGGGCGATCCACCCATGTCATCCTCTGCGTGCGGCGGTTGAACCGGATCGAGAGTCTGGGTGAGGGACTGCGCGCGGCCCTGGAGGAGATCGCCCGGACCAGCCCCGGCTTCATCGTCCCCCTGCTCCGGCCGGGCTGGGACGAACGTCACGGCCGCAAGGTCGGGATCAGCCGCCTGCCGCGCCGCAAGAACGCCTCCGCCGACAAGTTGGTCGAACAGATCGGCGCAGGGACTTCCCAGGGACTTTTCAGGGACTTTCAGCTCTGTCCCGGGGACTTTCCGGGGATTTTTCGCTGAGTGGGCGAGAAAGGCCCTGACAGCTTCGAAAGACACAAAGTTCCAGGTCAGGATCGGTTTGCTGTCGGTCGATGCCGCTCAACAGGCCGTGTTCCCGTGCAGTCCACGTGGGCTGGGCGAGGACGCGCGGAGGGGGATCTGGCGGGCGCCGCGAGAGCCACCCGCCGGTAGTGCCGCCGTGGGCGCTGTTCCGGGTGAATTCGCCCTTGAACAGCGCCACTTGGCGGTGTTGCCGCACTCGCTAGTACGAGTAGAAGCCCGAGCCGGACTTCCGGCCGAGCCGGCCCGCGTCCACCATGCGCTGGAGCAGCGGGGGAGCGGCGTACAGCGGCTCCTTGTACTCCTCGTACATCGAATAGGCGACCGAGGCCACCGTGTCCAGGCCGATCAGGTCGGAGAGCTTGAGCGGGCCCATCGGGTGGGCGCAGCCCAGCTCCATGCCGTTGTCGATGTCCTCGCGGCTGGCGATGCCCGACTCGAACATCCGGATCGCGGAGAGCAGATACGGGATCAGCAGCGCGTTGACGACGAACCCGGAGCGGTCCTGGGCGCGGATCGCGTGCTTGCCGAGGGTCTTCTCGGCGAACAGCTGAGCCCGGCCGAGGGTGCCCTCGGAGGTGGTCAGTGCCGGGATCAGCTCGACGAGCTGCTGCACCGGGGCCGGGTTGAAGAAGTGGATGCCGACGACCTGGTCGGGGCGCGAGGTGGCGACCGCGAGCCGGACCAGCGGGATCGAGGAGGTGTTGGAGGCGAGGATCGCGTCCTGCCGGGTCACCACCTGGTCGAGCACCTGGAAGATCTCGGTCTTCACCTGCTCGTTCTCGACGACCGCCTCGATCACCAGATCGCGGTCGGCGAACTCGCCGAGGTCGGTGGTGAAGCTGAGCCGCTCCTGGGTGGCGGTGAGCTCGTCCGCGGAGATCTTTCCGCGCTCGGCGGCCTTGGAGAGGGAGTTGAACAGCCGGGTGCGGCCGATCTCCAGGGCCTCACCGGTGGTCTCGGCGACCTTGACGTCGAGACCCGCGCGGGCGCAGACCTCGGCGATGCCCGCGCCCATCTGGCCGCAGCCCACCACTCCGACGCGTGTGATGTCTCCCGCGGTGTCCGTCACATCGTCCCCTTCGCTGATCTACGGCTGTCGCAGGACCTCCGTTGTTCGGTGCCTGCTCCGATCGTGCACGTCCCGTGCACGTTACTCCGAAGTATCGATGATCGATCGCCCGGGTGGGGCATGCTGGCCGAGGAGACGATCCGTGACCGGGCAGATCCGGAGCGTGAAGGAGCGGGGTGGAGTGGGGCGGACGGCGGGGACGAGGCGGGGGTCACGGCGGGCCTTCACCGTGGCGGCGATGGCGACGCTGACGGGTCTCGTCACGACGGGGGAGCCGGGTCTTGTCACGGCGGGGGACCCGGCCGGCGTACCCCGTGCCGGAGCAACCCCCGGGCCCGGTCGCCGGCGGATGGCCTCCGAGCTGCGGGGCATGTGGCTGTCGACCGTCACCAACCGCGACTGGCCCTCGCGGACCGGCCTGTCCGCCGCCCGGCAGCGCGCCGAACTCCTCGCCCACCTCGACAGGGCGGTCGGCCACCGCCTGAACGCCGTGTTCTTCCAGGTCCGCCCCACGGCCGACGCGTTCTGGCCGTCGTCGTACGAGCCGTGGTCGCAGTACCTCACCGGCGTCCAGGGCAGGGACCCCGGCTGGGACCCGCTCGGCACCGCGGTGCGGGAGGCACACGCGCGCGGCCTCGAACTGCACGCCTGGTTCAACCCGTACCGCATCGCGAACCACACCGACCCCGGCAGACTTGTGGCGACCCACCCGGCCCGCAAGCACCCCGACTGGGTCGTCTCCTATGGCGGCAGGCTCTACTACAACCCCGGGCTGCCCGAGGTCCGCGCCTTCGTCCAGGACGCGATGCTCGACGCGGTGCGGACGTACGCGATCGACGCCGTGCACTGGGACGACTACTTCTACCCGTACCCGGCCGAGGGACAGGTCTTCGACGACGACGCCGCGTACCGGACGCACGGTGCGGGCTTTGCGAACCGGGCCGCCTGGCGGCGCGACAACATCGACAGGCTGGTGCGGGAGACGGCCACCCGCATCCCGCTGATCCGGCCCGGTACCCGCTTCGGGATCAGCCCGTTCGGGGTGTGGCGCAACAGCGCGACCGACCCCCGGGGCTCGGACACCCGGGCCGCCGTGCAGACGTACGACGATCTGTACGCCGACACCAGGAAATGGGTCCGCGAGCGGTGGGTCCACTACGTCGTCCCGCAGGTCTACTGGAACCTCGGTTTCGCCGCCGCCGACTACGCGAAGCTCGTGCCCTGGTGGGCGGCGGTCACACAGGGCACGGGCGTGGAGCTGTACATCGGGGAAGCGCTCTACAAGGCCGGTGACCCCGCGCAGCCCGCGGCCTGGCAGGACCCGGCCGAACTCTCCCGGCACCTCACCTTCGCGCGCGACCACACACAAGTGCGCGGACACGTCTTCTTCTCCGCCAAGGAGGTCGACGTCGACCGCGTCGGAGCGATGGCGCGGGTCGTGACCGACCATTACCAACGGCCGGCGCGACCCGCGCGCTGAATCTGCCGAATGTCTACGGCGGGTTCTTGTGTCCGAATGTCTACAGCGGGTCCTTGTGACGGATTTCCGAGTCGGGGCCCGGTGAGCAGATCGCCTCGTGCCCGTCCGCGAAGCGCACGCGGTACGGGGGCGTGCCCTCCGTTCCTATTACTTCGGTGATCTCCGCGACCTTGTCGTGCTGTCCGACAACCCTGCCGTGCTGCACGAGCTTGTCGCCCACGTCTGCATGCATCTGAAGGGTCTCCTCGTCATCAGCGGGAGTAACGGTCCTGGGGCTCAGCCCCGCGCTCGCTGGGTGAGCGCGATGCAGATCAGCACGGCCGCCGCCGTCAGCGGTGCGGCCGGCGTGAGCTGCTCGCCGAGGAGCAGTACCGACCACACCAGTGTGAGCAGCGGCTGCGCGAGCTGCAACTGGCTGGCCTTCGGAATTCCGATCGCCGCCATCCCGCGGTACCAGACGACCAGGCCCAGGAACTGTGATCCGGCGGCCACCCACAGCAGTCCCGCCACACTGTGCGCCGACAGATGGACCGGCTCGTACGACAACGCCACCAGCGCGCCCGGCACCGACAGCGGCAGACACAGGACCAGCGCCCAGCCGATGACCTGCCACCCCGGCATGGTCCGGGCGAGCCTGCCGCCCTCGGTGTAGCCCGCGGCACAGATCAGCAGCGCCCCGAAGAGATAGGCGTCCGCGCTGCTCAGCGCCCCACCGCTCTGCTGGACGGTGAACGCGATCACCGCGGCCGCGCCCGCGAGGGCGGCGCCCCAGAACATCCGTGAGGGGCGCGCGCCGGTCCGCAGCGCCGACAGCAGCGCGGTCGTGAGCGGCAGCAGCCCGACGACCACGGCCGCGTGGGCGGTGGTGGACGTCTGCAGCGCGAGCGTCGTCAGCAGGGGGAAGCCGAGCACGACACCGGCGGCCACCACGGCGAGCCCCGCCCAGTGCCGGCGGGCCGGTACGGGCACGCGCAGCGCCAGCAGACAGCCGCCCGCGATGACGGCGGCGAGGACGCTGCGCACGGCCACCAGCGACCAGGGACCGAAGCCCTCCAGGCCCCAGGCGGTGGCGGGGAAGGTGAGGGAGAAGGCGGTGACGCCGAGGGCGGCCTGAAGGGTGCCGGAACGGCGGTCCGCCGAGGGCTCCGGCTCGGGCGTCCTGGGCGCGCTGACCGCTATCCCGATCTGGTCGATAGCGCTACTCTGTGCTCTCATGCAAGAGCGTAGCAGTGTCGGAGATCTGGCGAATCAGCTGCGGCGGGAGCTGGACCGCTACTCGCCCGGTGGAAAGCTGCCATCGAGCCGGGCGCTTGTCGAGCGGTTCCGGGTGAGCCCGGTGACGGTGTCGCGGGCACTGGCTCAGCTCGCCGCCGAGGGGCTGGTGGTGACCCGGCCGGGCGCCGGCGCGTTCCGTGCGCACCCGCGTACGTCCGCCGCACCCGCGGGGGACACCTCCTGGCAGGAGGTCACGCTGAGCGCGGACGCCGCGGCGGAACTCGTCCCGCGCACGGTGGACGCCTCCGGGGTCCTCGCCTCGCTCGCCGTCCCGCCGCCCGGCGTCGTCGAGTTCAACGGCGGCTATCTGCATCCCTCGCTCCAGCCCGAGCGGGCCATGGGAGCGGCCCTGTCGAGGGCGGGTCGGCGTCCCGGCGCCTGGTCGCGGCCGCCGATGGAGGGGCTGACGGAGCTGCGCGAGTGGTTCGCGCGGGGGATCGGCGGAGCGATCACCGCCGCGGAGGTGCTCGTCACGGCGGGCGGCCAGTCCGCGCTGACCACCGCGCTCAAGGCACTCGCCCCGCCGGGGGCCCCGGTCCTGGTCGAGTCGCCCACGTACCCGGGCATGCTGGCGATCGCCCGCGCGGCGGGCCTGCGGCCGGTACCCGTACCGGTCGACGCGGACGGGGTGAAACCGGACCTGCTCGCCGACGCCTTCAGGGCGACCGGCGCCCGAGTGTTCGTCTGCCAGCCGCTGTTCCAGAACCCGACCGGCGCCGTACTCGCCCCCGAGCGGCGCGCCGAGGTGGTGCGGATCGCGCGCGAGGCGTGCGCGTTCGTCATCGAGGACGACTTCGTACGACGTCTCGTGCACGAGGACGCGGGGCCGCTGCCGCGTCCGCTGGCCGCGGAGGATCCGGACGGGGTCGTCGTGCACGTCTCCTCCCTGACCAAGGCGACCTCGCCGAGCTTCCGGGTCAGCGCGCTGGCCGCGCGCGGCCCGGTACTGGAACGACTGCGTGCCATCCAGGTCGTGGACACCTTCTTCGTGCCGCGTCCCCTTCAGGAGGCCGCGCTCGAACTGGTCGGCTCGCCCGCCTGGCCCCGTCATCTGCGGGCCGTGTCCGCCGAGTTGAGGAACCGCCGCGACACGATGACGACCGCGCTGCGGCTGACGCTCCCCGAACTCGCGCTGCCCCACATCCCCTCCGGCGGCTACCACCTGTGGCTCCGCCTGCCCGACGGCACCGACGAGTCCGCCCTGGTCTCCGCGGCCCTCCGCGAGGGCGTGGCCGTCGCCCCCGGCCGCCCCTACTTCAGCGCGGAGCCCCCTGCGGGGTACCTCCGGCTGAGTTTCGCGGCGGTCGGGGGGACGGGGGAGATCACGGAGGGGGTACGACGGCTGCGGGCGGCGTGCGACGGGGTGTTGAGGTGACCGGCTCGGGTTGAGCGGGTGCGGGTGCGTTGACACCCAAGAGTGTGAGTGGTTGAGTACTCACATGAAGAGCGAACGACCCCGTCAGCTGTCCACCGCCGAGGAGCGCCGCGAGACGGTGCTGCGCACCGCCATCGGCGCCTTCGCGGCGCGTGGCTACTGGGGCACCACCACGACCGAGGTGGCGAAGGCGGCCGGCATCTCGCAGGCGTACGTCTACCGCTTGTTCCCGAGCAAGGAGCTGCTGTTCACGGCGGTGGTCGAGCACTGCTTCGTGCTGGTCCGGGCCAGTCTGGAGCGGGCGGCGGCCGAGGCGAAGGGCAGCTCCGCCGAGGTGGTGCTGGAGGCCATGGGGGACGCCTACGCGCTGCTGATCAGCGACAACGACCTGATGCTGATTCAGCTGCACGCCCAGGCCGCGGCCGTCTCCGAGCCGGCTGTACGTGAGGCGGTCCGGCATGGCTACGCCCGGCTGGTGGAGTACGTCCGGGGCGCCTCCGGCGGCACCGAGGGACAGGTCCAGGAGTTCTTCGCACGCGGCATGCTGTGCCACCTCATCGTCTCCATGGTGGCCGACGAGGTGGACGCCCCCTGGATCCGCACGCTGTCCGCGGGCATCACGCACTACTGACGCCCGACGCGGCTGATCGATCTGCGGCCGCGGCACGGTCGCGCTGACGCCCGGCGCGGTCGCGCGGCCGGGCCTGTCGGCGGGGCACACAGCCCCGCCATTTTTTGGGCGTCACGTGTGAGTGGTTGACCACACAAGGAGAATGTCATGAGGAGCACGGACACCACCCGCGGCCCCGGAGCGGCGCTCGCGGCCCTGGCGGGGGCGCAGTTCACCGTCATGCTCGCCACCTCGATCGTGAACGTGGCCCTGCCGCAGATCCGCGCCGGCGTCGGGCTGTCGGACAGCGGCACGACCTGGGTGGTCAACGCCTACGGCCTGGCCTTCGGCGCGTTGCTGCTGGCCGATGGAAGGGCGGCCGACCTGATCGGCCGACGCCGGGTGCTGCTCGCGGGGCTCGCGGTGTTCGGGGCCGCCTCGCTGGCGGCCGGGCTGGCAGCCTCCTCCTCGGTCCTGATCGCGGCCCGTGCGGTGCAGGGCCTGGGCGCGGCGGCGACAGCCCCGGCGGCGCTGGCCCTGGTGATGGACCTGTTCCCGCCAGGACCCGGGCGGGGGAGGGCACTTGGCGTGTGGGGCGCGGTGTCCGGCGCGGGAGTCACCCTCAACGAGGACTTCCTCGGCGCCGAGCACCGCTACCAGTACGCGGTCTCCTTCCCCGACCAGGACGGCCACGGCGGCTACGGCATCGTCAAATACGACCGCACCACCGGCGCCCGCCGCCTCCACCAGGCAGGCGACGCCCGCCTGCCCAGCGAAGCAGTCTTCGTCCCCGCCGCCGGCGCCACCCGCGAGGACGACGGCTACCTGCTCACCGTCGTCTCCGACCTCAAACAGGACGCCTCCCAGCTCCTGGTCCTGGACGCCTCGGGCCTCGACCGGATCGCCACCGTCCACCTCCCGCGCCGGGTCACCGGCGGCATCCACGGCTCCTGGATCCCCGACACCGACCTCGACGCCTCCGACAGCTGACCGCTCCCGCGCCCCCCGGGGGATCCCCCGGGGGGCCCGGCCCCAGTCCGCTTCGGCAAGCACACTCCGCCAAGCCTGCGTATACCTTGCGTAACGCCTCTTGACCTGCGGAGTCCCGCGCTCCACGATCTCCGCATGCATCTTCGGGTCACTTTCGTCGCCGCCGCCCGCAGCTCCTCGCTGCTGGCCGAACGCTTCGAGGACGACCGGCCGCTGGACCAGGCCGGCTGGGACGAGGTGCAGCGCGCCGCCCCCGAACTGGTGCCACTGGCGGCGGCCGAGCTGCGCTACTGCTCACCGACCCCGCGCAGCCGCGCCACCGGCGACGCCCTCGGGTACGCGCCGCTGGCGCAGCCCGCGCTGCGCGACTGCGACATGGGCCGCTGGCGCGGCTTCACGCTGGGGGAGGCGATGGCCCGCGAGCCGTCGGCGGTCGACGCCTGGCTCGCCGATCCGCGCTCCGTCCCGCACGGCGGCGAGTCCCTGACCTCCTTCATCTCCCGCGTCGGCGGCTGGCTCGACACCCGCCCGGCGGACGACGGCAGCCAGATCGTCGCGGTGGCCGAACCCTCGGTGGTGCGGGCCGCGCTCGTCTACGCGCTCAAGGCCCAGCCATCGGCGTACTGGAACATCGACGTCCGCCCCCTGTCGACCATCACCCTCACCGGCATCAACGGCCGCTGGAACCTGCGCCTGGAAGGCGTGCCGCAGCGCGCCTAGGGCAGCCGTGTGTAGTCGGTCGTGAGGACCAGGTCCTTGGCGGGGCCGCCCACCCGCCACACCGTGCGCCAGTGGTCCTCGTCCCGCACCGTGAACTCGCCCCGGTAGAGGTCCGCCGCGCACGGGTGGTCGGCGACGTACCGGCCGGTGCTCAGGTCCAGGTCGTGAAAGGGGCGGCCGTCGGAGAACCGGACCAGGGCCGCCGCCGGGCTCGGCCCCGGCAGGAACCGCAGCGTCCGTTCGGCGGGCCGGGACGTGCCCTGCCACACGAACGTGCCGGATTCCTGGTGCAGAAGTCCGTGCGGAGATCCCGGTTCCTCCAGTGGGCCGAAAACCGTCGTCCCCGTGAACCGCCCCTCCGTACCGCTCGCGAGATCCCGCACCGAGCGCTCCACCCGCCAGCTCCCGCCCAGGTGGGCGAGCACGTCCGTCACTGGCCAGAACTCGCCCATACCGTCCCGCTCTCCGTCCCATGCGATGCTGCGCGACCCATTGACGCGCTCTGACCCCCTCCCTATCTTGCCGTTCGAAGTGTTGATCGTTGTCCGAAATGTCGAACAACTCAACACCTCGAACAACTCAACACCACAGAGCCGCGGAGTATCCATGTCACGCACCCGCACCCGTTGGAGACTCGGACTCACGGCCACCGCACTCCTGGTGGCCTCAGCCGTCGTTCCCGGGCCCGCCCACGCCGCCGCCGACGTCACCGACTACGCGATCACCTTCGACCCGAAGGGCTCGGGCGCGAAGATCGACGACACCATGTACGGCGTCTTCTTCGAGGACATCAACCGCGCCGCGGACGGCGGACTGTACGCGGAGCTCGTACAGAACCGGTCGTTCGAGTACAGCACCGCCGACAACAGGTCCTATACGCCGCTCACCTCCTGGGCCACCACCGGCACCGCGACGACCGTGGACGACGACGGTCGCCTCAACGCCCGCAACCGCACCTACCTCGCCCTGGGCGCCGGCTCGTCCGTCACCAACTCCGGTTACAACACCGGGATCAGGGTCGAGAGCGGCAAGACGTACGACTTCTCGGTCTGGGCCCGCGCCGACGCGAGGACGCCGCTCACCGTGACGCTGCACGACGCCGACGGCGCGCTCGCCGAGGCCCGGCAGGTCACCGCGCGCGGCGGCTGGGCCAAGTACCGGGCCAGGTTCACCGCCACCCGCGACAGCACCACCGGGCGCCTCACCGTCGGCGCCGACGCTCCTGTCGCGCTCGACATGATCTCGCTGATCCCCCGGGACACGTACAAGGGCCACGGCCTGCGCAAGGACCTCGCCGAGAAGATCGCCGCCCTGCACCCCGGCTTCGTGCGCTTCCCGGGCGGCTGCCTGGTCAACACCGGCAGCATGCAGGGCTACGACGAGGCCTCGGGCTATCAGCGCCAGCGCTCGTACCAGTGGAAGGACACCGTCGGACCGGTCGAGCAGCGCGCCACCAACTCCAACTTCTGGGGCTACAACCAGAGTTATGGGCTCGGCTACTACGAGTACTTCCAGTTCGCCGAGGACATCGGCGCGATGCCGCTGCCCGTGGTGCCCGCGCTCGTCACCGGCTGCGGCCAGAACAAGGCCACCGACGACGACGCGCTCCTCGAGCGCCACATCCAGGACACCCTCGATCTCATCGAGTTCGCCAACGGACCGGTGACCAGCGAGTGGGGCAGGAAGCGGGCGGCGATGGGCCACCCCAAGACCTTCCACCTCACCCACCTGGAGGTGGGCAACGAGGAGAACCTTCCCACCGAGTTCTTCGCCCGCTTCAAGCGGTTCCGCGCCGCCATCCAGGCCAAGTACCCGAACATCAAGGTGATCTCGAACGCCGGACCCGACGACTCGGGCACCACCTTCGACACGGCCTGGAAGCTCAACAAGGACGCGAACGTCGACATGGTCGACGAGCACTACTACAACAGCACTCAGTGGTTCCTTCAGAACAACGACCGCTACGACTCCTACGACAGGAGGGGCCCCAAGGTCTTCCTCGGCGAGTACGCCTCCGGTGGCAACACCTTCAAGAACGCCCTCGCCGAGGCCGCGTACATGACCGGTCTGGAGCGCAACGCCGACGTCGTCAAGCTCGCCTCGTACGCCCCGCTGCTCGCCAACGAGGACTACGTGCAGTGGCGCCCCGACATGATCTGGTTCAACAACCACGCCTCGTGGGGCTCGGCCGACTACGAGGTGCAGAAGCTGTTCATGAACAACGTCGGCGACCGGGTGGTGCCGTCGACGGCCACCACCACGCCCTCGCTGAGCGCGCCCATCTCCGGCGCCGTCGGCCTGTCGACCTGGGCGACCACGGCGGCGTACGACGATGTGTTGGTGACCGGCGCCGACGGCACCACGCTGCTCGGCGACGACTTCAGCGGTGACGCCTCCCGGTGGACCCACACGGGCGGCGGGAGCTGGAGTCTCCAGGACGGGCAGTACGCGCAGACCGACGTGAACGCCGAGAACACCATGGTGTCGGCGGGCGACCCGGCCTGGCACGACTACG
Organism: Streptomyces sp. NPDC007896; assembly: GCF_042959425.1. Classification (NCBI taxonomy): domain Bacteria; kingdom Bacillati; phylum Actinomycetota; class Actinomycetes; order Kitasatosporales; family Streptomycetaceae; genus Streptomyces; species Streptomyces sp. NPDC007896. The sequence goes on along the minus strand of NZ_JBIBKX010000006.1, from coordinate 251,401 downwards.
ACCTGCACGTGAAGGCCACCAAGAAGTCCGGCAAGGAGGGCTTCCTCGTCGCCTTCGGCGTCAAGGACACCGGCAACTACTACTGGTGGAACCTCGGCGGCTGGAACAACACCACGACCGCGGTCGAACAGGCCGTGGACGGCGGCAAGTCGACCCTGATCTCCAAGCCCGGCACGATCGAGACGGGCAAGGCGTACGACGTCGACATCAAGGTCCGGGGCCGGCAGGTGACCCTCTACCTGGACGGCCAGGAGTGGGGGAGCTTCAAGGACGACAAGCCCGCGGAGCCGTTCCGTCAGGTCGTCACGCGGGACGCGAGGACCGGCGACCTGATCGTCAAGGTCGTCAACGCGCAGGCGGCGGACGCCCGTACCGCGATCGACCTGGGCGGGGCGAAGGTGGGCCGCAAGGCCGCCGTCACCACCCTCCAGGCCGCGCCGGAGGCGGTGAACTCGCAGACGGTGACCGCGGTCGCCCCCGTGAAGTCCACCTTCGACGGCGTCACCGACAAGTTCACCTACACCTTCCCGGCGAACTCAGTGACCTTCCTGCGGATCAGACAGCGGTAGCCGAAGACGTGGGCTGCTGTCCGGCGGGCAGCAGCCCACGCTCGGCGAAGACCTTCTTCGCGACCAGGCTCGCGTTCATCGCCTTCGGTATGCCGCAGTAGACGGCCGAGTGCAGCAGCGACTCCACGATCTCGTCCGGAGAAAGACCCACGTTCAGCGCCGCGTTGACGTGCACCTCCAACTGCGTCTCACAGCCGCCGAGCGCGGTGAGCATGCCGAGCGTCACCAACTGGCGGTCGCGCGGGGCGAGTCCGGGCCGGTCGTAGATGTCGCCGAAGGCCCAGGAGACGATCTGGTGGCCGAGTTCGGGATTGATGTCGCCGAGCGCGTCGACGACGCGCTCTCCGGCCTCGCCGTCGACGCGCCTGAGGACCTCAAGGCCGTGCTCGAAGCGTTCTTCGCGAGTGGTGGCCGTGTTCGTGAGCGTCATGAGAGTGCGTCCGATCCCGGCTGGTCGAGCAGCCGTTCGTAGTGGTCGATCTTGTCGTCGAGGGAGGCCGCGTTGCGGCGCAGCGCCCGGATGCGGTCCTCGAGGTCGGCGCGGTGCTCCCGGAGCATCGCGAGCCGGTCGGGAACCGTGACGTCGCCACGCGCCCGCAACTCGGCGAACCGCTGCATGTCCGCGATCGACATGCCCGTCTCGCGCAGCCGGATGAGGAACTCCAGCCAGGCCAGGTCGGCCGCCTCGTAGCGCCGCTGGTTCCCGGTGGTCCGGCCGACCCGTTGGATCAGGCCGGCCTTCTCGTAGTACCGCAGCGTGTCGTGCGAGAGTCCGGTGCGCTCGACGACCTGGGCGATCGTGAGCGTCGGCTTCTGCGGGAGGGGCTGTTCGCCGGTCATGGAGAAACCGTAGAACCTGGAGTGTGCTCCAGGTCAAGCTTCATCTGCCGGGCGATCCTGGGGACGGGCAATCCTGGAGAGGGGCCGACGGCGTTTCGGCCCGGCCCGGGAGCGGGGCCGACCGCGTTTCGGCCCGCCTCGGGAGGGGCGCCCGGGTCAGGAACGGCGGCGGGGCTTGCCCCGCTTGGCACCGCCCTTGGCGCCTCCGGAACCGCCGCCGCGGGGGTTCCTGCCGGTCGTCGACTTGCCGGACGACTTGCCCGCCGCGGGCTTGCGCCGTGCGCCGCCGCCCGTCTCGGGGCGCTTGGCCTTCGACGGCGCCGCGGGCGCCGCCGGGGCCTGGGCGCGCCCCCGTGAGCTGTTGGCGGTCCGGCCGCGGACGATTCCGATGAAGTCCTCGACCAGGTCGGTGGTCGCGTCCTGTGGCCAGGACAGCGCGACGCGTGACTCCGGGGCGTCGGTGACCGGCCGGTAGGTGAGGTCCTTGCGGTGGTGCAGGCGGGCGAGGGACTGGGGGACGACGAGGAGCCCGATGCCCGCCGCCACGAGTTCGACGGCGTCCGCCGTGGTGGCGGGGCGCTCGAACGCGGGCTGCCCCGGCGGACGCTCCCAGTCGAGGGTGTCGTCGAGGGGGTGCAGCACGATCTCGTCGGCGAGATCCTCGGAGGTCACCTCGTCGACCGCCGCCACGATGTGGTCCTTGGGGACCACGACCACCGTCGTCTCGGTGTAGAGGGGGATCGCGCTGAGGTCCTCCCGGTCGACCGGCAGCCGGACGAATCCGGCGTCGGCGCCGCGGCCCCGCAGCACGTCGAACGCCTCGTCGGTGGAGACCGCGACGAGCGTCAGGGGGATGTCGGGCAGCCGCTCGGTCCAGATCCGCACCCACTTCGTGGGCGTCACTCCCGGGACATAGGCGAGCCGGAACGAAGGGGGTACTTCCGAGCCTGTCACCTCGCCAGGCTATCGGTCGTGGTCGGAGGTCGCGCACACGCTCGATACCCTTGACGCATGACGTCGCACCAGACCACCCAGACCATGAAGCCCGCCACCGCGGCGAAGAAGCTGGGTGTGTACCTCGAGGCCACCCCCGCCGAGTTCCAGGAGGGCGTCGTCTCTCGCACCGAGCTGAACGCCCTGCAGGCCGATCCGCCCGCGTGGCTCCAGGAGCTGCGGCGCAACGGCCCGCACCCCCGTCCCGTGGTCGCCGCGCGGCTGGGCATCTCCATCGCCGGGCTCGCCCGCGGCGGGGTCACCGAGGCCCTCACCACGGAGCAGATCGACGCCCTGAAGCAGGAGGACCCGGGGTGGCTGCGCCGGGAGCGCGCCACCCAGGCCGAGGTCCGCAAGGAAGAGGTCCGTATCCAGGAGAAGCGCGCGGAGCAGCACGCTGAGCGGAACACGGAGCGCGCAGCCCAGCCACGCAGCTCCCGTTCCTGACCCCGCCCCGCCCGGCCCGCCACACGACGGTGTTCCGTGTGCGTGGTCGGGGCCCTGGTGGCCGGACGCGTGCCGTGAGATCGTCCGCGGGTGAGCGACGCTGCTGAGGAAGTCGTCCCGGGACCGCCGGACGATCGTGCCGCATCCGTTCTGCGGTTCGCGGTGGAACTCGTCGCCTGGGTGGCGACACCTTGGGTGCTGGCCGATCATTCCTGGCTACTGGCCGCCCTGTCCCTGATATTGCTGATCGGCCTTCCGACGATCCTGTCCACCCCGGGGGACAAGGCCGACGTGATCATCGCCGTACCCGGCTGGGTCACGATCCTGCTGGTGCTGCTGCAGCTCGTCGCGGCCGTGGCCTCCTCGTGGGTGCTGTGGCCCACGTGGGCGGCGGTCGCGGTCACCGCGCTGGCCGCCACCGTCCTCGTCACGGAACGCCCGCGCCGGCGGTGGCTGCTCTCCATCCGCTGAAGGGCCCCGGCCCGGGTCTCTCACCTGTCGGGGTGTCGTCGAGGCTCCGCGTCAGGACGGGCCGAGGACGCAGAACTCGTGGCCTTCCGGGTCGGCCAGGCACGTCCACGGGACGTCGCCCTGGCCGAGGTCGAGGTCGGTGGCGCCGAGGGCCCGCAGCCGGGCCACCTCCGCCGCTTTGTCGTCACCGGGGTACGGCAGCAGGTCGAGATGGACGCGGTCCGGCACGGTCTTCACGCCGGGCGTGCGGAGGAACTCGAGATACGGGCCGACACCCTTGGCGGAGCGCAGCACCGCATGATCGTCGGTCACCTCGTGGAGGGTCCAGTCCGTCGCCTCACCCCAGAACCGGGCCATGGCCCGCGGATCCTCGCAGTCGACCACCACCGCGGCGATCGGCCCGGTGTCCCGGTAGATCTCCCGGGGCTCCAGCACGCAGAACTCGTTGCCCTCCGGGTCGGCGAGGACCGTCCACGGCACGTCGCCCTGGCCCACGTGGGCGGGCGTCGCACCGAGAGCCTTCAGGCGCGCGACCAACTCCGCCTGATGGGCCGCAGAGGTGGTGGCGAGATCGAGGTGCACACGGTTCTTCGTCGTTGTCTTGGGTTCCGGGACGGTAACGACGTCGATGCAGACGGCGACCGGGTCCGGCCAGACGAAGCCGCCGACGGGTTCCACGTTGCTCACGCCGGGTCCCTCGCTGGAGACACCCCAGCCGAGCGCCTCCGCCCAGAACCGGCCGACCGCCGAGTCGTCAAGAGCCTTTATGTTCACCTGAACAGGTCGCAGTGCCATGCCGGCGATCCTATGCACCCGTTCCTGACGCGCTCAGCCCTGCCGGGTGAACTGCTCACTCGCCGGATGAAGTGCTCAGTCACAGTGGGCCGGCCGGGATCGCCATGGATAGATTGCATAAACGTGCAGCGAAACGTATAGTCATGCCATCTAGGAGGAGGGTTCCATGGTGGTACGCGCAGCAGTGGCGGGAGCGAGTGGGTACGCGGGCGGCGAAGCCCTGCGTCTGCTCCTGGCGCACCCCGAGGTCGAGATCGGCGCCCTGACCGGCAACTCCAACGCGGGCCAGCGCCTCGGCACACTGCAGCCGCACCTGCTGCCGCTGGCCGACCGAGTCCTCCAGGAGACCACCCCGGACGTCCTCGCCGGCCACGACGTCGTCTTTCTCGCGCTGCCCCACGGGCAGTCCGCCGCCGTCGCCGAGCAGCTCGGCCCGGACGTCCTCGTCGTCGACATGGGCGCCGACTTCCGGCTCAAGGACCCGGCGGGCTGGGAGAAGTTCTACGGCTCCGCGCACGCCGGCACCTGGCCCTACGGCCTTCCCGAACTGCCGGGCGCCCGCGCCGCGCTGGAGGGGTCCAAGCGCATCGCGGTGCCCGGTTGCTACCCCACGGCCGTCTCCCTCGCCCTCTTCCCGGCGTACGCGGCCGCACTCGCCGAGCCCGAGGCCGTGATCGTCGCCGCGTCCGGGACCTCCGGCGCGGGCAAGGCCGCCAAGCCGCATCTGCTCGGCAGCGAGGTCATGGGCTCCATGTCCCCGTACGGAGTCGGCGGCGTCCACCGCCACACCCCCGAGATGATCCAGAACCTCGGCGCGGCGGCGGGGGAGCCGGTCACCGTCTCCTTCACGCCCACCCTCGCGCCGATGCCCCGGGGCATCCTCGCCACGTGCAGCGCGAAGGCGCGGGCAGGGGTCACCGGTGAGTCCCTGCGCGCCGCGTACGAGAAGGCGTTCGCCGACGAGCCCTTCGTCCACCTGCTGCCCGAGGGGCAGTGGCCCGCCACCGCGTCCGTCTACGGTTCCAACGCCGTTCAGGTCCAGGTCGCGTACGACGAAGCGACGCACCGCATCATCGCGATCAGCGCCATCGACAACCTGACCAAGGGCACGGCCGGCGGGGCCGTGCAGAGCATGAACATCGCCCTCGGGCTTCCCGAGGAAACGGGTCTTTCCACGATCGGAGTCGCACCGTGAGTGTCACGGCAGCACAGGGATTCCAGGCTGCGGGCATCGCCGCCGGGATCAAGGAGAACGGCAACCCCGACCTGGCCCTCGTGGTCAACAACGGGCCCCGCCTCGCCGCCGCGGGCGTCTTCACCTCCAACCGCGTCAAGGCCGCGCCGGTCCTCTGGTCCGAGCAGGTCCTCAAGAGCGGTCAGGTCTCCGCCGTGATCCTCAACTCCGGCGGTGCCAACGCGTGTACGGGCCCCAAGGGTTTCCAGGACACGCACGCGACCGCCGAGAAGGTCGCCGAGGTCCTCGACGTCAACGCCGGCGACGTCGCCGTGGCGTCGACCGGGCTCATCGGCGTTCTCCTGCCGATGGACAAGCTGCTGCCCGGGGTCGAGTCGGCCGCCGCCCAGCTCTCCGCGCACGGCGGCGAGAAGGCCGCCATCGCCATCAAGACCACCGACACCGTGCACAAGACCTCGGTGCACACGGGCGACGGCTGGACCGTCGGCGGCATGGCCAAGGGCGCGGGCATGCTCGCCCCCGGCCTCGCCACCATGCTCGTCGTGCTGACGACGGACGCGGACCTCGACTCCGAGACCCTCGACAAGGCGCTGCGCGCCGCCACCCGCACCACCTTCGACCGCGTCGACTCCGACGGCTGCATGTCGACCAACGACACCGTGCTGCTGCTCGCCTCCGGCGCCTCCGAGGTCACCCCCGGGTACGCGGAGTTCGCCGAGGCCGTACGGAAGGTCTGTGACGACCTCGGGCAGCAGCTCATCCGGGACGCCGAGGGCGCCAGCAAGGACATCAAGATCGAGGTCGTGAACGCCGCGAGCGAGGACGACGCCGTCGAGGTGGGCCGCTCCATCGCCCGCAACAACCTCCTCAAGTGCGCGATCCACGGCGAGGACCCCAACTGGGGACGCGTGCTGTCCGCGATCGGCACGACCGGCGCCGCCTTCGAGCCCGACCAGCTCAACGTCGCCATCAACGGCGTCTGGGTCTGCAAGAACGGCGGCGTCGGCGAGGACCGCGAGCTCGTCGACATGCGCTACCGGGAGGTCCACATCGTCGCCGACCTCGCCGCGGGCTCCCAGACCGCCACGATCTGGACCAACGACCTCACCGCGGACTACGTCCACGAGAACAGCGCCTACTCCTCATGAGCAATGTGACGCGGAAACACACCGCACTGCCCAAGGCCCGGATCCTCATCGAGGCACTCCCGTGGCTGACCCGCCACAACGGCAAGACGGTCGTCATCAAGTTCGGCGGAAACGCCATGGTGAACGAGGAGCTCAAGGCCGCCTTCGCCCAGGACGTGGTGTTCCTGCGACAGGCCGGTCTCAAGCCCGTCGTCGTGCACGGCGGCGGCCCGCAGATCAGCGCCGCCCTCGACCGGCACGGCATCGTCAGCGAGTTCAAGGCGGGCCTGCGCGTCACCACCGAGGACGCCATGGACGTCGTACGCATGGTCCTGGCCGGTCAGGTGCAGCGCGAGCTGGTCGGACTGCTCAACCAGCACGGGCCGCTCGCCGTCGGCATGACCGGCGAGGACGCGCACACCATCACCGCCACCAAGCACCAGCCCGAGATCGACGGGGAGTTGGTCGACATCGGGCGGGTGGGCGAGATCACCGCGATCGACACGGGCGCGATCGAGGCACTGCTCGCCGACGGCCGGATCCCGGTCGTCTCCTCGATCGCCCGGAGCCAGGACGACGGACATGTCTACAACGTCAATGCTGATACGGCGGCTGCGGCTCTCGCTGCGGCACTGGGCGCCGAAACCCTCATGGTCCTCACGGACGTCGAGGGCCTCTACGAGGACTGGCCCGACAGCGACGAGGTGATCAGCCGACTGACCGCCTCCGAACTGGAGAAGCTGCTGCCCGAGCTGGCCAGCGGCATGGTGCCGAAGATGGAGGGCTGTCTGCACGCCGTGCGCAACGGCGTCACCACCGCCCGCGTCATCGACGGCCGGGTCCAGCACTCGATCCTGCTGGAGATCTTCACCGACGAGGGGATCGGCACGATGGTCGTGCCGGACGCACGGCCCGATGAACAGGGGGACGCCGAATGACCGGGACCAACGCGGAGCTCACCCAGCGGTGGCAGGGCGCGCTCATGGACAACTACGGCACCCCGCGGCTGCCGCTCGTCCGCGGCGAGGGCACCCGGCTGTGGGACGCCGACGGCAAGGAGTACCTCGACTTCGTCGGCGGTATCGCGGTCAACGCGCTCGGCCACGCCCACCCGGCGATCGTCGAGGCCGTGAGCCGGCAGATCGCCTCCCTGGGCCATGTCTCCAACCTCTTCGTCGCCGAGCCGCCGGTCGCGCTCGCCGAAAAGCTGCTCCAGCTCTTCGGCCGCGAGGGACGGGTGTACTTCTGCAACTCGGGTGCCGAGGCCAACGAGGGCGCGTTCAAGATCGGCCGGCTCACCGGCCGAAGCCACATGGTGGCGACCCACGGCGGTTTCCACGGCCGCACCATGGGCGCGCTCGCGCTCACCGGCCAGCCCGGCAAGCAGGAGCCGTTCCTGCCGCTCCCCGGTGACGTCACGCACGTGCCCTACGGTGACGCGCAGGCGCTGGCCGCGGCGGTCACCGAGGACACCGCCCTCGTGATCATCGAGCCGATCCAGGGCGAGAACGGCGTGGTCGTACCCCCGCCCGGCTACCTCAAGGCCGCTCGCGCGATCACCGCCGCCACCGGCAGCCTCCTCGTCCTCGACGAGGTGCAGACCGGCATCGGCCGCACCGGGCCCTGGTTCGCCTACCAGGACCACGAAGGTGTCCTGCCGGACGTCGTCACCCTCGCGAAGGGCCTCGGCGGCGGACTGCCGCTCGGCGCGACCGTCGCCTTCGGCCGGGCCGCCGAGCTGCTGAAGCCCGGCCACCACGGTTCGACCTTCGGCGGCAACCCGGTCGTCTGCGCCGCCGGACTCGCCGTCCTCGACACGATCGCGTCCGAGGGGCTCCTCGAGAACGTGAAGGCCGCGAGCGAGAAACTGCGGGGCGGAATCGAGTCACTCGGCAACCCGTTGATCGACCATGTCCGAGGTGCGGGCCTGCTCCTGGGTATCGTGCTCACCGAGCCGCTCGCGCCCCAGGTGCAGCAGGCGGCTCAGGACGCCGGTCTCCTGGTCAACGCGCCCGCCCCCGATGTCGTACGGCTGATGCCCCCGCTGAACCTGAGCGACGACGAGGTGGACGCGTTCCTCCAGGCCCTTCCCGGTGTCCTCGACGCTGTAGCCAACGGGGACGGACGAGCCAAAGAATGAGACGACGACGATGAGCCAGGCGCAGGATCACGAGCACGTCGGGCCTGCCGTGCCGCAGACCCGCACCGCACGCCACCGCCGGATCGTGGACATCCTCAACCGGCAACCAGTGCGATCCCAGAGCCAGTTGGCGAAGCTTCTCGCCGACGACGGGCTGAGCGTCACGCAGGCGACGCTCTCCCGGGACCTGGACGAGCTGAACGCGGTGAAGATCCGCAACAACGACGGCGACCTCATCTACGCGGTGCCGAGCGAGGGCGGTTTCCGCACCCCCCGCGCGCCGCTGGGGGAGTCGGCGAAGGAGGAGCGGATGCGGCGGCTCTCGGCGGAGCTGCTGATCTCCGCGGAGGCGTCCGCGAACCTCGTGGTTCTCCGTACCCCGCCGGGGGCGGCGCAGTTCCTGGCCTCCGCCATCGACCAGGCCGAGCTGCAGGACATTCTCGGGACGATCGCGGGTGACGACACGTTGCTGTTGATCAGTCGCAATCCGACGGGTGGGCAGGCCTTGGCCGATCACCTGTTGCGGTTGGCTCAGAACAATCATTGAGCTGTACGACGGTGGAGGCGCACCCCGGGTCGGGGTGCGCCTCCGGTCTCACCCCAGGCGTTGAGCCAAGCCCCCGGTGCATCTGACCTCGTCTCCCGCCGTGATCAGTAGGGCCTCGATGTCGGGGAGGGACTCCAGCCAGGTCAGGGCCTCTCGGGAGCCCATCGCGAAGGCTGCTGTCGCCCAGGCGTCCACCCAGGTCAGGCGGGGACCCACCACGGTCACGGCGACCAGGTCGGTGACCGCGGAGCGGCCGGTGCGGGGGTCGACGATGTGGGCGCCGCGCTCGGCGGTGCCGGAGGTGGCCACCGACAGTTCGTTCACTCCGGCCGCCGAGACCACGGCCGCGAGTGAACCGGGACGCAGCGGGTCCGAGACGCCGACCCGCCACGGGCGGTGCGTGCCGGGCGCGCCGAGCAACTGGACGTCGCCGCCGCCGTTCACGCTGACTCCGCTCGCGCCGGCCGCCGCGAGGTGGCGGGCCACGCGCTCGGTCGCCCAGCCCTTCACGATCCCCGTCGGGTCGAGCCGGCCCTCGTACGTCGAGCTGAACCAGCCGTCGCTGACCCGCTCCGCCTCGGCGCACAGGCCGAGCACCTCGGCGACCTCCGGATCGCACTGCTCGACCGTCAGCTCACCGCGCGCGAGGCGGGAGATCTGGCTGTCCTCCCGATAGGTGCTGAACACCTCGTCCACCCGGTGAAGTTGGGTGACCGCCTCCTCCAACGCGGTCCGCACGGCCTCGGGTTCGCCGCCGCGCACGTCGAAGGAGAAGACGGTGCCCATGACTTCTTCCGCGTGCCGCAGGGCGGGCAGCTCCTGGTCCGGGTCAGCCACCGGCCTTGTCCAGGGCCGACTGCAGGGACTGCTTGTAACCGGTGCTGGTGTAGGTGGCACCGGAGACGGCGTCGATGGTCGCGTTCCCGGCCGCGACCGCCTCCTGGTTGAGCTTGGGCACGGCCATCGCGGTCTTCTGGTCGCTCAGCCCGCCCTTGGGCGCCTGCACGGCCTCGGACTTGGTGATCTTTCCGCCGTTGACGGTGATACGGACCTGGACCGGCCCGTACTGGGTCTGCGCGACGCTTCCGGTGACCGTCTTGGCCTGTGCGGCGGGCGCCTGGGACGACGAGGAGCCGGCGGAACCGGAGGAGCCCGCACCCGCGGACCCGGTCGATCCGGTGGCCCCCGAGGAACCGCTGCCGCTCGCCTTGGCCTTGTCGAGGGCCGACTGCAGCGACTTCTTGTATCCGGCGCTCGTGTAGCTGGCGCCCGACACCGCGTCGATGTTCGCGCTGCCCGCGGCGACGGCCTCCTGGTTCAGCTTGGGCACGGAGGCGTTGCTGACCTCGGTGCTGCGTCCGCCGCTGGGAATCTGGACGACCTCGGACTTGGTGATCTTTCCGCCGTTGACGGTGATACGGACCTGGACCGGCCCGTACTGGGTCTGCGCGACGTCGCCGGTGACCGTCTGGGCCCCCGTGGACGACTGCTGCGCGCTGCCGCCCTGGGGCGACTCCTGTCCTGCCACCGACTGCTGGGGCGCTGCACCCTGTGCCGACGCGGACGCCGGATCGGAGGCGGGCTTCAGCGACAGCAGCAGGACGATTCCGGACACGGTGGCGGCGCCGGCCAGCACGACACGCCGCAAGGGGTGGCTCTTCTTCATCGCTCCTGACTCCCGTCGCTCACATCTCGAACGACTCGTGATGGATGCGGCGGGCGGGAACCCCCGCGCCGCGCAGTGCTTCGTAGACCTGCTGCGCGAAGCCGGGCGGCCCGCACATGAAGACGTCGTGGCGGTCGATGTCCGGCAGCTTGCGGCTCAGGGTCTCCGCCGAGATGTCCGGGCGCTCGCCCTCGGGGCTGTTCACCGCGTACATCAGCCGGGCCCCGCGCTCCTCGGCGATCGCCGCCAGCTCGTCCCACAGGGCCAGGTCCTGGGTGGTGTTGGCCCGGTAGAGCAGCGTCAGGTCGCCCGCTGCGCCGGGCAGCGTCTCGAACAGCGCTCGCATCGGAGTGATGCCGACCCCGCCCGCCACCAGCAGCACCTTGCCGCGGCTGCGCTTGCCCGCCGTCAGCGCCCCGTACGGGCCCTCGGCCCAGACCCGGGTGCCGGGCTGCAGGTCGCGCAGCGCCGAGCTGTGGTCGCCGATCGCCTTCACCGTGATGCGCAGCATGTTGGGGCGGGGCGCCGCCGACAGCGAGTACGGGTGCGAGCTGAGCCGCATGCCCGGCGCCAGGAAGCGCCAGCGGAAGAACTGCCCGGCCTCGGCGCCCATGCGGTGCAGCTTGCGCCCGCTGATCAGCACCGAGACGATCCCGGGGGTCTCCTCGATCACGGCCTCGACCCGCATCCGGTGCTTCAGGTTCAACCGGATCGGCGAGAGGATGCGGTACCAGATCACCAGGGCCGTCACTGACCCGTACAGCCCGTACCAGACCGTCTTGGCGGTCGGCTCGACGGCGAACTCGTTGCCCGTGGACAGCTGGTGCCAGAACGTCAGGAAGACGGCGGCATAGGTGAGCAGGTGGATGTGGTACCAGGTGTCGTAGCCCATCCTGCGGCGGACCGGGCCCATGGAGAGCAGGCCGATCAGGAACAGCAGACCGGTGCCGATCGCCGCCTTGCCCATGTCGGGCAGCTGGTTGATCGAGTCGATGGTCTGCTGGACGATGTCGCCGAAGCTCTTGCCGGCCTGCAGCGCGTAGCCCCACATGATCAGCACGAGATGCGCGAGGACCAGACAGATCGTGTACCGGCCGCTCATGGCGTGCCAGCGCGCCACCCGGTCCGAGCCCACCCGGCGCTCCAGGGCGGGCACCCGGGCCATCTGCAGCACCACCAGCGCCATCAGATACCCCGCGAGCAGTCCGGTGATCCGGCCCGCGTTGAGGATTTTGCTGTTGTCGTCGGCGATGGACGGGGTGTTGCTCCACCACAGCCAGATGACCCCGGCCGCGCCCGCCCCGACGGCGAGCAGCAGTGGGACGGCGGGGGAGCGTCGTGGGCGAATACGGCGCAAGGTCTGGCGCCGCGCGGCGCGGCCACCGGCGATCGTGGACACGGTTCCTCCGTGGTCGTCCGTGGGGACGGGGCTAGGGGAGAGGCCCCTGGCCCAGAGATACGGGCCCCGACGGCCGTGCGTTCAGAGGCCTGCCGAGTCCAGTGCCGATTGGAGGGACTGCTTGTACCCGTCGCTGGTGTACGAGGCCCCCGAGACGGAGTCGATCTGGGCGCTCTGCGCGGCCAGCGCCTCCCTCCTGAGCTGGGGAATGGCGTAACTGTTGATCTCCTGGTCCCGTGGGTTTTCCGTGGGATAGGAGACCGCGGTCACGTCGGTGATCTTGCCGTTCTTCAGCGTGACGCGCACCTGGACGGGGCCCCAGCGGGTCTGGACCGTGTCACCGGTGACCGTCTTGGTGCCGGTGCTCTTCGTGCTTCCGGGTGAGGGTGTCCGGGAGGGCGCCTGGGACTGCGACGGCGACCGTCCGGCGGACGAGGATGCCTGCGCCACGGTCGGCGGCGTGTGCGGCTTGAGGGACAGCAGCAGGACGAAACCGGTGACGGTGGTGGCCGCCGCCAGTGTCACGCGGCGCAGCGGACGGTGCTTCTTCAGGGCGTGCACGGTGACCTCACAGCTCGAACGACTCGTGGTGGATACGGCGGTCGGGGACCCCGGCCGCGCGCAGCGCCCCGTACAGGTCCCGTGCCATGGCGGGCGGACCGCACAGATAGATGTCATGCCCGGTGAGGTCGGGCACGGCCTCCCGCAGGGAATCGGCGGTGAACCGCGGACGTGTCCCGTCGGCGCCGTTGACCGCGTACAGGACGCGCGCCCCACGCCACTGCGCTATCGCCTCCAGCTCGGCGCCGAGCGCGAGGTCCTCGGCCGTGCTCGCCCGGTAGAGCAGCGTCACGTCGCCGGGCCCGCCGGGCAGCGTCTCGAACAGGGCGCGCAGCGGTGTGATGCCGACGCCGCCGGCGATCAGCAGCGCCTTGCGTCCGGTGTGCCGCTCGGCGGTCAGCGCCCCGTAGGGCCCCTCCGCCCACACCCGGGTGCCGGGCCGCAGCAGCCCCACGGCGGCGCTGTGGTCGCCGAGCGCCTTCACGGTGATCCGCATCAGGTCGGGGCGCGGCGGGGCCGACAGCGAGTACGGCGTCGAGGTCCACCGCATCCCGTCGGAGAGGAACCGCCAGCGGAAGAACTGCCCGGCCTGGGCGTTCAGCTCGTCCAGCCGTTCCCCGCGTACGACGACGGAGAAGACGCCGGGCGCCTCGCGGTGCACGGACTGCACGCGCAGCTGGTGGCGCAGGTTGAGCCGTACCGGGGTGAGCACCCGGAACCAGACGACCAGGGCGGCCGTGCCCAGGTAGAGCACGTACCAGGCGGCCTGGGCGGCGGTGTCGCCGACGAAGTCCGACCCCAGCGCGAGCTGGTGGAAGAAGGTGAGGAACACGGCCACGTACGTCAGCAGGTGCAGGTAGTACCAGAACTCGTGGCTGATCCGGCGGCGGGCCGCGCGCGCCGAGGTGATCCCGACGGCGAAGAGGATGAGCGTGCCGGTCGTGGCCTTGAGCATGTCCGGGTAGTCGAACACCACGCTCAGCGTCTCGTGCACGATGCCCGCCCCGTCCTGGGCGGCGTATCCGAAGAGGATCAGCGTGACATGCGCCACCAGCAGGCTGACCGTGTACCGGCCGGCCATGGCGTGCCAGCGGGCCACCCGGTCGGAGCCGATCCGCCGCTCCAGCAGGGGCACCCGGGCCATCAGCGCCACGAGCACCGCGCAGCTGTAGCCGCACAGCAGCCCGGCGATCCGCCCGGCGTCCGTCAGCCACCCGGCGAGGCCCACCACCGACCGCGTGTCGTACCACCACAGGGCGACGACCGCGCCGGCCCCGGCCCACAGCAGGGCCAGCAGGGGCCCGGCGGGTGAGGGACGCGGCCGTCCGCGTCCGCGTGACGGGCGAGGCACCGCTGTCCGCTCGTACACCGTGGTCATATGTCCGTCCTTCCGGCTGTCCGGGAGGAAACTGTGCTTCGGCAACTTCTGAGCAGCCTCTGAACGGGCGCCTTCGCCGCGGATTCACAGGAAACGCAGAGCGGCACGTGCGACTCACTCAGAGGAAACTCAGAGGCGGGAGGGGGGCTGCCGACTCCGGCGAGGGGCGATCCTGGAAGACGATATGAACACTCCCCGCTCCCGAGGCACCGGCCTGCCCGCGCTCACCCGCCCCGACGGCACCCCCGTACGGGTCCTCGTCGTCGACGACGACCCCGACCTGGCCGAGGTGCTCTCCGGCGCCCTGCGCTACGAGGGCTGGGAGGTCCGCACGGCGGGCGACGGGGCCTCGGCCGTCACCGCGGCACGCGAGCTGATGCCGGACGCCGTCGTCCTCGACGTGATGCTCCCGGACACCGACGGCTTCGCCGTGCTGCGCACCCTGCACACCGTGCACCCCGAGGTCTGTGTGCTCTTCCTCACCGCGCGAGACGCCGTCGAGGACCGCATCGCGGGCATCACGGCGGGCGGTGACGACTACGTGACCAAGCCGTTCAGCCTGGAGGAGGTCGTCGCCCGGCTGCGCGGCCTGCTGCGCCGCGCCGGCATGGCCCGGCAACTGGACGAGGGTCCACGCCTGACCGTCGGCGACCTCGTGATGGACGAGGAGGCCCGCGAGGTGACCCGGGGCGGCGAGCTGGTCGAGCTGTCGCCGACCGAGTTCGAACTGCTGCGCTTCCTGATGCGCAACCCGCGCCGGGTGCTCAGCAAGGCGCAGATCCTCGACCGCGTCTGGTCCTACGACTTCGGCGGCCAGGCCCATGTCGTGGAGCTGTACATCTCGTACCTGCGCAAAAAGGTGGACGCGGGCCGCGAGCCCATGATCCACACGGTGCGGGGCGCCGGGTACGTGATCAAGCCGGTGGTCGGACGATGAGTCGGCACTGGTGGCCACGGGTGCGGGCGGGCGTACGCCGGCTGCCGCTTCCGCGCACGATGCGGGCCCGCCTCACCGCCGGGCTCCTGGTGCTGCTCGCCGTCGGCTGCGCCGCCGTCGGGGTGGCCGCGGTGTACGAACTGAACGGCTTCCTCACCGGCCGCCTCGACCAGCAGCTGCACGACGTGGGGGTGCGGTTCCCCGCGAGCCTGGAGCACGGGGCCGGGGTGAAGAAGACCGACCACGACGGCGACGAGAACGGCGACACCAGGCGGCAGAGCACCGGCACCTTCGGCGCGCGGCTGGTCGGCCGGGACGTCACCAACGCGGCGGTCGTGCCCTCCGGCCAGAACATCACGGACCTGAACGTGTCCTTGACCACCTCCGACCGGCGGACCCTGGCCGGTATCCCCACCGACGGCCGCGCCCACACCGTCTGCCTGTCGGCACTCGGCGACTACCGCGTGATGGCGGCGCACGGACTGGACGGCGACGTCCTGATCGCCGGTCTGCCGATGGAACCGGTCCGGGCCGCCGTGCACCGCCTGGAACTGGTCGCCGGCTGTGTCTTCGGCCTGGCCCTCGTGATCGCCGGAGTCGCCGGAGCCCTGTGGGTGCGCTGGTCGCTGCGCCCCCTGAGCCGGGTCGCCGCGACCGCGACCCGGGTCAGCGAGCTGCCGCTGGCCAGCGGTGAGGTGGCGCTGCCGCCGCGTGCGCCCGAGCAGGACCCGCGCAGCGAGGTGGGCCGCGTCGCCGGCGCGTTCAACAGGATGCTCGGCCATGTCGAGGACGCGCTGACCAAGCGGCACGCGAGCGAGGAACGGCTGCGCAGCTTCGCGGCCGACGCCAGCCATGAGCTGCGCACGCCGGTCGCCTCGGTCCGCGGCCACGCCGAGCTGGCGCTGCTGCACCCGGACCCGGTGCCGCCCAAGGTCACCCGGGCCCTCGAACGCATCGCCGCCGAGTCGGCGCGGATGGGCGAGATGGTCGACGACCTGCTCCTGCTCGCCCGTCTCGACGCGGGCCGCCCGTTGGAGCGCCTTCCCGTCGACCTCACGCACCTCGTCCTCGACTCGGTCACCGACGCCCGTGCCGCGGGCCCCGACCACCGCTGGACGCTGGAACTCCCGGAGGAACCGGTCACGGTGACGGGCGACGCCCACCGTCTCCAACAAGTGTTGGCCAACCTGTTGGCCAACGCCCGTTGGCACACGCCCGTCGGCACCAAGGTCACGGTGTCCCTGGAGACCGACGCCAAGACGGCCGTCCTGACGGTCCACGACGACGGTCCGGGAGTCCCGGAGGACGTCCAGCCCGGCGTCTTCGAACGCTTCACCAGAGCCGACCGCCGCCGCACCGGGGGAGCGGGCGGTGGCGCGGGCCTGGGGCTGTCCATCGTGGCGGCCGTGGTGGAGGCCCACGGCGGCACGGTCGAGCTGGAGAGCCGTCCGGGGGCGACACGGTTCACGGTCCGACTGGGCGCCCAGTAAGAGGCACGGGGCTGTGACACCATGCGGCTCCGCCGCGTGGGCGCGCCCGGCCACAAACCGCCCGCACCTAGTAACGAGTGATCGCGGTCCCCCCACTCACCGTCCCGATCGCCATGTGCGGCCCCTTCGCGGGATCGACCCACCCGAGAATCCGTCGCATCGCATCCTCCGACACCGACACACAACCAGCCGTCGCCCCGGCCCCGTCGACGTGCAGGAAGATCCCCGCCCCGCGGCCCCGCACGGGCCGCTCGTAGTTGAACCCCACGACCAGCGCGTAGGCGTACTGCCTCTCGTGCGCGATCAGATGCTCGGACTCGGACGCACGGCAGTCGGCCGGCCGCGGCTCGGTCCACCGGTTGTAGGAACGGGAGTCGTTGTCCTGGCACCACCAGGACTCCTTCCGCACCCGCCGGTACCGAAGCGCGGTGCCGGCCGGCGCGGCCTTGATCCCGAAGGCGAACGGAAGGTCGTACAGCCCCGTGGGTGTCGTGTTCGATCCCTGCTTGCGCGAGCCCCCCTCGGCCAGCCCCTTCGCCCCGAAGCGCGCCGCCGCCGAACCGGCCTTCACCCAGTGCCCGTTGCGCCGGTGCCACCAGGTGAGCGTGCCCGACGTCGAGTCCGCGCGGGGCGCCCGAGCCGTGATCAGCTGGCTGCCGCCACCGGTGTCCGCCATCTGCTCGGGGAGGGTGGGCGGACCGCTGGGGGCCAGGGCGAGCAGGGACGCGGAGGCGAGGGCGGCGGCTGCGAGGCGCATGGCTCAGACCGTACGGGGAGGCAGCGGGAGCGGCAGTCCGGGCAGGCCGTCGAGGCTCGTCGCCACGTGGTCCTTCTTGGTGAAGTACTCGCTCAGCGAGGCGTCGTCCTCGCGCGCGAAGCGTTTGCCGTGCAGGTCGCGGTCCGCTTCGTACGACATGAAGGGCACCGCGTAGCCGCAGGAGTCCCGGACGAGTTCGGCGGTCACGACGATGATCGCGCGCAGACCGTGCGGGGTCGGGTCGATGTCGGGGAAGTGCGTGAGCAGTTCCTTGAAGCGGGGGTCGTCGCGGAAGACGGGCTCGCCGTGGCCGTGCACCCGGACGATGTTCGGCGGGCCCTGGAATGCGCACCACATGAGGGTGATCCGGCCGTTCTCCCGGAGATGGGCGATCGTCTCCGCGCCGCTGCCGGCGAAGTCCAGGTAGGCGACGGTGAGTTCGTCGAGGACGACGAACGAGCCCGTGAGGCCCTTGGGGGAGAGGTTGACCGTGCCGTCCCCGGACAGGGGTGCGGTCGCCGTGAAGAAGAGGGGCTGCGCCTCGATGAACGAACGCAGCCTGCCGTCTATGCGCTCATAAGTCTTTCCCATGTCTAACGATTATCGGGCAAGACCGTTCGCTTGTCTAAGGAATTCACCCGTCCGGCGCATCGGTTCACGTGGCGGACTGATCCGTGGCCGCTTCGCCCCGGTCCGCGGACCGGGGCGAAGCGGCCACGGAAGGCGTCACTTGTTGAGCGTGCAGGTCGCGAGGGAGTCCAGGCCCGTGGGCTTGGCCGCGGTGCGGCCGATGGAGATGGCGATGCGGTCGATGGTCGACTTCCGCTTGTCCGCGAGGGGGCCGAGGATCGCGTTCTGCACGAAGTTCGGTCCGCCCTGGCCGACGGTGTTGGCCAGTCGGGTGTTCGCCTCGGTGATCTGGGTGTTCAGGAGCGTCAGGTTGCGGGTGACCTCGGCCTGCGCGGAGGCGGGGATCGCGGGCAGCTTCGACGCGACGTCCGGGCAGGTGATGGTGCCGGCGGCGGTGGTGCTGCCGGTGTTGCCCGTGTTTCCGGTGTTCCCCGTGTTGCCGGCCTGCTGGGTGGCCGTCGCGCTCGGGGTCGCGGTGGCGGCGGCGCCGCCCGCGTTCACGCCGTTCGCGTTCAGGGTGCAGGGCGCGAGCGAGTCGAGACCCGTGGGCTTGGCCGCGGTGCGGCCGATCGCGGTAGCGATGCGGTTGATCGTCGCCACCCGCTTGTCCTTGAGGGGGCCGAGGATCGCGTTCTGGACGAAGTTGGGGCCGCCCTGGCCGACGGTGTCGACGAGCCGCTTGTTGGCCTCGGCGATCTGGGTGTCCAGGAGGGTGAGGTTGCGGGTGACCTCGGCCTGCGCGGAGGCGGGGATCGCGGGCAGGCTCGGCGCGACGGCCGGGCAGTTCACGGTGCCCGGGGAGGTCGCGGCCTTGGTGGTGGCGTTCGTGCTGCTCTTGGACGTCTCCCCGGCCAAGGCGTTGCCGGCGATCACGGCTCCGGAGAGCACCACCGCGGCGGTGCCGCCGATCATCAGGACGCGGCGCTTGTTGTACTTCGGAAGGGCCCTGGACATGCGGAAGCCTCACTCGGTTCGGGGATGGGGGACCGTCCGGTGGTCGTCCGGGCGGTCCGTGGCTCGTCGCACCTCGGTCTGCGAAGACCTCGGCGGCAAAAACCTCGGTGTACGAAAACCTCGGCGCACAAAAACGCGGCGCCTGCGTTCGGGGAGAGGTACGAGAAAGCGCGTTCTTTCGTTCAAGCGCCCTCCAAAGATTTCGTCGCGGCCTTCGCGGGTGCCGTCCGGGCCCGCGGACGCCCCGTCCGGGTGACCCGCGATTGACGATTCATGCGGAGTACTGCATACTCATGCATATCAGCGAATGCAGTGTGAGGAGAAACCCGTGACCGAGCGCGTCGTACTCGCCTATTCAGGCGGTCTGGACACCTCCGTCGCCATCGGCTGGATCGCCGAGGAGACGGGCGCCGAGGTCATCGCCGTCGCGGTCGACGTGGGTCAGGGCGGCGAGGACCTGGACGTCATCCGCAAGCGCGCGCTCGCCTGCGGTGCCGTCGAGGCCGAGGTCGCGGACGCCAAGGACGAGTTCGCCGAGGAGTACTGCCTCCCGGCGATCAAGGCCAACGCCCTCTACATGGACCGCTATCCGCTGGTGTCGGCCCTCTCCCGGCCGACCATCGTCAAGCACCTCGTCGCCGCAGCCCAGAAGCACGGCGCCACCACGGTCGCCCACGGCTGCACCGGCAAGGGCAACGACCAGGTGCGCTTCGAGGCCGGCATCGTCGCCCTCGCCCCCGGCCTCAAGTGCATCGCCCCGGTCCGCGACTACGCGATGACCCGGGACAAGGCGATCGCCTTCTGCGAGGAGAAGCAGCTCCCGATCGCCACCACCAAGAAGTCCCCGTACTCCATCGACCAGAACGTCTTCGGGCGCGCGGTCGAGACGGGCTTCCTGGAGGACATCTGGAACGCGCCGATCGAGGACATCTACGAGTACACCTCGAACCCGGCCGAGGCCCGCGAGGCCGACGAGGTCGTCATCTCCTTCAAGGAGGGTGTCCCGGTCGCCATCGACGGCAGGCCCGTCACCGTCCTGCAGGCCATCCAGCAGCTCAACGAGCGCGCCGGCGGCCAGGGCGTCGGCAGGATCGACATGGTCGAGGACCGGCTCGTGGGCATCAAGTCCCGCGAGGTGTACGAGGCCCCGGGCGCGATCGCGCTCATCACGGCCCACCAGGAGCTGGAGAACGTCACCGTCGAGCGTGAACTCGCCCGCTACAAGCGGCAGGTCGAGCAGCGCTGGGGCGAACTGGTCTACGACGGCCAGTGGTTCTCCCCGCTCAAGCGCGCCCTGGACGGCTTCATCAACGAGGCCAACCAGCACGTCAACGGCGACATCCGGATGACCCTGCACGGCGGCCGCGCGGTCGTCACCGGACGGCGCTCCGAGACCTCGCTCTACGACTTCGACCTGGCGACGTACGACACGGGCGACACCTTCGACCAGGCCGCCGCCAAGGGCTTCATCGACATCTACAGCCTGTCGTCGAAGATCGCGGCCAAGCGCGACCTCGCGTAAGCAGTAGCGTGATTGCCGCCTCCCTGGCCGTCTCACGGCAGGGAGGCGGCCGCACATCCGACACCTCCGAGGAGCACAGCAAGTGAGCAGCAA
Organism: Streptomyces sp. NPDC007896; assembly: GCF_042959425.1. Taxonomy (NCBI): domain Bacteria; kingdom Bacillati; phylum Actinomycetota; class Actinomycetes; order Kitasatosporales; family Streptomycetaceae; genus Streptomyces; species Streptomyces sp. NPDC007896. Next base: position 230,890 of record NZ_JBIBKX010000006.1, on the reverse strand, counting down.
CAGCGGTGACGTACGGCTCTGGGGCGGTCGTTTCGCCGACGGTCCCGCCGAGGCCCTGGCGAAGCTGTCCGCGTCCGTCCACTTCGACTGGCGGCTCGCGCCCTACGACATCGCCGGTTCACGTGCGCACGCGCGCGTGCTGCACAAGGCGGGACTGCTCACCGAGGACGAGCTGACGCGGATGCTCGCCGGGCTCGACGAGCTGGAGGCGGACGTCGCCGACGGCTCCTTCGTGGGCACGATCGCCGACGAGGACGTCCACACGGCTCTGGAGCGGGGCCTGCTGGAGCGCCTCGGTCCCGACCTGGGCGGCAAGCTGCGCGCGGGCCGTTCCCGCAACGACCAGGTCGCGACGCTCTTCCGGATGTGTCTGCGCGACCACGCCCGTACGATCGGCGGTCTGATCGCCGACCTCCAGGACGCGCTGATCGGCCTCGCGGAGGCGCACCCGAACGTGGCGATGCCCGGCCGTACGCACCTCCAGCACGCCCAGCCGGTGCTCTTCGCCCACCATGTCCTGGCTCACGTCCAGCCCCTGTCCCGGGACGCGGAGCGGCTGCGCCAGTGGGACGAGCGGACGGCGGTCTCGCCGTACGGCTCCGGCGCGCTCGCGGGCAGCAGCCTCGGCCTGGACCCGGAGGCGGTGGCGAGGGACCTCGGCTTCGAGCACGGCTCCGTCGCGAACTCCATCGACGGCACGGCCTCCCGCGACTTCGTGGCGGAGTTCGCCTTCATCACCGCGATGATCGGCGTGAACCTCTCCCGGATCGCCGAGGAGGTCATCATCTGGAACACGAAGGAGTTCTCCTTCGTCACCCTCCACGACGCCTTCTCCACCGGCTCGTCGATCATGCCGCAGAAGAAGAACCCGGACATCGCCGAGCTGGCGCGCGGCAAGTCGGGCCGTCTGATCGGCAACCTCACGGGCCTGATGGCGACGCTCAAGGCGCTTCCGCTCGCGTACAACCGCGACCTCCAGGAGGACAAGGAGCCGGTCTTCGACTCCATCGACCAGCTGGAGGTCCTGCTCCCGGCCTTCACCGGCATGATGGCCACGCTCACCGTGCACCGCGAGCGCATGGAGGAGCTGGCCCCGGCCGGCTTCTCGCTCGCCACGGACATCGCCGAGTGGCTGGTCAAGCAGGGCGTGCCGTTCCGTGTCGCCCACGAGGTCGCCGGCGAGTGCGTCAAGGTCGCGGAGGCCGACGGCAAGGAGCTGAACGACCTCACCGACGAGCAGTTCGCGAAGATCTCCGCCCATCTCAGCCCCGAGGTGCGCTCCGTCCTGAACGTCCCGGGTGCCCTCGCCTCCCGCGACGGCCGCGGCGGTACGGCACCCAGCGCGGTCGCCATCCAGCTCGCCGAGGTGAAGTCGGACGTGGCCGAGCAGCACGCATGGGCCACAGCCAAGAAGAAGCGGTAAGGGAAGCGCCCCGAAAGGGGCGCGGGGAACCGCGCGAGCAACCCCCGCAATCCCGCACCCGCCGAATCACCGTACCGACCGAGCGCTGAGGCGAAGGTCATCGCGGGTTACGTTGGTCAGGAGCCGCACCGGAGCCGACCGAACGGAGCCCGCGATGCCCATCGCCCGTCTCGCGACCGCCACGACGCCCACCTGCCACATCGGCCTGGGCCTCGCCGCCGTGGGCCGCCCGGGTTACATCAACCTCGGCCGAGACCACGACCTCGGAGAGAATCGCAGCGTCGAAGCGCTGCGCGCCCGCACCCACGAACTCCTCGACGCCGCCTACGCCCAGGGCGTGCGCTACTTCGACGCGGCCCGTTCCTACGGCCGCTCGGAGGAGTTCCTCGCCGACTGGCTGAAGAGCCGGCCGGACGTCGACGACGTGGTCATCGGCAGCAAGTGGGGCTACACGTACACCGCGGACTGGACCACCGACGCCGAGAAGCACGAGGTCAAGGACCACACCCTCGCCACGTACGAGCGACAGCGCGCCGAGACCGCCGCGCTGCTCGGTGACCGGCTCGACCTCTACCAGATCCACTCGGTGACCCCGGACAGCCCGGCCCTCACCGACAAGGAACTCCACGCGAAACTCGCCGAGGCGGCCGCCCAGGGCCTTTCGATCGGCTTCTCCACGAGCGGGCCCGCCCAGGCCGACGCCATCCGCGCCGCGCTCGCCGTGACGGTCGACGGCGAGCCCCTCTTCCGTACCGTCCAGTCCACGTACAACGTCCTGGAGACCTCGGCGGCTCCCGCCCTCGCCGAGGCGCACGACGCCGGACTCACGGTGATCGTCAAGGAGGGCATGGCCAACGGCCGCCTGGCCGCCGAGCACGCGCCGGACGCGGTGCGGGCGATCGCGCAGGAGACGGGCCTCGGCGCCGACGCCGTCGCCCTCGCGCTGATCCTGCGGCAGCCCTGGGCCGGAGTCGTCCTCTCCGGCGCGGCCACCACCGCCCAGCTCGCGTCGAATCTGCACGCGGCGGTCATCGACCTGGACGAGGACCAGCTGACCCGCCTCGCGACGCTCGCGGAGGACCCGTCCATGTACTGGGAGCGGCGCGGGCAGCTGCCCTGGCACTGAGCACGGCAAAAGACTCAAGCACCGCAAAAGCTGGCAGAATGTGACGCGCGTGAGACTCGCATGCCCCTCATGAGACAAAGATGTCTCACATGGGGTACAGTTGTCTCATGGCCGTCGACCGTGACCACGTGCTGCGCAGCGCAGCCGCCCTGCTCACCCGCAAATCCACCGCCACCATGGACGAGGTCGCCAGGGCGGCCGGGATCAGCCGGGCCACGCTGCACCGCCAGTTCGCCGGACGGGACGCGCTCGTCCGGGCGCTGGAGGCACTCGGCATCGAGGAGTGCGAGGCGGCCTTGGAGGCCGCCCGCCTCGACGAGGGCACCGCTCAGGAGGCCCTGCGCCGCCTGGTGAAAGAGCTCGAACGAGTGGCCGGGCTGCTCGCGTTCCTCTACACCGAGAACCAGCTGTTCGAGGGCGAGGGGCAGAACGAGGGCTGGGCCCGGCTGGATGCCCGGATGGCAGCCCTGTTCCGGCGCGGCCAGGAGGGCGGCGAGTTCCGCATCGACCTCAGCCCCGCCTGGCTCACCGAGGCGCTCTACGGGCTCATGGCCTCGGGCGCGTGGGCCGTGACCGAGGGCCGCGTCGCCGCCAAGGACTTCCACTACATGATCGTCGAGCTGCTGCTCGGCGGCGCACTACGGAGAGAGTGATCATGACCAGCACCCTGCAGCCTGGGGGTGCCCCCTGCTCGAGCGAAGCCGAGAGCTTGGGGGAGTACAAGGTGGAGGTGGAGAAGCGTCCGGGCCGTTGGCTCGCGCTCTGCGTCCTCGTCCTCGCCGTGCTGTTGGTGGCCGTCGACGCGACCGTGCTCGGTCTCGCGACCCCTTACATCAGCGAGGACCTGAAGCCCTCCGGCACGCAGCTTCTGTGGATCGGTGACGTCTACTCGTTCGTCATCGCCGGTCTGCTCGTCTCCATGGGCAGCCTCGGCGACCGCATCGGCCGCAAGAAGCTGCTGCTGATGGGCGCCACGGTGTTCGGCGCGATATCGGTGCTCAACGCGTACGCGACGACCCCGGAGATGATGATCCTGGCGCGGGCGCTGCTCGGAGTCGCGGGCGCGACCCTGATGCCCGCCACGCTCGCCCTCATCCGCAACCTCTTCCACGACCCGCGCGAGCGCAGCCTCGCCATCGGCATCTGGGGCGCCACGGCCTCCGCCGGTACGGCGGTCGGGCCCGTCGTCGGCGGCTTCCTGCTCGAACACTTCTGGTGGGGTTCGGTCTTCCTCATCAACGTGCCCGTGATGCTGGTCCTCGTCCCCGTCGGCATCAAGCTGCTGCCCGAGTCCCGCAACCCGAACCCCGGCCCCTGGGACCTGGCCAGTGTCGTGCTCTCCCTCGTCGGCATGATCGGCATCGTGTACGCGGTGAAGGAGGCCGCCACGCACGGGTTCACCTGGGAGCCGATGGCCGTCGGCGTGCTCGGTGCCGGAGCCCTCTACGGCTTCGTGCGCCGTCAACTCGCGATGCCCGTACCGCTGCTGGACATGCGGCTGTTCCGCAACCGAGGCTTCTCGGCGGCGGTGCTCGCCGATCTGCTGACCGTCTTCGGTCTGTCCGGACTGGTCTTCTTCCTGTCCCAGTACCTGCAACTCGTCCAGGGCAGGCCGCCGTTCCAGGCGGGGCTCGCCGAACTGCCCGCGGCCATCGGCGCGGTGGGAGCGGGTCTGATCGCGGGCTCGGTCGCGCGCCGCTACTCGGTCCGTGCCGTGGTCTCCGGTGGTCTCGCCGCCGTGGGCCTCGCGCTCGGCGTGCTCACCCTGTTGAACCAGTCCACCGGGTACTCGGTGCTCGGCTCGGCGCTCCTGATCGTGGGCGTCGGCGCGGGCTTCTCGTTCACCGTCACCGCCGACGTGATCCTCTCCAGCGTGCCCAAGGAGCAGGCCGGCGCCGCGTCCGCGGTCTCCGAGACGGCGTACGAGCTCGGCGCAGCCCTCGGTATCGCCCTGCTCGGCTCCATCGTCACCGGCGTCTACGCGGGCTTCACCGGCCCCGCGGGCACCCCGGCCGGGGCCCACGAGTCCCTGGGCGGCGCGGTGGAGGCGGCGGCAACCCTGCCGACCCACGCCTCGGAGGCCCTGCTGAGCGCGGCCCGTACATCCTTCGTGGACGGCCTGGCACTGGCGTCCGGCATCGGAGCGGCGGTACTGCTCGCCACGGCGGCGGCGGCGTGGTTCCTACTGAAAGGCCAGAAACTGGAAAACGGGGCTTAGGGGAGCGCCCCTCCAGGGGCGCGGGGAACTGCGCGACCAGCCACACTCCACCCGCACCCGAGATACGGCCGAACCGCCGGAGGCGCTACGCAGCTTTGGCCTTCGTGGCGTACATGTCCACGTACTCCTGCCCCGACAACCGCATGACCTCGGTCATCACGGAGTCGGTCACGGCCCGCAGCACATACCGGTCACGGTCCATACCTTCGTACCGCGAGAACTCCATCGCCTCACCGAAGCGGACCGTGACGCGGCCCGGCCGCGGCATCCCCGCACCGCCGGGCTGCAGCTTGTCCGTGCCGATCATCGCGAAGGGGACGACCGGGGCGCCGGTCATCAGGGTGAGGCGGGCGATACCGGTGCGGCCGCGGTAGAGCCGGCCGTCGGGGGAGCGGGTGCCCTCCGGGTAGATGCCGAAGACCTTGCCCTCCTCCAGAATGCGACGGCCCGTCATCAGCGCCGCGACACCACCGTTGGCGCCGTCCCGGTCCACCGGGATCATGCCGACGCCGGTGAAGAACCAGGCCATGAGGCGGCCCTTGAACCCTTTGCCGGTGACGTACTCGTCCTTGCCGATGAACAGCACCTGCCGGTCGCAGACCAGCGGCAGGATCATCGAGTCGATGAACGTGAGGTGGTTGCCGGCCAGGATGACCGGACCGTCGCCCGGGATGTGCTCCACGCCTTCCACCCGTGGGCGGAACATCAGGCGCATGATCGGTCCGAGCACTGCCTTGATGAGCGCGAAGCGGGACAACGGGCCCTCCGGTGTCAAGGGATCGGTATGAAGTATGTGCAGGTGAGGACGATACTCGCGGCCCCCCGGTGATTGCACATCGGGTTCACCGACTGGATACGGACTGTTGACCAATGTTTACCTGAGGTGGCGGGCTGTTGCGCGTTCGTCACACGGACGGAAGCATGTGACGTATCTCGCGGCGGCTTCGGCCGCCACGCCGAACGGGTCGCACAGTTTGTCCGGGTCGCGCGTCCTGCCCGGGTCGAACGGATCGAACGGGGGATCGTGGGATACATGGTCGTGGCGCTCGCCGCCCTGGTCCTGGTCGTCGGAAGTGCCGCAGTCGTCCTGGGCGTCGGAAGTGCCGCAGTCGTCCTGATCCGCAGGGACCGCCGCCGCGTCTATGACAGCCCCGACTCGGCGCGGATCGAGGCGCAGGCGCCCAGGGGCCTGCGCGACGCCCGCCGCCGCGCCCACGCGGCCCAGCACGTCGGCGACTCCGGGGCCGTCAGCGCCGTCCGGGACCGGGACCCCGGAATCGGGAACCTCCGACCGCGTACCCGGACCGCGTACCCACCCCCGTCACCCCGAAACTGACGGGCCGCCAGCCCTTGTGTTCCCTACGACTGTTCCGTACGTCATCCAGCGGAACCCACGTGTTCCGCCACAGGTCTCCCTCCCGTCACGGAAGGGAACCTACGATCGACGCGCTTTGACAGGTACGGGGCGGTACGGCGGGAGGAGCGCTCATGGGGACGCAGGGGACGCACGGGACACAGGGCATACCGGAGTCGCGGGAGCCGAACGGGCAGGACCGGGGCACGGCGCGACGCGCGCTGCTCGGGGCCGCGGTGCTCGGCGCGGGCGGAGCGGTCCTCGGGCTGCCGGGCGCGGCGAGAGCGGACGAGCGGCACGCGAGCGGCGGGCACGGCGGCGGCTACAAGGGCCTGCCGAAGCCGACCGTCATCGGGCACCGGGGCGCCAGCGGCTACCGGCCCGAGCACACCTTCGGCTCGTACCAGCTGGCCCTCGACATGGGCGCCGACGTCGTCGAGGCCGGTGACCTGGTGCCCACCAAGGACGGCCACCTCGTCTGCCGGCACGAGCCGGAGATCGGCGGCACCACCGACGTGTCGGCGCACCCCGAGTTCGCCGACCGCAAGACCACCAAGACCCTCGACGGCATCCCCGTCACGGGCTGGTTCACCGAGGACTTCACCCTCGCCGAGCTGAAGACCCTGCGGGCCGTCGAGCGCATCCCCGCCAACCGCCCGCACAACACGCTCTACAACGGCCGCTGGGAGATCCCCACCTTCGAAGAGGTGCTCCACTGGCAGGACGAGCAGACCCGCAAGCGCGGCAAGCAGGTCTGGATCTACCCCGAGACCAAACACCCCACCTACTTCCGGGCGCTGGGCCTCGGCCTGGAGGAGCGCCTCGCCAAGGTGCTCCGCAAGCACGGCAAGGACAAGAAGAACTCGCCGGTCATCATCCAGTCCTTCGAGCCGACAGGCATCCAGCGCCTGGACAAGCTGGTCGACAACCCGCTCGTCGTACTGCTCTCCGCCGCGAACACCCGCCCCTGGGACTTCGTCACGACGGGTGACCCGCGTACCGTCGCCGACCTCGTCAAGCCCGAGGGCCTGAAGTGGATCGCCTCGTACGCGCAGGGCATCGGCCCCACGCTCGACCTGGTCATCCCCAAGGACGCGAACGGCGCCCTCACCACGCCGACCACGCTGGTCGCCGACGCGCACCGTGCGGGTCTGATCCTGCACCCGTACACCATGCGCAACGAGAACACCTTCCTGCCCGCGAACTTCCGGCAGGGCACCGACCCGAACGCCTACGGCGACGCCTTCGGCGCCTTCAAGACCTACTTCGCCACGGGCATCGACGGTGTCTTCTCGGACAACGCGGACACCGCGCTCCTCGCCCGCGAGGACTTCGTCAACGGATGATCCACTCACCCCGATGGGGTGACAGAGGCCCGCCCCGGCAACCCCGTGCCGGGGCGGCGGCGTCCCGCCGCATATGACCCACGAGATGGTTTCCACCCTGCGTCCGCTGCTCGCCGCCGAGGCCTCGGCGGAAGGCCTTGCGTCCGGGACCGAACCGAGCGACCTCGAACAGGCCGTCTGGCTGCGCCTCCTGGAGCGCCTCGACTCGGACGGGCCGCCCGTCGACCCGCAGGGCTGGTTGCGCCGCGCCGTGCGCTCCGAGGTCCGCCGCACCCGCCGTACGGCCCGGTACGAACGGCCGTACGTCTCCGAGCCCGTCGACGAGAGCGGGCCGGACCCCGAACAGCAGGTGATGACCGCAGACAGCCGGCGCGCCCTGCACGACGCGGTCCGCCGGCTGCCGGGCCGCTGCCCCAGCCTGATGGCGGCCCTGCTCTCCCCGAAGGACCTCACCTATCGGGAGATCGCAGGCGAGTTGGGTATCTCACAGGGCAGCCTGGGTCCGGAACGTTCCAGATGTCTGGGATGTCTACGTCGCTTGCTCTCTCCGGTGGTTGCGGCCCGCGAACGACGGGGATAGGAGTGGGGGACGACCGGTGGAACAGGTGAGCGGGAGGCATGCACACATGGGCATGAGCGTGACCATCTCGGCGGCGACCGAGCAGGACGCAGAGCAGATCCTCAAGCTGCAGTACCTCTGCTACCAGAGCGAGGCCGAGCTGTACGGGGACTACGGCATCGAGCCGCTCACGCAGCCGCTCGACTCCCTCAGGGCAGAGCTGGCGGGCGGTACGGTCCTGGTGGCCAGGCTGGGCGAAGAGGTGGTGGCCTCGGTCCGCGGAGCCGTGGACCCGGACGGCACGGCCCGCATCAACAAGCTCATCGTCCACCCGCGCATGCAGCGCCACGGTCTGGGCGGGCGGCTGCTCGCCGCGATCGAGGCCAAGCTCGCAACGGACGGCGCGGCCAAGTCCTTCCAGCTCTTCACCGGCCACCGCAGCGACCGCAACCTGCGGATGTACCGCAAGCACGGCTACGCGCAGGTCTCCACGGAGCGCGTCGACGAGCGGCTCACCCTGGTGACCCTGCAGAAGGGCGCCCACGCGGGCGCGTTCGTGGCCAGCGCCTGACCGGCGTCCGTGCTCAGGTCCCGTGCTCGGGGCCCGAGTTCCGGGCCCCGAGCTACGCCGACCGGTCGGCCGTGCGCGCCTTGCGCAGCCAGTACATGGCCGACAGCGGCAGCAGCACCGGGATGAACAGATAGCCGATCCCGTAGTCCGACCACACGGTGGCGTCGGGGAAGGCGGACGGCTCGACCAGCGTCCAGGTCCCGACGGTCAGCACGCCCACGAGCTCGGCGGCGCAGCACACCAGCGCCGCCCTGCGGGCCGTTTCACCGCCGCGCACGAGTGAGTACGTGATGAAGCCGTAGACGAGGCCCGCGACCGCCGACAGCGAGTAGGCGAGCGGGGCCTTGTCGAACTCCGTCGAGATCTGGACGGCGGAGCGCGACACGGCGCCGACGACCATCACGCCGTACAGCCAGAGCAGCAGCATGCCTGGGCCGCTGATCAGACGGGTGCGCTTCTTCTCCGGGTTCTCCCGGCTCCCCTGATTCTCCTGAGGCGCGGTCCCGTTCTCCTCCGTGGCCGTCATCTCAGCCTCCCCAGATGTCATAGAGCCGCACCTCCAGTACGGCGAGGACGACACCGCCGGCCGCCACCGTGATCGATCCCCAGCGGGTGCGCTCCGCCAGCGACATGAAGCCCGCGGCCGGAACGCACGCGAAGGCACCGAGCAGATACGCCACGAAGATGGTCGTGCCCTGGTCGGGCTTCTCGCCGCGCGCCAGCTGGACGATTCCGACCACCAGCTGGATCAGGGCAAGCAGCGTCACCACGGCCATGCCGATGAAGTGCCAGTCCTTGGTGGGCTGATCACGGTAGGCGGCCCAGCCGCACCAGGCGGAGAGCGCGAGCGCGGCGACGGCGGTCGCGACCGTCAGGGCATCAAGCATGCCGTGACCCTATTACGGGCCAAAAGGCCCGATGCCCTCGCCCCCGGGCTGCCCCGTAGGGTCGAGAGCATGAAGATCCACGCTGACGCCCTGCTGTTCGACAACGACGGGACGCTCGTCTCATCCCTCGAGTCGGTGAACCGGTGCTGGACACGATGGGCGCGCGAGTACGGGATCACCGCGGAGGACTTCGCCCGGATCGAACTGCACGGCCGCCCCGCCGTCGAGATAGCCGCCGACCTGCTGCCCGCCGACCTCGTCCCCGAGGCGCTCGCGCGCATCGAACTGCTGGAGGTCGAGGACGTCCCCGGCGGGGTCGTCCTGCTCCCTGGCACCGCCGCGTTCCTCGACCCGCTGCCGGCCGACCGCTGGGCCGTCGTCACCTCCGCCACCCGGCGACTGGCCGAGGCCCGGCTCTTCGAGGTCGGTATCCGGCCCAAGACGCTGATCTCCGCCGACGACGTCACCCGCGGCAAGCCCGACCCCGAGCCCTACCTCCTCGCCGCCCGTGAACTGGGCGTCGACCCGGCCCGCTGCGTCGTCTTCGAGGACGCCCCGGCGGGCCTGCAGGCAGGCCGCGCCGCCGGGATGACCACCGTGGCGTTGGCCACAACCCACGAGGCGTCCGAGCTGGACGCGGACCTCGTGGTGAAGGACCTCTCGGCCCTGTCCGCACTGGTCACCGCCGGGGGAGTGGAGATCTCCACCCGCGGCTGAGAGGTGTCCACCGCTGTCCGTAATACGGACAGCGGTTCCGGGTCCCGCCTGTACGTCTGCTTTACTTGATCCCATGACCACGACGAGCAGCCGCATCCTTGCGACCGAGGCGACCATGACGCCCGGTGCTCGTTGTATGTGTCGAATGTGCGCCTTCTAGAGGGCCCCTGCACCACCGCTCCGTCTCGCGCCCCGAAGCGAGACCGCCGCGCCCTGTCCGTACCCCGTACGTGAGCGGCGCCGCCCCGCGCGCATGTTCTCCCCCGGATTCATCCGGTTCCATCGCCACCGCGAGAACCGTGTCGCGTTCCCGACCGAATGCACCCGTGCCGGCGCACACCCGCGCCCCGCACTCGACAGTGACGGAAACCCCCAGTGATCACGACAACGGGCCTCACCAAGGTCTACCGCTCGCGCGGCCGTGAAGTGACCGCCCTCGACGGCGTCGATCTGCATGTCCGCGAAGGCGAGGTGTACGGCGTCATCGGCCAGTCCGGCGCCGGCAAGTCCTCCCTCATCCGCTGCGTCAACCTCCTGGAGCGTCCCACCGCCGGCACGGTCACCGTCGCCGGACAGGACCTCACCGCGCTCGTCGGCCGCGGCCCGCGCGCGGGCAAGGAACTCCGCCAGGCCCGCAGCCGTATCGGCATGGTCTTCCAGCACTTCAACCTGCTGTCCTCGCGCACCGTGCAGGACAACGTCGAGCTGCCGCTCGAAATCCTTGGCCTGTCGGGGAAGGAACGATCCTCCAAGGCGCTCGGGCTGCTCGACCTGGTCGGTCTCTCCGACAAGGCCAAGGCCTACCCGGCCCAGCTCTCCGGCGGCCAGAAGCAGCGCGTCGGCATCGCCCGCGCCCTGGCCGGCGACCCCAAGGTGCTGCTCTCCGACGAGGCCACCAGTGCCCTCGACCCCGAGACCACCCGCTCCATCCTCCAGTTGCTGCGCGACCTGAACCGGCAGCTGGGCCTGACCGTCCTGCTCATCACCCACGAGATGGACGTCGTCAAGACGATCTGCGACTCGGCCGCGCTCATGGAGAAGGGCCGCATCGTCGAGTCCGGCACCGTCAGCGAACTGCTCGCGACCCCCGGCTCCGAACTCGCCGAGGCGCTCTTCCCGGTGAGCGGTGAGCCGTCCGGCGACGACCGCACCGTCATCGACGTCACCTTCCACGGCGAGGCCGCCACCCAGCCCGTCATCTCGCAGCTCTCGCGCACGTACAACATCGACATCTCGATCCTCGGCGCCGCGATGGACACCGTCGCGGGCAAGCAGGTCGGCCGGATGCGCATCGAACTGCCCGGCCGCTACGAGGAGAACGTCGTGCCGATCGGGTTCCTGCGCGAGCAGGGCCTGCAGATCGACATCCAGGGCCAGCAGCCCGTACTGGTGAAGGACGGTGCCAAGTGACCTGGTCGGAGATGCAGCCCCTGCTGTCCCAGGCGTGTTGGGACACGCTCTACATGGTCGGCTGGTCCACGCTGATCGCGATCGTCGGCGGTCTGCCGCTCGGTGTTCTGCTCGTCCTGACCGACCGCGGCGGACTCCTGCAGAACGTCGTCGTGAACAAGGTCATCGGGCAGGTCGTGAACATCGCCCGCTCGCTGCCGTTCATCATCCTGATGGTCGCGCTGATGAACTTCACGCGCACGATCACGGGAACGACCATCGGACGCGAGGCGGCGATCGTGCCGCTCGCCGTCGGCGCGATCCCCTTCTTCGCGCGCCTGGTCGAGACGGCGGTCCGCGAAGTGGACGGCGGTCTCGTCGAGGCCGTGCAGTCGATGGGCGGCAACACCTGGACCGTCGTGCGCAAGGTGCTCGTACCGGAGTCGCTGCCGTCGCTGATCTCCTCCGCGACCACCACGATCGTCGCCCTCATCGGCTACTCCGCGATGGCCGGCACGGTCGGCGCCGGCGGGCTCGGCGACATCGCCATCCGCTACGGCTACCAGCGCTTCGAGACCGGACTGATGTGGATCACCGTGGCGATCCTCGCGGTCGTCATCTCGCTCATCCAGTTCGCCGGCGACTACGCGGCCCGCACCCTGCACCGGCGCGGCGGCCACTCCGGCGCCGCCCCCAAGCTGCGGTTGCTGAAGGCCAAGGAGCCCGCCACCGCGGAGGTCGGCGAGGTCGCCTGAGACCGCCCGAACACCCCCTCCGGTTCTCTCCCCCCACCCGCAGATTTCCCCGTAACCACCCACCACGGGGTCGCTCCACCCTTAAGGAAAGGCACTTTTCGTGCGTAACACCGCCAAGATCACCACCGCAGTCCTCGCCGCCGGAGCCCTCACCCTCGGCCTCTCCGCCTGCGGCTCGGACAAGAGCAGCAGCGCCTCCGACACCAGCGGTCCGCTGGTCGTGGCCGCGAGCCCCACCCCGCACGCCGAGATCCTCGACTACATCAAGGACAACCTGGCGAAGAAGGCCGGCCTCGACCTGCAGGTCAAGGAGTTCACGGACTACGTCACGCCGAACACGGCGACCGAGGACGGGTCCGTCGGCGCCAACTACTTCCAGAACCAGCCGTACCTCGACGACTTCAACAAGAAGAACGGCACCCACATCGTGCCCGTCGTCACGGTCCACCTGGAACCGCTCGGTCTCTACTCCCACAAGATCAAGAAGACCGACGAGCTCAAGAGCGGTGCGACGGTCGCCGTCCCGAACGACACCGTCAACGAGGCAAGGGCGCTCAAGCTGCTCGCCTCCAAGGGGCTCATCACGCTCAAGGACGGCGCGGGCAACAGCGCGACCACCCAGGACATCGCGAAGAACCCGAAGAACCTCAAGTTCAAGGAGCTGGAGGCGGCTCAGACCCCGCGCTCCCTGGACGACGTCGACGCCGCGGTGATCAACGGCAACTACGCCATCTCCTCCGGCCTCAAGCCGGCCAAGGACGCGCTCTTCCTGGAGTCCGCGACGAACAACCCCTACGGCAACTTCCTCGCCGTCAAGAAGGGCAACGAGAGCGACCCGCGGGTGAAGAAGCTCGCCAAGCTCCTCACCTCGCCCGAGGTCAAGAAGTTCATCGAGGACAAGTACGCCGGTTCGGTCATCCCGTCGTTCTAGTTTCGGTCATCCCGTCGTTCTGGCCGGGTCACCGTACGGGGTCCACTCCATCACTCGGAGTGGACCCCGTGGTGCAGTTCGGTGGCCTCATGCTGCATGCTGGGCAGTTCAGCGGGCCCGAAGGATCCGAGGGCCCGACGTCCCCGACGGTTACGGAGCGGCGCATGACCAGCACCTTCCCCGACATCTCCATCAGCACGGAGCGGTTGGTCCTGCGTGCGCTCGACGAGGACGACATCCCCTCCCTGGCCGCGATGATGAACGACGAGCAGGTCGGGGCCTGGACCGACGTGCCCCAGCCCTATACCGAGGACAGGGCCCGCATCTGGATCAACGAGTACGCGCCCACCGAACGCGCGGCGGGCCGGGGACTCGACCTCGCCGTCACCGAGTTCCTCACCCAGCGCCTGGTCGGCATCGTGCAGCTCGCCAAGACCGACTGGCATGTGCGCTCCACCGAACTGTCGTACGTCATCGCCCCCTGGGCCCGTGGCGAGGGCTACGCCTCCGAGGCGGCGCTCGCCACCGCCCGATGGCTCTTCCGCGACCAGAAGTTCGAGCGCATCGAACTGCGCACGGCGGCCGACAACACCGCCTCCCAGCAGGTCGCCCAGAAGATCGGCTGCATCAGCGAGGGCGTCCTGCGCAACGCCTGTATAGCGCACACCCGCACCGAGGACGGGCGCTGGGTGGACGTGCGCACCGACTTCATCGTCTGGAGCCTCCTCCCGGAGGACCTCGACGGAGTAGGCGACCAGCTCGCCGACACGGGTGGTTTCACGTCGTTCTCCGACTGGAACTGAACCGGCGGGATTCCCCGCGCCGAATCCGGGGGACGTCCCGCACGGCGTTCCGAAGAACCGCTCCCACCCGGCAGATATCTGTGCGCCCGCACCCAGCGACGCCAGGTACCCTCACGGAGCCCGCCCGCGGGCTGCCCACCGACGACCTGCGAAAACCTTCTGGAGACTGACGACGATGGCCGACCGGGTCACGGTGATCGGCTGGGACGGCTCGCCCTTGACCGCCGCGGCGCGCTCCGCCCTCGGCGCGGCCACTTTGGTGGCCGGAGCGGCGCACCACCTGGCGCTCCCCGAGGTACCCCGGGCCGCCGAACGCATCCGCCTCGGCAGCGTCTCCCTCGCCGCCCGCCGCATCGCGGGCCACCGCGGCAGCGCCGTCGTCCTCGCCGACGGCGACCCCGGCTTCTTCGGAGTCGTACGCACCCTGCGCGCCCCCGAGTTCGGCCTGGAGGTCGAAGTCGTGCCCGCCGTCTCCTCGGTGGCCGCCGCCTTCGCCCGCGCCGGCATGCCCTGGGACGACGCACAGGTGGTCGTGGCGCACCGCCGCACCCTGCGCCGCGCGGTGAACGTCTGCCGCGCCCACACCAAGGTCGCCGTCCTCACCTCGCCCGGCGCCGGCCCCGCCGAACTCGGCCTGCTCCTCGAAGGAGTCCACCGCACCTTCGTCATCTGCGAGGAACTCGGCACCGCGAGCGAGCGGGTCACCATCCTCACCTCCGACAAGGCCGCCGACCACACCTGGCGCGACCCCAACGTCGTCATCGTCATCGGCGGCTTCGTGGCCGCGGCCGAGGACGGCGGCTGGATCGCCGGACGCGACCCGGGCACCGGACCGCGCGGCTGGGCGCTGCCCGCCCAGGCGTACGGCGGCGCACTGGGCGAAGGCGAAACGGATCTGCTGCGCGCCGCCCAACTCGCCCGGCTGGGCCCGCGGGTCGGAGACCTCGTGTGGGACATCGGCTCCGGCAGCGGCGCCTTCGCCACCGAGGCGGCGCGCACCGGCGCGGCGGTCATCGCCGTCGACCGCAACCCCGGCTCCTGCGCCCGCACCGAGGACTCCGCCCGCCGCTACGGCGTCCAGATGCAGATCGTGCACGGCACCGCGCCGCACGTCCTGGAGAACCTCCCCGAACCCGATGTCGTACGCGTCGGCGGCGGGGGAGTGCAGGTCGTCTCGGCCGTCGCCGACCGCCGTCCGCAGCGCATCGTGACGCACGCGGCGACCCGGGACGCGGCCGAACTCGTGGGCCGCGATCTGACCGAGCACGGATATCAGGTCGAATGCGCCCTCATCCAGTCCGTCGAACTCGACACAAGGGCCTGGACGGAGACCGAGCGGAGCGTCGCGTTCCTGCTCACAGGCCGTCTGCCCGATCGCAACCCGTGATCCTGTTGTCGTACTGCGCGCGGTAGGCTGGCCGATCGTTGTACCGCTCCCGGGTGATCGGCCTTTCGTGGGCCAATGTCCGGAAAACGCGCCCGTTTTGAGGCGAGTGTGGTACGGCAGAACCACAGGACGCGCAACGTGGCGCAGTCCACAGCGGGCCGTCGCGGATCAAGCTGTCGCGAGGGTCGGACGACCGGGACAATGCCAGTTAATGGCTTTGTCGTCTTTGTTGGCCGGTCGTTCGTGCCGCTGGGCGCGCACGCTCGTTCTTCACTGCGGGGCGGTCGGTGCGCCGTTCCGGGCGAGCAGGACTTGGAAGCACTAACCGATGGGCGAGGGGTACGCATGACCGACACCGGCCAGGTCCCGGGCGAGGGACTGCCGGAGAACGCAGGCATGGTGGAGCAGCCGGGCGTCCCCGCCCAGGGCGTGTACACCTTCCTCGACCCCTCCGAGAACCCCGCCGAGGACGACGACCTGCTTCTCATGCCAGGCGCACAGGGAGCGTGGGGCAACGAGGTGGCCCCACCGCCCCCGCAGCCCCTCGTCCAGGAACAGCCACTCGTCCATGAGCCGGGTCCGCACGAGACGGCCGGCCGGGACAGCGGTTCACTCGACCTCAGTGGCGTCCGCGTACCCGGCCCCGCGGCCGCCCCGCAGCCGACGGCACCGCGCCGCCCGCTGCACCTCGGCCCGCCGACTCCGGACGGCTCCGCGAGCCCGGTGCGCTCG
Source organism: Streptomyces sp. NPDC007896 (assembly GCF_042959425.1). Taxonomy (NCBI): domain Bacteria; kingdom Bacillati; phylum Actinomycetota; class Actinomycetes; order Kitasatosporales; family Streptomycetaceae; genus Streptomyces; species Streptomyces sp. NPDC007896. The sequence goes on along the minus strand of NZ_JBIBKX010000006.1, from coordinate 214,692 downwards.
CTCGCCGACCGCGGCCCCGCCGCCGCGCCCGTGGCCACCCCGGTGAACCCCGTGGCTCCCCCGACTCCGGTACGGCACGCGGGTCCCCCGACGGCCGGTCCCGAGTACCTCGACGTACCGCAGCTCTCCGAGATCCCGCCGCAGGGCGCGGTGCCGTGGGGCGCGCCGCCGGTGGGTCCCGAGGGGACGACCGCAGAAACGGTCGTCCCGTCGGCCGTCCAGGGCCCGGAGGCCGGAGTGGTCGCCGAGGCGGTGACGGTGCCGGAAGCGGCGCCGGTCGCGGAGGTTCCGCAGGCCGTCGAGGCCGCGGAATTCACCCCGGTTCCCCAGCTCGCGGAGGCGGTCGAGGCGGTCGGGGCTCAGGGACTCGCGCAGGTGCCCCAGATCCCGGAGACCGCCCAGGCGCCCGAGGTGTCGGAGGGCCGCTTCGTCCAGCAGGCCGTGGAGGTCGCGCCGAGCCCCGAGGCCGAGCCGAGCCTCGATGCCGAGCCGAGCCCCGAGGCCGAGCCGAGCTTCGAGGCGGCGCCGGGCCCTGAGGCCACGCCCGCGCCGGACGGCTTCCCGGCCCCCGAGGCCCCGGAGGCGACTCCCGCTTCGACGCCCTTCCCGGTCGCCCAGGACCTCCCGCACGCGGCGCCGTCCGTGGACGACACCGCCGGGCACCTTGCCGGCACCCCGGCACAGGCTTCCGAGGCGGGCGAGCCCTTGGCGGCCGAGCAGGCGCTTCAGCCCGCGCAGGACCCGCAGTCGACGCCAGCGGCCGAGCCGGGGGGGATCGAACAGGCCCCCCAACTCGCGGACCAGGCCGCCCACCTCGCCGAGCCCGCCGGCCAGGCGGTGGACCAGGCGCCCCAGTTCCCGGTCCAGGACGCCCAGTTCCCGGAATCCGGTGTTCATATCCCGGAACCCGTGGTCCAGTTGGCGGACAGCGGCGTGGAGGCCGCGCAGCCCGAGTTCGCCCCGGAGCCCCTCGTGGTGTCCGCCGCCCAGGCAGCCGCCGAGGCGCAGGCGCAGGCGCAGGTGGCGCGCGCCGCGGACGACTCGTACGGACAGGCGGTCCCCGGCGTCGAGGCCTTCCCGGTCCAGGCCGCGCAGTTCGCGGCCCCCGCCGAGGCCCACGCCGCGTTCGCCGAGGCCGGTGCAGGTGTACCGGTCGGTGTCGCCGCCCACGCACAGGCGCCGCACGCGGCCACGAACCAGTCGCACGGCGAGCACCACCCAGGCGACACGGCCGGCGCACCCGGATTCCAGGGCGTCCCCCTGGACTCCGCCGCGGACCAGCCCCTCGGCCAGTTCGTGCCCGTCGAGGGCACGGTGCCGACGACCCCGCACCTCGCCCCGACCCCGCCGCACGCCATGACCGTGCCGCCGCTGCCCACGGAGGAGCGGCCCCCGGCCGAAGAGCCCCCGGCCCTGGTGGAGGCCGTGGCGGCGGAGAGCCAGGAGGCTCACCCCGCCCCTCTCGCCGAGGCGGAGCCCGCCATCGAGGCGGAGCCCCTCGCCCCGGTTCCCGCGCCCCGCGAGGCCGAAGCCGAGACACCCCCCGTACCGGAGCCGTTCGAGGCGGACCCGGAGCCCGTAGTAGTCGCACAGCAAGCGGACGACCTGGACACCCAGGTCGCCGACCAGGAAGAGAGCCCGGCCGCAGTGGAAGACGTACGAGAGTCCACCGGCCCGGCGGCCCCCGGCTACGACGACGCCGAGCGCGAGGCCGTGCTGCGCGTGATGCGCGAGCGCCGCGACATCCGCAACGGCTTCCGCAGCGACCCGATCCCGCACGACGTGCTGCTGCGGGTCCTGGAGGCCGCGCACACCGCGCCGTCCGTCGGCCACTCCCAGCCCTGGGACTTCGTCGTCATCCGCTCCGCCGAGACCCGGCGCACGATGCACGAACTGGCCGCCCGTCAGCGCGAGGCGTACGCCAAGTCGCTGCCCAAGGGGCGCGCGAAGCAGTTCAAGGAACTGAAGATCGAGGCCATCCTCGACACGCCGGTGAACATCGTCGTCACCGCCGACCCGACCCGCGGCGGCCGTCACACCCTGGGCCGTCACACCCAGCCCCAGATGGCCCCGTACTCCTCCGCGCTCGCGGTCCAGAACCTGTGGCTCGCGGCCCGCGCCGAGGGTCTCGGCGTCGGCTGGGTCAGCTTCTTCGACGAGCGCGAGATGGTCCGCGCCCTCGGCCTGCCCGAGCACCTGGACGTGGTGGCGTACCTCTGCGTCGGCTACGTCGACGAGTTCCCCGAGGAGCCCGAGCTGATGCAGGCCGGCTGGTCCAAGCGCCGCCCGCTGTCCTGGGTCGTGCACGAGGAGACGTACGGCCGTCGCGCGCTGCCCGGTGAGGAGCCGCACGACCTGCTCGCCGAGACGGTCTCCAACATCCGCCCGCTGGACGCCAAGGCGCTCGGCGAGGCGTGGGAGCGCCAGAAGCGGATGACCAAGCCCGCGGGCGCGCTCGGCATGCTGGAGATCATCTCCGCGCAGCTGTCCGGCCTGTCCCGGATGTGCCCGCCGCCGATCCCGGAGCCCGCCGCCGTCGCGATCTTCGCGGGCGACCACGGCGTGCACGCCCAGGGCGTCACCCCCTGGCCGCAGGAGGTCACCGGCCAGATGGTGGCCAACTTCCTGGGCGGCGGCGCGGTCTGCAACGCCTTCGCCAACCAGGTGGGCGCCGAGGTCTGCGTCATCGACGTGGGCGTCGCCTCCGACCTCCCCGCGACCCCGGGTCTCCTCCCGCGCAAGGTCCGCGCGGGCACCGCCGACATGACGACCGGTCCCGCGATGACCCGCGAAGAGGTCACGGCCGCCATCGAGGTGGGCATCGAGACGGCCCGCGACCTCGTGGCGGCCGGCAACAAGGCCCTGCTGACCGGCGAGATGGGCATCGCCAACACCACGGCGTCGGCGGCCCTGATCTCCGTCTTCACGGACGCCGACCCGTCCGAGGTGACGGGCCGCGGCACCGGCATCAACGACGAGACCCTCGCCCGCAAGACCGAGGTCGTGCGCCGCGCCATCGAACTCCACCAGCCGGACCCGGCCGACCCCATCGGCGTCCTCGCCGCGATCGGCGGCCTCGAACACGCCGCCATGGTCGGCCTGCTCCTCGGCGGCGCCTCCCTGCGTACGCCGGTGATCCTGGACGGCGTCAGCGCCGGCGCCGCCGCCCTCGTGGCCCGTGCCATCGCCCCCGAGGTCCTCGCGGCCTGCATCGCGGGCCACCGCAGCGCCGAGCCCGGTCACGTCGCCGCCCTGAACAAGCTGGGCCTGCGCCCCCTGATCGACCTGGACCTGCGCCTCGGCGAGGGCACGGGCGCCCTGCTGGCCCTGCCGGTGGTCCAGAGCGCGGCGAGGGCGATGCACGAGGTGGCGACGTTCGACTCCGCAGGGGTCACCGAGAAGTAGACCGACGACGCGCCCGCTTGCGCGGGGGCCCGGGGGGCCCAGCCCCTCACGCGGCGGAGCCGCACAGTGTCACTGCCGGGACGGGGCGGGCTTGGGGAAGGAGCCCCTCCCGCCCCCGCCGTATCGTGGACCCGCACTCAAAACAGCACGTCAAGGCCGCTCCAGCCGAGCGCAGCGGCCCCGTACGAGGAGCCGCACCTCCATGGCCGAAAACCCCGCCTACCCCGTAGGCCTCCGCCTCACCGGCCGCCGCGTAGTCGTCCTCGGCGGTGGCCAGGTCGCCCAGCGCCGCCTCCCGGCGCTCATCGCGGCAGGCGCGGACATCCACCTCGTGTCGCCCGAGGCCACCCCCTCCGTCGAGGCGATGGCGGACGCCGGCGAGATCACCTGGACGAGGCGCCCGTACGAGGACGGCGACCTCGCCGACGCCTGGTACGCCCTGATCGCGACCAGCGACCGGCAGGCGAACACGGACGCCTCCGCCGAGGCGGAGCGCCACCGCGTCTGGTGCGTCCGCTCCGACGACGCCGACGCGGCGACCGCCTGGACCCCGGCCACCGGCCACAGCGAGGGCGTCACGGTCGCCGTCCTCACCACGAACGCCAAGGGCCGCGACCCCCGCCACACCGCGGCGATCCGCGACGCGGTGGTCGAGGGTCTGCGCGACGGCACCCTGGTGGCCCCCCACCACCGCACCCGCACCCCGGGTGTCGCCCTGGTCGGCGGCGGCCCCGGCGACCCCGACCTGATCACGGTCCGCGGCCGCCGACTGCTCGCCGAGGCCGACGTGGTCATCGCCGACCGTCTGGGCCCGCGCGACCTGCTCGCCGAACTCCCGCCGCACGTCGAGGTGATCGACGCGGCGAAGATCCCCTACGGCCGGTACATGGCCCAGGAGGCCATCAACAACGCGCTCATCGAGCACGCGAAGCAGGGCAAGTCGGTCGTCCGGCTCAAGGGCGGCGACCCGTTCGTCTTCGGCCGCGGCATGGAGGAGGCCCAGGCGCTCGCCGAGGCGGGCATCGTCTGCACGGTCGTCCCCGGCATCTCCAGTTCGATCTCGGTGCCGGGTGCGGCCGGTATCCCGGTCACCCACCGGGGTGTCGCACATGAGTTCACCGTGGTCAGCGGCCATGTCGCCCCTGACGACGAGCGATCCCTCGTCGACTGGCCGGCCCTCGCCCGACTGCGCGGCACGCTCGTCGTCCTCATGGGCGTCGACAAGATCGGCAGGATCGCCGAGACCCTGATCGCGCACGGCAAGCCGGCCGACACCCCCCTCGCCCTGGTCCAGGAGGGCACGACCGCCGCCCAGCGCCGCGTCGACGCGACCCTGGCCACGGTCGCCGAGGCCGTACGCACCGAGGACGTGAAGCCCCCGGCGGTGATCGTCATCGGCGAGGTCGTGAACGTGGGTGTGCACAGCCCGCTGAACGCTTCCGAGTAACCACCGGTAACCCAACCCGTGCCCAGCCGTTGGCACCGCACCCAGGACAAGGCAGTATCACCCTGTGGCCGATCTCATCACCGTTGAGAACCCCGACGACCCGCGTCTGCGTGACTACACGGGCCTGACCGACGTGGAGCTGCGCCGCAAGCGCGAACCCGTCGAGGGCCTGTTCATCGCCGAGGGCGAGAAGGTCATCAGACGCGCCAAGGACGCCGGGTACGAGATGCGCTCGATGCTCCTGTCCGCCAAGTGGGTCGACGTCATGCGCGATGTCATCGACGAGCTCCCGGCCCCGGTGTACGCGGTCAGCCCGGAGCTCGCCGAACAGGTGACGGGCTACCACGTGCACCGGGGCGCGCTGGCGTCCATGCAGCGCAAGCCGCTGCCGACGGCCGAGGAACTCCTGCGCTCCGCGCGCCGGGTGGTCGTCATGGAGGCGGTCAACGACCACACCAACATCGGCGCGATCTTCCGCTCCGCCGCGGCCCTCGGCATGGACGCGGTCCTGCTCTCCCCGGACTGCGCGGACCCGCTCTACCGCCGCTCCGTGAAGGTCTCGATGGGCGCGGTCTTCTCGGTCCCCTACGCCCGTCTCGAGACCTGGCCCAAGGGCCTGGAGACGGTCCGCGACGCCGGCTTCAACCTGCTCGCCCTCACCCCGGACGAGAAGGCGAGGTCGCTGGACGAGGCGGCCCCGCACCGGATGGACCGGGTCGCGCTGATGCTGGGCGCGGAGGGCGACGGCCTGTCCACGAAGGCCCTGATGGCGGCGGACGAATGGGTCCGCATCCCGATGGCCCACGGCGTCGACTCGCTCAACGTCGGCGCGGCGGCCGCGGTCGCCTTCTACGCGGTGGCGACGGGCCGCCCACAGCCGTAGGGCCTGTCGGCCTCAGCCGTCCTCGCTGATCCGGCTGCGGTACTGCTCGGCCATCAGATCGCCGGGAGGCCGCGCGTACGACGACTGCTCCTGTCGTACGTCCTTCCGTGTGCCCCCGTCGTCCAGCCCGCGTGCCGGCCCCTGGCAGCCCTGCGCCGCCGCGATGCCCAGCGCGACGAGCAGCGTCACCACGACGAACACGAAGAGCCGCTGACGCAGCAGTCGCGGATTGGCCGGCCGCCGCCCGGTCCCCGACGTCCGGGGTGCGGGACGCCCGGCGCCGCTGCGGGGTGCGGGCCTGCTGCCGGAGCGTCCGGTACTCCGGGCGGGCGCGGGTCGCGCACCCGACTGCGAGGGCCGTGAGCCCCCGTTGGTGCCGCCCGTGCGCGGCGGCGGTGTGCCCTGCGGGCGGCGCTGGGTGGGCTGCTCGGCGTACTGCTCGGCGAGACGCCCTGTCGGCCGGTCGGGATCATTGCGCTGCGCGGGCGGGCGGACGTCCGCCATGCCCTGCGCCTCGCGGGCCGCGATCTCCTTGAGCCGCAGGGAGAGTTGGAGCGTGCTGGGACGCTCCTCGGGGTCCTTGGCCAGACAAGCGCGGACGAGCGGAGCCAGCGCGTCCGGAACACCCTGCAGCTGCGGCTCCTCGTGCACCACCCGGTACAGCATCACTTCGGAACTGCCGTGTCCGAAGGGCGAGTCGTTGGTCGCCGCGTACGCCAGCGTGGCGCCGAGCGCGAACACGTCGGTGGCTGGGGTGACGGCGGCGCCGCGCACCTGCTCGGGCGCGAGGAACCCGGGCGAGCCGACCGCCGTACCGACGTGCGTCAGGGTGCTCGCCCCCGTCGCCCAGGCGATGCCGAAGTCGATGATCCGCGGCCCCTTCGGGGACAGCAGGATGTTGGACGGCTTGAGGTCCCGGTGCACGACACCGGCCTCGTGCACGGCGACGAGCCCCTCGGAGAGCGCGGCCCCGACGGCGGCCACGTCGGCGGCCGACATCGGGCCCTCCTCGGCGACCTTGTCGTGCAGCGAGGGCCCCGGCACGTACTGCGTGGCGAACCACGGCCGGTCCGCCTCGAGATCGGCGGCCACGAGCCGCGCCGTGCAGCCGCCCCTGATCCGCCGGGCCGCCGAGACCTCGCGGGCGAACCGTGACCGGAACTCCTGATCCTCCGCCAGATCCGGTCGGATCACCTTCAACGCGACGCGCTGGCCACGGCGGTCGGAGCCCAGGTAGACCACGCCCATCCCACCCGCGCCGAGCCGTCTGTGAAGCCTGAACGAGCCGACGACACGCGGGTCCTCGCGCCTCAGGCGCATCATCGCCATGTCCATCCCCGCTGCCCGGTCCGTTTGACGAGCCACAGCTTACGTTTCCGCGGCCGGGTGCGCGCAGAGGCCGCGCCCTCACGGTCCGATCGATTGTCAGTGCCGGGTGGGAAACTTGAAAGACGGTCAGGGAATGCGCGAACAGGACTGCCTTGGGCCGCCTGTGATCCCAACCGTCCGTCGCAGAAGGGGGATTGAACCTGTGAAGGGTGATCGCGTGGAGATAGTCGTGGACGCCGGGGACACGACGCGTACGTACGAGGTGGTGGCGAGCAGGGCGGGTCGCAGAGTGGAGACCGCGGTGCGCCGGGGGGTGGTGGAAGTGAGCGAAGTCACCCGAAGCGGATCAGTGGTGCGCACCGCCCGCTTCATGGCGACGCGGGTGCTGGCGCTGGTCGAGCAGCCGGTGCCGAGGGAGGACAGCTCGGAACAGTCGGGGCACACCGGACGCCCCCTCCGGGAAGACCCTGAGACCTAGGTCCTCATCTCCACCCAGGGGAGTACACCGCAGGTCATCGCTCATCCTCCGGGAGGCCCGGCAATCGGTACGAGGGCATGACGACCGATCGCCGCCGCGGCCATAGATTTGAGGTCAAGCGGCGGGTGCAGCACTCGTCCCCCGAGGTCAGACACCCGCCGCTGCCAACCACATAGATGCTCGGTCAGGAGAGGGACCATGGCCCACACGGCACCGCGGACGGCGATCCGCACAGGACGCAAGGCGTACAGCGCCGCGTTCCGCCCGCGTCGTCAGGGTCAGCGCCACCCCTTGGTGGCGACAGCGATGGTCCTTCCCCTGGCGGCCCTGCTCGTAGTCGTCTTCGGCGGCTGGGACGCGGTGGTCACACAAGCGTCGTCCGTGGGCGTGATGCTGGGGCGCTGAGCGGCGCCCCAGGCCCGGAAGAGCGGTCCGGGCGGGGACATCCGGCCATGAAACCCCGTGGGGACGGGGGTGCGGCGGACGGCACAAATGCCCGCGCAGCTGGGGAGCTGCGCGGGCATTGTTTTGCCCTGACACCGGGGTGGACCGGTTTCCCCGGCTGCGGGCCGATGGGGGTTGAGCGCGCAGTTCCCCGCGCCCCTGAAGGGGCGCTGCGCACATCTTTCAGCCTGTCCGGCTTGTGAGGACGAGGCCGTCAGGCCGGTGGGGCGCCGGGGCGCAGCCCCGTGCCCCAGGGGCGCGGGGAACTGCGCGACCGGCCCCCACCGGCCCGCAGCCGAAGAACCCACCCGGGGGTCTGGGGCGGAGCCCTCAGGGATGGGGCGGCGGGGGCGGAGAACGTACGCTCGCGAGGTACCGACCGCACACCCCAGGGGGCCCCGTGACCGCAGACGTGCTTCCCGCCCTGACCGCGGGCGCGCGCACCACGGCCCACCCCGCCGACACCCCCTGCACGCACCACGACTCCGTGCTCGCCGACCGCCACGACGGCACCGTCGTCCGCCACGGCGACACCGTGGCCAAGGCCCACGCCCCCGGCACGGACCCCGCCGAACTCTCCCGCCGTCTCGAGCTCGCCGCACACCCCGCCCTCACCGGCACCCTCCTCGCCCCGCTCCGCCCGAAGCCCGTCGACCTCCACGGCCGCCTGGTCACCTTCTGGCCGTACGGCACCCCGGTCGATCCGAAGACCCCCGAGGCCGCTCCCTGGGAGGCGGCCGCGACCCTGCTGGCCCGCCTCCACCGGACCCCCGCGCCGGACGGCCTGCCGCCCATGCGGGGCCCCGCCAAGGCGGCCCGGGCGATCGCCCGGCTGCGGACGGCGGGCCCGCACCCGGCCGCCGCCCCGGTGCTGCGCGCCTGGGCTGCCCTGCCCGCCTGGGCTCGCGCCGAGGCCCCCATGCCGCCCGCGGGGACCCTCTGCCACGGAGACCTGCACCTCGGCCAGCTCGTCCGCCACCCCGCGCCGAGCGGCCCCTGGCTCCTCATCGACGTGGACGACCTCGGCGTGGGCGTCCCGACCTGGGACCTGGCCCGCCCGGCCGCCTGGTACGCCTGCGGCCTGCTCCCGCCCGACGAGTGGACCCGTTTCCTGACCGCCTACCAACGCGCCGGCGGCCCGGCCGTACCCGCCGACGGCGACCCCTGGCCCGCTCTGGAGGTGGCGGCCCGCGCCCTCACGGTGCAGACCGCGGCCCTGGCGATCGCCAAGTCCGTGGGGGAGGACCGCCCCTTGGACGAGGTGCAGCAGGCCGTGATCGACGCGTGTGACCGAATGGGAGCCGTCCCGCCCGAGTTGGCGCAGGGCCCGACCGCGTAGGGTGCAACCGTTCGAGGCCGGACAGTGTCTGTCCTGGCGGAAGCGGTACCGAACGGCGAGGAGTTGAGCCGAGCATGCAGTGTCCGAAGTGCCATGCGCCGATGCACACGTACAACCGCAATGGCGTCCAGATCGAGCAGTGCAGCGGCTGCCGCGGGATATTTCTCGACTACGGCGAGCTGGAGGCGCTGAGCCGCGTGGAGTCCCAGTGGTCGCAGCCCGCGCCGCCCCCGCCCGCCCCGCAGGCCTACCCGTCGGCGCCCGCGCCCGCGTGGGGCGCTCCGCAGCACGGCGGACACGGAGGCCACGGCGGCGGTCACTACGGCGGTCACCACCGCCACAAGAGCTTCGGCCACATGCTCTTCTCCTCCTGAGTACGACCGGAGGAACGACCTGACACCACGAAGCCCCCGACCGTACGAGACGGCCGGGGGCTTCGGCTGGTGCGCGATACTGGGATTGAACCAGTGACCTCTTCCGTGTCAGGGAAGCGCTCTCCCGCTGAGCTAATCGCGCAGGTGAACCTGCAGATGGTGCGGGTGGTGCGTACTGCGTGCGCGATACTGGGATTGAACCAGTGACCTCTTCCGTGTCAGGGAAGCGCTCTCCCGCTGAGCTAATCGCGCGGGGATCCGGATGGATCGAGTCCTTGCGGACCAGTGGACGATACTGGGATTGAACCAGTGACCTCTTCCGTGTCAGGGAAGCGCTCTCCCGCTGAGCTAATCGTCCTTGGAGGTGGAGACGGGATTTGAACCCGTGTAGACGGCTTTGCAGGCCGTTGCCTCGCCTCTCGGCCACTCCACCAGGAGTGTGGGGGTTCGGGATGATCCCCCTCTTCCTGCGAGCGGACGACCAGGTTCGAACTGGCGACCTCAACCTTGGCAAGGTTGCGCTCTACCAACTGAGCTACGTCCGCGTGTCGTTTCCGTTCGGCTTGCGCGTCCCGGCGACGTGTTGAACTCTAGCGGATTCCCGGGCCAGCACAAAAACGCGTTTGCGCAGCGTGCTGCGGTCTGTCCGGCAAAGGACACGGTCAGGGCACCCGCAGGTCACCCGACCTAGACTCGACTGCGTGCTCGACCTCCCTCCTCTCGCCCGTTTCGGTGGCCTCGTAGCGACCGGTCTCCTCGACGTCACCAGCGACCCCGCGGCCCTGGACTCGGCCGGTTTCTGGGCCGTGGCGGCCGACTTCGAGGGCAGCCTGGTCTGCGCCCGCTTCGCCGACGTACGCACCGAACCCGTGCCCGCCCCCGTCCCCGGGCAGTGGCGGGGACCCGCCTCCGGTGACTGGACGTCCTCCCTCGACCACGCCGCGTACACCGCCGGCGTACGCCGCATCCGCGACCACATAGCCGCCGGTGAGGTCTACCAGGCCAACCTCTGCCGCGTCCTGTCCGCGCCGCTCGCCCCCGACGCCGACATCGACGCCCTCACCGCGCTGCTCGCCCGCGGCAACCCCGCCCCCTACGCGGGAACGATCCGCCTGCCCCGCCACGGCGTCGAGATCGCCACCGCCTCCCCCGAACTCTTCCTGCGCCGCACCGGCTCCGTCATCGAATCCGGCCCCATCAAAGGCACCGGACGCACCGAGGCCGACCTCCTCGACAAGGACCACGCCGAGAACGTCATGATCGTGGACCTCGTCCGCAACGACCTCGGCCGCGTCTGCGCCACCGGCACCGTCACCGTCCCGGACCTGTGCGTGGTCGAAAAACACCCCGGGCTCGTCCATCTCGTCTCCACCGTCCGCGGCCACCTGCGCGCCGACATCGGCTGGCCCGAACTGCTGGCCGCCGCGTTCCCGCCCGGCTCCGTCACCGGCGCCCCCAAAACCAGCGCCCTGTCCATCATCGACGCCCTGGAGACGGCACCCCGCGGCCCCTACTGCGGCGGCATCGGCTGGGTCGACGCCGACCGCACCACCGCACAGCTCGCCGTCGGCATCCGCACCTTCTGGACCGACCGCGCCGAAGGCGTCCTGCGCTTCGGCACCGGCGCCGGCATCACCTGGGGCTCCGACCCCGAAAGGGAATGGCAGGAGACCGAGCTGAAGGCCGCCAGGCTGCTCGCGGTAGCGTCGGGACAGTACGGAGACGCGTACGAAAGTGGAAGGACTCTCTGACGTGAAGATCTGGCTCGACGGCGGTCTGCAGGACATGGAGTCCGCCCGCGTCTCCGTCTTCGATCACGGACTGACCGTGGGCGACGGCATCTTCGAGACCGTGAAGGCGGTGGAGGGGCGGCCGTTCGCGCTGACCCGTCACCTCGACCGGCTGGCCCGCTCGGCGCGCGGCCTGGGGCTGCCCGAACCCGACCTCGACGAGGTGCGCCGCGCGTGCGCCGCCGTCATGGACGCCAACCCGATGCCGCTCGGCCGACTGCGGATCACGTACACCGGTGGCTACGGCCCGCTCGGCTCCGACCGCGGCGAACACGGACCGACCCTGCTCGTCGCCCTCGGCGAGTCCACCCGGCGTCCCGACTCCACCGCCGTGATCACGGTGCCCTGGACCCGTAACGAGCGCGGCGCCCTCACCGGCCTCAAGACCACCTCGTACGCCGAGAACGTCGTGGCCCTGGCCCGCGCGCGTGAACAGGGCGCGAGCGAGGCGCTGTTCGCCAACACGGTCGGGCGGCTGTGCGAGGGTACGGGGTCGAACGTCTTCGTCGTCCTCGACGGCGAGGTCCACACCCCGCCCGTCGCCTCCGGCTGTCTCGCCGGCATCACGCGCGCGCTCGCCGTCGAGTGGACCGGCGCCCGGGAGACCGATCTTCCGCTGGATGTCCTGGAGCGTGCGGACGAGGTCTTCCTGACGTCCACGCTGCGGGACGTGCAGGGTGTGCACCGGGTCGACGGACGCCAACTCCCGGGCGTGCCGGGCCCGGTGACCGCCAAGGCCATGCGGGTCTTCGAGGAGCGGGCCGGAAACGACCTCGACCCGTAGACGTCGCTCGTGGTACGTCAGCGCGCAAAACAGGATGACGACGGGGCACGGGACGGGTAGAACACCCCTGATGACCACCACCCTGCGGCCGACCGAGCCGCTTCAGCGCGGAGCCGACGGGGCGCTGTCCCGCCGCTACCAGGTGTGCGTGAACAGTCGTCCCGTGGGCGGGATCCACCTCTCCACGCATCCGGAGTACGGCCCCACCGTGGCCCGTGTCGGGGAGCTGTACATCGAGGAACCCGACCGTGGGCGGGGCCGGGGCACGGTGGCCGTGCTCGCGGCCGAGGAGGTGACCCGCGGCTGGGGCTGCAAGCGCGTCGAGACGTCGGTGCCCGGGGACGCGGACGGCGTGCTCCGGCTCGCCACGACCCTCGGGTACGAGCTCAGCAACCGCGTCATGACGAAGCGCCTGGACGGCCCCGGCCCCGAACTGCCCGCGGGCAGTGTCGCCCGGCCCATGACCGAGGCCGAGTACGTGCCCTGGCTGGCGAAGGAGCGCGAGGGGTTCGCCCGCTCGCAGATCGAGCGGGGTGTGCCCGAGGCCGAGGCGTACCGCAAGACGGACCAGGGGCTCGCCCGGTTCCTGCCGGACGGAGTGGCCAGCGAGAACACGGTGCTCGGCGTCCTGGAACACGAGGGGATCCCGGTCGGCACGCTGTGGCTGGGCCTGTGGCCCGACGCGGCGTTCGTGCTCGGGGTCGAGACCGACCCCGAGCACCGGGGCCGCGGCCACGGGCGCACCCTGATGCTGCTGGCCGAGGCCCGAGCGGTGGCCGGCGGGAAGGACCGCATCGGCCTCAACGTGTTCGCGGGGAACACCCCGGCGGAGAAGCTGTACGAGTCACTCGGCTATACGACGAGCGAGTACTACCTCTACAAGAACCTGCTCTGAACCACTTCGCGAGACCTCCTTGCGAGACCGCTTCGCGAGAACGAGTGCTTACGAGAACGAGTACTACTCGCCTTCGGCCAGCAGGCGGTCGGCGATCTCCTCGATGCGCTCGCGCAGGCCCTCCTGGCTCTTGCCGCCGTCGAGCCGCTCGCCGCCGATGACGTACGTCGGGGTGCCGGTCACGCCGATGGCCTTGCCCTCGGCCTGGTCGGCGTCGACGATCAGGATGTGCCGGCCGTCGATCAGGGCGGTGTCGAACTCCTCGGCGTCCAGACCGAGTTCGCGGGCCACCTCGATCAGGAAGGACTCGCCCTTGCGGTCCAGTTGCTCGACACGGTCGAGGACCGCCTCGACGTACGGCCAGGTCCGGCCCTGCTCCGCTGCCTCCTCGGCGGCCTGCGCGGCGGCGAAGGCGTGCTTGTGCTTCTCCAGCGGGAAGTGCCGCAGCCGCAGCTCCAGACGGTCGCCGTAGCGGGCGCGCAGCGCGCGCAGGTCGGCGAGGGCGCTGCGGCAGTCGGGACACTGGAGTTCGCACCAGACGTCCAGGACGGCGGTGGCGCGGGCTGCGGAGGAGTCGTTCATGGCACCCAGTCTCCCAGCCCCGCCGACGGCACCCCAACCGGGACCTGGGGAGGACCCCGACCCGGAGATGTCCCTGAGGTCCGCCCGGAGCATGGCATATCGGGCGTGGGGCGGTGCAGGATGGAAGGGACGAACCGACCCGCTCTGCCGAGCCCTGCCCTGGAGGACCGGATGATTGCCGAGACCGTCTGTTCCGCCGTCTCCGCGGCCGGCATCGGCATCGCCGCGGTCACGGCCTACCGCAAGCGGTTCCTCTCCGCCGCCCGCATCGCCGCCTACTCGCTGGTGCCGGTCGGCCTGGTGATGACCGGGGTCGTCGGCTGGCTGGCCGACACCGCCTTCAGCCCCACCGCGTGGGCGGGCTTCGCCGTGTTGGGTGTGGCCTGGCTGCTGTTCCTGACCACGCGGGCGGTGGAGCGGCGTGGCGGCGGGACCCGGAAGGAACGCAAGGCGGCCGCCAGGGCCGCCCAGCGGGAGGCGGTGGCCCCCGCGGCCTCGGCGCCCTCGCTGAGCCAGGGCTCCCGTCCGGCCGCCCGGCCCGCGACGACGCCTCGGGCCGCGGGCTCCGACGACGACTTCAGCGACATCGAGGCCATCTTGAAGAAGCGCGGCATATGACGGGCTGAAACGACACAGAGGATCATGGGAGAGCGCGGAAACGATCACGTTCGTGCCTGCTCATCGCGGATATTGGCGAACTCCCGGTCATTCCGGGCGTGTTGATCGCGGAGCGGGTGGTGGCTGCGTCATCATCGCCGCGAGATGCTGGACACAACACAGAGCGACACCGCCGCCCCTCCCGAGGAGCCGCGGGGTTGTCTCTACGCGCTTTCCCAGCCACCGCTGATGATCTTCCTTGCGGTGATCGGCTGTCTGCTGCTCATGGCTTCGCTGCACGACCTGCTGCTGCTCTGAGCCGTACACGGAGCCCCTGGCGTCACCCGCCGAGGGCTCCGTCAGCCCGCCGAGCGTCCAGCGTCCGTCAGCCCGCCGCTTCCTTGCGGCGTGCCCGGTACGCCGCCACGTGGAGGCGGTTTCCGCAGGTCCGGCTGTCGCAGTAGCGGCGCGAGCGGTTGCGGGAGAGATCCACGAAGGCGTGCCGGCAGTCCGGGGCCTCGCAGCGCCGCAGCCGGTCCTGCTCTCCGGCGACCACGAAGAACGCCAGTGCCATCCCGCAGTCGGCCGCGAGATGGTCGGCGACCGAGGCACCTGGCGCGAAGTAGTGCACGTGCCAGTCGTAGCCGTCGTGGTCGGTGAGCCGGGGGGTGGTGCCCGCGACGGCGACCAGTTCGTTGATGAGACCCGCGGCGGTACGGGGGTCGTCGGCGGCGAAGACTCCGGCGAACCGGCCGCGGATCCCGTGTACGGCCGCGAGGTCGTCCTCCGACAGCACGCCGACATCACTGATCCCGTGTTTTCGTACGAAATCGGCGAGGGACGCGACGTCCGGGAGCCCGTCCGTCGTGTCGTTCTCCGGCGCGGTGTTCACCAGGTCCACCACGGCGTCGAGGGACCGCCGGGTGTCGTGGGTGATCAGCACGTTTCGCTCCCTGGCCTGGGGGTCGGGCGGGCGCCCTCCGATGCTGGCCGATGGTAGTGGCTTCCTGGCGTGGGGGAGCGAGGGCGGTCGATCTGTACGCGGTCAGCCGCGCCTCCGGGCCGGTCCACGGGCGAGTTCCGGGCGAGTTCACGGGCCCGTCCACGGGACACGAAGGTCACCCTGAACACCTCCGGAAGCCTCAGCCGCCGTCCGGGCCGGCGCTGGGCCTGGTGGGCCCCGTGGGTCCGCCAGGCGTGCCCTGCCCGGACTGTCGGCCCGACCCGGCGTCTGCCCCGCCCCGTGCCCCGGGCGGAGCCCTCATCGGCCTCGTCGGGGTCCCCGCCCGGACAGGGCGAAGGCCCGCCCCGGCCACGCACCCCGGTGCTGGAGCCGTTGAGGCCTGCCGTCGACCGCGCGCACCGGCGCCGCCACCGCGGGAGTCCGCGGCGACGGCGCCGGTGTTCGTGCCCATCGCGGTTGTGCCCATTGCAGATGTTTAGGCCCGAGCCGTCTCCCCGAGTGGACGGCGCCGGGCGGCTCTATGGGGGTCTCGTCAGCTCTCGGCCAGGATGTGTGAGAGCTCCGTGTCGAGATCGAAATGCCGGTGTTCCGTGCCGGGGGGCACGGCGGCGTCCGTTCGCTTCAGGAACGATTCCAGGGCCCGCGCCGGGGCTTCCAGCAGGGCCTCGCCCTCTGGGGAGCTCAGGGCGATGCATACGACGCCCTGGCCATGGCTCCGGGACGGCCAGACTCGGACGTCGCCGGTACCGGTGGGCCGATGCAGGCCCTCGGCGAGGAGGTCGCGGGCGAACACCCACTCGACGGTTTCCTCGGCTCCGGTGTGGAAGGTGGCGTGCACGGCGTAGGGATCGGCCGTGTCATACCGCAGTCCTGCGGGTACAGGCAGTGAGGACTCGCTCGACACAACGAGGCGCAGGTGCAGCTCGCAGCTGACCGTGGTGTTCATAAGCGCCAGGGCCTTTCGCTCAGTGTGCGCTCGGGGATTCGCACGTCGGCGAAATCGACATGCCACCTACGGTGCCGTTGTAAACCCCTCTGAGTGTTTTGCGTGTCTTTACGTAACTCTTCCGGCCGAGAGTACGTTCGCCGGATAGGGCCATTCCGGTGACTGGTTTCTCTCCGGTAGGGTTTGGCCGTATGAATACGGGGAGTGACGAGCCGGGCGAGGTCGCCACGGCCGATGGTGAGACGAAGATCGAAGGGTCGCTCGGATCGCGGGCGCCGGAATTCATCAAGGCCCGCCGTGCACTGCATCTGAGCTGGCAGGTGGGTGTTTTCGTCGTGGGGCTCGCGGTGGTCGGCGCCGGCGTGATCATGCTTCCGCTGCCGGGCCCCGGCTGGCTGGTGATCTTCGGTGGCATGGCGATCTGGGCGACCGAGTTCGTCTGGGCACAGCTGGTGCTCCGCTGGACGAAGCGCAAGGTCACGGAGGCGACACAGCGAGCACTCGACCCGAAGGTGCGGCGCCGCAACATCATTCTCACGAGTGCCGGTGTCGTCATCGTCGCGACCCTTGGTGGCGTCTACCTCTGGAAGTTCGGCGTCCAGATGCCGTGGAACATCCAGGAATGACCGACGGGTGGCGCGACCCGGGGCCGGACTCGTGACGCGACCCGGGGCCGGACTCGTGACGCGACCCGGGACGGGACTCGTGACAGGACCCCTTCCCGCACTGCTCCGAAGGCCCCTCCTGGAGGCCCGCGGGCTGGTCCGAGCCACCCTCTGACATGGGGTAATGTTCTCCCTGCGCCCGGGCGATTAGCTCAGCGGGAGAGCGCTTCGTTCACACCGAAGAGGTCACTGGTTCGATCCCAGTATCGCCCACCAGCACGACAGGCGACCCGGTTCCACGCACTTCGTGGGCAGGGTCGCCTTCGTCATTTCCGCACCACGCCGCAGGGCGGGGGAGCACGCCCCCACGACATCGGCGGACCGCACTTTGCGTACCAGCACCAGTACCCGGTACCGGTACCAGTACCCAGCACCGGCACCGGGTACCAGTCTCGAAAGCGGTACCGCGCTCCCCGCGAGGACGTCGGACCCGGACCCGGAGTCACGGTCGCAGCCGTCATCGGACCCGGTGGCGTCCCGTCCGGTGGTGCAGCCATGTGGACCACGTGGACCACGCGGCTCCGCTCGCCCATGTCCGGCGCGGGACGTCGGCCGGACCGCCGCGCAGTCGCCCGCGCTGCTCGCGGGCATCGCCGCCGGGATGCGGCGCGGCGGTGGGCGCGTCGCAGGCATTGACCTGCTGTTACCGGCATTGACCCGCTGTCGCAGGCGCTGACCTGCGAAGTCTCGAACTCCGCATCGCTACGCCGCTTCGCGGGACGCACCCCCGCATCGACCCGTCGACCCGGGTGAACGCCGGACCGACGCGAGCGAGCCGCCCTTCGGACGCGCACCAGCCGCCCGCTCGCATCGGCGCGACCCGCCCGGGCCCATCCAGATCCGCCCAGATCCGCCCGGGTCCGTACAGACCAACCCGAGCCCCTCCACCTCCCCACCAACACCACCCACACGCACGCCGGTTCGACACCACCCCCTCGCGAAGACCCACCCCCAACCCCCGCCCGCGCGGCGGTTGTTTTCGGCCCGGCCCCACACTCGCCCGACGGGTCGTTTTCTGTTCGACACCCCGACCGCGCGCCCCGGACCTGCACACTCGGGCGCCTCCATGGGAGCGGCGCCCCCAACACCCGCCGCCACGCGGCCGAACCGCGTCACATCAATTCCTGTCCGAATCATTGACGCGCCTGGAAGCCCTCCGTACCTTGTGCCAGCAAGCGCTTACTTGAAACGATTCATGCAGGTGGCAACGACGTCGCGGGGAGGCCCGACTATGGGTAACAACGGGAGTGTTGAGAGGCGAACGGTCCTCAAGGCGGCCGGAGCTTCACTGGCCACGCTGGGGCTGGCCGCGGCGACGGGCTGCGGCGGGGACAGCGGCAGTTCCGGGGACGGGACGGTCACGATCCGGTACGCCTGGTGGGGTGCCGACGAGCGGGCGAAGAAGATCAACCAGTCCATCGCGCTCTTCGAGAAGAAGTACCCGAAGATCAAGGTGAAGACCGACTTCCAGGATTACGTGGCCTTTTGGGAGAAGTTCCAGACCCAGGCCGCCGGTGGAAATCCCCCGGACGTATTCCAGAACGCGGTCGGATTCCTGCGGAAGTACGACAAGAGAGGCATCCTGCTCGACCTCAAGCCTCAGATAGAAGCGGGAAATCTGAGCCTCGACAACTTCCGCGCCGGAGTGGAGAAGGTCGGCCAGGTCGACGGAAAGCAGCTCGGTATTCCGGTCGGATCCAACACCATGTCACTTGTCATCGACGAGAAGGTGTTTGAGAAGGCGGGTATCAAGCCGAAGCAGGGCTGGACCTGGGACGAGTACTTCGCCGCCCTGAAGAAGATCCACGACACCCAGAAGCTGCCCGGGGACACCGGCTACTTCAGCATCATGTACCTGTACGACCTCTACCTCCGGCAGAACGGCAAGGCGTTCTTCACCAAGGACGGACTCGGATTCGACGAGGCAGACCTGACGGAGTGGTGGACGGACGGCTACAACCGCGTCAAGGCGGGCATCGTCACCGACCCCAAGCGGGTCGAGCAGGACAAGCCCAAGTCCTCGCTCTCGGCGGCCCACGGCGCCTCCGAGTTCACCTGGGACAACTTCACGGTCCGCTACACCGCCGAGGGCACCAGCACCTACGGCCTTGCGCCGATCCCGACCACCGACGGCAAGCAGACCGGTCAGTACCTCGCCTCCCTGATGCTGAGCGCCTCCGCCCGCACCAAGCACCCCAAGGAAGTCGCCCAGTTCATCAACTTCATGGTCCACGACCCCGAGGTCGGCAAGATCATGGGCTACGACCGGGGCATCCTCGCCACCACCGAGCAGTTCGACGCGTACAAGCCGACCGACGCGCCCAACCAGGCGATCGCGAAGTACGAGACGGATGTCGCCGCGGCCGGAGTGCTCGGCACCATCACCCCGCACCCGGCCGGAGCCGACACCTGCGAGTCCGCCTTCCTGCGCATCGGCGGTGACATGTCGCAGGGCACGACCAAGGTCGCCGACGCGGTCAAGCAGTTCTTCTCCGAGGCGAAGACCGCCCTCGCCGCCTGATGGGATCCGCCGTGACGCTCGTCAAGGACTCTCCGCCCGACGCCCCGGAGATACGCCCCGAGGCCCCCGCCGCCAAAAAGCGGCGGGGGCGCCGGGAAAACCTCGCCGGCTATCTCTTCATGTCCCCGTGGATCGCGGGCTTCCTGCTGCTGACCGCGGGCCCGATGGCCGCCTCCCTCTACTTCGCGTTCACCGACTACAACCTCTTCAATTCGCCGAAGTGGGTCGGCTTCGACAACTTCACCAAGATGTTCCACGATCCGCGGTGGCAGAAGTCGGTCGAGGTGACGGCCAAGTACGTCGTCATCGGCACCCCGCTCAAGCTGCTGCTCGCGCTCGGAGTCGCCCTCCTGCTCGCGCAGAGCCGCCGAGGGCAGGCCTTCTACCGGGCCGCCTTCTACGCCCCGTCGCTCATCGGTGCGAGCGTCTCCATCGGATTCGTGTGGCGCGCGCTCTTCTCCGACGACGCCATCGTGGACCGCACGCAGTCGTTCCTCGGTTTCCACACGGGAGGGTGGGTCGGCGACCCGAACTGGGTGCTCTACAGCCTGGTCGCGCTCACCGTCTGGCAGTTCGGCGCACCCATGGTGATCTTCCTCGCCGGACTCAAGCAGGTGCCGAGGGAGCTGTACGAGGCAGCGGAGGTGGACGGCGCCGGACCGTTCCGCAGGTTCTGGAACATCACCCTGCCGATGATCTCGCCGGTGCTCTTCTTCAACGTGCTCCTGGAGACCATCCACTCCTTCCAGATCTTCGGCTCCGCCTACGTGGTCTCCAACACCCAGTGCGGACCGGCCGACGCCACGCTCGTCTACACCTGCTACCTGTACCAGAAGGGCTTCAAGGAGTCCCAGATGGGCTTCGCGTCCGCCATGGCCTGGATGCTGCTGCTCGCCGTGGCGCTGGTGACGGCCGTCCTCTTCTGGTCCCAGAAGCGGTGGGTGCACTACGAGGAGGACGCCCGATGAGCACCACCCTGCGCAAGCCCCTCGAAGCCGGCAGCCGCAGGCGCACCGGCTCGCTGGTCTGGCACATCGGCGCCCTGCTGATCCTCGCGGTCGTCCTCTATCCCGTCATCTGGGTCATCGGCGCCTCGTTCAAGCCCAGCCGGGACATCATCGGCAGCCTGAACCTGTTCCCGACCAGCCCCGTCCTCGGCAACTTCAAGGGCCTGGCCGACGGCATCGCGGACATCTCGATCGCGACCTTCTTCCAGAACTCCCTCTTCTACGCGCTCGGCTCCGTCGTCGGCATCCTCATCTCCTGCTCGCTGACGGCCTACGCCTTCGCCAAGATCCGGTTCGCCGGCCGGAACCTGCTGTTCTCCCTCATGATCGGCACGCTTCTGCTGCCCTATCACGTGCTGCTCATCCCGCAGTACGTGATGTTCCAGAAGATGGAACTGGTCAACACCTACGTTCCGCTGCTGATCGGCAAGTACCTGGCCACCGAGGCGTTCTTCGTCTTCCTCATGGTCCAGTTCATGCGGAACCTGCCGCGCGAACTGGACGAGGCGGCCCGGCTCGACGGCTGTGGCCATCTGCGGATCTACTGGTCGATCGTGCTGCCGCTGTGCCGCCCCGCCCTCATCACCAGCGCGATCTTCACCTTCATCAACGCCTGGAACGACTTCATGGGGCCGCTGATCTACCTGAACGAGCCCAGCAAGTACACGGTCTCGCTCGGCATGATGATGTTCCGCGACCAGGAGGGCGTCGCCAACTACGGCGGCATGATCGCGATGTCGCTGGTCGCCCTGCTGCCCGTACTCCTCTTCTTCCTCGCCTTCCAGCGGTATCTGATCGACGGTATGGCGACCTCCGGACTGAAGGGCTGAGATGGCCACCAGCCGGCTGCGGGCGCGGGCGGAGCAGAAAAGGCGTGCGAAGGCGCGCAAGGCACCCCGCGAATCCGTCCTCGCCGAACGTTTCGGCGTGTTTGCCGAGTGTCTGCTCACTGGAGTGTGGATCGCGGTGGCCTCGCTGCCGCTGGTCACCTACCCCGCGGCGTTCGCGGCCGGTGCACGGCATCTGCGGCGGCGTACGTCCCACGAGGCGGGTGGCCTGAGGGAGTTCGTCGCCGACTTCCGGGCCGCCGTCCGGGGCGGCTGGATCGCCGGAGTCGCCGGCTGGGCCGCGGCGGCCGCGGTCTGGGTGGACGTCCAGGCCGTGCGCGCCGGGATCCCCGGCGGCCCGCTCGTCGGGGCCGTCGGCCTCTTCGCCCTGATCGGCCTCGCCGTGGCCGGGCTGCGCGCGGCGGCCGTCTGGGAACCCGGCGCCGCCTGGCGGGCGCTGCTCGCGGAGGCAGGACGCCGTACGGTCCTCGATCCGGCCGGCTCATTCCTGCTCGTGGGCGGACTGGCCGTCGTGGCCGCTTCCGCCCTGTTCATCGCGCCGCTGGCGGTCCCCGTCCTGGGGGCCGTCGCGGCGGCGGCCGTCGCCGTCGAGGCGCGCCACCGCCGCCGCTGAGCTCCTCGCAGGTCGGCGCCCCCGGCGTCGTACCTCTCTCTGTCATGCCCCTGACTTCCCCGCACGGAAAGGAAAGGCCATGTCTCCCATCCCCCGCAGGTCCCTGCTGAAGGCGGCCGCAGTCGCCGGAGCCGCCGCACAGTTCAGCTGGGCCCTGGGAAGCACGAACGCGCAGGCCGCCGCCAGATCCGAGGCCGCCGACACCGACCCCGTGACCCTGGACTGGCTGGAGGACGGCGCCCTCGGTGCCGCCCCCGGCTCCACCGTCGGAGTGCCCTGGCCGAAGGGCGCGTACCAGCAGGACCAGACCTTCGCGCTCACCGACGCCTCCGGCAAGGACGTGCCGGTGCAGTCCTGGCCGATCGCGTACTGGCCGGACGGCTCCCTCAAGTGGACGGCGCACGCGGTCAGTTCCGGCTCCGGGAAGCTCACGCTCGCCGCCGGTGCGCCCGCCGCCCCCGACAAGAAGGTGACCGTCGACAAGAGCGGCGGCAGCATCGACATCTCGACCGGCGTCATCACCGCGAAGATCGGCAAGAGCGGCTCCACCCTCGTCACATCAGTGAAGCGCGGCTCCACCGAGATCGCGAAGGACGGCCGGCTGGTGCTGATCCGCCAGCCCGAGATCGAGGACGACGACCAGGGTGCGGAGAAGTACGAGCGGTTCGAGAGCGTCATCGGTGAGGTAACGGTCGAGCAGGAGGGCCCTGTCCGTGCCGTCGTCCGCATCGACGGCAAGCACCGCAAGGGCAGCCGCAGTTGGCTGCCGTTCTCGATCCGGCTGTACTTCTACGCGGGTGCCGACTCCTTCCGGATGGTGCACACCATCACCTTCGACGGGAAGCAGGAGCCGGGGAAGACGAGCGGCGACTTCATCCGCGGCCTCGGCGTCCGCTTCAACGTGCCGATGCGCGACGCTGCGTACGACCGGCACATCCGCATCGGCGGCGACGGCTCCGGTCTGCTGCGGGAGGCCGTGCAGGGCATCACCGGGCTGCGCCGCGACCCGGGCGCGGCCGTGCAGGCGGCCCAGTTCGCGGGCGAGAAGCTGCCCGCCCCGTCCACCTGGGACCAGCGGGTGACGACCCGCCTCCAGTACATCCCCGAGTGGGGCGACTACACCCTCTCCCAGCTCTCCGCCGACGGCTTCACCCTGCGCAAGCGCACCAAGAAGGGGCACGGCTGGATCGGCGCGGGCGGTGGACGCCGGGCGAGCGGGTTCGGTTACGTCGGCGGGGCGAGCGGCGGTCTCTCCTTCGGCCTCAGGGACTTCTGGGAGAAGTACCCGGCGCAGCTCGACATCCGTGACGCGGCGACCGACGAGGCCGAGGTCACCCTCTGGCTCTGGTCGCCCGAGGCGCAGCCCATGGACCTGCGCTTCTACCACGACGGCATGGGCCAGGACACGTACGCCGAACAGCTCGAAGGCCTCAACATCACCTACGAGGACTACGAGCCCGAGTTCGGCACCCCGTACGGCATCGCCCGCACCTCCGAACTCCTCTTCTGGGCCAACGAGTCGACGCCCACGCCCGAAACGCTTGCCGAACAGGTCGCGGCCGTACGGGTGTTGCCGCAGCTGGCCGCCCCGCCCAAGCAGCTCATCAGGGCCAAGGTCTTCGGCGGCCTCTTCTCCGAGCCGGACCGCTCCACCGCCGCCAAGGCGAAGATCGAGGACCACCTCGACTTCCTCTTCACCTATTACAAGGACCAGGTGGAGATGCGCCGTTGGTACGGCTTCTGGGACTACGGCGACTTCATGCACTCGTACGACACCGTGCGCCACCAGTGGCGCTACGACGTCGGCGGCTACGCCTGGGACAACTCCGAGCTGTCGCCCGACATCTGGCTGTGGATGGCCTATCTCCGCTCGGGCCGCTCGGACATCTTCCGCTTCGCCGAGGCGCTCACCCGGCACACCGGCGAGGTCGACGTCTACCACCTCGGCCAGTGGGCGGGCCTCGGCACCCGGCACGGTGTGCAGCACTACGCCGACAGCGCCAAACAGCAGCGCATCGCCAACACCACATACCGCCGCTATTACTACTACCTCACCGCCGACGAGCGGGTCGGCGACCTCATGCACGCCAACGTCGACTCCGACGAGACGTTCCTCGTCCTCGACCCGATCCGCAAGATCCGCACCGAGCCGTACACCCCCGACCGGCACGCCCTGTCCATCGGCTTCGGCACCGACTGGAGCGGTCTGGTCTCGGCCTGGCTCACGGAGTGGGAGCGCAAGGGCCCGAAGTGGGAGAAGGCCAAGGCGCGTGTGCTGTCCACGATGGAGACGATCGCCGCCCAGCCCAACGGCTTCGTCCAGGGCAGCGGGCTCTACGACCTCGACACCGGCAGGTTCGCCATCGCCTCCGCGCCGGTCGTGTCGGTCTCGCACCTCTCCGCCGTCTTCGGCCTGAACGAACTGTGCGCCGAGCTGATCGACCTGGTCGACGTGCCGAAGTTCAAGGAGGTCTACCTCGACTACTGCCGCTACTTCAACGCCACCAAGACCGAACAGGCGGCACGCTACGGCTCCAACTTCGGCTCCCTGTTGCTGTTCCAGGGCCACTCGCGCCTCGACGCGTACGCCGCCGTCCAGACCGGCGACGCGACGCTCGCCAAGCGCGCGTGGACGAAGTTCTACAGCTCCGACGGGTACATGGAGTCCTCGCCCTGGAAGACCGAGCCACTGAGCGGCCCGGTCACGCTGGTTCCCGGCAGCGAGGCCAACTGGGTCAGTTCGAACGACAGCGCCCTGTACGGCCTCGCCGCCATCGAGAACCTGGCCCTGCTCGGCGACAAGATGCCGTAGCCGTTCCCGGCCGGGGGCGCGTCAGCGCATCCGGCCGAGAACGTCCCGCACGCGTCGCGCGTCCCGGATCCGCTGCTCGTACGTCGCACCGAGTGCGAGCAGCACCAGACCGGCGAGGGCGGGAGGCACCCAACGGGGCAGCGCGCCCGCCATCTGCACGAGGTACGGGGCGAGTTCGTGCAGGGCGTCCAGCGCGAGCACGCCGCCCCCGAGGACGAGCGGGGCCCGCAGTCGGAGTCGGGCACCCACGAGGGTGACCGTGAGGGCCGCGACACCGAGCAGCAGGGGTCGCGGCCAGTCCGGGTCGGTCCACGCCGTCAGGAGACTCGGCACGAGCGTGACGGACAGCCCCGCTCCGTACGCCGTCCAGGACGAGGTCAGCGGATCCTTGCGGCGCCCGACCGCCCCCACCAGCAGCGCCGGGACGGTCACCGGCAGCGTGTACGCCTCGACGCAGCCGACGCCCCAGCCCGCCAGCCGGACCCAGGTGGCCAGCAAGAACAGGGCGGTGGCTACGTAACCGGCGGACCGCCGGTCCTCTCGTACGGCGGTGCCCGCGGCGATCACTCCGCACAGGGCCAGGACCAGGGCCAGCAGCGGCGGGTCGGTCACCGCGAGGCCGACGGCGAGCAGCCCGGCGACGGCGCCCGTCACCTCGACGGGCACGCGCGCGGGGGAGTCGGCGAGGCGTGCCGCGAGCAGGGCCGCGACGACCGGTACGAGGAGCACCAGCAGCGCGATGTGCTGCGCCTGCCAGCCGAGGGACGCGCCCACGGCACAGGCCAGCGCGGTGGCGTACGTGAGGGCGGCGACCGGGGCGAGCCGCGAGCGCCCGGACACGGCGGAGAACAGCACGGTCAGCGTGGCGAGGACGCCGAGGGTCGTGCCCTCGGCGGCGAGGGAGAGGCACGCGAGGCTCACCGAGCCGACAAGGGCCAGGAGGAAGGGGACCGGGCGCGCCTTTGCCGAGCGGGCGGTGTACGCCGGCGCCGCCACGATCGTGAGTCCTTGCGCCGACAGCCCCGCCCAGTAAGGGATGTCGAGAGCCGCGGGAAGGACGAGGACGGCCGCCCAGGCGAGGGCCGACGCGCCGATCGTCGCCCTGGGGCGCCACTCGGTACCGCGGACGGCCACGGCCAGGACGGTGGCGACGACCACGAGGACGAGCGGTGCCGTGGCCGCGTACGCAGGCCAGGGGACGCCGTCGGTCGTGACCGCCTCGCGCGCGGTCGAGGGGGCTCCGGTCCACACGCGCCCCACCCAGGCCACCGGGCCCAGCAGCGCGAGAGCGACCGGCGGCAGTGCCCACACCACCGCGACCGCCTGCACGGAGCCGGCCGTCAGGGCGAGGCCGCGCCTCATCGGCTCGGGGAGCCGGGTGCGTACGGCCGCCAACAGGGCCACAGCGCAGACCAGATACCCCGGAACCGTCCAGTCGCCCGGAAGCGACGAGCGCGGGACGCCACCGAGCGCGGCGACCGTGAGCAGGCCGCCGGCCGAGGCGACCCAGGTGGCGACGTTCGTGTCCGGCAGCCGCCACGCCGCCGCCAGAGCGATCGCCCCGGCGAAGAGGAGGAGCGCCGCCGCACGGGCGACGGCGCTCGGACCGGTGGCCGTCCAGGACAGCCAGCCGGCCGCGAAGGAGCCCCAGCCGCCCAGCCCGTACGCGCCCACGGCGGCGACGAGACGTACGGACGGCACGGGCACCCGGAGCGCGACGGCCGTGTCGAGCGCCGCCGTGACCAGCAGCGCGGCCGTCATGACGGGGGCGCCCGCGTCGGCCGCGGCCGCCCAGAGGATCAGCGGGAGCTGCGCGGCGGCCAGCGCGGTGGGCAGGGGCAGGCGCAGCGGGAGCCGCTCGGGGGCGGCCGGTTCACCGGTCGGTCGGCGCGGCCCGCCGAGTGCGAGTCCGTACGCCGTCCACAGGGCCGCCAGCAGGGCCGACGCGATGGCCGCGTAGCCCAGGCCGTTCGTATCGGGGAACGCGACCTCGTGCAGCGCGTACCCGTCCAGGACCGTCAGCGCGAGTCCCAGCCCCGCCACGGCCTCCGCCGTCGAGCGCAGTCTGTGCCGGAGCAGGAGCACGGGCGAGCCGAGCGCGGCCAGCGTCACCGCGCCCAGCACCAGCGACCGCCCGGCGATCCCCATCCGGCCCCAGCTGACCAGCGTGAACGCGATCGCGGCGACGGTCAGCAGGATGCCGCCGAGAACGAGCAGCACGTTCTGGACGCGGGGCGCCGTGGTCTCGGGCCGGCGTGCGGGCGGGGGCGGGGTCGGCGGAGCCACGGGCGGCCGGAGCGCGGTGATCAGCCAGGCGCGGCGGGCCAGCAACAGGGCCCGGCGCGCGTCGAGTTGCCGCAGCTCGGTGTCGAGGAGCCGCAACTCCTCGGCCGGGGGCGGAATGTGGGTCATACCTCGGGAGTGTGGCCCCGGTCACCTTCCTCGGCATGAGTGCGCGTACTCACGCCGTACTCAGCTGCCGGGTCGGGCACACTCCGTCCATGGACTGGAGCCATTACCGCTTCCGCAGTGTCTGGGCCCTGCCCGCGCCGCCCGCCGAGGTCTACCCCGTTCTCGAACGGGCCGAGGACTACCCGCGCTGGTGGCCCCAGGTCCGTGAGGTGACCCGGATCGACGAGCGCAGCGGCACCATGCGCATCCGCTCGTTCCTGCCGTACGACCTGGTGTTCACGGCGCGCGAGCTGCGCCGCGACCCGGTGGCCCGGGTCCTGGAGATCGCGATGGCGGGCGACATCGACGGCTGGGCGCGCTGGACGCTCACCACCGCCGGGTCGGGCACCCGCGCCCAGTACGACCAGGAGGTCGACGTGAGCAAGCCGCTGCTGCGGCGCTTCGCGGTGCCGGGACGACCGGTGTTCCGCGCCAACCACGCCCTGATGATGCGCGCGGGACAGCGCGGACTGGCGGCCCGACTCACGGGTGACTGAAGGCTCATCTCGAAGCGGTTTGAACCACACCCGCAGGGACCTGTATTGTTCAGTGCGTTCCCGGGCGATTAGCTCAGTGGGAGAGCGCTTCGTTCACACCGAAGAGGTCACTGGTTCGAACCCAGTATCGCCCACCCGGAGAAGACCGGTCCGTCGCAGACGGACCGGTTTTTCGTTGCCCCGCGCGGGCTCAGGCCGCCGCCGGCAGTTCCGGACGCAGCGGCCACGCCGGATCCACCGCCTCCGGCGAACCGCTGCGCGCGAACCACGCCTGAAGGCCGCGCGCCTGTGCCGCGTGCCACACCGCCTGCAGGGTGTGCAGCTCGGCGGGGGAGAGCCGCTCCAGCCGGGTGGCGAAACGACGCCCCACCGCTCGTACGACCTCCATCGCGGCCAGTGCGTCCGCCGCCGCGTCGTGCGCGCCCTCCAGCACCACGTCGTAGTGCGCGCACAGGTCGGTCAGGGTGCGGCGGCCCTTGCGATAGCGGTCCAGATGTTTGTCCAGAACCCGCGGATCGAGCACGCGCAGCGGCGCCGGCTCGAACCACCGGTCGAGACAGGTGGCGCGATGGCGGCGCAACTCCCGGTCCAGGAGCGTCAGATCGAACGGCGCGTTCATCACGACGAGCGGGCGGCCCGCCGCGGCCTGTTCGCCCAGCACCCTGGCTATCTCGTCCATCACCGGCGACGGCCAGCGGCCGTTGCGCTGAAGGTGTTCGTCTGTCAGCCCGTGCACCGCCGTCGCACCCGCGGGCACCGGCACTCCCGGGTTCACCAGCCAGCGGGTCACCCGGGGCCGGGAACCCGCGGCGTCCTGGACGACGACGGCGGCCGACACGATCCGGTCGGTCTCGACGTCCACGCCCGTGGTCTCCGTGTCGAACGCGGCCAAAGGGCCTTCGTACCAGCACGTCATACGTACACAACTCCTCGTTCACCCACGGCAGCTGACGCACCGTCTTCTGCCTGTTTGGTGATACCCGGGCTGTTTGCGCCGTACGCCGGAAGGAGACAACACAGGTACGGGTCTTTGCAGTTCAGCGGCCCGTCGCGGGGAATCACTTGGCTTGGAAGGCTGTTGGACTCATGGCACTCGCGCAGCCCGAGCGGGGCGGGCTGCTGCCCCAGCGGACGGCACCCCATCGCGGCACACTCGCCACCACCGCCTGCATGGAGACCTTGCAGGTGGGCTACTTGCACGCCGTCGCGGCCGCGGCGGGCTGTTCGCTGTCCCAGCCCTTTCCCGACAACGGCATCGACTGGCACGTCAGCCACAGCGCCCCCGGGCACACGGTCGACGACGAAGTCACCATCAAGGTGCAGCTCAAGTGCACATACCAGATCCCGCCGAACCCGCCCGGGCCCGCCTTCTCCTTCACGCTCGACAACGAGCACCTGGCGAAGCTCGCCCGCACCCCGGTCTCGGTGCACAAGATCCTGGTCGTGATGCTCGTGCCCAGGTCCCAGGACGACTGGCTGCGCGCCAGCCACGACCGCCTCGACCTGCGGCACTGCTGCTACTGGATCAACCTCGCCGGCCACCCGATCACCGGCCGGCGCCGGACCACCGTGCGGATACCGACCTCGCGCATCTTCGACGACAGGGCGCTCTGCGAGATCATGACGAGGGTCGGGACGGGAGGGAAACCTTGACACACCGCCCCATCGACTCCATCGGCGAACCCCTTCGGCCGGTCAGGCCGCACCCCGTCGACTCCCACTGGACCGAGCCGCCCGAGCCGGGCCAGGTCGACCCCGCCGTCCTCAGCGCGCTGCTGCACCGCCACGGCTGGCAGCGCCGCGGCGGAGCGGCCGGACGGTACGGCCGGTGGACCCCACCCGGGCCCGGTGGCGGCGGCACGAGCCTGCTCGTGCCCGAGAACCGGGCCTTCCCCGACAGCGACGACCTCCTCGGCGAGGCGCTCGTCGCACTCTCCCGCAGCGGCGCGCCGTCCGCCCGCGACGTCCTGGTCGCCCTCGCCGTGCCCAGCGACGAGATCCGCTGGTGGCGCGATGTGCCGACAGGGCCCGTGGGCGCCACGTCCTGGAGTGTGGAGGAGCGGCTGCGCTCGGCCGCCCGCTCGATGCTGCTCGCGGCGGCGCTCGCCACACGCGCGCGTGCGGGCTATTACGGCGCCCGTCACCGCAGGCCCGCCGCCGCTTCCCTGGAGAACGTCCTCGTCGGAGCCGACCCCGGCGGGCGCCGACTCACCGCCTTCGTGCCCGTCGACACCGGCCGTCCGCTCTCCGTACGCCTGCACCAGGCGCTGTACGCCGCCCGCGAGGCCATCGACTATCAGCGGGCCACCGGCGGTATGGACGCCTTCGACGCGGCCGTCGAGGCGGGCGTCAGCCATGAACTCACCGAGGCCGTCGTCGCCCTCGTGCGCGGCACGGAGGGCGCCCGGATCGCCGTCGAGTGGGCGCCCGCCGCCGGGGTCCCCGAGGGCTGTGCGGCGCCCGACGAGGCCGTCGAGTTCTCGCCCGGCGACCTGCCCGTCCTGCGCGAGGCCGGGGCCCGCTATCTGCGCGCCGAGCCGTCCGTACCGGTGCGCCTCACCGGTGCCGTGGTGCGGATGCGCAGGTCCCAGCCGCGCGGCGAGGGCACGGTACGGCTACGGGTGATCGCGGGAGCGGAGGTCCAGCACGTCCGCATGACGCTCGACGAGGAGGCGTACCGGATAGCGGGCCACGCCCATCTGGTCGGGCTGCCGGTGCGGGTGCTGGGGCGGCTGGAGAGCCGCGGCGGCTTCCGCCGGCTCACCGACGCCTCCGGGGTCGTACCGGTGCAGGTGGACGAGGCGGAGCGGGACCGGCTGATGAAGTCGCTCCAGGAGACCGCAGAGATCACGGCCTTCTTCGAGGAGGCGTGCGGCGGGGACTGAGGGCTTTGTGGAGCTTTGCCGGTAACCGTTTCGCGGAGGGTGCCCCGGGCTCGGTAGGATCGCCGGGCAGGCATTGCACTGCCATGCCCACTGGGTGAGCTTGCCCCCTTCAGTCAGGAGAGACCGGTGTCAGACGTCCGTGTGATCATCCAACGCGATTCCGAGCGGGAAGAGCGCGTGGTGACGACGGGCACTACGGCCGCCGATCTCTTCGCCGGCGAGCGCACCATCGTCGCGGCCCGTGTGGCCGGCGAGCTGAAGGACCTCGCGTACGAGGTGCGGGACGGCGAGGAGGTCGAGCCCGTCGAGATCTCCTCCCAGGACGGTCTCAACATCCTGCGCCACTCCACCGCGCACGTGATGGCGCAGGCCGTGCAGGAACTCTTCCCCGAGGCCAAGCTGGGCATCGGCCCGCCGGTCAAGGACGGCTTCTACTACGACTTCGACGTCGAGAGGCCGTTCACGCCCGAGGACCTCAAGGCCGTCGAGAAGAAGATGCAGGAGATCCAGAAGCGCGGGCAGCGCTTCTCCCGCCGCGTCGTCACCGACGAGGACGCCCGCGAGGAACTCGCCGCGGAGCCGTACAAGCTGGAGCTCATCGGCATCAAGGGCTCCGCGTCCTCGGACGACGGCGCGGACGTCGAGGTCGGCGGCGGCGAGCTGACGATCTACGACAACCTCGACGCCAAGACCGGCGAGCTGTGCTGGAAGGACCTCTGCCGCGGTCCCCACCTGCCCACCACCCGCAACATCCCGGCGTTCAAGCTCATGCGCAATGCCGCCGCGTACTGGCGCGGCAGCGAGAAGAACCCGATGCTCCAGCGCATCTACGGCACCGCCTGGCCCTCCAAGGAGGAGCTGAAGGCGCACCTCGACTTCCTGATCGAGGCCGAGAAGCGCGACCACCGCAAGCTGGGCAACGAGCTGGACCTCTTCTCCATCCCGGACCAGATCGGTTCAGGGCTCGCCGTCTTCCACCCCAAGGGCGGCGTCATCCGCCGGGTCATGGAGGACTACTCGCGGCGCCGCCACGAGGAAGAGGGCTACGAGTTCGTCTACACCCCGCACGCGACGAAGGGGAAGCTCTTCGAGACCTCGGGCCACCTGGACTGGTACGCCGACGGCATGTACCCGCCCATGCAGCTCGACGAGGGCGTGGACTACTACCTCAAGCCCATGAACTGCCCGATGCACAACCTGATCTTCGACGCGCGCGGCCGCTCGTACCGTGAACTGCCGCTGCGCCTCTTCGAGTTCGGGACCGTGTACCGGTACGAGAAGTCGGGCGTCGTGCACGGTCTGACCCGCGCCCGTGGCTTCACCCAGGACGACGCGCACATCTACTGCACCAAGGAGCAGATGGCGGAGGAGCTCGACAAGACGCTCACCTTCGTCCTGAACCTGCTGCGCGACTACGGCCTGACCGACTTCTACCTGGAGCTCTCCACCAAGGACCCGGAGAAGTTCGTCGGCTCCGACGAGGTCTGGGAGGAGGCCACCGAGACGCTGCGGCAGGTGGCCGAGAAGCAGGGCCTCCCGCTCGTCCCGGACCCGGGCGGCGCCGCGTTCTACGGTCCGAAGATCTCCGTCCAGACCAAGGACGCCATCGGCCGGACCTGGCAGATGTCGACCGTGCAGCTCGACTTCAACCTGCCGGAGCGCTTCGACCTGGAGTACACCGGCCCCGACGGCTCCAAGCAGCGTCCGGTGATGATCCACCGCGCGCTGTTCGGTTCCATCGAGCGCTTCTTCGCGGTGCTCCTGGAGCACTACGCGGGCGCGTTCCCGGCCTGGCTGGCGCCCGTGCAGGCGGTCGGCATCCCGATCGGCGACGCACACGTGGAGTACCTGCAGAAGTTCGCCACCGAGGCGAAGAGGAAGGGTCTGCGGGTCGAGGTCGACGCCTCCTCCGACCGTATGCAGAAGAAGATCCGCAACGCCCAGAAGCAGAAGGTGCCCTTCATGGTCATCGCGGGCGACGAGGACATGGCGGCCGGCGCCGTCTCCTTCCGCTACCGCGACGGCTCGCAGGAGAACGGCATCCCGGTCGACGAGGCGATCGCCAAGATCATGAAGGTCGTCGAGGAGCGCGCGCAGGTCTGACGCGCAGGTCCGACACGTACGGTGCTTCCTTGACGCGTACGTGGCCGAAGGCCCCCGGAGAGCTCAGCTCCCCGGGGGCCTCTGCCTGTACCCGTTCTCGTCGTTCTCGTCCTCACGCGCGAACACCTGGAGCAGCCAGGACGAGAACGAGCCGGTCACCGCGCCGAGCAGCGCCAGACCGCACACCATCAGCACCGACGCGATCGTGCGCCCCATCGGAGTCACCGGCACCACGTCTCCGTACCCCACCGTCGTGAGCGTGGTGCAGGTCCACCACACCGAGTCCCCGAACGTCCGGATCGAGGCGCCCGGCGCCCCGCGCTCCTGCTGGTAGACGGCGAGGGAGCCCGCGAAGCCGAGCAGCGAGGCCGACAACCCCGCGTAGAAGACCACACGCGCGTGCAGGGAGAGACGGGGCTCTCCACGATGACGCTGTACGGCCTCGTAGACCTTGACGATGCGCAGCGGACGGAGCAGCGGCAGCAGGAGCGCCAGGGTGTCCACCGGGTGCGCGCGGACGAAGCCGAGGCGCTGTCCGCTCAGGCGCCAGCGCACCGCGTAGTCGACACCGAACAGTGCCCAGGCGGCCAGCATCGCCGCCACACAGGCCTCCCGCCAGACGACGGGCAGTGTGGGCCCGAGAACCAGGACGGCGTACGCGGCGAGAAACAACGCCGAGGCCAGGCTGAGCGGGACCTCGGTGCGCCGTTCCCACCGGGCCTGTCGGCTGTCGTCGTCCATCGGCCCAGCTTGGCCCGGCGAGCATTCGGGAGAGCCCCGCCGACACGCCGCGAACGGGCGAAGCAATATGCTGCACCACATGACGAGTGAGCCGGAGCAGCAGATCGGAGTGGGAACGCAGGACGCGTTCCAGCGCTTGTGGACGCCCCACCGGATGGCTTACATCCAGGGCGAGAACAAGCCCACCGGCCCGGGGGCCGACGACGGCTGTCCGTTCTGCTCGATCCCCGCCAAGTCCGACGAGGACGGGCTCATCGTGAGGCGCGGTGAGCAGGTGTACGCGGTGCTCAACCTGTACCCGTACAACGGCGGCCACCTCATGGTCGTGCCCTACCGTCATGTCGCGGACTACACCGACCTGACCGACCCGGAGACCGCCGAGCTCGGCGAGCTGACCAAGCAGGCGATGACCGCCCTGCGTACCGCTTCGGGCGCGCACGGCTTCAACATCGGCATGAACCAGGGCACGGTGGCGGGCGCGGGCATCGCCGCCCACCTCCACCAGCACATCGTCCCCCGCTGGGGCGGCGACACCAATTTCATGCCGGTCGTCGGCCACACCAAGGTCCTGCCCCAGCTCCTGGCGGACACCCGCAAGATGCTGGCAGAGGCCTGGCCGAGCCGGTAGTCCGGTCAGGGGTGCGCCCCCGTAGGGGCGCGGGGCTGTGACAACATGCGGCTCCGCCGCGTGGGCGCGATCAGCCCAGGACGACCCGCACCCGACGGACGGCCTTTCCTCTGCACGTCCGCCGGTGGCTCACGCGTCGTAGAGGTCCGCCTTCCGAGGCGACGGATCCTGCACGGCCGTGCTGAGGAACGCCGAGCGGTTACCGAACTTCTCCGTGTCGACCCCGTTCTCGTCCAGCACCTTGATCGCCGCCGCGTGGACGACACGGAGCACCGGCGTGGCCGCCCGCAGCGCGTCGTCGGCCATGAAGCGGTGCCGCCAGGGCTGGTCGGCCCACGCGTGCCGCAGGCCGAACGGCTCGGGCAGCGTCAGCTTGCCGCCGAGCCAGTTCAGCAGCGGCGGGTACCCGGTGAGCGGGGCGCGCGCGGCGAGACGTACGACCTCGTCCGTGGTGACCAGCGGCAGCTTCACCTTGCGGGTCTCCCAGAACTTGACCGCCTTGGCGACCTCCTTCGTCGGAGCCTCGGGCTTACTGGTGAACAGGGAGTGCACGGGACCCAGGGCGTGCCCGGTGATCTCGATGCGCAGCGTCTCGTGCAGCACGGTCACGGTGATCAGCATGGTGATGATCAACTGGCCGTCCCACAGTGTCCACTGCACGCCGAGGTAGTGCCGCTGGCCGCTGCCGAACTGCTGCTTGTTGCAGATGTCCTGTATGGCGTGGCTCTTGATCGTGTACGCCTCGACGTCCGTGCCGCCCGGCCGGGACACCTCCTTGGCGTTCTCACCGATCGGCGAGACGATCCAGTGCTTGATCGAAGGGGTGGGGAAACCACCGGTGTTGAGCGGGCCGCGCTCCAGCATGCGGAGCTTGTCGTGGATGTTGCGGACGACGTCCCAGCTGCGGAAGGGGTGGATCTCCTTGTCCGGGTCCTTGGGGACGAGGTCCTCGGCGAGCTGCCAGCTGCCCCAGCGGGTGCCCATGCCGAGTATGCCCTTGGGTCCGGCGTAGAACACCGAGTTGGACTGCTGCTCGGCGCCGAGGGCGGCCAGGGCCTGGCGCAGCCGCTCGGCCGCCGTCTCGCCCGGGCTGCCGGGCACCGCCTCCGGGATCTTGGCGCCGAGACCACCGCCGGACAGCAGGCTGTCCCAGCGCTCGCGCAGGTCCTTGGCGGTCCGCTCGCAGATCTGCTTGGCCCAGAGCCAGCCGATCACCGGGAGGACCACCGACGCACGCGCGTACCAGGCCCAGAAGCCGGTGAAGGGCATGCGGACGAGGAAGACCACGGCGAGGGCGCCGAAGGCGACCAGGAGCGTGGTGCCGAGGGCGCCGGCGCGCTTGTTCGTCTGCTTGGCGATCATGGACCGGAGCTGGAAGACCAGCAGCCACACCAGCAGCCCGGGCAGGAACAGCACACCGCACAGCACCATGACGGCCGACAGCCAGTTGTCCCGCTCCCGGCGGATGCGGTTCGCCGCGAGGCAGTGCTCGACGACGACCTGCGGCTCGGTGCCGAAGGACTGGATGAGGGGCTTGCGGCCGGCGCCCAGCATGCGGTCCACCACCGCCCGCCCGAAGGCCTCGCCGAGGTTGGGCCTGAAGATCGTGGCCCACTTGCGGCCTGAGCTGACGGTGGACTCGTGCCACTGGTTGTTCGCCTTGAGGATCTCGCCGACATCGCTGTCCCGGTACGCCGCCGAGGCCAGGGCGAAGGTCGCCGCCGTCTGTCCCGCGGAACCCGAGAGCGGCACCTGCGCCCCGGGAGTGAAATCGAAACCGTCGAACGCCACTTCCGCCCCCATCGCCGCCGCCCCCGCTCCTGCGGCTTTCCCGACTTCCCTGCCCCGCACACCTGTTGATCAGGTCATCGTCTTGATCAGTTCCCAGAGTATCGGCCGCGACCGACATTCGTCGGCGGACGGCCGAAGCCGCCCGCCGAGGGTGAAGGGAGCCGAACCGTCAGGCGTTCTGGGCCTGTTCGCGCATCCTTTCTGCGATCTGTGACGGCATCGGCTCGTGTCGTGCGTAGGTGCGGTTGAAGCGTGCGGTGCCGTGCGAGAGGGAGCGCAGATCCACGGCGTACCGTCCGATCTCGATCTCCGGGACCTCGGCCCGTACGAGCGTGCGTCCGCCGCCCGCCTGCTCGGTGCCGACCACCCGGCCGCGCCGCCCCGACAGGTCGCTCATCACGGCGCCCACGTACTCGTCACCGACCAGGACCGTCACCTCGGCCACCGGCTCCAGCAGATGGATCCTGGTGTCGGCGGCCGCCTCGCGCAGGGCGAGCGCGCCGGCGGTCTGGAACGCGGCGTCGGAGGAGTCCACGGAGTGCGCCTTGCCGTCGAGCAGGGTGATCCGTACGTCGATGAGGGGATAGCCCGCGACCACGCCCTTGGCGGCCTGGGTCCGCACCCCCTTCTCGACGGAGGGGATGAACTGCCGGGGCACGGCCCCGCCGACGACCTTGTCCACGAACTCGATGCCCGAGCCGTTGGGGAGGGGTTCGACCTCGATCTCGCAGATCGCGTACTGCCCGTGCCCGCCGGACTGCTTCACATGGCGGCCGCGCCCCGCGGCCTTGTCCGCGAACGTCTCCCGCAGGGAGACCTTGTGCGGGACCACGTCGACCTGGACGCCGTACCGGTTGCGCAGCCGCTCCAGGGCGACATCGGCGTGGGCCTCGCCCAGGCACCACAAAACGACCTGGTGGGTGTTCTGGTTCTGTTCCAGGCGCATGGTGGGGTCCTCGGCGACCAGCCGGCCCAGGCCCTGCGAGAGCTTGTCCTCGTCGGCCTTGCTGTGTGCCTGGATGGCGAGCGGCAGCAGCGGGTCCGGCATCTGCCAGGGCTCCATCAGCAGCGGGTCGTCCTTGGCCGAGAGCGTGTCACCGGTCTCGGCCCGGTTGAGCTTCGCCACGCAGGCCAGGTCGCCCGCGATGCAGTGCGTCAGGGAGCGCTGCTGTTTGCCGAACGGCGCGGACAGGGCGCCGACACGCTCGTCGACGTCGTGGTCCTCGTGCCCGCGGTCGGCCAGCCCGTGCCCGGAGACGTGCACCGTCTCGTCGGGGCGCAGAGTGCCCGAGAAGACGCGGACGAGGGAGACCCGGCCCACATAGGGGTCGCTGGCCGTCTTCACGACCTCCGCGACCAGTGGCCCGTTCGGATCGCAGGCCTTGACCTCGCGTTCCTGACCTTCAGGTGTCGTCACGGTGGGCGCCGGGCGCTCCAGCGGGGTCGGGAAGCCACCCGTGACGAGTTCCAGGAGCTCGACGGTGCCGAGCCCCTGACGGGCGCCCTCGGCGGCGGGCGCGGCCGCCAGGACCGGGAAGAAGGCCCCGCGCGCCACGGCCCGCTCCAGGTCCAGCACGAGCGTCTTGACGTCGATCTGCTCGCCGCCGAGATAGCGGTCCATGAGGGTCTCGTCCTCGCTCTCGGCGATGATCCCCTCGATCAGCCGGTTGCGCGCCTCCTCGATCAGCGGCAGCTGCTCCGGTCCCGGCTCGGCCTCCTTGCGCTCCCCGGAGGAGTAGTCGAACAGCCGCTGGGTGAGGAGCCCGATCAGCCCGGTGACAGGGGCGTGCCCGTCGGGCCCCTCCGCGCCGTGCAGCGGCAGGTACAGCGGCAGCACGGCGTCGGGGTCGTCCGCGCCGAAGGCCTCGGCGCAGATCCGTGTCATGTCGTCGAAATCGGCGCGCGCCGACTCGAGGTGGGTGATCACGATGGCGCGTGGCATGCCGACCGCCGCGCACTCCTCCCACACCATCCGGGTCGAGCCGTCCACCCCGTCCGAGGCCGAGACGACGAAAAGGGCCGCGTCCGCGGCGCGCAGACCGGCCCTGAGTTCCCCGACGAAGTCGGCGTATCCGGGGGTGTCGATGATGTTGATCTTGTATCCGTCCCAGTCGACGGGTACCAGGGAGAGCTGCACCGAGCGCTGCTGCCGGTGCTCGATCTCGTCGTAGTCGGAGACGGCGGTGCCGTCCTCCACCCGGCCCGCCCGGTTCACTGCTCCCGCCGTCAGCGCGAGAGCTTCCACCAATGTCGTCTTGCCGGATCCGCTGTGGCCGACCAGCACCACATTCCGTACGGACGCGGGGTGGTCGGCCGCTGTAGCCCTGCCGGCGGCTCCGGGGTGTGCGTTCGCCTTGTCGCCCATGGCCTTGCCTCCCGTGCACGGTGAGGTCACTTCGGGCGCGGGCGTACGGATCCGCGTGCGGTGCGGCTCCGATGACGCCCGCGGTGTCTTCGAGCTTTGCACTCGCGTCACGGTGCGTCCATACGGGGGACGCGATCCCGCCGTGACATCGACGGCATCCCACCGTGACACGGGGTGCGGGTGCCCGGCCGTCGCACAAGCGCGCGCCTGGCTACGATGGGCCAGCCGGCGGCCAGCAGGGGCCGCGCGGCGACACCGACCCTCGGGAAGGCCATGCTGAACAAGTACGCGCGTGCATTCTTCACGCGTGTCCTCACACCGTTCGCCGCGTTTCTCATCCGTCGGGGGGTAAGCCCCGACACGGTCACCCTCCTGGGTACGGCCGGAGTCATGGCGGGCGCGCTGGTCTTCTACCCCCGGGGAGAGTTCTTCTGGGGAACGATCGTCATCACGCTCTTCGTCTTCTCCGACCTGGTCGACGGCAACATGGCGCGCCAGCTCGGCCGCTCCAGCCGCTGGGGCGCCTTCCTGGACTCCACGCTCGACCGGGTCGCCGACGGTGCGATCTTCGGCGGATTCGCGCTCTGGTACGCGGGCAGCGGCGACAACAACGCCCTGTGCGCCGTCTCGATCTTCTGCCTGGCCAGCGGCCAGGTGGTCTCGTACACCAAGGCCCGCGGCGAGTCGATCGGCCTGCCCGTCGCCGTCAACGGCCTGGTCGAGCGCGCCGAGCGCCTGGTGATCTCCCTGGTCGCGGCGGGCCTCGCGGGGCTGCACAAGTTCGGGGTGCCCGGCATCCAGTGGCTGCTGCCCGTCGCGCTGTGGATCGTCGCCGTCGGCAGCCTGGTCACGCTGATCCAGCGCGTCGTCACGGTGCGTCGGGAGTCCGCGGAGGCGGACGCCGCGGCCGCGGCGCACAACAGCGGGGCCACGTCGTGACCAGTCTCCAGGAGAGGCTGGTGGACGGTGCGTACGCGCTCGGCTGGAGCACCGTCAAGAAGCTCCCCGAGCCGGTCGCGGTGCGCCTGGGCCGCACCATCGCGGACATCGCCTGGAAGCGGCGCGGCAAGGGCGTACAACGGCTGGAGAGCAACTACGCGCGCGTGCTGCCCGACGCGACCCCGGAGCGGCTCGCCGAGCTCTCCCGGGCGGGCATGCGCTCGTACCTGCGCTACTGGATGGAGTCCTTCCGCCTCCCCGCCTGGAGCGAGGAGCGCGTGCGGACGGGCTTCGACTGCAAGGACGTGCACCATCTGACGGACGGGCTCGCCTCCGACCAGGGCGTCATCCTGGCCCTGCCGCACATGGGCAACTGGGACCTCGCCGGCGCCTGGGTCACCACCAAGCTGGAGACTCCGTTCACGACCGTCGCCGAGCGCCTCAAGCCGGAATCGCTGTACGACCGATTCGTCGCCTATCGCGAGGGCCTCGGCATGGAGGTCCTGCCGCACAGCGGCGGCACCGCGTTCGGCATGCTGGCCCGGCGGCTGCGGGACGGCGGACTGATCTGCCTGGTCGCCGAGCGTGATCTGTCGGCCTCGGGCGTCGAGGTGGAGTTCTTCGGCGAGACGACCCGGATGCCCGCGGGCCCGGCGCTGCTCGCCCAGCAGACCGGAGCCGTCCTGCTGCCGGTCACGCTCTGGTACGACGACTCACCCGTGATGCAGGGCCGTGTGCATCCGCCCGTCGAGGTCCCCGAGACAGGCACCCGGGCCGAGAAGACGTCTGTCATGACACAGGCGCTGGCCGACGCCTTCGCCACGGGTATCGCCGAACATCCGGAGGACTGGCACATGCTGCAGCGCTTGTGGCTCAAGGACCTCGATCCCGGGAAGGATCCTGACAACAGGGATTCTGACAGCGGAAATCCTGACAACAAGGATCCTGACAACGCCCAGAGGGATTCCGAGAAGAGGACTCCGTGAGGATCGGCATCGTCTGCCCCTACTCCTGGGACGTGCCGGGCGGCGTCCAGTTCCACATCCGTGACCTGGCCGAACACCTCATCCGCCGCGGACACGAGGTCTCCGTGCTCGCCCCCGCGGACGACGAGACACCGCTGCCGCCGTATGTCGTCTCGGCGGGCCGCGCGGTCCCGGTGCCCTACAACGGCTCCGTGGCGCGCCTGAACTTCGGCTTCCTGTCGGCGGCCCGGGTGCGGCGCTGGCTGCACGACGGCACCTTCGACGTGATCCACATCCACGAGCCGGCCTCGCCCTCGCTCGGCCTGCTCGCGTGCTGGGCCGCGCAGGGCCCCATCGTCGCCACCTTCCACACCTCCAACCCGCGCTCGCGGGCCATGGTCGCCGCGTACTCGATCCTCCAGGCGGCCCTGGAGAAGATCAGCGCGCGGATCGCGGTGAGCGAGTACGCCCGCCGCACCCTCGTCGAGCACCTGGGCGGCGACGCGGTCGTCATCCCGAACGGCGTCGACGTCGACTTCTTCGCCCGCGCCAAGCCCAAGCCCGAGTGGCAGGGCGACACCCTCGGCTTCATCGGCCGCATCGACGAGCCCCGCAAGGGCCTGCCCGTCCTCATGAAGGCCCTGCCCAAGATCCTCGCCGAGCGCCCGGGAACCCGGCTCCTGGTCGCCGGACGCGGTGACGAGGAGGAGGCCGTCGAGTCCCTGCCCGCCGAGATGCGCTCGCGCGTCGAGTTCCTCGGCATGGTCAGCGACGAGGACAAGGCCCGCTTCCTGCGCAGCGTCGACCTGTACGTGGCGCCCAACACCGGCGGCGAGAGCTTCGGCATCATCCTCGTGGAGGCGATGTCGGCGGGCGCGCCGGTGCTGGCCTCCGACCTCGACGCCTTCGCGCAGGTCCTCGACCAGGGCGCGGCCGGCGAACTCTTCGCCAACGAGGACGCGGACGACCTGGCCGCCGCGGCCCTGCGCCTGCTCGGTGACCCCGAGCGCCGGGCCGAACTCCGCGCGCGGGGCAGCGCCCACGTACGGCGCTTCGACTGGTCGACCGTCGGCGCGGACATCCTGTCCGTCTACGAGACGGTCACGGACGGCGCGGCGGCGGTCGCGGCGGACGAACGGACGGGGCTGCGGGCGCGGTTCGGACTGGCCCGGGACTGAGCGTGCGGGACACGCCGACGCCGGGCGGGGAGGGGCGTGCGGCGCACCCGCGCGCGGGGAGGCCGGTTCGCACGGGAAGGCCGGTTCCACGGGGAGGCCAGTTCGCTTCTCCAACTCTGCGTACCGGTGCCGCGCACCGGCACGCGCACCGGCGACCGTCCCAGGCCTCCTCGTCCCCCTCCCGCGCCTGACGCCGCCGCCGTCACGCTGCCGGGCGGCGAGTTCCGCATGGGCGACGCCTTCGGCGAGGGCCACCCGGACGACGGCGAAGGACCGGTTCCGTTGCCCGAAGTGTTGTACCGGTCGCCCGAGCGGACGCCTTCACCGCGCCCTTCGGGACCTCGGCCGAGACCTCGGCGACGGACCCCGGCGAGCGGGTCATCCGCGGGGGCTCCTACCTGTGCCGCGCCTCGTACTGCAACCGCTACCGGGTGGCCGCCCGGTCGAGGAACACCCCTGACTCCTCCACCGGGCACGGCGGTTTCCGTTGCGCCTGGGACGTGGGGGAGGGGTGACCACACCCGGGTAGCCTTGCCGCCCGTGACCGCAACCCTCATCTGGATCCTCGTCGGCCTCGTCGCGATCGGCCTCTACCTGAGCTGGACCGCGGGGCGTCTCGACCGGCTGCACGCCCGGATCGACGCCGCCCGCGCCGCGCTCGACGCGCAGTTGTTGCGCCGCGCCTCGGTCGCCCAGGAGTTGGCGACCTCCGGGGTGCTCGATCCCGCCGCCTCGATCGTGCTCTACGAGGCCGCGCATGCCGCGCGGCAGGCGGAGGAGGAGCAGCGCGAGGTGGCCGAGAGCGACCTCAGCCAGGCCCTGCGGGCCGTCTTCGGAGAGGTGCAGCAGGTGGAGGCGGTGCGGGAGGCGCCGGGCGGGGATGCGGCGGCGACCGAGCTCGCGCAGGCGGTGCGGCGGGTGCCGATGGCTCGGCGGTTCCACAACGACGCGGTACGTGCCGCCCGCGCTCTTCGTCGCCACCGCAAGGTCCGCTGGTTCC
Organism: Streptomyces sp. NPDC007896; assembly: GCF_042959425.1. Classification (NCBI taxonomy): domain Bacteria; kingdom Bacillati; phylum Actinomycetota; class Actinomycetes; order Kitasatosporales; family Streptomycetaceae; genus Streptomyces; species Streptomyces sp. NPDC007896. Next base: position 172,426 of record NZ_JBIBKX010000006.1, on the reverse strand, counting down.
GCCTTGCCGGTCATGCGCCCTTCCCCATGGCCTTCGAAATGGACGACGAGCCGCCCACCGCGCTGGCGGACCGCCCCACGACCTGACGACGGGGGTTGCTTTCGGCCGCGGGTGGGTGGGCGCTGCTCCGGGGCTGCGGGCCCGGCGGGCCGCGCAGTTCCCCGCGCCCCTGAAGGGGCGCTGCGCGCATCTTTCAGCCTGTCCGGCGTTCGGGGACGAGGCCGTGCAGGCCGATGCGGGGGCGAAAAGGATCCACCGGCTCCCCATTGGCCCTTGTTGTGGACTGGTCCACTCACGTTTCCTCAGTGCTGCAGAAACCCTCTTTCACCGAGTGAGGTCAATCCGTGTCCAGCACGCTCTCCAACACCGCCCAGTCCGCCGAGAACGCCGCAACCGGCACCGCCCGCGTCAAGCGCGGCATGGCGGAGCAGCTCAAGGGCGGCGTGATCATGGACGTGGTCAACGCCGAGCAGGCGAAGATCGCCGAGGACGCCGGCGCCGTGGCCGTCATGGCCCTCGAGCGGGTGCCCGCCGACATCCGCAAGGACGGCGGCGTGGCCCGTATGTCGGACCCGAACATGATCGAGGAGATCATCGACGCGGTCTCCATCCCCGTCATGGCCAAGTCCCGCATCGGCCACTTCGTCGAGGCCCAGGTCCTCCAGTCCCTCGGTGTCGACTACATCGACGAGTCCGAGGTCCTCACCCCGGCCGACGAGGTCAACCACTCCGACAAGTGGGCCTTCACGACCCCCTTCGTCTGCGGTGCCACCAACCTGGGCGAGGCCCTGCGCCGCATCGCCGAGGGCGCCGCCATGATCCGCTCCAAGGGCGAGGCCGGCACCGGCAACGTCGTCGAGGCCGTCCGTCACCTGCGCCAGATCAAGAACGAGATCGCCCGGCTGCGCGGCTTCGACAACAACGAGCTGTACGCCGCCGCCAAGGACCTGCGCGCCCCGTACGAGCTGGTCAAGGAGGTCGCCGAGCTCGGCAAGCTCCCGGTCGTGCTGTTCTCCGCCGGTGGTGTCGCGACCCCCGCCGACGCCGCTCTCATGCGTCAGCTCGGCGCCGAGGGCGTCTTCGTGGGCTCCGGCATCTTCAAGTCCGGCGACCCGGCCAAGCGCGCCGCCGCCATCGTGAAGGCGACCACCTTCTACGACGACCCGAAGATCATCGCGGACGCCTCCCGCAACCTGGGCGAGGCCATGGTCGGCATCAACTGCGACACCCTCCCCGAGACCGAGCGCTACGCCAACCGCGGCTGGTAAGAGGCCGGACACCAGAGACCGGACAAAGGCATCACGTACATGACTGACGCACCTGTCATAGGCGTCCTGGCACTCCAGGGCGACGTACGGGAGCACCTCATCGCCCTGGCCTCGGCGGACGCCGTGGCCAGGCCGGTGCGGCGTCCCGAGGAGCTCGCCGAGGTGGACGGCCTGGTCATCCCCGGCGGCGAGTCCACCACCATCTCCAAGCTGGCCGTCCTGTTCGGCATGATGGAGCCCCTCCGCGCGCGTGTGCGCGGCGGCATGCCGGTCTACGGCACCTGCGCCGGCATGATCATGCTCGCCGACAAGATCCTCGACCCGCGCTCGGGCCAGGAGACGATCGGCGGCATCGACATGATCGTGCGCCGCAACGCCTTCGGACGTCAGAACGAGTCCTTCGAAGCGGCGGTCGACGTCCGGGGCGTCGAGGGCGATCCTGTAGAGGGCGTCTTCATCCGCGCCCCCTGGGTCGAGTCCGTGGGCGCCGCGGCCGAAGTGCTCGCCGAGCACGAGGGTCACATCGTCGCCGTACGTCAGGGCACCGCGCTCGCCACGTCGTTCCACCCGGAACTCACCGGCGACCACCGCGTGCACGGCCTGTTCGTCGACATGGTGCGCGCGAACCGGATACCGGAGTCCTTGTAGGATCTGGGGGTCCCCCAGATCCTCAAGGTCCGGGGGAGTTCGTACAGGATGGGTTACGCGAAGGAGACAGGCAGATGTCCGGCCACTCTAAATGGGCTACGACGAAGCACAAGAAGGCCGTGATCGACGCCAAGCGCGGCAAGCTCTTCGCGAAGATGATCAAGAACATCGAGGTCGCGGCCCGCACCGGTGGCGCTGACCCGGGCGGCAACCCGACGCTGTTCGACGCCATCCAGAAGGCCAAGAAGAGCTCGGTCCCGAACAAGAACATCGACTCCGCGGTCAAGCGCGGCGCCGGTCTCGAGGCCGGTGGCGCCGACTACGAGACGATCATGTACGAGGGTTACGGGCCGAACGGTGTCGCGGTGCTCATCGAGTGCCTCACCGACAACCGCAACCGTGCCGCCTCGGACGTCCGCGTCGCCATGACGCGCAACGGCGGCAACATGGCCGACCCGGGCTCCGTCTCGTACCTCTTCAACCGCAAGGGCGTCGTCATCGTCCCCAAGGGCGAGCTGACCGAGGACGACGTCCTGGGTGCCGTGCTCGACGCGGGTGCCGAAGAGGTCAACGACCTCGGCGAGTCCTTCGAGGTCATCTCCGAGGCCACCGACCTGGTCGCGGTCCGCACGGCCCTCCAGGACGCCGGCGTCGACTACGACTCCGCCGAGGCCAACTTCGTCCCGACCATGCAGGTCGAGCTCGACGAAGAGGGCGCCCGGAAGATCTTCAAGCTGATCGACGCCCTGGAGGACAGCGACGACGTGCAGAACGTCTTCGCCAACTTCGACGTGAGCGACGACGTGATGGCCAAGGTCGACGCCTGAGCTGCCAAGGATTCATTTCGGCGGGCCCGCGGGACACGTCCTGCCGGCCCGCCGTCGTTGTCAGTGGCAGCGGTTAGCCTGTCGGGGACGGATGATGATCGCAGTCCACCGGACCGCAACCATCGATCGAGGAACCACGACGGCGATCGGCCACTTCCGCGAGAGCGGCGGCGGCTCAGCCGCAAAGGGGGGTTTGGGGTGCGGGTGCTGGGCGTTGACCCGGGACTGACCCGATGCGGTGTCGGGGTGGTCGAAGGCGTCGCGGGCCGACCCCTGACCCTGCGCGGCGTCGGAGTCGTACGCACTCCGGTGGACGCCGAGTTGGGCCTGCGCCTCGTCGCCATCGAGCAGGGCATCGAGCAGTGGCTCGACGAGTACGAGCCCGAAGTCGTCGCCGTGGAGCGGGTGTTCAGCCAGCACAACGTGCGGACGGTGATGGGCACGGCCCAGGCCAGCGCCGTCGCCATGCTCTGCGCCGCCCGCCGCGGCCTGACGGTCGCCCTGCACACCCCGAGCGAGGTCAAGGCCGCCGTCACCGGCAGCGGACGCGCGGACAAGGCCCAGGTCGGTGCCATGGTCACGAGGCTGCTCAGGCTCGACGCGCCGCCCAAGCCCGCCGACGCCGCGGACGCCCTCGCCCTCGCCATCTGTCACATCTGGCGCGCCCCCGCGCAGAATCGACTCCAGCAGGCCGTCGCGCAGAACCGGCTCCAACAGGCCGCCGCCCTGCACGCGTCGAAACCCGCATCGCAGCACGCTTCGAAAGGCCGTACCGCATGATCGCCTTCGTCAGCGGCCCGGTCGCCGCCCTCGCCCCGGACTCCGCGGTCGTCGAGGTCGGCGGCATCGGCATCGCCGTCCAGTGCTCGCCCAATACGCTCTCAGGGCTCCGGATGGGACAGCAGACCAAGCTCGCCACCTCCCTCGTCGTGCGCGAGGACTCCCTGACGCTGTACGGCTTCGCGGACGACGACGAGCGCGGGACCTTCGAGCTGCTCCAGACCGCCAGCGGTGTCGGCCCGCGCCTCGCGCAGGCCATGCTCGCCACCCACTCGCCCGACGCCCTGCGCCGCGCGATCGCCACGGGTGACGAGAAGACGCTCACGGCCGTTCCCGGCATCGGCAAGAGGGGAGCCCAGAAGCTCCTGCTGGAGCTCAAGGACCGGCTCGGCGAGCCCCTCGGCACGAGCACCGGCATCGGCGCTCCGGTCAGCACCGGCTGGCGCGACCAGTTGCACGCCGCGCTGATCGGCCTCGGGTACGCCACGCGCGAGGCCGACGAGGCCGTCTCCGCCGTCGCCCCGCAGGCCGAGGCCGCCGAGGGCACACCCCAGGTGGGCCAGCTGCTCAAGGCCGCCCTCCAGACCCTCAACCGCGCCCGCTGAACCACCGGCCGCCCGACCACCAGACCGCGAGGCACACGTGCACGCTGTGCCTTCCCGGGGAGCCCCCGGGACCCCCGACCCGATGACACAGCCGGCATGCCACGGCTAGGAGAACTTCAGTGAACTGGGACGACACGACCGACGAGAGCGACGCCGAGCGGCTCGTCGGCGCGTCCGCCGACCGTGAGGACCAGGCCGTCGAGGCGGCCCTGCGCCCCAAGGACCTGGACGAGTTCATCGGCCAGGAGAAGGTGCGCGAGCAGCTCGACCTCGTGCTGCGCGCCGCCCGGGCGCGCGGAGCCACCGCCGACCACGTGCTGCTCTCCGGCGCCCCCGGCCTCGGCAAGACCACCCTCTCGATGATCATCGCCGCCGAGATGGGCGCCCCCATCCGCATCACCAGCGGCCCCGCCATCCAGCACGCCGGTGACCTGGCGGCGATCCTCTCCTCGCTCCAGGAGGGCGAGGTGCTGTTCCTGGACGAGATCCACCGCATGTCCCGGCCCGCCGAGGAGATGCTCTACATGGCGATGGAGGACTTCCGCGTCGACGTGATCGTCGGCAAGGGCCCCGGCGCCACCGCGATCCCGCTGGAGCTGCCGCCGTTCACGCTGGTCGGCGCCACCACACGCGCGGGTCTGCTGCCGCCCCCGCTGCGCGACCGCTTCGGCTTCACCGCGCACATGGAGTTCTACGAGCCCGCGGAGCTCCAGCGCGTCATCCACCGCTCCGCGAATCTCCTCGACGTGGAGATCGGCTCGGAAGGCGCCGCCGAGATCGCGGGGCGCTCCCGCGGCACGCCCCGTATCGCCAACCGTCTGCTGCGCCGCGTCCGGGACTACGCGCAGGTCAAGGCGGACGGGATCATCACGCGCGAGATCGCCGCGGCCGCGCTCAAGGTCTACGAGGTCGACGCCCGCGGCCTCGACCGGCTCGACCGCGGTGTCCTGGAGGCCCTGCTCAAGCTGTTCGGCGGCGGCCCGGTCGGTCTGTCCACGCTCGCGGTCGCGGTGGGGGAGGAGCGCGAGACCGTCGAGGAGGTCGCCGAGCCCTTCCTCGTACGGGAGGGACTGCTCGCCCGTACACCGCGCGGCCGGGTGGCGACCCCGGCCGCATGGGCCCATCTCGGTCTGACGCCGCCGCGCCGGTCAGCGGGGGGAAACGGACAAGGGGACCTGTTCGGGGCGTGACGGCGCGGGCACTCGCGGGGTCAGGAACCCCGGTGCCATGCTGAGCGTTGTTCCCTGAGTGCGGACTCGCTTAGACTCCGCCGATGCCGCCCTTGTCGACGGCATACATACCCCCATCCAGCAGGCCGCTCACCATCGCGGTCGAAGAAGGAAGTTCCGACCCGTGAGTCTCGTGACCCTCCTCCCGTTCATCGTGCTCATCGGGGCCATGTTCCTGATGACCCGGTCGGCCAAGAAGAAGCAGCAGCAGGCCGCTTCCATGCGCAATGAGCTGCAGCCCGGCTCCGGCGTGCGCACGATCGGTGGCATGTACGCCACTGTCAAGGAGGTCAACGAGGACTCGGTCCTCCTTGACGCCGCCCCGGGCGTCGACCTGCTGTTTGCGAAGAACGCGATCGGCGCCGTGCTTTCCGACGACGAGTACAACCGCATCGTCCACGGCGCCGAGCACGACCTGGATGCGGACGGGTCGGTTGTTCCCGACGACGCCTCCTCCCTCACCGAGACCGACGAGCCCGCCGCCGACGCCTCTTCCGACGCCTCCGACGACAAGCCCCTCGACCTCGGCAAGAAGGACGTGGCCGCCGAGCCGTCCGACAAGCCCGCCGAGGCGAAGGCCGACGAGGCCGACGAAGCAGAGCCGAAGAAGACCGACGGCGAGTCCGACGCGAAGTAGTCACGCCCCGGGGACGCGGCGCGATCCGCTTGCGCTCCGCACCTCCGGGACCTGCGTTTTCGCACGGAATCCCGACACCATGTCATGGCCGCCCCCGCGCTGACCCCGCGCACGGCGGCCCGAGAGGGAGTACGAGAAGGTGGCAGCACCGAAGAAGGGCCGGAGCGCGAGCGCCCAGAGCAGGCCGGGGCGCTCGCTGGCCTTCATCCTGATCGCCATCGCGGCGCTCACGGGGGGGATGTTCCTCTCCGGGCATCCCACCCCGCGTCTCGGCATCGACCTCGCCGGCGGCACGAGCATCACGCTCACGGCGAAGAACGAGCCGGGCCAGCCGAACGCGATCAACAAGACCAACATGAACACCGCGGTCGACATCATGAACCGCCGTGTCAACGGTCTCGGCGTCTCTGAGGCCGAGGTGCAGACCCAGGGATCCGACAACATCATTGTCAACATCCCCAAGGGCACGAACTCCAAGGAGGCCCGGGACCAGGTCGGCACCACCGCGAAGCTCTACTTCCGTCCGGTCCTGACCACCGAGGTCTCCGGTTCGGCCGCGACGGCCAGCCCGTCGCCCAGCGCCTCGAGCAGCTCCTCCTCGAAGGCCACGGACAAGGCGACCTCGTCGAGCTCCGCGAGCCCGACGTCCTCCGCCACCTCCCAGGGCCGCGCGGTCACCGACGCCCTGAAGGCGGACTCCACGCCGTCCGCGAGCAGCTCCGCGAGCTCCTCGGCCAGCCCTTCGGCCTCCTCCAGCGCCTCGCCGTCGGCGAGCAGCAGCGCGAGCGCGAGCGCCAGCGCCGCGGCCACCAAACTCCAGGCCCAGTACACGGCGCTCGACTGCACGGACAAGGCGCAGCGCGCCAAGGCCGGCGAGGGCTCCAAGCCCACCGACACCACCATCGCCTGTGGCAAGAACTCCTCGGGCCAGTGGCAGAAGTACGTCCTCGGCCCCGCCGAGGTCAAGGGCACGGACATCAAGAGCGCCGCGGCGGTCTTCGACACCCAGAGCGCGGCGGGCTGGAAGGTCACCATGGAGTTCACCTCCGGTGGCTCCAAGAGGTTCGCCGACATCACCGGCAAGCTCGCGAAGAACCAGCAGCCGCAGAACCAGTTCGCGATCGTCCTCGACGGTGAGGTCGTCTCCGACCCGTCAGTCAGCCAGGCGCTGACCGGCGGCAACGCGGAGATCTCCGGCAGCTTCGACCAGACCGAGGCACAGAGCCTGGCGAACATGCTGAAGTACGGCTCGCTGCCGCTCGACTTCAAGGAGTCGAGCGTCACCACGGTGACCGCCGCGCTCGGCGGCGAGCAGCTGCACGCCGGTCTGATCGCGGGCGCCATCGGCCTCGGCCTGGTCGTCATCTACCTGGTGGTCTACTACCGGGGCCTGTCGATCATCGCCATCCCCTCCCTGCTGGTCTCGGGCGCCCTCACGTACGTGATCATGGCGCTGCTCGGTCCCACCATCGGCTTCGCGCTGAACCTGCCTGCGGTCTGTGGTGCGATCGTCGCGATCGGAATCACAGCGGACTCGTTCATCGTGTTCTTCGAACGCATCCGGGACGAGATCCGCGAGGGCCGCTCCCTGCGCCCGGCCGTGGAGCGTGCCTGGCCGCGCGCCCGGCGCACCATCCTGGTCTCCGACTTCGTGTCGTTCCTCGCCGCCGCTGTGCTCTTCATCGTCACCGTCGGCAAGGTCCAGGGCTTCGCGTTCACGCTCGGTCTGACCACGGTGCTCGACGTGGTCGTCGTGTTCTTCTTCACCAAGCCGCTGATGACGCTCCTCGCCCGCCGGAAGTTCTACGCGAGCGGCAACAAGTGGTCCGGCCTCGACCCCAAGGCCCTGGGCGCCAAGCCCCCGCTGCGCCGTACGCGCCGTCCCTCCGCCCCCGTCGACCCGAAGGAGGCGTGAGATGTCGAAACTCGGCACCCTCGGCGCCCGGCTCCACCGCGGCGAGATCGGCTACGACTTCGTCGGCAAGCGCAAGATCTGGTACGGCATCTCGATCCTGATCACCATCACGGCCATCCTCGGCCTGACGGTGCGCGGCCTGAACATGGGCATCGAGTTCCAGGGCGGCGCCGTCTTCACCACCGGGAAGACCAGCGTCTCGGTGGCCCAGGCCGAGACGTACGCGCAGAACTCGTCCGGCCACGACGCGGTCGTCCAGAAGCTCGGCAACGGCGGACTGCGCATCCAGGTCGCCGGCATCGACACGGACAAGTCCGACAAGATCAAGGACGACCTCGCCAAGGACCTGAACGTCAACACGGAGTCGATCAACGCGGACCTGGTCGGCCCCAGCTGGGGTGACCAGATCGCCAACAAGGCCTGGGAGGGCCTGGCGATCTTCATGGTCCTCGTCGTGATCTACCTGGCGATCGCGTTCGAGTGGCGCATGGCCGTGGCCGCGCTCGTGGCCCTGATCCACGACATCACGATCACGGTCGGCATCTACGCCCTGGTCGGCTTCGAGGTCACCCCGGGCACCGTGATCGGTCTGCTCACCATCCTCGGTTACTCGCTCTACGACACGGTCGTCGTCTTCGACAGCCTCAAGGAGCAGACGAAGGACATCACCAAGCAGACCCGCTACACGTACAGCGAGATCGCCGACCGCTCGATCAACGGCACTCTGGTCCGTTCGATCAACACCACGGTGGTCGCGCTGCTGCCGGTCGCCGGCCTGCTGTTCATCGGTGGCGGTGTCCTCGGCGCCGGCATGCTCAACGACATCTCGCTGTCGCTGTTCGTCGGCCTCGCGGCCGGTGCGTACTCCTCGATCTTCATCGCCACGCCGCTCGTCGCCGACCTCAAGGAGCGCGAGCCGCAGATGAAGGCCCTCAGGAAGCGCGTCCTCGCCAAGCGGGCCCAGGCCGCCGCCAAGGGCGAGCCCCTGGAGACCGAGATCACCGACGTGATGCTGGACGACGAGCCGGAGGACGACGCGCCCATGGTCGTCGGCCCGCGCAACCAGCCCGCGTCCCGCAATCGGGGCCGTGGCCGACCCTCGGGGAAGCGCCGATGACCGAGCTCACGGACATCACGACGCTGCTGCTCAGCCGTATCCGCGACGTGGCCGACTACCCGGAGCCGGGGGTGATGTTCAAGGACATCACCCCGCTCCTGGCGGACCCGGCGGCCTTCACGGCGCTCACCGACGCGCTGGCGGAGATCGCCGTGCGGGCCGAGGCCACGAAGATCGTCGGTCTGGAGGCCCGCGGCTTCATCCTCGGTGCCCCCGTCGCCGTCCGCGCCGGGATCGGCTTCATCCCCGTACGCAAGGCGGGCAAGCTCCCCGGAGCGACCCTGTCGCAGTCGTACGACCTGGAGTACGGCTCCGCCGAGATCGAGGTGCACGCCGAGGACCTGAGCGGGGCCGACCGCGTCCTGGTCGTCGACGACGTCCTCGCCACCGGCGGCACCGCCGAAGCCTCGCTTCAGCTCATCCGCCGGGCGGGCGCCGAGGTCGCGGGCGTCGCCGTGCTGATGGAGCTCGGTTTCCTGGGCGGCCGCGGCCGTCTGGAGCCCGCTCTCGCGGGCGCTCCGCTGGAGGCGCTCCTCAAGGTCTGAGGGCCGCCGTCGCGACACCTGGGGGAAAGCCCCGGGAAAGGCCTGGGAAGGCCCTGAGACACCCGTAGGACACCGCGGAGGCGGGCCCGGAGGAATCCGGAGCCCGCCTCTCGCGTTCCTCCTGTACGAGGCCGCCCCAGCGGCCGAAAGCGAGCCCGACGCCCAGGATCGCTACCATGGGGTTTCCGGAGCCTGACCGGGGGACCCGGAACGCGCACGAGGAGCCCTCTTGCCAGACGAGGCCCAGCCACTCACCGCCGCCAAGCCCGAGCCTGTCTCGGCCCCCGCGGCGACGCCCGCCAAGAACGCCACGAGCGGGCCGGTCGAGCACGCCCAGTCCGCGCCCGACGACAAGGCGGCCGAGCAGCCACGCCCCAAGCCGGCTTCTCCCGAGCGCCCCGCGAACACCCCGGCGGTCCGTTCCACGGCCGCCCCGTCCGGCCGCCCCAGCTCCTCCTCCAACCGCGTCCGCGCCCGCCTGGCCCGGCTCGGCGTGCAGCGTTCGAACCCGTACAACCCGGTCCTGGAGCCGTTGCTGCGGATAGTGCGCAGCAACGACCCGAAGATCGAGACGTCGACGCTGCGACAGATCGAGAAGGCCTACCAGGTCGCCGAGCGCTGGCACCGCGGCCAGAAGCGCAAGAGCGGCGACCCGTACATCACGCATCCGCTCGCCGTCACGACGATCCTGGCGGAGCTGGGCATGGACCCCGCCACGCTGATGGCCGGTCTCCTGCACGACACCGTCGAGGACACCGAGTACGGCCTGGACACGCTCAAGCGCGACTTCGGCGACCAGGTCGCCCTGCTCGTCGACGGCGTCACCAAGCTCGACAAGGTCAAGTTCGGCGAGGCCGCGCAGGCCGAGACCGTCCGCAAGATGGTCGTCGCCATGGCCAAGGACCCCCGCGTCCTGGTCATCAAGCTCGCCGACCGCCTGCACAACATGCGCACCATGCGCTACCTCAAGCGCGAGAAGCAGGAGAAGAAGGCGCGCGAGACCCTGGAGATCTACGCGCCGCTCGCCCACCGCCTGGGCATGAACACCATCAAGTGGGAGCTGGAGGACCTCGCGTTCGCGATCCTCTACCCCAAGATGTACGACGAGATCGTGCGCCTGGTCGCCGAGCGCGCCCCCAAGCGCGACGAATACCTCGCCATAGTGACCGACGAGGTCCAGGCCGACCTGCGCGCCGCCCGCATCAAGGCAACGGTCACCGGCCGCCCGAAGCACTACTACTCCGTCTACCAGAAGATGATCGTCCGCGGCCGTGACTTCGCGGAGATCTACGACCTGGTGGGCATCCGCGTCCTCGTGGACACCGTCCGCGACTGCTACGCGGCCCTCGGCACCGTGCACGCGCGATGGAACCCGGTCCCCGGCCGGTTCAAGGACTACATCGCGATGCCCAAGTTCAACATGTACCAGTCGCTGCACACGACGGTCATCGGGCCCAACGGCAAGCCGGTCGAACTCCAGATCCGCACGTTCGACATGCACCGCCGTGCCGAGTACGGCATCGCCGCGCACTGGAAGTACAAGCAGGAGACCGTCGCCGGTTCCTCCAAGATCCGTACGGACGTGCCCCGGGCTGCCAAGGGGAGCGCGGGTCAGGACACCGTCAACGACATGGCGTGGCTGCGCCAGTTGCTCGACTGGCAGAAGGAGACCGAGGACCCGAGCGAGTTCCTGGAGTCCCTGCGCTTCGACCTGTCCCGCAACGAGGTCTTCGTCTTCACACCCAAGGGTGATGTCATAGCGCTTCCGGCCGGCGCGACACCGGTGGACTTCGCGTACGCGGTCCACACGGAGGTCGGCCACCGGACGATAGGCGCACGGGTCAACGGACGCCTCGTCCCGCTCGAATCCACCCTGGACAACGGCGACTTGGTGGAGGTCTTCACCTCCAAGGCGGCCGGCGCGGGCCCCTCCCGCGACTGGCTGGGCTTCGTGAAGTCCCCGCGCGCCCGCAACAAGATCCGCGCCTGGTTCTCCAAGGAGCGCCGTGACGAGGCGATCGAGCAGGGCAAGGACGCCATCGCCCGCGCGATGCGCAAGCAGAACCTGCCGATCCAGCGCATCCTCACCGGCGACTCCCTGGTCACCCTCGCGCACGAGATGCGCTACCCCGACATCTCCTCGCTGTACGCGGCGATCGGCGAGGGCCATGTCACCGCGCAGAGCGTCGTGCAGAAGCTGGTTCAGGCCCTCGGCGGCGAGGAGGCGGCCACCGAGGAGATCGACGAGAGTGTCCCGCCCGCGCGCGGCCGCGGCCGCAAGCGCCGCTCCAACGCCGACCCCGGTGTCGTCGTCAAGGGCGTCGAGGACGTGTGGGTCAAGCTCGCCCGCTGTTGTACGCCCGTCCCCGGCGACCCCATCATCGGCTTCGTCACCCGCGGCAGCGGCGTATCGGTGCACCGCAGCGACTGCGTCAACGTCGACTCGCTCTCCCGCGAGCCCGAGCGCATCCTCGAGGTCGAGTGGGCGCCCACCCAGTCCTCGGTCTTCCTGGTGGCCATCCAGGTCGAGGCACTGGACCGCTCCCGGCTCCTGTCGGACGTCACCCGCGTCCTGTCCGACCAGCACGTCAACATCCTGTCCGCGGCCGTCCAGACCTCCCGCGACCGCGTCGCCACCTCCCGCTTCACCTTCGAGATGGGCGACCCCAAGCACCTGGGGCACGTCCTGAAGGCGGTCAGGGGTGTGGAAGGCGTGTACGACGTGTACCGGGTGACCTCGGCGCGCAGGCCCTCCGACGGGTCCTGACGTCCGCGTCCCGGCGGCTCGTCGACGGGCCGCCGCCGTCAACGGGCACTACGTAGAGGGGCTCCCGTACGCACCGTACGGGAGCCCCTCTACGTAGTGGCGGGAAAACCCAGCCGCCTCGGCCGCCTCAGCCGCCGAACTCCTGCAGACCCTTCAACGCCTGGTCCAGCAGCGCCTGACGGCCATCGAGCTCCTTCTGGAGCTTGTCGGCCCTCGAAGTGTTGCCCGCGGCACGCGCCGTCTCGATCTGGCCCTGGAGCTTGTCCACGGCGGCCTGCAGCTGACCGGTCAGACCCTCGGCACGCGCGCGTGCCTCCGGGTTGGTCCGGCGCCACTCGGCCTCCTCGGACTCCTGCAGAGCCCGCTCCACCGCGTGCATCCGGCCCTCGACCTTCGGGCGGGCGTCGCGCGGCACGTGACCGATGGCCTCCCAGCGCTCGTTGATGGAACGGAAGGCGGCGCGGGCGGCCTTCAGGTCCTGCACCGGGACGAGCTTCTCGGCCTCCTCGGCCAGCTCCTCCTTGAGCTTCAGGTTCTCCGACTGCTCGGCGTCCCGCTCGGCGAAGACCGAGCTGCGCGCCGCGAAGAACACGTCCTGGGCGCCGCGGAAGCGGTTCCACAGGTCGTCCTCGTGCTCACGCTGGGCGCGGCCCGCGGCCTTCCAGTCCGCCATCAGCTCGCGGTAACGCGCCGCCGTCGGACCCCAGTCCGTGGAGGCGGACAGCGACTCGGCCTCCGCGACCAGCTTCTCCTTGGTCTTACGGGCGTCCTCGCGCTGCGCGTCCAGCGAGGCGAAGTGCGCCTTGCGGCGCTTGGAGAACGCCGAGCGCGCGTGCGAGAAGCGGTGCCACAGCTCGTCGTCCGACTTGCGGTCGAGTCGCGGCAGCCCCTTCCAGGTGTCCACCAGGGAGCGCAGCCGCTCACCGGCCGCCCGCCACTGGTCGCTCTGCGCCAGCTCCTCCGCCTCGACGACCAGCGCCTCCTTGGAGTGCCGTGCCTCGTCGGACTGCTTCGCACGCTGGACCTTGCGCTCCTCACGGCGCGCGTCGACCGTCTCGACGAGCTTGTCCAGCCGCTTCTTCAGCGCCTCCAGATCGCCGACCGCGTGATGGGCGTCCACCTGTCCGCGAATATGGTCGATCGCGATCTGGGCGTCCTTCGCCGACAGGTCGGTGGTTTTCACTCGTCGCTCGAGGAGGCCGATCTCGACAACCAGGCCTTCGTACTTGCGCTCGAAGTAGGCCAGCGCCTCATCAGGGGAGCCGGCCTGCCAGGAACCGACGACCTGCTCGCCGTCGGCCGTACGCACGTACACGGTCCCCGTCTCGTCGACGCGGCCCCACGGGTCGCTGCTCACAGCGCCTCCTCCACATGATGCCTGCGAGGGGCTTCAGCGCCCCTGGGCATCGTCCACAGTTTCGTCACGGCCAACATAGGCGACCAGCCCGGCGGCTGTCCGCATCCAGCGCGACCGAAATTTCGCAGTTGACGGTCAGGATTTCGCCACGGTCAGCTTGTTGATCACGACCGTCGCGTTGGGCGCCCCGTCGCCCTGGCCTGTGCTCTCTCCGGCCGCGGCGATCTTCTTGAGGACCGTGAGGCCGGACTTGGAAATAGTTCCGAACGGTGTGTAGCTGGCCGGTAGCTGACTGTCCTGGTACACGAGGAAGAACTGGCTGCCACCGGTGTGCTTCTGGCCGGTGTTGGCCATCGCGATCGTGCCCGCCGGGTAGATGCCGCCCTTGAGGCTGGTGTCCTTCAGGTTCTCGTCCGGGATCGTGTACCCGGGACCGCCGCTGCCGGTGCCCTTCGGGTCACCGCACTGCAGCACGTAGATGCCGTTCGTCGTGAGCCGGTGGCACTTGGTGTGGTCGAAGAACCCCTTGCCCGCGAGGAAGTCGAACGAGTTCACCGTGTGCGGGGCCGCGGCCGTCTTCAGCGCGACGTCTATGTCGCCGCAGGTCGTCGCCAGCTTCATCGTGTAGTTCGCCGACTTGTCGATGCTCATCGCCGGCTCCGTCTTCCAGCTCAGCGACTTCACCGCGCCTTCGGCGGGCTTGGCGCACGGGTCCGGCGCCTTGCTGGTCGGGGAGGCGCTCGGCGTGACCTCCGCGCCCGCGTTGGCCTTCTTGTCGTCGTTCTTGAAGAGCCCGGTCGCGTACGACACCACACCGCCGACGACGATCACGCCGAGGACCGACGCGACCACCGTATTGCGCGTGTGTGACTTGCGCCGCGCGGCCGTACGCCGCTGCTGCTGCCGCAAGAACTTCTCCCGGGCGAGCTGACGCCGCCGCTGTTCCTGGGTGACCACCGGGTTATCTCCTCATGCGTCTCGTACGTCAAGTGGGACGCGTGCGTCTTGTGAGCCGACCGCCTGCGTGTGCCCCGTACCGTATATGGGTTAGCTGAGGAATCGGCAGCGCCGGTAGGCTCTGATCCACAGCCACCCACCCCGTACGGCATCACGCGTACGCCACCACGAAGGACGATCGTGCTCATTGCCGGGTTCCCCGCCGGGGCCTGGGGCACCAACTGTTACCTGGTCGCCCCCGCCGCCGGTGAGGAGTGCGTGATCATCGACCCGGGCCACCAGGCCGCCCAGGGAGTCGAGGACGCACTCAAGAAGCATCGGCTCAAGCCCGTCGCCGTCGTCCTCACCCACGGCCACATCGACCACGTGGCCTCGGTCGTGCCCGTCTGCGGCGCCCACGACGTACCGGCCTGGATCCACCCCGACGACCGGTACATGATGAGCGACCCGGAGCGGGCGCTCGGCCGGTCCATCGGCATGCCGCTGATGGGCGAGCTGACCGTGGGGGAGCCGGACGAGGTACGGACGCTGACCGACGGCACGCGGCTGGAGCTGGCCGGTCTGGAGCTGTCCGTCGCGCACGCGCCCGGCCATACGAAGGGGTCGGTGACCTTCCAGATGCCCGAAGCCCGCGACGGATCAGACATTCCGTCGGTCTTCTTCTCGGGCGATCTGCTCTTCGCCGGCTCCATCGGACGCACCGACCTGCCCGGCGGTGACATGGACGAGATGCTCGGCTCGCTGGCCCGTGTGTGCCTGCCGCTCGACGACTCGACCGTGGTGCTGTCCGGCCACGGCCCCCAGACGACCATCGGCCAGGAGCGCGCCACCAACCCGTATCTGCGGCAGGTGGCGGCGGACCGCCAAGCGCGCGGCGCCGAGCCCGCTCCCCGACGAGGAATGTGACGAGAGACTTTCGTGAGCACCTTCAAGGCCCCCAAGGGCACCTACGACCTGATCCCGCCGGAGAGCGCCAAGTACCTCGCCGTGCGCGAGGCGATCGCAGCGCCCCTGCGCAACTCCGGCTACGGCTACATCGAGACGCCCGGCTTCGAGAACGTCGAGCTCTTCGCGCGCGGTGTCGGTGAGTCCACGGACATCGTGACCAAGGAGATGTACGCCTTCGAGACCAAGGGCGGCGACCGGCTCGCCCTGCGCCCCGAGGGCACGGCCTCCGTACTGCGCGCCGCGCTGGAAGCCAACTTGCACAAGGCCGGCAACCTCCCCGTCAAGCTCTGGTACTCCGGCTCCTACTACCGCTACGAGCGTCCCCAGAAGGGCCGTTACCGCCACTTCTCGCAGGTCGGCGCCGAGGCGATCGGTGCGGAGGATCCGGCGCTCGACGCCGAGCTGATCATCCTGGCGGACCAGGCCTACCGGTCGCTGGGGCTGCGGAACTTCCGCATCCTGCTGAACTCGCTGGGCGACCAGGAGTGCCGTCCCGTGTACCGGGCTGCCCTTCAGGACTTCCTGCGCGGCCTGGACCTGGACGAGGACACGCTGCGCCGCGCCGAGATCAACCCCCTCCGGGTCCTCGACGACAAGCGCGACGACGTGCAGAAGCAGCTGGTGGGCGCGCCGTTGCTCCGTGACTACCTCTGCGACGCGTGCAAGACGTACCACGAGGAGGTGCGCGAGCTGATCACGGAGGCGGGGGTTGCCTTCGAGGACGACCCCAAGCTGGTGCGCGGCCTGGACTACTACACGCGGACCACCTTCGAGTTCGTCCACGACGGTCTGGGCTCCCAGTCCGCGGTGGGCGGCGGCGGGCGCTACGACGGGCTGTCCGAGATGCTCGGCGGGCCCGCGCTGCCTTCGGTGGGCTGGGCGCTCGGTGTCGACCGCACGGTGCTCGCCCTGGAGGCGGAGGGGGTCTCGCTCGAACTCCCCGCGGCCACGAGCGTGTTCGCCGTTCCGCTCGGTGAGGAGGCCCGTCGGGTGCTCTTCGCCAAGGTGGCCGAGCTGCGGAAGCTCGGTATCGCCGCCGACTTCTCCTACGGGTCCAAGGGGCTCAAGGGGGCGATGAAGAACGCGAACCGGTCGGGAGCGCGGTACGCGATCGTCGCCGGTGAGCGGGATCTCGCCGAGGGTGTGGTGCAGCTCAAGGACATGGAGTCCGGTGAGCAGGCGGCGGTCGGGGTGAACGAGATCGTGGCGGAGCTCGAGACGCGACTGGGCTGAGGACCGGGTTTCTCGCCCCCGCCGCCCCTACCCTCCCCCAAGCTCTCGGCTTCGCTCGAGCAGGGGGACCCCCATCATCCCGAACCTGGGGGCTCCGCCCCAGGCCCCCGGGTGTGTTCTTCGACTGCGGGCGGGTGGGGGCTGGTCGCGCAGTTCCCCGCGCCCCTTGTGCCCCCGCGCCCCTGAAAGGCTCGGGGCGGGGGTCAGTCCAGTAGGCCGAAGCGCATCGCGCTCGTCACCGCCGCGGTTCGGTCGTCCACCCCCAGTTTGGTGAAGGCCCGCAGCAGGTGGGTCTTCACGGTGGACTCGCCGATGAACAGCCGACGCCCGATCTCGGCGTTCGTGCACCCCTCCGCCACCAGCCGCAGCACCGCCGTCTCACGCTCGGACAACCTCGGCTGCTCCGGCTTCGTGCGGAGCCGGTCGACGAGCCGGGCGGCGACGGACGGGGCCAGCACGGTCTCGCCGCGCGCGGCGGAGCGGACGGCGTCGGCGAGTTCGGCGCGAGGGAGGTCCTTCAGGAGGTAACCCGCGGCTCCGGCCTCGACCGCCCGCAGAATGTCCCGGTCCGTCTCGTACGTCGTCAGCACGATGACCCGGCAGCTCAATCCCGCCTCGGTCATCCGCACGATCGAGTCGACACCCCCGCCCCCCGGCATCCGCAGGTCCATCAGGACGATGTCCGGCCGGAGCTCGGCCGCCAGCGCCTCCGCCTGCGGGCCGCTCGACGCGTCGGCGATCACATCGAGGTCGGGCTCGGCACTGAGCATCGCGCGCAGCCCTTCCCGTACGACGGGATGGTCGTCGGCCAGGACGATGCGGATCACGAGTCACTCCTTGGAGCGGGTAGACAGACGGTGACGGTCGTGCCCTCGCCGGGCGCGCTGCGCACACGGGCCCTGCCGCCCACTTCCGCGGCCCGGGCGCGCAACCCGGTCAGACCGTAGCCGCCGACCGGCGCGGCGGGGTCGAAGCCGGGGCCGTCGTCCTGTACGGAGAGCGTCAGTGAATCGTGGGCGTACGTCAGGGCGACCGCGATCGTCGACGAACTCCCCGCGTGTTTGCGGGCGTTGGCGAGTGCCTCCTGGCAGGAACGCAGGACCACGACCTCGGGCCCGGCGGGCAGCGCGCGCACGGGGCCGGTGATGTCGACCGTCGCTTCATGGCGCGCTGCCAGCCGGCGCAGCGCGTCGGGCAGCGAGGCCCCTTCGAGGTCGGCGGGCGCGCCCCCGGCGACCAGGGCCCGCGCCTCGGCGAGGTTCTGCCGGGCCGTCTCCGCCATCAGGGACAGGTGGCGGCGGGCCTGCGGGACGTCGTGGTCGAGTTCGGCCTCGACCGCCTGCACCAGCATCAGCAGGCTCGTGAAGCCCTGTGCGAGCGTGTCGTGGATCTCCCGGGAGAGCCGTTCCCGCTCGGCCAGCGCGCCGTGCGCCGACGAGAGCCGGGAGAGCTCGTGGCGACTGGCGTCCAGTTCGGCGATCAGCTCGGCCCGTTCCTGGCTCTGCTCGATGATGCGGCTGGTCCAGTTGCCGAAGGCCGCTGAGAAGACGAGGGTGACCAGGCCGAAGAGCGAGTTGAAGAAGACGTCCTGGCCGCTCGGCCACCACAGCAGCGCCCAGCCCACCACCGGCACGATGTTGATGACCGTCACGGCCGCCAGCGCCCAGCGCAGCCGCAGCGCCATGAAGCACTGGGGGACGAGCGCGAAGGCCATCAGCCGGGTCTCACCGACGAGGATCCCCGACGGCAGGAACAACATGATGGCCCCCGCGAGATAGCCGAGGGCCCGGCGTTCGTCGGGCGGGTCGCCGCTGAGGACGGGGCGTCCCACCGTCACGTACCAGGGAATCAGCGCCACCAGCAGCGCCGCCGAGACGAGGCGCAGGGGCCACCCCGGGTGCCCCGTGCCGAGGACGAACACCAGGGTGGCCACGCACACGGTCGCGAAGTACGAGTCCCAGAGCCGGAAGGAGTGCTCCCAGGTGTACGAGCTCTTCGCGCCGCCGGGTCCGGCGATCCGTTCGGTCATCCGTCGCGACGGTTCTTCCAGCGGAAGGTCAGCAGACACAGCAGCAATCCTCCGACGCACCAGGCCCCCAGCACCAGGGCGATCCGCCCGAACTCCCAGCCGCCCGCCTGCTCCAGGACCTTCGCCGACTCGGGCAGGAACACCCCGCGCAGCCCCTGGCACATCCACTTCAGCGGGAACAGGGCGCCGATGTTCAGCATCCAGTCGGGGATCGTGTCGATGGCGATGTAGACCCCGGAGATGAACTGCAGCACCAGGAACGGGAGTACGACGACGGACGTGGCGCTCTTGCCGGACTTCGGGACCGAGCTGATCGCGATGCCGAGCAGGGCGCAGGCCGTCAGGCCCAGGACGAAGATCCAGGCGAAGTCGGCCCACTTGGCGGGATCCGAGGGCAGCTTCACGTCGTACAGCGACGTGCCGACGACGAGCAGGATCGCCGTCTCCAGGAGGCCGGTGACCAGAACCAGCCAGATCTTGCCCAGGAAGTACGCGGCCGGCGGCATCGGAGTGCCGCGCAGCCGCCGCAGCACCTTCTCGTCCCGCTCGATCGCGATGGAGATGCCGAGGGACTGGAAGCTGGTGGACATGATGCCCGCGGCCATCATCGCGGGGACGTACAGCTGGGAGGCGGTGATGCCCGCGCCCCGCACGTCGTCCTTGAAGATCGACGCGAAGAGGAAGAGGAAGACGACGGGGAAGGCGAAGGTGAACACCACCTGGTCGCGCTGGCGGAAGAACTGCCTGATCTCCAGGGCGCCCCGCCGCAGGCCGAGGCCCCAGGCTCCGGGCAGCCGCACGGAGGAGGCCTCACCGCGTACGCGTACGGTCGTCAGGGTCATCGCGCGTTCTCCTGTCCGGTCAGTCGGAGATAGACGTCCTCCAGGGTCGGGCGGGTCACGCTCAGCCCGGGTATCTCGCCGTCGAAGCGGCGGGTGAGTTCCGCGACCGTGCGGGTGGGGGTGTCCGTGCGCTCGCTGCGCGGGGTGCCGTCGGCCTCCGTCCACTCGACGGTCGCCTCGGTGCCGAAGCGTTCGCGGAGCGCGGCGGGTTCGCCTTCCGCGACGACGCGGCCCCGCGCGACGACCGCGAGCCGGTGCGCCAGCGCTTCCGCCTCCTCCAGGTAGTGCGTGGTGAGCAGGATGGTCGTGCCCTCGTCGGCCAGCTTCCGGATCAGGTCCCAGAACTGGCGGCGGGCGGCCGGGTCGAAGCCGGTCGTCGGTTCGTCCAGGAGCAGCAGTTCCGGGCCGCCGATCACCCCGAGCGCCACGTCCAGACGCCTGCGCTGGCCGCCCGAGAGCGCCTTGATACGGCTGCCCGCCTTCGCCTCCAGACCGACGAGCCCGATGACCTCCTCGGGGTCGCGGGGCCGCGGGTAGTAGCGGGCGAAGTGCCGTACGGTCTCGTCGACCGTCAACTCCGCGGGCGCCGATTCGTCCTGCCAGACGATACCGACCCGCGAGCGCCACGCGCGTGTGCCCGTCGCCGGGTCCACGCCGAGGACGGACACCTCGCCCGCGTCCCGCCCGCGGTTGCCCTGGAGGATCTCCACCGTGGTGCTCTTGCCCGCGCCATTGGGTCCGAGCAGGCCGAACACCTCGCCGCGGCGGATGCCGAGATCGATGCCGTCGACGGCGGTCACGTCCCCGTACTGCTTGCGCAGCCCCCGTACGTCCACCGCGAGTTGGTTCGCGTGTGTTGTCATGCCGACGAGCCTGCCGCCGAAGCGAACGCTCCGGGACGACCGTGCGTACCTCCTTATGTCCACCGAACGGTGGACACACATGTGGGTGCGGCACAATGTCGGTTGCCCGCAGGCCCTTCGAGACTACGGAAACGGCGTGATGAGCAAGACGACGACAGTCATCTCCATCGACCAGGAACGTGCAGCCGGTCCCCGGACGGTCGGCGGCGGCCGTGCGCTCGCCCTGTTGCTGGTGATCACCGGTGCGGCCGGTCTGCTCGCCGCGTGGGTCATCACGATCGACAAGTTCAAGCTGCTGGAGAACCCGAACTTCGTGCCGGGGTGCAGCCTGAACCCGGTGGTCTCCTGCGGCAACATCATGAAGAGCAAGCAGGCCGCGGCCTTCGGGTTCCCCAACCCGATGCTCGGCCTGGTGGCGTACGGCATCGTGATCTGCGTCGGGATGAGCCTGCTCGCGCGGGCCACCTACCCGCGCTGGTACTGGCTGACCTTCAACGCCGGCACCCTCTTCGGCGTCGGATTCTGCACCTGGCTGCAGTTCCAGTCGCTGTACCGGATCAACTCGCTGTGCCTGTGGTGCTCGCTGGCCTGGGTCGCCACGATCATCATGTTCTGGTACGTGACCTCGTCGAACATCCGCAACGACTTCCTGCCCGCCCCGCGCTGGCTGAAGAGCTTCTTCGGCGAGTTCACCTGGGTCCTGCCCGTCGTACACATCGGGATCATCGGGATGCTGATCCTGACCCGCTGGTGGGACTTCTGGACCGGCTGACAGCCCTGCGGGGATTGTCAGTGGCGTGACATAGGGTTTTGGACGTGGAGCCCGACCTGTTCACCGCCGCAGCCGAAGAACGCCAGGAGAAGGACCCGTCCAGCAGCCCCCTGGCCGTACGGATGCGCCCGCGTACCCTCGACGAGGTCGTGGGCCAGCAGCATCTGCTGAAGCCGGGCTCACCCCTGCGCAGACTCGTCGGCGAGGGGAACGGCGGCCCGGCCGGACCGTCCTCGGTGATCCTCTGGGGCCCGCCCGGCACCGGCAAGACGACCCTCGCGTACGTCGTCTCCAAGGCCACCAACAAGCGCTTCGTGGAGCTCTCCGCGATCACCGCGGGCGTCAAGGAAGTCCGCGCGGTCATCGACGGCGCCCGCCGCGCCACCGGCGGCTTCGGCAAGGAGACCGTCCTCTTCCTGGACGAGATCCACCGCTTCAGCAAGGCCCAGCAGGACTCGCTGCTCCCGGCCGTCGAGAACCGCTGGGTGACGTTGATCGCCGCCACGACCGAGAACCCGTACTTCTCGGTGATCTCCCCGCTCCTGTCCCGTTCCCTGCTCCTCACCCTCGAACCGCTCACCGACGACGACCTGCGCGGCCTGCTGCGCCGGGCACTCACCGACGAGCGCGGCCTCAAGGAGGCCGTCACCCTCCCCGAGGACACCGAGCGGCACCTGCTGCGCATCGCCGGGGGAGACGCCCGCCGCGCCCTGACCGCCCTGGAGGCCGCCGCCGGCGCGGCGCTCGACAAGGGCGAGCAGGAGATCACCCTCCAGACCCTGGAGGAGACCGTCGACCGCGCCGCCGTGACGTACGACCGCGACGGCGACCAGCACTACGACGTGGCGAGCGCCCTCATCAAGTCCATCCGCGGCTCCGACGTGGACGCCGCGCTGCACTACCTGGCCCGGATGATCGAGGCCGGCGAGGACCCCCGCTTCATCGCCCGCCGCCTGATGATCTCCGCCAGCGAGGACATCGGCCTCGCCGACCCGAACGCGCTGCCGATAGCCGTGGCCGCCGCCCAGGCCGTCGCCATGATCGGCTTCCCGGAGGCCGCGCTGACCCTCAGCCACGCCACCATCGCCCTCGCCCTGGCCCCGAAGTCCAACGCCGCGACCATGGCCATCGGCGCCGCGATGGAGGACGTACGCAAGGGGCACGCGGGCCCGGTGCCGATGCACCTGCGCGACGGGCACTACAAGGGCGCGGCCAAGCTCGGGCACGCCCAGGGGTATGTGTATCCGCACGACCTGCCCGAGGGCATCGCCGCCCAGCAGTACGCCCCGGAAGAGCTCAAGGACCGCGAGTACTACACACCGACCCGGCACGGCGCCGAGGCGCGCTACGCGGACGCGGTGGAGTGGACCAGGAAACACCTCGGTAGAGGGCGGCCCTGACCACCCTGTAATATGACGCCAAGCGCTGCGTCCCGTGTCCGGCTCCGGTCGGCACCACCAGAACGGGACATCCAGCCGGAGCCCCTGCCACCACGGGGGGATTCCAGGAGCGTCGCGCACCGTCGAAGGTGTCGCGGGCAGCCCGCCACCACCCGGTCTCCGGGAATGGTCGGTGGGCCACTCGCGTGCTGCACGTATGTGCCCAGACCCAGGAGCGGCTGCCCAGCAGGTCCCCCGAGGACCCGCGGGGTTTCCCGGGCTGCGGATTGCGACCTCCCTTAACTCTGGTGAGCCGAAGTCAAGGAAAGAGAAAAAGTGGCGAATCAGTCCCGCCCCAAGGTCAAGAAGTCGCGTGCCCTCGGCATCGCGCTGACCCCGAAGGCCGTCAAGTACTTCGAGGCCCGCCCCTACCCGCCGGGCGAGCACGGCCGCGGCCGCAAGCAGAACTCGGACTACAAGGTCCGTCTGCTCGAGAAGCAGCGTCTGCGCGCGCAGTACGACGTGTCCGAGCGCCAGCTCGTCCGCGCCTACGAGCGTGCCTCCAAGGTCCAGGGCAAGACCGGTGAGGCCCTGATCATCGAGCTCGAGCGTCGTCTCGACGCGCTGGTCCTGCGTTCGGGCATCGCCCGCACGATCTACCAGGCCCGCCAGATGGTCGTTCACGGCCACATCGAGGTCAACGGCCAGAAGGTCGACAAGCCGTCCTTCCGCGTCAAGCCCGACGACGTCGTGATGGTCCGCGAGCGCAGCCGCAGCAAGACGCTGTTCGAGGTCTCCCGCGCCGGTGGCTTCGCCCCCGACGGCGAGACCCCGCGCTACCTCCAGGTGAACCTCCCGGCCCTGGCGTTCCGCCTGGACCGCGAGCCGAACCGCAAGGAGATCCCGGTGATCTGCGACGAGCAGCTCGTCGTCGAGTACTACGCCCGCTGATCGTCTTCCAGCGGACGTAGCACCACCTGCGCGTCAGCCCGTCGTCTCCCCGCCCTTCGAGGTGGGCGAGACGGCGGGCTTCCGCGTGTCCGGGGGAAGCCCGCGCGGCGAGGGCACCGCACCCAGCGGCCGGGGACCGGGCCCCCGCAGCGCCCGCGCCACCGCCGCCTCCCGGCCGAGCCGAGCCCCCGCCCGTACGCACTCCTCGTACCGCTCGTCGCCCAGCCGCCGCCGGGCCCCGGCCTCGCACCGCTCGTGCGGCTCGTTGTAGTACGCCGAGCCGAACAGCGGCAGGCCCACCGAGGGCCACAGCCGGGCCGCCGCCCCCTGCAGCACCGCGGCCTCGGCCGGATCGCCCTCCGTCTCCGTGACCAGCGCCAGCAGCTCGATCGCGAGGACCGTGCCGAGCAGGTCGTGGAAGGCGTGTCCGGTGTCCAGGCTCTGTTCCAGGAGACCCCGGGCGCGCCCCGGATCGCCCGCGGTCTGTGCCTCGTAGGCCAGCACATACAGCGCGTAGGCGAGCGCCCAGCGCTCCCCGTGGTCCTCGCAGACCCTGCGGACGTCCTCGCACAGCTTCACCGCGCCCGGCAGGTCGCCCCGGAACGCCAGCGCCATCGCCAGCTCGACCTGGGCCATCAGCACGTTGCTGTTGAGCTCGCCGATCTCGTGGTAGCGGTCGAGCGCCGAGCGCAGCAGGGTTTCCGCGCGTGCCATGTCGTCGCCGACCAGCGCCAGACAACCGGTGCGGTGCTCGGCGTAGGCGATCGCGGTGGGGTTGTCGGTGCGTTCGGCCTCCTCGCGGCACTCCTGGAGCGCGGTGAGCGCGGGCACCGTGTCGCCTTGGAGGATCGCCACATGGCCGAGCACCCACAGGGCCTTCAGCCGCGACTGGTCGCGGTCGCTGTCGAGCTCCACCCCGCGCTCCAGCCAGTGCCGCCCCTCCGCCAGCCGGCCGCAGCCGACCCAGTAGAACCACAGGCTGCCCGCGAGGTACTGGCCCAGATGCGTCTCTCCCGGCTCGGTCAGGCAGTACTCCAGGGCGGAGCGCAGATTCGGCAGCTCCGTCTCGATGCGCGCGGCCACCTCACCCTGTCGCGGCGAGAACCAGTCCAGCTCGCACCAGGTGGCCAGGCCCATGTACCAGTCGCGGTGGCGGCGGCGCAGCCGGCTCGCGTCGCCCGCCGCCACCAGCCAGTCCGCGCCGTACGCCCGCACCGTGTCCAGCATCCGGTGGCGCAGGCCGGCCGGTGTCTCCTCGCGCGCCAGCACGGACTGCGCGAGCAGCTCGCCCAGCACGTCGAGGACGTCGTCGGCGTGCAGTCCGTCACCGCTGCACACGTACTCGGCGGCCTCCAGGTCGAACGGTCCGGCGAACACCGAGAGCCGCGACCACAGCAGCCGCTCCTCGGGCGTGCACAGCTCATGGCTCCAGCCGATCGCCGTCCGCAGCGTCTGGTGGCGTGGCAGGGCGTCACGCCCGCCGCCGGTCAGCAGCCGGAAGCGGTCGTCGAGCCGGGACAGCAGCTGCCCGGGCGAGAGGGCGCTCAGCCGGCCCGCGGCCAGCTCGACGGCGAGCGGGATCCCGTCCAGGCGTCGGCACAGCTCCAGGACGTCCGCCCGGTTGCCGTCGTCCAGCGTGAACCCGGGCACCCGGGCCGCCGCCCGGTCCGTGAACAGCTCCGCGGCCTCCCGCTCGGGCAGCGGGGCCAGCGGGAAGCGCAGCTCGCCCTCGACCTCCAGCGGCCTGCGGCCCACGGCGAGCACCCGCAGCCCCGGCGCATGCCGCAGCAGCTCGCCCAGCAGCGCGGCGCACGCGTCCACCAGATGCTCGAACCCGTCCACGACCAGCAGGAGTTGACGCTCGGCGAGATGGTCGAGGAGCAGCCTGAAGGGCGGCTTCGACGTCTGCTCCGTCAGCGCGAGGGCCTCCACGAGCGCATACGCGACGAGATCCGGATCGCGCACGGAGGCCAGCTCCACCCGCCATGATCCGTCACGCGGCCGGGTGTGTGCCGCGGCCCGTGCCGCGAGGCGTGACTTGCCCATGCCGCCCATGCCCGTCACCGTCACCAGCCGGGCCTTCCCCAGCGCCTCCGCCAGCTGTGCGAGTTCGGCGGTGCGCCCCACGAACGCGTTGAGTTCCAGGGGCAGATTGCCGGGTGCGGACCGGTCGGAGCGCTCAGAAGCTCGCATGGGACACGGAGCGTACTGACGCGTAAGCGGTCCGTACAATCACTTCGCGCAACTCCGGGCCTGGCAGCCGGTAATGCGGTACGGAGCGGCGGCCCCGGCGCGATAGGCTCGGGGGACGACTTTTTGATGTTCAGACACGATGTGCAGAGACGATGTCCAGGCACGTACTGGCAGGCACGTACTAGGGAGCGGGTGCGACAGTGTCCGGTGGAGAGGTGGCCGGGATCCTGGTGGCCGTCTTCTGGGCGATCCTGGTCTCCTTCCTCGCCGTCGCACTGGCGAGGCTGGCCCAGACGCTCAGGGCGACCACCAAGCTCGTGGCGGACGTGACCGACCAGGCCGTCCCGCTGCTGGCCGACGCCTCCGCGGCGGTGCGCTCCGCGCAGACCCAGATCGACCGGGTCGACGCCATCGCGTCGGACGTCCAGGAGGTCACCTCGAACGCGTCGGCGCTCTCCACGACCGTCGCGTCCACCTTCGGCGGCCCGCTGGTGAAGGTCGCGGCGTTCGGCTACGGCGTCCGCCGGGCCATCGGCGGCCGCAAGGACAACGTGCCCCCCAAGGCCTCCCGTCGTACCGTGATCGTGGGCCGCACCGTCCCGTCCGCGCGACGGGGAAAGCGGAAGAAGGACTGACGCAGCGATGTTCCGCCGTACGTTCTGGTTCACCGCCGGCGCAGCCGCGGGTGTGTGGGCCACCACCAAGGTCAACCGCAAGCTCAAGCAGCTGACTCCCGAGAGCCTCGCGGCCCAGGCCGCGAACAAGGCGATCGAGGCCGGGCACCGGCTCAAGGACTTCGCGCTCGACGTCCGTGACGGCATGGCCGAGCGGGAGGCCGAACTCGACGAGGCGCTCGGGCTCAATGACCACCCCGAGCTGCCCGGGCCCCGGCGTATCGCCGCGATCGAGAGCAGTCCGAAACACAGCAAGAACCCGACGTACGTCGAGAGGTCGACGTACTCGTACAACCGGAATGAGGACCACTGATGGAGTCGGCCGAGATTCGCCGCCGCTGGTTGAGCTTCTACGAGGAGCGCGGTCACACTGTCGTTCCCTCGGCGTCGCTCATCGCGGACGACCCGACTCTGCTCCTGGTCCCCGCGGGCATGGTGCCCTTCAAGCCGTACTTCCTCGGTGAGGTCAAGCCGCCGTGGTCGCGCGCCACCAGCGTGCAGAAGTGCGTGCGCACGCCTGACATCGAAGAGGTCGGCAAGACCACCCGGCACGGCACGTTCTTCCAGATGTGCGGCAACTTCTCCTTCGGTGACTACTTCAAGGAAGGCGCGATCACCTACGCCTGGGAGCTGCTCACCTCGCCCCAGGACAAGGGTGGTTACGGGCTCGACCCCGAGCGTCTGTGGATCACGGTCTACCTCGACGACGACGAGGCCGAGTCCATCTGGCGCGACAAGATCGGTGTCCCGGCCGAGCGCATCCAGCGCCTGGGCAAGAAGGACAACTACTGGTCCATGGGCGTCCCCGGACCCTGCGGCCCGTGTTCCGAGATCAACTACGACCGCGGCCCCGAGTTCGGCGTCGAGGGCGGCCCGGCCGTCAACGACGAGCGGTACGTGGAGATCTGGAACCTGGTCTTCATGCAGTAC
The DNA here is from genome assembly GCF_042959425.1 of Streptomyces sp. NPDC007896. NCBI lineage: Bacteria > Bacillati > Actinomycetota > Actinomycetes > Kitasatosporales > Streptomycetaceae > Streptomyces > Streptomyces sp. NPDC007896. The sequence goes on along the minus strand of NZ_JBIBKX010000006.1, from coordinate 144,960 downwards.
GAGCGCGGTGAGGGCACCTCGAAGGAGGACTTCGAGATCCTCGGCGAGCTGCCCAGCAAGAACATCGACACCGGCCTCGGCATGGAACGCCTCGCCATGATTCTGCAGGGCGTGCAGAACATGTACGAGATCGACACCTCCATGGCCGTCATCAAGAAGGCCACCGAGCTGACGGGTGTCGAGTACGGCGCCGCCCACGACTCGGACGTCTCGCTGCGCGTGGTCACCGACCACATGCGCACCTCCGTGATGCTCATCGGCGACGGAGTGAGCCCCGGCAACGAGGGCCGCGGCTACGTGCTGCGCCGCATCATGCGCCGCGCCATCCGCAACATGCGGCTGCTCGGCGCCACCGGTCCGGTCGTCAAGGACCTCATCGACGTCGTGATCGAGATGATGGGCCAGCAGTACCCGGAACTGGTCAGCGACCGTCGGCGGATCGAGACCGTGGCCCTCGCCGAGGAGGCGGCCTTCCTCAAGACGCTGAAGGCCGGCACGAACATCCTCGACACGGCCATCACGGACACCAAGGAGTCCGGCGGCACGGTGCTCGCCGGCGACAAGGCCTTCCTGCTCCACGACACCTGGGGCTTCCCGATCGACCTCACCCTCGAAATGGCCGCCGAGCAGGGCCTTTCGGTGGACGAGGACGGCTTCCGGCGTCTGATGAAGGAGCAGCGGGACAAGGCCAAGGCCGACGCCCAGGCCAAGAAGACGGGCCACGCCGACCTCGGCGCCTACCGTCAGATCGCCGACGCCGCCGGTGAGACCGAGTTCATCGGCTACGACCGGACCGACGGCGAGTCGCGCATCGTCGGCATCCTGGTCGACGGTGTCTCCTCGCCCGCCGCCACCGAGGGCGACGAGGTCGAGATCGTCCTCGACCGCACCCCGTTCTACGCCGAGGGCGGCGGCCAGATCGGCGACACCGGCCGCATCAAGGTCGACACCGGTGCCGTCATCGAGATCCGCGACTGCCAGAAGCCCGTCCCGGGTGTGTACGTCCACAAGGGCGTCGTCCAGGTCGGCGAGGTCACCGTCGGTGCCCAGGCCCAGGCCACCATCGACTCCCGTCGCCGGACGGCCATCGCCCGCGCCCACTCGGCCACGCACCTCACCCACCAGGCCCTGCGCGACGCCCTCGGCCCGACGGCCGCCCAGGCCGGTTCCGAGAACCAGCCCGGCCGCTTCCGCTTCGACTTCGGTTCCCCCTCGGCCGTTCCGACGACCGTCATGACCGACGTCGAGCAGAAGATCAACGAGGTGCTCGCCCGAGACCTGGACGTGCACGCCGAGATCCTGAGCCTCGACGAGGCCAAGAAGCAGGGCGCCATCGCCGAGTTCGGCGAGAAGTACGGCGAGCGCGTCCGCGTCGTGACCATCGGCGACTTCTCCAAGGAGCTGTGCGGCGGCACGCATGTGCACAACACCTCCCAGCTCGGCCTGGTCAAGCTGCTCGGCGAGTCCTCGATCGGCTCCGGCGTACGGCGTATCGAGGCCCTGGTGGGCGTCGACGCCTACAACTTCCTGGCCCGCGAGCACACGGTCGTCGCCCAGCTCCAGGAGCTGATCAAGGGCCGTCCCGAGGAGCTCCCCGAGAAGGTCTCCGCCATGCTCGGCAAGCTGAAGGACGCCGAGAAGGAGATCGAGAAGTTCCGCGCGGAGAAGGTCCTGCAGGCTGCCGCCGGTCTCGTCGAGTCCGCCAAGGACGTCCGCGGTGTGGCTCTGGTCACAGGTCAGGTCCCGGACGGCACGAGCGCCGACGACCTGCGCAAGCTGGTCCTCGACGTGCGCGGCCGCATCCAGGGCGGACGGGCCGCCGTGGTGGCCCTGTTCACCACCGCGGGCGGCAAGCCGCTCACGGTCATCGCCACCAACGAGGCCGCCCGCGAGCGTGGCCTCAAGGCCGGTGACCTGGTCCGTACGGCCGCCAAGACCCTCGGCGGCGGCGGTGGCGGCAAGCCGGACGTCGCCCAGGGCGGCGGCCAGAACCCGGCCGCCATCGGCGAGGCCGCCGACGCGGTCGAGCGGCTCGTCGCCGAGACGGCCAAGTGAGCACGGACGGTCAGCAGAGCGGGGACGGTCGGGGCATGCGCCGCGGCCGCCGGCTCGCGATCGATGTCGGGGACGCCCGGATCGGGGTCGCCTCGTGCGACCCCGACGGGATCCTCGCGACTCCGGTCGAGACCGTGCCGGGGCGTGACGTCCCCGCCGCGCAGCGCCGGTTGAAGCAACTCGTCGAGGAGTACGAGCCGATCGAGGTCGTCGTCGGGCTCCCTCGCTCCCTCAAGGGGGGCGAGGGCCCCGCCGCCGTGAAGGTGCGCGCCTTCGCCCAGGAGCTGGCCCGGGCGATCGCGCCCGTCGGGGTCCGGCTCCTCGACGAGAGGATGACCACAGTGACGGCCAGTCAGGGGCTGCGCGCGTCGGGCGTGAAGTCCAAGAAGGGCAGGTCCGTCATCGATCAGGCGGCCGCCGTCGTCATCCTGCAGCAGGCTCTGGAGTCCGAACGGGCGTCAGGGAACGCACCGGGCGAGGGCGTCGAAGTGGTCATCTGATCGCGATACGGTAACGTTCCGCGCGATGTGGTGGTGTTCGAATAGCTACCGCACAGCGAAGAGGCGGACGGGAGCCGAGCCACCAGCGACAGCAGCCACCGCCTCGCGGCTCTAGGGGATCGATGACTGAGTATGGCCGGGGCGCAGGCTCCGAACCGTGGAATCCGGAGGACCCGTTGTACGGGGACGGCGGATGGGGAGGACAGGCCGTCGACGGCCAGTCCCCCTACGGCGGCCAGCCGCAGCACTACCCGCAGCAGCCGCAGCAGCAGCACCAGCAGTCCCAGTACGGCGAGTGGAGCCCGGACCAGCAGGGCGGCTACGGCCAGGAGCAGCAGTACGGCGCCCAGAACCAGCAGCACTACGAAGGCCAGGGCCGGCAGCAGTATCACGACCAGGGTCAGCAGCACTTCCAGGGCCAGGGGCAGCAGCAGTATCCGCAGCAGTACCCCGGCCAGGAGCAGCAGCAGTACGTCGATCAGGGCCAGCAGCAGTACGACGGACAGAACCAGCAGCAGTACCACGACGGCGGCTGGGACAACGGGACGCAGCACCAGGCCACCTACGCCGCCGACCCGAACGACCCGTACGGCAACCAGGCCGCCGGGTACACCGGTGAACAGCCCGACTTCTACGGCACGCCCGACGCGTATCCGCCGCCGGAGCCGCCCGCCCGTCGCCGTGCCGAGCCCGAGCCGGAGACCGACTGGGATCCGGGACCCGACCAGGGCGAACACGCCTTCTTCGCGGGCGGCGACGACGATGACGACTTCGACGACGACGATCCGAAGGCCGGTCGCGGCGACCGGAAGGGCCGCGGCGGCAAGGGCGAGAAGAGCAAGAAGCGCCGCAGCGGCTGCGCCTGCCTGATGGTCGTGCTGGTCTTCGGCGGCGGTATCGGCGGAGTCGGATATTACGGGTATCACACCTACCAAAATCGTTTCGGCGCGGCTCCGGACTATGCGGGTGACGGCACGGGCGAGGTGACGGTCGAGATTCCCAAGGGCGCGTTCGGTTATGCGATCGGGCGGGTGCTGAAGGAAGCCGGCGTCGTCAAGAGCGTCGACGCCTTCGTGTCCGCTCAGCAGCAGACCCCCGACGGGGACAAGATCCAGGCGGGCGCGTATGTGCTGAGGAAGAGCATGTCGGCTGCCAGCGCGGTCAAGCTGATGCTCGACCCCAAGAGCCAGAACAACGTGATCGTCGCCCCTGGGCAGCGCAACGTCGTTGTCTACCAGGCGATCGACAAGAAGCTCGACCTCGCGGACGGCACCACCGCGAAGATCGCCAAGAAGGAGTACAAGACCTTCGGGCTTCCCAGCTGGGCGAACGACAACAGGGACATAAAGGATCCGCTGGAAGGATTCCTCTACCCGGCGACCTATCCCGCCGCCAAGGGTATGAAGCCCGAGGCGATCCTGAAGCAGATGGTGACGCAGGCCAAGGAGAAGTACGCGGCCGACAACCTCGTGGCCAAGGCCAAGGAACTGAACCTGGTGAACCCGCTCCAGGTCGTCACGGTCGCGAGCCTCGTCCAGGCCGAGGGCAAGACGCACGACGACTTCCGCAAGATGGCCGAGGTGGTCTACAACCGTCTCAAGTCCACGAACACGGAGACCAACAGGCTGCTCCAGTTCGACTCGACCTTCAATTACCTGAAGGGCCAGAGCAACATCCACATCAGCGAGTCCGAGATCAACAGCAACAAGGACCCGTACAACACCTACACGCGGAAGGGTCTGCCGCCCGGACCGATCGGCAACCCCGGTGACGACGCGATCAAGGCGACGTTGAACCCGACCAGCGACGGCTGGATCTATTTCGTGGCGACCGACGGTCAGAGCAACACCGAATTCGCCAAGACCTATGCGGAATTCCAGAAGCTCAAGGACAAGTTCAATGAGAGCTCGGGCAACTGACGCCAAAAGGGCCGCGGTACTCGGCTCCCCGGTCGCCCATTCCCTCTCTCCGGTGCTGCACCGCGCCGCGTACCGGGAGTTGGGACTCGGCGACTGGTCCTACGACCGTTTCGAGATCGACGAGGAGGCACTGCCGGGCTTCTTCGGGGGCCTCGGTCCCGAGTGGGCGGGCCTTTCGCTGACCATGCCGCTCAAGCGGGCTGTCATCCCGCTGCTCGACGAGGTCAGCGAGACGGCGGCCTCGGTCGAGGCCGTCAACACGGTCGTGTTCACCGAGGACGGCCGTCGCGTCGGCGACAACACCGACATCCCCGGGATGGTCGCCGCGCTGCGCGAGCGCGGGATCGAGCAGGTGGACTCCGCCGCGATCCTCGGCGCGGGTGCCACCGCCTCCTCCGCGCTGGCCGCGCTCGCCCAGATCTGCACCGGCGAGGTCGTCGCCTACGTCCGCAGCGCTGAGCGAGCCGCCGAGATGCGGCGGTGGGGCGAGCGGCTCGACGTGGAGGTCCGTACGGAGGACTGGGCGCAGGCCGCGCGGGCCCTGCGTGCCCCGCTCGTGATCGCCACCACTCCGGCGGGTACGACGGACGCCCTGTCCGCCGCGGTCCCGGAACGGCCCGCGACGCTCTTCGACGTGCTGTACGACCCGTGGCCCACCGACCTCGCGGCCCGCTGGTCCGGCTACGGCGGCGCCGTGGTCAGCGGACTCGACCTGCTCGTGCACCAGGCGGTGCTCCAGGTCGAGCGGATGACCGGACGCGCCCCCGCGCCGCTCGACGCCATGCGGAAGGCGGGCGAGCAGGCCCTCGCGAGCCGCTGAGCACCGCCGCGGCGGGCCGGGCGCCGTCCCGCCTGATGGACCTGCGGCGGGGCACCGCGCCCGGACGTGGGAGGATCGGAGGTGGCTGGCCGGAGCCGCGCACCCGGTCACGCCGACGACGTACGCGAGGACGCGCGTAGGGCAGTACCAGGGCGCGAGCATGAGGAGCACCGTTGAGCAGGTTGCGCTGGCTGACCGCGGGGGAGTCCCACGGTCCCGCACTTGTCGCGACGCTGGAGGGCCTTCCCGCCGGCGTGCCGATCACCACGGAGATGGTGGCGGACCACCTCGCCCGGCGGCGCCTGGGCTATGGACGCGGTGCCCGGATGAAGTTCGAGCGTGACGAGGTCACCTTCCTGGGCGGTGTCCGGCACGGTCTCACCCTCGGCTCGCCGGTGGCCGTCATGGTCGGCAACACCGAGTGGCCCAAGTGGGAGCAGGTCATGGCGGCCGACCCGGTCGACCCGTCGGTGCTGGCGGAGGTGGCCCGCAACGCGCCGCTGACCCGGCCCCGGCCCGGCCACGCCGACCTCGCGGGCATGCAGAAGTACGGCTTCGACGAGGCCCGGCCGATCCTGGAGCGCGCCTCCGCCCGGGAGACCGCGGCCCGTGTCGCGCTGGGCGCCGTGGCCCGTTCGTACCTGAAGGAGACGGCCGGGATCGAGATCGTCTCGCACGTCGTCGAGCTGGCCGCGGCGAAGGCCCCGTACGGCGTCTACCCCAAGCCCTCGGACGTCGAGAGGCTCGACGCCGACCCCGTGCGCTGCCTCGACGCCGACGCGTCGAAGGCGATGGTCGCGGAGATCGACCAGGCCCACAAGGACGGCGACACGCTCGGCGGCGTCGTCGAGGTGCTCGCGTACGGCGTGCCGGTGGGCCTCGGTTCGCACGTGCACTGGGACCGGCGCCTCGACGCCCGGCTCGCGGCCGCGCTCATGGGCATCCAGGCGATCAAGGGCGTCGAGGTCGGCGACGGCTTCGAACTGGCCCGGGTGCCCGGCTCCAAGGCCCACGACGAGATCGTCCACACCGAGGACGGCATCCGCCGCACCTCCGGCCGCTCCGGCGGCACCGAGGGCGGTCTGACCACCGGCGAGCTGCTGCGCGTGCGCGCCGCGATGAAGCCGATCGCGACCGTGCCCCGCGCGCTGGCCACGATCGACGTGGCGACCGGCGAGGCCGCCAAGGCCCACCACCAGCGCTCCGACGTCTGCGCGGTCCCGGCCGCCGGAATCGTCGCCGAGGCCATGGTCGCCCTCGTCCTCGCGGACGCGGTGGCCGAGAAGTTCGGCGGCGACAGCGTGCCCGAGACACGGCGCAACGTCGAGTCCTACCTCGAGAACCTGGTCGTGCGGTGACCGCTGGACCACTGGTCGTCCTCGTCGGACCGATGGGTGTCGGCAAGTCCACCGTCGGCGCGCTGGTCGCACACCGGCTCGGCTGCGCCTACCGCGACACGGACGACGACATCGTGGCCGAGCAGGGCCGCACCATCGCCGACATCTTCGTCGACGAGGGCGAGCCGGTCTTCCGTGCCATCGAGAAGAGCGCCGTGCACAAGGCGCTGGCCGAGCACGACGGGGTCCTGGCGCTGGGCGGCGGCTCGATCCTCGACGCCGACACCCGCGCGCTGCTCGCCGGGCACCGGGTCGTCTACCTCTCGATGGACGTCGAGGAGGCGGTCCAGCGCACCGGCCTGAACGCGGCCCGTCCGCTGCTCGCCGTCAACCCGCGCCGGCAGTGGCGCGAGCTGATGGAGGCCCGCCGCCATCTGTACACCGAAGTCGCCCGCGCGGTCGTGCCCACCGACGGCCGCACCCCCGAAGAGGTCGCCCAAGCCGTCCTCGACGCACTGGAGTTGAAGGAAGCATGAGCGAGGCAGTGACGCGTATCCAGGTCGGCGGCACAGCGGGCACCGACCCGTACGAGGTCCTGGTCGGCCGTCAACTCCTCGGTGAACTGGGCGCGTTGATCGGCGACAAGGCCCAGCGCGTCGCGATCATCCACCCCGAGGCGCTCGCCGAGACCGGGGACGAGCTCCGCGCCGACCTGGCCGCACAGGGCTTCGAGGCCGTCGCCATCCAGGTGCCCAACGCGGAGGAGGCCAAGACCGCGGAGGTGGCCGCCTACTGCTGGAAGGCGCTCGGCCAGTCCGGCTTCACCCGCACCGACGCCATCGTCGGCGTGGGCGGCGGCGCCACCACCGACCTCGCCGGGTTCGTCGCGGCGACCTGGCTGCGCGGGGTGCGCTGGATCGCCGTCCCCACCACCGTGCTCGGTATGGTCGACGCGGCGGTCGGCGGCAAGACCGGCATCAACACCGCCGAGGGCAAGAACCTCGTCGGCTCCTTCCACCCGCCCGCGGGCGTGCTCTGCGACCTGGCCGCGCTCGACTCGCTGCCGGTCAACGACTTCGTCTCCGGGCTCGCGGAGATCATCAAGGCCGGCTTCATCGCCGACCCGGTGATCCTGGAGCTCATCGAGTCCGACCCCGAGGCGGCACGGACGCCCGCGGGCCCGCACACCGCCGAGCTCATCGAGCGCTCCATCAAGGTGAAGGCCGAGGTCGTCTCCGGCGACCTCAAGGAGTCGGGGCTCCGCGAGATCCTCAACTACGGCCACACCCTCGCGCACGCCATCGAGAAGAACGAGCGCTACAAGTGGCGGCACGGCGCGGCCGTCGCCGTCGGCATGCACTTCGCCGCCGAACTCGGCCGACTGGCGGGCCGGCTGGATGACGCGACCGCCGACCGCCACCGCACGATCCTGGAGTCCGTCGGCCTCCCGCTCAGTTACCGCTACGACCAGTGGCCCAAGCTGCTGGAGAACATGAAGGTCGACAAGAAGTCCCGCGGCAGCCTGCTGCGCTTCATCGTCCTCGACGGTCTGGCCAAGCCGACCGTCCTGGAGGGCCCCGACCCGGCGGTGCTCCTCGCCGCGTACGGCGAAGTGGGGGAGTAGCTCCCAACGGGCCCCTGCTTGGCCCTGTTTGCCCTCCGTTCATGGGCACTCCCCGGCTTCCCCGGCCGTTCACACAACGACGGCCGGGGAAGGTACCGTTCGGTGGGGGGCCCTCCCGCGCGCTTCAGGCTGTGGGGGAGAGCGGGAGGCTCCGCTCGCCGGCGTCAATCGCCTGCCGCGAGCGAATGGGCGAAAAGATCACGAGACGGAGTGGCACCGGATGCAGCACGCAGTGGGGGCTCCGCTGCCGCCGCCCCACCAGCCGGGGCACGGACCGGCCGACGGCTGGTCGCCGGCCGCACAGCACCCGGGACACCCGGGCGGACCCTCCGGTCCGGCACCCACGAGCCCACCCGCTCCCGGCTTCACGCCTCCGCCGCCGGGGCATCCGGCGCCGCCCTCGCACCTGCCGCATCCCGCGCCCCCGCAGCACGCCCCCGCAGCGCCGATCCCCGACACGACGGGTCATGTGCAGCTACCCCCGGGCGGCCCGGTCGCCATGCCCAGCGCCCCGGGCGCCCCCGACCCCGCGGCGACCACCCTCGCCGTGCTGCTCATCGGGCCCGCGGGTGCGGGCAAGACGAGCGTCGCCAAGTACTGGGCGGACCACCGCCGGGTGCCGACCGCCCACATCAGCCTCGACGACGTACGCGAATGGGTGCGCTCGGGCTTCGCCGATCCGCAGTCGGGGTGGAACGACCATTCGGAGGCGCAGTACCGCCTGGCCCGCCGCACCTGCGGCTTCGCCGCGCGGAACTTCCTGGCGAACGGCATCTCCTGCATCCTCGACGACGCGGTCTTCCCGGACCGCCCGGTCGTCGGCCTCGGCGGCTGGAAGCGACACGTCGGGCCGGGGCTGCTGCCCGTGGTGTTGTTGCCGGGCCTGGAGATAGTCCTGGAGCGCAACGCCGAGCGCTCCGGAAACCGCCGCCTGACCGACGAGGAAGTCGCCCGTATCCACGGCCGCATGGCCGGCTGGTACGGCTCCGGGCTCCCCATCATCGACAACTCCCAGCTCGACGTCCCGTCCACGGCCCGCGTCCTGGACGAGGTCCTGGCCCGCTCCCTCGCGAGCCCACCGCAGTGGTGACCCCGCGGGGCCGGCAAGTACCGCCTGTCGGCCCCGCACCGATCGCGATCGCGGAACCAGCCCCCTGACCCTCGCCCGCGGTGCCTCCGTCTCACCGCCGACCGCCTACCGCCCATCCGGCCCCGCTGGAACGGCGACATCGCGTCGACGCTCGTAGGCTCGATTTATGTCAGAGGTGTACGCGGCGCGACGCGAGCGGCTTCGGGAGCGCTGTGCGGCGGGCGGCAGCGCGACGGCGCTCGTCACCCGCCCGGCCAACGTGAGGTACCTCGCGGGCGCGGCCCCGCGGGGGGCCGTTCTCCTGCTGGGCAGGAGCGAGGACCTGCTGCTCTGTGGCGCTCCGCCGAGCGGCGAGGTCGGCGAGGGACGTCCCGACGAGGCGCTGCGCGTGCAGGTGCTGCCGCGCGCCGGGGGCGACGCGGCCGTGGCCGCCGCCGACGCCGCCATCGCCCAGGGCGCCGACTCCCTGGCGGTCGAGGAGCACCATCTCACCGTGACCCGGCACCGGGCCATCGGCTCGGTGGCACCCCAGCTGCGCCTGGCCGACCTGGGCGGTGCGGTGGAGCAGCTGCGGGTGATCAAGGACGAGGAGGAGATCTCCTGTCTGCGGATCGGCGCCGAGATCGCCGACCAGGCGCTCGGGGAGCTCCTCGAATCGATCCTCGTCGGCCGCACCGAGCGGCATCTCGCCCTGGAGCTGGAGCGCCGGCTCGTCGACCACGGCGCCGATGGCCCCGCCTTCGCGACCTCCGTCGGCACCGGCCCGAACTCCGGGCGGCGCGGGCACCGGCCCACCGACCGGCGGGTCGAGGAGGGAGATTTCCTTTCCGTCTGCCTCGGCGCGACCTACCGCGGCTACCGCTGCGAAATCGGCCGTACCTTTGTGATCGGTACCTCGCCGGCCGACTGGCAGATCGACCTGTACGACCTCGTCTTCGCCGCCCAGCGGGCCGGACGCGAGGCGCTGGTACCCGGCGCCGCCTACCGTGACGTGGACCGGGCCGCACGCCAGGTGCTCGGCTCCGCGGGCCATACGGAGGGCCTTTCTTCGCTGACCGGGCACGGTGTGGGGCTCGAAATCGACGAGGACCCGCAGCTCGCCCCCGCGGCCATGGGTAAACTGGAGACTTGCGTGCCGGTCACCGTCGAACCGGGGGTCCACCTCCCGGGCCGGGGCGGTGTCAGGATCGATGACACGCTCGTCGTACGCCCCGAGGCGGACGGCGGACCCGAGCTACTCACCATCACGACCAAGGAACTGCTCGCGCTCTAGCCAATCGCTACGCGCGTGCCCCGGGGTCGTCCACGTCAGTCCAGGAGATTCCGCAACCGTGGCTTCCACGAACGACCTCAAGAACGGCCTGGTGCTCAAGCTCGACGGAGGCCAGCTCTGGTCCGTCGTCGAGTTCCAGCACGTCAAGCCCGGCAAGGGCCCGGCCTTCGTGCGCACCAAGCTGAAGAACGTGCTCTCCGGCAAGGTCGTCGACAAGACGTTCAACGCCGGCGTCAAGGTCGAGACGGCCACGATCGACAAGCGCGACATGCAGTTCTCGTACATGGACGGCGAGTACTTCGTCTTCATGGACATGGACACGTACGACCAGCTCATGGTCGACCGCAAGTCCGTCGGCGACGCCGCCAACTTCCTGATCGAGGGCTTCACCGCCACCGTCGCGCAGCACGAGGGCGAGGTGCTCTTCGTCGAGCTGCCGGCCGCCGTCGAGCTCGTCATCCAGGAGACCGAGCCGGGTGTCCAGGGCGACCGCTCCACCGGTGGCACCAAGCCCGCCACCCTGGAGACCGGTCACCAGATCCAGGTCCCGCTCTTCATCACCACCGGTGAGAAGATCAAGGTCGACACCCGCACGAGCGACTACCTCGGCCGGGTGAACAGCTAACCGTGGCTGCCCGCAACACGGCCCGCAAGCGCGCCTTCCAGATCCTCTTCGAGGGCGACCAGCGCGGCGTGGACGTCCTGACGGTCCTCGCGGACTGGATCCGGCACTCCCGGACCGACACCCGGCAGCCCCCGGTCAGCGAGTACACGATGGAGCTGGTCGAGGGCTACGCCACCAAGGCGAAGCGGATCGACGAGCTCATCGCGACATACGCCGTCGACTGGACGCTGGACAGGATGCCGGTCGTCGACCGCAACATCCTGCGCCTCGGCGCCTACGAGCTGATCTGGGTCGACGGGACCCCCGACGCCGTGGTCCTCGACGAGGCGGTGCAGTTGGCCAAGGAGTTCTCCACGGACGAGTCGCCCTCGTTCGTGAACGGCCTGCTGGGCCGGCTGAAGGACCTGAAGCCGTCGCTGCGCCGCGACGAGGCCTAGCGCATACGGCGCCGGTGGTCCGTACGCGCCCGTAGACGACGTACGAAAACGCCGGAGGGCCCGCAGCACGTCCGCTGCGGGCCCTCCGGCGTTCCCGTACCCATCGGGCTCCCGAGGCCCGCAGAAAGCCGCCGGGGTGGCCGGAACACATGGTTCCGGCCACCCCGGCGGCACGTTTCTGCTGAACTCCCCGAAGGGGTCAGCCCTCGTCGTGGGCGACGGCGCGGCGCGCGTCCGCGTCCAGCACGCCCCAGCTGATCAGCTGCTCGGTGAGAACCGAGGGCGACTGGTCGTAGATGACGGCGAGGGTGCGCAGGTCGTCCTGGCGGATCGACAGCACCTTGCCGTTGTAGTCACCGCGCTGGGACTGGATCGTCGCGGCGTAACGCTGCAGCGGACCCGCCTTCTCGGCCGGCACGTGGGCCAGCCGCTCCAGGTCGAGGACAAGCTTCGGCGGCGGCTCGGCGGCCCCGCCAGGAGTGGTGCCGGGCAGCAGCTCCTGCACGGGAACCCCGTAGAAATCCGCCAGTTCGGCGAGGCGCTGCACGGTGACGGCGCGGTCGCCGCGCTCGTACGACCCGACCACGACCGCCTTCCAGCGTCCCTGTGACTTCTCCTCGACTCCGTGGAGGGAAAGGCCCTGCTGGGTGCGGATGGCCCGGAGCTTGGCCCCGAGCTGTTTGGCGTATTCGCTGGACATATAGCTCCCCGGACGCTGTATCAACGTGCGGCTCCGCCGCGCGGCTGGTGACTCTGGTGACTCACTGTGAGGTTACGCAGCGTTACTCTCCCCCGTCAAGCCGAATGGTCCGGACCGACCTTCGCGCGGGAGTCACCGGCGGTGGCCCACGGGGTGGTGATCAGGCGCGTTGCCGGGCTGGTACCGTGGATGGCGCAAATCCGACGTCCTTTAATGATCCGTCCCGTGAGGCGGAGAAGGAGGTCCGTTTCGTATGGACACCGAGCAGGACAAACAGCAGTACGAAGCCGATGCGCGGCCCGTTCTGGAAGCCCCCGACATCGCGCGGGTGCTCACCCGTATCGCCCACGAGATCGTCGAACGCGCCAAGGGCGCCGATGACGTGGTGCTCCTCGGCATTCCGACCCGGGGCGTCTTCCTGGCCCGCAGACTGGCCGACAAGCTCGAAGAGATCACCGATCGCAAGATCCCGGTGGGCTCGCTCGACATCACCATGTACCGCGACGACCTGCGTATGCACCCGCCGCGTGCGCTGGCCCGCACCGAGATCCCCGGTGACGGCATCGACGGCCGCCTGGTCGTCCTCGTCGACGACGTGCTCTTCTCCGGCCGCACCATCCGCGCCGCGCTCGACGCGCTGAACGACATCGGCCGCCCGCGCGCCGTGCAGCTCGCGGTCCTCGTCGACCGCGGCCACCGCGAACTGCCCATCCGCGCCGACTACGTCGGCAAGAACCTCCCCACGTCGTTGCGGGAGACGGTCAAGGTCCAGCTCGCCGAGGAGGACGGTCGCGACACCGTGCTGCTCGGTGCGAAGCGGACCTCCCCGGACGCGCAGCACTAGCACTCCGGAGTACGTCACCGCCGTACGCCCCCGAGTGCGCCTCCATGCGCGCCCGCCTGCCCGAATTCTCCTGAACTGCCTTACGGAGCCTGACAGATGCAGCGTCATCTCATCTCGGCCGCCGACCTCACCCGCGACGACGCCGTCCTGATCCTCGACACCGCCGAGGAGATGGCCCGGGTCGCCGACCGGCCGATCAAGAAGCTGCCGACCCTGCGCGGCCGCACCGTCGTCAATCTCTTCTTCGAGGACTCGACCCGTACCCGGATCTCCTTCGAGGCCGCCGAGAAGCGCCTCTCCGCGGACGTCATCAACTTCACCGCCAAGGGTTCCTCGGTGTCCAAGGGGGAGTCCCTGAAGGACACCGCCCAGACCCTCGAAGCCATGGGCGTCGACGCCGTCGTCATCCGGCACGGCGCCTCCGGAGCCCCGTACCGGCTCGCCACCTCCGGCTGGATCGACGCCGCCGTCATCAACGCGGGTGACGGCACCCACCAGCACCCCACGCAGGCCCTGCTCGACGCCTTCACCATGCGACGGCGCCTGGTCGGCCGTGACGCCGGCATCGGCCAGGACCTGGCCGGCAAGCACATCACGATCGTCGGCGACGTCCTGCACAGCCGGGTCGCCCGCTCCAACGTCGACCTGCTGCACACCCTCGGCGCCGAGGTCACCCTCGTCGCCCCGCCCACCCTGGTGCCCGTCGGCGTGGAGTCCTGGCCCTGCGAGATCTCCTACGACCTCGACAGCACCCTCTCCAAGTCCGACGCGGTGATGATGCTGCGCGTCCAGCGCGAGCGGATGAACGCGGCGTTCTTCCCGACCGAGCGCGAGTACTCGCGGCGCTACGGCCTCGACGGCGACCGCATGGCGAAGATGCCCGAGCACGCCATCGTGATGCACCCCGGCCCGATGGTCCGCGGCATGGAGATCACCGCCGAGGTCGCCGACTCCGACCGCTGCACCGTCGTCGAGCAGGTGGCGAACGGCGTCTCGATCCGCATGGCCGTGCTCTACCTGCTCCTGGGCGGCAACGAGCCCGCCGTCACCCACACCCGTACCGAGGAGAAGTAAGAACATGAGCAAGATCCTGATCCGTGGTGCGAAGGTGCTCGGGGGCGAGCCGCAGGACGTGCTGATCGACGGCGCCGTCATCGAGGCGGTCGGTACCGGCCTCTCGGACGAAGGCGCCGAGGTCGTCGAGGCCGACGGCAAGGTCCTCCTGCCGGGCCTCGTCGACCTGCACACCCATCTGCGGGAGCCCGGTCGTGAGGACTCCGAGACCGTCCTGACCGGTACGCGCGCGGCGGCGAGCGGCGGCTACACCGCCGTGTTCGCCATGGCCAACACCTTCCCGGTCGCCGACACCGCCGGTGTGGTCGAGCAGGTCTACCGGCTCGGCCAGGAGCACGGCTACTGCGACGTGCAGCCCATCGGCGCCGTCACGGTCGGCCTGGAGGGCAAGAAGCTCGCCGAGCTGGGCGCGATGCACGAGTCCGCGGCCGGCGTCACCGTCTTCTCGGACGACGGCAAGTGCGTGGACGACGCGGTGATCATGCGCCGGGCCCTGGAGTACGTGAAGGCCTTCGGCGGTGTGGTCGCGCAGCACGCGCAGGAGCCCCGCCTCACCGAGGGCGCCCAGATGAACGAGGGCGTCGTCTCCGCCGAGCTGGGGCTCGGGGGCTGGCCCGCGGTGGCCGAAGAATCGATCATCGCCCGGGATGTCCTGCTCGCCGAGCACGTCGGCTCGCGCGTCCACATCTGCCACCTGTCGACCGCCGGCAGCGTCGAGATCGTGCGCTGGGCCAAGTCCCGCGGCATCGACGTCACCGCCGAGGTCACCCCGCACCACCTCCTCCTCACCGACGAGCTGGTCCGCACCTACAACCCGGTCTACAAGGTCAACCCGCCGCTGCGCACCGAGCGCGACGTGACGGCGCTGCGCGAGGCGCTCGCCGACGGCACGATCGACATCGTCGCCACCGACCACGCGCCGCACCCGCACGAGGACAAGGACTGCGAGTGGGCCGCCGCCGCCATGGGCATGGTCGGCCTGGAGACCGCGCTGTCCGTCGTCCAGCAGACGATGGTCGAGACCGGACTGCTCGACTGGGCCGGCGTCGCCGACCGCATGTCCTTCAAGCCCGCCCGGATCGGGCAGGCCGCGGGCCATGGCCGTCCCGTCTCGGCAGGTGAGCCCGCCAACCTCACGCTCGTCGACACGGCATACCGTGGGGCTGTGGACCCCGCGGGCTTCGCCTCGCGCAGCCGCAACACCCCCTACGAGGGCCGTGAGCTGCCGGGCCGGGTCACGCACACCTGGCTGCGGGGCAAGGCCACCCTCGTCGACGGGAAGCTCGCGTGACACCTCTCATCCCGATGGCCGCCTCCGTGGCTGCCGAACAGAAGTCCGCCGAAGTGACCGACTGGGCCGCCCGGATCGGCTGGCTCGTCGGCCTCGTCCTGTTCGTCGCCCTCGTCTACTGGCTGATGCGTGAGGGCTGGAAGTGGCGCGGCAGCCTTCAGGGTGACCTGCCGGAGCTGCCTGCCGCGCCAGAAGACCCCGGCCCGGTGAAACTGGGCATGAGCGGCCGCTACCACGGCTCCACCACCGCCGGGCAGTGGCTGGACCGCATCGTCGCGCACGGCCTGGGCACCCGCAGCCGGGTCGAGCTCACGCTGACGGACGCGGGACTGGACGTCGTACGCCCCGGGGCCACCGACTTCTTCATCCCCGCCGAGGCACTGCGCGAGGCCCTGCTCGGCAAGGGCATCGCCGGGAAGGTCCTCAGCGAGGGCGGTCTGCTCGTCGTCACCTGGGCGCACGGCGACAAGCTGATCGACTCCGGGTTCCGCTCGGACCGCGCGGCCGAGCACACCGAGTGGGTCGACACCCTGAACGACATGATCAACAAGAGCACCAAGACGGAAGGCGCACGATGACGAC
Organism: Streptomyces sp. NPDC007896; assembly: GCF_042959425.1. NCBI lineage: Bacteria > Bacillati > Actinomycetota > Actinomycetes > Kitasatosporales > Streptomycetaceae > Streptomyces > Streptomyces sp. NPDC007896. The sequence continues at coordinate 128,789 of NZ_JBIBKX010000006.1, read as the reverse complement.
CTCCAACCAGGGAGTCGCCTCGCAGAGGCACAAGGCAGCTCCCGCCGTACTCGTCCTGGAGGACGGCCGGACCTTCCGTGGCCGCGCCTACGGGGCCGCGGGGGTGACCTTCGGCGAGGCCGTGTTCTCCACCGGGATGACCGGCTACCAGGAGACCCTCACCGACCCGTCGTACCACCGCCAGGTCGTCGTCATGACCGCCCCGCACGTCGGCAACACCGGCGTCAATGACGAGGACCCCGAGTCGAAGCGGATCTGGGTCTCCGGATACGTCGTACGCGACCCCGCGCGCGTGCCCTCCAACTGGCGCGCCCGGCGCTCGCTGGACGAGGAACTGCGCAGCCAGGGTGTCGTCGGCATCAGCGGTGTCGACACCCGCGCCCTCACCCGTCACCTGCGTGAGCGCGGCGCCATGCGCGTCGGCATCTTCTCCGGCAACGCGCTGCCCGACGAGGGCACCATGCTCGCCGAGGTGCGCCAGGCGCCCGAGATGAAGGGCGCCAGCCTCTTCGAGGAGGTCGCCACCAAGGAGACGTACGTCGTCCCCGCCATCGGCGCGAAGAAGTTCACCGTCGCCGCCGTCGACCTGGGCATCAAGGGCATGACCCCGCACCGCATGGCCGAGCGCGGCATCGAGGTGCACGTGCTGCCCGCCACGGCCACGGCCGAGGACGTGTACGCCGTGAACCCCGACGGGGTCTTCTTCTCCAACGGCCCCGGTGACCCGGCCACCGCCGACGGCCCCGTCGCCGTCATGCAGGAGGTCCTCGCCCGCAAGACCCCGCTCTTCGGCATCTGCTTCGGCAACCAGATCCTCGGCCGCGCCCTCGGCTTCGGCACCTACAAGCTGAAGTACGGCCACCGCGGCATCAACCAGCCGGTGCAGGACCGTACGACCGGCAAGGTCGAAATCACCGCGCACAACCACGGCTTCGCGGTCGACGCGCCGCTCGACAAGGTCTCCGAGACCCCCTACGGCCGCGCCGAGGTCTCCCACGTCTGCCTGAACGACCAGGTCGTCGAGGGGCTCCACCTCCTCGACCAGCCGGCCTTCAGCGTCCAGTACCACCCCGAAGCGGCAGCCGGCCCGCACGACGCCGCCTACCTGTTCGACCGCTTCGTATCCCTGATGGAGGGCCAGCGTGCCTAAGCGCACCGATATCCAGTCCGTCCTGGTCATCGGCTCCGGCCCGATCGTCATCGGCCAGGCCGCCGAGTTCGACTACTCCGGCACCCAGGCGTGCCGCATCCTGCGCGCCGAGGGCCTGAGGGTCATCCTCGTCAACTCCAACCCGGCGACGATCATGACGGACCCGGAGATCGCAGACGCCACCTACGTCGAGCCGATCACCCCCGAGTTCGTCGAGAAGATCATCGCCAAGGAGCGCCCGGACGTCCTGCTGCCGACGCTCGGCGGCCAGACGGCCCTCAACACCGCGATCTCCATGCACGAACAGGGTGTGCTGGCGAAGTACGGCGTCGAGCTCATCGGCGCCAACGTCGAGGCGATCAACAAGGGCGAGGACCGCGACCTCTTCAAGGGCGTCGTCGAGGCCGTCCGCGCGAAGATCGGCCACGGCGAGTCCGCCCGGTCCGTCATCTGCCACTCCATGGACGACGTCCTCAAGGGCGTCGACACGCTCGGCGGCTACCCCGTCGTCGTCCGCCCCTCCTTCACCATGGGCGGCGCCGGCTCCGGCTTCGCGCACGACGAGGAGGAGCTGCGCCGCATCGCCGGCCAGGGCCTCACGCTCTCCCCGACCACCGAGGTGCTCCTGGAGGAGTCCATCCTCGGCTGGAAGGAGTACGAGCTGGAGCTGATGCGCGACAAGAACGACAACGTCGTGGTCGTCTGCTCCATCGAGAACTTCGACCCGATGGGCGTCCACACCGGCGACTCCATCACCGTCGCCCCGGCGATGACGCTGACCGACCGCGAGTACCAGCGGCTGCGCGACATCGGCATCGCGATCATCCGCGAGGTCGGCGTCGACACCGGCGGCTGCAACATCCAGTTCGCGGTCAACCCCGACGACGGCCGCATCATCGTCATCGAGATGAACCCGCGCGTGTCGCGCTCCTCGGCGCTCGCCTCCAAGGCGACCGGCTTCCCGATCGCCAAGATCGCCGCGAAGCTCGCCGTCGGCTACACGCTCGACGAGATCCCGAACGACATCACGGAGAAGACCCCGGCGTCCTTCGAGCCGACGCTCGACTACGTGGTCGTGAAGGCCCCGCGCTTCGCCTTCGAGAAGTTCCCGTCCGCCGACTCCACCCTGACGACCACCATGAAGTCGGTCGGCGAGGCCATGGCGATCGGCCGCAACTTCACCGAGGCGCTGCAGAAGGCGCTGCGGTCGCTGGAGAAGAAGGGCAGCCAGTTCACGTTCGTCGGCGAGCCCGGTGACAAGGACCTTCTCCTGGAAGAGGCCGTGCGGCCCACCGACGGCCGGATCAACACCGTCATGCAGGCCATCCGCGCGGGCGCCACGCCCGAGGAGGTCTTCGAGTCGACGAAGATCGACCCGTGGTTCGTCGACCAGCTCTTCCTGATCAAGGAGATCGCGGACGAGCTGGCCACCGCCGACAAGCTCGACCCCGAGCTGCTCGCCGAGGCCAAGCGGCACGGCTTCTCCGACGCCCAGGTCGCCGAGATCCGCGGGCTGCGCGAGGACGTCGTGCGCGAGGTGCGGCACGCTCTGGGCGTGCGCCCGGTGTACAAGACGGTCGACACCTGCGCCGCCGAGTTCGCGGCGAAGACCCCGTACTTCTACTCCTCGTACGACGAGGAGACCGAGGTCGCGCCGCGCGACAAGCCCGCGGTGATCATCCTGGGCTCCGGCCCGAACCGCATCGGCCAGGGAATCGAGTTCGACTACTCCTGCGTCCACGCCTCCTTCGCGCTCAGCGAGGCGGGCTACGAGACCGTGATGGTCAACTGCAACCCCGAGACCGTCTCCACGGACTACGACACCTCCGACCGCCTGTACTTCGAGCCGCTGACGCTCGAGGACGTGCTGGAGATCGTCCACGCGGAGTCGCTGGCCGGCCCGATCGCCGGTGTCATCGTCCAGCTCGGCGGCCAGACCCCGCTGGGCCTGGCCCAGGCGCTCAAGGACAACGGAGTGCCGGTCGTCGGTACGCCCCCCGAGGCGATCCACGCCGCCGAGGACCGCGGCGCCTTCGGACGCGTCCTCGCTCAGGCCGGTCTCCCGGCCCCCAAGCACGGCACCGCCACCACCTTCGCCGAGGCCAAGGCCATCGCGGACGAGATCGGCTACCCCGTCCTCGTACGGCCGTCGTACGTCCTCGGCGGGCGCGGCATGGAGATCGTGTACGACGAGACCCGGCTGTCGTCCTACATCGCCGAGTCGACCGAGATCAGCCCCTCCCGGCCGGTCCTCGTCGACCGCTTCCTCGACGACGCGATCGAGATCGACGTGGACGCGCTGTACGACGGCGAGGAGCTGTACCTCGGCGGCGTCATGGAACACATCGAGGAGGCCGGTATCCACTCCGGCGACTCGGCGTGCGCGCTGCCGCCGATCACGCTGGGCGGCTTCGACATCAAGCGGCTGCGGGCCTCCACCGAGGCCATCGCGAAGGGTGTCGGGGTCCGCGGCCTGATCAACATCCAGTTCGCCATGGCGGGCGACATCCTGTACGTCCTCGAAGCCAACCCGCGCGCCTCGCGCACGGTCCCCTTCACCTCGAAGGCGACCGCGGTGCCGCTGGCGAAGGCCGCCGCCCGGATCTCGCTGGGCGCGACCGTCGCCGAGCTGCGGGCGGAGGGGCTGCTCCCCGCGCACGGTGACGGCGGTGAGCTGCCGCTCGACGCGCCGATCTCCGTCAAGGAGGCCGTCATGCCGTGGTCGCGCTTCCGCGACATCCACGGGCGCGGCGTCGACACCGTCCTCGGCCCGGAGATGCGCTCCACCGGTGAGGTCATGGGTATCGACTCCGTCTTCGGCACGGCGTACGCCAAGTCCCAGGCGGGCGCCTACGGTCCGCTGCCGACCAAGGGCCGCGCCTTCATCTCGGTCGCCAACCGCGACAAGCGCTCGATGATCTTCCCGGCGCGCGAGCTGGTCGCGCACGGCTTCGAGCTGCTGGCCACCTCCGGCACGGCCGAGGTGCTCAAGCGCAACGGCATCAACGCGACGATCGTGCGCAAGCAGTCCGAGGGCACCGGCCCGAACGGCGAGCGGACCATCGTCCAGCTGATCCACGACGGCGAGGTCGACCTCATCGTCAACACGCCGTACGGCACCGGTGGCCGTCTCGACGGCTACGAGATCCGTACGGCCGCGGTGGCACGCTCCGTGCCGTGCCTGACGACCGTCCAGGCGCTCGCCGCCGCCGTCCAGGGCATCGACGCGCTCAACCACGGCGACGTGGGCGTCCGCTCGCTCCAGGAACACGCCGAACATCTGACAGCGGCCCGCGACTAGCAGCCCTGAGGGGGACACCGGAAACGGTGTCCCCCTCTTCATGAGGCTTCAGAGGACACTGAGACATGTACAAGCTTTTCTTCCGGCTGGTCTTCAAGCGGATGGACCCCGAGCAGGCCCACCACCTCGCCTTCCGCTGGATCCGGCTCGCCGCCCGTATCCCCGTGCTGCGTACGTTCATCGCCGCGGCGCTCGCGCCCCGCCACAAGGAGCTGCGGACCGAGGCGTTCGGCCTGCGGATGCACGGTCCCTTCGGGCTCGCGGCGGGCTTCGACAAGAACGCCGTCGCGATCGACGGGATGTCGATGCTCGGCTTCGACCACATCGAGATCGGCACGGTCACGGGGGAGCCGCAGCCGGGCAACCCCAAGAAGCGGCTGTTCCGCCTTGTGCCGGACCGGGCGCTGATCAACCGCATGGGGTTCAACAACGAGGGCTCCGCGGCCGTCAGCGAGCGCCTGAGGGCCCGTACGCCCGTCTTCAGGACCGTCGTGGGCGTCAACATCGGCAAGACCAAGGTCGTCCCCGAGGAGGAGGCCGTAGGCGACTACGTGAAGTCGACCGAGCGGCTCGCCCGGCACGCGGACTACCTCGTGGTGAACGTGAGCTCGCCGAACACGCCCGGCCTGCGCAACCTGCAGGCCACCGAGGCACTGCGGCCGCTGCTGAGCGCCGTCCGCGAGGCCGCCGACCGCGCGGTCACCGACCGGCGTGTGCCGCTGCTCGTCAAGATCGCGCCCGACCTCGCCGACGAGGACGTCGACGCGGTCGCCGACCTCGCCGTCGAACTCGGCCTGGACGGGATCATCGCCACGAACACCACCATCGCGCGCGACGGACTCGGTTTGAAGTCCGAACCCTCGCTCGTCAAGGAGACCGGCGGACTCTCGGGCGCGCCGCTGAAGGCACGCTCCCTGGAGGTGCTGCGCCGCCTCTACGCGCGCGTGGGCGACCGGATCACCCTGGTGGGCGTCGGTGGCATCGAGAACGCCGAGGACGCCTGGCAGCGCATCCTGGCCGGCGCCACGCTGGTCCAGGGGTACAGCGCGTTCATCTACGAGGGCCCCTTCTGGGGCCGGGCGATCCACAAGGGGCTCGCCGCCCGCCTCCGTACCAGCCCGTACGCCACCCTCGCCGACGCGGTCGGCGCCGACGTGAGGAAGTCCGCATGAGCCTGGAACCCTTCGGCACACGTCTTCGCCGTGCCATGGACGAGCGCGGCCCGCTGTGCGTCGGCATCGACCCGCACGCCTCCCTGCTCACCGACTGGGGCCTGAACGACGACATCGCGGGCCTGGAGCGGTTCAGCCGCACCGTCGTCGAGGCGCTGGCCGAGCGGGTCGCGGTCCTCAAGCCGCAGAGCGCGTTCTTCGAGCGGTTCGGGTCGCGCGGCATCGCCGTCCTGGAGAAGTCGGTCGAGGAGGCGCGGGCGGCCGGGGCACTGGTCGTGATGGACGCCAAGCGCGGCGACATCGGCTCGACCATGGCCGCGTACGCGCAGACCTTCCTGCGCAAGGACGCGCCGCTCTTCTCGGACGCGCTGACCGTGTCGCCGTACCTGGGCTATGGCTCGCTGAAGCCCGCGGTGGAGCTGGCGCGCGAGAGCGGCGCCGGGCTCTTCGTGCTCGCGCTCACCTCCAACCCGGAGGGCGGCGAGGTGCAGCACGCGGTGCGTGGGGACGGTCGTAACGTCGGAGCGACCATGCTGGCCCACCTCGCCGCCGAGAACGCGGGAGAGACGCCCCTGGGGTCCTTCGGCGCGGTGGTCGGCGCCACGCTGGGCGATCTCTCCTCCTACGACCTGGACATCAACGGACCGCTCCTGGCGCCCGGCATCGGCGCCCAGGGAGCCACGGCGGCCGATCTGGCGGGCGTCTTCGGGGCGGCGGTGCGCAATGTCGTGCCGAACGTGAGCCGGGGTGTTCTTCGTCACGGTCCCGACGTGATCGCGCTGCGTGCGTCCGCGGAGCGCTTCGCGGAGGAGATCAGGGCCGCCGTGACGGCCGCCTGAGTCCTGCGACAGCCGTTCGGGAGTCCTCCGATGAGTGCCTCCGGAGCGTCGCGAGTCTGAATACATCCTCAAATCCGGGGCAGTATGTCTCAAATGTCCGGCTCCAGGGAGGCTGACCAGGACTTTTCCGCTGTTCTCGCTGACTCTGGCGCACTTGCCCGCTAGTCTCCGTCGAGTGGGGCACCCCCCACGCTCTTCAAGGCAGTGGGGGGAGAACGGGCAAGCGTGTTGCTCGTGGCTCCCCAGGTGTGGGGCGACTAGGTTCCTCACCGGTCCGTATCCGACAGTTCGACATCCGAGGTGACGTAGGCGTGGCTCTTCCGCCCCTTACCCCTGAACAGCGCGCAGCCGCGCTCGAAAAGGCCGCCGCGGCTCGCCGGGAGCGGGCCGAGGTCAAGAATCGACTCAAGCACTCCGGCGCCTCGCTTCACGAGGTCATCAAGCAGGGTCAGGAGAACGACGTCATCGGCAAGATGAAGGTCTCCGCTCTCCTGGAGTCCCTGCCGGGCGTGGGCAAGGTCCGCGCCAAGCAGATCATGGAGCGACTCGGTATCTCCGAGAGCCGCCGCGTACGCGGCCTCGGCTCGAACCAGATCGCTTCTCTGGAGCGTGAGTTCGGCGGTTCCGGCGCCTGAGTCCTGGGCACACCGGGATTGCTGGAATAATCGCTGCATGAGTGAACGTCCGCGGCTGACCGTGCTCTCCGGCCCCTCTGGGGTCGGTAAGAGCACGGTCGTCGCCCATATGCGCAAGGAACACTCCGAGGTCTGGCTCTCGGTGTCGGCGACGACCCGCAAGCCACGCCCCGGTGAGAAGCACGGAGTCCACTACTTCTTCGTCTCCGACGAGGAGATGGACAAGCTGATCGCCAACGGCGAGCTGCTGGAGTGGGCCGAGTTCGCCGGCAACCGCTACGGGACGCCGCGTGCCGCCGTCCTGGAGCACCTGGAATCGGGTGTGCCCGTACTCCTGGAGATCGACCTCCAGGGCGCACGGCAGGTCCGCGAGTCCATGTCGGAGGCCCTGCTCGTGTTCCTGGCTCCGCCCTCCTGGGACGAGCTGGTGCGCAGGCTCACCGGACGGGGCACCGAACCGCCCGAGGTGATCGAGCGCCGCCTGGAGGCGGCCAAGATCGAACTGGCGGCCGAGCCGGAGTTCGATGTCACTCTGGTCAACACCTCCGTCGAGGACGTGGCGCGTGAGCTGCTAGCCTTGATGGAAGTTGTTTGATATTTCAGGTCATTTTCCACCTTTCGGAAGGCAGAGCGTGTCCTCTTCCATCACCGCTCCCGAGGGCATCATCAACCCTCCGATCGACGAGCTCCTCGAGGCCACCGACTCGAAGTACAGCCTCGTGATCTACGCGGCCAAGCGCGCCCGTCAGATCAACGCGTACTACTCGCAGCTCGGCGAGGGCCTCCTCGAGTACGTCGGTCCGCTCGTCGACACCCACGTCCACGAGAAGCCGCTGTCGATCGCCCTGCGCGAGATCAACGCGGGTCTGCTGACGTCCGAGGCCGTCGAGGGCCCCGCGCAGTAGTCGTTCAATCGCTCATCCCAGGCCCGGCGGCGCGACCGCCGGGCCTGTGGTGTGTCATGGAGTCGTACGTTTCCGAGCTCGGGGAGAGACGGTGGACAAGCCCAAGGTCGTGCTGGGAGTCAGCGGTGGCATCGCCGCGTACAAGGCCTGTGAGCTGTTGCGCAGGCTGACGGAGTCGGGCCACGACGTTCGTGTCGTCCCCACCGACTCCGCGCTGCACTTCGTCGGCGCCGCCACCTGGTCCGCGCTCTCCGGTCACCCCGTCTCCACCGAGGTCTGGTCGGACGTCCACGAGGTCCCGCACGTCCGCATCGGACAGCACGCGGACCTGGTGGTGGTGGCCCCCGCGACGGCCGACATGCTCGCCAAGGCCGCCCACGGCCTGGCCGACGACCTCCTCACCAACACCCTGCTCACCGCCCGCTGCCCGGTCGTCTTCGCGCCCGCCATGCACACCGAGATGTGGGAGCACCCGGCCACCCAGGAGAACGTGGCGACGCTGCGCCGGCGCGGTGCCGTCGTCATCGAGCCCGCGGTGGGGCGCCTGACCGGTGTCGACACCGGCAAGGGGAGGCTGCCCGACCCCGCGGAGATCTTCGAGGTCTGCCGCCGGGTGCTCGCCCGCGGCGTGACCGAGCCCGATCTCGCCGGCCGTCACGTCGTCGTCAGCGCCGGCGGTACCCGAGAGCCCCTCGACCCGGTCCGCTTCCTCGGTAACCGCTCCTCCGGCAAGCAGGGGTACGCCCTGGCGCGCACGGCGGCCGCGCGGGGCGCCCGGGTCACGCTGATCGCCGCGAACACCGCACTGCCGGACCCGGCGGGCGTGGACGTGGTGCAGGTCGGGACGGCCGTGCAGCTGCGCGAGGCGGTCCTCAAGGCGGCCTCGGACGCCGACGCCGTGGTGATGGCGGCGGCGGTGGCGGACTTCCGCCCGGTCTCGTACGCGGCCGGAAAGATCAAGAAGAAGGACGACCAGGAACCGGAGCCGATCGTTCTGGTCCGCAATCCGGACATCCTCGCGGAGATCTCGGCGGACCGTCCCCGCCCGGGCCAGGTGGTCGTCGGTTTCGCCGCCGAGACGGACGACGTCCTCGCCAACGGTCGTACGAAGCTGGCGCGCAAGGGGTGCGATCTTCTCGTCGTGAACGAGGTGGGGGAGCGCAAGACCTTCGGTGCCGAGGAGAACGAGGCCGTGGTGCTGGGGGCCGACGGCAGTGAGACCCCGGTGCCGTACGGACCCAAGGAGGCTCTGGCCGAGATGGTGTGGGACCTGGTGGGACGCCGCCTGGTGTGAATGTCTCATGAACCCCAGCCGCCGCGTCCATCAGCGTGAAATCGCCCGTGGTGACCCTGGTGGAGAACGATCGTCATGGCGCAGAATGCCCGTGCCGCAGGTCACAGGGCTTCCGAGAAGCGAGACAGGGGGGCCTGTGGGCGAGTGCGACCGATAAACTGTTCTCGGACGACGCCGAGCGCAGCTCTCGTCCCGTCCACCAATGATCAGCCAGCAGCCGCTGCAACCACAGGGAGCGTTGTGTCCCGTCGCCTGTTCACCTCGGAGTCCGTGACCGAGGGTCACCCCGACAAGATCGCTGACCAGATCAGTGACACCATTCTCGATGCGCTTCTGCGTGAGGACCCGACGTCCCGGGTCGCCGTGGAGACGCTGATCACGACCGGCCTGGTGCACGTGGCCGGCGAGGTCACGACCAAGGCGTACGCGCCGATCGCCCAGCTGGTCCGCGACAAGATCCTGGAGATCGGTTACGACTCGTCGAAGAAGGGCTTCGACGGAGCTTCCTGTGGTGTCTCGGTGTCGATCGGCTCGCAGTCGCCCGACATCGCGCAGGGTGTCGACACGGCGTACGAGAACCGGGTCGAGGGCGACGAGGACGAGCTCGACAAGCAGGGCGCCGGCGACCAGGGCCTGATGTTCGGGTACGCGACGGACGAGACCCCGAACCTGATGCCGCTCCCGATCCACCTCGCGCACAAGCTCTCGCGCAGGCTGTCCGAGGTCCGCAAGAACGGGACCATCCCGTACCTGCGCCCCGACGGCAAGACCCAGGTCACCATCGAGTACGACGGCGACAAGGCGGTCCGTCTGGACACCGTCGTCGTCTCCTCGCAGCACGCGTCGGACATCGACCTCGACTCCCTCCTCGCCCCCGACATCCGCGAGTTCGTGGTCGAGCCGGAGCTCAAGGCCCTCCTCGACGACGGCATCAAGCTGGAGACCGAGGGCTACCGCCTCCTGGTGAACCCGACCGGCCGCTTCGAGATCGGCGGCCCGATGGGCGACGCCGGCCTCACCGGCCGCAAGATCATCATCGACACGTACGGCGGCATGGCCCGCCACGGCGGCGGCGCCTTCTCGGGCAAGGACCCGTCCAAGGTCGACCGCTCCGCCGCCTACGCCATGCGCTGGGTCGCCAAGAACGTCGTCGCCGCGGGCCTCGCCTCCCGCTGCGAGGTCCAGGTCGCCTACGCCATCGGCAAGGCCGAGCCCGTCGGTCTCTTCGTCGAGACCTTCGGCACCGCCAAGGTCGACGCCGAGAAGATCGAGACCGCCATCGCCGAGGTCTTCGACCTCCGCCCGGCGGCCATCATCCGCGACCTCGACCTGCTGCGCCCGATCTACTCCCAGACGGCCGCCTACGGCCACTTCGGCCGCGAGCTGCCCGACTTCACGTGGGAGCGCACGGACCGCGTGGAGGCCCTGCGCAAGGCCGTCGGTCTGTAGGCAACACTTGCACGGCGAGGCCCGGTAGCCCTTCGGGGGCGCCGGGCCTCACCGTTTCCCCGCGGACAACCCGGAGGGGCCGGTGCTGCCGGGTGGGTAAATCGGTGGTGCGGGTGGGGGCGGGGTTCGTAGGGTCGGGGTCTCCCGGTGCGATGGCCGCGGTTACTTCGGTGGAGTGCGCCCAGGGCGCGCGGTGATTCTGGATCATGGTCCGCTGCCGCCTGGAACTCGGGAGAACTGACGTCGTGTCGTCCGGTGCGATGGTCACGGGTACTTCCGGGGTGTGATCCCCTCGCAGGTTCGAATCCTGCTGCCGGTCCTTGGACCGGTATGGCCGAGTGGTCCATGGCAGAAGCGCCCTCGGGGCGTTCGTGATCCGTGGCCGGCCTGATCTCGGGCGCGCGGCGGTGTCAGTGCGGTCTGGTAGGAATGTTGCTGTGAGCAGCGCGAACGGGTGGGATGAGGGTGGCGCGGAGGGCGCGCCGCCCGAGCAGCTTGCGTTGATTCGGGAAGGGGTCCGGCAGGCCAGGGCGCCCAAGGCGAAGCCGCGGACATGGCGGGGGGCGAAGCTCGCCGAGGAACTGCCTGTCGCACGCGTCCTCGTCGACAAGGGTGTGCTGCACCTTGACCGGTATTTCGACTACGCCGTGCCCGAGGAGCTGGACGCCGAGGCGCAGCCGGGCGTCCGGGTTCGGGTGCGGTTCGGGGCCGGGCGGCATCGGGTGCGGGAGGGCCGTCGTGAGGGCGGGGGGCTGATCGACGGGTTCCTCGTCGAGCGCCTCGCCGAGTCCGACTACTCCGGGCCGCTCGCCGCGCTCGCGCAGGTCGTGTCGCCCGAGCCCGTGCTCGGGCCCGAGCTGCTGGGACTCGCGCGCGCCGTCGCCGACCGGTACGCGGGGAGCCTCGCGGACGTGCTGCAGCTCGCGGTCCCGCCGCGCAACGCGCGGGCCGAGCAGAGGCCCTCGCCCGCGCCGCTCGCTCCGCCCGGCATGCCCGAGACCGGTTCCTGGACGCGGTACGGGCGGGGGGCGGCCTTTCTCGATTCGCTCGCCGCGGGCGGGGCACCGCGGGCCGTGTGGAACGCGCTGCCGGGGCCCGGCTGGGCCGAGGAGATCGCCAGAGCCGTGGGCGCGACGCTCGCCTCGGGGCGGGGCGCGCTCGTCGTCGTGCCGGACGGCCGGGCCGTCACGCGGGTGGATGCCGCGCTGTCCTCCGTGCTGGGGGAGGGGCAGCACGCGGTGCTCACGGCCGAGGCCGGGCCCGAGAAGCGCTACCGGCAGTGGCTGGCCGTGCGGCGTGGGTCCGTACGGGCCGTCGTGGGGACCCGGGCCGCCATGTTCGCGCCCGTACGGGATCTGGGACTCGTCGTCATCTGGGACGACGGCGACGACAGCCACAGCGAGCAGCACGCGCCGCAGCCGCATGCCCGGGAAGTGCTGCTGCTGCGGGCCGCCCATGACAAGTGCGGTTTCCTGTTGGGGAGTTGGGGCTGCACGGTGGAGGCCGCGCAGCTGGTCGAGAGCGGGTGGGCGCTGCCGCTGGTCGCCGAGCGGGAGCAGGTGCGGGCGAGCGCGCCGCTCGTGCGGACCGTGGGGGACGGGGATCTCGCGCGGGACGAGGCGGCACGGGCCGCCCGGTTGCCGTCCCTCGCCTGGCAGGTGGTGAGGGACGGGCTGCGGCACGGGCCCGTACTGGTGCAGGTGCCCCGGCGCGGGTATGTGCCGCGGATGGCCTGTGCGCAGTGCCGGGCTCCGGCTCGCTGCAGGCACTGCGCGGGACCGCTGGAGGCGCGGGACGCCGGGGCGCTGCTGTGCACGTGGTGCGGGCGGGACGAGGCGGCCTGGCACTGTCCGCAGTGCGGTGGGTTCCGGCTGCGGGCCCAGGTCGTGGGCGCGCGGCGGACCGCGGAGGAGCTGGGGCGGGCGTTTCCGGCCGTGCCCGTGCGGACGTCGGGGCGCGAGCAGGTGCTCGACACGGTCCCGGGTGCGCCCGCGCTCGTCGTGAGCACGCCGGGGGCCGAGCCCGTCGCCGAGGGCGGGTACGCGGCCGCGTTGCTGCTCGACGGCTGGACGATGCTGTCGCGGCCCGATCTGCGGGCCGGCGAGGACGCGCTGCGGCGGTGGATCGGCGCGGCGGCGCTGGTCCGCGGGCAGGGAGCCGGGGGCACGGTCGTGGTCGTCGCGGAGCCGACCCTTCGGCCCGTGCAGGCGCTCGTACGGTGGGATCCCGTCGGACACGCGGTGCGCGAGCTCGCCGAGCGGGCCGAGCTGGGGTTTCCACCGGTGTCCCGGATGGCGGCCGTGTCCGGTACGGCGGAGGCGCTCGCCGGGTTTCTCGCCGTGGTGGAGCTTCCGGGCGATGCGGAGGTGTTGGGGCCGGTGCCGCTGCCCGTCACGCAGGCCGGGGGGCCGCGGCGGGTGGGGGCGCCGCCTCCGGGGGAGCAGTGGGAGCGGGCGCTCGTCCGGGTGCCGCCGGGGAGCGGGGCGGCGCTGGCGGCCGCGCTGAAGGCCGCCCAGGCGGCGCGGATGGCGCGGGGCGGGAGTGAGCCGGTACGGATTCGGATCGATCCGCCGGACATCGGGTGACGAGCGTTGGTCCGCCCCCTGTCCGAGCCGCCCCGACCTGGGCCGCCTCCCGGCTTCGACGGTGCCGGGAGGCAGGCGAGAGGTGGGGTCAGCCGTTGCGGGGGCCCGGGAACGCCGTGGGCCTGACCTCGTCGCGGAGGGTGGGGCTGCCCGCGGTCGGCTGGGTCGGCATGGAGCGGGCGGCGGGGACCGTCGGCATCGTGGGGATGCCCGTGTTGACGGCGACCGTGCGGGTGCCCGAGGTCTCCGTGGAGCGCTCGGCCTCGGCGGCGGCCTGCGCGGCGGCGCGGCGGGCGCCGTAACGGCGGTGCACCGCCTGCTTGGTGACCCCTAGGGCGGAGCCCACCGCGTCCCAGGAGAAGCCGAGGGAGCGGTCGAAGTCCACGGCGGCCGTGACCAGGGTCTCGACGCTGTCCCGCAGCTCCTGGGCGAGGCGGACGGTCGGGGCGGGGGCGCGTCCGTAGACGACGAAGCCCGCGGAGGGGCCGGAGCGGCGCGGGCGGTAGACGTTGCCCAGTTGGGCGGTGAGCGTGCGCAGTGCGTCCACCTGCCGGCGGACCCGCTCGATGTCCCGCACCAGCAAGTGCAGGCTGGCCCGAGCCTGGGCGTCGTGGGTTGCGTGGTCGGCCATGAACAAGCCTCTCGAACCGGCGTTGAAAAGGATCGGGCCGCGATCGCGGCCCGTTGTGGTCAACTCTCTCTTGACCAACGCGTTTGCGGGTGAGTGGTCACGCTGCGGGGGCGTAGGGGCATATGCACAGGGCGCGTCCGGGGGCGTACGCCCCCGGGGCGCCGTTGTCTCGCCTCGGTCTTCGGTGCCTGTTCGTGTGTTCGAGGTGTCGCCCGTCAAACCCCCGAGCCGCCGGGCCGTCGCGCCGCATAGACTGGTGCGCTGCCCCGTATCCCGTCCGGACCGGCGGGTGTGCAGGGCCCTGAAGTGTTCCCGCCCGAGAGGCCAGCCGCCACCCATGAAGCTCGTCTTCGCAGGTACCCCCGAGGTCGCCGTTCCCGCACTGGACGCCTTGATCGCCTCCGGGCGGCACGAGGTGGCCGCCGTGGTTACGCGGCCCGACGCGCCCGCCGGCCGGGGACGGCGGCTTGTCGCGAGTCCGGTCGCCGAACGGGCGGAGGAGGCCGGCATCGAGGTGCTGAAGCCGGTCAAGCCGCGGGACGAGGACTTTCTGGCCCGGCTGAGGGAGATCGGGCCCGACGCCTGTCCCGTGGTGGCGTACGGGGCGCTGCTGCCGCGGGTCGCCCTCGACGTGCCCGCCCACGGGTGGGTCAATCTGCACTTCTCCCTGCTGCCCGCCTGGCGCGGCGCCGCCCCCGTGCAGCACGCGATCATGGCAGGGGACGAGATCACCGGTGCCTCCACCTTCCTCATCGAGGAGGGGCTCGACTCGGGGCCGGTGTACGGGACCGTCACCGAGGAGGTCCGGCGCACCGACACCAGCGGAGACCTGCTCACCCGGCTCGCCTTCGCCGGTGCCGGCCTGCTCGTCGCGACCATGGACGGCATCGAGGACGGCACCCTGAAGGCCGTACCGCAGCCGGCCGACGGCATCACCCTGGCACCGAAGATCACCGTCGAGAACGCCCATGTCGACTGGTCCGCACCGGCGCTGCGCGTCGACCGGATGGTGCGCGGGTGCACGCCCGCCCCCGGCGCCTGGACCGTCTTCCGCGGCGAGCGGCTCAAGCTCATCCACGCCACGCCCGTGCCCGAGCGCACCGACCTCGCCCCGGGCGAACTGTCCGTCGGCAAGAACAACGTGTACGTGGGGACCGGCTCGTACGCCGTGGAACTGCTCTGGGTCCAGGCCCAGGGCAAGAAGCCGATGCGCGCGGCCGACTGGGCGCGCGGGGTGCGCATCGCCTCCGGGGAGCGGCTCGGGGCCTGACACACGGTCGTACGGCGACGGCCCGCACCTCCTCCGTTGTACAACTCCCGTGTCAGTGCGGGAGCTTGACGCACCGTCCCGTCCCGGTCGAGCCGGTCGCCGGGGGCACGCCGCGCCCGCTCGCGCGTGTGGCACTCGGCTACGGGCAGCACGAGTCGACGGTCTCCGTCACGGACGGCGGGGAGGGGCTGATTCAGGACACGGTCCCGACGGGCACCGGGCACCGGGCACCGGGCACGGCGCTCGGCCCGGACAGCCGGGCACGTGGGCCGTCAGGCCGGCCACGTCCGTCCGGAAGTAGGCTGGAGGGGTCGAACCATCCAGGATCCGGAGCACCTTTTTCGTGAGTGAGCAGTCCCGAGGGCCGCGCAAGCCCGGCAAGCCCTATCGCCGCCCCCAGAAGGACCCGGTCCGCATGCTCGCCTTCGAGGCGCTGCGGGCCGTGGACGAGCGCGACGCGTACGCGAACCTCGTCCTGCCGCCGCTGCTGCGCAAGGCGCGCGAGAAGGAGGGACCGGAAAAGTTCGACGCGCGCGACGCGGCGCTGGCCACCGAGCTGGTGTACGGGACGCTGCGCCGGCAGGGGACGTACGATGCCGTCATCGCGGCCTGTGTGGACCGGCCGCTGCGAGAAGTCGATCCGCCCGTGCTCGATGTCCTCAGCCTCGGCGTGCACCAGCTGCTCGGGACGCGCATCCCGACGCACGCCGCCGTGTCCGCCTCCGTCGAACTCGCCCGCGTCGTACTCGGCGACGGGCGCGCCAAGTTCGTGAACGCCGTGCTGCGCAAGGTCGCCCGGCAGGATCTCGACGCCTGGCTGGAGCAGGTCGCGCCGCCCTACGACGAGGACCCCGAGGACCACCTCGCCGTCGTGCACTCGCACCCGCGCTGGGTCGTCTCGGCGCTGTGGGACGCGCTGGGCGGCGGCCGTGCCGGGATCGAGGACCTGCTCGAGGCCGACAACGAGCGGCCCGAGGTGACGCTCGTGGCCCGGCCCGGGCGCTCCACCGCCGACGAACTCCTCGGTGTCCTCGGGGAGGAGTCCGCGCTGCCGGGGCGCTGGTCGCCGTACGCCGTGCGGCTCAGCGAGGGCGGCGAACCCGGTGCCATCGACGCCGTACGGGAGGGACGTGCGGGCGTCCAGGACGAGGGCAGCCAGCTGGTGGCGCTCGCTCTCGCGAACGCGCCGCTCGACGGCCGGGACAAGGCGTGGCTGGACGGCTGCGCGGGCCCCGGCGGCAAGGCCGCCATGCTCGCCGGACTGGCCGCCGAGCGCGGCGCCGCGCTGCTCGCCTCGGAGAAGCAGCCGCACCGGGCGGGCCTGGTGGCGAAGGCGCTCGCGGGCAATCCCGGCCCCTACCAGGTCATCGCCGCCGACGGCACCCGTCCGCCGTGGCTGCCCGGCACCTTCGACCGGGTGCTCATGGACGTGCCCTGCACGGGCCTTGGTGCCCTGCGCCGCCGTCCCGAGGCCCGCTGGCGGCGCCGTCCCGAGGACCTGGACGGCTTCGCGCCCCTCCAGCGCGGGCTGTTGCGCACGGCGCTGGACTCCGTGCGGGTCGGCGGCGTCGTCGGGTACGCGACCTGCTCGCCGCACCTCGCCGAGACCCGCGCGGTCGTGGACGACGTCCTCAAGCACTACGAGACAGGCTCCGCCGAACTCCTCGACGCCCGCCCGCTGCTGCCTGGCGTACCGGCGCTGGGCGACGGTCCCGACGTACAGCTGTGGCCACATCTGCACGGTACGGACGCCATGTATCTGGCGCTGATCCGCCGGACGGCGTGACCTCTCCCAGCGCCAAGAACAGCCCGAAGGCGTACCCTTTCTCGTATTCGGAGAAAAGGCAGAAGCGGAGTAGGACGACGAGTGGTAACCCTCGTCCGAGCGCAATACGAGAGTCATCGCCGAATCCTCCGAATCCTCCGAGTTCACCATTCTCGTATCTGAGGGCGTGAATGATGGCAGCGCGTGTGGATCCCGATCGTTCCGAATGGGACGTCATCGTCCTGGGCGGCGCCGCGGCCGGGGAGAACGCGGCACAGTACGCCACGCAGTTCTCCGGTCTGGACGCGGTGCTGGTCGAGGCGGAGTTGCTGGGTGGCGAGTGTTCGTACTGGGCCTGCATGCCCAGCAAGGCCCTGTTGCGTCCGGCCGAGGTGCTGGGTGGCGCACGGCATGTGCCGGGTGTGTCCTCGCTGTTGAGCGGGCGCGAGCTGGATGTGCGGGCGGTACTGGCCCGCCGGGACACCGTCGTGAACGGCCTCGACGACTCCTCGCAGATCGACTGGGCGCTCGGCGTCGGCATCGATGTGGTGCGCGGGTACGGGCGGCTCACCGGGGAGCGCTCGGTGGCGGTGGAGACGGCGGCCGGCGGCACCCGTGTGCTGACCGCACGGCACGCGGTGGTGATCGACACGGGCTCCTGCACCACCGTGCCGACGATCCCCGGCATGAGCGAGGCACGTCCGTGGACGTCCCGCGACGTCACCAATCTGCGCGAGGTGCCACGCCGGGTCGTCGTGCTGGGCGGCGGGGTGGTCGCGTGCGAGGCGGCGACCTGGCTGAGGGCGCTGGGCGTCGAGGAGTTGAGCGTCGTGTACCGGCGCACCGGCCTGCTGGCCCGGTCGGAACCCTTCGCCGGGCGCATGGTGGGTGACCAGTTGACGGCCGCGGGGGTGCGGCTGCTTTCCGGCAGGTCGGTCACCGAGGTGCGGCGCGACGATCCCCGTGACACGGGAGTCGGGCTGCCGCACGGCGGCGAGGTCACCGTCCGGCTGGACGACGGGAGCACGCTCGTCGCCGACGAACTGGTGCTCGCCACCGGCCGTACGCCGAACACCCAGGACATCGGCCTGTCGTCGGTGGGATGCCCCGACGGCGGCTTTCTGGAGGTCGACGACGAGCAGGCCGTGCGGGCGGTGGACGGGCACTGGCTGTACGCGGTCGGTGATGTCTGCGGGCGTGCGCTGCTGACCCACATGGGCAAGTACCAGGCGCGGATCGCCGGTGAGGTGATCGCCGCCCGTGCCACGCGAGGGCCGGCGGCCGCGGCGGAGCCCGGCGCGCCGGGCTCCGCCGACGGACATCGGGGCAACCCGCAGGTGACCTTCACCGACCCGGAGGTCGGGTCGGCCGGCAGGACCGAGCGGGAGGCGCGCGCGGCGGGACTCGACGTGGCGACGGTCGAGTACGACATGGCCGCGCTGGCCGGCACGTATGTGATGCGCGAGGACTACCTCGGGCGCGCCAAACTGGTCATCGACCGGGGTACCGACACGGTGGTGGGCGCGACGTTCGTCGGCTCGGGCGTCGCGGAACTCGTCCACTCCGCCACGACGGCCATTGTCGCGAGAGTGCCGCTTCCCGTGCTGTGGCATGTCGTGCCCAGCTACCCCACCGCGAGTGAGGTGTGGCTCCGCCTGCTGGAGGCGTACCGCGCGGAAAAGCGGCGTGTCGGGTAGCGTGAAATTCCCGTCATGCATTTCAGCCGATCAGGGATCTCGCACGTAACTCGATCGAAAGAAATATGCCCTGCCTTTCATTTTCACGAAGGATGACACGGAAATCCATTACAAGGACTGGGGTACGGGGCAGCCGGTCGTGTTCAGCCATGGCGGCCATGGCTGACCGCTGAATGCCGACGCCTGGGACCCCCAGGTCCGCATGATGGCCGAAAACGGCTTCCGTGCGATCGCGCACGACCTGGCGCAGTTGATCGAGGCGCTCGATCTGCGCGACGGTCCCGCTGCCGCCCCGATGCGGCTCGGACACGGCGCGGGTATGGCGCAGGTATGGCGCAGGTATGTCTCAGGTACGGTCCAGGAGCCGGACCGAGGAGAGCAACCGGCCCGGGGCATGGCAGGCTTGGGGCATGGCCGTGCAGATCAACCCCAGCATTCTGTCCGCGGACTTCGCCCGTCTTGCCGAGGAGGCACAGGCGGTGGAGGGCGCGGACTGGCTCCATGTCGACGTCATGGACAACCATTTCGTTCCGAACCTCACGCTCGGTGTGCCGGTCGTAGAGTCCCTGGCCCGTGCGACGGAGACGCCGCTGGACTGCCACCTGATGATCGCGGACCCCGATCGGTGGGCGCCCCAGTACGTGGAAGCGGGTGCCGGTTCCGTCACCTTCCACGCCGAGGCGGCCGCCGCTCCGGTGCGGCTCGCCCGCGAGATCCGGGCCAAGGGCGCCCGCGCCTCCATGGCGCTCAAGCCCGCGACCCCCATCGAGCCGTACGAGGACCTGCTTCCCGAGCTCGACATGCTGCTGATCATGACGGTCGAGCCCGGTTTCGGCGGCCAGGCGTTCCTGGACATCATGCTGCCGAAGATCCGCCGTACCCGTGAGCTGATCAGCAAGCACGGCCTCGAGCTGTGGCTTCAGGTCGACGGCGGGGTGTCGGCGTCCACCATCGAGCGGTGCGCGGAGGCGGGCGCGGACGTCTTCGTCGCCGGTTCGGCCGTGTACGGGGCCGCGGATCCGGCCCAGGCGGTACGTGCATTGCGCACTCAGGCTCAGGGCGCGACGGCCCATGCGGCGTGGGCGTGCGACCACTGACCAAAGGGAACGTGAACGCCGCCCATCTGGGCTGATCAAGTACGCCGGATCTGCGAGGATGAACGGCGAATCCAGAGTGTGAACAGCAGTGAGGAGATCGCCGTGTCGGGTATGTCGGCGGGCCGGTCAGCCATGCGGATGGGACCCGCTGAGCTGGTGCAGGCGGCGGCCATGGCCCGCCGCTTCTACCTCGAGGGCAAATCCAAGATCCAGATCGCCGAGGAGTTCGGCGTCAGCCGCTTCAAGGTGGCCCGGGTCCTGGAGACCGCCCTCGAACGGGATCTCGTGCGGATCGAGATCCGGGTGCCCGCCGAGCTGGACGCGGAGCGCTCCGACGCGCTGCGCGCCCGCTACGGCCTGCGCCACGCCGTCGTGGTCGAGTCCCCGGCGGATGCCGAGGAGTCGCCCGACCCCGAGAACCTCGGCGAAGTCGCCGCCGACCTGCTCGGTGAGCTGGTCAACGAGGGCGATGTGCTGGGCCTGGCCTGGGGCCGCTCCACCATCCACATGGCGGCGGCGCTCGACCGGCTCCCGCCGTGCACGGTGGTGCAGCTGACGGGCGTGTACGACGCCGGGACGGCGGAGCGCGGGTCGGTGGAGGCGGTACGGCGCGCCGCGCAGGTGTCGGGCGGCGACGCCCACCCCATCTACGCGCCGATGCTGCTGCCCGACGTGGCCACCGCGGCCGCGCTGCGCAGCCAGACGGGGATCGCCCGCGCCTTCGAGTACTTCGACAAGGTCACGGTCGCCTGTGTGTCGATCGGCTCCTGGGAGCCCGGCATCTCGACGGTGCACGACATGCTCACCGAGGAGGAGCGCGCCCACTACGCCACTCTCGGTGTCGCCGCCGAGATGTCCGCGCACCTCTTCGACACCGAGGGACGGCGGGTCGGCCGTGACCTGGGCGAGCGGTGCATCACCGTCGAGGCCGACCGGCTGCGGCGCATTCCCGAGGTCGTGGCGATCGCCGGCGGACAGCGCAAGGCCGCCGCCATCGACGCGGTGCTGCGGTCCGGGCTCGTCACCAGCCTGGTGACGGACACGTCCGCCGCGGACTACCTGATGACAGCGGGCCAGACCCCCCGCCCCGCCCTCAACCGGGCGGACCCGGACGGGCCGTGACCTGTTAGGGGCGCTTCGGGGTATCGGCGCGCCACGTGGAGGGGCCCGTGGCAGCATCGGCGGCATGGTGGTGGTGCGGTGGGTGCCCCGGGCGCTCGTAGGGCTGTTTCTGTGTCTCGGCGTGCTCCTGACGGGCTGCTCGTCGACGGAGTCGGCCGGTACCGGGGCGGGTGCGGTGACGGGAGCCCCGTCGGCGGCCCGGTCGGCGGTTCCGTCCTGGGCCCACGGGATGGGGACCGTCGACGCGGCCCAGCTTCCCGCCGAGGCCCGCACGACGCTCGCCCTCATCGACAAGGGCGGCCCCTTCCCGTACACCAGGGACGGCATCGTCTTCGGGAACTTCGAGGGCATGCTGCCCAAGCACCAGCGCGGCTACTACCACGAGTACACGGTCAAAACGCCCGGCGCACATGATCGGGGAGCCCGTCGCATTGTCACCGGGCAAGGCGGTGAGATCTACTACACCGATGATCACTACAAGTCGTTCAGGGCGGTGCTGAGATGACGGACGGCCCGTTGGCGGAGGTGTTCCGCGCGGCGCGCGCGGTCGGATGGCAGGTCAGCGTGCTCGACCTCACCGGAGTCTCGGACAAGGCGGCCTTCATGGAACGCTGCGTCCGCGCCCTCGACCTGCCCGAATGGTTCGGCCGGAACTGGGACGCCCTCGCGGACTGCCTGGGCGACCCCGACTGGGGGCCCGCCAGCCCGGGCCGCGTCATCCTGGTCAACGGCTGGCGGCACTACGCCAAGGCCCGCCCCGACGAGTGGGAGACCGCCCAGGAGGTACTGGAATCGGCCGCCGGGCACTACGAGGAGCACGACGCCACGCTGTCGGTCGTCCTCTCCCTTGGAGGATCCGACCAACTGCCCCCTGACCAGCCTGGATGATCTGTGCGGGCATCACATTCAGGTCGCCATGGGACAATGAAGTACGTGCTCTTCCCCCTGGCTGACCTGTCCGGGGGCCACCTCTGATCGACTGGGATGTGCAGCACGTGCGTTTCCTCAACGACATCCAGCCTCCGTACGACCTGACGTACGACGACGTCTTCATGGTGCCCAGCCGCTCCGCGGTCGGCTCCCGGCAGGGCGTGGACCTCACTGCCCCGGACGGCACGGGCACCACGATCCCCCTGGTCGTCGCCAACATGACCGCGATCGCGGGCCGCCGGATGGCCGAGACTGTCGCCCGCCGCGGTGGTCTCGTGGTCATCCCGCAGGACATTCCGATCGAGGTCGTCACCGAGGTCGTCTCCTGGGTCAAGGGACGCCACCTGGTGCTCGACACCCCCATCGTCCTGGCCCCCCACCAGACCGTCGCCGACGCACTGGCGCTGCTGCCCAAGCGCGCCCACAACGCGGGCGTCGTCGTCGACGAGGACGGCCGCCCGATGGGCGTGGTCACCGACGCCGACCTCACCGGCGTGGACCGGTTCACGCAGCTGGCCGAGGTCATGTCCCGGGACCTGCTGCTCCTCGACGCCGACATCGAGCCGCGCGAGGCGTTCAACACGCTGGACGGCGCCAACCGCCGCTACGCCCCCGCCGTGGACGCCGAGGGCAAGCTCGCCGGCATCCTCACCCGCAAGGGCGCCCTGCGCGCCACGCTCTACACCCCGGCCACCGACGCCGACGGCAAGCTGCGCATCGCGGCCGCCGTGGGCATCAACGGCGATGTCGCGGGCAAGGCCAAGCAGCTCCTCGACGCGGGCGTCGACACGCTCGTCATCGACACCGCGCACGGCCACCAGGAGTCGATGATCAGCGCGATCAGGACCGTGCGCGCGCTCGACCCGCAGGTCCCGATCGTCGCGGGCAACATCGTCGCCGCCGAGGGCGTCAAGGACCTCATCGACGCGGGCGCGGACATCATCAAGGTCGGTGTCGGCCCCGGCGCCATGTGCACCACCCGCATGATGACCGGCGTCGGCCGGCCGCAGTTCTCGGCCGTCCTCGAGTGCGCCGCCGAGGCGAAGAAGTACGGCAAGCACGTGTGGGCGGACGGCGGCGTCCGCCACCCGCGCGACGTGGCCATGGCACTGGCCGCGGGCGCGTCCAACGTCATGGTCGGTTCCTGGTTCGCCGGGACGTACGAGTCTCCGGGCGACCTCCAGCAGGACGCCAGCGGGCGCCTGTACAAGGAGTCGTTCGGCATGGCGTCCGCACGCGCGGTCCGCAACCGTACGAGCGAGGAGTCGGCGTACGACCGCGCCCGCAAGGCCCTCTTCGAGGAGGGCATCTCCACCTCGCGAATGTTCCTCGACCCGGGCCGCCCGGGCGTCGAGGACCTGATCGACTCGATCATCGCGGGCGTCCGCTCCTCCTGCACCTACGCGGGTGCCAACTCCCTGGAGGAGTTCGCCGAGAACGCGATCGTCGGCATCCAGAGCGCGGCCGGCTATGCGGAGGGCAAGGCCCTGCACGCCAGCTGGAGCTGACCCGTTCCACCGTCATACGGCCCCCGTGGTGCGCCCACGGGGGCCGTCGGCGTACCTGCCGCGGACTGCCGTGCGGGTGCGTGCGCAACCATCGAAAGGCCCCGCGCAACGAACACGCGCCGAGGTGCGATGAACGCAACGATCTTGCGGAGATGCGCAAGGTTGCTGCATTACGCCCGTGAAGCCCGGGCTCATAGGGTCAAGCGCTGTACATGGCGTGGCGGGGACCCCGCTCGGTGGGTCCCTGCTGCCAGGGGTGCCGCCGGTCCCCGCCGTATCGACCGGCAGCGATGAAGGAGCCACCGCGTGCTCGATCAAGGCGCACCCCCGCAGTCCCGCACAGAGTCCGCCGCACCGTCCCCGGGTGTCGGCGCGCGCCTCATGCGCCGCAAGCCCGTGGAACGCCTGGTGGCCGAGGGAGGCCAGGGCGAGGGAGGCTCGCTCAGGCGCTCCCTCGGCCTGTGGCAGCTCACCATGATCAGCATCGGTGCCACCCTCGGCACCGGCATCTTCGTGGTCCTCGGCGAGGCCGTCCCCAAGGCCGGACCCGCGGTCACCCTCTCGTTCGTGATCGCCGGCCTCACGGCGCTCTTCTCGGCCCTCTCGTACGCCGAGCTGGCCGGCACCATCCCGGTCGCCGGCTCCTCGTACTCGTATGCGTACGCAACGATGGGTGAGCTGATCGCCTGGATCTGCGGCTGGTGTCTGGTCCTGGAGTACGGCGTGTCGGTGGCCGCCGTCGCGGTCGGCTGGGGCGAGTACCTCAACGAACTGCTCGACGGCACGATCGGCGTCACCATCCCGGACGCGCTCTCCGCACCTCCCGGCGACGGCGGCATCTTCAACCTGCCCGCCCTGATCGTCGTGATGCTCGCCATGGCCTTCCTGCTCGGCGGCGCCAAGGAGTCCGCACGCGCCAACACGATCATGGTGGCCGTGAAGATCGTCGCGCTGCTGCTGTTCTGTGCGATCGGCATCCAGGGCTTCAAGTCCGGCAACTACGAGCACTTCATGCCGCTCGGCATGGCGGGCGTCAGCGCCGCCGGCGCCACGCTGTTCTTCTCGTACATCGGCTTCGACGCCGCCTCCACCGCAGGTGAGGAGGCCAAGAACCCGCAGCGCGACCTGCCCCGCGCGATCATGCTCTCGCTGGTCATCGTGACGGCGCTGTACGTCGTCGTCGCGGCCGTCGCCGTCGGCGCGAAGCCCTGGCGGAAGTTCAACGACTCGGAGGCAGCGCTCGCCGAGATCATGAAGAACGTCACCGGGCAGACCTTCTGGGGCACGCTGCTCGCCGCCGGTGCCGTCATCGCCATCGCCAGCGTCGTCCTGACCGTGCTCTACGGCCAGACCCGCATCCTGTTCGCCATGTCCCGCGACGGGCTCGTGCCCAAGGTGTTCTCGCGCGTCCACCCCAAGACCGGCGCGCCCCGCGCCAACACCGTGATCGTCTCGCTGTTCTGCGGTGTCCTCGCCGCCGCGATCCCGCTCGGCCAGCTCGCCGACGCCACCAGCATCGGCACCCTGTTCGCCTTCGCGCTGGTCAATGTGGCCGTCGTGGTGCTGCGCCGGACGCGCCCGGAGATGCGGCGCACCTTCCGGGTGCCGCTGTCGCCGGTGCTGCCCGCGATCGGCTTCGCCCTGTGCGTGTGGATGATGGGCAGCCTTTCGGCCGTCACCTGGGTGGTCTTCGGAGTCTGGATGGCCGTCGGGCTCGTGTTCTACTTCAGTTACGGCTACCGCCGCTCCCGTCTCGCGCCATCAGAAAAGTGAAACACCCGCAGTGCTGAACGATCTCGACGAACGCATCGTGCACGCCCTCGCCGAGGACGCCCGCCGCTCCTACGCCGACATCGGCCAACTGGTCGGGCTGTCCGCGCCCGCCGTGAAGCGACGCGTGGACCGGCTGCGGGCCACGGGTGCCATCACCGGGTTCACCGTGCGGGTGGATCCGGCGGCGCTGGGGTGGGAGACGGAGGGGTTCGTCGAGATCTACTGCCGCCGGAACACCTCGCCGGAGACCATTCAGCGGGGGCTGGAGCGGTATCAGGAGGTGGTGGCCGCGTCCACGGTCACGGGGGAGGCGGACGCGGTGGTGCAGGTCTTCGCTTCCGACATGCGGCACTTCGAGCGGGTGTTGGAGCGGATTGCGGGCGAGCCGTTCGTTGAGCGGACCAAGTCGGTGCTGGTCTTGTCTCCGTTGCTGCGGCGGTTTTCGTCCGGGTCGCCTACGTAGGGGGGGCGCCGGGGGTTGGATGGCGGCCGCGGGTTGTGGGTGGCTGAGCGCGCCCCGCGGCGGAGCCGCTATATGTCACAGCCCCGCGCCCCTGAAGACGGGGCGCTACCCCTGCGCCCGCCTACGAGCCGCCCTCACTCCGCCGTCTTCCTCGCCAGCGCGTTGTTGCCGATCGAGTTGTGGACGCTGAAGCTCACCGCGTCCGAGCGGTAGCGGTCGTCGGACCACTCCACCGGGCGGCCTTCGCGGGTGGTGGTGACGCGGCGGACCCTCAGGAGGGGACTGGTGCGGCGGACGCCGAGGAGGTCGGCGTCCTGGGCGCCCGCCGCCACCGCGTCGATGACGTGCTCGCCGTAAGCGAAGACCAGGCCGGTGTCCTCGTAGAGCCGCTGGGTGACCGAGGGGCAGTCGGGCTCGATGACCTCGACGGCGGGGGAGATCCAGTCCGCGTACACGGTCCGTTCCAGGAGGACCGGCTCGCCGTCCAGGCCGCGGACCCGCAGGACGTGCAACACCGCTGTCGACTCGGGGAGTTGAAGGCGTACGGCGTCCTCCGCGGTCGCCGGGCGGTGCTCCTGCTCGACGACGTGTCCCGTCGCTTCCCGGCCCATCGCGCGCGCCCACTGGGCGAAGCTGCGCAGTTCGGCGAAGCTCTGGCTGCGACGGCTGGCGAGGACCACCCGGCGGGCGCCCTGGCGGGAGCCGATGAGGCCCTCGGCGGTCAGGGCCGCGACGGCCTGGCGGACCGTGCCGCGCGCCACGCCGTACTGGGCCGCGAGGTCCGTCTCCGCGGGCAGCAGACTGCCCACCGTGTACTCCTCGCGGTCGATCGCCCGCCGCAGCTCATCGGCGATCTCCTCGTGTCGCGCCGGCATGCTTCCCCTCTGACTCGACTGCTGTGCACAGCGTGACCAGCCTAATCGAGATCCGAAGGTGATCGGCGCGGGCCGGGATTGTGCAGGGAATCAAGGGTCACGGTTTCGCCAAAGTTTACGAACAGGACACCCACGCCGGGCCTACTGGGGCCAACTTGTTCAGACAAGTTCTCCGCACTACCCGAACCCTCGTGCGTACTCCTGGAGAGACCGTGACCGTGTTCCTGCCGAGGACCGCCGTCCTCACCGGCGGCCTCGCCGTCGCCGCCGCCCTCGCCCTCAGCGCCTGTGGCGCGGCCCCCGACGACAAGTCGACCACCGCCGACGGCAAGAGCGCGGCCACCGCGACCTCCGCCGCGGACCTCGGTGGCCTCGACGCCCTGGTCAAGGCCGCCAAGAAGGAGGGCACGCTGCACGCGATCGCGCTGCCCCGCGACTGGGCCAACTACGGTGCCCTGATCGACGGCTTCAAGAAGAAGTACGGAATCAAGATCGAGGTGGAGAACCCGGACGGCGCCAGCCAGGACGAGATCAACGCCGTGACGTCGAGGAAGGGGCAGGACCGCGCCCCGGACGTCCTCGACCTGGGCAGCTCGTTCGCGCTCAGCGCCGCCCAGCAGGGGCTGCTCGCGCCGTACAAGGTGACCGCCTTCGCCGACATCCCCGAGGGGCAGAAGGACGCGCAGGGCCGCTGGTTCAACGACTACGGCGGCTACATCTCCATCGGCTGCGACGCCAAGAAGGTCAAGGAGTGCCCGAAGACCTTCAAGGACCTGCTCAAGCCGGAGTACAAGGGCCAGGTCGCCCTCAACGGCAACCCCACCAAGTCCGGTTCGGCCTTCGGCGGTGTCTACGCGGCCTCGCTCGCCAATGGTGGT
Source organism: Streptomyces sp. NPDC007896 (assembly GCF_042959425.1). Taxonomy (NCBI): domain Bacteria; kingdom Bacillati; phylum Actinomycetota; class Actinomycetes; order Kitasatosporales; family Streptomycetaceae; genus Streptomyces; species Streptomyces sp. NPDC007896. The sequence goes on along the minus strand of NZ_JBIBKX010000006.1, from coordinate 101,450 downwards.
TCGTTCGACGACATCCAGCCCGGCCTGGACTTCTTCGCCAAGCTGAAGAAGAACGGCAACTACACGCCCGTCGAGTCGACCCCGGCCACCGTCGAGAAGGGCGAGACCCCGATCAGCATCGACTGGGACTACCTGAACGCCGGTTACGCCGACGAGTTCAAGTCCAAGGGCGTCGACTGGACGGTCACGGTCCCCTCGGACGGCAACTTCTCCCAGTACTACTCCCAGGCCATCAACAAGGACGCCCCGCACCCGGCGGCCGCCCGCCTGTGGCAGGAGTACCTCTACAGCACCGAGGGCCAGAACCTCTGGCTCAAGGGCTATGCCCGCCCGGCCCTGATGACCGCCATGCAGACCGCCGGCACCCTCGACAAGACCGCCGCCGCCAAGCTCCCCGCGGTCTCCGGCACGCCGAGCTTCCCGACCGAGGCCCAGCAGGCCAAGGCCAAGACGGTCCTCGCGCAGGGCTGGGGCAAGGCCGTCTCCGGATGACCACCGTCCTCACCGAGGCCGAGGCCGATGTGACGCCCGCCGCCGCCGCTTCCCGGCGGCGGCGGCGCCGCGCCCCCGGCTGGCTCGCCGTGCTCCCGCTGCTCGTCTTCGTCGCGATCGCCTTCGGCATCCCCGCCCTGGCCATGCTGAACGGCGCCTTCACCGTCAAGGACCAGACGACCGGAGCCACCTCGTACACCACGGCCAACCTGACCGACTCGCTCCAGGGCGCCTACCTCACCGCCCTGATCGGCAGCGTCAAGCTGTCCGCGGTCTCCGCGGGCATCGCGACCGTCCTCGGACTGCCGCTCGCCCAGGCCGTGGTGACCTCCCGCTTCCGCGCCCTGCGCGAGGCCGTCCTCACCGCGTCCGGCGTCCTCGCCAACTTCGGCGGCGTCCCGCTGGCCTTCGCGTTCGTCGCCACCCTCGGCAACGCGGGTGTCCTGACCGAGCACCTGGGCCTGAAGGACAAGGGCTGGAACCTCTACAGCTTCTGGGGCCTGGTCATCGTCTACCTGTACTTCCTGATCCCGCTGATGGTCCTCACCATCACGCCCGCCCTGGACGGCCTGCGCTCCCAGTGGCGCGAGGCCGCACAGAACAACGGCGCCACCGCAATCCAGTACTGGCGGCACATCGCCCTGCCCGTCCTCACGCCCTCCCTGCTGGGCGGCCTCGTGCTGCTCTTCGGCAGCGCCTTCGCCGCGTACGCCACCGCGGCGGCCATGGTCGGCAGTGCGGTCCCGCTGGTCACCCTGCAGATCGCCGACGCCATCTCCGGCAACGTCCTGGTCGGCCAGGAGAACGTGGCGCTTGCCCTCAGCCTCGACATGGTCCTCATCGCGGGCCTGGTCATGGCCGTGTACCTGCCCCTGCAACGACGGAGCGCGCGATGGCTGGAAGCCTGAACAATCCCGCTCGGGCCCTGAAGCCCGCCCGCGGGGTGAACAAGTCCGTACGCGTACGTCCCTGGCGCGGGGTCGTCCTCGTCTGCGCCGGGCTCTACTTCCTGGTCCCGCTCGCCGCGTCCGTGATCTTCACGGTCGACGTGCCGAACCAGGGGATCACCTTCGACGCGTACCGCCAGATCGTCTCCGCCGACGGCTTCGGCTCCAGCCTGCTGCTGTCGCTGGAACTGGCCGCCGCCACCATCGCCGCGGTCCTGCTGCTGATGGTGCCCGCGATGGTCGCGCTGCGGCTCGGTGCCCCGAAGCTGCGGCCCGTGGTGGAGGTGATCTGCTCGCTGCCGCTGGTCGTCCCGCCGATCGCCTTCGTCGCCGGGATCGCCACGGTCCTCAAGTGGGGACCCGAACACCTCTCCCGCACCCCGCTGTTCGAGACGTTCGTGGCCCTCCAGAACCCCGACTTTCCGTTCGTGCTCGTCCTCGCGTACGTAGTGATGGCGCTGCCGTTCGTGTACCGGGCCCTGGACGCCGGGCTGCGCGCCGTCGACGTACGCACCCTCGTCGAGGCCGCGCGCAGCTGCGGGGCGAACTGGCCGCAGGCGCTGGTACGGGTCATGCTGCCCAATCTGCGTGGGGCGCTGCTCAACGCCTCCTTCCTCACGCTGGCCCTGGTGCTCGGCGAGTTCACCGTCGCCCAGTTGCTCGGCTTCCAGCCCTTCGCCGTGTGGATCTACAGCGTCGGCGGCTCGCAGGCCCAGCTCTCCGTCGCCGTCTCCGTGCTCAGCCTGCTCGTCACCTGGGCCCTGCTCCTCTCGCTCGCCGGGCTCGGCGGGCGCTCCCGTTCCGCTTCCGCATCCCGGGGATGAACCATGACCGTCACCACGCTTGAGAAGGCCGCCGACGCCAAGGCCGCCACCGTTGAATTCCGGGGCCTGCGGCGGGAGTTCGGCCCGACCGTCGCCCTCGACGGCCTCGATCTGACCGTCCGGCCCGGCGAACTCCTCGCCCTGCTCGGCCCCTCCGGTTGCGGCAAGACCACCGCGCTGCGCATGCTCGCCGGGTTCGAACACCCCGACTCCGGCGAGGTGCTGGTCGACGGCGAGGACGTCACCCGGGTCCCGGCCCACCGCCGCGACGCGGGGATGGTCTTCCAGTCGTACAGCCTCTTCCCGCACCTCAGTGCCCTCGACAACGTGGCCTTCGGGCTGCGGATGCGCAAGGTGCGTACCGCCGAACGGCGTTCCCGCGCTGCCGAGTTGCTCGACCTCGTGGGACTCGCCGACAAGGGCGAGCGGTTCCCGCACCAGCTCTCCGGCGGCCAGCAGCAGCGCATCGCACTGGCCCGCGCGCTCGCCCTGCGTCCGCGCGTGCTGCTGCTCGACGAGCCCCTCTCCGCCCTGGACGCCAAGGTGCGGCTCACCCTGCGCGAGGAGATCCGCCGGCTTCAGCAGGAACTCGGCATCACCACCCTGTTCGTGACACACGATCAGGAAGAGGCGTTGTCCATGGCGGACCGCGTCGCCGTGATGCGGGCCGGACGGCTCGAACAGTGCGCCGCGCCCGCCGAGCTGTACGGGCGGCCCGCGACCGCCTTCGTCGCCGAGTTCGTCGGCACGATGAGCCGGATTCCGGGACGGCTGGACTCCGGCGTGGCCGAGGTGCTCGGACAGCGGCTGCCGGTCGACGGGGACGCGCCCGCCGCGACGGAGATCGACGTGCTCGTACGGCCCGAGGCGGTGCGGGTACGGGCCGATGAGGCCGGGACCGCCCGCGTCGTCGCCACGGCCTTCCTCGGTGCCGCCACCCGCGTCACCGTGCGGCTCCCGGACGCCACCGAGGTCAAGGCCGACCTGCCCACGCACGAGGCCGCCGGGCTCGGCTCGGGCGCCGCCGTGACCGTGAGCCTGCCGGAGCGCCCTGTGCTGGTCGCCGAGCGCACGCGCTGACCGACGCATCCCCCCACTGAGTTACGCCGAGTGAAAGAGAGCACCGTGACCCTCCGCACCACCTCCCCCCACCTCCCCCTCCAGGCCGTCCTGTTCGACATGGACGGCACGCTCGTGGACACCGAGCGACTGTGGTGGGAGGCGGTGGAGCAGGTGGCCGACGGGCTCGGGCGCCGGCTGACCGGGGCCGACCAGCCGGAGGTGCTCGGCCGGCCCGTCGAGTACACCGCCGCCTGGCTGGGCGCGATCACGGGCGCCGGGGCGCGGGAGATCGCCACCGAGCTGCACCGGGAGTTCGCGCACCGGGTCCGCACCGGCATCGTGCCCCGTCCAGGTGCGCTGCGGCTCCTCGGCGAACTGGTCCGCGAGGGTGTCCCCACCGCCCTGGTGACCGCGTCGCCGCGCGCCGTCGCCGACACCGTCCTCGCGGCCCTCGGCGCCGAACACTTCGCGGTCTCCGTCACGGCCGACGACACCGAACACACCAAGCCCGCCCCCGACCCCTACCTCGCCGCCTGCCGCGCCCTCGGCGTCGACCCCGCCGCGTGTGTGGCCGTGGAGGACACCGAGACGGGTGTGGCGTCCGCCGAGGCCGCGGGGTGTGCCGTGCTCGCCGTGCCCTCGCTCGCGCCGATCGACTCCGTACCCGGACGCACCGTCCTGACCAGCCTGGAGGAGGTGACCCCGGCCCGGCTGCGCGCCATGGTCGGGCCCCGCGAGCTGCGGGTGATGAGCTGGAACCTCTGGTACGGCGGGACGAAGGTCGACGACCACCGCGAGAAGCAGCTCAAGGTCATCGCCGAGACCGGCGCGGACGTGGTCGGCCTCCAGGAGACCTACGGCACCTCGGCACAGGAACTCGCCGAGGCGCTCGGCTGGCACCACCACCGGGCCGGCGAGAACCTCGGCGTCATCAGCCGCTACCCGATCACCGCCCGCCACGGCGACCCGGCCGTCGGCTTCTACGGCGGCACCGGAGTGCGCGTCCGGCTGGACGGCGGCCAGGAGGTGGACGTCTGGAGCGCCCACCTCGACTACACGCCGTACGGCCCCTACGAGGCCCGCTTCGACGGGCTCCCGGCGGCCGAACTCATCGCCCACGAGGGCGTCCGGCTGGAGCAGATGCGGGAGATCCTGCGGCGCATCACCGAGTCCGCCACCGAGGCGGTCCCCGTGGTCCTGGTCGGTGACTTCAACGCGCCCTCGCACCTGGACTGGCCGGACGTCGAGTGGCCCGTGACCAGGGCCGCCGAGGAGGCCGGCCTGCGCGACTCCTACCGCGAGGCCCACCCCGACCCCGTGCGGGAGCCCGGACACACCTGGTCGCCGGTCCACGTGCAGCACGAGGACGGCAGCGGACGGCCCGAGCCGCAGGACCGGATCGACTTCGTGCTGCACCGGGGGCTGACCGTGCTCGACTCCCGGGCGCTCGTCACCGGCACGCCGCGACCCTGGCCCGACGTCGCCGGCAACGACTGGCCCTCGGACCACGCCGCGGTCGTGACCACCTTCGCCGTGCCCCGCGCCGACCCCTCCGGCCCCGCCGAACCCACCGACCGGCCGGGCACGTCCGCGCACTGAACCGAGGGTCAGTCCAGGAAGCCATGAGGAAGCCATTGCGATGCGGGCGCGCCATCACGTAGGTTGATCCGCGCCGCTACCAGCGAGTAACACCGATGGGTAACCAACCGTCGCCCGGCCACCCGACCGTCCTGTCGTCCTGGGGAGTCCATGCGCTGGTCCTTCGGCCGTCCCACCACGGTCCGTACGCGCATCGTGGCGCTCGCGCTCGCACCGGTGGTCGCCCTCATGGTGCTGTGGAGCTTCGCCATAGTGTCCGTCACCGGCGAACTGCGCGCGCTCGTCCGGGTCCAGGGGGTGTACGACGACTTCGGGACGCCCGTCGACACGGCGGTCGGCCAGATCCAGATCGAACGGCGGCTCGCGGCCGCCTACCTGGGCGCGGACCACGGCACGGCGGCGGCCCTCGACCTGATGGAGCAGCAGCGCCGCACCGACCGCGCCGTGACCGCCATGCGCACGGCGATCCGGGACGGCGACCGCGGGCGGCTCTCCGGCAGGCAGCGGCAGGTGCTCGACGCCGTGCTGCGCTCCTTCGACGGGCTGGAGGGACTGCGGGAGCGGGTGCTGTCCCGCGCCATCAGCTGGGACCGGGCGGTCACCGAGTACGGCGCCCTCGTGGAGCCGGGCTTCGACGTCCAGTCCGCCCTCACCGCGCTGCAGGCCGGGCAGCTGGCCCGCGAGGCCCAGGTCGTCATCGAGCTGGTGCGGGTGAGGGAGTTCGTCTCGAGGGAGGACGCCCTCGTCGCAGGGGCGCGGGCCGCAGGATCGCTCACCGACCGCCAGTACGACACGCTCACCGCGACGATCGAGGACCGCCGGGTCTTCGAGCGGACGTACGTGCCCGACCTCCCCGCCGACTCGCGCGGCCCCTTCGAGGAGTTCCAGCGCGGCTCCCTGTACCGGGAGTTGACCCGAGGCGAGGACGCCCTCCTGCGGGCGGGCGCGCGGGGTGCGGGGGAGGCCGTCGCGGCCGGCTCCTGGCGCACCACCACCGACCGGGCCGTCAAGCGGTACATGCAGCTGTGCACGCGGTCGGCCGTCAACTCCGCCGAGCGCGGACGGGCCTTCGCCTACCGGGAGCTGGCCAAGGCGGCGATCGTCGGTGTACTGGGACTCGCCGCCGTGGGACTGTCCCTGTGGTTCGCCGTGCGCGGCGCCCGGCGCATCTCGCGCCGCCTGGAGACCCTCCGGGACGCCGCCGACCTCCTCACCACCCGCCAACTGCCCGACGTGATGCGGCGGCTCAGCGCGGGCGAGGACGTGGACGCCGCCACCGAGGCCCCACCCCTGGCCGACGGGGAGGCGGGAGCCGACGAGATCGGCCAGGTCGGCCGGTCCTTCAACACCGCCCGCCTCGCGGCCGTCGAGGCGGCCGTCAAGCAGGCCACCCTGCGCCGCGGGCTGTTCGCGGTGCTCCTCAACATCGCCCGCCGCAACCAGGCCCTCGTCCACCGCCAGCTCAAACTGGTCGATACGCTGGAGCGGCGCACCGACGACCCGGACGTCCTGGACGACCTGTTCCGGATCGACCACCTCACCACCCGGATGCGGCGTCACGCGGAGAGCCTGATCATCCTCTCCGGCGCGGCGCCCGGCCGCAGATGGCGCAGGCCCGTGCCCGTCGCCCGCGTGGTGGCCTCCGCGGTGAGCGAGATCGAGGAATACGCGCGCGTCGTGGTCCCGCCGATGCCGGAGGTGGGCGTGGCGGCGGACGCCGTCGCCGACGTCGTCCATCTGATCGCCGAACTCGTCGAGAACGCCACCGTGTTCTCACCGCCCCAGACGCAGGTCACCCTGCGCACGGGCCGGGCCGGGAGCGGGTTCGTCCTGGAGATCGACGACCGGGGCCTCGGTCTCGAACCCGAACAGATCGAGGAGGCCCACCGCACCCTCACCACGCCGGACGACTTCGACCCGACCCGGCACGACCGGCTCGGGCTGTACGTGGTGGGGCGGCTCGCCGCACGGCACGGCATCGAGGTCACGCTGTGCCGGTCGCCGTACGGCGGTACGACGGCGGTGGTGCTGCTGCCGGAGGCGGTCCTCGCGCCGGTCGACCCCGAGCGGCCGGAGCCGGCCGCGGACACGGACCGGCGGACGCTGCCGTCCCGGAACTCTCGGACCTCCGAGACTTCCCGGACCTCCGAGACTTCCCGGATCTCCGAGACTTCCCGGATCTCCGAGATCTCCCGGACCTCCGAGACCTTCCGGAAGGGCACCGCGGTCCTTGAGGAACAGAGGGAGGCACCTGAGCGGCACGCGGACCGCGTACCGCGGAGCGCTCCCGCCACGAGCCCGCCCGCGCTGCCCACTCGCGTCCGGCAGACCTCCCTCGCCCCCGAACTGCGCACCGAAGGTCCGGCCGCCGACGAGCCGTCGGAGCGCGAGGTCACCGCCGAGGAGGTCCGCGCGGTCTTCGGTGCCTTCCAGCGCGGCCTCGACCGCGGCCGCAAGGGCCTGCCCACCGGGCCAGGATCCGAGCGGCGAACCGACACCGAGGAAGGGACGGACGCCGACGATGCTCCGTGACCAGACCCCCGAGCCCGCCGACCGGGCCTCCGAGCCCCCGGGCAGCACCCCCGAACCGCCCGGCACGGACCTCGGCTGGCTGCTCGACGACCTCGTGGCCAGGACCGACCACGTCCGCCAGGCCGTGCTCCTCACCGCCGACGGCCTCCCGCTGAGCTGCTCGGACGGCATGCGCCGACGGGACATCGAGCACCTCGCCGCCGTCTGCTCCGGCTTCCACAGCCTGGCCCGCTCGGCCGGCGAACGCTTCGCCGCGGGGGAGGTGCGCCAGACCATGGTGATGCTCGACGACGCCTACCTCTTCATCACCCCGGCGGGCGACGGCAGCCGACTGGCCGTCCTGAGCGAGGTGCAGACGGACGTCGGACAGCTCGCCCACGAGATGGCGCTGCTGGTCCGCCGCGTCGGCCGCCACATGGCCGCCGCCGTACGCTCGGCCGCAGACCCCGCGGGCCCCTGACCCGGCCGTGACCGACGACCACTGGTACGAGGACGAGACCGGGTCGATGGTGCGGCCCTACACCGTGACACGGGGCCGGACCCGGCCCTCGGACCAGCACACGATCGATCTGATGTCGCGGGTCACCGCCCTCAGGACGGACGAGGGCCGGCCGGGTGTCGACCACGCTGGCGCCGCCCTGCTCGCCCTCGTGCGCCACGGACCCCGGCCGGTCGTCGAGCTCGCCGCCGACGCCGACCTGCCCCTGACCGTCGTACGCGTGCTGCTCGGCGATCTGGCCGAGGCCGGTCTCGTGCGCATCGACGCGCCGCGGCGGCCGGATCAGGGCGGCCCGGCGGCCGACCCCGAGCTGCTGCGCGAGATCGTGGAGCGACTGCGCGCGCTGTGAGAACCGGACGCGGGCCGTGCGGCCGGGACGGCCCGGCACGGCGAGCTCGCAACGGCTCGTCACGGCGTCTGTGACCTGCGCCTCAGCGGGTTTCGGGCCCCGCCCGAGGGTGCGCAACGAATCGCCGCCGGAGGCCGGGCGCACGCAACGATTCGTCCACCGGCGCGCAACGGCTCCGCCTTGTCCCCCCGAGCCCCCCGCCCGTACCGTCTAGACAGCCCCCGATACCCCTCCGTACCCGTGAGGACCACGCATGCGCACAGCCCTGCTCCAGAGCTCCGGCCGCCCCGGCTCGGTCGTCGAGAACCTGAAGGTCCTCGACGAGGCCGCGGGCCGTGCCGCGGCTGCCGGTGCCGGGCTCGTGGCGGCGCCGGAGATGTTCCTCACCGGGTACGCGATCGGCGACGACATCGCCCGCCTCGCCGAGCCCGCCGACGGGGACTGGGCCGACGCGATCGCCGAGATCGCCACCCGCCACGGCGTCGCCGTCGTCTACGGCTACCCCGAGCGCGAGGGCGAGACGGTCTACAACTCCGCGCAGCTCATCTCCGCCGACGGCACCCGCCTGGCGAACTACCGCAAGACCCACCTCTTCGGCTGCTTCGAGCGCGACCACTTCACGCCCGGCGAGCAGCCCGTCGTCCAGGCGGAGCTGAACGGCCTCCGCGTCGGCCTCATGATCTGCTACGACGTCGAGTTCCCGGAGAACGTCCGGGCCCACGCCCTCGCCGGCACCGACCTCCTCGTCGTGCCGACCGCGCAGATGCACCCCTTCCAGTTCGTCGCCGAGTCCGTCGTCCCGGTGCGCGCCTTCGAGAACCAGATGTACGTCGCGTACGTCAACCGGGTCGGCCCGGAAGGCGAGTTCGAGTTCGTCGGACTGTCCACGCTGGCCGGTCCCGACGGGATCGCCCGCACCCGGGCCGGACGCGGTGAGGAACTCGTCCTCGCCGACGCCGACCCCGACTTCCTCGCGGCCTCGCGCGAGGCGAACCCGTATCTGAAGGACCGCCGCCCCGGCCTCTACGGGTCGCTCGTCTGACATCCGGCCGCTCCCCCCGGCGCCTCCCCTCACCAGCTTTCCCGCAAGGAGTCCGTACCCCATGACGTCCACGGTGCCCACCGCCGTCCAGCACGCCGACGTGCAGCAGCCGCCGATCACCATGTTCGGCCCGGACTTCCCGTACGCGTACGACGACTTCCTCGCCCACCCGGCGGGCCTCGGCCAGATACCCGCGACCGAGCACGGCACCGAGGTCGCGGTCGTCGGCGGCGGCCTGTCCGGCATCGTGGCCGCCTACGAGCTGATGAAGATGGGCCTCAAGCCCGTCGTCTACGAGGCCGACGAGATCGGCGGTCGCCTGCGGACCGTGGGCTTCGAGGGGTGCGACCCCTCGCTCACCGCCGAGATGGGCGCCATGCGCTTCCCGCCCTCCTCCACCGCCCTCCAGCACTACATCGACCTGGTGGGTCTGGAGACCCGGCCGTTCCCCAACCCCCTCGCGCAGTCCACGCCCTCGACGGTCGTCGACCTCAAGGGCGAGTCGCACTACGCGACCACCGTCGACGACCTGCCGCAGGTCTACCGCGACGTCATGAACGCCTGGAACGCCTGTCTCGAAGAGGGCGCCGACTTCTCCGACATGAACCAGGCCATGCGTGAGCGCGATGTGCCGCGCATCCGCGAGATCTGGGCGAAGCTCGTCGAGAAGCTCGACAACCAGACCTTCTACGGCTTCCTCTGCGACTCGGACTCCTTCAAGTCCTTCCGGCACCGCGAGATCTTCGGCCAGGTCGGCTTCGGCACGGGCGGCTGGGACACCGACTTCCCGAACTCGATCCTCGAGATCCTGCGCGTCGTCTACACCGAGGCCGACGACCACCACCGCGGTATCGTCGGCGGCTCCCAGCAGCTGCCGCTGCGCCTGTGGGAGCGCGAGCCGCAGAAGATCGTGCACTGGGCCTACGGCACCTCGCTCGCGAAGCTGCACGACGGCGCCCCGCGCCCGGCCGTGACCCGGCTGCACCGCACCGCGGGCAACCGCATCACCGTCACCGACGCGAACGGCGACATCCGTACCTTCAAGGCGGCCATCTTCACCGCCCAGTCCTGGATGCTGCTCTCCAAGATCGCCTGCGACGACTCGCTCTTCCCGATCGACCACTGGACGGCGATGGAGCGGACCCACTACATGGAGAGCTCCAAGCTCTTCGTGCCGGTCGACCGGCCGTTCTGGCTGGACAAGGACGAGGAGACGGGCCGTGACGTCATGTCGATGACGCTCACCGACCGCATGACCCGCGGCACCTACCTCCTCGACGAGGGCCCGGACAAGCCCGCCGTCATCTGCCTCTCGTACACGTGGTGCGACGACAGCCTGAAGTGGCTGCCGCTGTCCGCCAACGAGCGGATGGAGGTCATGCTGAAGTCGCTCGGCGAGATCTACCCGAAGGTCGACATCAGGAAGCACATCATCGGCAACCCGGTGACCGTGTCCTGGGAGAACGAGCCCTACTTCATGGGCGCGTTCAAGGCCAACCTGCCCGGCCACTACCGCTACCAGCGCCGCCTGTTCACGCACTTCATGCAGGACGCGCTGCCCGAGGACAAGCGGGGCATCTTCCTCGCCGGCGACGACATCTCCTGGACGGCCGGCTGGGCCGAGGGCGCCGTGCAGACCGCGCTGAACGCGGTCTGGGGCGTCATGCACCAGCTGGGCGGGGCGACCGACCCGACCAACCCCGGGCCCGGCGACGTCTACGACGAGATCGCGCCGGTGGAACTGCCCGAGGACTGAGCCGGGCGGCCTTCGTGGGGCGGCCCGGTCAGATTCCGGCCGCCCGCGCCGCCGTGTACACCTCGGCGGCCAGGTCCTTGAGCTCCTCGGCGTCCCGCGGGCCGTCCTGGAGGTCGACGAAGTACTCGTCGAGGCCGATCTCGGCGTACGGCACCAGGTCCGAGACGATCTGGTCGACGTTGCCCTGGAAGGGCTGGCGGTCCGCGCCGTCGTAGGCCTTGGCGGAGTAGCGCGCGTTGACGCGCGCCACCGACTGGATCGGCTCGGTGCGCCCGCGCTCGGCCGCGAAGTCCTGCACCTGCCGCCACTGGGCGGCGAGTTGGTCGGCGCCCCCCTGGGCGACGGGCTGCCAGCCGTCGCCGCGGTCGACGAGCCGGGTCAGCGCCTTCTTGCTGAAGGCGGGCAGCAGGATCGGGATCGGCCGGGCCGGCTTCGGGGCGACCACAGCCGACTCGATTTTGGTCAGGCGGCCCTCGTACGACACCGGGTCCGGGCCCCACACCGCGCGGCACACGTCGAGGACCTCGTCCAGGACCTGGCCCCGCTCCTCGAACGGCGCCACGCCCGCCGCGGCGTACTCGTCGAGCGACCAGCCGGTACCGAGGCCCGCCACGACCCGGCCGCCGCTCGCCGCGTCCAGTGTGGCCAGGGCCCTGGCCAGCTGGAACGGGCCGTGCAACGGGGCGACCAGGACGCTGGTGCCGAGCCGCGCCCGCCGTGTGGCCGCCGCGGCCAGCGTCAGGGTCACCAGCGGCTCGGCGACGCCGCGGTACAAGTCGGGCCAGGGCAGGTTCGGGACGCCGTACAGCCCCTGCGTGGCAGGGTCCGGGAACAGGGCGCGCTCGAACACCCACAGACTCGCGTAGCCGATCTCCTCAGCCGTGCGCGCCACGTCCGGGACGTCACGACCGATGTCGAACTGGCGTGTTTGAGGAAGACTCAGACCCAGCCGAGCAGCCATGTTTGTGCTCCTTCGCATTCGGCATGTGAATCGTGAACGTATCGCGTACGAGGGTGAGTTACGTGCCGTACGCGGTGTTATGGCCGGATCGGTCCCCCAGGGGCGTGAGCAGCATCCGGCCCGCCAGGCCGACCGCGGCGCCGAGCCGGTCGGCGAACTCCTCGGCGAGGCCCGGGAGTCCCCTCAGCGCCCACAGGGCCCGCGCCGCCGACCAGGCCGCGTCGCGGGCCCTGTCCAGGCTCCACGAGCCGAGCAGATGGGTGAGCGGATCGGCGATCTGGAGGAGGTCGGGGCCCGGCATCAGATCTTCGCGGACGCGCTCCTCCAGCGAGACGAGGAGGTCACCCACGCGCTCGAACTCGTCCTCCAGATCGGCTGGTTCGCAGCGGAGCGTACGACAGGTGTCCACGACGGCGAGCGCCAGATCGTGTCCGATGTGCGCGTTGATGCCCGCGAGCGCGAACTGCAGCGGGCGTACTCCGGGATGGCGCCGGAACTGGAACAGCGGGCGCCAGCAGGCGGGCGGGGACCCCTCCTCCGCCACGCGCAGATAGCGCTCGGCGAAACGTACATCCAGCGTGACCGCGGCCTCGCCGTCCGGGAATTCCCCCGCGTCCAGGCGCCGTTCGACCTCCTCCGTGACGGTGAGGTAGACGCGGTTGAAGACCGCGATTCCGTCCCGCTCCGGCAGGGTCGCCGCCAGGGTGCGCATCCGGGAGGCGATGGCGTCCACGGGGGTGGTGAACTGTTCCAACTGCGTCATGGGGGCAGGTTCCCAGTCCTAGGCTGACTGGACCTGCCGCCTGGCCGGGCGCATCCCCAGAACGAGGGAAAACGTTCGTGTCGGGAGGGGCGGATGTGGCCGGGAGCGGCGGAAACGTGGTGGGAACCGGGGGGAGCGGTACGTGTCAGGCTTACGTGCGCAGCGTCTGGCCGTACGCAGGGCCGAGCGCAGGCGAGCGGCCCGGCGCGCCGCCATGGTCGCGGCGGCCTCGGTGGTCGTGGCGGTCGGCGCGGTGACGGGGATGATGTCCGCCCTCGACCGCGAGCGCCCCTCCGACGACGCCCGACCGCTGGTGACCCGCTCGCCCGGCCTCCGGCCGGGGCCCGCCGTACCGACTCCCTTCCCGACCAGGACCTCCGCCGCGCCGTCCCCGTCCTCGCACTCCCCGTCCTCGCAGCCGAGCCGGACGCCCTCCCCGAGCAGGAAGGAGCCGAAGTCCGTGCCCGCCCCCGCCCTGCTCTACAGCCACCCCGACTCCCAGGTCCTGGCCTGGGTCGCGTCGCACCCCGGCGACCACCGGCGTGCGGTCATCGAGTCCCGGATCGCCGACCGCCCGGCCGCCGTCTGGTTCGCCGACTTCACGCCCGCCACCATCACCGCCCGGGTCAGGGCGGTGACCGCGGGCGCCGCCGCCGAGGGCCGGGTCCCGGTCGTCGTGCCGTACGCCATCCCGCAGCGCGACTGCGGCGGGGCCTCGCAGGGCGGCGCGCCCGACCTGGCCGCGTACGACGGCTGGATCGACGACTTCGCGGCGGGCCTGGGCGATGACGAGGTCATCGTCATCCTGGAACCCGACTCGGTCGCCCAGGCCGGCTGCCTCCCCGCGGCCGACCGGGCCGCCCGCTTCGCCTCGCTGGCCCGCGCCGGCCGCGTCCTCAAGGCCGCCGACCCCCGGGCCCGCGTCTACTACGACGCCGGCCACTCCGCCTGGAACCCGGCCGCCGAGCAGGCCGCGCTCCTCGAACGGGCGGGCGCCGCCTCGGCCGCCTCCTCCGACGGCGTCTTCACCAACGTGTCCAACTTCCACCGTACGAGCGACGAGATCGCGTACGCCCGGCAGGTGCTGTCCGCGCTGGGCGGCCCCGCGAGCCTGGGCGCCGTCATCGACACCAGCCGCAACGGCAACGGCGCCCCGGCCGACGGGGAGTGGTGCGATCCGGCGGGCCGGAAGATCGGCCGGGCGCCGACCCTGAACACCGGGGAGGCCAGGATCGACGCCTATCTGTGGGTGAAGCTGCCGGGGGAGTCGGACGGGTGCAAGGGCACGCCGGGAACCTTCTCGGCGGAGTACGCCTATGAACTGGCGCGCTGATCGTCCGGCTCGTCGTACGAGGATGTGCCGGAGTCCAGCAGCGGCCCCCCGGTCTTCAGGTGGGCCGGGGCCATCGCCCGCAGCGCGTGGTACCCGGTGATCACGACGAGCGTGCCGAGCGCGATGCCGCTGAGCGAGAAGTTGTCCGTGAACTTCAGGGAGACGCCGCCGACGCCGATGATGATGCCCGCGGCGGCCGGCACCAGGTTCAGCGGATTGCGCAGGTCGACCCGGGCGTTGAGCCAGATCTGGGCGCCGAGCAGGCCGATCATGCCGTACAGGATGACGGTGATGCCGCCGAGCACGCCGCCCGGGATCGCGGCCACGATCGCGCCGAACTTGGGGCAGACGCCGAAGAGGAGGGCGAAGCCCGCGGCGGCCCAGTAGGCGGCCGTGGAGTAGACGCGGGTCGCGGCCATCACGCCGATGTTCTCGGAGTACGTGGTGTTGGGCGGGCCGCCGACCGCCGTGGAGAGCATCGAGGCGACGCCGTCCGCGGAGATCGCGGTGCCGAGTTCGTCGTCCAGCGGATCGCCGGTCATCTCGCCGACGGCCTTGACGTGCCCCGTGTTCTCGGCGACCAGCGCGATCACGACCGGCAGCGCGACGAGGATCGCCGACCACTGGAAGGACGGGCCGTGGAAGGACGGCAGCCCGATCCAGTCCGCCTTGCCGACGCCGGAGAGGTTCAGCCGCCAGTGGTCGGTGAGCTTGCCGCTCGCGTCCACCGAGTGGATCTTTCCGAAGATCCGGTCGAAGATCCAGGAGGCCGCGTATCCGAAGACCAGGCCCAGGAAGATCGCGATCCGTGACCAGAAACCGCGCAGGCAGACGATGGCCAGACCGGTGAGCAGCATGGTGAGCAGGGCCGTCCACTGGTCCTGCGGCCAGTACGTGGACGCCGTCACCGGCGCCAGGTTGAAGCCGATCAGCATGACGACCGCGCCCGTGACGATCGGTGGCATCGCGGCATGGATGATCCGCGCACCGAACCGCTGCACGGCCAGGCCCACCAGGAACAGCGCGACGCCGACCACGAACACCGCGCCCGTCACCGTGGCGCTGGTGCCGCCCTGCGCGCGGATCACCGCGGCGACGCCCACGAAGGAGAGCGAACAGCCGAGGTAGCTGGGCACCCGGCCGCGGGTGGCGAGCAGGAAGATGACCGTCGCGAAGCCGGACATCATGATCGCGAGGTTCGGGTTCAGACCCATGAGCACGGGTGCCACGAACGACGCCCCGAACATCGCCACCACGTGCTGGGCGCCGAGCCCGATCGTGCGCGGCCACGAGAGGCGTTCATCGGGTCGGACAACCGCTCCGGGCGCGGGCGTCCGCCCGTCGCCGTGCAGTTTCCAGCGCACGCCGAGGTCCATGGTGAGTTTCGCTTTCTTCGTACGTGAAACTTTGTCCGGACCATTGTCACGGGTACCTGGCGGTTCTACGCTCGCACGGTCTTACTCATGAACTACGTTCATATTTCTGATCGGAGGCTTGATGAGTGCACGACCCCGTCTGGCTGTCCTCCTCGCCGCAGTGGCCACCTTCGCGGCGGTCGTCGTCCCCTCCGCCTCGGCCCACGCGGCGCCGAAGGCCCCCCGGACCGCCGTCCTCGACGGCACCCGGCTCCAGCAGACCCGACTCCGCCTCGACCGCGGAGATCCCCAACTGAAGCGCACGCTCAAGGGCTTGACGGCCCGCGCCGACAACTGGCTGACCCAGGGCCCCTGGACGGTCGTCGACAAGCCCAAGCCCGCCCCCGGCGGCGACGTCCACGACTACCTGAGCCAGGCCCCGTACTGGTGGCCCTCCCAGCCGAAGACCGCCGACAACCCCTGGGGCTGCCCTTACGTCCAGCGTGACGGCCAGCGCAACCCCGAGGTCGACACCGGCACCGACCGCCAGGACGTCGAGAAGGTCTTCGACTCGACCTACGACCTCGCGCTCGCCTGGTACTACACCGGCAGGAAGCAGTACGCCGAGAAGGCCGCCACCGTCCTGCGCACCTGGTTCCTCGCCCCGGCCACCCGGATGAACCCGAACCTCGACCACGGGCAGTTCATCCCCTGCAAGTACGACGGCCGGGCCATCGGCATCATCGACTTCTCGCAGTCCTACACCAGCGTCCTGGACGCGATCGCGATCCTGGAGACGGGCGCCCCCGGCTGGTCGAAGAGCGACCGCACCGCCATGCGCGCCTGGAACACCGACTTCCGCGACTGGCTGGAGAACAGCGCCTTCGGCGGCGAGGAGGGCGCCGCCGGGAACAACCACGGCACCTTCTACGACATGCAGCTCGCCGCCCTGGCCTACGCGACCGGCGACGAGGACCTCGCCCGCCGGACCGTCCTCGGCGCGGAGTCCAGGCGGATCGACCCGCAGGTCGCCGCGGACGGCAGTCAGCCCCAGGAGCTCACCCGCACCCGCAGCTGGCACTACTCGACCTTCGACCTCGTCGCCTACACCCGCCTCGCGGCCATCGGCCGGCACGTCGGCGTGAACCTGTGGCGGTACACGGGGCCGGAGGGCCAGACCCTGGCCAAGGCGGTCGACTATCTGCTGCCCGCCGCGACGGGCGCCGCGCCGTGGCCCCACCCGGAACTGGAGTTCCACCGCTACGCGGCGAGCGACATCGTGCACGCGGCGGCCGACGCGGGGGACCGGGCGGCCCAAGCCGCGGTGCCGAAACTGGAGACACCGCCCGGCGGCGACCTGTGGGCGCTGCGGCCCGCCGCCGAGCAGCTGGACTCGATCGCCGGCTGACCGGAGGGCGCACGAACACCCTGATCAGGGGCTCCTGAGCGGCCGCTTAGGATGGGGGTGTCCCCACCGTCCCCACCGGCACCCTCAGGAGCCCCGCCCGTGACCGCCGAAGCCCCCGCCGCCCCCGCCCTCTCCTACGGGCGGCTCCTCCCCGTCACCGTCCACTTCGACGACCTGGACGCACTCGGCCTGCTCCACAACGCCCGCTATCCGGTCATGGTCGAACGCGCCTGGACGGCCCTCTGGAACGACCAGGGCTTCCTGGCCTACGAGGGCGACTGGGAGGCGGCGGGCGACTTCTGCAACGCCGTCAAGGAACTGCGGATCAGCTACGAGGCCCCGATCAACCGCCCCGGCGGGTACGCCGTCCACCTCTGGCTGGAACGCCTGGGGAACACCGGACTGACGTACGGCTTCCGCTTCTGCTCGGCCGACGGCGCGCTCACGTACGCGCACGGGACGCGGGTCCTCGTCCGGCTCGACGCCGCGACGCTGCGCCCCACGCCCTGGAGCGACCGCTTCAGGGCCGTGGGTCGGGAACTGCTGCGTTCGCAGGACTGACCCTGGGCCAGTCACGCTCGCCCGCGCGCAGCACCCCCGCGAACGCGGCAAGGCCGCACGCCAGCACCGTGACCAGCCCGAACGACACCACCAGGCTCGTCGCCTGCGCCAGCGTGCCGATCGCGCTCGGCGCGACCAGACCGGAGGTGTACGTGATGGTGGCGACGCCCGCGATGGACTGACTGGGGTTGGGGCCGCTGTGTCCCGCCGCCGCGAAGCAGAGCGGGACGACGACCGCGATGCCGAGACCCATCAGGGCGAAGCCGCTCATCGCCACGGCGGGGTGGTTCGCGACGACGACGAGCAGCCCGCCGAGCACGGCGAGACCGCCGCCGGCCCGCACTGTGCGCACCGCGCCGAACCGGTTGACCACCGCGTCGCCCACGATCCGGGCCAGCGCCATGGTCAGCATGAATCCGGTCGTCGACGCGGCCGCCAGACCGGCCGAGCTGCCCAGTTCGTCCTTCAGATAGACCGCCGACCAGTCGAGACTGGCGCCCTCCGCGAACACCGCGCAGAAGCCGACGGCGCCGATGAGCAGGGCGGACTTGGGCGGCAGCGCGAAGCGCGGCGGCGGGGCCTCGTCCTCGGTCGGTCGCAGGTCCAGCACCCATCGGCAGGCGGTGAGGCCCAGGACCGTCAGGACCCCGGCCGCCAGCGCGTGGTGCAGGCGCGCGTCCGAGCCGAGGTGCGCGGCGAGGGTGCCACCGGCCGAGCCGACCAGGGCTCCCGCGCTCCACATGCCGTGCAGTCCCGACATGATCGACTTGCCGAGGCGGCTCTCGATCTCGACGCCGAGCGCGTTCATCGCCACGTCCGCCATGCCCGCCGAGGCGCCGTAGACGAAGAGGGCCGGGCACAGCGTGTAGATGTTCGGCGCGAGGGACGGGAGGATCAGCGACAGCGTCCACAGGGACATCAGTCCGCGCAGCGCGGTACGGGCGCCGAAGCGGTGGCTGATCCGGCCCGCCAGCGGCATCGCGACGGAGGCCCCGATCGCCGGGAACGCGAGGGCCAGTCCGAGCTGGCCGGTGCTGACGGACGCGTGGTCCTGGATCCAGGGGACACGGGTCGCGAACGAGCCCGTCACCGCTCCGTGCACCGCGAAGACGGCGGCCACGGCGTACCGAGCCCGCTTCACCTCACGCAGGTCGTAGACCACGTAACCCATCTTTCCCGCCCCTCCAGGCTCTGCTTCCCGCGCTGCCGCCGTAAACTATCAGGAACCCTGCCTGATAGATAGGTGATGTACTGGCCGTCGACCGAGCGACCGATCTGGGAGGATCCCGGCATGCCCGCATCACCGAGCACCGCCCGGGCCATCAACGACCGCCTCGCCCTGCGTCTGCTCCAGCAGGAAGGCGCCCTGACGGCAGGGCAGTTGAAGCAGCTCACCGGACTGTCCCGGCCCACCGTCGCCGACCTCGTCGAACGCCTCACGGCCGCCGGACTGATCGAGGTGGTGGGGGAGTCCGGTGAGCAGCGCCGAGGCCCCAACGCCCGTCTGTACGGGATCGTCGCCGACCGCGCCCATCTCGCCGCCCTCGACGTCCGCACCGAGGGTGTCTCGGTCGTCGTCTCCGATCTCCTCGGCAGGGAACTGGCCCGGGCGTCGGTGCCGATCGCGGACGACACCGGTACCGGGCCCGCCGTCGAGCAGGCGGTCACACTGGTGGAACGCGCGGCCAAGGAGGCCGGGGCGGAGCGACTGCACACGGTCGGCGTCGGCGCCCCCGGCCTCATCGACCCCACCACCGGCGAACTCCGCGACTCCTCCGGCCTGCCCGAGTGGCACCGCCGCCTGGTCGCCGCCCTCCAGGAACGGCTGCCCGCCCGTGTGATCGTCGAGAACGAGACGAACCTCGCCGCCCTCGCGGAGCAGCGTGACGGTGCCGCCCGCGACCGCGACACGTTCGTCCTGCTCTGGCTCGGCCACGGCACCGGTGCGGCCGTCGTCCTCGACGGCAGACTCCGTCGTGGTGCGTCCGGCGGCACGGGCGAGATCGGCTTCCTGCCGGTGCCGGGCACGTCGACGCTGCCCTCGGCGACGGACTGCGAGGGCGGGTTCCACTCCCTGGCGGGGTCCGCCGCGATCGCGGAACTCGCGGCCGGCTACGGGTTGGTGGCGACAGCGGTGTCGCCCGGCGAACCGGAGGCGGCGACGCTGGTGAGGCAAGCGGTGGCGACCCTTCCCTCACCTTCCCCTTCCCTTGCCTCTTCCCCTTCCCCTGCCTCTTCTTCCTCCGGTGCCCCTTCTTCCTCCGGAGCCGACCGCTTCCTCTCCGCCCTCGCCGACCGCCTCGCCATCGGCGCGGCGTCCGTCGTGGCCGTTCTCGACCCCGGGTGCGTGGTGCTCGGCGGTGAGGTGGGGCAGGCGGGCGGGGAGGTGCTGGCCACGCGGGTCGGCGAGCGACTCGCCCGGATGTCCCCGCTACCGGTCGAGGTGCGCGCGAGCACGCTCGGCGGAGGTGCGGTACTGCGCGGAGCCCTCCTGACGTCCCGGGAATCAGCCCAGGACGACCTCTTCGCGCCGCGCTCCCGGTGATTCGATGCGGGCGCGCCCCGGATGGGGAGACCCGGCGGCGGGGCAAGGGCCTCCGTCACCGCCGCCGGGTCGCTCAAGGGGCGAGTGCGACGCCTCGGCTTCGACAAACCATTGATCATGGACCTTAAGAGGACTAGACCAAGGCGGTCAATGGGTACGGACCAAGGGGCGACCGCGTCAAGCATGAGGAGTCTCGCGGGAGTTGACCTCCCGCGATTCGTCGGAGAAGTCCATCCGGACGACCTGTGAGGCACCCCACAGACGTTCGCCCGCATGGACGTGGATCAGACGTGGCACACTGATGCTGTACCAGAAGCAGCGCACTCCGGGGTCGGTGAAAGTCCGAACCGGCGGTTATAGTCCGCGACCCGGTCGCTTCCAGCGGCCGGTTGACCAGGTGAAATTCCTGGACCGACGGTTAAAGTCCGGATGGGAGGCAGTGCGCGGCGGGCGGGCATTCGTGCGCGCTGCCGTTTGTTTCGGCGCGTCCTTCGGGACGTGTCGCCCCATGCGGCTCGCTCCCGGTGTCGCAGTCCGCTCATTCTGTCGTCATCGACAGGCCCCGGAGTCCGTGCCCCATGAGGCAGGAGGACCCGGGAAGTGTTCACCGGAATCGTCGAAGAGCTGGGTGAGGTCACCGCCGTCGAAATTCTCGACGACGCCTCCCGTTTCCGTCTGCGTGGCCCCGTTGTCACGCAGGGCGCACAGCACGGCGACTCCATCGCCGTGAACGGCGTCTGTCTCACGGTCGTCGAACACGAAGGCGACGAATTCACCGCCGACGTCATGGCCGAAACCCTGGACCGCTCCAGCCTCGGCGCCCTGACCGTCGGCTCCCGCGTCAACCTGGAACGCCCGATGGCCGTGGGCGAGCGCCTCGGCGGCCACATCGTCCAGGGTCACGTCGACGGCACGGGCACGGTCATCGAGCGCAAGCCGTCCGAGAACTGGGAGATCGTGAAGATCTCCCTCCCCGCGGACCTCTCCCGCTACGTGGTCGAGAAGGGCTCCATCACCGTCGACGGCATCAGCCTGACGGTGGTCGACGCGGGCCCCGACTTCTTCACCGTCAGTCTCATCCCCACCACCCTCGACCTCACCACGCTCGGGCACAAGCAGGCCGGCGACCCGGTCAACCTCGAGGTGGACGTCATCGCCAAGTACGTCGAGCGACTGCTCGGCGCCCGCGGCGAGCAGCCCCTCGCGCTGCCCGACACCCAGGGGAGCGGGCAGTGAACTGGCTGAACTCCGAGGCGTTCACGCTTCTCGGGCAGCACATCAAGTGGTCGGACATGATCGGCAACATCGTCGGTCTGGTCGGCCTCGCGCTGGGCTGGCGGCGCTCCATATGGAGCTGGCCCGTCCAACTCCTGTCCGGCGTCATCCTCTTCGCGGCCTTCGCCAGCGGCCATCTCTCCGGCAGCGCCGGAAAGCAGGTCGTGGTCATCGTCGTTGCCCTGTGGGGCTGGTGGCAGTGGAACCGCGGTAAGGCGGAGGGCCAGGACGGTCACATCTCCGTACGGTTCGCCACCTGGCGCGAGCGCGCCTACATGGTGGGCGCCGCGGCCGTGGGCACCCTCGCGGTCAGCGGTCTGTTCCACGCGTACCCGACCCTGTCCTGGGACCCCTGGCCGGACGCGTACATCTTCGTCGGCACGATCGTCGCCATGTACGCGCAGGCCCGCGGCATGGTCGAGTTCTGGTTCGCCTGGCTGCTGGTCGACGTGGTGGGCGTCCCGCTCAACTTCGCCAACGGCTACGCCTTCTCCGGTTTCGTCTACGTCGTCTACGGCGCGCTCGTCCTGTCGGGCATGCGCGACTGGTGGCTGCGCTCCCGCAAGGCCGGGCAGCCCGTCCTGGAAGGAGCCCCCGCATGACCACGGCACCCGTTTGGTACAGCACGGGCCACGATGAAGACGCTTCGGACTTTGCGCTCGACCCGGTCGAGAAGGCCATCGCCGACATCGCGGCGGGCCGACCGATCGTGGTCGTCGACGACGAGGACCGGGAGAACGAGGGCGACCTCGTCATCGCCGCCGAGAAGGCGACCCCCGAGATCATCGCCTTCATGATGAGCGAGTGCCGCGGGCTGATCTGCGCACCCATGGAGGGCGACGAACTCGACCGCCTCCAGCTCCCCCAAATGGTGGAGAACAACACCGAGTCGATGAAGACCGCGTTCACCGTCTCGGTGGACGCCTCCGCCGCCCACGGCGTGTCCACCGGCATCTCCGCGGCCGACCGCGCCACCACGCTGCGGCTGCTGGCCGGCGGCGAGGCCGAGGCGGGCGACTTCGTGCGCCCCGGCCACATCTTCCCGCTGCGCGCCAAGCCCGGCGGTGTCCTCGTCCGCAACGGCCACACCGAGGCCGCCGTCGACCTCGCCCGGCTCGCGGGCCTGCGCCCGGCCGGTGCGATCGTCGAGATCGCCGGGGAGGACGGACGCATGCTCCGTCTGCCCGAACTCATCCCCTTCGCGCGCAAGCACGGCCTGACGATCATCTCCATCGAGGACCTGATCGCCTACCGTCGTACCGCCGAGCCCACGGTCCGCCGCGAGGCCAAGACACAGCTGCCCACCGCCTTCGGCGAGTTCACGGCGTACGGCTACCGCTCCACGGTCGACGGCGTCGAGCACGTCGCCCTCGTGCACGGCGAGATCGGCGACGGCGAGGACGTCCTCGTCCGTGTCCACTCCGAGTGCCTGACCGGCGACATCTTCCACTCGCTGCGCTGCGACTGCGGCCCCCAGCTCCAGAGCGCCATGGAGCGCATCCAGGCCGAGGGCCGGGGCGTCGTGGTCTACCTGCGTGGGCACGAGGGGCGCGGCATCGGCCTGCTGTCCAAGCTGCGCGCCTACGAGCTCCAGGAGCGCGGCCGCGACACCCTCGATGCCAACCTGGAACTCGGCCTGCCCGCCGACGCCCGGGACTACGGCGCGAGCGCGCAGGTTCTGGAGGACCTCGGCGTCCACAGCCTGCGCCTGCTGACCAACAACCCCGACAAGACCGACGCGCTCGTCCGGCACGGCCTCAAGGTCACGCGCCGGGAGCCGATGCCCGTACAGGCGGGCGAGCACAACCTCCGCTACCTGCGCACCAAGCGGGACCGGATGGGTCACGACCTGCCCTGGCTCGACACGGCCACCGTGTCCGCCTGCGGCAACCAGTAACAAGAAAGCACTGAGGAGAGACGTGAGCGGCAAGGGTGCACCTGAACTGTCCGTACGCAACTGCGGCGACCTGCGCGTCGCGGTCATCGCGGCACAGTGGCACGAAAAGGTGATGGACGGCCTCGTCAACGGCGCGCTGCGCGCCCTGCACGAGCTCGGGATCGACGAGCCGACCCTGCTCAGGGTCCCCGGCAGCTTCGAGTTGCCGGTCGTCGCCAAGGTCCTCGCGGGCCGCGGCTACGACGCGATCGTCGCGCTCGGCGTCGTCATCCGCGGCGGTACCCCGCATTTCGAATACGTGTGCCAGGGCGTCACCCAGGGCCTCACCCAGGTCTCCATCGACACCGGTGTCCCCATCGGCTTCGGCGTGCTGACCTGCGACACCGAGGAGCAGGCCCTCGACCGTGCGGGCATCGAGGGCTCCAACGAGGACAAGGGACATGAGGCGGTGACCGCCGCCGTGGCGACCGCGGCCACACTGCGCTCAGTATCCGAACCCTGGCACTGAGGCAGGGGCGGTAGCGCGTAGGGTGGGCAGCATCATGTCCAAGAAGACGTTCGAGGAGCTCTTCACCGAGCTCCAGCACAAGGCCGCCACCGGCGATCCCGCCACTTCGCGTACTGCCGAACTTGTCGGCAAGGGCGTCCATGCCATCGGCAAGAAGGTCGTCGAAGAGGCCGCCGAGGTCTGGATGGCCGCCGAGTACGAGGGCAAGGACGCCGCCGCCGAGGAAATCTCGCAGCTCCTCTACCACGTTCAGGTGATGATGGTGGCGCGCGGGATCTCCCTCGACGACGTGTACGCCCACCTCTGAGCCGTAAACCCCGCAATCCCGTACGTTTCGTACGCACGAACGAAGGAAGCCGACCTCATGCTGCGCATCGCCGTCCCCAACAAGGGTTCCCTGTCAGGCCCTGCGGCGGAGATGCTGCATGAGGCCGGCTACCAGCAGCGCCGGGAGTCCAAGGAACTGCGCATCGTCGACCCGGGCAACGAGGTCGAGTTCTTCTACCTCCGCCCCCGCGACATCGCGATCTACGTCTCCTCCGGCCGCCTCGACATCGGCATCACCGGCCGCGACCTGCTCATCGACTCGGGCGCCAACGCGGAGGAGATCCTCCCGCTCGGCTTCGCCCGCTCGACGTTCCGCTTCGCCACCAAGCCCGGCACCGCCAAGGGCATCGAGGACCTCGGCGGCATGACGGTCGCCACCTCCTACGAGGGCATCGTGGCCAAGCACCTCGCCGACAGCGGCATCGACGCCTCCGTCGTCCACCTCGACGGCGCCGTCGAGACCGCGATCGAACTCGGTGTCGCCGAGATCATCGCGGACGTCGTCGAGACCGGCACCTCGCTGCGCAACGCGGGCCTCGAGGTCTTCGGCGAGCCGATCATGAAGTCCGAGGCCGTCGTCATCCGCCGCGTCGGGGCCGACACCTCCGAGGACGCCGAGCCCAAGGTGCAGCAGTTCCTGCGCCGCCTCCAGGGCGTCCTGGTCGCACGGACGTACGTGATGATGGACTACGACTGCCGCGCCGAGCACCTGGAGAAGGCCGTCGCGCTCACGCCCGGCCTGGAGTCGCCGACCATCTCCCCGCTGCACAACGAGGGCTGGGTCGCCGTCCGTGCCATGGTGCCCGCCAAGGAGGCCCAGCAGATCATGGACGACCTGTACGCGCTCGGCGCGCGGGCCATCCTGACCACGGCCATCCACGCCTGCCGCCTCTGAGGACCCCGACCGAAGCCATGCCCGACCTTCCCACGCTCCCCGTCACGTTCCGGCCGTCCCTCACCCGGGCCGTGCTGCTCACCGCCGGCGTCGCGATCTTCGTCGTCATAGCGACGGTCGCGATGCTCCTCGAACAGCTCAGCCCGGGGGAGAAGCTCAGCTTCGTCTTCATCGGCGCGCTGCTCTTCGGTGTCCTGCTGATGCTCTCGCGGCCCAAGGTCGTCGCCGACGAGACCGGCGTCACCGTGGTGAACATCACCAGCAGGCGACACCTGGAGTGGGCGGAGATCCTCCAGGTCAACCTGCGACCCGGCGACCCCTGGGTGTTCCTCAACCTCAGCGACGGCACCAGCCTGCCCGTGCTCGGCATCCAGCCGGGCATCGCCAAACAGCGCGCGATCGAGGACGCGCGCGCCCTGCGCGCGCTCGCCGAGGCCCGCTCCATCGGCGACCCGGAGCAACATCACGGCTGACTCTCGGCCTTCCACCCTGCCGTACGGGCCCATGTCTTGATTAATCTGTTGGCGGAGGCGTTTTCGTTGCGCCTCCGCCGCTGATTTTCCACCTGGTGACTCAGAGGCCCCCTGCTACCCGAGGAGTGACTCCCTCCAGCGATGGACGGATCGTCCTGTAGTACCTGCGCCGCCCCCTCCCGACATATCGAGGCGGCGGCATCATGACCATCCCCCTGCTGCTCCTTGGGGCGGCGTTCCTGCTGATTCTCGCCAACGGCTTCTTCGTGGCGGCCGAGTTCGGCCTCGTCACGGTCGAGCGGCCCGACGCCGAGAAGGCGGCGGCCGAAGGCGACCGACGGGCCGCCACGGTCGTCGAATCGCTCAAGGAGCTGTCCTTCCAGCTCTCCGGCACCCAGCTCGGCATCACCATCACCTCGCTCGTCGTCGGCATGCTCGCCGAACCCGCGCTCGCCGAACTGCTGCATGGCCCCTTCACGGCGCTCGGAGTGCCCGAGGGCGCCGTGTCCGGTGTCGCCGTGGTGGTCGGCATGCTGCTCGCCGCGGCCGTGCAGATGGTGATCGGCGAACTCGTGCCCAAGAACTGGGCGGTCTCCAAGCCGCTTCAGGTCGCCCGCTTCGTCGCGGGCCCGCAGCACGTCTTCTCCCGGCTCTTCCGGCCGGTGATCGCCGCGCTCAACACCGTCGCCAACCGGCTCGTACGGGCCCTGGGCGTCGAACCCGCCGAGGAGCTGGCCTCCGCCCGCACCCCCGGCGAGCTCATCTCCCTGGCCCGGCACTCGGCCCAGGCCGGCGCGCTGGAGCAGGACACCGCGGATCTCTTCGTACGGACCATCTCGCTCGCCGACCTGACCGCCCAGCACGTCATGACCCCGCGGGTACGGGTCAGCGCCCTCCAGTCCTCCGCCACGGCCGAGGACGTCGTCAACCTCACCCGCGCCACCGGCCTCTCCCGCTTCCCCGTCTACCGGGAGCGGATCGACGAGATCGTCGGCATGGCGCACCTCAAGGACGCTCTGGCGATCCCCTCCCAGGACCGGCTGCGCACCCCCGTCGGCCGGATCGCCCAGGCCCCGCTGCTCGTCCCGGAGACACTGCCCGTGCAGCCCCTGCTCGAACAGCTGCGCAACCAGCAGCCGATCGCCGTCGTCGTCGACGAGTACGGCGGTACGGCGGGCGTGGTCACCCTGGAGGACATCGTCGAGGAACTCGTCGGCGAGGTCCGCGACGAGCATGACGCCAAGGACCTGCCGGAGCTCGCCGCCGTGGCGCCCGAGGACGGGCGGCCCGCCTGGGACGCGGACGGCAGCTGCCGGGTCGACGTCCTGCAGCGCATAGGCCTCGACGTGCCCGAGGGCCCGTACGAGACCGTCGCGGGCCTCGTCGCCGATCTGCTCGGCCGGATCCCGGCCCCCGGCGACAAGGCCGAACTGCCCGGCTGGCGTCTGTCGGTACGCCAGGTCGGGCACTACCGGGCCGAACGGGTCCGGCTGGTCAGGACCGCCGACGCGGTTGCCGCGCCGGAGGCCGTCCGATGAGCGTGCTCCAACTCCTGTTCGCCGTGTTGCTGGTGCTCGCCAACGGGTTCTTCGTCGGCGCCGAGTTCGCGCTCGTCTCCGTGCGGCGCAGTCAGATCGAACCCCTCGAGTCCGCGCGGGCCCGTCAGGTCCTGTACGGCCTGGAGCGGCTGCCGCAGATGATGGCGGCGGCCCAGTTCGGCATCACCATCTGCTCCTTGACGCTCGGCGCGGTGGCCGAACCGACGGTCGCCCACCTGCTGGAGCCCGTCTTCGAGGCCGTGCACCTCCCCGAAGGGGTCATCCACCCCCTCGGATACGTCATCGCGCTCGCCCTCGTCGTCTTCTTCCACCTCGTCATCGGCGAGATGGTCCCGAAGAACCTGGCGATGGCCGCGCCCGAGAAGACGGCACTGTGGCTGAGCCCCGGCCTGGTGGCCTTCGCGCGCCTGTGCCGTCCCGTCACCGTGGCCCTGGGCGCATGCGCCCGCCTCATCCTGAAACTCTTCCGGGTCGAACCCAAGGACGAGGTCGAGGCGGTCTTCACGAGCGAGCAGCTCAACCGGCTCGTCGAGGACTCCGGTCAGGCGGGCCTGCTGGACCCCGAGGAGCAGGAACGCCTCGAAGACGCCCTGGAACTGGGCTCCCGCCCGGTCACCGACGTCCTCCTGGACCACGACTCCCTGGTCACCGTCGGCCCCTCCGTCACTCCCGGCCAGGTCGTCGCGCTCACCGCCCGCACCGGGTACTCCCGGTTCCCGGTGGTCGCGGAGAACGGCGCCTTCATGGGCTATCTCCATGTGAAGGACGTACTCGACCTGGAGGAGTCCGAACGGGCGGTTCCCCAGCACCTGTGGCGGCACATGACCACCCTGAGCTCCGAACTCCCGCTGGACGACGCCCTGACCGTGATGCGCCGCGCCGCGACGCACCTCGCGCAGGTCGCGGACGCGTCGGGGAAGGTTCTGGGTCTTGTCACACTGGAGGACGTCCTGGAGCTCCTGGTCGGTGAGGTGCGCGACCCGGCCCATCGGGACGTGGGCGCTGCCGCTGTGGCCACGCCGCTCACGGAAGCCCGCCTCAGCGAGGCCCCGGAGCAGGCCCTGGCAACCTGACGCCACCGTGTGGGGAGCTGCTCGCGCAGCTCCCCACACCCCCAGACCGGGGCTACGCCCCGATTCCCCCTACGCCTGGTTGTTCGGCTGCGGGGCGGTGGGGGTTGCTCGCGCGGTTCCCCGCGCCCCTGAGAGCCTCGGCGCATCCGGCGTTCGAGGCCGAGGGCCCGCCCCACCCCCGGCCGTCGCCCCGCACCTTCAGCCCGTGCGGCGTTTGAGGACGAGGCCGAAGGCCGATGCCCCACCCACCCGGGTCGGCCCCGGCGTTCAGCCCGTCCGGCGATTGAGGACGAGGGACGTTGGTTACATTGCTGACGGGTCCTGGGGACCCCGGCCCGACAGCACCTCCCCGTACGCCTGCATAAGGTCCGGCAGCCGGAGTGTCGACAAGTCGTCGCGGGAGGGCGTGTTCGGATAGCCGGAGAGACGGAGGTCCCGGTACGCGCAGCTCTTCTCGTACAGGGTCCGCAGGAACCGGCCGTTGCCGAGTTCGTCGATCCAGCCCTGATCCACCACATGCCCGCCGATGGAGCGCAGCTCGTCGAGCGCCTCCTCGTCCCAGATGTCACCGTTCTCGGCGGCGAGCACCTCACCGATGGAGGTGAGTTCCAGGGGGCGGTAGGAGGGGAAGTCGACTCGGGTGGTGAAGCGGGAGGAGAGGCCGGGGTTGGCGGCCAGGAGGCGGTCCATGCCCTCCGGGTAGCCGGCGAGGATGACGACGAGGTGGTCGCGGTTGTCCTCGGCCCGCTTCAGCAGCACCTGCAGCGCCTCGTCCCCGTACGCGTCCCCCTTGCCGTAGCCCGAGTTCGACAGCGCGTACGCCTCGTCCACGAAGAGGACCCCGCCGATCGCCGAGTCGATCAGCTCGTTGGCCTTGACGGCGGTCTGGCCCAGGTACTCGCCCACAAGATCCGCCCGCTGTGCCTCCACGAGGTGGTCACCGCCGAGCAGACCGAGCGCGTAGAACACCCGTCCGAGAATGCGAGCCACCGTGGTCTTGCCGGTGCCCGAGGGGCCGGAGAAGACGAAATGGCGCTTCGGCGGCTGGACCGGCAGGCCCTGTCCGGTCCGCAGCCGCGCCATGTTCAGCTGCGCCGACAAGGCCTTGACCTGCCGCTTCACCGGCTCCAGCCCGACCATGCGCTCCAGTTCGGCGAGCGCTTCGTCAAGTAAGGCGGGGTCGGTCGGCCCGGCCGGCAACGGCTGCACCGGCACCACGGCCTTCTCGCGCACCACGTCGGTCTCCGGCGGCAACGCGCCCGGCGGGAGAGGATCGGGCTCCGAGAGTTTCAGGTCGCGGCCCTCGGCGCCGAAGAGGGGATCGATCCCGTCGGGGCCGTCCATGACGTCCTGCCCGACCCCGGCGAGGGTGATCGCCGCGAGGTCGGCGGCGGCGTCGTCGTACCCGTCGCCCTCGGAGATCGCGGCCAACCGGGCCGAGGTGTCCATGAAGGCCGGGTCGACACGGTGCACCGCCCGGTACAAGGGCAGCGCGGCGGCCGACCGCCCGGTGCCCTCGTGGGCCCGCGCGAGCCAGTACCGCAGCTCCTTGCGCTGGGGCTGCTCGCTGCGACAGCGCATCAGCGCGGAGGACAGGAGCGGCTCCGCCTGGCCGAACATCTCCAGGCGGACCCGGGCCATGCCGCCGAAGAGGCCGGCCTCTATGCCCAGCATGGGGTCGTCGATCAGCGGATCCGTGTGCCGGACCAGCTGCTCCCAGTCCTTGACCAGATAGGCCCGACAGGCGTGCAGAAACCGCACCTGGTGATCGGCGTCGACCGGCGGCAGCCCCGCGAGCGCCCGGTCCAGCTCGGGCACATGGCGGCCGTCCAGCCAGTGCGAGGCGTGCGCGAGCAGCAGATCGCGCGGGCTCTCCAGCACCGGCTGCACCCACCAGCCCAGCCAGTACCAGGAGTTGAGCGTGCGCCGGTGCCGCGTGCGCTGCTCACCGAAGCGGTCCCGGTGCCGGAACATCCGCAGCAGCGCGGTCGTCGTGTCCACCCGCAGCGCGTGCAGTCCGAGCCAGCCGTCCGCCATCCCCGGGTCCATCCGGACCGCGGTGCGGAACTCCTCCTCCGCCTGCGGATAGGCGCCCATGGTGTAGGCGTCCACACCTCGCATCCAGGCGAGGTCGGCCGGGGCCTCCGGGCCCTGCATGCCGAAGTCCATCACGTCCCCCACAAACCGTGCCCCCGATGGTTCTGCGAACGGGCCGGTGCCCGTCGGCAGCTTTGGTCGAACCCCTGTGCCGCGGACGGGAGTTGCACCGGTGCGCAGAGCAGCCGTCCGAAGGTCGCACCGAGAGGCATCGTACCTGCGGTTCATGGGCGTGCCGAAGGGTGCCGCACGCCCCGTTCCACGAGGTGGGAGCAGATGGGGCGCACTTGACTCGGTGACCGAGGGTGAGCAGATCGCGGCTCGGAGCGCCCGAAAAGAGAGGGTGTGGGCAGAACGAAGCCCCCGATCACGGGGGAACAACCGGGGGCTTCGCGACTGCGGGCGGCTTCGAAAGACCGCACATTCAGAACGTAAGTCCTGTACGGCCCCCGGGTCAAGCCGAGTTGAGGCACTTGGAGAACTTCCCCCGCAAGGCTCTTCACAAGTTCAGCACATTGCGGATGATCCGTCACCGTGAGTGAGGGGCTGGTCCGGTCCAGCGGTCTCAGTGGGTCCCGAAAACACCTCGTATCCCTCAGAACACTGCCGCACCAGAAGATCGGCAAAGGGTTTTGAGGGATCCTCGACGAAGTGCTGACGCTCGGCGGCGACCCACCCGGCCCAGAACGCGCTCTGCGCCTCGCCGTCCCGTCGCCGCCCTCGTGTCCAGGCCTCGTCGCGCGCCAGTTCCATCCACAGCAGCCGCGCGAGATACGGGCGCAGCGCCCGGCGCCCGGCGCCGACCCCCTCCAGCAGGATCACCGGCGCGGGCGGCAGTTCGCGGACCGGACCGAAGGCGCGGGCGGTCCAGTCGTACGGCGCGTAGCACGCCGTTTCGCCCCGGCTCAGCGGTTCCACCACCTGGCGCAGCAGTCGCTCGGTCCAGCCGAACAGTTCCTCGTGCGTCGCGATGTCGTCGAGGTGCAGCACGGGCGCGTCGCCCAGTGCCGCGGCCAGCCGTCCGGCGAAGGTGGTCTTCCCGGAGCCGGCGTGCCCGTCGACGCCGATCAGACGGACGGATCCGCAGGAGGGCGGCAGGGCGCGCAGGCGCGCGGCGAGGTCGCGAATGACGGTTCCCGAGGTGCGGTGAGATACGGGCGCATCCGCCCGGCGGGCACACGCACCCCTGTACGGGGAACACTCTAGTGGCGGCCGGCGCGCCCCCGCCGGAACCGAGGCGTCGCAGGTCATGCCAGTGGTTCCGACCAATATTGGTGGGCGCGGCACAGGCCGAAGTGCTGGCAGGAGCCGCCTTCCACCGTCCATAGTGGGGAGCCGCCGCTTCCGGACGAACGGGGGGTCCCCCACCCATGACCAGAGCTTCAGAGCCGTCCCGCAGAGCCCTCCTGGCCGTGGCGTTCGCCGCGGCGGCGACCGGTACCGCGGGCTCCGCGGCCGCGGCCACACCGGCCGGGGCGGCGCACACGCACGCGGGTCCGGGCCTCGTGGACAACCGGGCCTGGACCTCGTACGCCGACTGGCGGACCGGCACCGCGAAGGGCACGCGGGCCCTCGAGGCCGCCCGTCCCGGCCTGGTGATCGCGACCCCGACCGGCACCGCGGACTACACCGACCCGCACAGCGGAAAGACCGCGACCTGGGAGTACGCGACCTGGACCTCCCCGGTCCACCGGCTCGCCGTCCCCGCCACCGAGGCCATCGCCTCCTGGAACGCGCGCACCCCTGCGGGCACCTGGCTCCAGGTCGAGCTCACGGGCACGTACTCCGACGGCACCGCCACCCCCTGGTACGTGATGGGCCGCTGGGCGGCCGGCGACCAGGACATCAAGCGGACCTCCGTGGACGGCCAGAAGGACGGCAAGAGCAGTATCTCGACGGACACCTTCTCGATCGACGACGCGGCCTCGGGCCTGCGCCTCGTCTCGTACCGGCTCCGTCTGACCCTGTACCGCAGCCCGGGCTCCGGGCTCACGCCCACCGTGTGGCGGCTCGGCGCGATGGGCTCCGACATCCCCGACCGCTTCACCGTCCCGGCCTCCACCCCCGGACCCGCCCGGGAGCTGAGGGTCCCGCGCTACTCCCAGGAGATCCACGCGGGCCAGTACCCCGAGTACGACAACGGCGGCGAGGCCTGGTGCAGTCCCACCTCCTCGCAGATGATCATCGAGTACTGGGGGCGCAGGCCCACGGCGGAGCAACTCGCCTGGGTCGACCCGGCCTTCGCCGACCCGCAGGTCTGCCACGCGGCCCGCTTCACCTACGACTACCAGTACGGGGGCTGCGGCAACTGGCCCTTCAACGCGGCGTACGCGGCGACGTACAAGGACCTCCAGGGGGTGGTCACCCGTCTCCGCTCGCTCACCGACCTGGAGACGCTGATCGCCGCCGGCATCCCGGCCATGACGTCCCAGTCGTTCCTGAAGTCCGAGCTGACGGGGGCGGGGTACGGGACCTCGGGCCACCTCATGACCGTCATCGGATTCACCGCGGGCGGCGATGTGATCGCCAATGACCCCGCCTCGCCGGGCGACGACGCCGTGCGCCGGGTCTACAAGCGGCGCGAGTGGGAGAACATCTGGCTCCGTACCAAGAGGTACAACGCCTCCGGGAACGTCGTCTCCGGTACGGGCGGGGTCTGTTACCTGTACTTCCCGGCGAATCCGTCGGCGGGGCAGAGCGAGGCGCTCAAGGCGGTCGGAGTCCGTTGAGTGAGGGGGCGACCCCCGTGGTGCCGCCCCCTCACTCGGCCTCGGTCCCTCAGCCTCAGTCCCTCACCTCTGGTTCCTCAGCCCTGGACCGGGTTGACCACCCAGTCGGGGTGATTGGGCATCGGCGGGGTCTTGGCGCCGTAGAGCCACGGGTGCAGGAAACCGTCGAGGTCCTGGCCCGCGACCTTGGACGCCAGGTCGACGTAGTCCTGGGTACTGGCGATCTTTCCGCGGTACTCGGTGACCCAGGCCCGCTCGATCTTCCCGAACGTCTCCTGGCCGACCTTCTCGCGCAGCGCGTACAGGACGAGCGTCGAGCCGTCGTACCGCATCCGCTTGAAGAGGTTCGGTTCGGTCGGTTCGGCGGGGGCGCCGTAGTCGTGGCGCCACTGGTCGTGGCTCGCGTACGCCGTCTTCATCGTGGCCTCGAAGCTGTCGCCGCCGTGCGCCTGCGAGTACAGCCGCTCGTAGAAGCGTGCGTGGCCCTCGCTCAGCCACAGGTCGGACCAGGTCTTGATGCCGACGCTGTCGCCGGTCCACTGGTGGGTGAGCTCGTGCACCAGGTTCCGCTCGGCGCCGACCCGGTCGCCGAGCAGGTCGGCCTTCGGGATCAGGGAGAGCGTCTGTGTCTCCAGGGCCACGCCCAGGTCGGTGTCGCCGACGAGGAGGCCGTAGCGGTTGAAGGGGTAGGGACCGAGCCGCTCCTCCAGCCACGCGATGTGGTCGGCCGTGAGCTTGCGGTACTGCGCGGTGGAGGCGACCAGGTCGTCCGGGACCACATCGCGGATCGGCAGCCCGTGCGGCCCGGTGCTGTCGACGAAGGTGAACCTGCCGATCGCCAGCTGGGCGAGCTGGGAGGCGAGGGGCTGTTCCGAGTCGTACGTCCACTTCACGCGCCCGTCCGCCTGCTCGGCGCGGCCGGTGAGCTCGCCGTTGGCAACGGCCGTGAGGCCCGGCGGGGTGGTGATGCGGAAGGTGATCGGGGCGCGCTGGCTCGGGTGGTCGTTCGACGGGAAGATCATCTTGGCGCCGTTGGGCTGCGGGTACAGCACCGTGCCGTCCGGCGTGGGGATCCAGCCGTAGTCCTCGATGGCGTCGTCGCGGTGCCGTATCTGCGTCGGGTCGGCGGTGTAGGTGACCTTGACCGTGAAGGGCTTGTCCTTGGCGAGCGGCTTGGCCGGGGTGATCACCAGTTCGTCGCCGTCGCGCACGGCCTTGGCGGTCGTCCCGTCCACGGTCACCGTGTGCAGGGTGTTGCCCGCGAAGTCCAGGTCGAAGCGGGACAGCGCCTGGGTGGCGGTCGCCTTGACCGTCGTGGCGGCCTCGAAGGGCGTCCTGGGCGCCTGCCAGTCGAAGTCGAGCAGGTAGCGGTTCACCTTGTAGCCGCCATTGCCGTCGAGCGGGAAGATCGGGTCGCCGAGGCCCGGCGCCCCCGGGGAGGGCGCGGCGGGCGGGGACGTGGGGGCGGACGGGGAGCCGGCGGCTTGCGAGACCGGCCCCGTCAAGGCGGCTGCCACCGTGATCGCCGCCGCCAGAGCGAGGCGGGCTCTGCGGCGAGGCGTCCGGAACGTGCTCATCGAGGACCTTTCGGTTGGCTGACCACTGTCCTGTGAGGAGACCCACACCCCCGGTGCATCGTTGCCGAAAAGCGAGGTATTCGAAGGTGGTCGAAGTGTCCGGCGTGTCCCGTCGAGAGGTTCGGGGTGACCGAGGTCTCTACCGCTGAAACCCGTTCCGGTGGCAAGGTGGTCGGGTCGGTGGGGAGCCGGCGTGAGGCGGGGGATGTCACCGCTCCACTACGTCAGCGAGAAACCATGACCGCGAGCTCCGCCACCGCCACCCGACTCCGCGCCCGCACGGGCGGCCCCAAGGACGACGGCCCCAAGATCCTCGAACACGTCGCGGGCTGGACCTTCGTCGTGGTCCTCGCGATGCTCGTCACCCAGCTCGGCCTGCTGTGAACCGAACCGGCGGACCCGCTGTGAACTGAACCGGCGGACGCCGGGCCGAGCCCACACGACAGTCCTCCCCAAGACCGCGCCCAGTCGATCAGAGTCGAACGAGTGGGTGGTACCGGTCTGCAATACTGCCAACGTCCCGCTGGCAGTCGGAGACTAGGGCTGGAATTGAATCATAGTCAACAGCGCGCCGTCGACCGCCCCCGGGCGCGCGGCACCGATCGCTCACTGGCGCGCCGCGCCGAACTCATCGCCATCGGGCGGAAGTTGTTCGCCGACACGTCCTACGACGCGCTGTCGATGGATGACATCGCACGCCAGGCGCATGTCGCCAAAGGGCTGATCTACTACTACTTCAAGTCCAAGCGCGGCTACTACCTCGCGATCGTCGAGGACTCGGTCGCGGACCTGATCTCCCGGGCGGCGAGCGGCCTCGAGCTGCCCCCGGCCGAGCGGGTGCACCGCACCATCGACGGCTATCTGCGCTACGCCGAGCACAACCAGGCCGCGTACCGCACGATCATCACCGGCGGAGTCGGCTTCGACACCGACGTGCAGGCCATCCGCGAGGGCGTGCGCGAGGTCATCGTCGAGACCATCGCCGAAGGGGCGTACGGCAGGCGCAAGGTAGCGCCGCTGCCCCGTATGGCGCTGCTCGGCTGGCTCTACAGCGTCGAGGGCGCGACCCTCGAATGGATCGGCCACCCGGCCCTGCCGCGCGACACGGTCCGTGAGCTGCTGGTGAAGATGCTGGGCGGCGCGATGCGCGCGGTCGAGGAACTCGACCCCTCCTACCGGGCCCCGCAGGCGGCCCGCCGGGAGACCTGAGCGAGGGGCGAGGCAATCGAACCCCCGCCCCGACTCATGTACGACACCGGCTAGTTGATCGCCTTGATCAGCTCCCCGTTCGAGGTGTCACCGCTGAGCTCCCAGAAGAAGGTGCCGCCCAGGCCCTGCTGGTTCTTGTACGTCATCTTCCCCGCGATGGTCGACGGGGTGTCGTAACTCCACCAGTCGGTACCGCACTTGGCGTACGCCGTGCCGCCGACCGTGCCCGTCGCCGGGCACTTCGTCTTCAGCACCTTGTAGTCGTCGATGCCCTGCTCGTAGGTTCCCGCCGCCGGTCCGGTGGCCGTGCCGCCGGGGGCCGCCTGGGTGACGCCGGTCCAGCCGCGCCCGTAGAACCCGATGCCCAGCAGCAGCTTCGAGGCCGGGATGCCCAGGCCCTTGAGCTTCGCGATCGTGGCGGAGGTGTAGTAGCCCGGCTTGGGGATACCGGTGTACGAGTTCAGCGGAGAGTGCGGAGCCGTGGGGCCGGCCGCGTCCCAGGCGCCGAAGAAGTCGTACGTCATGGGGTTGTACCAGTCGACGTACTGCGCCGCGCCCGCGTAGTCCGCCGCGTCGATCTTGCCGCCCGCGGTGGCGTCCGCCGTGATCGCCGCGGTGACCAGGTTGCCGGAGCCGAACTTCGCCCGCAGTGCCGCCATCACGTTCTTGAAGGCCGCCCTGCCGCTGGTGTCGCAGGTGTTGCCACAGGCGTTCGGGTACTCCCAGTCGATGTCGATGCCGTCGAAGACGTCCGCCCACTTGGAGTTCTCGACCAGGTCGTAGCAGGACTGCGCGAACGCGGCCGGGTTCTTGGCGGCCTCGCCGAAGCCGCTCGACCAGGTCCAACCGCCGAAGGACCAGAGGACCTTGAGGTTCGGGTGCTTCTTCTTCAGCTTGCGCAACTGGTTGAAGTTGCCGCGCAGGGGCTGGTCCCAGGTGTCGGCGACTCCGTCCACCGACTGGTCGGCGGTGTACGCCTTGTCGGTCGCCGCGTAGGCGTCGCCCATGGCGCACTTGCCGCCGGTGACATTGCCGAAGGCGTAGTTGATGTGAGTGAGCTTGGCGGCCGAGCCGGACGTCTCGACATTCTTGACGTGGTAGTTCCGGTCGTAGACGCCCCATTCCGTGAAGTAGCCGACGACCTTGGAGCCGGCGGCCTCCTGGGCCGAGGGGGCCGCGGTGGTCGCGGTGGCCGTGCCCGCGCCGGCGAGCAGCGTGACGCCGAGGGCGGCGCAACAGGCGGCGGACAGAAGCGCTCGGAAGCGGGAGCGGGGGCGGTGCGGTCGGAGCATCGGTTCTCCTCGTGGGGGAGGGGAGTGTGGGGGAGGCGTGCTGGGACCTGCGCGTGCCGTTTGGCATGAACGCGGTGAGGCGTTGACGGAACAGTAGGAGGACTAGACCAGTGCGTCAATGGTTCGGACCAATTGGGCGGAGCGGTCGGCCCGGTTCCCCTTTCTTCCGGTAAGCGGTCGTTAACTGGTGACTCGGTGCCCCCGAGCGGGCATACTCACAGCGCCACAGCCGCTGATCAGGCCGTTCTCCACCCAGGAACGGCAGCATCGGCTGGGCCGCGAGACCCGGCGCCGCCGCCCCACCCCTGG
Organism: Streptomyces sp. NPDC007896; assembly: GCF_042959425.1. Taxonomy (NCBI): domain Bacteria; kingdom Bacillati; phylum Actinomycetota; class Actinomycetes; order Kitasatosporales; family Streptomycetaceae; genus Streptomyces; species Streptomyces sp. NPDC007896. The sequence continues at coordinate 64,202 of NZ_JBIBKX010000006.1, read as the reverse complement.
CGCGCGTGCGCCGACGCGCCCGACAGGGAGGAGAGCGTCGCCATGCCCGACCGCGCCCCGCAGCCGGTGGACCGTCAACTGCCCACGGATGATGCCCGGGATCTGATCTCCCTCGTCCGTGACATCGCGCAGCGCGAGATAGCCCCGAAGGCGGCCGAGGAGGAGGACGCCGGACGCTTCCCGCGCGAGATCTTCGGCCTGCTCTCGGAATCCGGACTGCTCGGACTGCCGTACGACTCCGAGTACGGCGGCGGTGACCAGCCGTACGAGGTCTACCTTCAGGTCCTCGAAGAGCTCGCCATGGCCCGCCTCACCGTCGGCCTCGGCGTCAGCGTGCACACCCTCTCCTGCCATGCCCTGGCGAACTACGGCACCAAGGAACAGCGGGCCGAGCACCTGCCCGCGATGCTCGATGGCGGCCTGCTGGGGGCCTACTGCCTGTCTGAGCCGTCCTCCGGCTCGGACGCCGCCTCCCTGCGGACGAAGGCCGTCCGGGAGGGCGGGGGAGAAGCCGGGAGCGGGGGAGAGTGGGCGATCACGGGCACCAAGGCCTGGATCACACACGGCGGCGTCGCCGACTTCTACACCGTGCTCGCCCGCAGCGGCGGCGCGGGCCCCCGCGGCATCACCGCGTTCCTGGTGCCCGGCCACGCCGAGGGGCTGAGCGTCGCCCCGCCCGAGAGGAAGATGGGCATGAAGGGCTCGCCCACCGCCCAGGTCCACTTCGACGGCGTACGGGTGTCCGACGGCCGGCGCATCGGCGACGAGGGGCAGGGCTTCGCGATCGCCCTCGCCGCGCTCGACTCCGGCCGGCTCGGCATCGCGGCCTGCGCCATCGGCGTCGCCCAGGCTGCCCTCGACGAGGCCGTCGCGTACGCGACCGGGCGCGAGCAGTTCGGCCGGCGGATCTCCGACTTCCAGGGCCTGCGTTTCATGCTCGCGGACATGGCGACGCAGATCGAGGCGGGCCGCGCGCTCTACCTGGCCGCGGCACGGCTGCGCGACGCGGGGCGGCCCTTCGCCAAGCAGGCCGCCATGGCGAAGCTGCTGTGCACGGACACGGCGATGAAGGTCACCACGGACGCCGTCCAGGTGCTCGGCGGGTACGGCTACACCGCGGACTTCCCGGTCGAGCGCTATCTGCGCGAGGCCAAGGTCCTCCAGATCGTCGAGGGCACCAATCAGATCCAGCGGTTGGTCATCGCCCGTCACCTCGCGGGGCCGGAGTCACACTGAACTGCCCGTAGCCGTACAGGACCGGCGGCGCCGTCAGCCGGACCCACTCCGGGTCGTGGCGCCCCGGCAGCGTGCGGCCGCGCTCGGCCCAGGCGCGGATCAGCGCGCGGTAGATGGGGGGATCCTGGGCCGGCGGCGCGGCGGCTGCCGGCCGAACCGATTCTGCCGGAGCCGGGACGAAGATCCGGCGAGGCCGCTCGGTCGCCGCATAAGTGGGGGTCATACCGGGGCAACGCGCGGGTGAGCGGCCAGGTCACCCGTCCGCGTAATCGAGCGTGGGTTCGCGGTGGGTCCGTACGGGGGGCGCCCCGACGTGCGGGTGTCTGGCCCCGGGCCGCCATCTGACGTACCGTCAACTGGCGCCGCCGGGGGCCGCACCCTTCCGGGGGACGTCAACCGTCATGCCCCCAGGGAGGCTTGCCGTGCCCGACGACCGCCCCGTTGCCCTCGACGAGTACCCCGTCCACCAGGTGCCCCTGTCCATGAGGCACCTCGCGACCGGGGACCGGAACGCCTACGACCGCTGCATCTTCCATGTCTTCGACCACCAGGGCCGGGCGCTGCTGATCCTGGGGCTCGGCGTCTATCCGAACGCCGGGGTCGTCGACGCCTACGCCACCCTGCGACTCGGCGACCGCCTGCATGCCGTGCGCGCCTCGGACGCGCTCGGGGACGACCGGATGAGCCTCGCCGTCGGCCCGCTGCGCATCCTCGTCGAGCGCCCCCTGCAGACCTTCGTGCTGAGCTGCGCGGCCGATCCCGCCGACCCGGAGGGACTGTCGTACGAGATCACCTGGACGGCGGACTTCCCGGCCCTGTGGGAGCCGCACCACCTCCAGCGGCGCGGCGGCCGGCTCACGCTGGAGGGCAAACGCTTCGTGCAGGCGGGGCACTGCGAGGGCTGGATCCGGATCGGCGGCGAGGAGATACGCCTGGAGCGCGGCCGCTGGAGCGGCACCCGCGACCGCAGTTGGGGCGTGCGCCCGATCCCGGGGGAGGAGGGCGGCCGGCTCGCGGAGGAGAACCCGACGGAGGGCTTCCACTGGCTGTGGTGCCCGGTCCGGTTCGAGGACCGGTTCCTGATGGTCGTCGTCCAGGAGGACGCCGACGGCTACCGGACACTGAACGACGCGACGCTCGTACGCAACGGGGAGCGCGACCTGCAACTCGGCTGGCCCCAGGCCGACATCACCTATCGCGCCGGCAGCCGCCACCCCACGTCCGCCATCATTCATCTCACCCGCCCGGGGGACCGCAAGCCCATGGAGCTGGACGTGGAGGTGCTCACCTCCTCCCCACTCGCCGTCGGAGCCGGCTATCCGCCCGCCGACGACTGGCAGCACGGCACCTGGGTCGGGCGCGACTGGACCGACCGCCGTGCCTACGACCTCTCCGACCCGGCCGCGCACCCCCGTGCCGCATACGGGGTGATCGACCACGCGGCCCGCTGCACGCTGGACGGGCAGGTCGGCCACGGGATCTTCGAGCACGGCTCGTTCGGCCGCCACGACCCGAGCGGCTTCACCGGCTTCGACTCGGTCGCGCCCTGAGGGGGGAATGAGATGGCCATGGCACCGCGCCCGCGCACGACCACCCGTGACCCGGAGGAACTGGGCCGTCGGCTGACCGCCTGGCTCACCGCCCGCCTCCCGGGCGCCAAGGCGGCCGGCATCACCGTCCCCGAGTCCAACGGCATGTCCAGCGAGACCCTGCTCTTCGACATCGAGCACCCCGAACCTCCGCTGTCCGCCTGCGCGTTGAGGCTGGCGGCGGACCCGGCCGCGTACACCGTCTTCCCCGTCTACGACATGCCCCGCCAGTACCGCACGATGAGACTGGTCGCCGAGCGCACCGATCTCCCCGTACCGCGGGTGCTGTGGCTGGAGGAGGACCCCGGCCCGCTCGGCGCGCCGTTCTTCGTCATGGAACGGGTCGAGGGGCGCGTGCCGCCGGACGTCATGCCCTACACGTACGAGGGGAACTGGCTGCACGCGGCGAGCGACCAGGAACGCGAACGGTTGGAGGCGGCCTCGGTGGGTCTCCTCGCCCGGCTGCACGACCAGGTCCCCCCGCCGGAAGCCGGCTTCCTGACCCTCCCGGGCGCGGGCAGTCCCCTCCGTCGCCATGTCGAGGCCCAACGCGCCTACTACGCATGGGTGATTGACGGACTGTCACGCTCACCCCTGATAGAGGGCGCCTTCGACCGGCTCGACGAGCTGTGGCCGCGCGACGAGGGCGAGGCGGTGCTCAACTGGGGCGACGCGCGCATCGGGAACGTCGTCTACGACGGGTTCGCACCCGCGGCCGTCCTCGACTGGGAGATGGCGGCCCTGGCCCCGCGCGAGGTCGACCTCGGCTGGACGGTCTACCTGCACCGCTTCTTCCAGGACCTGACGGAGAGCTTCGGCCAGCGCGGACTGCCCGACTTCCTGCGCCGTGACCGCGTCGAGCGGCGCTACGCCGAACTCACCGGCCACACACCCCGGGACATGGACTTTTACACGCTGTACGCGGCACTGCGGCACGCGATCGTCATGCTGCGCGTCGCCTACCGCCAGGCGTACTTCGGCGAGGTCGCCGTACCGCCGGACCCGGACACACTGATCCTGCACCACGGCAGCCTGCGAGCCATGGTGCAGGGCAGTTACTGGGAGGGACCGGCGGCCGGTCGCTGAACGCGAGGGCCGGTCAGGCGGCCTGACGGCGCATCTCGGGGACCCGCATCGGGCGCGAGGCCGGGCCGCCGACGTGCGAGAACGGCTGCGTCCGCCAGTCGAGTCCCTGAGGGAGCGTCAACAGCAGGGCGGTGTCCTGCTCCTGAGGCTCCACCGACTCGTCGGCGGGACGGGCGTCGCCCGCCGCACGGCCCGTGCCGGCGCAGACCGTCAGCCCGAACGGGTTCCACGGCGAGGCGCACAGCGCGTGCTCGGGCAGGCGCTCCTCGTCCGCGAGGAGCGCGATGGGCTGGGCGCAGTCCGGGCAGATCACCCGGTACATCTCGAAGGTGTCGTAGGCGTCGAACTCCTCACCGTCGACGGCGTCGGGTTCGACGCCCTCCGGCTCGGGTTCGACGACCAGCTTGGGCCGCCTGGATGCGGGACGACCAGGGCGCTTAAGACTCTGCATGGGATTCTCCCCCTCGGGTGGGCCGACAAGGCGCTGCGGCCTCGACCACAGCAAGCATTTCCCGTCCCGTCTCTGCGGTAATCACGAGAACATCACGGACCCGGTTGCGGCACTGTGTCGTTCGTCACATGCCGCCCGCAGGTGCCCGGCGCGGTGGATTTGTCCACCAGGCGGTTCACAGTCAGCACTCTGCCACATCACAAAGCGGGTATGACCTGCGCCGCTGAGGTATCCGACGAGATCAAGGGCCCTGTAGGTTCTTGCGTCATGGAGGAGCTGGACCGACAGATCGTGCAGCTGCTCGTCGCAGACGGGCGGATGAGTTACACCGACCTGGGCAAGGCCACGGGCCTGTCCACGTCCGCCGTGCACCAGCGGGTGCGCCGGCTCGAACAGCGCGGTGTCATCCGCGGCTATGCCGCGGTCGTGGACCCCGAGGCCGTCGGGCTGCCCATGACCGCGTTCATCTCGGTGAAACCATTCGACCCCAGCGCCCCCGACGACATCGCGGAACGCCTCGCGGACGTGCCCGAGATCGAGGCCTGCCACAGCGTCGCGGGCGACGAGAACTACATCCTGAAGGTACGGGTCTCGACCCCGCACGAACTGGAGGAGCTCCTCGCCCGCCTGCGCAGCCTGGCAGGCGTGTCGACCCGCACGACCGTGGTGCTGTCGACGCCGTACGAGGCGCGCCCGCCCCGCATCTGACCCACCCGGGGACCGACCGGACACCGACAGGCGCGAGACTGTTCCCCATGAGTGAGAGCACCGCCACGTCGGACACCGTGCTGTTGCGCGGTGGAGAAGTCCACAGTCCCGCCGATCCCTTCGCCACCGCGATGGTCGTCGAACGCGGACAGATCGCCTGGGTCGGCTCGGAAGGCGCGGCCGACGCCTTCGCCGACGGGGTCGCCGAGGTAGTGGATCTGGAAGGCGCACTGGTCACCCCGGCGTTCACCGACGCCCACGTCCACACCACCTCCACCGGGCTCGCGCTCACCGGCCTCGACCTGTCCGACGCCCCCTCCCTGGACGCCGCCCTCGCCCTCGTACGCGAGTTCGCCGCCGCCCGCCCCGCGGACCGGGTGCTGCTCGGCCACGGCTGGGACGCGGCCCGCTGGCCCGGCGGCCGCCCCCCGACGCGCGCCGAACTCGACGAGGCGGCAGGCGGCCGCCCGCTCTACCTCTCCCGCATCGACGTGCACTCCGCCGTGGTCACCACCGCGCTCCTGGACCTGGTCCCGGGGGTCACCGCACGAGCGGGGTACGCCGCCGACGGCCCCCTGACCCGGGACGCCCACCACGCCGTGCGCGCCGCCGCGCTCGGCGCCGTCACGCCGGCCCAGCGCACCGAGGCCCAGCGCGCCGCGCTCGCCCACGCCGCCTCGCTCGGTATCGGATCCGTGCACGAGTGCGCGGGCCCGGAGATCTCCTCCGAGGACGACTTCACCGGACTGCTGCGCCTCGCCGCCGAGGAAGCCGGCCCCCGGGTCGTCGGCTACTGGGCCGAACAGGATGTCGAAAAGGCCCGGGCGCTGGGCGCGATCGGCGCCGCGGGCGACCTCTTCGTCGACGGGTCCCTGGGTTCGTACACCGCCTGTCTGCACCAGCCGTACGCCGACGCCGACCACACCGGCACCGCCTACCTGGACGCCGCCGCCGTCTGCGCGCATGTGGTCGCCTGCACCGAGGTGGGCCTCCAGGCGGGCTTCCACGCCATCGGGGACGCCGCCGTGACCGCCGTGGTCGAGGGAGTCCGCGCAGCCGCCGAGAAGGTCGGCCTGGCCCGTGTGCGCGCCGCCCGGCACCGCGTCGAGCATGCCGAGATGCTCACCCCGCAGACCATCGCCGGCTTCGCCGAGCTCGGCCTCACCGCCTCCGTGCAGCCCGCCTTCGACGCGCTGTGGGGCGGCGAGGACGGCATGTACGCCCAGCGCCTGGGCGCCGAGCGGGCCCGCGCCCTCAACCCGTTCGCGGCCCTGCTGCGCACCGGCGTGCCGCTGGCCTTCGGTTCCGACAGCCCCGTCACCCCCCTCGACCCGTGGGGCACCGTGCGCGCCGCCGCGTTCCACCGCACCCCGGAGCACCGGGTCTCCGTGCGCGCCGGGTTCACGGCGCATACGCGCGGCGGGTGGCGGGCGATCGGACGGGACGACGCGGGAGTCCTGGTGCCGGGCGCGCCCGCCGACTACGCCGTGTGGCGCACCGAGGAACTGGTCGTGCAGGCCCCCGACGACAGGGTCGCCCGCTGGTCGACCGACCCTCGTTCGGGTACTCCCGGACTGCCCGATCTGAGCCCCGGCGGCGACCTGCCGGTGTGCCTGCGCACGGTCGTCGGCGGGCGGACGGTCTTCGTACGGCCGGGCGAGTGATCTCCCGGGGTGGCGCTGCGGCGATCGTCCGCCGCCGCCCCGTCGCGCGACCTGCGCATCCTCCGCGCTGACCAGGCAATTGAGGGAAAACCAGCAGGTCAGACGAGTGTTGACAGCTGGCCTCGGGGGGCCGGTAGGTTCGGCCGCGTCCACCACCGGACGTCCGACCGGAGAACTTCCACGCAGTCGCCGGAGCGCCGCTGGGTCAGGGGCGGTGTGCCGCACCGGCGCACCACCACTGGGAGCCAGGCTCAGCGCCAGTGCGACGGCGAGGGAACGTTCATGCCTGTCGGAAGGGTGTGACCCGGGTGGGGCCCGGACGTCCAGTAGACAACGGCTTTCGGTCGACCCGCAGCCAGCGGGTCCCAGGTCGGCCCGAAGGGCGCCGGGCCCCGATCCGCAGTACGGTGCTCCGGCGCGGCGGGCTCTCTCTTACCCGGCTCTTGCCGAATCGACACCCCCGTACTAACGCGCCGAAGCGTCAGTGCAGGCTGCGGCCACTATGGTGGACCCCTGCGTACGGACATGAAGGGGCAGTAGTGAACGACGGCGACGGGACCCTCGCGGCAGGAGCCAAGGGGAGGCAGTTCGGCCCGCTCGGCACGGCCTTGGTGATCATCCCGACCTACAACGAGGCGGAGAACATCAAGAAGATCGTCGGCCGGGTACGAGCCTCGGTGCCCGATGCACACGTTCTCGTGGCGGACGACAACAGCCCGGACGGCACGGGCAAGCTCGCCGACGAGCTGGCCGCCGAGGACGACCATGTCCAGGTGCTGCACCGCAAGGGCAAGGAAGGCCTGGGCGCCGCGTATCTCGCGGGTTTCGCCTGGGGCATGGAGCACGGCTACGGCGTCCTCGTGGAGATGGACGCGGACGGCTCGCACCAGCCCGAGGAACTGCCTCGGCTGCTGACCGCGCTCAAGGGCGCCGACCTCGTGCTGGGGTCGCGCTGGGTGCCGGGCGGGCGGGTCGTGAACTGGCCCAAGTCCCGCGAGTTCATCTCGCGTGGCGGCAGCATGTACTCCCGGCTCATGCTCGACGTGCCGATCCGGGACGTCACCGGAGGCTTCCGCGCCTTCCGCCGCGAGACCCTCGAAGGTCTCGGACTCGGTGAAGTCGCGTCCCAGGGGTACTGCTTTCAGGTGGACCTGGCCCGGCGCGCGGTCAAGTCCGGTTTCCACGTCGTCGAGGTGCCCATCACCTTCGTCGAGCGCGAGCTCGGCGACTCCAAGATGAGCCGCGACATCCTCGTGGAGGCGCTGTGGCGGGTCACCACGTGGGGCGTGGGGGAGCGGGTCGGCCGGATCACCGGCCGAAAGCGCACGCCGTAGGAGCACCTTGTGGAGTGGGGGCGGCCCGGGTGGGTCCGCCCCCCACTCGCACTTCGCCTTCACTTCACCCCACAGCTACGGCTGATCATCCGCTTATCCCGTACTGAGCTGTGCCCAGGCACACTGGGTGCATGACGACTGGCGCACCGACTCCCACATACCCCGCGCGGCCGCGGCGATCCCGGCTGCGCACCTACCTGCCGCTCGGCATCGCCGTCTGGCTGGTGCTGGAGATCTGGCTCCTGACCGTGGTCGCGGGCGCGGCGAGCGGTTTCGCGGTCTTCCTGCTGCTGGTCGCCGGTTTCGTCCTCGGTTCCGTGGTCATCAAGCGGGCCGGCCGCCGTGCCTTCCGCAACCTCACTGAGACGCTGCAACAGCAGCAGAGCGGGGTGGCCCCCACGAGCGGGGGCGGCAACGGCAACGGGCTGATGATGCTCGGCGGTCTGCTCCTGATGATCCCCGGGCTCATCTCCGACGCACTGGGCCTGCTCCTGCTGATCCCGCCGGTCCAGAAGGCCCTGAGCCGTTACGCCGAGCGCACCATCGACCGCAAGATCCGCGAGGCCTCGCCGGGCAGCGTCGGTGACGCCTTCCAGCAGGCCCGCATCCATCGCCCCGACGGCAAGGTCGTCCAGGGCGAGGTCATCAGGGAAGAGAACCCGACGGCGGACCCGGACCCGGGCCCGCGTCCGCCGCTGAATCGCTGACGCCGACCTCGGCCGCGGCTGGGTGATCGGGTGCGGGTGAGCGGGGGCTGGTCGCGCAGTTCCCCGCGCCCCTGAAGGGGCGCGATGGCCTGCGCCGGTCCGTATCCACCGCCACGCGCACAACGCACAGAGCCGCGGGCCCCGTACGACTTTCGTACGGCGCTCGCGGCTGAGTGCGTGGTATGCCGCCCAGCCCCCGGAGGGGTTACGCGGACTTGCGGCTGTCCCGCGGATGCACCGCGATGTTCATCGCGCCGGAGCGCAGAACGGCCAGGCGCTCCTCGAGGACCTCTTCGAGCTCCTCTCGGGTGCGCCGCTCCATCAGCATGTCCCAATGCGTACGCGCGGGCTTGGCCTTCTTTTCCTCAGGGCCGTCGCCGTCCACCAGGAGTGCCTGGGCCCCGCAGACCTTGCACTCCCACTCCGGCGGAATCTCCGCCTCGACCGAGAAGGGCATCTCAAACCGATGTCCCTTCTCGCATGCGTACTCCACGGCCTGGCGCGGGGCCAGGTCGATGCCGCGGTCCGTCTCGTAGCTGGTCACCACGAGGCGCGTGCCGCGAAGAGCTCGCTCACTCATGAATCGTGCCTCCCGGGCTTGTCGCCCACAGGACAGGTGTCGCTGTCGTCGTCATCCGGTCAACGTCCGGTCGGCGGTAAAGATTCCCGTTCCGGGTCATGCGTCGCCGTCGTAGCCGCCCCTTGTTGTACCCACCGGCGCCCGGTTTGTCACATCTGGCAGCAGATGTCACCCAACGCTTCAGTATCTTTGACGCGCAGTAACGGTACGCCTGGCAGGCCAAACGCGTACACTACCGGCCTTTGGCCTCAGGTGCTAAATCCTGTCCGGTACGGGATTACCCGCGTCGTGCACGGCCTGCCGCACCGGAACCCTCGCCAGCAGCACGAATCCGATGACGAAGAAGGCCACGAGCGAGATGATCGCGTCCCGATAACTTCCCGTCAGCTGGTAGGTCAAACCGAACAGAAGCGGGCCGAGCCAGCTCATCCCCCGGTCGCTCATCTCGTACGCGGAGAAGTACTCGGCCTCCTTCCCGCTCGGAACCAGATGGGAGAACAACGAGCGCGAGAGTGCCTGACTGCCGCCCAGGACCAGACCGATCCCGGCGGCCAGGACGAAGAACCAGACGGGCGCGCCCGCCGGCAGGAAGTAGCCGGCGCCCAGCGTCACGGTCCAGGCGACGAGCGAGCCGAGGATCGTGCGCTTCGCGCCGTACGTCCGTGCGAGCCGTCCCATCCCCAGGGCGCCCCCGACCGCGAGCACCTGCACCAGCAGCACGGCGACGATCAGGGTGGACTGGCTCAGACCCAGCTCCTCCGACCCGTACACCGATGCCTGCGAGATGACCGTCTGGATGCCGTCGTTGTAGACGAGGTAGGCGAACAGGAAGGCGAGGGTGAGCGGTTTTCCCCGCATGTCGCGAACGGTGGCCGCCAGCTGCCGCCACCCGTGTCCCGACGCCTGACCCGCGGATGCCGTGGGCCGGTCCCGCAGCCGCTTCAGCGGCACGAGGGTGAAGGCCCCCCACCAGACACCCGCCGAGGCCAGACAGATGCGGACGGCCGTCGACTCGGAGACACCGAAGGAGTCGTGGGCCGAGTACAGGACCAGGTTCACGACCAGCATGAGCGAGCCCGCCGCGTAGCCGAAGGCCCAGCCGCGGGACGAGACCGCGTCACGCTCCTCGGGCGGGGCGATCTGGGGCAGGTAGGAGTTGTAGAGCACCATCGACACGGCCACCGAGGCATTGGCGACGATCAGCAGCAGACCACCGAGCAGATAGCGGTCGCCGTCCAGGAAGAACATGCCCGTGGTGGCCGTGGCGCCGAGATAGGCGCAGAGCGCGAGCAGGGGCTTCTTGCGGCCGGTGCGGTCGGCGGCCGCGCCCGCCATCGGCATCACGAAGATCGACACAATGACGGACGCCGAGACCGCGTAGGCGAAGAAGGAGCCGGCGCGGACCGGGATGCCCAGCGGATGGACGAAGCCGTCCGCGTCCGCCGCGTGCTTGGCGACGGACGTGAGATAGGGGCCCAGGAACACGGTGAGCACGCTCGTCGAGTAGACGGAGCACGCCCAGTCGTAGAAGTACCAGCCGCGCTGCTCGCGCCGCCGTTCGGTGACCTCGTCGGTCGCCTGTGCCCGCACGGTCTCGGTGCCCACCCGTGCCCCTCGCTTCCCACTGAACGGACCGCGCGAGAGGGCTCAGACCCAGGTGCCCCGGTCCTCCAGGACCCTGCGCAGCGTGTCGATGTGATCGGTCATGATGCCATCGACACCCAGGTCCAGGAGCCGGTGCATCCGATCGGGTTCGTTGACCGTCCACACGTGGACCTGCAGGCCGCGCGCGTGGGCGGCGCGCACGAAGCGCCGGTCGACCACCGGCACGCCCGACTGGGACTCGGGTACCTGGGCGGCGATCGCCGAGTCGCGCAGCGCGGCCGGGATGCCGTACGAGCGCAGCCGCAGCCCCAGGACACCCTTGGTGCCGTACGAGGTCGCCAGACGAGGTCCGGCCAGACGCTGGGCGCGGAAGACCCGCGCCTCGGAGAACGAGCCGACGCAGACGCGGTCCCAGGCGTCGAGGCGGCCGATGAGGTTCAGCAGGGGGTGGAGGGCGGGCTCGGCCTTGACGTCGACGTTCCAGCGGACGTCGGGGAAGGTTTCGAGGAGCTCCTCGAAGAGGGGGACCGGTTCCTTGCCCGCCACGCGCGCGTGGCGCACGTCCTCCCAGGGGAGGTCCGCGATCCGGCCCGCGCCGTCCGTCACCCGGTCCAGGGTCACGTCGTGGAAGGCGACGAGCTTGCCGTCCGACGTCGCGTGCACATCCGTCTCGATGTAGCGGTAGCCCGTTTCCACCGCGCGGCGGAACTGGGCGACGGTGTTCTCCAGGCCGTCCGCCGCGCCGCCCCGGTGGGCGAAGGGGATCGGGCCGGGGTGGTCGAGGTACGGGTGGCGTATGCGCGGGCTCACCCTGGAAGTATCGCTCGTTCCGGTTGACCGGCGGCAACGACGGTGCTGCCGCCCGGTGCCGGGCGGACGGCGAACACGCGCAGGAAGAGCTGGGCGAGCGGCCCGATCGCCACGGCGTACAGCACCGTGCCGATGCCGACCGTGCCGCCGAGCGCGAATCCGGTCGCGACGACCGCCACCTCAAGGACCGTGCGCACCAGCCGTACCGAGCGCCCCGTACGCCGGTGCAGGCCCGTCATCAGACCGTCACGGGGACCAGGACCGAAGCTGGCCGAGATGTAGAGGCCCGTCGCCACGCCGTTCAGCACGATGCCCGACACGAGCAGCGGAATCCGTACGGCCAGGGTGTGGGCGTCCGGCACCAGGGCGAGGGTGCCGTCCATGGCGATACCGACCACGAACACGTTGGAGACCGTGCCGAGGCCCGGGCGCTGGCGCAGCGGGATCCACAGGAGCAGCACCGCCGCGCCCACGAAGATCGACACCACGCCGATCGTCAGACCGGTCAGTTCGGCGAGCCCCTGGTGCAGCACGTTCCAGGGCTCCAGGCCGAGGCCCGACTCCACCAGCAGGGCCGAACTCGCGCCGTACAGCGCGAGGCCCACGTACAGCTGGACGAGGCGACGCGGAAGCCGTCGCCCGGATCCCTTGCGTTCCCGGTGCGGGGAGTCGGCGTGTGTGGACAAGAGGTGCCCCCTGTGGTGATGACCCGTGATGACGTGTGATGAGCCATGGTGGTGATGGTGGCCTGGCTCGTGACATTCTGTGGCCTGAAGGAAGGCGCCATCCAAGGCCAATCCGAGGAAGGTGGACTGGGAATCATGACGCAGTGGACTTCGGCGATGGGTGCCGCGCAGCTCGCCCGGCTGCTCAACTCCCAGCAGGAGCGCCCCGCGGGGCCCGGCACCCGCCGTCCGCCCGCCTATCGCGCACTCGCCGACGGCATCCGGCTGCTCGTCCTCGAAGGCCGCCTTCCGGTCGCCGCGCGGCTGCCGGCCGAGCGGGAGCTCGCGCTGTCCCTCTCCGTCAGCCGTACGACGGTCGCCGCGGCCTACGAGGCGCTGCGCGGCGAAGGGTTCCTGGAGTCCCGCAGGGGAGCGGGCAGTTGGACCGCCGTCCCCGCCGGGAACCCGCTGCCCGCGCGCGGCCTCGAACCGCTGCCGCCCGAGGCCCTCGGCTCCATGATCGACCTCGGCTGCGCGTCACTCCCCGCCCCGGAGCCCTGGCTCACCCGTGCCGTGCAGGGCGCGCTGGAGGAGCTGCCACCGTACGCGCACACGCACGGCGACTATCCGGCGGGGCTGCCCGCGCTGCGCGCGATGATCGCCGAGGGGTACACCGCGCGCGGCATTCCGACCATGCCCGAGCAGATCATGGTGACGACCGGCGCGATGGGCGCCATCGACGCCATCTGTCATCTCTTCGCCGGGCGCGGCGAACGCATCGCCGTCGAGTCCCCCTCCTACGCCAACATCCTCCAGCTGATGCGGGTGGCGGGTGCCCGGCTCGTCCCCGTCGCGATGGCCGAGGGGCTCGCCGGATGGGACGTGGAGCGTTGGCGCCAGGTCCTGCGCGACGCCGCACCCCGGCTCGCGTACGTCGTCGCCGACTTCCACAACCCGACGGGAGCCCTCGCGGACGAGGACCAGCGGCGCCGCCTGGTGGACGCGGCGCGGTCGGCGGGGACCGTACTGGTGGTCGACGAAACGATGAGCGAGCTGTATTTGGAGGAGGGGCTGTCGATGCCTCGCCCCGTGTGCGGCTTCGACCCCTCCGGGTCCACGGTCATCACCGTGGGGTCGGCCAGCAAGGCGTTCTGGGCGGGGATGCGGATCGGGTGGGTCCGTGCGGCCCCCGATGTGATCCGCAGTCTCGTCGCCGCGCGCGCGTACGCCGACCTCGGAACGCCGGTGCTGGAGCAGTTGGCCGTGAACTGGCTGTTCAGCACCGGGGGATGGGAGCGGGCCGTGGAGATCCGGCGTGCGCAGGCCCGGGAGAACCGGGACGCGCTCGTCGCCGCCGTGCGCCGTGAGCTGCCCGACTGGGAGTTCGTCGTTCCGCGGGGCGGGCTGACGCTGTGGGTGCGCACCGGCGGGCTGTCCGGCTCGCGGATCGCCGAGGCGGGCGAACGGGTGGGGGTACGGGTGCCCTCCGGGCCGCGGTTCGGGGTCGACGGCGCCTTCGAAGGGTATGTGCGGCTGCCGTTCACCGTGGGGGGTGCGGTGGCCGAGGAGGCGGCGCTCCGGTTGGCCGCGGCGGCGCACTTGGTGAAAACGGGCGCGACCGGGGGCAACGAAGCGCCCCGCACGTTCGTGGCCTAGCGGCCCGCTCAGCCCTCCGCCACCGCGGCCTCCGCAGGGATCGGGTCCGCCTCCGCCGGAGTCGTGCGTTCCGGCAGCAGGTCGAGGACGGCGCGTCGATGGGTCTCGCTGGTGGCGTCGTCGTAGGGGTCCGGCGTAGCCGGAACCTGGAGGCGCAGGACGGAACCCGCGCCCAGTCGGGCGTACCCGCGGCCGGGCGGTACGTCCCTCGTAGGAGTGGTGTGCGGCGGCGCGCCGAGGACGGCTTCCAGCTGGACCGCAGACGCCGGACCGAGGACCACGCGCGCGCGGGTGTGCTGCTGCACGGCCTCGCTGAGCGCCTCGAGATCCTCGAACTGCTCGGCGATGACGACCGTGACGCCCGCCGCGCGCCCGTGCCGGAGCGGGACCTGAAGGAGTGCCTGGGGATCGTTGCGGCCGTCGGCGGCGGCGAAGTGGCCGAGCGCGCTCGGCCGGTCGAGCAGGATCCACAGGGGGTTCTTGGTGTCGTCGGGGGCGGGGTGCCCCGCCTGCCGCGCACGGTTGGCGGAGATCAGCCGCCGCTCCGTCTCGTTCGCGGCCCACTCCAGACTCGCGAGCGCCCCGGCGAGGCCGGACTCGACGGCGAGGACGCCGGCCCGGCCGGTCAGGCACGCGTACTCGCCGGTGCCGCCGCCCTCGACGATGACGACATCGCCGTACTGAAGGGCCTGGAGTGCGATGGAACGCACGAGTGTGGTCGTGCCGCTGCCTGGATCGCCGGCGATCAGCAGATGCGGCTCGGTGGAGCGGATGCCGGTGCGCCAGACGACCGGGGGAACGTCGCGCTGTTCCTCACCGTAGGTGAGGGGGAGGGTGCGCTGGACGTCGGCCGGGTCGGTGAAGCCAAGGACCGTCTCGCCGGGTGAGGTGACGAATCTCTGGGCGGCGATGTCGGTGGGGAGCGGCGGGAGGACGGTGACGGTGAGCTCGTTGCCCTCCTCGTCCCAGTCGAAGTGGTACTCGCGACCGCGGCCCGACTTGGCGTGCAGAAGTTGCTCGATCCGGGCCCGGGACTCCGCCTCGCCGTCCGTGAAGTAAGCCGGGTAGCGGATGAGTAGCCGGGACACGCGCCCGTCGTCGTCGAAGTCGTGCGTGGGGAAGGCCTTCTCCCAGTCGCCGCCGTGGGCGTACAGAGGGGCCGGGTCCTCGGCCACGGAGAAGTACGGGACGAGGGCGTCGTACAACGACTGGAGTCGTTGGATCTGTGCTTCGTCGGGGCCCGTGGGCTCCGACGAGACCGGCTGACGGCCCGTCCACGCTGCCGCCGCCATCAGGGTGATGGCGGCGAGCAGCGGTCCGTACGGCACCAGCGCCACGACCAGGATCACCGAGGCCACCAGGAACAGCAGCGGCCCGCGCCGGTCCTTGGGGGTGGCGGCCCACTTGCGCCCGCCCGCGGCTGCCAGCCGGCGCAGTCCACGGGTGACCGTGATCAGTGGATGGAGGACGTCGGTGGCGCTGTCGGCTGCCGTTCGGGCCAGCTCCCGGCTTCGGGCGATCTGTGCGCTGCCGTTGCTGAGGATGCGGGGGAGAGGGCGCCGGGCCACTGCTGTCTCCTGAAGGTGCGTGCGATGGGCAGGGACGTCAGAACTTGATCCCGCCGAGGAGGCTCGCCAGGCTCTCCCCGCCTGCCTTGATGCTCGGCGCGATGGCCGTGCTGGCGAGGTAGAAACCGAAGAGCGAGGACACCATGGCGTGCGACGCCTTGAGTCCGTCCTTGCGGAAGAAGAGGAAGACGATGATGCCGAGCAGGACGACGCCTGAGATGGACAGAATCATTTGTGCTCTCCTGGTTCGTGGGGACAGTCACCATGAGTACTTCCAGGATCACAGGATGTATCCATACGATAAAAGGTGCAACTGAGTGAATTTCGGCCGATTTCATCCAGTCGGCGGAGCCGTTCCGGCCACCCTGAGCAGGTCTGTTGCTCTCTGTCGGCTCTTGTGCGGCTTGTGGTGATCTTTGCCTCGGTGGGCGCCGGTCATGTGCCGTCGGAGCCAGTACGCTGGCGAATCACCCGTACGGCCGCACACATCGCCGCCGTACGGACCTGCGCATGACAGCCCACCCGCTGTCGTACGCTCCCGCAGTCCCCATGACGTAGCTGTCGTTTTCCTTGTGAGAGGTGGTCCGGCCGATGAGTGAAGCCCCCGACCCCGAAGTCGTGGAGCTGGCGACCAAGATCTTCGATCTGGCGCGCCGAGGGGAGACCGAGGCGCTCGTGGCGTACGTCGACGCGGGTGTTCCGGCCAACCTCACCAACGACCGCGGTGACTCGCTGGTGATGCTCGCCGCCTACCACGGCCACGCCGAGGCGGTGAGCGCCCTGCTGGAGCGCGGCGCCGAGGCCGACCGGATCAACGACCGCGGCCAGACCCCCCTCGCGGGGGCCGTCTTCAAGGGCGAGGCGGCGGTCATCCGCGCGCTTCTGGACGGCGGCGCCGACCCGGCCGCGGGCACCCCCTCGGCCGTCGACACCGCCCGGATGTTCGGCAAGACCGAACTCCTCGAATTGTTCGGCGCGCGCTGATCCGTCCGCGCTGACCAGCTACAACACCGAAAACGGGGGAGGCGGTACGGGGCCGCCGGAAATACGGTCGCGGCAAGAAGAACTGCCGAGTCATCATGACGTCGTGATTCACGGACGCGATGGCTGGGCAGGTGTTGCCGCACCGCGCGGGCCGTGACGCGGCCCGTATGGGCCACCGACGAGAGGCAGAGGAAGATGGTCTACAGCAAGCAAGAAACGGCGGGCGCTCCGACGTGTTGTCACGCGGCCAGGTAATGCAGGATCCCGGTTGCGTCGACGCTTGATGTGAGGCTGTTTCCCATGTTCGATCCGGTCATAGCGCCCAGCGGTACGCTGCTCGGCCTGCTCCAGAGGGGCCGCGGCGACGGTACGCTGCACGCGCTCACCGCACCGCGCGCCGAAGCGCTCGCGGCACTGAACCACTGTGTGCTGCGCGACCCCCGCCACGACTGGCAGGTGGAGAACCGCTCCCTGTACTACGCCCGTCTCTACCTCGATCTGAGCGGTGAGCTCGACGAGATCGAGTGGCACCTCTTCGACGCCGAGGACATCCTCGACGACTGCGAGTCACGCACGGGGCTCGCCCTCGCGGTCCTCGGCCACCTCGCCTCGTACGGCAGGCGGGACGCCCTGGAACTGCTGCGCAGGTACGCCGCCTCGGGCACCAACTGGGCCTGGGCCCTGGACGAGCTGGCCCTGCGCGACGACGACGCGGGTCTGCGTGCCCTCGCCGTGCCCGTCCTCGCCCGCTTCCCGGCCGATCCGGAGGGCGAGGCCGCGCTCGTCGCCCAGGTGCGCGACGCCTTCGAGCCCCGGCCCTGGCGGCTGTGGGCGGACGACTCCCGCGAATCCATCGCCGCGCGTGTGCGGGCCGCCCAGGAGCAGGGCTCCTTCGACCGATGGCAACGGCAACTGCGCCCCACCGGACCACGGCCGGGGTGGAGCGTGCGAGCCGTGTTCGAGTGGGCCCAGCAGGGCCTCGACCGCGGAGCCGCACTCCATGTGCCGGCCGCGCGCTGCCTTACCGCCGTCGCGGGCCCCGAGGACCGGCCCGAGATTTTCCAGGCCGCCCGGGACGGGGGCGACGGAGCCCGCTGCACCGCCTTGCGCTACCTCGCCGAAAGCAACGATCCGGACGCTCTCGATCTGATCGAGGCCGCCGCGACCGGCGGCACGGCGACCGTCGGGGAGGCCGCCGTCGACGCGTTCGAACGTATGCGCAGTGTCGCCGCCGTCGACCGGGCCCGACGGTGGGCCGAGCGGCCCGACGCCCTCGGCGCCGCCGCGGGACGGATGCTCGCCTGCCGGGGCGGCACCAAGGACAGCGAACTGGTGCTGGGCGCCCTGCGTGAGGCCGTACGCGGCGAAGGCCCCGACGCACCGACGCTGTGGACCCTCGTCGACGGAGCCGGACGCCTCGGCATCGTCTGCGCCGCACCCGTACTGCGCCATGTCTACCGGGAGACGGCGTCGTCCCATCTGCGCGGGCGAGCCGCCCGCGCCCTCGCCGCCACCGACCCCTCCTTCCCCGCCGGCTTCGCCGTCGAGTGCCTGTGGGACTGCGAGGAGTCGACCCGTGAGGTGGCCGCTCGACACGCCGAAACCGGTGACGCGCGCGTGGTCGATCAGTTGCGGCGGCTGGCATCGGATCCGGCCGAAGAAGCGGAAGTACAGACAGCCGTACGCAGCCGGATCGGGCCCGACGCACCCGCGGTATGAACACGAAGTGACTCGCGGGTCAGGAGGATGTGGCCGCGCGCTGACCTGGAAAAGCGTGCAGTACAACGCTCACGGGGCGTTCCACGGCAGGAAAGATCCACGTTGACGCGGCCACGTCCAGCACGGCGACAACACGGGTATGCGTGTCGTCATCGTGACCGAATCCTTTCCCCCCGATGTGAACGGCGTGGCCCACTGCGCGCTCCAGACCGCCCGGCACCTCGTCGATCGCGGTCACGCTCCCCTCGTCGTCGCCCCGGCCACGGCGGCCGGGCACGGGCCCGACGCCCTCGCGCCGTGCCCCGTCGTCCGTGTCCCCTCCCTACCGCTCCCCGGCTACCCCCAGGTCCGCGTCGCCCTCCCCAGCCGACGCGTCGCCGCCGCGATCACCGAACACCGCGCCGACATCGTCCACCTGGCCAGCCCCTTCATCCTCGGCGTCCGCGGCATGGCGGCCGCCGCCCGGCTCGGCGTCCCCGCCGTCGCCGTCTACCAGACCGACCTCGCCGGATACGCCCGTACGTACGTGGGCGCGGGCGAAGCCACAGCCTGGCGGCGCATACGCTCCGTCCACGCCGCCGCCGACCGGACGCTCGCCCCGTCCAGCGCGGCCCTGCACGACCTGGAGGCACACGGTGTGCCCCGGGTGCGGCTGTGGCCGCGCGGCGTGGACACCGTCCGCTTCCGCCCCGAGCACCGGGACGAGGCCCTCAGGCGTGAACTGGCGCCGAACGGTGAGCTGATCGTCGGCTACGTCGGCCGGCTCGCCCCCGAGAAGCAGGTCGAACTGCTCGCCGGAGCCTGCGGCCTGGAAGGCGTACGCGTCGTGATCGTGGGCGACGGGCCCAGCGAGACGACCCTGCGCGAGGCGCTTCCCGGCGCCGTCTTCCTCGGGCGTCGCACCGGCGACGAACTCGCCCGGATCTTCGCCTCCCTGGACGTCTTCGCGCACACCGGCCCCTTCGAGACCTTCTGCCAGACGGTCCAGGAGGCCATGGCCAGCGGCGTACCGGTCGTCGCACCCGCTGCGGGCGGGCCGCTGGACCTGGTCGCACACGGCCGTACGGGGCTGCTGGTGCCGCCCCGCGACGGGGACGCCGTACGCGACGCGGTGTGGGCGCTCGCCGTCGATCCGGCCCTCCGGGCGGCGTACGGCGCCGCCGGGCGGGCCACCGTCGAGGGCCGCACCTGGGCGGCGGTCGGCGACCAGCTCATCGACCACTACGCCGACGTGCTCTCCGCGCGGACGGTGGTGGCGGCATGAGCCTGCGCATCGTACGGTTGGCCAACTTCGTCGCCCCCGCGTCGGGCGGTCTGCGCACCGCCCTGCGGGAGCTCGGCAGCGGCTACCTGGCCGCCGGACACGAGCCCGTGCTCATCGTCCCCGGCGAGCGTGCCACCGACCGCGAGACCGAGCAGGGGCGGGTCATCACGCTGCCCGGTCCACTGCTGCCCGGAACCGGCGGCTATCGCGTACTCACGGACAAGCGGCGGGTCGCCGGCCTCCTGGAGTCGCTCGCGCCCGACCGCCTCGAAGTCTCCGACCGGACCACCCTGCGCTGGACCGGGGTCTGGGCGCGGCGCGCACGGGTGCCCGCGGTCATGGTCTCCCACGAGACCGCCGACGGCGTGCTGCGGACCTGGGGGCTCTCCGAGGGGATGGCCCGCAAGGCCGCCGACGCCCTCAACATCCGTACGGCGCACACCTACGCGCGGGTCGTGTGCACCACGGAGTTCGCGGAGCGCGAGTTCGTCCGCATCGGGGCCCGCAATGTCGTACGGGCCCCACTGGGCGTCGACCTGGTGGGCCGGCACCCCGGGCTGCGCGATCTCGGGGTGCGCGAGCGGTACGCGCGCGCGGACGAGGTGCTGCTCGTGATGTGCTCCCGGCTGTCCGTCGAGAAGCGGCCCGGTACGGCGCTCGACGCGCTGGAGGCGCTGCTGCGGCGCGGCGAGCGTGCCGTGCTCGTCGTCGCCGGGGACGGGCCGCTGCGGGCCAGGCTCGAACAGCGGGCCCGGGAGCGGCGGCTGCCCGTCACCTTCCTCGGGCATGTCGCCGACCGCGCGCTGCTCGGCGCGTTGCAGGCCTCCGCCGACGTGTGCCTGGCACCGGGGCCCGCCGAGACGTTCGGGCTGGCCGCCCTGGAGGCGATGGCCTGCGGTACGCCCGTGGTGGCCAGCGCGGTGTCGGCGCTGCCGGAGGTGGTCGGGTCCGCCGGGGCCACCGCCGCGGACAGCGGGGACTCCTTCGCGGACGCGGTACGCCTGCTCCTGGGACGCCCCGAGGCCGCGCGCAGGGAAGCCGCACGCGCGCGTGCGGAGTGTTTCGGCTGGGGCACCGCCGTGGAGGCGTTCCTCGCCGCGCACGACGCGGTGGTCGAGTCCCGGCCCCGCCTCCAGGAGGGCGTCGGATGACACCCCTTCGGTTCGTCGCCCTCGGTGACTCGCTGACCGAGGGCGTCGGCGACCCCGTCGGCGAGGCCTGGCGAGGCTGGGCCGCGCTGCTCGTCGACGGGCTGTCCGACGGCCAGGACACGTCCGTGGAGTTCACCAACCTCGCGGTGAGCGGGGCCCAGACGCGCGACGTCCTGGAACGGCAGACCCCGGCGGCGCTGGCCCTGGGTCCGGACGTGGTGTCCGTCGTGATCGGTGTGAACGACACCCTTCGCTGCACCTTCGACATCCACGCCGTGGCCGCGCGGCTCGACCGGGTGTACGCGGCGTTCCGGGCCCAGGACGCCGTCCTGCTGACCGCCTGCCTGCCGGATCCCGGCGCGATGCTCGGGCTGCCGGGGGTGCTGGCCCGGCCCCTGGCCCGGCGGCAGCGGGCCGTCAACACGGTCGTGCACGCACTGTCCGAGCGCCATGGAGCCGTGCATCTGCACGCGGCGGAGGGCGCCTGGCTGACGGACCGCGCGATGTGGAGCGCGGACCGGCTGCACCCGGGGGAGCGGGGGCACCGACAACTCGCCCTGCGTTTCCACGCGTTGCTCGAACAGGAGGGCATCGCCACCGGGGACACCCCCTCGGCCGAGCCGGAGTTCCCCGCGCCCACACGGTCGGCCAGTCTGTGGTGGCTGGCCACCGCGGGGACGGGGTGGGTGGCCCGGCGGTGCACCGACCTGCTGCCGCAACTGCTCACCCTGGCCGCCGCCGAGGTGCGCCACCGGGCGCGCGGCACCAGCGCCCGGCTCGACCTCAGCGCCTCGCACGCCGTGGCGTCCGCGCTGGCAGCCCTGTCGGCGGCGGAACAGCCGGACGCGGCATGACGGTTCGAAGCGGTGGGCCGGAGTCCGTCAGCGGCGGCGTACGACCATGAAGCGCACCGGCGTGCCCGGGACCGCCTGAGCGGCCGCCGGGAGGTCGGCGCCACGGACCACCGCGATCACCGGGTACCCCCCGGTGGTCGGATGGTCGGCGAGGAAGAGGACCGGTCTGCCGTCGGGCGGCACCTGCACGGCGCCCAGCACCATGCCCTCACTGGGGAGTTCGCCGGAAACAGCCCTCTCCAGTGAGGGCCCTTCCGTACGCAGCCCTATGCGGTTGCTCGCGGAGGACACCCGGTAGGTGCCCGTCGCCAGGGTCCGCAGGGCCGAGGCCGTGAACCAGTCGTCGCGCGGGCCCGGTATCACCCGCAGGACCAGCTCCGAGGGCGGACCCGGATGCGGAACCACGTCCACGCGCGTGTGCACGCCGTCGGGGCGTCCCAGAGGCAGCACCGTGCCGTCCGTGAGCGGCGGCGGACCGAGCCCCGAGAGGAGGTCCGTGGAGCGGCTGCCGAGGACCGGATCCACGGCCACTCCGCCGGCGACGGCCACGTAACCGCGTACCCCCGCGCGGGCCGGGCCGATGTCCAGCAGTGCTCCGGCGGGGACACGCACGGGCGCTCCCCAGGGCGCCGGACGGCCGTTCACCGTGACCGGGCAGGGCGCGCCCGTGACGGCCACGGTGACCACCGAACGCGGACGCAGGGCACATCCGTTGAGCGTCGTCTCCAGTACGGCCGCCTCGACAGGGTTGCCGACGAGCCGGTTGGCCAGCGCCGCAGCGGGCGCGTCCAGCGCGCCGGAGCGGGGTACGCCGAGGTGGGCGTGGCCGGGGCGGCCCCGGTCCTGGACGGTGGTCAGGGCCCCGGCGCGCACGACGGCCAGGGCCCGGTCGGTCATGAGCACCCCACCGGTACGAATCGGACGCGCGCCCCCGGGGCGAGCAGCGCGGCCGGCACGCGCGCGTGGTCCCACAGCACCGCGTCCGTCGTGCCGATCAGCTGCCAGCCACCCGGCGAGGAGCGCGGGTAGACGCCCGTGTACGGGCCCGCGAGCGCCACGGAACCCGCCGGAACCGCCGTCCGCGGAGTCGCCCGGCGCGGCACGTCGTACCGGGTCGGCAGCCCCGTGAGATAGCCGAAGCCGGGCGCGAACCCGCAGAAGGCGACACGGAACTCGGCCGCCGCGTGGATCGCGGGCACCTCGTGCTCGGGCACCCCCCACAGAGCCGCGACATCCGCCAGATCGGGACCGTCGTACCGTACGGGGATCTCGATCGCCTCCTCCGCGCGCGCGGCGTGCGGCGGGATCTCCCACCGGGGGAGCTGCTCCGCCAGCCGCCGGGGGTCTTCCAGACCGTCCAGGAGGACCGAGCGCGCCGCGGGGACGATCTCCGCGACCGAGAGCGAGCCCTCGGCGCGGCGGCGCAGCAGTTCGGCGTGCAGGGCCTGGGCCGCCGCGCCCGAGGAGACCTCGACGAGCAGGGCGTGGTCACCGACCGGCAGCGCCCTCGTGCCGCTCACCTCCGCAGGTGCCTTCGCGTCGTCGGCGGTCATGTCGTCGGCGGCCGGAACAGCCCTCATACGAAGGCCTTCACGAGGACGCCCGAGGACTCCAGACGCGCGCGGACCCGACGTGCCAGGTCCACCGCGCCCGGGGTGTCGCCGTGCAGGCACAACGAGCGGGCACGGACCGGGATGCGCGCCCCGGAGTGGGACGTGACCATGCCGAAGCGGGCCAGCCCCAGCGAGCGTTCGACGACCGCCTCGGCATCCGTGATCACCGCGTCGGCCTGGGTGCGGGGCACCAGGGTGCCCCGCTCGGTGTAGGCGCGGTCCGCGAACGCCTCCGTGGTGGTGGGCAGTCCGGCCTGCTCGGCCAGTTTCAGGAACCGGGAGGCCGGGAGACCGAGGACGGGCAGGGCGGCGTCCGCGAGCAGCACGCCCTCGACGACCGCCGCCGCCTGCTCCTCGTCGTGCACGACACGGTTGTAGAGCGCGCCGTGCGGTTTCACGTATGACACGCATGCCCCGGCCGCGCGTGCGAAGACCTCCAAGGCGCCGATCTGGTAGGCCACTTCGGCCGCCAGCTCGTCGGGCGGCACGTCCATCGCGCGCCGCCCGAAGCCCGCCAGGTCGCGGTAGGAGACCTGGGCGCCGATCCGTACACCCCGCTCGGCCGCCAGCTCGCACACCCGCCGCATGGTGGCCGCGTCCCCGGCGTGGAAGCCGCAGGCCACATTGGCGCTGGTGACGACGGACAGCAGCTGTTCGTCGTCGGTCAGCCGCCAGCGGCCGAAGCCCTCGCCGAGGTCGGCGTTGAGGTCGATCGGGGTCATGAGGTGCAGTCTCTCCTTCGTAGGTCGTTCTCAGGCCACGCGGTACTGCTCGTCGCGGGCGTCGGTGAGGAACATCCGGCCCGGTGCGTGGGTGATCGCGAAGGGTGGCCGGGACGCCATCACGGCTGCCTGGGGCGTCACTCCGCAGGCCCAGAACACCGGGATGTCGCCCGGGGCGGCGTCCACCGGATCACCGAAGTCGGGGCGCGAGAGATCCTCGATGCCCAGGACCGACGGCTCGCCGCAGTGCACCGGGCTGCCGTGCACGGCGGGCAGCAGGCTGCTCTCCCTGATCGCCGCGGCCACATGCTCGGGAGGGACCGGGCGCATCGACACCACCATCGGTCCGTGCAGCCGCCCGGCGGTGCGGCACTCGCGCTCCGTCACGTACATGGAGACGTTGCGGCCCTGCTCGATGTGGCGCATCGGGACGCCCGCCTCGGTCAGCGCCCACTCGAAGGTGAAGCTGCATCCGATGAGGAACGACACCAGGTCGCCGCGCCAGCGGTCGACCACGTCCGTGGGCTCGTCGATCAACTCGCCGTGCTCCCACACCCGGTAACGCGGCAGGTCGGTGCGCAGATCCGCGCCCTGGGCGAGCGGGGTGGTCCAGGAGCCGGCGTCCGTCACGTCGAGGACTGGGCAGGACTTCGGGTTGCGCGTGCAGAACAGCAGCATGTCGTACGCCCAATCGGCGGGCACCGAGATCAAGTTCGCCTGCGTGTGGCCGGCGGCGACTCCTGCGGTGGGGCCGGACACGCCCGAACGGAACCGGGCGCGCGCCTCCTTGGGGGTCCACGCGTGCGCGTGGCCGTCGATGTGGAGGAGGCTCGAAGGGCGTTCCTGGACGGTGTGCTTCACAGGAGTTCCTTCCCACGCGTCTCGGGGAGTCCGATCAGCGCCAGGGCTGCGAGGGCGTAGCCGATCGCGCCGAAGACCAGGGCGCCGCCCACACCCCAACTGTCGGCCAGGAAGCCGACGGTGGTGGGGAAGGCGGCACCCACGGCACGCCCGGTGTTGTACGTGAAGCCCTGCCCCGTGCCGCGCACCGCCGACGGGTAGAGCTCGCTGAGGAAGGAGCCGAACCCGCTGAAGATCGCCGACATGCAGAAGCCGAGCGGGAAACCGAGCACAAGGAGAAGCGTGTTGGCGCCGCTCGGGATGTTGGCGTAGGTGAGGATGCAGGCCGCGGAGAGGATCGCGAAGAGCAGGATGTTCCGTTTGCGGCCCAGTTTGTCGGTGAGGTAGCCGCCGGTGAGGTAGCCGATGAAGGCCCCGGAGATCAGGAACGTGAGGTAGCTGCCGGTGCCGACGACGGACAGGCCGCGCTCCGTCTTCAGGTACGTGGGCACCCAGGTGGCCAGCGTGTAGTAGCCGCCCTGGACGCCGGTGGAGAGCAGGACCGCGAAGAAGGTGGTGCGCAGCAGGCCGGGGCCGTCGGCCGAGGCCGGCTTGAAGATGGCGGTGAACGAGCCCTTCTCGGCGCTCTTCTCGCGCACGGCGGCCGCCTCCGGGGCGTCCTGCACCCGGCGCCGCACCCATACGACGAGCAGTGCGGGCAGCGCGCCGGTCCAGAACATCACGCGCCAGGCGAGGTCGTCGCCGAGGAACTGGAAGACCAGCGTGTAGACGAGCACCGCCAGCCCCCAGCCGACGGCCCAGGAGCTCTGGATCGCGCCGAGCGTGCGCCCCCGGTGCCTGGCGGTCGAGTACTCGGCGACCAGGATCGCGCCGACCGCCCACTCACCGCCGAAACCGAGGCCCTGAAGGGCACGGAAAGCCAGCAGTGTCTCGTAGTTGGGCGCGAAACCGCAGGCCACCGTGAACACCGCGTACGTGATCACGGTGATCATCAGTGCCTTGACGCGTCCGATCCGGTCCGCGACCACACCCGCGATCGCGCCGCCGACCGCCGAGACGACCAGCGTGACGGTCGTGAACAGTCCGGTCTGGCCGCTGTCCAGGCCGAAGTACGCCGCCAGCGCGACCATGCTCAGCGGCAGCGTGAAGTAGTCGTACGAGTCCAGGGCATAGCCGCCGAACGCGCCGGCGAAGGCCCGGCGGCCCTGCGGACCGAGGGCGCGCAGCCAGCCCAACACGCCGTCGTCCGTGGAGAGTTCATCCGTCTTGGGGTGTGCGCCGGTGGTAAGGGCCTGTGGTGGAGGGGTCGTGCTCATGGGCACCTCGCAGGAGGAGGACGGAGGGTGCTTGAGGACTGAGCCGTGCCGTGCGGAAGCCGTCGGCGCTCGGGCGAGCGGGTGGCGCCGTGTGTAGCAAGGTAGAGGATCGTTGAACGATCCCTCAATACCCGTGTTGTTTCGTTCTTATTTCTGCGATTGAATTCCGGGCATGGCAGAGCTGACGGGACTGGCCGACGATCGCGCCCTGCTGGGCCGCACCAGCACCGCCGAGCGGGTCTCGGACATCCTCAGGAGCCGTATCGCCGAGGGGTACTTCCCGCCCGGGACCCGACTGTCCGAGGACAGCATCGGCGGGGCGCTCGGCGTCTCCCGCAACACACTGCGTGAGGCGTTCCGGCTGCTCACGCACGAACGACTCCTGGTGCACGAGCTCAACCGCGGGGTCTTCGTACGGGTGCTGACCATCGAGGACGTCGAGGACATCTACCGCACCCGCACCCTCGTCGAGTGCGCCGTGGTCCGTGGCCTCGGCGAGCCGCCGTACGCCGTGGACGACCTCACTCAGGCCGTCGCCGAGGGGCAGCGGGCGGCGCGCGAAGGTGACTGGAAAGGCGTCGGTACGGCCAACATCCACTTCCACCGGGAGCTGGTGGCGCTCGCCGGGAGCGACCGCACCGACGAACTGATGCGCAGCGTCTTCGCCGAACTGCGCCTCGCCTTCCATGTGGTGGCCGATCCGCGGCGGCTCCACGAGCCGTACCTCGCGCGCAACCATGAGATCCTCAAGACGCTCCGGGCGGGCGACCGCGACGGGGCCGAGCAACTGCTCGCGGTCTATCTCGACGACTCCCTCACAGGGGTCGTGGAGGCCTACGCGCGACGGGTCGCCGACGGGGCACAGGGGATCGGCTGAGCCGGGTCGTGATTCTCGGGGACGGCCGCGGCGACGGTTCGCTCCGCCGCTCACGCGAGGCGGCGACCGCGAGGCGCTGCGTGGAGCCGGTGTGACGTGTTGCGTGGAGCCGGTGTGACGTGCTGCGTGGAACCGGCGTGACGTGCCGCGTGGAGCCGGTGTGACGGCGGTCGCTTCTGCGTCGTTTCGACCGTTGTCAGACCGAGGACCTAGTCTGTGCACCGTGACTTCGCCTGCATCGACGGACAGCGTTCCGCCCCAGCTCAGCGCGGGGCCGCGCCCCGCTCCGGGCCCGGCCGCCGACGAGGGCCTGGCGCGGCGGCTGCGCGCGCTCGCGTGCACCGCACCGCTGCACGACCTCGATGTGCGCAAGGCGAATCTCGCGGGCGAGTACACGGTCTACGGGATGGCCGAGGTGGCCCTCGCCGCCATCGACCTCGTCACACTGAACATGGACTTCGACACGGGCGCCGACCACGACCAGATAGTGGCCCGGCTCATCCCGCGCATCGCCGCGCAGGCCCCGCAGCGCCCCGTCGCCGAGCACGAGCGCGTGGCCAAGTGGGTCCTGGAGAACCTGATCAACGTCGGCAGCGTCGACCGCGGCTTCCGGGCCGTATACGGCACCTTCGCCCCCGACGGCTCCTATGTGCGCCGCGACTACGACTTCAAGCTGATCGAGGAGGTGCCCGGGTACGGGGGGACCGTCTACCTCCGTACGACGGACGAGGCGGTCAACGTCCTCGTCGGCGCCCTCGACACCGACGTCACCAGCGCGCAGATCGCCGCCGAGGTCAAACTCGAGGTGCTGATCAGCCGTGGCCGCCTCGCCGACGCCCAGCTCGCCGCCGAGCAGGCACGGTACCGGACCGTGCAGTACTCGGAGACGCTCCGCAGGGCGCTCGACGCGACCCGGCGCAATGTGCGGGCCGTCGACTGGCTCCAGGCCGTGCCCGACATGATCGCTGAGGCGCTCGACCACGTCGCCGACCGCTACCGCCACGAGAACGCGATCCTCACCAACATCCGCAAGGCCCGCGACGAGTCCGAGGACCCCGAGCAGAAGCGCCGCGCCGCCGAGCTCGTCGACATCGTCAAGGACTGCATCCGCCGGCACACGCAGTTGCAGTCCCGGCTCCTGGAGGCCGGGCCCCTGTTCCGCGCCGAGCAGGACCGGCAGGCCTTCGGCACACCCATGACGACCTCGGGGATCGACCTCTACGGCCACCTCGTCGCGCCCGTGCTGCCGCTGCCCGTCGCACAGGCGCGGCGCGTGACGGACGCGTTCTTCACGCGCGGGACGGGGCTGCGTACGCCGGTGGCCGTGCGGGTGGGGGATCTTGTCGAGCTCCTGCTGACACCGCCCCTGGAGCGGGAGCACCTCGGTGCGGAGATGCCCGAGCCGGACCTGATCGCCACGCCGGACGACAGTCGGTTCAGTGAGGAGCAGCTCGCTTCCGCGATGGAGCTGCTGGATCTGCCGGCGGACGCGCCGCGACGGCTGTCCGGGCTGCTTGCCGAAGCGCGCCGCCGGGATCCCGAACTGCCCTACCTCGTCGCCCTGTTGGCCGTTCACGCGGCCAGTCCGCCGGTCGGTACCGCGTATCGACAGGGTGAGGAGAAGCTGTTGTTCGCCGTGGATGACGGGGTCGAGCTCGATGATCCCGAGTTCGGCGGGGCCGATCTGATAGTGGGGATGGCTTTGCTGGACGCGGCGGGGATGGCGGCGGATCGCTCGTGAATCCCAGCCTCGTAACTCTGTACAAGGAGCCTCTGTCGTGACCGAGCAGCACGTCGAGTGGAGTGAGCCGGATGCCGTCGCCGCGCCGGCGAACGCTCCCGTCACACCCGCCGACGCCGCCGACGCGGCGCGGCTCGTCGCCTTCGGGCTCCAGCCCAAGCTGCAGCCGGCACGGGACCAGGAGTACGCGGAGCTGTTGCGGCGGTACCGCGAGGACCCGCCGTTCGCCCGGCTCGCCGACGCCGTGGCCGCCGGGCTCGGGCTGGTCGTGCTGGCGGTGTCCCCGCGCGCGGGGATGGCCGTGACGGCCGCCGAGGACTCGGTGTTCGCCGTCCGGATGGGCGACTACGCCCGTCGTACCTCGGCCGACTCCGCGGACCGCTTCCTGCACGGCCTCGCCCACCTCGCCGTCGCCGCGATGGCCTTCCCACGCCCCGAGGACCTCGCGGACGACGGGTACATCGGGCGTGTCTCGGTCAACGGCGTCGACGCGTTCGTACGACAGGCCTGCCGCCGTCTGGAGGAGCGGGCCGAGGAGCAGGGCGAGAACACCGATCCGGCGACCGAGGCGCCCGACCTCGAGGCGGCCTGGCGGATCTGGGCACGGCGCAGTTCCACCGGCGCCACCAAGGACGCGCGAAGACTGTCCGGTTCGACGACCGGCATCATCGGCAAGGCCGTCGCGTTCCTCACCGACTCCGGATTCCTTCAGCGGACCGGCGACGACTCCGGGGGGACGTACCGGACGACGGCCCGCTATCAGCTCCAGGTGCGGGACATGGCGGGCAGCGCAGCGATGGCCGAGCTCCTGGAACTGGGCGTCGTCCCGGTGACCGACGGCACCCCGTCACTGCTGCCCGCCGAGCACACCGACGACCTGGAGCTGGTGGCCGACGCCGGACTCCCGTTCCACTCCTGAACCCACCTACGTATCTGCCCTACGTATCCGAAGACTTACTACGAGAGTCCGCCGCCATGTACGAGCTGTCCCGGGTCCGCCTCTACTCCATCGGGCCTGCTGGGGCGCGCTATGCCGACACGGTCCTTGACCTGAGGGGTGTCGGCGAGCCCGTGCCCGACCCCGCCCCCACCCAGGCGGAGTTCTTCGAGGAGGAGCCCGTCGGGCCGCCGCGCCGGCCCGCGCCCGCGGGCGTGCTCTTCCTGGAGAACGGCGGCGGCAAGTCGGTGCTGCTCAAGCTGATCTTCTCGGTGATGCTGCCGGGCCACCGCAACACCTTGGGCGGCGCCAGCTCCGGTGTGCTGCGCAAGTTCCTGCTCGCCGACGACTGCGGTCATGTCGCGCTGGAGTGGCAGCACACGCTGACCGGCGAGTGCGTCGTGGTCGGCAAGGCCAGCGAGTGGCGGGGACGGCAGGTCTCCAACGACCCGAGGAAGTTCGCCGAAGCCTGGTACTCCTTCCGGCCCGGTCCCGGCCTGAGCCTGGACAACCTGCCGGTCGCCGAGGCGACCGCCGTCCGGCCGCCCGTCGAGGGCGCCTCCGGCGCGCAGGGACGGCGGCGCACCATGAAGGGCTTCCGTGACGCCCTCACCGAGGCCGGCAAGGCGTATCCGCACCTCGAAGTGCACTGGGAGGAGATCCACGACCGCTGGAACGAGCATCTGACGGACCTCGGCCTCGACCCCGAACTCTTCCGCTACCAGCGGGAGATGAACGCCGACGAGGGTGAGGCCGCCGGTCTCTTCGCGGTCAAGAAGGACTCCGACTTCACCGACCTGCTGCTGCGCGCGGTCACCGACACCCGGGACACCGACGGGCTCGCCGACCTGGTCGGCGGCTTCGGCAACAAGCTGGGGCGGCGCGCCGAGCTGATCGCCGAGCGGGACTTCACCGCGGGCTCCGTGGATCTGCTCGGCCGGATCGTCGAGGCCGCCGAGGCACGGGCACGCGCGCGTGACATCCACGCGGGCGCCGAGCGGCGCACCCGCACCCTGGCCCGACGACTGTCCGCGCGAGCCGTGCGGGAGCGTGTCCGCGCCGGTGAGCTCGCACAGCGCGTGACCGCCGCCGCGTACGCCGTCACCCACGCCGAGGGCGCACGCGAGCGCAGCGCCCTCATCGCCGCCGAACTCGCCTACCGGCACGCCTCGCTGGCGCTCGCCGGGGCCGAGAAGTCGGCGGCCGCCCAGAAGCGCGAACTGGCCGACGCGCGCACCCTGCACTCCTCCTGGCAGGCCGCCGAGCTCGTACTGAGGCACCGTGCCGCCACCGACCGCTCCTCGCGCGTGGCCGCCGCGATCCTCGAGGCCGAGCGGGACGCCGCGCCCGCGCTCGCCGCCCGCGCCAAGGCCGCCGTCGACCTCGTCCGCGCGCTGCACCGCGCCGCCGAGGGCGCCGAGGCGCTCGCCAACGAGGAGGAGGAGCGCTCCGCCGGACTCCAGGAGGTCGGCGAGACCGCGTACGCCGACTCCACCGCCGCGGCCACCGCCGCGCAGCGCGCCCGCAGCGAGGTCGGACATCTGCGCCAGCGCCTGAGCGAGGTCGAGCAGGAGACCGCCGAGGCGGTCCGCGCGGGCTGGCTCGACGACAGCGCTCCCGACGCCGACCCGGCCCGCGCCGCCCTCGCCGCCAGCGACGCCGAGAAGACGGCCGTCGCGGCGTGGGACACCGCGCGGGAGGCCTCGCGACGGGCCTCGGAGCACGCCCGCGAGGCGGCGTCCGCGGAGTCCCGCGCCGAGCTGACGGCCGCCCGCGCGGCGGACGCGGCGACGGCGGCCGAGCTCGCGTACGACGGCGAGCGCCGTACGGCCGAGGCACTGGCGGGGGAGGAGCGGCTCGCGGAGCTGCTCAGCCTCCCGGGTGCCGCCGGAACGCGGCACGGCGGGGTACCGGTGCCCCGGTCGGCCGGGGACGCCGCTGCGTCCGTCGGCCACGGCAAGGGCGGCGACACCGGCCGAGGCGCCCGCGGCACCTCCGCCGACGTCTGGGCGGAGACCGAAGGCGCTTTCACGCCCGAGGAGTTGGACCGGTACGCCGACGAACTGCGCGAGCTGCTCGACGACGCGGTCGCCTCCGCCGAGCGCCAGCTCTTCAAGCTGCGCACCGCCGCGGCCGACGACGCCCGGATCCTCGGCGCCCTCGGCGACGGCGGACTCCTGCCGCCCGGCCCTGACGTGCTGGCCACGGTCGAGTACCTCGGTGAGCACGGCATCCCGGCCCTGCCCGGCTGGCGCTATCTCGCGCAGGCCGTCGACCCCGTCGACCACGCGCGCGTGCTGGCCGCCAGGCCCGAGCTCGTCGACGGCGTGATCATCACCGACCCGGACACCCACGCGCGGGCCCGTGAGGCGCTCAGCGAAGCGGCGCTGCTGCCGCGCTCCGCCGTCGCCGTCGGCACGGCCGCCGCGCTGCTCGCCCCGACCCCGGCAGCCGACGCGGGCGACGGCGGTGTCTTCCTCGTACCGCCGAACCCGGCCATGCACGACGAGCACGCCGCCGACGAGGAACGGCAGGCGCTGCGCACCCGAGCGACCGAGCGGGACGAGGAGATCCGCACCCTCGCGGCCCGGCTCGGCAAGGACCGTGAGCTCGCGGCGCGGCTCGCCTCCTGGCGTACCGGCTGCCCCGCCGGGCGGCTCGTCGAACTGGCCGCGGCCGCCCGGGAAGCGCGCGCGTTCGCCGAGGAGGCCGAGGCCGAGCTCGCCGAGGCGCGCACCGTGCGGGCCGAGGCCGACGAGGCGGCGGCCGAGGCGGCCCTCGTGCGCGACGAGCGCCAGGACGCCGCCCAGCGCGCCCGGCGCGCGGCCGACGCGCTCGCCGGACTCGCCTTCCGCCTGCGCGAACGCGCCGGCTGGCAGGTCAAGGTGCGCGAACTCGCCGACGAGGCCACTGAGTCGGAGGCTCGCGCCCAGGTCTGCCTGGAGCGCGCCCGCGCCGCCGACGAGGACCGCCGCGCCGCCCAGCGCGCCGCTGACGACGCCCGCCGCACGGCCCGTGCGCTGCGCGCCGAGCGCGCCGAGATCGCGGGTGCCCCCGACGACGTACCGGAGGACGCGTCGCAGACGGCGAAGTCGTCGCTGCCCGCCCTGCGGGAGGCCTACCGGGCCGCGTCACAGCTGTATGAGAAGGTCGGCGTCGGCGCCGATCTGCGCGCCGAGCAGGCCCGCGCCGAGAGCGACGAAACCGCGGCCCTGGCAGAGCTGGACAGGCTCAGCAACAAGGTGCGCACCCGCGCCGCACAGCTCCTTCAGGCGCCGGACGGTTCCGACGGGCCGTCCCGGCAGGCCGCGGCCGCCCGCGCCGAGGAGCTCGTGCAGCTCCTGGAGACCCGTATGTCCACCGCGAGCGAGCAGCTCGGGCGGCTGCGCGGCGAGGCCGAGCGGCACGCGCCCGAGGACGGCGAGGCCCACACCGAGCTGTCGCAGGAGCTGGTCCCGCGCGACGCCGAGCACGCGCAGTCGCTGCTGCGCACGGCCACCGGTGAACTCGCCTCCCGCGCCGAGGCGCTCGGCCAGGCACGCGAGGCGCACGCCGAGCTGCTCGACGCGCACCGCGCCGCCGAGGACGCGGCCGGTGGCTTCGACGAGACGGCCGCCCTGCTCAGGGACCTGCTGCGGGAGCACTCCGACGAGGAGCAGGAGGAGCCCGAGCCCTACCCCGGCACCCTCGAAGAGGCCCGGCACTCCGCCGCCGAGACTCGCCGCTCTTTGCGCGGCTGCGCCGCCGACCTCTCCGCGGCCGAGGGCGCCGTGCGCGAGGCGAGCGACATCCTCGTACGGCATGCCAACTCCAACCGCTACGAGCAGGTGCGCACCCCTGCCCGGCAGCAGATCCGTGAGCTGCCCGCGTCCGCGCTGCCCGAACACGCCCAGAAGTGGGCGGACGCCTTCGCGCCCCGACTGCGGGTGCTGACCGACGAGTTGGCGCAGCTGGAGCGCAACCGGGACTCGATCGTGGACCGGCTGAGGGGGCTGGTGGAGTCGTCGCTCGCCACCCTGCGGTCCGCGCAGCGGCTGTCCCGGCTGCCGGAGGGGCTCGGCGAGTGGTCCGGGCAGGAGTTCCTGCGCATCCGCTTCGAGGAGCCCGATCAGGCCACGCTCGCCGAGCGGCTCGGCGAGGTCGTCGACGAGGCCACCCGCGCGGCGGTCAAGAAGAACTCCGACATGCGGCGCGACGGCATGTCACTGCTGCTGCGCGGAGTCGGCGCCGCCCTCGAACCGAAGGGCGTCGCCGTCGAGATCCTCAAGCCGGACGCCGTACTGCGCGCCGAGCGCGTCCCCGTCGGGCAGATGGGTGACGTCTTCTCCGGCGGTCAGCTGCTCACCGCGGCCATCGCGCTGTACTGCACGATGGCCGCGCTGCGCAGCAACGACCGGGGCCGCGACAAGCACCGGCACGCCGGCACGCTCTTCCTCGACAACCCCATCGGACGCGCCAACGCGACCTATCTCCTGGAGCTGCAGAGGGCCGTCTCGGACGCGCTCGGCGTCCAACTCCTCTACACCACCGGCCTGTTCGACACGACCGCGCTCGCCGAGTTCCCCCTCGTCATCCGCCTGCGCAACGACGCCGACCTGCGCGCCGGGCTGAAGTACATCAGCGTGGAGGAACACCTCCGGCCGGGACTGCCGCGTGAGGCTCCCGCCGGGGAAGCCGTGCATACGGAGATCACGGCGACGCGGATGTTCAAGCGCCCGGCGCCTCAGGGGACCTAGGTCCGGTCCTCCTTCAAAAGGTCCGCGCACTTCTCGCCGATCATCATGGTCGTGATGCAGGGGTTGACGGAGATGAGATCCGGCATCACCGAACCGTCCGCGACCCGCAGCCCCTCGACCCCCTTGACCCGCAGCCGCGCGTCGAGCGGGGCCGAGGAGTCGTCGTCCGCGCCCATCTTCACGGTGCAGGACGGGTGGTAGACGGTGTTGTGGGTCTTGTGGACGTAGTCGAGCAACTCGTCGTCCGTCCGGACGTCCGGCCCGGGGACCAGCTCCGCGCCCGCCCAGCCGCTCAGCGCGGGCTGCGACGCGATCTTCCGCGCCGGCTTCAGCCCGTACGTCATCACGCGCACGTCGAGCTCGTGTGTGAAGTACCGCGGATCGACCAGCGGCTTGTCCCGGTAGTCCCGGGTGCGCAGTCGCACCGTGTGCGTGACTTCGCGCGCATGACGTTCGGCGTGAGGCAGAACGCGTTCTCGGACGTCGGGAACCCGTGCCGAGCCGTGTTCATGTCGAACGGCACCGAACCGTAGTGGTACATCAGGTCGAGCCGGTGCAGGCCCGGTTTCGCTGTCGTAGAAGATGCCCGCCTCCCACCACTGGCTGGACGTGGTGGTCATGGGCTGCTCGGCCTCCCACATGATGACCCCCTCGGGTGGTCCTGGAGGTTCTCACCGACACCCGCCGAGTCCATCACTACCTCGACCCCCACCTCGCGCAGATGCCCGGCGGGCCCGATGCCCGACAGCGTCAGCAGCTTGGGGGTGTCGATGGACCCGCAGGACACGATCACCTCCCGGCGTGCGCGGACCGTCCGGGTGTGGATCAGGTCCGGTTCCAGGTACTGGGCGCCCACACAGCGGCGGCCGTCGAGCATGAGCCATCCGGTGTTGGGGGCCGCGCCGATGCCCACGATCACGACATCGGCGGGCAGGACCCGGCCATCGGAGAGCTTCACAGGCCTTGTGCTCGCCGGTTCGACACTCGCTCGGCACGATGGCGTGCTGTGCGACGACGGTTGCGTGACCGCACTGCCGCAGGTGGTCGCCGTCGGCGACGTCGCCCGCGTCGGAGGCGCCCGCGCCGAGCACTGGACCTCCGCTACCGAGCAACCCCGCGTCGCGGTACA
This sequence comes from Streptomyces sp. NPDC007896, assembly GCF_042959425.1. NCBI lineage: Bacteria > Bacillati > Actinomycetota > Actinomycetes > Kitasatosporales > Streptomycetaceae > Streptomyces > Streptomyces sp. NPDC007896. The sequence continues at coordinate 28,639 of NZ_JBIBKX010000006.1, read as the reverse complement.
GAACTTGCTCGCCGGGCGCACCGTCGAGACCGCACGGACCCTGCCCTACTTCTGGTCCGATCAGTACGGCGCACGGATCCAGTTCGCGGGGCGCCGGCACGCGGCGGACACCGTCCGCGTCACCGAGGGCGCGCTCGACGACGGCGCACCGGCCGAAGGCGGCCTCCTCGCCCTGTACGAGCGCGACGGCCGCACCACAGCCGTGTTCTCCATCGACCGCCCTCGCCCGTTCATGAAGGCACGCCGTGAACGGGCGCGCAGCGGGGACCTGGTGGAGTCGGCGGGCGCCGGGGCAAGCTGACGGTCCGTGGGCGGACCGGTGAGCGGACCGACGGACGGGGTCCACCGGGACCACCAGGTCCACGGAGTCCGTGGAGTCCGCCCCTTGGCCGTGCCGCGGGCGGCCGTGAGCCGGGCTCAGTCACGAGCCGGGCTCAGCTGCGAACCGTGCCGTACTCAGCCGCGAGCCGTACTCAGGGGTGCGACAACTGCCCTGCGCCGCCCTGCCGCCGTATTCGCTTCTGAGCGCGCTCCGTCGCGCGTGCCTGCCGTCGGGCCCGGCGCCGCTCGCGCCGCAGGGTCCGTGCGGTGCTGCTCGGTTCGGACACCACGCCGTTGCGCTGGTTCCACACCTGGCGGGTGACCCAGACGTCGAGGGCGGCCCAAGTGGCCACCACCGTGCTGGCCACGCTGCTCAGGACCATCGGGAAGGCGAGCCAGGACTCCGCCACCGTGGACAGGAACGCGATCACGGCCTGGATCAGGGTGACCGCGATGATCAGCACCGCACGCACGGCCGCCGTACGCACCGGATCGGGCAGCCGTCGCCGACGCGCGGGCTCCTCGATCCACAACGGCCGGTAGTACGCCTGCTCTTCGTATCCGTCCGCGTGCCCGACGGCTGCTCGAGCCTGCCCGTCGGCGCGCCGCTGACCGGCGGCAACGCCCTGGTCACCCGCCCGCTCATACCTACCCGCGGCCGTGCCCCGCCCGCCCGTCGGCTCGGGGCCGCCCTCGGCGACGGCCCGGGCGCTCATGTGCTCGCTTCCGTCCCCGGCACCCGCCCGCTCGTTCCTCTGGTCGCGTTCCTCCCGGGCCACGCCCCGCCCGCTCGCCCGATCGCGCCCGTCCGCCGGAATGTCGCGATCCGGTGTCCGCGTGGCCGATCGCACCGCCACAGGCGCCGCAGTACCCACCCCTGGCGTCCCGCCCCGCTCCGCCGTGCCCATCAACTTGTCACTCCCCACCGCCCAGCAGACCCTCGCGCGGGTGTCATACGACACCTGCTCCCCAGTGGCTGCCCGGCTTGCGCTGCTTTACGCCGCCTGGACGCGGCATGCGGCCCCTGTGGCCGATTCCGCCCCCATTTCCCATGGAGAAGGACGAACAATGTGCCCCGAAGATTCCCAACTAGCGAAAAATTCCGGCCAACTGACCAAGTTCACCAGTCCGATGAGCTTCGGCTCGCCATGCCGGAATCGGGGCGGCAATCTCCCCCAATGAACGGACAACTGCCCATCTTCAGTTCCCTCAAGAGCCCAGGTTCCACCCTCTTCACGCCGGGCGGCGGCCCGGACACGTCTTCGAGTTACCTGTGGGTCAGTAGTAGGCTCACGCCGTTTGTTGACGCACAGGTGTGCCCCCGGGCCGGAGGGGGTCGAGCTGGGGGAGGCCATGCGCTTTCGCGGGAAGTCCATCCGCCGGAAGATCGTGGCGCTGCTCCTCGTGCCGCTCCTCTCCCTGACGGGGATCTGGGCCTTCGCGACGGTACTCACCGGCCGCGCGGCCAACCAGCTGTTCAACGTGTCGGACGTCGTCGAGAAGATCGGCTACCCGACCGAGGACACCGTCAGCGTTCTCCAGCAGGAACGTCGCCAGACACTCGTCTATCTCGCCGATCCCCGCGCCTCCGACGCGCTGGCGGCGTTGAAACGCAGTCGCACCGCGACCGATCGGGCCGTGGCGAAGGTCCGCAAGAACGCCAAGGACGAAGACGTACGGGAAGAGATGAACGGGGGCACCGCACAGCGCCTCACCACCATCCTGGACGCCCTTGACGGCGTCGACTCGCTGCGCCGCAGTGTCGAGGAGGGCACCGTCAACCGGGCCCAGGCCCTCGACCTCTACAACCGTCTCGTCGACCCCTGTTACACACTGTTGGCCAACCTCCACGTCGTGGACAACGTGGAGATGGACAAGCAGGGCCGCGCCCTCGTCAACGTCGCCAACGCCCGCGAACTGCTCTCCCGCGAGGACGCCCTCCTCGGTTCCGCGCTGGTCGCGGGCCGCGTCACCCGCGACGACATCCGCGACATCTCCGATCTCATCGCGCAACGCACCCTGCTGTACAACATCAGCCTGCCGCTGCTGCCCTCATCGGAACGCGGCCGCTTCGAGCGCTACTGGTCGAACGCCGACACGGCCCCTCTGCGCGTGGCGGAGCAGGCTGTCGTCACCTCCCCGGCCGGATCCCCGCACGGTGTCACCGCGCAGAGCTGGGACCGGGTGGCCGGACACGTGCTCAACGAACTCGCCGACCTCGACGACAAGGCCGGCGACCGCTACCAGGACCGCGTGCGCCCCGTGGCCACGGGCGTCATCGTCAAGGCGGTCATCGCGGGTGTCCTCGGACTCATCGCCCTGCTGGCCTCGCTCGTCATGTCCGTACGCATCGGCCGGAGCCTCATTCGCGACCTGCGCCGGCTGCGCCTGGAGGCCCACGAGGCGTCCGGCGTGCGGCTCCCCAGCGTCATGCGCCGCCTCTCCGGCGGCGAACAGGTCGACGTCGAGACCGAAGTGCCCCGCCTGGAGTACGACAAGAACGAGATCGGCGAGGTCGGCCAGGCCCTCAACACCCTTCAGCGCGCGGCCGTCGAGGCCGCCGTCAAGCAGTCCGAACTGCGGGACGGCGTCTCCGAGGTCTTCGTCAACCTCGCCCGCCGCAGTCAGGTCCTGCTGCACAAGCAGCTCACCCTCCTCGACACCATGGAACGCAGGACCGAGGACACCGACGAACTCGCCGACCTGTTCCGCCTCGACCACCTGACCACACGTATGCGCCGGCATGCGGAGGGCCTGGTCATCCTGTCCGGCGCGGCCCCGTCCCGGCAGTGGCGCAAGCCCGTCCAGCTCATGGACATCGTTCGCGCCGCCGTCGCCGAGGTCGAGGACTACGAGCGCATCGAGGTGCGCCGCCTGCCCCGCGTCGCCGTCACCGGGCCCGCGGTCGCCGACCTCACGCACCTGGTGGCCGAACTCCTGGAGAACGCCACGGTGTTCTCGCCCCCGCACACGGCCGTGCAGGTCGTCGGCGAACGCGTCGCCAACGGTTTCACCCTGGAGATCCACGACCGCGGTCTGGGCATGGCGGCCGAAGCGCTCCTCGACGCCAACCTGCGGCTCGCCGAGACCCCCGAGTTCGAACTGTCCGACACCGACCGGCTCGGTCTCTTCGTGGTCAGCCGGCTCGCGCAGCGGCAGAACGTCCGTGTCTCCCTCCAGCCTTCCCCGTACGGCGGCACCACCGCCGTGGTGTTCATTCCCGACGCGCTGCTCACCGACGACGTCCCGGACACCAACGGCATCGGCTTCCGTCTCGACCGAGCGCTGCCCTCGAAGGAGGGCAAGATCGAGGAGGACCGCAAGGCGGCGCTCTCCGACGTACCGGTGCGCCTCCCCGGCCTGCCTGCCGCGATCCTGGACGGGCCGGTCGAGCTTGAGGCGCCGGTCGATCTGGACGCGTTCGGCGGTTTCCCGGGCGCCCTCGACGACGAGGACGCCGAGCAGGGCGGTCTGTTCAGGCCGCGACGCTCCATAGCGGGTGTCCCGGTCGAGCAGCACCGGCCCCACCAGCAGCCCCGCGCAGGCGGCTCGGAGACGGCCCGCCCCGGAGACGACGACCACGCGGGCGCCCCGGTCCCCCTGCCGCGCCGCAGAACTCCCAAGCTGGTCAGCTCGCACGGTCGTCCCGTGACCCGCAGGCCCCGGCGCGGCGAGGCGGGCGAGGAGCCCGCCGAGGCGCTGCAGCCGCTGGAGAGCCTCGGCGGGCTCCTCGAACCGGTGGAGAGGCAAGGCGTGGCGGAGAGGGCGAGCGCACAGTCGTCGACCGCCCGGCGTACCGACCGCACCGAGACCTCCGGGCGCCGCAACGGCGAACGCCCCGAGACTCCGGGCCTTCGCTCCGAGGCGTCCGGCCTCCGAGAGGCCCCCGCTCTCCCCCGGCGCACCCGCTCCGCCGGCTCGCCGTCGGGCAGGGCCGGGACCACCCCGCTCTCCGCCGCCGCGACGCAAGGGGCAGAATCGGGTGCGAGCCCGCTGCCCCGCCGCGTCCGACAGGCCAATCTGGCCCCGCAGTTGAAGGACGGACCCGAACGGCGCGCCGAGCGCGACAAGGCCCGCACCCCGAAGGGGCCGGATTTCGCCGATCGCGACGCCGACGAGGTACGCAGCCGGATGGCCTCGCTCCAGCGGGGCTGGCAGCGGGGCCGCGACGAGAACGCCGCGGGCGACGGGGCCCAGGGCGGCACAGCACCAGGAACGACGAAGGGGGACGGTCGATGACCGCACCGAAGGCCACAGGGCCCACCGCGACCAGCAAGACGTCGGGAGAGCTGAACTGGCTGCTCGACGACCTGGTGGACCGCGTGGCCAGCATCAGCAAGGCGATCGTGCTCTCCGGCGACGGCCTTGCCACCGGGGCCTCCAAGGATCTGACCCGGGAGGACAGCGAGCACCTGGCCGCCGTCGCCTCCGGCTTCCACAGCCTCGCCAAGGGCGTCGGCCGCCACTTCGAGGCGGGCGGTGTCCGGCAGACCGTGGTCGAGCTCGAGGAGGCCTTCCTCTTCGTCACGGCCGCCGGGGACGGCAGCTGCCTCGCCGTTCTCTCGGACGCCGACTCCGACGTCGGGCAGGTCGCCTACGAAATGACGCTCCTGGTGAAGCGGGTCGGCGCACATCTGGCCGCCGCTCCGCGCACCGATCTGCCCTCGGACGGGTAGTGGGATGGCATGAGCGGAGACGGTCAGGGAAAACGCCACTGGTTCGACGACGACGCCGGACCGGTGGTCCGTCCTTATGCCATGACACGCGGGCGCACCACCAGTCCGGCCCAGCATCGCCTCGACCTGATCGCGGTGGTCGTCACGGAGCCCCACGCGGACGACCCCGAGGCCGACCATTCGCTGTCCCCGGAACACGTGGACATCGTCGAGCTCTGCCGTGACACCCCCCAGTCGGTCGCCGAGCTCGCCGCCGAGCTCGACCTGCCCATCGGAGTGGTCCGGGTCCTCATCGGGGACCTCGTGACCGAGGAAATGGTCCACGTGACACGTCCCGTACCCCCTGCCGAGCTGCCGGACGAGAGTATTCTGCGCGACGTGATCAGCGGCCTCCGGGCGCTCTGAGCTGGGCGGAAGCGGGGAACAGACGTGACAGGCTGGCAGTTCTGGGTCGACCGAGGCGGCACCTTCACCGACATCGTCGCGCGGCGCCCGGACGGCCGCCTGCTCACGCACAAACTGCTGTCCGAGAACCGGGCGAGGTACGCCGACGCGGCGGTGGCGGGTGTCCGTGAACTCCTCGGCAGCGGCCAGGACGCCCACGGCGCGCGGATCGACGCCGTCCGCATGGGAACCACCGTCGCCACCAACGCCCTCCTGGAACGCAAGGGAGAGCGCACCCTCCTCGTCATCACCCGAGGCTTCCGCGACGCCCTGCGCATCGCCTACCAGAACCGCCCCCACATCTTCGCCCGCGCGATCGAACTGCCCGAGCTGCTGTACGAACGCGTGGTCGAGGTCGACGAGCGGATCGCCGCCGACGGCACGGTCCTGCGCGCCCCCGACCTGGACGCCCTCGCCGGGCCCCTCCAGGAGGCGTACGACTCCGGGATCCGGGCCGTCGCCGTCGTCTGCATGCACAGTCACCTCCACCCCGCTCATGAAGAGGCCGTCGGCGAGCTGGCGGCACACACCGGCTTCCCGCAGATCTCGCTCTCCAGCGAGGTCAGCCCGCTGATGAAGCTCGTCCCGCGCGGTGACACAGCCGTCGTCGACGCCTACCTGTCGCCCGTGCTGCGCCGCTACGTCCAGCATGTCGCCGATGAGCTCCAGGGCGTGCGACTGATGTTCATGCAGTCCAACGGGGGCCTCGCCGAAGCGGGTCAGTTCCGCGGCAAGGACGCCATCCTGTCCGGCCCGGCGGGCGGCATCGTCGGCATGGCCCGGATGTCGCAGCTCGCCGGTTTCGACCGTGTCATCGGCTTCGACATGGGCGGCACCTCCACGGACGTCTCCCACTTCGCGGGCGAGTACGAGCGGGTCTTCACCACTCGGATCGCCGGGGTCCGGCTGCGGGCGCCGATGCTGGACATCCACACTGTCGCCGCGGGTGGCGGCTCGGTGCTCCACTTCGACGGCTCCCGCTACCGGGTGGGCCCCGACTCGGCCGGCGCCGACCCCGGCCCCGCCTGCTACCGCGGTGGCGGCCCACTCACCGTCACGGACGCCAACGTCGCACTCGGCCGCATCCAACCCACCCACTTCCCCGAACTGTTCGGCCCCGACGGCGACCAGCCCCTCGACGACACACTCGTCCGCGACCGGTTCGCCGCTCTCGCGCGCGAGATCCGTGAGAAGACCGGCGACGACCGCACCCCGGAGCAGGTGGCGGAGGGTTACCTGCAGATCGCCGTGGCCAACATCGCCAACGCGGTCAAGCGGATCTCGGTCCAGAAGGGCCACGACGTCACCCGGTACGCGCTCACCACCTTCGGCGGCGCGGGCGGCCAGCACGCGTGCATGGTCGCCGACTCGCTCGGCATCCGCACCGTCCTCGTCCCGCCCATGGCCGGCGTCCTGTCCGCCCTCGGCATCGGACTCGCCGACACGACGGCCATGCGCGAGCAGTCCGTGGAGGCACCCCTTGAGGTCTCCGCGATGCCCGGCATCCTCAAGACCGCCGACGACCTGGAGGGCGCCACCCGCGCCGAACTCCTCGCCGAGGACGTGCCCGAGGACCGCATCCGCGTCACCCGCCGCGCCCAACTCCGCTACGACGGAACGGACACGGCGCTCACCGTCGAGCTCACCGAGCCCGACACCATGACCCACGCCTTCGAAGAACGCCATCGCGCCACCTACTCCTTCACCCTCGATCGGCCGGTCGTCGTGGAAGCCCTCTCCGTAGAAGCCACCGGACTCACCGACCCCCCCGATCTCTCGGCCCTCGCCACCCCTTCGTCCGCCCGAGGCGCGACGGAGACGGTCAGCCTCCACACGGGCGGCGCCTGGCGCGACGTACCCCTGCATCGCCGCGAGGAACTGCCCCCCGGTGAAACGGTCACCGGCCCCGCGATCATCACCGAGGCCAGCGCGACCACCGTCGTCGACGACGGCTGGCGGGCCGCGACGACCGACGACGGGCATCTGGTCATGGAACGCGTGGCGGTTACGCAGAGTTCCGATCTCGGCACAGACGCGGACCCGGTTCTCCTCGAGGTCTTCAACAACCTCTTCATGTCCATCGCCGAACAGATGGGTGCCCGTCTGGAGTCCACGGCCCAGTCGGTCAACATCAAAGAACGCCTGGACTTCTCCTGCGCGCTCTTCGACCCCGACGGCAGTCTTGTCGCCAACGCCCCTCACATCCCTGTCCACTTGGGCTCGATGGGCACGAGCGTGCAGGAGGTCATCCGGCGACGCGGAGACAGCATGCGCCCGGGTGACACGTACGCGGTCAACGACCCGTACCACGGAGGCACCCACCTCCCCGACGTCACCGTGATCACCCCGGTCTTCGACACGGAGGGTGAGCACATCCTGTTCTACGTCGCCTCACGCGGACACCACGCCGAGATCGGCGGCATCGCCCCGGGCTCCATGCCCGCGAACAGCCGCACCATCGAGGAAGAGGGCATCCTCTTCGACAACTGGCTGCTCGCCGAGAACGGCCGCTTCCGCGAGGCCGAGACCCTTCGCCTGCTCACCGAGGCGCCCTACCCCTCACGCAATCCGAAGACCAACCTCGCCGACCTGCGTGCCCAGATCGCCGCCAACCAGAAGGGCGTCGACGAAGTCGCCCGTATGATCGGCAACTTCGGCATCGATGTCGTCCAGGCCTACATGCGGCACGTGCAGGACAACGCGGAGGAAGCCGTACGCCGCGTCATCGACGCCCTGGAAGACGGTGAGTTCGCCTACGAGACCGACTCCGGGGCGGTCATCCGCGTCCGGGTCCGCGTAGACCGCGAAAACCGCTCCGCCACTGTCGACTTCACGGGTACGTCCCCGCAGCTCGACACCAACTTCAACGCACCCTTCGCGGTGGTCAACGCCGCCGTCCTGTACGTCTTCCGCACCCTGGTCGCCGACGACATCCCGCTCAACGACGGCTGCCTGCGCCCGCTCGACATCGTCGTGCCGCGTGGCTCGATGCTCGCTCCCGAGGCCCCCGCCGCCGTGGTCGCGGGCAATGTGGAGACCTCTCAGGCGATCACCGGCGCACTGTACGGAGCCCTGCGCGTGCAGGCCGAGGGGTCCGGAACGATGAACAACGTCACCTTCGGCAACGAGCGCTACCAGTACTACGAGACCGTGGCCTCCGGATCCGGCGCGGGCGACGGCTTCCCCGGCGCCTCCGTCGTACAGACCCACATGACCAACTCGCGGCTCACCGACCCCGAGATCCTGGAGTGGCGACTGCCGGTCCAGCTCGACGAGTTCGCGGTCCGGCCGGGCAGCGGCGGAGCCGGGCGCTGGAGCGGCGGGGACGGTGCCGTGCGCCGCATCCGGTTCCATCAGCCCATGACCGTCTCCACACTGTCCCAGCACCGCAGGGTCCCGCCCTACGGCATGGCCGGCGGCGAGCCCGGAGCGCTCGGCGCCAACCGGGTGGAGCGCGCGGACGGCACGGTCACGGAACTTGGCGCAAGTGATACGGCCGACGTCGGCCCCGGCGACGTACTTGTCATCGAAACCCCCGGCGGCGGGGGCTACGGCCCACCGTCCCACGACCCCCATCAAGCAGGAGAAGAGATCGATGATCTTCGGGCGTTCTGAGCGCGGCAAGCCCCCGGTCGAGCCCGTCACGCTCAAGATCCTGGTGGCCGGTGGCTTCGGGGTGGGCAAGACGACCCTGGTCGGCGCGGTCAGCGAGATCAAACCGCTGCGCACCGAGGAGGTGCTCACCGAGGCGGGCCGCCCGGTCGACGACACCAGCGGCGTGGAGGGCAAGCACACCACCACCGTCGCCATGGACTTCGGCCGCATCACGCTCCGCGAGGACCTGGTGCTCTACCTCTTCGGGACGCCCGGGCAGGACCGCTTCTGGTTCCTGTGGGACGAGCTCGCCTCCGGCTCCCTGGGCGCCGTCGTACTCGCCGACACACGCCGCCTGGAGGACTGTTTCGCCGCCGTCGACTACTTCGAGCGGCGCTCCATACCGTTCGTGATGGGCGTCAACTGCTTCGAGGGATCGGCCCGGTACCCGGTCGACGAGGTCCGCCAGGCACTCGACCTCGACGACCACGTTCCGGTCGTGCTGTGTGACGCCAGAGACCGGGAGTCGGCCAAGGAGGTCCTCATCGAGGTCGTCCAGCACGCGATGGCCTACGGAGCCGACCGACGCGAACCGGTCACCACCTGACCCGCGCATACGGTCCGAACCGCGCATACGGCCCGTACCCCCGCCGACCGGGGTACGGGCCGCCGTCCCGCACGCGCGTGTGGCTCACGCGAGACGCACGCGCGTGTGGACCCCTGTCTCAGCTGACGTCGTCCTCGTGCCAGCCGAAGCTCTTCTCCACCGCCTTGCGCCAGTTGTGGTACTCACGGTCGCGCACCGAGGCCTCCATGGACGGTGTCCACTCGACGTCCTTCTGCCAGTGCGACTTCAGCTCGTCGAGGTCGTTCCACACACCGGTCGCGAGCCCTGCCGCGTAGGCTGCCCCCAGACATGTCGTCTCGGACACCCGGGGACGGATCACCGGCACGCCAAGGACATCCGCCTGGTGCTGCATCAGCAGATTGTTCTTGGTCATGCCGCCGTCCACCTTCAGGGTCGTGATCTGCACGCCGGAGTCCTGGAACATGGCGTCGACGACCTCCCGGGTCTGCCAGCTCGTCGCCTCCAGAACCGCGCGGGCGAGGTGTGCCTTGGTGACGTACCGGGTGAGGCCGGTGACGACACCGCGCGCGTCGGAGCGCCAGTAGGGCGCGAACAGGCCCGAGAACGCGGGCACGATGTACGCGCCGCCGTTGTCGTCGACGCTCGCGGCCAGCGTCTCGATCTCGTCGGCGTTGCGGATGATGCCGAGCTGGTCGCGGAACCACTGCACCAGGGCGCCGGTGATCGCGATCGACCCTTCGAGGCAGTAGACGGGCGCCTCGCCGCCGATCTTGTAGCCCATGGTCGTCAGCAGCCCGTTCTTCGAGGGGACGGGCCGGTTGCCGGTGTTGAGCAGCAGGAAGCTGCCGGTGCCGTACGTGTTCTTGGCGGTGCCCACGTCGTAGCAGGCCTGTCCGAAGACCGCTGCCTGCTGGTCGCCGAGCGCCGAGGCGACGGGGACGCCCGCCAGCTGGCCCACGGCGGTGCCGTACACCTCGGCCGACGACCTGATCTCGGGCAGCACGGCCTCGGAGATGTTCATCGCCGCGAGGATCGACGGGTCCCACTGGAGGGTCTCCAGGTTCATCAGCATGGTGCGCCCGGCGTTGGTGACGTCGGTGACGTGCCGACCGCCGTCCGTGCCGCCGGTCAGGTTCCAGATCAGCCAGGAGTCGATGGTGCCGAAGGCGATCTCACCGCGCTCGGCACGCGCGCGCAGCCCGGGCACGTTGTCGAGCAGCCAGGCCGCCTTGGGGCCGGAGAAGTAGCTGGCCAGCGGCAGGCCGGTCTGTTCGCGGAAGCGGTCCTGGCCGTCCGTGCCGCCCAGCTGGTTGCAGAGCGCCGAGGTCCGGGTGTCCTGCCAGACGATCGCGTTGTGCACGGGCTTGCCGGTGGCCCGGTCCCACAGGACCGTGGTCTCGCGCTGGTTGGTGATGCCGAGCGCGCTCAGCTGGTCGGCGCGCAGACCCGCCTTGGCGATCGCTCCCGCGACGACCGCCTGCACCTTGGACCAGATCTCGGTGGCGTCGTGTTCCACCCAGCCCGGCTTGGGGAAGATCTGGCGGTGCTCGCGCTGGTCGACGGCGACGATCGCGCCGCCCCGGTCGAAGATGATGCAGCGGCTGGAGGTGGTGCCCTGGTCGATTGCGGCGACGTACTTCTCGGCGTTCTCCGTCATGACGTCCCCTTACGTCTTCTTCGTCAGAAGGCTGCGTGAGAAGGCTGCGTTCTCGTCAGAAGGCTGCGTTGTAGATCGCGGCCCCGATGGCGGCACCGGCGATCGGGCCGACCACCGGGATCCAGGAGTAACTCCACTCCGAGGTGCCCTTGTTGGGAATCGGCAGCAATGCGTGGGCGAGGCGCGGTCCCAGGTCACGGGCCGGGTTGATGGCGTACCCGGTGGGGCCGCCCAGCGAGAGTCCGATACCGACCACGAGGAACGCGATGAGCTGGACGGGCAGTCCCGCGTCGCCGATCCCCGCCACGTGTTTGTGGCCGCCGACCATGGCCAGAATGGGCAGCATCAGGCCGACGGTGGCGATGGTCTCGGTGATGAGGTTCTGCACGGGATGGTTGATTTCTGGCCGGGTCGAGAAGATGCCCAGCGTCTCGATGGCCTTGTCCTCGTCGGCATTCAGGTTGAACTGGCCGAGGTAGAGCAGCCAGCAGAGCACGGCGCCGACGATGGCGCCCGCGAACTGGCCCAGAATGTAGAAGGGCACGTCCTCCCACTTCGTCGAGCCCTCGATGGCGAAACCGATGGTCACGGCCGGGTTGATCTGACCGCCGGACAGCGGCGCCGCGGTGTAGGCACCGGCGAGCACGCCGAAACCCCATCCGAACGCGATGACGACCCAGCCGGCGCCCTGCGCCTTGGACTTGTTGAGGGTGACCGCGGCGCAGACCCCCGCGCCGAACAGAATCAGAATCGCAGTGCCGATCAACTCGCCGACAAAAATGTCGCCGTTGCTCATGGCGGCTCCTAGGCCTCGCCCGGAGCGGTCCGCTCCGGGCCACCGTGCGGGGTGCGTTTCCCATGGCTACTTCAGCCGAAGGCAGGGAGGTCCCGCGCCCCGCCCGGCGTCCGTGACGAGCGTGCCGTCGCAGCGGAATCGCCCGTGGGGGCCGGCCTTGGGAACAGGTCGGGAACCCGAGCGGTGCGGTGCCTGAAGACGCCCGAATGCGGCGATGCCGACTGACATCCGGAAGTGTTCACCGGAGCACAGAGGGCGTCAAGGTCGCCGACGGCAACGGTTGAGGGCCGCGAACGAGCCGGGATCGGGGCGCGGTACGGGCCTGCTCGGGACACGGATCCCGGGCCGACCGTCCCTTCGCCCTCACCCGTCACAGGGGTCCCGGGCGGCACGGCCGTTGCTCAGAAGCCTCCTGGTCCGTCGCTCAACCGGCCTGTGCCCGCTCCGCCCCCGAACCACGCAGCACCTCATGTCCCGGCAGTCCCGCCCGCCCCAGTACCCAACTCGCCCCGCTCAGAGCCTTGGCGGCCTGCTTGAGTGGTGCCAGGCAGGCCGCCGCCTGTCGGTGGTCGGTCACGCTGCCCGGCGCGCACAGGACCGTGGCCAGCGACAAGGTGACGGGACGTCCGCCCGCCGACCAGGGTGCGTCAAGTACCGCGCCGGCCAGCGGGCCGAGAGTCTCCGGATCGGCGAGCACCAGGAAGTCGTCGCCGCCGATGTGCCCCACGCGGGTCGTCCCGGAAGCCGCGTGCTGCAGCGTCCGCCCGACCGCCCGGATCAGCTCGTCGCCCGCCGCGAAACCCGCTCCGTCGTTGACCTGCTTGAAGTGGTCGACATCGAGCCAACTGAGCACGAACGTCCGGCCGTCGGCGATCCGCCGGTCCACCTCGCCGGTGATCGCGTCCGAACCGGGCAGCCTGGTCAGCGGGTTGAGCCCGGCCGCCTCCTCGACCCGGCTCTCGGAGAGCGCTCGTACGAGATCGGCCAGGCGTACGACCCCCACGCACCGCCCGTAGTGATCGACGACCGCGACATCGTCCGACGTACGGTCCCGCTCGCCGTCCGCCACCACGTCGAGGACCTCCCACGCGGTCGCGTCGACGCCGACCGTACGCGGCGGATCACCCAGCTTGGCGGCCGGCCGGTCGGCGTACAGGGCATGCCCGTACGGCCCCGACATCGACAGCAGAAACCGTGACCGGTGCACTGAACGGACCGGGATCCCGGAGGGGTCCACGAGCAGCACACCGGACACGTCGGGCGATCCGGTGAGCAGCGCCCGCACCTGCCCCGCGGACGCCGTCGCGGGCAGCAGCGCGGCGGGCCGCACGAACTGCCGCACCGACGGACCCGACCGGGGGGCCGCCGCGACGCCTGGGGAGAGGGCCGGAACGTATACGTCCGCGACGGGCAGCCGAGCGGGCGGCGCGAACAGATCGCCCTGTGCCAACTGCGCCCCCGCCGACACCGCGGCCGCGCACTGCAGCTCCGTCTCGACGCCCTCCACGGACAGCAGCGCGCCCAGCTGCTCGCACAGCGTCCGCATCGCCCGGACCGCCGCAGGCCGCGTCAGCAGGGACACATCGAGCTTCACCAGCTCGGGCGCGAGGTCCGTGAGCAGCCGCAAGGGAACGTCGCCGTCGCCCACCCCGTCCGCACAGATCCGGAAGCCTTCGCTTCGCACGATGGACACCGCCTCCAGCAGGGCGTGGTGCGGCACGTGGGTGTACGGCGGACCGATGTCGATCGTCACCTCCCACGGCAGCCGACCGGCCTCGCGCACGGCGTCGCGCAGCGCCGCGAGCCGCCCGAGATCGGCCAGTGTCCCGGCGAAGACATTCACGTGCAGCGGCAGCATCGTCTCCCTGCGGGCCGCTGCGCGGATCGCCAACGCCGCCAGCCGACCGTCGAGTTCGGGGTCGCGGCGGGCCTGTGCCAGGATGTCACCGGATTCGGGACGAGCGAGTATCTCCAGCGCCGCAACCCCTCCGGTCGTCAGGTTGACGACCGGCTGGAAGGCGAAGCGGACAGTATCCGTCCAGGAGGGCACGGGAGCATACTGGCCCCGCCCGCGCACGCCCGGGCGCGATTCACGAGCTGTTCACGCAGCATTCCGAGGTCGTCACACCGAGTACTGACGGCCGCGCGGGCGAGCGTCCGTGGACGGCGATCGTCGCAGCGCACGCCGCCCCTGAACGCGGCGCATTCGACCGTCCGCCGACTCAGCGGACGGCGATGACCGACGACCCGTGTCCGAATAACCCCTGGTTCGCGGTGATCCCCACACGCGCGCTCGCGACCTGCCGGTCGCCCGCGTCTCCGCGCAGCTGCCATGTCAGCTCGCAGACCTGGGCTATGGCCTGCGCCGGAACGGCCTCTCCGAAGGAGGCCAGTCCGCCGCTGACGTTCACCGGTATGCGCCCGCCCAGCGACGTGGCACCCTCCCGCAGCAGCTTCGCGGCCTCGCCCTCCCCGCACAGCCCCAGGTCCTCGTACCACTGCAATTCCAGGGCCGTGGACAGGTCGTACACCTCGGCGAGCGAGAGGTCCTCGGGATCGATGCCCGCCTCCTCGTACGCCGCCCGCGCGATCGAGGCCCGGAAGGTGCCGGCCGCGGGTTCCACCGTGACGGCGGAGTCCGTGGCGATGTCCGGGAGATCCAGCACGGTGTTGGGGTAGCGCGGTGTCACCGTCGACACCGCGCGGATCCGTACGGGGTCCGCCGCCCCGTGCCGTCGCGCGAAGTCCATGCTCGACAGCACGAGGGCGGCGCCCCCGTCGGACGTCGCGCAGATGTCGAGCAGCCGCAACGGGTCGGCGACGACGGCGGAGCCCGCCACCTCCTCGGCCGTGACCCTCTTGCGGTACCGCGCGTTCGGATTCAGCGCCCCGAGGGCGGCGTTCTTCACCTTGACCTGCGCGAAGTCCTCCAGGGTGTCCCCGTGCACGGCCATCCGCCGCCGCGCATACAGCCCGAAGTACGTCGGATTCGTCGCTCCGAGGACCCGGAACCGCAGCCAGTCGGGATCGTCCGGCCTGTCCCCGCCCGCCGGACGGAAGAATCCCTTGGGCGCCGCGTCGGCGCCGACCACGAGGACCACGTCCGCGAGGCCCGAAAGGATCTGTGCCCGCGCCGTGTTGAGAGCCTGCGCACCAGACGCGCACGCGGCGTACACACTCGTGACCCGCGCTCCCTGCCAGCCCAGCGCCTTGGCGAACGTCGCTCCCGCCACGTACCCCGGATAGCCGGCGCGCACGGTGTCCGCGCCCACGACCGAGCCGACGTCCCGCCAGTCGATTCCCGCGTCGGCCAGCGCAGCGCGCGCCGCCACGACCCCGTACTCGACGAATCCGCGCCCCCACTTGCCCCACGGGTGCATACCCGCGCCGAGCACCGCCACCTCACCGCTCATCCCGTCACCCCCGTACGCCACACGCTCTTCATGCCGTCACCCCCGTCGGCCGCCAGTGCCACGTCGTCCAGGTCGTCTCCTCGTCCTCGTTCAGCACACCGGGGACGACCTCCACCTCCATGCCCACCGCCAGGTCGGAGACGGTGATCCCGGGAACCGTCTGGCCGAGTACGACGATCCGCTCGGATTCCAGCTCCACAGCGATCAACGCATAGGGTTCCCACGAGAGTTCCGGATCGGTCACATACGGTGACGGAGGCCGGTACCGGCTGTCGGTGTACGACCAGACGCGACCGCGCCGGGACAGCGGTACCTCGGTCAGCTCACCGCCCTGGCACCCCGGATTCCGGCAGAAGACGTCCTCGCGGGGAAAGAAGATCGAGGCGCACGCGGAGCAGCGCGTGCCGAGGAGACGGAAGTCGTCCCCGTCCCCGGCGAACCATCCGGTGACCACGGGTGTACGTGTACGCGACAAGACCCCTCCACGACACTGGATCTGACGGAACGTCAGAAGTGTGCCACGGGCATCGGGAAATGGGCAGCGCGACGGAGAGAACCGTGGACGCCTCCTGGGCGTCGAAGTACCGGGAGGTGCGGCCGGGGCCTACGGGGGTGGTTCCGGCCGCACCTCCCGGTACGGCTCCAGGGCCCGTTGGGCAAGCCGGTGGTTCCCTCACTCGATGGTGCCCGACCGCACGCGATCCCTTCCCTGGCGGATCCCGCGCCTGATAGATGCAGGCGACATGACACGACTCTCCACCGCCGTACGCGGTCTGGTGACCACGCTCGCCGCCTTACTGGCCGTGACCGCCGCCTCCGCCACCGCCCGGGCGACACCCGAGCCGAAGGCTCCCGAGGACTTCGTGGCCCTGGGATCCGTGGACCCGACGATCATCCAGGAGATGCGTTACTTCACGCCGCACAACTTCGTGGGCGAGCGCATCGACGGTTACCGGCAGCGGTTCTGCATCCTGACCCGGCCCGCCGCCGAAGCCCTCCACAAGGCCCAGGTCACACTCCTGCACGAGGGCTACACCCTCAAGGTGTACGACTGCTACCGGCCGCAACGCGCCGTCGATCACTTCGTGCGCTGGGCCGAGGACCTCGACGACCAGGCGATGAAGCCCGAGTTCTATCCGCAGGTCGACAAGACCCGTCTGTTCGAGGACGGTTACATCGCCGAGAAGTCCGGACACAGCCGCGGCTCGACGATGGACCTCACGATCGTGCGGCTGCCGGCGAAGCCGACCCGCCCGTACGTCCCCGGAGAACCCCTCGTGCCCTGCTACGCGCCCCAGGACGAGCGCTTCCCGGACAACTCCGTGGACATGGGTACCGGCTTCGACTGCTTCGACACCCTCGCCCACACGCTGGACCCGCGCATCCAGGGCCTGCGGCGAGCCAACCGGCTGCTCCTGAAGAGCACCCTCGAAGACCTCGGGTTCGTCAACCTCGCCGAGGAGTGGTGGCACTACACGTACAAGCCCGAGCCCTACCCCGACACGTACTTCGACTTCCCCGTGTCCAAGAAGTCGCTCACTTCGTCCCCCTGAGCCGGGCCGGTCCGCCCCGTGACGGCGGGGCGGACCGCATCGCGAGACGCACTTCCACAGGCATCCGGGCCCGCACCTGATGAGGCACCCGAAGACGAGCGAGAAGTGATCGGCTACAGTCCGCGGCGTGTCCGCAACCCCGCACCCACCCGCCGACTTCGCGCCCGACTCTCACTGTTCGAGCTGCGGAGCACCCTACGGAGAAGGCAACTCCGGCTGGCCCCGCACCTGCGCCGTCTGTGGCGGCGTGGCCTACCGCAATCCGCTGCCGGTCGCGGTGGCCCTGCAACCCGTGTACGACGACAGGGGCGCAGCCCTGATCGTCATCACCCGGACCATCGCCCCCGCGCGCGGGGGAATCGCGCTGCCCGGAGGGTTCATCGACCACCGGGAGGACTGGCGGCACGCCGTCGCCCGGGAACTCAAGGAGGAGACGGGAATCGACGTGGCGAGCCGCGAGGTGCGGCTCGCCGACGCGATGAGCTCTCCCGCCGGTCACCTGCTGCTCTTCGGGCTCCTGCCCGAGCGCCCGGCCGCCGAACTGCCACCGTCCGCCGCCACGGACGAGACCGAGGGCTGGCACCTGCTGCGCCGGCCCGCCGAGCTCGCCTTCCCGCTGCACACCTTGGCGGCGCGCGCATGGTTCGAGGGACGCTACGTCTGAGGGTGGTACGTCCGAGGGGGTCCCCCGGGGTTCTCGGAGGCCGTCATCGCGCACCGAGGCCCCGCACCCGGACCGGATACTCCGGCTTGCCCGGTCCGCCCTCTCCGTCCCGCCGCACGACCACCTGCTGCCCCTCCCAACGCGTCACATAGCGTTCGAGCTCGGGCTCGTCCCAGCCATCGCCGCGGTCCGGCACGGCGAGCCCGCCCCCGACCCGCCCGCGCGCCGGAGCCCACGCCTCCAGCTCCAGGCCGCCGTCGCCGCCCCGGACGGGCACGACGGCACCCGCGCGCGCCAGCACCGGAATCCGCGACAAGGGGGCATCGAGCAACACCTGGGCCGGCCCCTCGTACGCCTTCTCGGTGACCGTGTCGTACCAGCGCCCTCGGGGCAGCTGCACCGCACGACGGTCGGCCCCGTGGTCCAGCACCGGTGCCACAAGGAGGCAGTCGCCCAGCATGAAGGCGTCCTCGCAGTCCCTGAGCGCCCGGTCCTCCGGAGCCGCCCACCACAGGGGCCGCACATAGGGTGCGCCGGTGCGGCGCGCCAGCAGCGCCAGCGTCATGAAGTACGGGAGCAGCCGCCGCCGCTCGACGAGCGCCACGCGCGCGTGCTCCAGTACGTCGTCACCGAACTCCCAGGGCTCCCGGCGACCCGCCCGCAGACTCGCGTGCGTACGGAACAGCGGCAGATACGCGCCGAGCTGGAACCACCGCAGGTACAGCTCGGGAGAAGGGCTGCCGTCGAAACCGCCCACGTCGGGACCCGAGTACGGAACCCCGCACAGCCCGAGCCCCATCACCAGTGACAACGAGGCCCGCAGCCCGGGCCAGCCTGTGGCCACGTCTCCGGACCAGGTCCCTCCGTAGCGCTGCATTCCGGCCCATCCGGAGCGCGAGAAGAGGAACGGCCGCTCCTGGGGATCCAGCTCGCGCAGGCCCTCGTACGCGGCTCGGGCCATGCCCAGGGCGTACACGTTGTGCGCCTCACGATGGTCGCCGCCGCGTCCCTCCAGGGAGTGCCGAGCCGACCTCGGCAGCGTCGACTCCCCGAACGCCGTGAACGACGTGGGCTCGTTCATGTCGTGCCAGAATCCCGCGAACCCCTGCGCCAGCCGCTCCTGGTAGAGGCCGCCCCACCACTCCCGCACACGCGCGTGCGTGAAGTCCGGATAGACCGACTCCCCGGGCCATACGACGCCCCGCACGAGCCGGCCCGAGACATCCCGTACGAAGGCGTCCTCGGCGAGACCACTGTCGTACACCGCGTTGCCCGGCTCGGCCTTGACCGCCGGGTCGACGATCGACACCAGCCGGATGCCGTCGCGGCGCAGTTCCTCGGCGAGCACCGGCAGCTTCGCGAAGCGCTCCCGGTCCACCGTGAACACCTGGTGGGCGTCGTAGTGATCGATGTCCAGGTGGACCGCGTCGAGGGGCAGACCGCGCTCCTGATAGCCCGCGACGATCCGCCGCACCTCCTGCTCGCTGCCGAAGCCCCAGCGGGCGTGATGGTGCCCCAGAGCCCATGCGGGCGGCAGCGCGGGCGCCCCGGTGAGCGAGGCCCAGGCATGCAGCACGCGCGCGGGGGTGCCCACCATCATCCAGCAGCGCAGCGGGCCGCCGTCCATCCGCAGCTCGCACGTTCCCGCCCGGTCGTGCCCCGACCCCGCGCCTTCCTCTCCCTCGCGCAGGTTCACCGTGCCGTCCCAGGAGGTGTCGTGGAACACGAGATGCGTGCCCGCGTCGGAGACCACCATCTGCACGGGCATCGTGATGTACAGCGGATCGTCGCCCGGCGCGAAGGCGTGCCCGGGATCCGTGTTCCACAGCCGGTACGTCCCGTCGCGCAGCCTGGGACCGGCCGCGCGCCCGCCCAGGCCGAAGAACCGAGCGTCGGCGGCCACTTCCGAGCGCTGCATCCAGCGCGCGCCGCCCCCGTCGACCGGCTCCCACCAACGGGGCGGCAGATCGCGGCGCAGGATCACACCACCAGGGGTTCGCACCTCGACGGCGCCGTGCCGCGAGACGACGACCGTCACCCGTTCGGCCACCACCCGCCAGCCGCCGTCCTTGTCGGGCTCCAGGACCGCCCGCGGGTCCGGCTCCGGGCAACGGCCCGCGAGCGCGTAGGACGGCTCCGGACCGGCACCGTCCCAGCCCCAGAACACCGCCCCGCTCACCGCGACCATGATCCGCAGCTCGGACCGCGTGAACCGGACGACCCCACCCCCGGGCGTCGGCTCCACCCCCTCCACCGGGCCGGGCACCCGCGCGCGCTCGGCCCCCCGCTGCGGCAACCCAGCGGCGTCGGCACGCCTCCTTCGCCATGCGGCCCGCACGGTACGCAAGCCCTGGGCCGCCCCCGTCGAACCGACCGTCTTCACCGAACGCACCAGGTCACGACCGTCCATGCTGCTCACCCTGCCATTGCCTGCGCCAAATGAGTGAGTCGTTCAACTGCCGTTCACCCGCAGTGGGGGCACATCTTCACGTGGACGACCATCTGTGGCACACCCTGGTGCGGAAGTCGATCACATGGCATCGTCCGTGTCAGCCGCGTGACGCGCACACCCCAGCTCGTACGCGACCGACGCACACAGTCCGGGAGCCGATTCATGTCCACCGCGAACCCCTCAGCGCTCTGGCAGCCCGACCCAGGGCGCATCACTCAGGCGCAGGTCACGAAGTTCCAGGCCTGGGCGGCCGAGCACCACGGAGCCCCGTCCGAGGGCGGCTACCCGGCACTGCACAGCTGGTCGGTACGGGAACTGGACACGTTCTGGAAGGCCGTCACCGAGTGGTTCGACGTACGGTTTTCGACCCCCTACGCGCGCGTGCTCGGCGACCGCTCGATGCCCGGTGCCGAATGGTTCCCCGGGGCGACCCTGAACTACGCCGAGCATGCCCTGCGCGCGGCCGAGACCCGCACGGACGAACCAGCGCTCCTGTACGTCGACGAGACCCACGAGGCGACCCCGGTGAGCTGGTCCGAGCTGCGCCGTCAGGTCGGCTCCCTGGCCGCCGAGCTGCGCGCCCTCGGGGTACGCCCGGGAGACCGCGTCAGCGGCTATCTCCCGAACATTCCGCAGGCCGTGGCCGCCCTGCTCGCGACGGCTGCCGTAGGGGCCGTGTGGACGTCCTGTGCCCCCGATTTCGGCGCGCGCAGCGTCCTCGACCGCTTCCAGCAGGTCGAACCCGTCGTGCTCTTCACGGTCGACGGCTACCGCTACGGCGGCAAGGAGCACGACCGCCGGGACGTGGTCGCCGAACTGCGCCGCGAACTGCCGACCCTGCGCGCCGTCGTCCACATCCCGCTGCTCGGCACCGAAGCCCCCGAAGGCGCCCTGGACTGGTCCGAGCTGACCTCGGCGGACGTGGCGCCCGTCTTCGAACAGGTCCCTTTCGAGCACCCTTTGTGGGTGCTGTACTCCTCCGGCACGACCGGCCTCCCCAAGGCCATCGTCCAGTCCCAGGGCGGCATCCTCGTCGAGCACCTCAAGCAACTGGGCCTGCACTGCGACCTCGGCCCCGAGGACCGCTTCTTCTGGTACACGTCCACCGGCTGGATGATGTGGAACTTCCTCGTCTCCGGCCTCCTCACGGGCACCACGATCGTCCTCTACGACGGCAGCCCCGGATACCCGGACACGGGCGCCCAGTGGCGGATCGCCGAACGCACGGGAGCGACCCTCTTCGGCACGTCCGCCGCGTATGTGATGGCGTGCCGAAAGGCGGGCGTCCACCCCTCCCAGGACTTCGACCTCACGCGCGTGCAGTGCGTCGCGACGACCGGCTCGCCCCTGCCGCCCGACGGTTTCCGCTGGCTGCACGACGAGGTCCGCGACGATCTGTGGATCGCCTCCGTCAGCGGTGGCACGGACGTGTGCTCCTGCTTCGCGGGAGCGGTGCCGACGCTGCCGGTGTACATCGGGGAACTCCAGGCCCCCGGCCTCGGCACCGACCTCCAGTCCTGGGACCCCGGCGGCAAGCCCCTCACCGACGAAGTCGGTGAGCTGGTGGTCACCAACCCGATGCCGTCCATGCCCATCCGCTTCTGGAACGATCCTGACGGTAGCCGCTACCACGACAGCTACTTCGACACGTATCCCGGTGTGTGGCGCCACGGTGACTGGATCACCCTCACCTCGCGCGGTTCCGTCGTCATCCACGGCCGCTCGGACTCGACGCTCAACCGCCAGGGCGTGCGCATGGGGTCGGCCGACATCTACGAAGCCGTAGAACGCCTCCCTGAGATCAAGGAGTCGCTCGTCATCGGTGTCGAACAGCCCGACGGCGGCTACTGGATGCCCCTCTTCGTCCACCTCGCCCCCGGAGCCGCGCTCGACGAGGCCCTCCTGAACCGCATCAAGCAGACCATCCGCGAACAGCTCTCCCCGCGTCACGTCCCCGACGAGATCATCGAGGTGCCCGGCGTCCCGCACACCCTCACGGGTAAACGCATCGAGGTTCCGGTCAAGCGCCTCCTCCAGGGAGCCCCTTTGGAGAAAGCGGTCAACATCGGCTCCGTGGACAACGTCGAGTTGCTGCACTTCTACGAAGAGCTGGCCCGCGAACGCGGTTGATCAACCTCCGTAGGTGGCCTCGGACTCGCCGAGCACGACAGCGAAGTCCGAGGCCAGGCGCATCGCGTCGGAGGGTTCGAGTTCCGCGACCGAGATCCGTACACCGGGCGCGGAAGCGATCCTGAACCGCGCACCCGCCGCGACCCACCACCCGTAGGACCGCAGTCCATTGACGACGGCCGACTCGTCCCGGACCGGTACCCAGACATTCATTCCGCTCACGGAATGGGACGGGATCCCGCGTTCCGCGAGTTCGTGTCGGAGTGCGTTCCGCCGCAGCGCGTACGTGTCCTGTGCGCGGGCGACCAACGCGCGCGTGTCATCGTCCGTCATCAGCCCGTACACCGTCTCCTGGAGCAGGTGGCTGACCCAGCCGGAGGTGAGCAGCATCCGCCCGTCGTGCCGGGCCAGTGTGATCGGATCGCAGGCCGCAGCCGCCCACCGCAGGTCCGTCCCCAGGAACTTGCTCACGGTCCGCACATGCACCCAGCGCGCAAGGCCGCCCGCGGCCAGAGCATGAAGAGGCGCGTCGGCGACGGCCGACGCATGGTCGTTCTCCACCACGAGCACATCGGGCTCTTCCTGGAGCACGGCGACCAGAGCGTCCCGGCGCTCCGCCGAGAAGCGACCGCCGTACGGATTCTGCGCCCGTGGACTGCACACCACCGCTCGCGCGCCGGCCCGTAGCGCTTCTCGCAAGGCTTCGGGTCGCATCCCCTGGTCGTCCACGGCGACCGGGACCGTACGCAGCCCCAGAGCCGTGACCAGGTCCAGCAGATGGTGATAACCGGGGTCTTCCATGGCGACGGCGTCACCGGGACGCAACTCCACCGACAGCAGCCGCCCGATCAGATCGAGCGCGCCGTGCGCGAAGGTCACGTGTTCCGTCGGCACCCCGTCCGGTCGCAGCCAGTCGCGCACGGCGTCCTCCAACCGCGCCAGACGCGGCATGCTGCGGTGCGACCGCGCGCCGGGGGAGAGCCGCGAGGGCGGCACCAGGTGCGGAAGCAGCCGAGGGTCGGGATGGCCACCCGCCAGGTCCCGCAGCCCGTCCGGTACCTTCGGTGGTCGCCGTGACGCCACCGCGGGAGCCGGGGCGACCACGGTCCCGCCCCGCCCGTGCGTCACGACGATCCCACGCCGCCGCAGTTCCTTGTACGCCGTAGCGACCGTCCCCGGGCTCACCCCGAGCTCGTCGGCAAGCCTGCGTACCGGAGGCAGCGCCGTTCCCGGCCCCAACGCGCCTTCGGCCACGCCGCGTTCGACGGACGAGGCAATTCCCTTGGCCGTCGCGCCACTGATCCCATATTGTGTTGCCACGTTACCAAGTATGTATCAATACATAAATGGAAGCAAGGGGGAACGGTGGGTCCGATCAGCCGCACAGCCGCATGGTCGACACGCATTCCAGGAGGCCCCGACGGCCGAAGAATGCTCTGGATCGCCCTCGTCGACCGGACCGGCAGCGGCCTGTGGGCAGCCGTCTCGGTCCTGTACTTCACCTACGTCACCGGCCTGTCCGTGGCACAGGTCGGCACCCTCGCCGCGGTCTCGGGGGCGATCGGCATCGCCGGCGCACCGCTCGGCGGCCGCATCGCCGACCGCCTGCCCCTCACCCGCGTCCTGATCTCCCTGCAGATCCTGCGAGCCCTGGCCTCCCTCGCACTGCTCACCACCGACAACTACGCCCTGCTGCTGGCCTTCTCGGCCGCCGGCAGCTTCGGCGACCGGGCCGCCAACGTCCTCACCAAGCTGTACGCCACCCGCGTCTCCGGACCCGACCGCGTCCGCTACCAGGCCGTCACCAGAACCGTCGCCAATGCCGGATGGGCCCTGGGCGGCCTCACCGCAGCGGCCGCTCTCACCATCGGCACCACCACCGCCTACCAGTGGCTCCTGACAGGAGACGCGCTGTCCTTCGTCGCCGCCGCCCTCCTCACCGTGCGCTGCGCCGAACCGCCGTCCCCCGCACGCACGATCGCCACGTCCAAGGACCCGGCCCCCACCACCAGGCCGGCCAACCCCTGGCGCGACCGCGGCTATCTCGCGTACGTAGCCACCGAGACCGTCCTCTGCCTCGACGACGCCGTGTTCAAGGTCGGCCTGCCGCTCTGGATCGCCCACTCCGACCAAGCCCCCCACGGCCTCGCGCCGTTGCTCATGGTCCTCAACAACCTGATGGTCGTGGCCCTTCAGGTCCCGCTGGCCCGCTTCGGCGCCACGACGGCTGCCGCGCGCTCCCTGTTGCTCCCCCTGTCCGCCGCCTTCGCTCTCGGTGGCGTCGCCATGGCGCTCTCGGCCACGGGCGGAGCCTTCACCACCACGCTCTTCCTCACGACCTCAGCCGTCGCCTTCACCGTGGCGGAGATGCTGCACGCCACCGTCTCCTGGGAACTCTCCGTCGCCCTCGCGCCCGGGACGGCCCAGGGCGCCTACCTCGGCGTCCATGGACTGGCGCAGTCCTGCCAACGCAGCATTGGACCACTCACCGTCACCGCGGCCATTGCGACCGGCCCCCTCGGCTGGACGTTCTTCGGCACGACCATCGCCGTGACCTGCGTGTTTCAGCACCGACTGGTGCGCGACCAGCTCTCCCGCACCACGTTGTCAGTGCCGCCAGTTACTGTGAGTGAGCATTGATCGACTGCGCACAGGGGGAAACATGGCGCACACCGAGCACCAGACCATGCGACGCGTCCTGCGCCGCGAAATCGCCGGCACCATCGGTCTGCTGACCGACGAGCACGACTTCACGGTGATGCGGCGCTACCGCACCTTCACGTTCAACGACCACACGACCTACCTCCAGCAGGTGGAATCCCTGCTCAGGACCCTGGCAGCCCAAGGCAGCCACACCACGGTCGCGCTCTTCGACCCCGAGGAGTACGCGGAGTTCTGCGCCCACAACGGCCTGGAACCCGACACCGCCGCCAGCCGCACACGTTTCACCGCCGAACTCGCCGCCACCGGCCCCACCGTTCCGTACGAGGGACAGCCCCTCGCCGAACTCGTCCCCGACCTCGTCGACGAAGCCGTTCGCAAAGCGACCTGGGAGTACGCGACCACACTCCTGGCCCGCATCGGCAACTGCGCTTCCTGCGGAGAGGACATCGGACGGGCGTCCTTCGCCCGCGCCTCCCACCTGATCACCCGCGTCCTCGAGACCGCGAGCCCCGGCGAGCGCCATCTCGTGTGCAGCGTCTCCGCGGCACCCGAAACACTCGTCGCGGTGCTGCGGGCCGACGACGACGCCGAGGGCACCACTCGCCTCGACGAGGCGGAAGCCCTCGAATTCACCACCGTCCTGGCCCTGGGCCTTGCCACCGGCAGCGCCGGAGGACTCGTCATGCGCACCACCGCCCCGGACACGAGCGACCGCGTCTACGGATGGCGGCTGCGCGGGGAAGGCCTGGAACCCCTCACCGCAGGCGAGGTATTCGACGCCTACTGCACCGATGTCGTATCCGGAGACCTGGTCTCCCCGGAGTCAGGCGTCGACTACTGCGTACCACCCGACCTCGGAAGCGGAGACGAGGCGACACGCCATACGCACTGAACGCGAAGGGGCGCCCAACCCGAAGGTGGAGCGCCCCTGAGCAACCGCCGCTCGACGAATGGTCCCGGCTACTCGCCGGACAGCACCGCCTGGGCCGCCGTGCGAGCCTCGTCGGCCGTGTCCGTGGCACGTGCCGCCGCGGCGGCACGCTCGCACTGCGCCAGCGTGTACTTGGCCAGCGTCGCCCGGACATAAGGAATCGACGCTGCACCCATCGACAGGGAGGTGACCCCCAGACCGGTCAGCACACACGCGAGCAGCGGATCGGACGCGGCCTCACCGCAGACACCACAGCTCTTGCCCTCGGCCTTCGCCGCCTCGGCGGACACGGCGACCAGGTCGAGCAGCGCGGGCTGCCACGGGTCCTGCAGTCGGGACACCGCACCCACCTGCCGGTCGGCGGCGAAGGTGTACTGCGCGAGGTCGTTGGTCCCCAGTGACAGGAACTCGACCTCCTGGAGAATCGAGCGAGCCCGCAGCGCGGCCGACGGAATCTCCACCATCGCGCCGAACTTCGCCTTCAGCCCGGCGGCACGGCACGCGTCCGCGAACGCCTTGGCGTCGATGCGGTCGGCGACCATCGGCGCCATGACCTCGAGGTAGACCGGCAGCCCCTCCGCGGCCTTCGCGAGCGCCGTCAGCTGCGTACGCAGGACATCGGGATGGTCGAGCAGGGTGCGCAGACCCCGTACACCCAGTGCTGGGTTCGGCTCGTCGGCCGGAGTAAGGAACTCCAGGGGTTTGTCCGCGCCCGCGTCCAGCACGCGCACCACGACACGCCCCTCGGGGAACGCCTCCAGCACCTGCCGGTACGCCTCGACCTGCTTCTCCTCGGACGGCGCCTGCTTGCTGTCGTCCAGGAAGAGGAACTCGGTACGGAACAGACCGACACCCTCGGCCCCGGCCTCGACGGCGGCCGGCACATCGGCGGGACCGCCGACATTGGCCAGCAGCGGCACCTTGTGTCCGTCCGAGGTGGCACCCGGTCCGGTCGAGGCCGACAGCGACGCCTTCCGCTCGGCCGCCGCGGCCTCCAGCTGCGCCCGCTTCTCGGCGCTCGGCTCCACGAAGATCTCGCCGGTGCTGCCGTCCACGGCGATCACCGTGCCTTCGGCGAGCTCTCCGGCGCCGGGGAGCGCGACAACGGCGGGCACTCCGAGCGCCCGAGCCAGGATCGCGCTGTGGCTGGTCGGCCCGCCCTCCTCGGTGACGAAGCCGAGGACGAGGGTGGGGTCGAGCAGCGCCGTGTCCGCGGGCGCAAGGTCACGAGCAATAAGGACGTACGGCTCGTCGCTGTCCGGGACGCCCGGCATGGGCACCCCGAGCAGTCGGGCGACGATACGATTCCGCACATCGTCGAGGTCGGCCACACGACCGGCGAGATACTCACCGGCACCCGCCAGCAGCGCGCGATACGAGGCGAACGCGTCATAGACGGCACGCTCGGCCGTGCTACCGACCGCGATACGCCGATCCACGTCCGCCATCAGCTCGGGGTCCTGGGCCATCATGGCCTGCGCCTCGAGCACCGCCTGGGCCTCGCCCCCCGCCAGATTGCCGCGCGCCATCAGATCGGCCGCCACAGCCTCGACGGCCTGGCGGGCGCGCCCCTGTTCGCGCTCCGCGTCCTGCGCCGGGATCTGCTTGGCAGGCGGCTCAAGCACCGCCGTTCCCATGTGCCGAACCTCGCCGATCGCCACACCGTGGCTCACGCCGACGCCTCGCAGCGTTGTCTCCATCTCACCCGTCTCCGGTAGTGCGGCGCGTCCCGCCGCCGCGGTGGTTTTCGAGCCTGCCGTCTGTGACAGCAGCGCTGTTGATGTCACTGCCAGCTGAAAAGGGCGTCGCCGGCCTTCACATCGCCGTCCTCGCGGAGATCGGAGAGGGAGTCGGCCGTCGCCTCGAGCGCCACGATCGGGCAGATCGGGGACTTGCCGGCCACCTCGACGGCAGCCGGGTTCCAGCGCACGACGGCCTGACCGCGCGTCACGGTGTCACCCTTGTTGACGAGGAGTTCGAAGCCCTCGCCATTGAGCTGAACTGTGTCGATGCCCAGGTGCGTGAGTACGCCGTGGCCCTCAGCGTCGACGACGACAAAGGCATGCGGGTGAAGCGAGACGATCACTCCGTCAACGGGGGAGACAGCCTCCCCGGGCTCACGCACGGGGTCGATCGCCGTGCCGGGGCCTACCATCGCTCCGGAGAAGACGGGATCCGGTACCGCGGCGAGTCCGATGGTGCGTCCTGCAAGCGGGGACGTCACGATGGTCATGGGAAGCCTCCCAGGGGTGGAGATTCATATGGGCCGTCACTGCCTGTACCGGACGGCGCACTGTTGAGCAGGGTATGTCATACGAACTACCGGTTCCGCATGAGAGGTCCCGGTTGGCGGCCCTAGAACACCACGCAAACGATTTGCGCGCGCTCCAAACCCCCATGTAGAGTCGTACTCCTGCTTGAGGCTGAGCGACGCGACCAAGCGACGTTGCCTGGCAGCACCCAACTTGTCAGATCCTATCTCGGGGTCTGGTTCTGCATGTCCGCAGAACCGTGGTCAGAGAGACGGAAAAACGCTGATAGTGTTTGGACCGCCGGAAAGGGAAACGCGAGAGCGGGAACCTGGAAAGCACCGAGGAAATCGGATCGGGAAACGGTCTGATAGAGTCGGAAACGCAAGAACAAAGCAAGACAGCAGGACCGAAGGGAAGCGCCCGGAGGAAAGCCCGAGAGGGTGAGTACAAAGGAAGCGTCCGTTCCTTGAGAACTCAACAGCGTGCCAAAAATCAACGCCAGA
>NZ_JBIBKX010000005.1:0-557631 GCF_042959425.1 Streptomyces sp. NPDC007896 | reverse complement strand
CTGCTCTACCGCTCCGGTTACTCGGGCAACACCGGGGCCTTCTTCGCCACCAGCACCTTCGGCAGCGGCAAGGTCGCCTTCTGGGGCGACAGTTCGCCGATCGACGACGGCACCGGCCAGTCCGGCAACACCCTGTACGACGGCTGGAACGACACCGGCGCCACCAACGCCGCGCTCGCGCTGAACGCCACCGAGTGGCTCTCCTCGTGAGTGAGCCGAGCCTCGCGTGTGTGTGAGCAAGTGAGCAAGTGAGCCCGTGGCCCTTGGTGTGCGCACACCAAGGGCCACGGGCTCGGTCGTGTCCGGTCAGCGCTGGGTGTAGATGAAGCCGATCTTGTCGACCTCGTCGCCCGTGCGGCCGTGGAACCCGGCGACCTGCCAGCCCGACGGCGCCGTGCGGGTCACACAGTCCGAGGTCGTCGTACCGCCCGCCAGGCTGTTGCCGAGGTTGGTGGTGAACTTGGCGTAGAAGATCCGGGTGTTGCCGTCCTTCACGCCTTGGCACAGTTGCGCCGAGGTGACGTACTCGCCACTGCCGAGCGTGAGCGATGAGGCGGTGCCGCCCGTACCGCCGTGGGTCAGCGTGGTGCCGTTGCTCAGGGTCAGGCCCATCTGGTCGACGCGCGAGCCGCTGCGCAGCGTGAGGGTGGTCGCCCTGGCCCCGGCCGGCACGCTGTCGATGTCGCTGAAGTAGTCCCCGTGCGGGCCGCCGAACTGGTCGCTCAGCTGGAAGGCGGAGTTGCGCGACCAGGTGAACCTGGCGGTGATCGGGTCGTGGTCGGAGAGCATCAGCCCGTCCGAGGTCAGGAAGCTCGCGTGCTCGTTGTTGTAGCTCGTGGCGTCGAGGGTGACCAGCTTGCTGCCGCGGTAGAGGATCTTGTCCACGACCTCGCAGGTGTTGGGCACGGTCGCGCCGGTCTGGTCGCAGACCAGCGCGTCGCTGCCCTTGGCGGGCGGGGTGCCGCCGCGGATGAGCTTGACCCAGGCGTCGGTCAGGCCGTTGGCCGCGCCGAACTCGGCGATCGTGTCGCCGGTGCGGGTGTAGCGGGTGTTGGTGTCACCCATGACCACGACGGCGTTGCCCTTGGAGTGGCTCTGGATGAAGGCCGTGAGCTGGTTGAGGTTGTCCGCCCGCGAGGCCAGGTCGCCGTTGTTCGTGCCCGCGTTGGTGTGCAGGTTGTAGAAGTCGACGTAGACGCCCTCGGCCAGCCGCTCCCGCATGAACGTGAAGCCCTTGGGGGTCAGGCAGTCACCCGAGTCGATCTGGCAGGAGTTCCAGTGCACCCGCTCGAAGTCGTCGGTGTCGTAGGAGATCTTCGACAGGGTGTTGAGCCCGCTGCCGATCCCGGCACCGCCGCTGGTGGGCGTGCGGTAGGCGTGCGTGGTGTCGCCGGCGTAGAGGTAGGCGTGGTAGTTGAAGTCCTCCTCCACGTGGACGATGTCGTAGGGGCCGAGCCGCTGGCCTATCGCCGTGGTGCTGGTGTCGCGCGGGGTCGAGGCGCTGGAGAGGCTCTCGGGGAGTCCGGCGACGTTGTAGCTGAGCACGTTGAAGGTGCCCGAGTCGGCGGCCGCCGCGGCGGGGGCGGTCGCCGTGAGTCCGCCGAGGGCCGCGGCGGCCGCGGCCAGCGTGGCGAGGACTCTTCGCAGAGGTGACATGGGGGTGTCTCCTGAGGACTGAGGAGGGGGGGATGAAGGGGGTCAGTAGCCGACCGAGAACGTGGCGTCGGCCTTCTCGGTGCTGGTGGAGATGGGATCGATGCGCAGGACGTAGTTTGCGTGGCGGATGTGACGGTCCGGATAGTTGAAGGAGCGGAAGGATGACCAGGAGGTGTCGGCCAGGCCCGCGGTCCGGTAGAACGTGGCGTCCTGCGCGAACGTCGTCGTGCTGTCGTTGACGTCCAGTTGCAGCTGGTAGTTGTAGTGCCGCAGATAGCGTGTGGGATAGCTGACGGACTGGAAGGACACCCCGGAGCTGTCGGCGAGCCCCGGCACGAGCTTCCACTCGGCGTCGGTGTACGGGTCGAACGGGTAGGCGTCGATCCTGCCGACGTAGTTCGCGTGGCGGACGTAACGGTCCGGGTAGTTGTAGGACTTGATGCGGTTCCAGCTCGGCTTTCCGTACGCCGCCACGAGGTTGTCGTACTCGGTGGTGGTGATCGGCTGGATGGTGCCGTGCTTGGAGTTGACCGGCTGGGTGTAGAGCCGCTGGTCGACAGCGGTCCAGGTGCCGGCGGCCAGGTCGCTCGTCTGCCAGGCGTAGAAGACACCGTTCGGGGTGTAGGTGTCTCCCCAGAGGTACCACGTGCTCGACGTCTGGGACTTGACGAGGATCGGGGCCTCGGTGCCGCCGTGCGCGGCGGGTGTGCTGAACACGGTGAAGCTGCCCGGGTCCAGGGAGGTCGACTTGGCGCCGACCAGCGTCTGGTCCTTCTTGAAGTAGAGGTAGTTGACCCCACCGACGCCCACGGCCAGGTCGCCGTCGATGATGTCGTAGCCGGGGTCGAAGAAGACCTGCGCCGTCGACGCCGTCACGAAGTCGGTGGTGTAGTTCACCATGATCACGTTGTGGCCCGTGGAGTTGACGGCCGAGTAGATGATCCCGTACTGGCCACGCCCCGCGTCCCAGTACGCCTCCGGAGCCCAGCTGTGGGTGGCCATGTCGTGCAGCTTCAGTCGCCGGTAGCCGGTGAAGGAGCGCAGATCGGCGGAGTCCCAGATGTGGATGTACTGGCTCTGCAGGCTCCAGTCGGTGCCCTTGAGGTCGGTGGCGAGCACCACGAACGTGCCGTCCTGCTTGCGCAGGATGAACGGGTCGCGCAGACCGCCGGTGCCCCCGGTCGGCGTCACGACCGGGTTGTTCTGGTTGAGCGGCATCCACTGGAGCGAGTCGGTGCTGACGGCCAGGTGGAGGCCGTAGTCGTCACCGAGGCCGTTCGGGGACTCGGTGAAGTAGCCCATCACGTACGCGGATCCGGTCGCGGCACGCGCGGACGGGGCGCCGATCGTGAAGGAGGCGGTGAGGGTGGCCATCGCCCCCAGCACGGTGCGGCGGGACGGCTGAAGGGGGCTGGGGCGGTCGCTCATCGGGTGCGTCTCCCTCTCTTCTTCTGCTGAGGCTGAGGCTGCGGCTGCGGAGGTCATGCCCAGGCCGTCACGGGCACGAAGGAGCTGTCCTGGCGGAAGAGGTCGGTGCCGTCCGACACGTCCACGCGCAGCTGGTAGTTGTAGTGGCGCAGGTAGTAGCCCGGGTAGTTGTACGACTCGAAGCGGACGGCGCCGTCTGGGGTGCCGGTGCGGATGACGAACGTGGCGTCCTTGGCGAACGTCGACGTACCGTCGTTGGCGTCGAAGCGGCCCCGGAAGTCCCAGTGGCGCAGGTAGTTGCCCGCCGCGTCCCGGAAGGAGTAGGCGTTCGCGTCGGCGAGGCCCGGCACCACGGTGAAGGTGGACGCCTGCTTGTCCGCGGTGGTGCTGGAGCTGGTGACCACGGGCAGGTTGAGCAGGGCGGACTGCTCCTGCCAGTAGCGGGTGGAGTAGTTGCCCGACCGGAAGGAACGGGTGACATCGGTCGCCAGGTTCACGCCACCGGACACCGTCTCCTTGATCACGGTGAAGTGCCGGGCCGTTCCGGAGATGCCCGGCAGCTTCTTCGGGGCGGTCCAGGTCGCGAAGGTGTCGTAGCTGTCGCTGTAGTAGTAACTGCCGTCGCCGTAGCCGTCGAAGAAGATCCGCCAGGCCCCGTTGTCGAGCTGGATCACCGAGGGACCCTCACGGGTGCCGCCCCAGCCGGCCCAGTCGCCGGTCCGGGTGATGGTGTACGGCCCGGTCAGGCTGGAGGCGGTGGCGTACTCGATGTACTTCGTCGTCTCGTTCTTCGGGAACGCGT
This sequence comes from Streptomyces sp. NPDC007896, assembly GCF_042959425.1. NCBI lineage: Bacteria > Bacillati > Actinomycetota > Actinomycetes > Kitasatosporales > Streptomycetaceae > Streptomyces > Streptomyces sp. NPDC007896. Next base: position 553,745 of record NZ_JBIBKX010000005.1, on the reverse strand, counting down.
GGTAGGTGGAGCCGATCTTCACGATGAACGTGTCGATGTGGTTGGTGCCGATACCGGACAGGGCCACGGGTGAACTCCACGCCGTGAGCGCGGAGTTGGCGGCCTTCATCACATACGGCGTGAAGATCCACTCGTCGTCGGTGGTCGAGCAGGACACGATGACGTTCACGCTGCCGTCGCTGTCGACGAACCACTCGGGGGCCCACGCGCGGGACAGATTGGTGAGCGGGACCGTGTAGTCGTACAGGAAGGTCCAGTTGGCCCGGTCGGAGCTGCGGGCGAAGCCGATGGTGGTGCTGACGTCCTGCCAGGTGTGCGTGGTGTAGGTGATGTAGTAGTAGCCGTCGGTGTGCTTGAACACGCTGGCGTCGCGGATGCGGTTGCTGGGCGGGGTGTAGGCGGATGCCTTGACGAGCCGGAAGTCGGTCGCGTCGTCGCACTGGTAGACGTTCACGGTGCCGTCGTCGCTGTTGAGGAACGGCACGATGGTGTAGCGGGAGGCCGAGCCGTGGGCGGGGGCCGCGGCGGCCGTGCCGAGCAGGCCGGGCAGTTCGCCCAGCACGAGTGCGGTTGCGGGTATCGCGACCATCGCGCGCAGCAGACTGCGGCGGGACGGGTTGAGCGGCGTCGAGGACGCGTTCCGGTCGGGGCTGCTCATTTTTGCGGCTCTCCTTGTTTCTGTCGTTCCGGGTGGGGGTGCGGCGGCTCCGCGTCCCCACCCGTCCTGCGCACACGTCGAGGTGGCGTCGCTCAGGCCTGGGCCAGAGCGGCGACCTCCTCGGCCGTGAGGGTCTTGCCGTACACACGGAGGTCGTCGACCGCACCCCTCAGGTAGGGGTCGGCGTACTGCGACCTGCCGAGGTACCCGGCACGGATGTGGTTGCCGAAGTGGCGCGGGTCCACGGTGACCTGGGCGTTCCGTCCGGCCTCCTGCCCGTCCACGTACAGGACGGCGGTCCCGCCGCCGTACGCCACCGCCACATGCACCCAGCGGTCGGTGGGCAACGGCGCGGCGTCGATGCGCTGCTCGGCACCCGCGCCCCCGGCGGTGATGGCGTAGCGGAGGGTGCCGTCGCCGCTGAGCGGGGTGAGGAACATATTGGCCGTGACTCCGGTGCCGAAGTCGAACACCCGGCTCCAGACGCCGGGTTGGCCGTCCAGCCGCGCCCAGCCGGCCAGCGTGTAGACGGCGGCGCCCGCGAGGAGGTCGTCGGCCAGGCGTACGTAACCGTCCGTGCCGTCGAGGGCCACCGCGCCACCGCTCACGCCGGCCGCCGTCCAGGCGGCACCGCCGGCGAGCTGGGCCGCCTTCCCGTTCCCGGTGGCGTCGGCGGCCGTGGTCCCGGAGGTCTCGTCGAAGCGGTGCCATGCGGCGAACTCCGGTGGCGGGGGCGGCGGTTCACCGGTCTGCCAGTACACGGAGTAGTGCTGGTGGTGCACCCGGGAGATCGGCAGCAGTGAGACGTCCTCACCGTCGGCGCGGGCGGTGAACCGCAGCGGGTCCGCTGACTCCTGCCGTACGGATCCGGTGTCCAGGCGCGGCAGCCACGGCGTCGCCCGGCCCCCGTACGCCCCTGCCAGCACCACCGGGCCGTGCAGGACAGCCTGTACGTCGGGGTCGTCGGGCGTGGGCTCGATGACCGTGCGCATGGGCAGCGACACCTCGACCCGGTCCCCGGCGCGCCACTCCCTTTCGAGGGTCAGCCAACCGCCGGGCTCAGGACGGTCGGGCAGGGCGCGGCCGTTGAGCGCCGCGCGGGCGTCGGCGGCCCAGGACGGGACACGGACGAGGAGTTGGTGCGCGGCCCGTCCGGCGGTGACGGTCAGCACGGTCGAGGACCGATCGGGGAAGGAGGTGGTCTGCCGCCAAGTGATGTTCAGCTCCCGCCAGTTGACCTGCGACGGGATGAACAGGTTCACCAGCAGCCGGTGCCGGTCGTGCGAGTAGACCGTGTCGGCGAACTTCGCCTGCGTCTCCATGCCGGTGCCGTGGTCGCAGGAGAAGTTGTCGTAGTCGGTGGAGTACGCGTCCGGGTCGGTGCCCATGAAGGACGGCTGCTGCTTGAAGGCGCCGGGGCCAAGGCCCGTGTAGTAGATGTTGAAGCCGTGCGCCGAGTCCGGGTCCTGCTCACCGAGCATCTGGTTGAACAGGGTGCGCTCGTAGTAGTCGAGCAGATCGGTGCGCTGGGGTGTGCGGAAGTGCAGCAGCCGGGTCAGCTTAAGCATGTTGTAGCTGTTGCAGTTCTCGCAGGTGTTGTTCGACAACTGGCCCGCGATGACGTCCGGTTCGTGGAAGCCCTCGCCGTTGCTGTTCCCGCCGATCACGTAGGTGTGGTGGTCGGTGACGATCTGCCAGAAGTTCTCGGCGATCGTGCGGTAGCGGTCGGGCAGGCCCTCCTCCCACAGACGCAGGGCGCCGACCATCTTGGGGATCTGGGTGTTGGCGTGCAGCCCCGCGAGCCTGTCCTCGTTCCTGGCCAGCGGGTCGAAGACGCGGGCGTGCGTGAAGCGTTCGGCGACGGAGAGCCACTTGGCGTCACCGGTGAGGGCGTGCAGATCGGCGAGCACGTCGTTCATGCCGCCGAACTCCGTCTCCAGCATCCGCTGCATCTGTTCGTACGACAGCGGCTCGGTGCGCCGGTCGACCCACTCGGCCTGGCGCAGCACGACGTCGAGGGCCTGTCCGCTGCCGGTCAGCCGGTGCTGCTCGACCAGCCCGGCCATGATCTTGTGGATCGTGTAGTACGGCGCCCATACGCCCGTCCCGGCTTCGAGGCGGTCGAAGAAGCTCTCCGGGAACGCGGACAGATAGCCCGCGCCGAAGCCCGCGGCGGGGGAGGCGGCCTGGCACTCGGCGAGCGCCGCGACGAGCCGATGACCCTTGTCGCGCAGGGCCCGCTCCCCGGTGTTGGCGTAGGCGAGGGCGAGCCCGGAGAGCAGATGGCCGGTCGAATGGCCGCGCAACTCGACGCTCGGGCCCTCCCAGCCACCGCACGGCTGGGCGCTGCTGGGCAGACCGACGTTCGTACGAAAGGTGTGGAGCAGCCGGTCGATGTCCACGAAGCGCAGATAGGCGGAGTTGCGCTGCTGGTTGGCCCGGAAGGCGCTGTCCAGGAGGGTCACCGAGCCGAGGGGGAAAGGCTTGACGGGAGCGGTGGCTTCGTGGGCGCCCGGGGCGCCCGAGCTGTCGGTCCCGGTCGAGGCGTGGGCCGTGCCGCCACCGGCCGCGGCCAGGGTCACGGCGGCCGTGGACGTGCCGGTGACGGCGAGGAAGTGACGTCTGTCGAGTGGGGGGTTCACGAAGACCTCCGCATGTCGAAGAACCGGGCGGTGGTGTCCCTTCAACGCCCTGTTCTCGTTCGAAATACCGAATGTTGTGCGACATGCTGTGCAACAAGCAGTGCGAGGCATCACGGTAAGGGCTTGCTGGGTGATGTGAATAGTGCTTGTGGTGAAGGAAGTTGGTGCGAGGGGACTACGGGTTCACAGGGGCGGGCGGTGGCCGTGCAGTGCCGGGGGTCGGCGGCCCTGTTTAGGGTGGTCCGCGTGACGGAGAAGACCAGGGAGAAGACCAGCAGACCGCTCGCCGTGTTCGACCTCGACGGCACGCTCGCGGACAGCGCGCACCGGCAGCGGTTCCTGGAGCGCAAGCCGCGGGACTGGGACGCGTTCTTCGCGGCCGCGCCGCAGGATCCGCCGCTCGCGGAGGGGGTGGCTCTGGCGTTGCGCAGCAGGGAGGAGTGCGAGGTGGTCTATCTGACCGGCCGTCCGGAGCGCTGCCGCCGCGACACCGTCGAGTGGCTGGCCGCGCAAGGGTTGCCCGAGGGGCGTGTGTGGATGCGACGCAACGACGACCGAAGGCCCGCCCGCCGCACCAAGCTGGACATCCTGCGTCGGCTCGCGCGCGACCGCGAGATCCACGTCCTCGTCGACGACGACGAACTCGTCTGCGACGAGGCGGAACGGGACGGCTTCCGAGTCGTCCGAGCCCGCTGGGCCACGACGTCCCCGGCTCTGAAGGACGCACAGGAGCGGGAGGGACGGACCTAGGCCCTGTCGTCAAATTCCCGTCGTCCGCCCGGAGGGCGGGTCCTGCTCCCCGGAGAGGAGACGGAGCAGTTGACGCGGCTCGGCGAAGCCGAAGGCTCCCGGTCCGGGGCCGCGCACGGTTCGGCCGAATACTCCGGCCGGGGCTTCGGCGTGCGGCGGCGCCGTTGTGGGGCACCGCATGCCGGCCGGGTTCGGGCCGTCCGGTGACGCGGACTGGTCCGCCCGAGATACCGCTTCCCCAATGGGCCGCCCTGCCTGGGGCCCCGCTTTCGAGGGGCCCGGGGCGAGGTGGCCATGGACCTCCCGGACTTGAGAAGGCCCCAGGGCTCAGGCGCCGTCCTCCAGGCGGAAGCCGACCTTCAGGCCGACCTGGTAGTGCTCGACCTCCCCGTCCACGATCTGCCCCCTGACCTGGGTGATCTCGAACCAGTCCAGGTTGCGCAGGGTCTGCGAGGCCCGGCTGATCCCGTTGCGAATGGCCTGGTCGACGCCCTCGTGGGAGGTGCCGACGATCTCGGTGACCCGATACGTGTGGTCGGACATGCGGGTGCTCCTCTCCGCCGTGGCGGGTGTGCCACGCGTCACTCAACGGTGCCTCACGGCGCGTCGGTACGCGAGATGTCGGGGCGCTGTGGGTGACCTGGGACCTGCCGTCCGGATCAGGCCCGGGCCGCGGGGTCCGGCACGCGCACCCCGCTCACCGGCACTGATCAAGCGCCGTCTCCCGAAACGACCTGATCCGAACGACAGGCCCTCACCCGGGCGGCCCACCGTCGAGGCCGGCCACCCGGGCGGCTGTCAGCGGGCCACGCTCAGCGACAGGGCGAAACGGCCCGCGTGGTCCGTCCACCAATGGGCCAGGTCGAGCCCGGCGGCGCCGAGTTCGCGACGTACCCCCTCCTCGCGGAACTTCGCCGAGATCTCGGTGCGCAGTTCCTCCCCGTCGGCGAATTCGACCGCTAGGTCGAGCGCGGGGATCTTCACCGTCTGTTCGGTCAGCGACCGCAGCCGCATTTCGATCCACTCGTGCTCGTCGTCCCAGAGGGCGACATGGGCGAACGCGTCGGGATCGAAATCGGCGCCGAGCTCGCGGTTGACGACGTGCAGCACGTTTTTGTTGAACTCCGCCGTCACCCCCGCCGCGTCGTCGTACGCGGCGACCAGCACCGACTCGTCCTTGACGAGGTCCGTACCGAGCAGCAGCGTGTCGCCGGGGGAGAGCAGCGCTCGTACGGACGCCAGGAACGTCGCCCGTTCGGCGGGCAGCAGATTGCCGATGGTGCCGCCGAGGAACGCCACCAGCCGCGGCCCCGGTGTCCCGGGCAGCGCGAGGCCGCCCGTGAAGTCGGCGATCAGCGCGTGTACGCCGAGCTCCGGATGCTCGGCGATCAGCGCCTTCCCGGCCTGGGTGAGGGCACTCTCGCTGACGTCGACCGGAACGTACGTGTGCAGCCCCGGCAGCGCGTCGAGCAGATGGCGGGTCTTCTCGGACGAACCGGACCCCAGCTCGACGAGGGTGCGCGCACCGGTCGTCGCGGCGATCTCGGGGGCCCGGGCGATCAGGACCTCGCGCTCCGCCCGGGTGGGGTAGTACTCGGGCAGTTCGGTGATCCGGTCGAACAGCTCGCTGCCGTGGGCGTCGTAGAACCACTTCGGCGGCAGCGTCTTGGGGGTGTGGGTGAGGCCGTGCAGGACGTCGGCGCGCAGCGCGGCGTCCGTGGCGTCCTCGGGCAGGGTGCGGGTGAGAAGGAACGGGCTCACGTGCTGGGCTCCTTGGTGCGTGCGGATGCCAAGGGGTCGTGCGCGCCTTCCTGCGCGTGCGGGTCCTTGAGCGGGGTGAGCAGGACGTCGGTGCGGCTCGCCGCGAGCAGCGTGCGGTCCGGCACCTCCTGCCAGTGCGGGTCGTCGTCGTACGGCTCGGACGCCACGACGGTGCGGCGGCCGGGCTCGGCGAGGTACCAGAGGGTGTCGCCCCAGGCCGTCGCGGTGATCGTGTCGCCGCTTGTGAGCAGCAGGTTGAGCCGGGACCCGGGGGCCGCCTCGGCGACCTCCAGGACGGTGTCGGCCAGCGCCTGGCCCTCGTTGTCACCGGAGCGCAGCCGGCGCAGGAGCAGCGCCCAGACGAGCGCCGAGTCGCAGCGGGCCTCCAGGGACAGCAGTTCGGCCGGGGGCAGGCTGGTCACCAACGGGGCCAGGGAGCCCGGCCAGCCCCGTACGGCGCCGTTGTGGCTGAACAGCCAGCGGTCCGCGGCGAACGGCGCCGCCGCGGCCTCCCCGTCCGCTCCCGCCACGGTGGCGTCCCGTACGGCGCCGAGCAGCGCTGTGCTCCTGACGACCCGGGCCAGGTCCGCGAACGACTGGTCGGCCCAGATCGGCCCGGGGCGCCGGTACCGCGCGGGCACCGGATCCCCTTCGGCGTACCAACCCACTCCGAAACCATCGGCGTTGACCGTCCCGTGCCGCTGTCGGCGCGGCGCCCACGACTGCCGGAACAGACTGTGCGGCGGCTCTACGAGGAGTCCGCCGAGCGGCTCCGGCGGTCCCAGGTAGGCCAGGTGACGGCACATCAGATGTTCCCGTCGCGGGCCGTGCGGAACCCGGAGAAGATCTGCCGCCGGATCGGGTAGTCCCAGTTGCGGAACGTCCCCCGGCAGGCCACCGGGTCCACGGCGAACGAACCGCCGCGCAGCACCTTGTACTCCGGACCGAAGAACACCTCCGAGTACTCCTTGTACGGGAACGCCGCGAACCCGGGATAGGGGTGCAGGTCGCTCGACGTCCACTCCCACACGTCACCGATCAACTGCCGTACGCCGAGCGGTGACGCCCCCGCCGGATAGCTGCCCGCCGGGGCCGGGCGCAGATGGCGCTGACCGAGGTTGGCGTGCCCGGGGGTGGGGTCGGTGTCGCCCCACGGGTAGCGCGTGGAGTGGTCGGACGCCGGGTCGTGGCGGGCCGCCTTCTCCCACTCGGCCTCGGTGGGCAGCCGGCGCCCCGCCCAGCGGGCGTACGCGTCGGCCTCGTACCAGCTGACGTGCAGCACGGGTTCGTCGGGCGGTACGACCTCGGTGACGCCGAAGTGACGCCGTAGCCACTGTCCGCCCTCGCGGCGCCAGAACAGCGGCGCCTCGATGCCGTGCGAGCGGATGTGGGACCAGCCCTCCGGGCTCCACCAGCGTTCGGTGTCGTAGCCGCCGTCCTCGATGAAGGCCTGGTAGGCGGCGTTCGTCACCGGAGTGGTGTCGATGAAGAAGGGCGGGACCTCGCGTCGGTGGGCGGGGCGCTCGTTGTCCAGGGCCCACGGTTCGGTGGACGTGCCCATCGTGAACGGGCCGCCGGGGACCAGGACTTCGGCGGGTCCCGTGAACGGCGGCGCGGGAGCGGGGTCCGGCGCTGTGAGGGCGGCGGGCCCCTTGCGGAGCTGATGGGTGATCAGCATCGTCTCGTCGTGCTGCTGTTCATGCTGCGCGATCATCCCGAACGCGAAGCCCGCCTCGGTCAGCGGCGTGCCCCGGAACGCGGTGCTCTCCAGGACGTCCAGCGCCCGTCCGCGTACCTCTGCGGCGTACTGACGGGCCTCGGCGGGCGGCAGCAGCGGCAGCGAGGGCCGCTCGGCGCGCGGATGCTCGAACGCGTCGTACAGCCCGTCTATCTCGGGCCGCATCGCGTCCCGCCCGGCGACCGCGCGCAGCAGCCACAGCTCCTCCTGGTTGCCTATGTGCGCGAGGTCCCAGACCAGCGGGGACATCAACGGCGAGTGCTGCGAGGTCAGTTCGGGCTCCTCCACGCAGGAGGTCAGGAGCGCGGTGCGGTCGCGGGCCGTGGTCAGCGCGTCGAGCGCGCGCTCCCGGAGCGACTCCGGGTCCGTGGGTGATGCGGGGGCGGTCATGTGCGGATGTCCTTCCCGTCGAGCTGACCATGGAACTGGCTGTGGAAGCGGCTCAGCAGATCGTCCGCGGGGCAGCGGCCCCGGGCCACATAGCGGTCCGTGAACTCCGCGACGGCCTCCCGTACCTCGACGGTGGCGCCCAGGCGCGGCAACGCCTCGGCGGCAGCGGCGAAACAGGTGACGGCGGCCTCACGCAACTCGGGGTCGGTCAGGCCGTGCCGCGCGGCGTCGTTCCACAGCGGGTTGCACGGAGCGGGCCGTGCCTCGGCGCGCTCCGCGAGGGGTTTGACGGTCCGGTAGGCGACCTCCGCGGCCTCCGGGTCGTCGAACAGCGCCGCCGTCACCGCCAGCGGCACGATCCACCCGTCGTCGCCGGGCTGCGCGTCGATCATGCGCAGTTCCAGATGGCCGCGCGGGCGGACCGGCGGGAACAGCGTCGTCAGGTGGTAGTCGAGATCCGCCCGGTCGGGCGGTGTCTCGGACCTGGTCCACGCCCGGAAGGTCAGGTCCTCGGGTACGTCCCAGGGGCCGTCCGGCGCCCGGACGCACATCACCGGCGCGTCCAGGACGCGCCGGGCCCAGGCGGCGCGCGGATCGCCGCCCAGCGGGGGCGCGGCGGACCGTCCGGGGTCCATGGCCGCCCACAGGGACTGCCGTGTGGAGCGCCAGCCCGTGTACCGGCCACCGGCCACCGGTGAGTGTGCGAACGCGGCCACCAGGACAGCGCCCAGCTGGTGCGCCAGCCACCAGCGGCGCCCGTGCCCCAAGGGGCCGGGCTCCTCGTATCCGGCGTCCAGGCACACCTGGACGGAGGCGGAGGAGCACATCATGGCCCGCCCCTCCGGGCCAGCCCGGTCGAGGTACCGCTCCATGGCGTCGTAGCGTGGCTCATGGAGAAAGCGGCTCGGGGGGTTCCAGGGGTCGTGGCCGTACCCGCTGAGGCCGAGATCCGCCTCGCGAAGTACCGCGCGTACCGCGTCGAGGTCGGTCGAGACGGACCCGATGCACTCCATCAGGGAGGCGGCGGGAAGGGAGCTCAGCTCCAGCTGTCCGCCGGGTTCGACGGTGAGCGCCGAACGCAGGGGCAGGGTCCGTAGTGCGGCGTAGGCCGCTTTGAGTCGTTCGGGTGATGCCGGGAGCTGCGGCCTCCGCAGCTCGTGGACGAGCCATTCCACTTCGACACCGAGGGTACGGGGCGGTCCGGTCTTGAAGCAGATGCCTCGGACCAGCGCCTCCACCTCGGCCTCGGTGACGGCGGAGCGGCGCTCCGCACAGTCACTCACCGAATCGGACATGTCGGGATCCTCCTGAGATTCCACCATGCCGCCGGCCCGACGTCTGTGGTGCCGGACCGGCATCGCTCGTCCCACCCAAGACCCTCTTGGCGGTTCGCACAAGGGTGCAAATCGTCGCTCGCGGGCTCCGGAGGCGCTGTTTGCCGGGCCACGAGGCGCTGTTTACAAGGCTGGGAAATTCCGTTGCGCCGTAGGACCAGCATCGCTCACGATGCGTTCATGGGCACGACGGGGGAGATCGCGAGGGGCGTCCTCGTGGCGCGTACGGGGGTCGCGCCATGAGTGCGCGCCTGCGTGCGCACGCGCGGCAGACGGAGGAGATCGTCGCGGCGGGCGGGTACCGCGCGTCCGACGGACGCACGGTGTCGATCGCCGCGGCGGTCGAGGCCGCGCGGGCGGGAACGCGCGTGTACGGCCCCGGACCGGTCGGGGCACCGGCCGGCAGCCCCGCGAGCGCGCCGCGCGAAAGCACGCTGTTCGAGGTGACGGGCGAGAGCAGTCTGGAGGCCGCCCGACGGCTCGTGCGCAAGGACGCAGGGCGCCCGGCGGGCCCGGTCGCCGTCCTGAACTTCGCCTCGGCGCGCAACCCGGGCGGCGGCTTCCTGAACGGCGCGCAGGCTCAGGAGGAGGCACTGTGCCGTGCCTCCGCGCTGTACACGTGTCTGCTGGGGGCCCGGGAGTTCTACGACCACCACCGCGCCCACCGGGATCCGTTTTACACGGACCGTGTCATCCACTCACCCGCCGTGCCCGTCTTCCGCGACGACCGCGGAGATCTGCTCGACGAGCCGTACACGGTCGGATTCCTGACCGCCGCGGCCCCCAACGCCGGAGTCGTCCTGCGCACGGCCCCGGAGCGCGCGCCCGAGCTGGGACCCGCCCTGGCCGTACGCGCCGAGCGCGTCCTGGAGACCGCCGCGGCCCACGGCTACCGTCGGCTTGTGCTGGGCGCGTGGGGCTGCGGCGTCTTCCGGAACGATCCGGCGCAGGTGGCGGGCGCGTTCCACGACTTGCTGGTCAAAGGCCGCTTCGAGGGTGCTTTCGACCATGTCGTGTTCGGGGTCCTGGACCGCACGAGGGATCAGGCGACGCGTGACTCCTTCGAGCGGGTGTTCGCCTGCGGGTGAGCCCTCAGCGCCAGCCGTACCGCTCCTGCAACCGGCGTACGACCGAATTGAACCGCATCCGATCCAGCGCACAGGCCTCCCGCCGCATCCCGTCCTCGTGCAGCCGCAGCACCCGGTCCACATCCACCCACGAGTCCCGCCCCGACCGGTCCCACGGCCCGCTCCCGATCGGCACCCACTCCCGGTCCCCGTCGTGCCGCTTGCTCGACAACTGGACGGCGAGCAGCGTGCCGGCGTCCTCGCGGGCGACGACGAGCACCGGACGGTCCTTGCCCCGCCCGTCGTTCTCCTCGAACGGCACCCACGTCCAGACGATCTCGCCGGGATCGGGGTCGCCGTCGTGCGCGGGCGCGTACTCCGTCCGAACCCGGCCCACCTCGCGGGGTTCGGCCTCGGTGGTCGCGGAAGGGCCGTAGCGGCCGGGAACGTCTTCGGCGGTGTCATCGGTAAAGGCAGTCACGCGGCTCACGTTAGAGCCTGCCCTGTCCAACCCGCCGAGCGGGTGGCCGAGATGGCGGACTACCAGGTCCGGGCCGCGTGGTACCGGTGCACGATGGGCAGATCCTCGGCGTAGGTGACCAGGGGAACGTCCCGGACCGCGGTGCAGATGTCCCCGGCCGACGGGTGCTCCTCGACGCGCCGCGCCCAGCTCGGAGCGGCGACCAGGAGGTACTCCTCGTCCGCCAGCGGCAGGGACGCGAGGCGCCCGCGCGGCCGCCTGGTCGCGATCACCAGATCGTGGTGGCCCGCGCGCAGGTCGTCCATGAGCGGTTCGGGAAGACCCTGCGTGACGCGCAGTTGTACGCCCTCGGCGACGAGCGGCGCGAGCGCGGGCAGCACCCGGGTGCACAACAACTCCGAAGGCCCGGCGAGGTGCACCGGCGCGGCCTGTCCGCCGAGTACGTCGCCGCGGCCTTCGAGGGCGGCCAGCGCGTCGAGAGGGCCCGCCACCTGGTCGGCCAGGTCGTGGGCGAGGGGCGTGGGTTCCGCGCCGCGCGGGAGGCGGGTGAACAGCTCGCGTCCGGTCTGCTGCTCCAGGGTGCGGATCTGGGCGGTCACGGTCGGCTGGGAGAGGCCGAGCAGTGGGGCCGCGGCGGTGAACGAGCCGGAGCGGTAGCCGCTGGACGCGCACGTCGTGGAGTTCCAGGCGCCCGCCGAAAACACCCCGGGCCGTCTGTCCTGGACGGCGAAGCAGGACGGCACGCCCGAGGAGCGGCTCGACGTCCTGCACGCCTGGCTCGTGGAGGACCTGCCCGGCGGCCGGGTCCGCGTCCTCACCCAGGAGACCCAGATCGGCCGGCCCGCCGCCGCGCTCGCCTCCGAGCGGCCGAACCCGATGCTCAACGGCCACCAGGCCTGGCTCGACGGCCTCGTCGGCGCCGCGGCCGAGTAGGCCGAGCAGTCGGGGGGGCGAATCGCCCGCGCAGAGCGGGCGACGAGGGACTGGAACACCCTCGTCGCCCCGCCGGGATCAGTCCCCGGCGTTCTCCTTCGGCATCACGCCTTGCCGTCCCCCTCCACCGGCACCTTCTCCGTGCGCGGCGGTACGACCCCGTTGAGCCCGGCGGTGCCGTTGCTCCCCGTACCGTTGCCGGCCGTCCCGTCCTGGTTCATCGACGAGAGCAGCTGACGGGCGAGGCCGAGGCCCGTGCCGCCCATGGTGAGCGCCTTGGCGAACATGTCCGACATGCCGTCGGCGCCGTTGAGCAGCACCATGTGGTCGACGTTCCCGAACGCGCTGGCGCCCGCCTGGACGATCTCCGGCCAGTTCTCGGCGAGCTGCTGGGCGACCACCGCCTCCTGGTTCTCGGCGAGGGCCGCGGCCCTCGCCTTGATGGTCTCCGCCTCCGCGAGACCCTGTGCCCGGGTCGCCTCGGCCGCGGCGAGACCCTTGGCCTGAGCCGCTGCGGCCTCGGCCTCACCCGTGGCCCTGGTCGCCGTCGCGGCGGCCGCACCCCGGGCCTTCGTCGCCTCGGCCTCCGCGTTGGCGGCCGTCTTGACCCGGTTCGCCTCGGCCGCGGCCGCGAGCTCGGTCTCCTTGGCCTTGGCCTCGGCCGCCGAGATACGCGCGTCACGCTCGGCCTCGGCGCGGGCCCGCGTCTCGTACGCCTGGGCATCCGCCGGCTTGCGGACGTCCGCCTGGAGCTGCTGCTCACGACGGAGGGCGTCGAGCTCGGCGATCCGGGTCTCCTGTACGACGACGTCCTGCCGGGCCCCGGCGTCCGCGAGCGGTCCGGCCTGCCGCGCCTTCGCCGCCGCCTTGTCGCGCTCGGCCTGGTAGCCGGCCTGGAGGATCTCGCTGTCCCGGGTCGCCTCCGACATCCGGGCCGCGGCCTTCTGTTCGGCCTCGGTGGCGAGACGATTCGCCTCCGCCTGCGCGATGCGCGCGTCCCGCTGTACGGCGGCGGCGTGCGGCATCGCGAGGTTCTTGATGTACCCGGTCGGGTCCTCGATCTCGTGGATCTGCAGCGAGTCGACGATCAGACCGAGCTTCTCCATCTCCGTACCGCACGCGGCCCGGGTCTGGCCGGTCAGCTTCTCCCGGTCGCGGATCATGTCCTCGACGGTCAACCCGCCGACGATGGACCGCAGATGACCGGCGAACACGTTGTGCACGCGCTCCGACATCATCTTCTGCTGGTCGAGGAAGCGACGCCCCGCGTTGGCGATCGACACGAAGTCGTCGCCCACCTTGAAGATGACCACGCCGCGCACCTTCAGCGGAATGCCCTGGGTGGTCACGCAGTCCACGTGCAGCTCGGTCTCGTTGAGGTCGAGCGAGATCTTCCGTACCGCCTGAACACCCGGCAGCACCAGCGTGCCGCGCCCCGTCACGATGCGGAAACCCATGCCCTCTTCAAGGCCTTCGGTCCGATGCTTCGAACCGGAGATGATCAGTGCTTCGTTGGGCTCCGCGACACGCCACATGAGCTTGAAGACCACAACGATGAAGATCAGTGCGAGGACAACCGCCCCCGCCACGACGCCGACAACCATCGGCATACGCCCCCTTTGCATGGTGCCCTATCGGCACCGAACGAAGGGAGTGTGCTCCTGTGCAGGACCGGGGTACAGACGCTGACGGATCCTTGTTGCAATCTTGACGCACACCGCTCTCACCTGGGGCGGAGCGTGCACAGACGAGCCGTCAACTGTCGTACGCGGCCGATACGTACACCGTGCGCGGCGGCAGGTACTCGACCACCATCACCACCGTGCCGCACTCGATCCGCTCCTTCGCGGCGGCCGGGTACGCGAGGAAATGCTCGGCGCCGCCGCGGACCCGGACGATCACCTCACCGACGAGCCCGGGTCCGACCGTGCCGGTCACCCGCCCCATCAACCCGACCATCGACGCATCGTCCATGGGCCCAGCGTACGGCCCGAATCCCCTGGTCAGTGCCTTCGCGCCGAACTCGCTCACCGGCACGCGCCCCGAACTCGCTCACCGGTACGCGCGGTGAACTCGTCTACAGCGCGGGGGAGTCCGCGGGCGCCCCGTGCGGCGGCCAGTGTTCGTGCCAGCGCTGGTCGGCCTCCAACTGGGCGGCCAGGGAGACGAGCAGCGGTTCGCTGTTCGCCGGACCGAGGAGCTGGGCGCCGACCGGCAGGCCGCCGTCGACGAAACCCGCGGGGACGTTCACACCGGGCCAGCCCAGGATGTTCCACGGCCAGGCGTAGGGGCAGGCGGCGATCATGGCCCGGTCGGTGCCGAAGCCGTTCAGGTCCGCCATCGAGCCGATGCGCGGCGGGGGAGCGGCCGTCGTCGGCGCGAGCAGGACGTCGTACGTGTCGAAGAGCGCGCCGATCCGCCGGTGCAGGGTCGCCTCGGCGCGCCGGGCCACGCGCAGGGGCGCGCCGCCGAGCAGTCGGCCGAGCCGGGCCGCGCCCAGGGTCCGCCGGTCGAGGAGGTGCGGGTGCGGCAGGTCGCGCACCCGCTCGGCGATCCCGGCCGTCGCGCGGGGGATGAAGGTGAGCCCGATCTGCCCGTACCGCGGCTCGGCCTCCTCCACCGTGTGGCCGAGCTCCGCGAGCCGCTCCGCGAGCGCGACCACCCGCGCCCGTACGACGGGGTCCAGGCGCGCGGGCAGCGCCGTGAACGGCGGTTTCAGCGACAGCGCGATCCGCAGCCGGCCCGGCTCGCGCCCCGCCGCCTCGGACACCCGCAGCGCGGGCGGGCGGTGCATATCGCCGTCGTGGTTGCCGCTCGCCGCGTCCAGGAGCAGGGCCGCGTCCGCGACCGTACGGGCGAGGGTGCCGTTGACCGTGATGCCCTGGAAGGACTCCGCGCGCGGCCAGGTCGAGATCCGGCCGCGCTGCGGCTTGATGCCGATGAGATGGGTCCAGGAGGCCGGGATGCGGACCGAGCCCGCGCCGTCCGAGCCCAGCGCGGCAGGGACGAGGCCCGCCGCGACCGCCGCCGCCGAGCCGCCGGACGAGCCGCCCGGGGTGTGCTCGGCGTGCCAGGGGTTGCGGGTCGCGCCGAAGGCGGGACCCTCGGTGAACGGCCACTGGCCGAGCTCGCAGGTGTTGGTCTTGCCGATGACGATCGCGCCGGCCGCGCGCAGCCGCCGTACCGCCTCCCCGTCCTCGGCCTCGGGCGGGAACACCCCCCGGCAGCCGAACGCGGTCGGCTCGCCCGCCACGTCCATGTCGTCCTTCACCGCCACCGGCACTCCGAGCAGCGGCCTGCGCACTCCGGCGGCGAGTTCCCTGTCCGCCGCGTCGGCCTCGGCGAGCGCGGCTTCGGCGCGCACCACCCGGAAGGCGTTCAGGGAGTGCTGCGTCGCCTCGATGCGGGTCAGCGCCCGCTCGACCAGCTCGCGTGCGCTCACCTCCCCCTGGGCGAGGGCGCGCGCACACTCCGCCAGACCTGCGGCACGGTCGTGAGTCATACGTGACCACCTCCGGAGCACGTCGTCTACCGCACGGTAACCGCACCACGGGCCATCCCGCACGAGATGCGGAAGTTCCCTCGCGGACGCGGGTGTTCCGGCATGACGGGCCCCGAGGTTCCCCCGGCGCGAAGGGACGCCCGGGGTTTCTGCAAGGATGCGAGACGTCATGGTGCAGATACCGAAGCAGCCCGTCCCGCCGACGCCCGCACAACGACCCGTGCCGACGAGTGCCGATGTGGCACGCCTGGCGGGCGTCTCCCGGGCCACTGTCTCCTACGTACTGAACAACACCAGCGCCGTCCGGATCAGCGAGCCCACCCGCCGCCGCGTCCACGAGGCGGCCAAGGAACTCGGGTACGTTCCGCACGCCGCCGCCCGCTCCCTGCGCGCCGGACACAGCCGTATGGTCCTGATGCCGACGCCGAGCGTGCCCGTGGGACCGCTCTACAGCCAGTTCCTCAACGAACTTCAGTGGGCGCTGGGCCGTCTGGATTACACGGTCGTGCAGTACGGCAGTGTCGGTCTGCACGGCGACGACGCCGCCCGCGCCTGGGCGGAGCTGCGACCGGTCGCCGTGCTGGTGCCCGGCAGCGACCTCGGCCCGCAGGGTGTGGCCGTCCTCAAGCGCTCCGGCGCCCGTGCCGTCGTCACACTCGGCCCCGAGCGTGTCGAGGGCGCGCACGCGCTGCTCATGGACCACGACAAGGTCGGCCACAGCGCGGGCGTCCACCTGCTGGCCCGCGGCCGCCGCCGGATCGGTGTCGTGGTGCCCGAGGAACCCGGCCTGGAGATCTTCTCCAAGTCCCGGCTCGACGGCGTACGCCGGTCGCTGGCGGGCACCGAAGCCACGGCGACCGCGCTGCCGCTCGCGTACGAGGAGGGGGCCGCCGCCCGGCTGGCGGCGCGCTGGCGCTCGCTCGGCCTGGACGCCGTGTTCGCCTACAACGACGAGTACGCCATGCTGCTGATGCGCGCCCTCCAGGAGGAGGGCGTCGGCATCCCCGACGAGACGGCCGTCATCGGCGCCGACGACCTCATGCTCGGGCGACTGCTGCGGCCCCGCCTCAGCACCGTCCACATCGAACTGCCGTCCGGGCGCGACCTCGCGGAACTGGTCGACCGGGTGGTGCGCGAACCGGGCGCGGCGCCCGAGAGCCACGAGGTACTGGGCGCGCGGGTGGTGCACCGCGACTCGACCTGAGAGAGGCTGTAGCTGGTCCCCGGCCGCATCCGGCCCGTTCGGACCGGAAGCGGCCTGATCAGGTACGGGAGGCGCCATGCGGACCACGGTCGGCATCATCGGCGGCGGTCCCGCCGGGCTCCTGCTGGCCCGGCTGCTGCACCGCGACGGCATCGACTGCGCCGTGCTGGAGAGCAGGTCGCGCGCCTACGTCGAACACCGTCAGCGTGCCGGGATGCTGGAGCAGGGCACGGTCGACGCCCTGCGCGCCTGCGGAGCCGGTGACCGTCTGGACGCCGAGGGCCTGATCCACCACGGCATCGAGCTGCGCTTCGACCGCGAGCGCCACCACATCGACTTTCCCGCCCTCACCGGCGGCCGCACCGTCACGATCTACGGCCAGACGGAGATCGTGAGGGACCTGATCGCCCTCCAACTCGCCGCCGGGCCACCGCTGTTGTTCGGGGCCGAGGCCCTCGCGGTCGAGCGCCCGGAGAGCGGCACGCCGGTCGTACGCTTTGTGCATGAGGGCCGCGAACAGGCCCTGAGCTGTGCCTATGTGGTGGGCTGCGACGGTCACCACGGCATCTCCCGGAACGCCTTCCCCGCCGACGGGAGCCGTACGTACGCGCACGACTACCCGTACTCCTGGCTCGGGATCCTCGCCGATGTGCCGCCCTCCGGCGAGGAGTTGATCTACGCGCGCGGTGCCGGCGGCTTCGCTCTGCACAGCATGCGCTCGCCCACCGTGTCCCGGCTGTACTTGCAGGTCCCGAACGGCACCGATGTCGCCGACTGGCCCGACGAGCGCGTCTGGGACGAACTCGCCGCGCGCTTCGCGGTCGACGGCGACTGGCGCCTGGGGCGCGGCCCCATCACCTCCAAGTCGGTCACACCGATGCGGAGTCACGTCCACGAGCCGATGAGTCACGGCCGGCTCTTCCTCGCCGGGGACGCCGCGCACATCGTGCCGCCGACCGGCGCCAAGGGTCTCAACCTCGCCGTCTCGGACGTACGGGTGCTGGCCCGCGGACTCATCGAGTCGCTTCGCACGGGGTCGACCCAACTCCTGGACCACTACTCGGACTTGTGTCTCGAGCGGGTGTGGCAGGCCACGCGCTTCTCGTACGACATGACTAGGATGTTGCACGCTCAACCAAATGGGGATGTCTTCGACCACCGGATCCAGCTCGCCCGGCTGCGCCGGATCACGGCATCCCGCCACGCGGCCGCCGAACTGGCCGCGAACTACACGGGACTGCCCCTGGGACCGTGAACCGTGAGTCCCGGTGGCGAACAGTGAACGATCGGAGAGCCGACATGCCGCTGCTCGACCCCAAGACCTGGCAGTCCCGCACCCTGGCGGGCGGTGAGTACACCGTCACTGAACCCGCCACCGGCGAGACGCTGGCCACGGTCACGCTCGCCGCCGCCGAGGACGTCGCCACGGCCGCGCGGGACGCCCACGCCGCCCAGGCGCAGTGGGCGAAGGCGCCGCACTTCGTCCGCGCCGCCGTGCTGCGCAAGGCCGGCGACCTGTTCGCCGCGCACGCCGACGAGCTGCGCGAATGGATCGTGCGTGAGTCCGGCTCGATCCCGGGCAAGGCCGACTTCGAACTGCACGTCGCGGCCCAGGAGTGCTACGAGGCCGCCGCCCTCGCCTCCCGCCCCAGCGGCCAGATCCTCCCCTCCGAGGCGCCGCGCCTGTCGTACACCCGACGCGTCCCGGTCGGTGTGGTGGGCGTGATCTCCCCCTTCAACGCCCCGCTGATCCTCTCGATCCGCTCGGTGGCCCCGGCGCTCGCGCTCGGCAACGCCGTCGTCCTGAAGCCGGACCCGCGCACCGCCGTCTGCGGCGGTCTCGCGCTCGCCGCCGTCTTCGCCGAGGCGGGGCTCCCGGAGGGCCTGCTGCACGTCCTGCCCGGCGGTCCGGAGGCGGGCCAGGCGCTTGTCGCCGACCCGAACGTACCGGTGATCTCCTTCACCGGCTCGACCGCCGCCGGACGCTCGGTGGGCGAGGCGGCGGGCCGTCTCCTCAAGCGCGCCCACCTGGAGTTGGGCGGCAACTCGGCGCTGATCGTCCTGGAGGACGCCGACATCGACGCGGTGATCTCCACGGCCGCGTGGGGCTCGTTCTTCCACCAGGGCCAGATCTGCATGACGACGGGCCGCCATCTCGTCCACGCCTCCCTCTACGAGGAGTACGTCGAGCGGCTCGCCGCCAAGGCCGACTCGCTCGCCGTGGGCGACCCGCACCGCGAGCAGGTGCACCTCGGGCCCATCATCGACAGCGCCCAACTCGCCAAGATCCAGGGGCTGGTGGAGTCCAGCACGGCGCGCGGCGCGAAGCTCGCGGCCGGCGGCACGCACGAGGGGCTCTTCTACCGCCCGACGGTCCTCGCGGGAGTCGACGACGCGACGCCCGCGTACGCCGAGGAGGTCTTCGGCCCGGTGGCGCCCGTACGGTCCTTCGCGGACGCCGACGAGGCCGCGGCCCTCGCCGCCGCGGGACCCTACGGCCTCGCACTGGGCATCGTCACCCGGGACACCGCGCGCGGCCTGGACCTGGCCGAGCGCATCCCGACCGGGATCGCCCACATCAACGACCAGACCGTCAACGACGAGGCCGTGGCCCCCTTCGGCGGGATCGCCGCCTCCGGCACCGGCGCCCGCTTCGGCGGTGAGGCCAACCTGGAGGCCTTCACCGACGTGCGCTGGACGACGGTGCGCGGGGATGTGGCGCCGTACCCGTTCTGACGGAAGGCCGTTGTGCGGACCGACTCGTTCGTGCGCCCCTGTGGACCTACTCGCCCTGCGGAGCCGGCTTGGCCTGCTGCTCCGCGATGGACTTGCGGACCTCGTCCATGTCCAGCTTCCGGGCCTGTCCGATGACGTCCGTCAGGGCGGCCTCGGGCAGTGCCCCGGGCTGGGCGAAGATCGCGACCTGGTCGCGGACGATCATCAACGTCGGGATCGACTGGATGTCGAAGGCGGCGGCCAGCTCGGGCTGCGCCTCCGTGTCGACCTTCGCGAACACCAGGTCCGGGTTGGCCTCCGCGGCCTTCTCGTAGACCGGGGCGAACTGACGGCACGGCCCGCACCAGGAGGCCCAGAAGTCGATCAGGACGAACTCGTTGTCCGTGACCGTCTGGTCGAAGTTCTCCTTGGTCAGCTCCATCGTGCTGCTCATGGCGTGACTACCTCTTCCTGATGTCGGGCCTCGGGCCTCGGGGCGAAGCCGGTGTGCACAA
This sequence comes from Streptomyces sp. NPDC007896, assembly GCF_042959425.1. Classification (NCBI taxonomy): domain Bacteria; kingdom Bacillati; phylum Actinomycetota; class Actinomycetes; order Kitasatosporales; family Streptomycetaceae; genus Streptomyces; species Streptomyces sp. NPDC007896. The sequence goes on along the minus strand of NZ_JBIBKX010000005.1, from coordinate 534,055 downwards.
CGCCGCCCCTGGGCGGCGTATTCCGCGCGCGTACCCGTGTGGCCACCGCGCACACCAACAACCAGACTGTGCCCATGACGGAAACGGAATCCATCGTGTACGACGTCGTGGTGCTCGGGGCCGGGCCCGTGGGGGAGAACGTCGCCGACCGCGCCCGCGCGGCCGGCCTCTCCACCGCGGTCGTGGAGAGCGAGCTGGTCGGCGGCGAGTGCTCGTACTGGGCCTGCATGCCCAGCAAGGCCCTCCTGCGCCCGGTCATCGCCCGCGCCGACGCCCGCCGCGTGCCCGGCCTCAGCCAGGCGGTGCAGGGCCCCCTCGACGTCCCCGCGGTCCTCGCCCACCGCGACTACTACACCTCCCACTGGAAGGACGACGGACAGGTCGGCTGGCTCGACGGCATCGGCGCCGACCTGTACCGCGGGCACGGGCGCCTCGCCGGGCCGCGCAAGGTGACCGTCGACGGGCCCGACGGCGAGCGGCGGGTGCTCACGGCCCGGCACGCCGTCGCGGTCTGTACCGGCACCCGCGCCCTGCTCCCGGACCTGCCGGGGCTCGACCAGGTCCGGCCCTGGACCAGCCGTGAGGCCACCAGCGCGCACGAGGCGCCGGGCCGGCTGATCGTGGTGGGAGGCGGTGTCGTCGCCGTCGAGATGGCCACGGCCTGGCAGGCGTTCGGCTCCCAGGTCACCGTCCTCGTCCGCGGCACGGGACTGCTGCCCCGCATGGAGCCCTTCGCCGGTGAGCTGGTCGCCGAGTCCCTGAAGGAGGCAGGCGCGGACGTCCGCACCGGCACCTCGGTGATCGCGGTGACGCGCGAGGGCTCCACCGTGGTGGCCCTCACCGACACCGGTGACCGCATCGAGGCCGACGAGATCCTCTTCGCCACCGGGCGCGCGCCCCGCACCGACGACCTCGGCCTCGACACGATCGGGCTCGAGCCGGGCTCCTGGTTCGACGTCGACGACAGCCTGCGGGTGACCGGCAGCAACTGGCTGTACGCGGTCGGCGACGTGAACCACCGTGCGCTCCTCACACACCAGGGCAAGTACCAGGCCCGGATCGCGGGCGCCGCCATCGCCGCCCGTGCCGCCGGGGTGCCCCTCCTTGAGACCGACCCCTGGGGCACGCACTCGGCGACCGCCGACCACGGGGCCGTCCCCCAGGTCGTCTTCACCGACCCGGAGGCCGCGGCCGTCGGCCTCTCCCTCGCCGAGGCCGAGCGCGCGGGCCTGCACGTCCGCGCCGTCGACGTCGACATGTCCTCCGTGGCGGGCGCGGGCCTGTACGCGGACGGCTACCGCGGCAAGGCCCGCATGGTCGTCGACATCGACCGCGAGATCCTGGTGGGCCTCACCCTGGTCGGCCCCGGCGTGGGCGAACTGATCCACTCGGCGACGATCGCCATCGCCGGCGAGGTCCCGATCAGCCGCCTGTGGCACGCGGTCCCGTCGTACCCGACCGTGAGCGAGGTATGGCTCCGCCTGCTGGAGATGTACCGGGACGCGTAGCCGACGCTCCGGCGGACGCCGGTCGTTCGGGTACGGCCGCCTGAGATCGACGGCCCAGGGCCGGTCGTTGGAGCGTCGGCGGCTTGAGCGCCGAGGGCGTGGGTCCCGGCCCTGCGGGACCGACCGGATGGATTCACCTGTTCGGCGTCCGCCGCTTGGGTCCCGACGGTTTTGGGGTTCGGCCGCTTCGGGGTTCGGCCGTCCGGGATCGACGGGTTTGGCCCGGTCGTTCGGGTGGTCGGGGGCTTGGCGGGGGTTGAGGCCCCCGGCGGGTTCGGGTTCGGCCGACTGGATCGACCGGCCAGGGCCGGTCGTTCAGGCCTCGGCGGGTCGGCCCCCGGGGACTGGGCCTCGGGCGCCCGGGATTGATGAGCCGACGGCGGCCGTCCGAGCCTCGGTGGCTCCAGGCCCGGGCCGTCCGAGGCGGCGCGGCTGAGGACGGCGAGGCACCGGCCGTACGGGCCCCGGGTCGGCTTGGGCCCGAGCCTTCCGGGGCCGGCCGCCAACGGCCCCAACGGCCTCTCCGGCCCCAACGGCCTCTCCGGCCCCTCCGGCCGTGTCAGCCGGGCCGGCCTCCGGCGCCGGGCCCGGAGGGCGTCCCGTGTTCAGCCAGGTCGGCCCCGCCCGGACGGCCGGGCCGCCCGCAAGGCGGCACCCCGTCGCTCCCGCGGCCGGACACCCTTCGCCGCAGGCCCTCGCGGCGCGGGCCCTCAGTCGGGCAGGGTGAAGCCCAGTGCCGCGGCGGCCTCCGCGGGCGTCGGCTGCGGCCAGCGTTCCGCCATCGCCTGGTTGGAAGACAGCGAGCGCAACTCCGCACGGTCGAGGTAGAGCATGCCGTCCAGGTGATCCGTCTCGTGCTGGACGATCCGCGCGGGCCACCCCGTGAACACCTCGTCGATCGCCCGGCCCCGCTCGTCCAGCGCCGTCAGCCGCACCTCGGCGTGCCGGGCCACCACGGCCTGCCACCCCGGCACGCTCAGACACCCCTCGAAGAACACGGCCCGCCCCGCGCCCACCCCCTCGTACGACGGGTTCACCAGCACCCGGTACGGCTGCGGCACCCGCCCGCGCACCACCCGCACCTCCTCGGAGACCGGCGCCGGATCCTCGATGACCGCGATCCGCAGGGACACGCCGACCTGCGGTGCCGCGAGCCCGACGCCCGGCGCCGCGTGCATGGTGGCGCGCAGGGCGGCGACGAAGCGGGTCAGGAGCCCCGGGTCGAGCTGGCCGGCGAAGGGCTCGGCGGGGCGGCGCAGCACCGGGTCTCCGGCGGCGACGATGGGCAACGGGCCTTCATGGGCGAGGAGTTCCTCGACCAGGTCGCTCAGTGGGCGAGAGGCGCTGGGGTCACGTTCGGATGCCATCGCGCCAGGATGCCAAGACGGATCGCGCCAAGCGAGGCGGCGCCAGGGGCATCCCCCGGGTCCCCACACGTCCGTACGTGTGACTCACGCCACAGGGCGCCCCGGGAACTCGACGCCGGCGCGCCCCGACTTCTGGACCACCACGGACCACTCCAGGCCGAGAGCCCAACTCCCCGGCCCACGACCCGAGTCCACGCCCGTCCCCGTCCCCGTCCCCGTCCCCGTCCCCACGCCCGTCCCCACTCCTGTCCCCGTCCCCGTCCCCATTCCTGCCCCCGCTTCCGTCCGCATTCCCATCCCCGTCCGACCGGAGAAGCCCGCCCATGTCCACCGCTCCCACGACCACGACGGACGAGTCCCCCAAACCCGTCGCCCCGGCCCCCACCAGAAAGGCACCGCTGCGCCCCCTGATCCTGCGCCTGCACTTCTACGCGGGAATACTCGTGGCCCCGTTCCTGCTGGTCGCGGCCCTGACCGGCTTCCTGTACGCCGCCTCGTACCAGGCCGAGAAGATCGTGTACGCGCATGAACTGACCGTCCCGGTCGGCGACCACAAGCTCCCGCTGTCCGAGCAGGTGGCCGCCGCCCGCAAGGCCCACCCGCAGGGCGCGGTCTCCGCCGTACGACCGTCGCCGGAGGCGGACGCGACGACCAGGGTGCTGCTCTCCGGCGTCCCTGGCGTCGGCGAGGGCCACACGCTCGCGGTGTTCGTCGACCCGTACACCGCGAAGGTGCGCGGATCGCTGGAGCAGTACGGCTCCACCGGCGCGCTCCCGTTGCGCACCTGGATCGACGAGCTCCACCGTGACCTGCACCTCGGCGAGAACGGCCGCCTCTACAGCGAACTCGCCGCGAGCTGGCTGTGGGTCATCGCGGCCGGCGGGCTGGTGCTGTGGTTCGCCCGGCGGCGAGCACAGCGCAAGGTGCGGGGCACCTCCGGGCGCCGCCGCACCCTCGGTCTGCACGGCACCGTCGGTGTGTGGGCGGCGGCCGGGTTCTTCTTCCTCTCGGCGACCGGACTCACCTGGTCCACCTATGCCGGCGCCAACATCGACGAACTCAGGACCTCGCTCGGCCAGGCGACCCCCTCGGTGTCCGCGTCGGTGGCGGCCGGCGGCGAGCACGCGGGTCACACCGGCACGGGGTCCGACGGCACCACGGCCACGTCCACGCCCCAGGACCTCGACAAGATCCTCGCGGCCGCCCGCGCCGAGGGGCTCGGCGACCCCGTCGAGATCGTCGTACCCGCCGATGCCTCCACCGCGTATGTGGTCAAGCAGGTCCAGCGCAGCTGGCCCGAGAAGCAGGACTCCGTCGCCGTGGACCCGACGACCGGCAAGGTCACCGACGAACTCCGCTTCGCCGACTACCCGCTGCTCGCCAAGCTGACCCGCTGGGGCATCGACGCCCACAGCGGCGTCCTCTTCGGTCTCGTCAACCAGATCGCCCTGATGGCCCTCGCGCTCTGCCTGGTCCTGCTGATCGTGTGGGGCTACCGCATGTGGTGGCAGCGCGGCCGTGCCTCCGCGTTCGGCCGCCCCATACCCCGCGGCGCCTGGCAGCAGGTCCCGCCGCAGATCCTCGTCCCGCTCATGGCGGCCGTCGCCGTGCTCGGCTACTTCGTCCCGCTGCTCGGCATCCCGCTCGCGGTGTTCGTCGCCGTGGACGTCGTCCTCGGCGAGATCGCGTACCGCCGCGGCAAGCGCACCCATGGAGGCCAGGTAGCGTGATCAGGTAGGGGAACGCCGGAGGGAGACGGACATGGCGCAGCGCAACCGCGAGGACCCGCACCGGCCTTCCAGGCGCCGCGGGCAGGGCGAGTTGGAGAGCCAGGTGCTCGGTGCGCTGCGCGAGGCGGAGGCCCCGGTGACCGCCGCCTGGGTGCAGGAACGACTCGGCGGCGACCTCGCCTACACCACCGTCGTCACCATCCTGACCCGGCTGCTCGCCAAGGACGCGGTGGCCCGCGAACGACGCGGACGCTCCTTCGTATGGCGGCCCACCGCCGACGTCGCGGGCCTGGCCGCGCTCAAGATGCGCCGGCTTCTCGACGGCGAGAGCGACCGCGAGGCCGTCCTCGCCAGCTTCGTCACCGCGCTGCCGCCGGACGACGAACAGGTCCTGCGCGCGCTCCTGGAGACGGCCCACGCGACGGACGGGGCTGCTGCGTCAGATGGGTCCGACGTGTCGGATGGTGCCGCTGCGTCAGACGGGGCTGATACGGAGGACGGGGCCGATGTGGTGGATGGCACCGACGGGACGCCCGGCGATACGGAAGACTGACGTCTCATGGGGGTCTTCGTCTTTCTGCCGCTCGTCCTGCCACTCAGTGCCTGGCCGGTGGCACGCCTCGCCGAACTGCATCTGCATCCGCGTACGGCCACCCGGCTGCTGACGGCGGTCGCCACCGTCATGGCCCTGTGCAGCACACTCTGCCTGGCCCTGCTGATGGTCGTCGGGACCGCGCAACTGCCCGGCAACCCGCTCCCGGACGGCTGGTCCGACGCGGAGGTCCGTGCGGCCGTCCCGCACGACGAGATCGCGGGCAAGGCGGCGATCCCGGCCCTGGTCCTGGTCCTCGCGGTCTGCGCGCGCACCCTGTGGCGCCACCGCCGGGTCACCCAGCGCGCGCGGCGGGCGCTCGCCGGACTGCCCGGCCGTTCCGTGGTCGTACTCCCCGAGGAGAAGCCCTACGCCTACGCCCTCCCGGGTGGACGCCGCGACCGCGTGGTGGTCACCACGGCCCTGCTGCGCGGCCTCACCTCGCCCGAGCGCCGTGCCCTGTTCGCCCACGAGCGGGCCCACCTGACGGCCGCTCACCACCGCTACCTGCTCGCCGTACGACTCGCGGCGCGCGCCAATCCGTTCCTGCGACCGCTGCGTACGACCGTCGTCTACACCACGGAGCGGTGGGCGGACGAGGACGCGGCCCGGTCGGTCGGCAACCGCACGGTGGTGGCACGGGCGATCGGCAAGGCGGCCCTGCTGCCGGGTCAGGGCTCGGTGCCGGCGTTCGCCGGGTTCACCGGCTTCGCCGGATTCGCGTCCGCGGGCCCTGTGCCGCGCCGGGTCGCCGCCCTGCTGCGCCCCGCTCCGGTGGCCCGCAGTTGGCCGTCCGTGTTCACCTCCGTGGGACTGGCCGCCTGGGGCGCCGCGGTCGGCACGCTCGTCTCCGCGATGTCGTCGGCGAACTCGGCCGTGACGATGGTCCTGATCCTGCACGCGGCCACGCCGCTGTAGCTCCTCCACCACTGCGCTGTGGCTCCGCCACTACCCCTCTGTGGCTCCGCCACCACGTCTCGCGGTTCCTACAGCCGTGTAGAAAGAACATCGGTGGTACGGGAACTCGTTTGCGAACAGAATCGTTTCCCAGGGCACAGACCGACCCAGAGGAGCGCTTCCTTGTCCGCCAGACCGACGGACCCCCCGGGACACAGTCCCGGACCACCCCGCCTGATTTCTCTTGATCGCGGCACACGGCGGGGTGGTGTTCGATGAGTGCCGCACTCGGCCTGCTGGCCGTCCTCGTCCTGACCGCGGGCACCGGCTATTTCGTCGCCCAGGAGTTCGCGTACGTCGCCGCCGACCGCCTCGCGCTCGCGCGGGAAGCGGCCGCGGGCGACCGACGGGCCACCCGCGCCCTGAAGGTGCTGGAGCGGCTGTCCTTCATGCTGTCGGGCGCCCAACTCGGCATCACCGTGACCGGTCTGGTCGTCGGTTTCCTCGCCGAGCCGTCCGTGTCCGCCCTGCTCACGCCCGTCCTCGCCGGGATCGGCATCCCGGACGGCGCGGTCACCGGCATCTCGGTGGTCCTGGCCTTCGCGTTCGCGACCGTGCTCCAGATGGTGCTGGGCGAACTGGCCCCCAAGAACCTGGCCCTGGCCGTCCCGGAGCGCCTCGCGAAGGGCCTGGCGAGCTCCACGCTCGCGTATCTGAAGGTCGTCGGCCCGGTCGTACGGCTCTTCGACGGCGCCGCCGACAAGCTGTTGCGCAAGGTCGGCATCGAGCCCGTCGAGGAACTCCACCACGGCGCGACCCTCGAGGAGCTCGGCCATCTCATCGGCGAGTCGCACGAGCACGGGCAGCTGCCGCGCGAGACCGCCGATCTCCTCGACCACGCCCTGGAGTTCTCCGACCGCACCCTCGACGAGGTGATGGTGCCGCGCGCCGACGCCGTCTTCGTCCGCAAGGACGCGACGGCCGCGGAGGCCGTCCAGTTGATCGCGAAGCACGGACACTCGAACTACCCCGTCCTCGGCGACCACCCGGACGACATCACCGCCGTCCTAGGCGTACGCGAGCTGATGCGGCTGCCCGCCGACCGGCTCACCCGCACGACGGCCGGCGCGCTCGGACGCAGACCCCTGCTGCTGCCCGACACCCTGCCGCTGCCCGAGGCCGTGGCACAGATGCGGGCCTACGACGACGAGTTCGCCGTCGTCCTCGACGAGCACGGGGGCGTGGCGGGCGTCGTCACCTACGAGGACATCGCCGAGGAACTCGTCGGCGACATCGCGGACGAGACCGACACCGTCAAGGAGATCGCGGTCGCCGACGGCGAGGGCTGGCTCGTCGACGCCGGCCGCCGACTGGACGAGGTCGCCGAGGCGACCGGCATCGACCTGCCCGAGGAGGACGACTACGACACGGTGGCGGGGCTGATCGTCGACCGCCTGGGCCGCTTCCCCGCCCTCGCGGACCGCGTCATCGTCGAACTGCCCGACGGAGGCCGCGTCTCGATCGACGTACAGGCCCTGGACCGCCACGTACCGGAACGGGTTCGCCTGGAACGCCGGCCGGCGAAAGACCGTACGGACGGCGTGCACGGCGTGCATGGCGTGGACGGGGTGGGCGGCGCGGACCGTATCCACCGTATGGGCAGTGCGGAGGAGCAGGCATGAGTTTCTCCATGGCGCTCTTCGTGACCGTACTGCTGCTGATCGGCAGCGGGTTCTTCGTGGCCGCCGAGTTCGCGCTGGTCGCCGCCAAGCGGCACCGGCTGGAACGGGCCGCGGCGGCCGGACAACGCGGTGCCAGGGCCGCGCTGGCCGGAATGCGTGAGCTGTCACTGATGCTCGCGGGCGCCCAACTGGGCATCACGGTGTGCACGCTGGGCCTGGGCTCGGTGTCCAAGCCCGCGATCTCGCACGAACTCGACCCGTTGCTCCACAAGGCGGGCCTGCCCAGCGGCCTGAGCTACGGCGTGTCCTTCGCGCTCGCGATGTTCGTCGTCGTGTTCCTGCACATGGTGATCGGCGAGATGGCCCCCAAGTCCTGGGCCATCGCGCACCCCGAGCGTTCCGCCATGCTGCTCACGCCGCCCTTCCGGGCCCTGACCCGGGCGGTGCGCCCGCTGATCGTGGGGCTGAACAAGGTGAGCAACGCGCTGGTCCGGCTCTGCCGGGTCACTCCGCGCGACGAGCTGGCCTCGGTCCACAACCGCGAGCAACTCGCCCACCTCGTCGAGGAGTCGGAGCGGCTCGGGTTGATCAGCAAGGAGGACTCCGAGCTGATCACCAGCTCGCTGACCGAGCCGCAGCACCCGGTCGGAGACCTCCAGATCCCGGCCGACCGGATCACCTCGGTCCCCGCCGACGCGGCGATCGACGCCGTACTGGGCGTCGCCGGGGACAGCGACCGCACCCGCCTGCTGGTCCGCGACGGCGTCACGGTCCTCGGCTCGGTGCACGCCCGTGACGCGCTGGTCGCCCGCGCGCAGGGCCGGGCCGCGGTCGCCCGCGACCTGGCCCGCCCGGTCCCGGAACTGTCACCGCACGACACGGTCGCCCACGCCGTCGAACAGCTCCGCCTGCACCGAGCCTCCCTTGCCGTCGTACGCGACGACACGGGGCGGCTGACCGGCCTGGTCAGCCTGGACGACCTGCTGGCACGGCTGATGGAGCCGCGCGCGGCGTGACACGGCAGAGGCCGGGTGCCGTGGCTGTGGCCGGTCACCTCGATGACCAGCCACGGCGCTCCGGCACCCGGCCTCTTCGTCGTGCTCTCGGCGACGTTCACGTCCTCGGGCGACGTGCATGCCCTCGGGAGACGTTCACGTCCTCAGCGGGCGGTCACACCCCGAGGGGCGGTCGTACCCTCAAGGACGGTCACACCTGCTCGAAGTCGCCCGCGAGCGCGGAGGCGATCCGCAGGTGCGACTCGGCCTCGTCGTGACGCCCCTGGCGCTGGAGCGTGCGCCCCAGCATCAGCCGGGCGTAGTGCTCCACCGGGTCACGCTCGACGAGCGCGCGCAACTCGGTCTCGGCGCGGCGCAGTTGGGCCGAGTGATAGTACGCGCGGGCCAGCAGCAGCCGCGGTCCGGTCTGCTCCGGCACCTCGTCCACAAGGCCGCCCAGAACGCGCGCCGCACCGGCGTAGTCCTTGGCGTCGAAGAACAGCTGCGCCCGCTCCCAGCGCTCCGCGGCCGTCCCCTGGTCGTAGTACTTCGTGTCCACTGCTGACCTCCTTCGACTGCCAGAACCCCACTCGATGGTTGAATATTCCACTACCTCGCCCTCGTGGGCGTCATGCGCCGGCCAGCTCCGCGTTGGCCCGCTCCGTCACCAGGGTCAGCACACGCCCTGCCGTCGCCAGGTCCTCGGCCGGGATGCCCGCGTACACCCGGGCCGCGATCTCGTTCCCGGCCGTGCGGATCTCCTCGAACACCTCACGGCCGTGCTCGGTGAGCGACACCAGCGAGGTGTCCGTCTCCGTCAGCAGCTTGAGGGCCGTCATCTCCGTGACGGTCTCCTCGGCCACCGACTCCTCGATCTTCAGTGCCCCGGTCAGCCGCCCCATGAGCCGGTCGCGCTCGACGGTGCCGCCCTGGTCCGCGACGGCCCGCAGTGCCACCGACTGGTTGAAGGTGCTTCCGACACGCGCCAGCACGGTCTCCAGGGCCGCGCGGCTCGCGTAGTGGGCCAGTCCTATGACCTGGCCGTTGACCGGGGGAGTGGGAATGCTCATGGCTACTCCTCGTCAGGATGTGAATGGAGATGTGTGTCAAGCGGTGCGTCGAGAGGTGCATCGATCGGCACACCGATCGGCAGATCGATCGGTACGTCGATCGGTACGTCGATCGGTACGTCGAGCAGGGTCGCCAGTTCGCGGCTGAACGCCTTCGTGCGCTCGCCGCCGAGCCCGCCGAGCGGTTCCAGGAGCTGCTCCAGCAGCCCCTGGACCACCCCGATCGCGCGCCGCGCGACCTCGCGTCCGTCCTCCGTGAGCGACAGCCGGATCGCGCGTGGATCGGCGGGATCCCGCGTCCGGTCGACGACACCGGCCGTCTCCAGGGCGCGGGCCAGCTTCGATACGTAGAGCGGTTCGAGTCCGGTGTGATCGGCGAGCTCACGCTGGCTCGGCCGCCGCCCGGCCCTGTGCATCCCGTACAGCGACGCGACCAGTGAGTACTGGGCGTGGGTCAGACCCAGCGGCGCGACCGCCCGATCGACGGCCACGCGCCACTTCATGGACAGGCGCCAGACGAGGAAGCCGGGGGTCGCGTGCTCGGATGTCGAACTCATGAGAAAAACCGTACATGGCTACTATGTCCATGGCTACTATTTCGGCGCCGTCCCCGACCAACGCCCTACCGACCTCCGCCCGTAGCCCTAGGACCGCACCGACTCCGACCCGAGTACCTCCGTCCGGGGGAGCTCGGGGGAGTCCGGGGGAGCCCAGCGGAGGGAGGACGGCCTGACGGACGGTCCCCGACGGGGCTAGGTTGTGGGCCATGAGCAATCTTGATCGCGAGGCAGTTCCCGCGCTGTGCGGTGGCCGCGGGTTCGTGGTGGCCGAGCCGGTGCGTGAACTCCTCAGTCCCCGTCGGGTCAAGCTCGGCGAGTCCACCGAAGTCCGCCGCCTGCTGCCCAACTTGGGCCGCCGCATGATCGGCGCGTGGTGCTTCGTCGATCACTACGGGCCCGACGACATCGCCGACGAGCCCGGTATGCAGGTCCCGCCGCACCCGCACATGGGACTCCAGACCGTCAGCTGGCTCCACGAGGGCGAGGTGCTGCACCGCGACTCCACGGGCAGCCTCCAGACGATCCGCCCGCGCGAACTGGGCCTCATGACGTCCGGAAAGGCCATCAGCCACTCCGAGGAGAGCCCCAAGTCGCACGCCCGCTTCCTGCACGGCGCGCAGCTGTGGGTCGCCCTCCCCGACAGCCACCGCCAGACCGACCCGCACTTCGAGCACCACGCCGAGCTGCCCCTCGTCACGGCCGCCGGCCTCAAGGCCACGCTCATCCTGGGTACCGTCGACGGCACGACCTCGCCCGGCACGACGTACACCCCGATCGTCGGCGCCGACCTGTCCCTCGCGAGCGGCACCGACGTACGACTGCCGCTGGAGCCCGACTTCGAGTACGCCGTCCTGTCCATGTCCGGCGAGGCGCACGTCGACGGCGTACCGGTGCTCCCGGGCTCCATGCTCTACCTCGGCTGCGGTCGCACCGAACTTCCCCTGCGCGCCGAGTCGGACGCGTCCCTCATGCTCCTGGGCGGCGAGCCGTTCGAGGAGGAGCTTGTCATGTGGTGGAACTTCATCGGCCGTTCGCAGCAGGACATCGAGGAGGGTCGGAAGGACTGGATGGAGGGGACTCGCTTCGGCGAAGTGCATGGCTACGACGGCGCCCCACTGCCCGCTCCCGAACTCCCGCCGGTACCGCTGAAGCCACGGGGTCGGGTGCGTTGACCTGCGGCTATGTCCCTGAGTCGGGTATCCGTGTGGCATGGTTGGCGTCCCCCTGGGCAGGATCGGCCCAGGGGGAGGGTCACGTCCAGTGGTGAGCGACTCGGGCCGGAGTGCGACGTGCAAGTGTTGGCGTCTGTGACCAGGTCTGATCAGACACTCGCTGCCCCTTTGCTGACTCCACTGACGAGTAGTCAGGTGTTCGGGTAGCGTCCGTGCGGACGCTGAGTCTGGCCTTGTCCGGCTGTCCCTGTGTGCGTGAGTGGGGGAGAGGGCTCATCGCCTTATCTTGCGTCGACCCTCGCGCAGGCCCGGTCTTGTGAGGCATACGGAACGGGGTCGGTTGCGTGCCGATAGCTGTTTTGGCTTCGGAGTCATCCGGGAGATGCGGTCGGCGGCTTTGATGGTGCGGAGTTCGGGTCTTCTGGAGATGGCAGTCTTCTTCGGGTGTATGACGGCGGGGTGGCCGCGTGTCTCGACGCCTGGAGCGAGTGCCTGCGTATCGCGGGAGCGGACTGTCGGTCCAACTCAAGGCGACTTCATTGCGGTCGGACGGCTACTCGAAATCCGAGACGCGGGATTCGGTGGGTGCGTGGTGACGGCAGGTTCGGGTGACCAAGAGATCTTCTTGAAGTTGTCCGCCTAGTGGCGCTGGCCTGCGACGATGCAGCTCCAGTCGTATGTGACCTGCGCGGATGACTCGTTCAGCGACTTTCAGGGTCGTACCGCGCTCAACAGCCGGCCCACCCGGTGTCCTTGATGCATCTCCCCGAACCGCGGGGGGCGACCTGTCGGAGAGCCCTGCGCCCCCCGGAGCGACGCACGGGCGCCCCGCCGACGGACCGGCTCCAGAGGAGGCCCGGGCCCACACTGCTCGTCCGCGCGCTGGTCCTCTCCACGCGGACCGTGCTCAACTGCTCTGCGCCATCAGGTAATTGACGTCGCGGTCGGGGGGCTGCTTCACTGGTTCAGTGGCTGAGCCACTAGACCAAGAAGTCGCTGAACCAGTGGGCCACTAGACCAGTGAGCCGCTGAACCGTTGACCGAAGCCTGGGAGATCCTCCGTGGCCGTCGAAAGCATTCTGCGCCGAACCGTGGTCGACCTGCTTGAAGCGCGGCTGCGTGACGACATTCTGCGCGGCACGCACGAACCCGGATCCCTGCTGCCCCCCGAGAGGGAGCTGGCCGCCGGGTACGGGGTCACCCGTACGACCTTGAAGCACGCGCTGACCCGGTTGGAGCAGGCGGGACTGCTGAGCACCCGGCACGGCATCGGCACGCGCATCCTGGATTACCTGCGGGTCGGCGGTGCCGACCTGCTTCCGATGCTGGCCGCACAGGACCCCACGTGGCTGCGGGAGGTCTTCGAGGTGCGGCGGCAGATCGGCACCCTGATCGCCGGCCGCGCGGCCGACCGGCGCACGGAACGGCAGGCGCGGCGGCTGGAACACCTGCTGCGTCAGGTCGCGGACGGCCCGGACGTAGACGCCGTCCAGCTCGCCGACGTGGAAGTGCATCGCGAACTGGCACGGGCCACGGGGAACCGGGTCTATCTGCTCCTCACGAACACGCTGTTCAACGCCTACCTTCCGGTACGGGCCTCGCTGCGGGCGCCGTTCGAGGACGCGGCGCTGGCGACGGACCGGCTCGCGCCGGTGGTACGGGCCGTGATCGACCGGAACGGCGAGGAGGCGCGGCGCGCGGCGGAGACGTATCTGACCGGCACCGAGAAGATCATGCTCGGTTCGCTGAGCAGTTCTCGCGGGCAGCCGACCGCCACCAGCCCTCGGTAGCCGCGCTTCCCGGCGGTGACTCCGGGCCCGCCGGCTCCCGTCGAGGCGAGGTGTGTGCGGCTAAGCGGCCCGGCCTCGGAGTGGCCTCGCTCATGCGCGGATGCCCGTTCATCCCACGTTTCCTTCATTGTCATGCATAGGTCAACGCTAGCGCCCTGGTGAACGCCCGGCGGGGTGGGACCAGGTGCGCGGCTGCGACCCCTCAGGTGCCCGAGGCAGTCCGGGCCCATCACCCCCAGGACGGCCGCCCGTTCACCGTGGGCGCGGCGGCGACCAACAACACAAGGAGCATGGTGAGCAGATCAAGCAAGAGACGCGGCGTCCTCATCGGCATGATGCTGTCCGCGGTCATCGGCGGCACCGTCCAGCCGGCGATCGCCGCGCCGGTGCGGGACGCGGGGGACCAGGTCACGCCGTTCCGGAAGTCTCCGGTGCGGTCGACCGAGCAGGAGATCGCGCGGGCGCTGTCCGCCTCGCTGCGCGACCCGCAGTGGCGCGAGCAGGTCCGTGCGGCCGCGCTCGGCACCGAGGACGTGGACCTCCAGGCGCTGGCGGGCAGGGCCGCCGCTCCGGAGGGCAAGAACCTGTTCGCTTCCGTCTCTGCCGCGGACCGTCGCATCGCGGGCCTGAAGGGCCTGCCCGCGTCGACCGGGTCGCTGCTGCGCGTTCGGCTGGGCGCGCCGTCCATGCGGTCGCACCTGAACGCCGAAGTCACTCCCTGGATAGCCGTCGCCGCGGCCGACGACGCCGCCAAGAACATCACGGCGTACGACAGTCAGGGCCACACCCACGCCGTCGACACCGCGCGCGTCCCCGACCGCCCGCTGTACGTCCTGGACATCGACGTCACCAAGGCTCACCGGGCCGGCCTGAAGGTGCTGCGGAAGGCCTTCGCCGACAAGGGGCTGACCTCCCTCCCGTCGAAGGCGGCGAACAGCGCCGACGCCGCGAGCGCGGCGGGCTGGTGGGCGACCAAGGTCACGGCCGTCGAGGTGAACGACGACCAGGAGCCGTGGTTCAAGGGATCCGCCGAGATGTTCTCGCTGGTGACCGGCTTCGGCCAGGACGGCACGGCGCGCGTCGACTCGGTGGACATGCCCTACCTGGACTACGGCGGCACCGTCTACTACCCGAACCAGATCCTGGTCAACTGGTCCAACTACAAGTACAACCTGGCTGACGTCGTCATGATGGAGGACGACGACGGCACCAACTACCGTGCGCTGGCACAGGCGATCACCACGGCGCTGCTCACCGTGACGGACCAGGGCACCTACATCCCGTTGGTGAACGCGGTCCTGAGCGCGATCCCCGACAGCTGGTTCACCGACGATCCCGACTACGTGGAGTCCTGGTACACCCTCGCCGAGAATTCCTCGGGCCGGCTGAACGGCGCCTCGGGCAACGGCTGGATGACCGTCGAGCCCTACTTCGTGTGGCCGCAGTCCTGGGGATGGTGTCCGACCAGGTCATCCGCGATGGGACGGAGTTGGCGTTCGAGCCCGGTGCCGACGGGGTGAGAGCCGACGGCCAGGGTGGGCATGGTCAGCCGAGCCGTCGCGACGGCGTCCTGGATCTGCTGCGCGCTGGTGGGCAGGGCCCGGTAATAGGAGAACGCGCAGCGCAGGGCCTCACCCCCGGTGTACGCGTGGACGAAGGCGGCACGGATGTCGTCGGGTACTCCTCGCCCGTGCGTCCCCGAGTCGAGGAACCAGTCGATGTACGGGGTCTCGTTGCCGGCCAGGACGGTCTCGGCGAGGCCGGGGACGGCGTGGAAGCCGAACCACCACGGGGCACCGCCCGCGACGACGTGCTCTGCTCCGGGCAGGCGGCCGAGCAGTGCCTCCATCACGACAAGGCGCCGGACGAGGCCGGGTCGGCGCAGCGCGAGCAGGACGGCGGGGGCGGTGCCCGCGTCGATGCCGACCACCGCTGCCGAGGGCTCGCCGAGTGCGTCGAGCAGCCCTTCGGCGTCGGCGGCGAGGGTGCCTGCGTCGTATCCCTCGATGGCACGTGCACTGGCACCGAAGCCTCGAAGGTCCGGGGCGATGACCCGGTACTGCCCGGCCAGTCGGCCCATGATGCCGCTCCAGAGTTGCCAGGTGTGCGGGAAGCCGTGCAGCAGGAGAACCGCAGGTCCGTCCCCGGCGATTGCGACATTGAGTTGGACGCCGTTCGTCGCGATGCGGCGCAGGTGGTGTGCGGTGGTGACGGGCATGACGGCTCCTCCGGCTGGTTACCATTGGTGACCACAGAACGATAGGTAACTGTCCGGCCGCTTCCTAGACGGCACTTTCAGGGAAGGTGGTGAGCCACAGGTGACCACCCGAGGAGCCCGGGCCGCCGGTCGCGGGGTACGCGGCGATCTGTTCGATCCCCATTGCCCGACGCGGCAGTTGCTGGACCGTATCGGTACGAAGTGGACGTCCATGGCCGTCAAGACGCTCGCCGATGCCGCACCGGACGAGGTGCGCTTCGCGGAGCTGAGACGCCGGATGCCCGGCGTCTCACAGAAGATGCTGTCCGTGACGCTGCGAAGCCTGACCCGCGACGGGCTGGTGTCGCGCCGGGTCGAACCGACCGTGCCGCCGCGGGTCTTCTACCGGCTCACCGGACTCGGGCTGTCCCTGGAAGCCGCGCTTGCGGGGCTGCGGACCTGGGCGGAGGAGCACATGGCCGAGATCGACCGCGCCAACGAAGCCGCCGACCAGGAGGCCGATGAGGGGTAGACAGGCCGGTTCCGCGCTCAGTACTGGTGGCTGGGGTACTCGATGCAGCCGGCGTCGCCGCCCTGACACCACGTCGCCTTGTCAGGTCGACGCCGGAGGAGGACTTCGACGCGATGGTGTTGGGCGCGTCGTTCCACTTCGACGGGCAGGGCGCGGCGACGGCCGCGGACGCGATGAAGCGGTACTGAACAACCGATTCAAACTTCAGAGGTGCCCCTGCGCAGACGGCGACAACCTGGCCCCTGCGGGATGGGTAGCCGCGTGGTCACACCGGAGCACGTGGTGGATAGCATCGCGGCCTTCCCGGCGCTGCTCCGCGCGGCGGCCGGCTGAGTCGTCACGTCAGGCGGCGTGCGAATTGCGCTGGTGTCGCATGGTATTGCTTCTTGAAAGCGCGGATGAAGTGGCTGCTGTCGGTGAAATGCCAGAGCGCGGCGGCCTCGGAGACGCTGAGCCGTGATCCGGAGGCGGTGAGCGCTTTGGCCGCTTCCTCCAGGCGTCGGCGGCGGATGTAGGCGCTGAACGACTCGTCCAGACTCGCGAAGGCCCGCTGCAAGGTGCGTACTGATACGTGCAGTTGCGCGGCTATCGCGGCCGGCGACAACTCGGCGTCGGTGAGCCGGGCATCGGCCAGGTCCTTGGCCGCCTGCGCCAGCGCCGGGGTGAAGGTGGGCTCGCGGTCGTCGAAGTGGTCGAGGATCAGCCCCTTGGCCAGTTCGAGCAGGGCGTTGCGGGACGCGTGCGCCCCCGCCGGGCTGAGGTCGCTCACGGTCCGCTGCACCATGCTGGTGTGTGCCATGAGGATCTGCGCTGCGGGCGAGGTGGCCTGACCGGTGCGCGGTTTCCCGGCGACCAGGGGCCGCAGAGCGTCGCCGGGAAAGATGAAGATGCGGGTGCCGATCACGGGCGTGGTGTGGAAGTGATTCTCCGTCACGACATGGTGCATGAAGTAGGTGCCGGCCGAGACGTACGTGTCACCGCCCTGATCGTGCGGGTCCTGCAGGGCCACCGCGCCGCGCAGCCCGACGTACAGCCTGATCTGATCGTGCTCGTACGTTCCGACTGCCCGGGTGCTCACGGGTGAGGATGCCCAGAGCTCGTTGACGGCGGTGTCTTCCAGGGCCACCGAGCGCATCGTTCCCTGGAAGCCATCGACCGTGGAAGCGCTGAATTCCGGCAGCGGGTACAGGTCTCCCATACGGTCGTTCCAGGTGTCGATGAACGGCTCCCACGTTCCCCGACCGGTGCCGGTGGAGTCGGCGTCGACGGTGAACGTGCCCACCTTGCCGCCCGGACCAAGGAAACGCGGCCTGCTCGTCATGTGTCCTCCGCCCCGATGAGGATGTCGCCGGAATCCCATCCTGTGTCGCGAAGGTACACCCCTTCTACACACGGCTGTTCCTACGCTTGGTTGGCGCTTCAACCTCCACAACGATCTGCCGCCTGCCGGCCGTGCCCGGTGCGCAGACACCGTGCCTTGCTTCGCATGCGAAGCAAGGCGACCGCGATCTCTCGGGCGAAAGTGAGAAAAACTATGAAGGCAGTGCGTTTCCACCAGTACGGCGACCCCGACGTCCTGCGTTACGAGGACGTGGAGCAGCCGAATCCAGGCGCCGGGCAGGTGCGGGTCCGTGTTGCGGCGACGTCGTTCAACCCGGTCGACGCCACCATCCGCGCCGGTTTCATGCAGGGGCCGATCCCTGTGACGCTGCCGCACACACCCGGCATCGACGTCGCCGGCACGGTCGACGCGCTCGGCGAGGACGTGACCGGCATCCAGGTCGGGGACCAGGTCATCGGCTTCCTGCCGATGGCGGGACCCGGCGCCGCCGCGGACTACGCCCTGGCACCGGCTGAGGCACTGACGCCGGCGCCCAAGAGCGTCGCGCTGTCCGACGCGGCCGCGCTGCCGCTGGTGGGCCTGACCGCGTGGCAGGCGCTGTTCGAGCACTCCAAGCTGACCGCCGGGCAGCGCGTGCTGATCAACGGCGCGGGCGGAGCGGTCGGCGGCTACGCCGTGCAGTTGGCCAAGCAGGCCGGCGCCTTCGTGATCGCCACGGCCGGTCCGCGCAGCAGCCGGCGCGTCACGGCCGCGGGCGCGGACGAGGTCATCGACCACACGACCGCCGACGTCGTCGCGGCGCTGAGCCAGCCGGTCGACGTCGTGCTCAACCTCGCGCCGGTCGAACCGGCACACCTGGATGCGCTCCTCGGCCTGATCCGCCCCGGCGGTGTCCTGGTGAACACCACCGTGTGGATGCCCGCGCCCACCGACGAGGAGCGCGGCGTACGCGGCATCGACCTGTTCGTCCGCAGCGACGCGGAGCAGCTGTCGCACCTGGCGGAGCTGATCGACGGCGGCGAGCTGCGCGTCGAGGTCGCCCAGCGGGTGCCGCTGGCCGAGCTGCCGGCCCTGCACGCCGACGCCGCCGCGGCCGCACTGCCCAGCGGCAAGGTCGTCGTCACGCCCGGCGCCCACCTGACTGACCTGTGAAGGAGACGACCACGATGATCCCCGACGACGATCCGTCGCGCTCGCTGACCGTGGCGAACCCCGACGACCCCGGCACGACGTACATCTCACTGGTGGGCGACACGTACGCCATGCTGGTCACCGGCGAGCAGACCAACGGCCGATACTGCCTGATCGACATGCACGTCCCCGACGGCGGAGGCCCGCCGCCGCACCGGCACGACTTCGAGGAGATGTTCACCATCCTCGAAGGCGAGATCGAGTTCACCTTCCGCGGCGAAAAGCACACCGTACAGGCCGGGTCCACGATCAACATCCCGGCCAACGCGCCGCACAACTTCCGCAACGCTTCAGGTGCACCGGCCCGCATGCTCTGCATGTGCACCCCCGCCGGCCAGGACGACTACTTCATGCGCATCGGCGATGTCGTCGCCGGCAAGGACGCGCCGCCGCCGCAGCTGTCGGAGAACGAGCTCGCGGAACGTCGCCGCCGCGCCGCCGAGTTGGCCTCGACCTACCGAAGCGAGTTCCTGTAGCTCGCAGGCCCGGCAAGCCCGGCACCGGTCTGCCGTGGGCAAACTCGCTCGTAGACGAGGGGGACTCCTACGGCTCGCGCCGTGGGATTTTCTGCTTCGTCGCCGACTGCCCGCCCGGAGTTCTCCGTTGAGGTCTTACACCAGCTCCGCAGACAGACACCGCCAGCCCGGCGGCCAAAAGGTTCTTCGCCGCGTTCGAGTCGAGCGGTCAGCTTGTGCAGGCCGTCCCTGCGCCGGTCCGTGATCCGGGTGTGGATCCTGGCGACCTGCTGGATCGGAACCGACGACACCTCGTTGAGGAAGGCCAGTTGCGCCATGTTGTAGACCTTCCGCACGCACCCGAACGTACGCGACAGCTCCGCTGCCTGCGCATCGGTCGGATGAAGCGGTACTTGAGCGCCCGCTACACGTGAATGGCCACAAGCTCACAAACTACCACGTCAACGCAGGGGTGTTGACCTGCTGTGATGGGGGTTGTGGTCGGGGTCTGGCAGGTCGTGGTCGGGGGGCTGGGCCGGTAAGCGATGTGCCTGGTCGGGGTGTTGTGGTGGGGGCGGTCGTGTCTACGGTGAAAGCCGTTCGGACGCCCTCGCACGCCCCGTGGGGGCCGTCCGTACAGCCCCAGGTGGCGACGGGTCCGGCGCCACGGCCGGCACCCACCAGCTGGTCCCGGATCCGCCGCCGTGAGGGCTGGCCACAGCCACGGGAGCGAGGGAGGTGCCCGCCAGTGCGGATCGCGGTCCGGCTGCGCGGTTATCGCGGTACCAGCCCGCGGAGCGCAGCGCGCACTGCGGGTTCCCGGAGCCGGGCCCGCCGGGCGCCTGAGGGGTACCGGGCGGGCCTTCGGCTTGCCGCGAGGTCGTGGCTTGATCCAAAGCAGCACACCGCCAGCAGGAGGTACGTCGTCGACCCGCTCGAACGGCACGACCTGAGCCAGCTCGCCCAGATGACCAGGAGCAAAGCGGCCTCCAGCTACCGTCCTCGAGAGGAAGAGTCACCAGACCAGGCAGCGGGGCGCCGGGTCCGCACGGGATGGGCCGACACGGCGCTGTACCGCCCGGACGCTGGTCAGGGTTTTCCGGTCTTTCTCGGCGGGATCCGGGCCGTTGGATGGCCGACGAAGGGCAGATCACGCCACTGCACCCCGGTTATAGGCGGATGACGATGAGGGCGATGTCGTCGGCGGCGCCCCCAGCGACGTCGAGGCGGGCCAACAGTGCGTCGGCCAGTTGGTCGGGGGCGAGGGTGCTGTCCTTGGCCAGGGCTGTGGTCAGCCGTGCCAGGCTGGCGTCGATGTCCTCGTCGCGGCGCTCGATGAGGCCGTCTGTGTACATCACGAGGGTGTCTCCTCGGGTGTAGGACAGGCCGGCCTGGGGGCGGGGGACGTGGTGCGGGCGGGCGCCGAGCGGCGGATCGGTCGCTTGGTTCAGCAGTTCGCAGGTCCCGTCGGAGTGGAGCAGGACGGGGGGTGGGTGTCCGGCGCTGCTGTAGATGATCAGTCTGCTGCGGGTGTCGATGAGTACCTTGACCGCGGTTGCGGCCGTCGCGCCGTCCAGGGAGCGGGCGTACAGGCCGAGGACTTCCAGGGCCTGGGCGGGGCTGGGAAGGGCGCGGATGGCTGCGCTCAGGGCGCTGCGGAGCATGCCCATGACGGCGGCGGCGTGCAGGCCGTGGCCGACGACGTCTCCGACTGCTGCGGCGTAGCGGTCGGGTGGCAGGTCGACGACGTCGTACCAGTCGCCGCACACGTTCAGTGATGTGGTCGCCGGCAGGTAGCGCACGGCGATGTTGCCGGTGTAGTGGTCGAGGTCGGGGGCGGAGAGCATGGCTTCCTGCAGGGCGACGGCGACCTGCCGTTCGCGGGCGTGGGCCTGGCGCAGTTCCTGGTTCAGCCGGTGCAGCTCGTGGGCCCGCGCGTACAGCTCGGCTGCCATGCCCTTCTCCCGCTCGGTGAACTCATCGGTGAGCCGGCGTGCCCGGCGTGAGTGGACGAAGGCGGTGACGTCCTCGGCCCGTTGGACGATCCACTTCACCTCGCCGTCAGGCCCGGGAATCGGGGTGTGGATCTCGGACCACCATCGCTCCTCGAACCAGCCGGGCTGGTGGAGGGCAGGGATGTCGTACCGCTGCAGCACCAAGGTGTCCGGTTTCCCGGTGTCCAGTACCCGGCGCAGTGACGCCTTCAGGTTCTGTTGTGTGTCGTCGGAAGAGGCAGGGTTTTCCGGCAGGGCGTCGAAGAAGTACTTCCCGATCAGCTGGTTTCTGGTCAGGCCGGTGGTCTGCAGGTATGCCGTGTTGACGTAGCGGATCACCAGGTCCGTGTCCAGCATTAGGTACGGGCTTGGTGTGGCGTCGAAGAACGCCGTGAAATCAAAGTCCACGGTCATCAAGCGCTCTCCGTAGCATGCGAGCGCGACTGCCTGCACTCCCAATCTACGCGCGATCCAGCGCCCGGCTCCGGAAGATGCACAGGGGCTCGTCGAGCTCGCCGCAGATCCGGGAGACTGCGATGGCGGTGAACGAGACGGTCATCGCGAGCCCGCCCCAATAACGCCGCACCCCACTGGGCAGGCGCCGGCTCCCGGGGCTCGCTCCTGCGGGCGTCGCCGGCAAGCGGCGGTGCTGTGAGCGGGCGAGGTGTCGGCGACCGCGATCGCCAGGCTCTCTGGGGTATTCCTCACTGGTGTCACTGGTGTCACTGGTGTCACTGATGTCGGGCGGCGCCACCCGTGCCCACGCTGACAGGCTGATCCGGCATATGGAGCAGGCGTTTTCCATTGACCTGCGACATCGCTGCGACTCTCCGTCATTCCTCCGTTCTGTAGTGTGTTGGCGCCCGTCATTTCGTGAACTGCACATGAATCCTTTAGATCCCATGGAGCGGTTTTGCCGCGTTGTCCTTACCACGGGCCGGGTCTAGCGTGGGAAAAGGTGGCAGTCGGCGCCATCTGTCGCGAGGTATCAGGCCGCCCAGGGAAAAATGTTCCCGAGCCTCCGCGGCGACCGCCCTGACTCTTGGTCGCGTTCAACCGGGTTGTACGCGGGTGGATTTGACGCAGTTCCGCGCCCTGGCGCCCGGAGGTCGATGTGCTTCCCACGCGACACAAGACAGCTACCATCAACGGCCAAGAGGTCTTCTACCGCGAGGCCGGCCCCAGCGACGCACCGGTGGTGCTGTTGCTGCATGGATTCCCGAGCAGCTCGCACATGTTCCGTCATCTCGTGCCCGCACTGGCCGATGACTATCACGTGATCGCCACCGACCACATCGGATATGGCCACTCCGCCATGCCCAAGGTCGACGCATTCGACTACACCTTCGACAACCTCGCGGGCATCACCGCCGGACTCCTGGAGCATCTGGGCATCGAACGTTTTGCCGTCTACGTGCACGACTACGGGGCACCGATCGGCTGGCGCCTCGCGCTCGACCCGTCCTTCGACGTCACCGCGATCATCTCGCAGAGCGGCAACGCCTACATGGAAGGCTTCGCCAAGCCCTTCTGGGACGACCTGTTCGCGTACGCCACCCACCCCGGCCGCGACACGGAACCGGGCGCGCGGGCCAAGTTCAGCCCCAGTACGACCCGTTGGCAGTACGAGAACGGCGCCACCGACACCAACCTGGTCAGCCCCGACACCTGGACCCTCGATCAGCTCCTGCTGGAACGGCCCGGCAACGACGAGATCCAGCTGGCGCTGTTCCGCGACTACCCGACGAACATCGACGGATACCCGAAACTGCAGGAGTACTTCCGGACCAGCCAAGTGCCCCTGCTCGCGGTCTGGGGCGAGCGGGATGAGATCTTCGGGCCGGACGGCGCGAAAGCGTTCTCCCGTGACCTGCCGGAGGCGGAAGTTCACCTGCTGCCGGCCGGGCACTTCGCCCTGGAGACGCACCTGGACGCCATCAGCGGATACATCCACGGATTCCTCGGGCGCGTCCTCACATGAGGCGTAGCGAGACCCACGCCCCCTCAGCGGATGTGGCGGCTGATGCGACGTGCTTCCCGGTCGGAGCGGCATGGGAAGCGCCCCCAAGAGAGGCGGCGTGGTGGCCACATTGACAGCAGTGAATGTCGGGATGCCTAAGGGCGTTCCCTGGCACGGAAAGACCGTGTGCACCGGCGTCTACAAGCAGACCGTGGCCGGTCCGCGGATGGTGCGGCGGCTGAACATCGACGGGGACGGCCAGGGAGATCTGGGCGGGCACGGCGGTGAGCAGCGGGCGGTGCTGGTCTACCAGCTCGACTCCTACCGCTTCTGGGCGAACGAGCTGGGGCGCGAGGACCTGGCCCCCGGGAACTTCGGCGAGAACTTCACCGTGGAGGGGCTGCCCGACGACGAGGTCTGCATCGGGGACCGCTACCGCATCGGGGACGCGCTGTTCGAGGTGACCCAGCCCCGGGTGACCTGCTACCGGGTGGGGCTGCGCATGGGTGAACCGCAGATGGCGGCACTGCTGGTGGCTCACCACCGCCCCGGCTTCTACCTCCGCGTCGTCGAGGAGGGCGAGGTCGAGGCCGGGCAGGAGATCGTCAAGGTCTCCACCGGGCCCGAGGCGATGACCGTCGAGGAGATCGACCGGGTGCTCTACCTGCCCGGCCACACCCGCGAACAGGTCGAACGGGCGCTTCGGATCCCCGCGCTCAGCCCCGGCTGGCAAGGCTCCATGAAGATCCTTCTGGACCAGTCCGACGGCGACGGCGGCGGGTCGGGCAGCGCAGGGCTGAATGCGGCGGCCACTGCACCGCCGCCTGCCTGGCCGGGCTTCCGCCCGCTGACCGTCACGCACATCCAGCCCGAGAGCCGCACCGTGTTCTCCCTGCACCTGGCCGCCATGGACGGCTCCGTGCTCCCGGCCGCGCTGCCGGGGCAGTTCATCACCGTCAAAGTCCAGCCCGCGGGAGACGTTCCACCCCTGATCCGCAGCTACTCCCTGTCCGGCGAACCGGGCACCGGCACGTACCGCATCAGCGTGAAGGTCGAACCGCACGGCGCCGCCAGCAACGAGCTGCGCGCCCACATCCGAGTCGGCGACCACCTGGAGGCCGCCGCGCCCCGCGGCACCTTCTGCCTGGCCGACGGTGACAACCCGGTGGTGCTGCTGTCGGCCGGCGTCGGCGCGACCCCCGTCCTGGCCATGCTGCACACCCTCGCCCGCGACCACTCCACCCGCCAGGTGTGGTGGCTGCACGGCGCCCGCGACGGCACCGAGCACCCCTTCGCCAAGGAAAGCCGCGACCTGATCGCGGCACTCCCCAACGCAAAGTCGACCGTTTACTACAGCAGACCCACCGACACCGACCGACAGGGCATCGACTACCTGGAAGCGAGCCGCCTGTCGGCCGAGCCCGTCCGCCGGCTGGGCCTGCCGACCGACGCCGACGCGTATCTGTGCGGGCCGGTCGCCTTCATGGACAGCCTCACCGCCGCCCTCGTGGACTGCGGTCTCGACGCCTCCCGCATCCACACCGAGATCTTCGGCGCGGGCCCCGCCATCACCCCCGGGATCAAGGGCGCGTCGACCGCGCCCGCGCCTCATCAGCCCGCGGGACCGCCCGGCACCGGACCCGAGGTCTCCTTCGCCCGCAGCGGACTCACCGTCCCCTGGAACGACGCCCAGGAGTCCTTGCTGGAACTTGCCGAGGCCTGCGACGTCCCCGTCCAGTGGTCCTGCCGCACCGGTGTCTGCCACACCTGCGAACTCGCCCTGATGTCCGGCGCCGTCGACTACTCACCCGACCCCGTCGAGCCTCCGGCCGAGGGCAACATCCTCATCTGCTGCTCCAAACCCGCTGGAGGCGTTGTCGTGGACCTGTGAGAGGGCGGCTGATTCAAGGAGGATTATCCTTTACGTCCCAGTAGGTTCTCGCCAGGCGGGTGTGATCTCGTCCGTCAGACGCTTGGTGAGGTCGGGCCCACTCCACAGCGGGCCCGACAAACGCCCGACAAGCGCCCGGCAGCGGCGGCTGCCACCGGTGCGGCGCTTGTCACTTCACAACCGAAGCGGACGCAGCACCCTCGCGGGGCTGGCCGAGATTTCCGGTCCGTGGCACCAGGGAGGGCGCCTGGCCATGCCCTGCCGCCCTGATCAGTCGGCCCGGTCACTGAGTAGGGCGGCCGACACTTGCTCTGTCACCCACTTCTCTGTGTCGTTCCAGGACCAGCCGCAGTTCGTCGCGTACAGACGCCAGGAGTGGTGGCCGAGGAAGAGCCACAAGATGTCGGCTGCGCGGTCGACGAGCATGCCCTGTCCCAGGGCGTCCAGATCATCCAGCCGCCTGGCCACAACACCCAGAGCCTCGCGGTAGCTGCGTTTGGCGCGGGTGAGAGTTTCCTTCGCGGTCTCGTCCAGTGCGGCCGCCGTGACAAGCACCCGGACGAGGTCGAAATGCCGCTCATTGTCGATCCGCACCCCGTGCGTGGCGACAGCGACCGCTTCCCGAGGATCGGAAGACATGCCGACGGCTGCGAGCGTCTCATCGACGATCGGGTCCGTGATGCCCTCGCTGATGAGGCTCCTCACATCCGGACCGGAAACCGAAGGGCGGCATGACGTCACCGCCAGGGCCCGAAACCCTTACTCTGCGTTCCGGTGACTTCTACACCGTTCCCAAGCACCTGCCCCACGCCATCAAGTCCGGCACCGACGGAGCCCGCGCCCTCAACATCACATCCCCGGCCGGATTCGCCGAGCTGATCGCCCGAGCCGGTACTCCCGTTCACCTTGCCACGCCCGAGACCGAGCTGGACGTGGAGCTTTTCATGGCAGTGACCGAGGAACTCGCGGACGTCACCCTCGGCCCACCCGGCATGATCCCCGCTGACCTGGACCGCCTCGGACAGTAGGTACCGCTGCCAGCTGCGTCCACGAGGCAGCCCCGGACCGGCAGCTGGTGGAGCTGATCCCGTCGCAGATGGCGGCGCTGCGGGTGTTCGTTGGTCTCACCGGCCGGCTTTGTGTGCCGCCCGCTGACGCGCTGGCGGAGCAGGTCCGTACGGCCTCGTGTGATCACGGGATCAAGCGACGCCGCGCCTCCGGGAGAGGCGGTGGCTCCGACGGCGGTGGTCAACGCTTTTCGCGTCGGCTGCGGATGCTCAGGGCGATGACGGAGACAAGGAACCACAAGGCACCGAAGGCTGAGTATCCGGCGACGGTGGAGAGGCTGCTCGTCGCCGAGGCGGACATGGCAGCGAAGGAGGCACCGGCGAGGACGGACAGTCCGCCGCTGATGACCATGGGCCACTGGGCGCCGACGGTGCGTTGGCGCCGGATCGCCACGACGAGCTGGATCGCTCCGGAAAGGAGGGCCCAGATGCCGAACACGAGCAGGGCCGTCCCGATGGTGGAGAAGACGGCGATGATCATCCCGGCGGTGGTGGCGAGGCCGAGAACCATGTTGGTGGTACCGAGGCGGTCCGTGGAGCCGGTGCCGGCCATGCGACGCTCGAGGAGCGTGGCGATGACGTCCCACAGGGGGTAGATGACGAGCAGCACGGCCGCGATCGCTGTGGGCTTGTCCGTCGACACGAGCGAGGCGGAGGTCGTGACGACGAGTGCCACCCAGATCAGGGAGAAGGCGACTCGGATCAGGTAGAGCGATCGGAGCCCGGAGGGCGTCGTCGTGGTCGTGGTCGTGCTCGAAGTCACGGTGGTCTGAGTCATCGGGTGTCCCGTTTTGTGATCGTGATGGTGTGAGACGGTCGCCTCGATGAGGAGTCTCAGCGGCCTCGGGAGGGGCCGTGTACTTCGAACGAAGTAGTTCTGCCATCCACTTCGAATCGAATGAGTTCTGCCGTTCTCATCGCCCGGACCGGGCTCGCCGTCTACTTCATTCGAAGTACACGGTCGCAGCACACGTGGACGAGAATCAGGCCATGGTCAAGGCGCAGAACAATCAGGACGGGCCCGTGGCACCCCTGTGGGTCCGCCGCCCCGAGGCGCTGCACCTCGTCGCCTATTCGGCGGCCGTGCTGGTGTTCACTGGCCAGATCGTGGCAGTGATCCTGCGAGGGTCGGGTTGGCCGACGGCCCTCTCCGTGCTCCTCGCCGGTGGCGGTGTCGCCCTCTCATGGTGGAGGCCGTGGGCAGGGCTGGTCGTGACGAGCGCGGCGTCCTTCGCCGTCACAGCGGTGGGCCACGACCCCCTGTCGGTGTGGATGATGGCGGTGCTCGTGCTGTTCTCGGTCACCGTCAGGGGGAAGCAGCCGCTGGTCGGAACCGGCATCGTGGCGGCGTTCTTCCTGGGGGCGTTCATGACGCTGGGAGGATTCCGTGGCGGCGCGATCGTGGGAGCCGCCGCACTCTTCTCAGCCATAGCAGGAGGTGCGACAGGGGCCGCGCTGCGCATCCATCGAGAGCACTGGCGCACCCTGGAGGAACGGGCCGAAAGCGCCATCGCCACCCGCGAGATCGAAGCCACCCGACGGGTGACCGAGGAACGACTCCGCATTGCCCGGGACCTCCACGACGTCATCGGCCACCAGGTCGCGATGCTGAGCATGCATCTCGGTGCTGCGGAGATCGGGCTGCCCGAAGACGCCGAGTCCTCCCGGCAGGCCCTCGTCTCAGCCAGGTCCAGCGCCCGCACCGTCGTCGTCGAAACGCAACGGATTCTCGCGCTCCTCCGCCTCGGAGACGACATCTCCGAAGACGAGGCGCTCCGGCCGACCCCGGCGCTCAGCGGCCTGGAAGGCCTTATCGCCTCTTTCGAGAGCATCGGTCTCGACGTCCATCCCTCCATCGACATCCCCGCCGGTTTCGTGGAGCCCAGCGTCGGCGTGACGGTCTACCGGGTCGTTCAGGAAGCACTCACGAATGCCTACCGGCATGGAGAGGGGGCGGCAACGGTGGATGTGCGCGAGCGCGACGGCAGGATCTGCGTCACCGTGGAGAACCGCGTCGGTCACTCACTGCGCGGCTCCGGCTCGGGCAGCGGACTCGGACTCGTGGGGATGCGCGAACGCGTCGAGTCCTCCAGCGGGCGGCTGACCATCGACAGTGACGACGGGCGATTCCGGGTCCATGCGGAGTTCAGCCCGCTGGGAGCCGTCGTCTGATGACGCGGATTCTGATCGTCGACGACCAGGACGAGATAAGGGCCGGCATCAAAGCGATGCTCCGGCTCGACCCAAGTCTCGTTGTTGCGGGTGATCTCTCCGATGGACTCCAGGTCGTCCCCTTCCTCCGGGACCACCCCGTCGACCTGGTCCTGATGGACATCCGGATGCCTGGCATCGACGGTGTCGAAGCCACCCGCCGGATCCGCAAAGAGCACCCATCCGAAAAGATGCGGGTGATCGTGCTGACCACTTTTGACCAGGATGACATCGTTCTCGCCGCCCTTCGTGCGGGCGCCAACGGATTCCTGAGCAAGACCGTGAGCCCCGCTGAACTCGTCGCCGGAATCACCGAGGTCGTTGGCGGTGGCGGTGCGCTGTCGGCCGCCGCGACGGCCGCGCTCATCGGTCACATGACCGACAGTCCGCCCCCGGTGATCGACCAGGAACTGCTGCGACGCTTCGACGCTCTGACACCCAGGGAGCGGGACGTGGTCGTTCTCGTCGCGAGCGGTCTCGGCAACGACGAGATCGCGGCCCAGATGTCCGTGTCGCCGTTCACCGTGAAGACGCATGCGGTGCGGGCCATGACGAAGGTCGGCGCACGTGATCGAGCGCAACTCGTCTCGTTCGCCTTCCGGGCCGGCCTCTACCCCTGAGCCTGCCGAGCAGAACCCCGAAACAGGTGGCCGCCGTGGCGATGCCGAGCAGTCCGGCGGGCGGGACGGCGTGGGCACGTACCTGGAAGACCTCGCCGTTGCGCTGCGCGAGCGGCGTGCCTGGACCTGTGCCTGCGGAGCAGGGCTTGTGCCAGGGCAAGCCAGACGAGCTCGGAGTCGGTCAGCAGCGGCGGCCGTCCCATCCACCGGGTCCCTCCGATCTCGGCGTCGATCTTCACGTACAGCGCGGTCAAGGCGTCACGGCGTGACGCCTTCTGAACGCGATTGCCTCTGGCGATAGGCCCGGCTGCGACACCTCGGTGAGCCGTACAGGGCATCCACCCGTTTGCGGTTGCCGCCCGTGACCTCGCCGACGAACCACCAGCCTTGCAGACCGGGCACCGTTTCTTCGGCCGGCGGTAGGGACGGCCCTCGCGCAAGGCGGCGGCGAACTCCAGATTGCTCCGCCACCACTCCTGCCGCTCACGCTTCCATCTCCAGGCTCCAGGCTTTCGTGCGGCAGGCCGCTGAGCAGTACCGGCGTGACTTCCGGCTGCCCTCGGGCAGCGGGCTGCCGCACTGGCTGCAAGTCCGGACGCTCTTCCTTGCCACAGCTCCAGGATCCCGCTGGACGACCCCACCCGACCAGGAACGACACCGAAGTGACAGGCCCGCGGAGTTCACGCCTTCCGCTGTCAGCCGGTCGGGTCCTGAGCGAGGTCAGGGCGGCCGTCCGTCCAGCCGACGATGAGCGGACGCGCGGTACGGGAGGCGATCCGCTCCATTTCTGTTTCCGCCGCAAACGGTCACCCGACCGTCGGTGAGAAAACCTGGCGGTCACCAGTCTTCGGTGACAACGCTGTGTGCTGGTGGGGGAGTGGGGCAGGCGCCTTTCATGCGACTTCCCCAGCGCCGTACCTCCTGGCGTCCGTATAGCGTGCCGACGACCGTCTGGCCGGCATGGGACGAACTGGTGGGCTCCCGTGCCGTGCCTGACATGTCTGAGCGAATGGAACGGCTTGAGCACGAGAACGAGCAGCTCAGGTATGCGATCGAGAGCCGCCCGGTGATCGATTTGGCCCGGGGGTGCCCCTATGCCTTTGGTCAAGGTGGATGGGTGCTGGTTCGGACGTCTGGAACGATGTGCCAGTGCATGCTGATGATCAGGTTGGCGAGGGTGTCTCTGCGGACCTCGCGTCAGCGCAAGGTCGGGACCGGATCGAAGAGGTGAAGTTAGAGCGAGTGAGGCTGGGAGGGCACTTCTGGCGCCTGTGGTGGGCGAACGCCATCAACAGCGTGGGCGACGGCGTCTTCGTCGCCGCGATGCCCCTCTTGGCCGTGACCGTCACCAAAGACCCCCAGCGGATTTCGCTCATTTCAGCTGCCAGCTGCTTGCCCTGGCTGCTGGTGTCCCTGCCCGCCGGCGCAATCGTAGATCGCTGCGATCGCGCCACTCTGATGTGGCGATTCCAGGCTTTTCAGGCGGTGCTGGTAATAGCGGTCGCTGTAGCGGCGGCTGCGGACAAGGTATCCATTCCCGCCCTGGCCGCGGCCGGGTTCCTGCTCGGCGGCGCACAGGTTGTCATCACCCATGCTGCACAGTCCGTACTGCCGCAGGTCGTTCCGGCGGAGCGTCTACAGCGGGCCAACAGCAACCAGTGCGTCGTCCAGACGGTGGCTCACCCGGCATGAACTCCTCAGAACCCTTGCTGTCCTCCTTGGCGTGAACAGCTTCTGCAATCGACTGGGCCTCGCGACTCTTGTCCTTTTCGCCACTCAGACTCTGCATCTCAGCAACCGCGACTAACGACTGGTGCTCATCGGAGAGGGGGTTGGCAGCCTCCTCGGCGGTCTGGCCAGTGTGTGGATCGCCCGGAGAATGGGTTCCGTTCACGCGTTCGCTCCAGCGCTCGCAGCCAATGCAGCCATCTACGTTGGGATGAGGCTTGCCCCCAACGGAGCATCCCTCGCGGCGGTGCTGGCGCTGTGCGGTTTCGTAATCACATTGTCTGCTGTCGTCACGGTCAGCCTCCGCCAGCAGATCATTCCCGGACAGCTCCTCGGCCGCGTCAACAGCGCCTTCCGGGTGCTCAGTTGGGGGCTGATGCCGCTCGGCGCCCTAGTCGGCGGGTTCATGGCACAGGAACTGGGGCTTCGTGCCCCGTTCCTGTACGCGGGTGCTATCCGCGCCGTCGTCTTGGTGCTGGCGCTGCCCACCTTGATTACTGAAGCCCGCGCTGTGCGTGAGAAGTTCTGAACGCCACGCAACGTGGAGACAGTCCCATGCGGCCCCATCATCGATCTCCAACTCGTCGGTGCGAGACGAGCCCACACCGACGCTGAGAGGGGGCGCCGAACTGCTCACCACGCCGCGTAGCGCACGTTTCTCCTGGGGCGGTCAGCTGTCGCTGTCTTCCGCGGGGTTCTGGGACCCGTTTCGGGCCATCAGATCATCCAGTGCTGCTACGAGGTCCTCCATCGTGATCGGCTCATTACCGGAATGGCGCAGCGCAGCCCGTTCACCGCTGAGCGCCAGAAACCCCTGGCGGAGCGCGGCCGCCAACAGAGCCCCTCAAGAACCGGATTGGCACAGGCGCTACGCGGTCCGGTCGGGCATCGAGGGCACCATCTGGGAGTTCGCTCACATGCGTCATCGGTGCCCGGCGATCCGCACCTGTAACTCGTAGAGTTGCCGCATGACTGACGACCTCACCGTCGTCCTCGACCGCCTCGACGCGTGGCTGGAGGGCAACGCGCCCGCGGATCACGTCGCCCTGAACCCACCGGCAACGCAGGAGGACATCGATGCCATAGCCGACGGTCGGTTCCTCCTGCACCCCAATCTGGTGACGTGGCTAAGACGTCATGACGGGGTCACGGCCGCGAAGGGTCACAACGGCCCCGGCGCCATTCTCCCCGAAGGATTCATCCTGCACGCCGCCGCAGGAATGCGTGCCGGTCAACGAGCGCAGGAAGAAGCGATCGCTGAATGGGTCGACGAGAACGAGTCGGAAGACCCCGACTTGCGGGATATCTATGACGGGGTGTACGGATACGCGTTCCATGTCCGATGGGTTCCCATTGCCACGGACATCACCGGAGGCAAGCTCATCATCGACCACCGTGATGGAGACCGGTTCGGAAACGTGCTCTACGGTCTGCAAGCCGGGGACACGGAGGGTCCGGTGAAGGTGTGGGACAGCCTGTCGCACATGTTCCAAGATCTCCTCGTCGCCCTGACCGAGGGGACGGAAATTCGCCTGCCCGGCTATGCCGATCCGGTGACACCACGTCTCGTCGGCAGCGATAACGATGCCTTCGTAAGGTGGGAGTAGGACAGGGCGGCGGTCCGAAACGTGGACGCGTCGGACCGCCGCCCTGTCGAACGGGTCAGGAATTACGGGGTGACCACGCAAATCTCACCGGGACGGCAGTCCTCCACTCCCGGTGCCTCGATGGAGAAGGCGTCATTGTCAGCCGTGCGCGCCTTCGTATAGAAGGAGGAGAGGCCCCGGCCCGCGGCCTCGTTCTGCTTCGCCGACATCGAAGCCCGGCCGCACACTTCCTTCCACGTGGGCGGCGGGTATCCGTCGTCCGGGTAGAGGCGCCACTTCCCCTCGCTGTCGCTCTCGACACCGTCGAGGAGGACGCGGCCGCCGGTCGGCGGCCGGCCTCCGCCGCAACGCCCGAAACCCCCGCATGGTGCCCGACCTGGTGGTCACCGACGCCGGCGTCACCGCCGAGGACACCGTCAGCGTGGACGCCGACGCCGTCCCCGTCGGTGGCCTCAAGCGCTGGGCACGCAGCCGGTCCCGCGGCCTCCGTCACCACCGCCGTTGCTGGTGGTGTTTGAAAGCCTGCCGTGCGCTGAGTCCAACAGGTGTTTCCTGGGCCAAATGCGTGCCGTACTACGGAACGCCCAGTTTATGACGATCTGTCAGTTCGGTGGGCGAGAAGACGAACGAGATCACCTGCTCCAAGCCGCCCCGGCCGGCTCACCCCCGCCTGTGTGCGCGTACAGCTGGACGCACTCGTCTCCGTTGGTTGTGGACTGGCCGCCGCTTTCCTTCGTCGCGGCGAACGGATACTCGTCACACTGCCGGCCGTCGGGACGGTTTGTCGTCGCTTCGGGTGCCGCCCGGCCGGCGGCACCGCGGAGGACGCCGCGGCCGCGGTAGCGAGGAACACAAGACGCCCCTCCATCGGGAGAGGGACCAGACGGTACGGGAAGCAAACAGGCTTCCTTGGTGGGGTAGTGGGTCGTGCCGATGGTGATGCCTCTGCGGCACGGGCGCGCCTGGCTCACCTGCCTCCCGACAAGCGGCCGCTTCCCTCGGCCGCCCACTACGACCAGCTGCTGCCGCGTTGCGGCGCGAGGGGCGCGTGGCGATCCCGGTCTGTGACCGTCAGCCGGGCGGCCGGTCGGTTGGCTATGTACGTGAGACCTTGACGGCTCCCAGTTTTGAAGGCAGTTGGAGCCTTGCGGTGGGACGATCGGCGTGCTTCTCCCGTTGGGGGCCCGGACGCGCCAAGTATCTGGAGGGGCAGGAAGGGCCGAGCACCGAGGACACCTCACTGGACGACCTCGACCTGAGCGTGCTCGACGAGATGGTCCTGCACGACCGCGACCTCCTCCTCACCGAAGCGCTCAGGGCGCTGCAGGAGCGGCACGAGATGGACGACCTGGAGATCGCCGTCGTATACGGGGCCCGGCACATGCCCGCGGTCGTACGCCATCTGGCCACGGTGTACGGCCACCGGCCGATGGGGGCGGAGTGGCTGACGGTGTACCGGGCCACCTACTGAGCGGCCCGGGAGATGACTACACGGCGAACTCTGTGGAAATCATGCCCACTTCACATGCCCCTGACATCATTGAGGCTGCCGGTCCATCTGCGGCGAATGGGGAGCGGGATGAGGAAGTGGCGTACGTTGGCAGGCGCGTTGGCGGCGGCAGCTGTAGCCGTGCTCGCGTGGGGAACACCGGCGCAGGCTGCGTCGCTGCCCAACCCTGGGGCGCTAGTCTCGAACAATTCCAGCGGCGCGATGAGCAAGCTGGTGCTGACCGAGCACCGCGTGTCCGACACGACGATCAGCACACTGGACGGCCATCTGCCCAATGTCGGGGTGGACACGGTCCTAAAGTCCGCCAACCACCCGATGTACTCCAGCACAAGCTCCGGGTGCTCCAGTACCGAGTTGGCCGCGCGGCCGATCAGCCCTTCGTCGTCGTCGGCCTACTGCTGGGACACCGGGGATGCCCTCACCCAGGAATTCGTGCCCCAGGGGCTGACCTCGTCCGGCGACGCCGACGACGACGGCATGTGGGGCACGAACAAGGTGATCCTCTCGGGGTGGACCCACAACGACGACCTCGCGGGCTCCACCTCCGATGACAAGGGCCTGGCGCGGGTGGCGTTCATCGACGCGAACACCCCCGGCGCCTTCAAATACCGGTGGGTGCTGCTGGTCGTACCCACCGAAGGCGGGGACAACTTCGCCAAGCTGGGCTCACACCTCGGCGGCATGGTCTGGTACGGCGACAAGCTCCTCGTCACCGCGTCCCGCGGCGACAACAGCGACAACGCGCTGTTCGTCTTCGACTTCAAGCACATCCTGCAGGCGACGGTGAACGCCCACGACATCGGCAAGGTCAGCGGCGGCTACTCGGCGCGCGGCTACCAATACCTCATGCCCGCGATCGGTTCGTACAGCCTGGGCGCAGGGTGCAATGGGAACTCCATCAGCGACTACCCCTGCTTCGACGGCCTCACCATGGACCGCACCACCAGCCCGTTCAGCATCGTCGCCAACGAATGGCGCTCCACCGGCGGTACGGACCCCGCCCGGATCTTCCACTACTCCCTCGCCGCTCCCGGCGGTGCCATGCCGCTCGTCACCAGCGGAGGGAAGGCGTATGCCACGGAGAACTACGTGACATACGCGGTAGGGCTGCAGTCGGTGCTCGTGCACAACCACGTCTTCTACGGCGCCGACGCCCGGTGGGGGCCCGGAAAGCACGGCGTCATGTGGCGGATGACCACCAGCGGCGCCACGTCGGACACCTGCAGCGGCTCCGATCTGACGAACGCGTGCTGGGCTCAGCACAGCGAAGGCATGTCGCTGTGGTGGAGCACCCAGCAGGTGTGGTCGCAGACCGAATGGGCGGCGGACTCCGCTGGGGGGTGGAATCAGCCGGCGATTCCCGAACGGGTGTTGTTCTCCGTACCGCTCAGCAGCATGTGACGCCAGCGCCGGGCGGGCCTCCGGGCCCGCCCGGCTCACTCCGCTGCTGAGCAGCTCCACACCGCGCAGCAGCGTCGAGTGGTCCAACTCGCCGTCCCCCCTCAGCACCGTTGTTTTCCTGGTTCACCGCCGCCCGTCGCTGAACGGTCCGGTCACTGCCGGCGTTGCAACCGTGGCTGCCCTGGCAGCCGTCCTCGCTGTAATCCTCAGCGCTGGTGGCAGCCGATGACGGGCGGGACCAGAACGGCTGGGGCAGCGGCCTCGACTGCTCATGACCCGCTTCGAACGGTTGCAGAGCCGAAAGAGAGGCTCCTTCCAGTGGGAGTTCTCTGGGACTCTCCTGGGATTCCGGCTGCATCAGCCGGTAATAGCGTGAAACGGCCGAAAGGGCATTCGTACAGGTCAACGACCTGCGACGGCCGGACGCGGCAGGCCACGGCGTCGACTGGTCTGTTCCGGGACATCTGAACGACGGCCGCCGGCCTCACCCGTGGTACATCACACGGACGACGTACGCGTCGGCCGGAAGTGCGTCGAGGTACTCGTTGAAGTAGCGGCGTCGCTCCGTACCCGCGATGGTGAGCCAGCATCCGTCCAGGGTCAGCAGGGCGTGCCCGGGCAGGGCGTCGTCCGCGACTTCGCGTACCAGGGTGTCGAGGTCGTGGCCGAAACGGGCGACCGGGTTGCCACCCACGAGGTCCTCCAGTGCCGGGTGGTCCAGGAGCGCCGCGATGACAGGCTGCGTGCGGAAGTCCTCCAGGGCCTGTGTCTGCGGGTAGCCCTCAGGGTCGGCGACGTACCTGGCCCAGAAGTCGTCTGTGCCGCGCGCGGGGCCTCTCGAGGTCCAGCGGCGCACGCGGCCCGCCGTCGCAGAGCGAGGGCGGAACATTGCGCGGCTCTCCGGAGAGGGTTACGGACCCACGGATGAGGCGCGGGTCCGCCTCGTGCCCCGGGACGACCGGGAACTCGCAGCCTTGGCCGTTGATCCGCCAGTAGTCCCACCAGGTCTCGACGTCCGGCACGCCGACTCCGGCGTCGCGGTTGTAGTCGTACGGCGCCATGGCCGCACCGACGGCCTGGGGGACGTTCCCCAGGGCGCACCGAGGGACGCACACGGTCACTCGCTCTTTCGACATGGCCCTTTCCTCGACCTCTTCCTCACGCTCACACCGTCGGCACCGGGTCGCAGGACACGACCCAGCCGTCACAGCCCCGCTGCCACGATCGCGTCGTGCTGGCCTCATGGAGCGCATGCCTGAAAGCCCGCAGTTTCGACTTCGCCTCCCCGGAAGCCGCACAGACCGCGCTACGAAGGGAGTACGCCCGCACTGGACCCACGCGGAGATTCAAGCGACGCGAGGTCGCAGTCGCCGTCGCAGACAGGGAATGTGCGCAAAAGGTGCTCCTCCCGACCGTACTGCTGGCAGCGCGCCGCTCTCTGGTCGTGCATCTTCCGTCCAGCGAACTCTCATCCCTGCGGTCGCTCTGCACAAAGCGCCGGGCTGCCATCGCCCGAGCTCGGAAGACCCTTGGCATGGACAAATCGGATCGACCCGACCCAGTGGGGTGATGACGTTCGGGAAGCTATTTCTGCAGGGGAGCCTACGCAACGTGAACTGACCGCGGCCCCGGCGGTCAGCGAGCCGGATGTATCTGCTGCCTCAGCCCAGTGGGTGCGTGGATTCGAGGCGCTACGAGGCGTTCTGTCTCTGCTGCTGTCCGGACAAACTTGGTGGTGTCGATACCCCGGTCTTGCCGGTCGATGGGAAACAGTCAGTCGAAGAGGGCAACGAGACCATTCACCCAGATCGCGAGGAACGCAAGGACCGCCACGAGGCATCCGGCCCCTGCCAGGAAGTCGGTGAGGGTGCTTCCCTTGGTGTCTGTGCTTCGGCCAGATGGCACCGTGTCCCAGTCGACGGGGTGTCCCATGGCATCGGAGCAGGCTGCTCGTACTGCTGCCAGTTGCTCTCTTGCAAAGGCCGATTGGGCAAGCGACTCGGGGCCGCGCCAGGCAAGCGCCCGCATGCGCTGCGGAGCTGTGCGGTATCTCGCCTCGAAGGCGGAGGTCTCACCTGGGTCCCGGTCTTGTTCGAGGTACATCCATCGGCCCGCTTCCGCAGGCTCTCCGTACAGTCGGTACACCTCGGCCAGGCGGCGGCGAAGCATCAGGTCGTTCGGAAAGGATGACACCAACCCGCGCAGGCGCTGGCGCGCGACGGGGACCCGGCCGACAGCCAGGTCTGCATCGGCTCGGGCAAGAGTGTCTCTCAGCGGCATAAGCGCATGATCGGGTACTGCAGTGACCGACGTCGAACCGGTTTCTCGCTCAGCACTCGCTCGCCCCTCAGCAGTAACGGGACAGCTCTTCGACTGCTGATGACCCGCTTCGAACAGTCGTAGGTCGACCGGCGAGCGGCGAGGCGCCCGGCCAGGAGGGCAGAGAAGGGCGGTCCGACACGTACCAGGATCAGCCGCTTGCCCCCGTCTGGGTCGAAGGCCTCCCGGCCCGCAGTGGCCGGCACTACCGTGGACCTCACCACGATGCGCAGGAGACCGTCATGAGTCAGGTACCGGCCGCACGCCAGCCGTTGGAGCCCGCGGCCGCAGACGCGGTCCGCGCGTATGCCGCCCGCACCCGGGCCGACGCCGACCGGTTCGCCAGCGCGCTCGAGGACATCGCGGCCAACGGACTGCCGGCGGTCGAGGAATGTACGCCGTGGGAGGAACTGCGCGAGGCCCACCTCGCCCGCCTCGCCGCCCAACGCCCGGCCGTCTCCTGATGCCCGGACGGCGCCGCGCTCAGATCGCCTTCAGCGACTCCGCCGCGAAGCAGCTGGAGAACCTCACCGACGAACACCAGATCCACGCCCTGGACCGCGCACTGGTCGCCATCTCCGTCGACCCCGAGATCGGCGAACCGATCCCCGGCGACACCACCCACCCCGAACTCCGCCAGTACGCAGACGAGATCGAACGAGTCCGCGTCCTGTACTTCGTCACCGCACTGCGCACGATCGTGGTCGTCGCCTACATCGAGGCCTGACTGCCCAGACCACGACGCGTGGGTGCAGGGCCAGTTCCAGGGGCAAGCCGCCAATCTCCCTACCGGCGCCCCTACCGTGCCCCCTGCCAAGTCCCCTACCGGCAGGCACAGCGGGTTGCCCGCTGTCTGTGCAGGTCAGTCCCCTTGAGCGGGCCCGACCACGCACCGCGACAACCCTCTTCTCCCTCCTTTGTCCTGTCTGCTTATTGGGATGGTGTCCGATGCTGGGTGGGGGACGCAGACACGCGGCGGATCGGGGGTGAGGGTTCGGGGCGAGCCTGTTGCCTGTTGCGCGTCGGGCGGCGGCCCTCCGCGCTCGCGTCGGGCAGGGGCCGGCGCACCGGTGGCGCGGGCAGCGACGGGGACGGATGTCAGGGCGATGTGCCGGGTTCGGCCGACTGCTCGCGCTCGTAGACGACGCGGGCCTCGTTCACGGCGCGCTGCCGGCTGCGGTCGACCCCGCCGTGTTCACGCGCCAGTTCGGCAGCGAGCCCGCGGCGATGACCGCCTGTCCGGCGCAGCGCGTCCAGCGCCACCTCGACGGCCCGCTCCCGCTGTTCACGGCCGGGGCCGCCGCCGCGGGTTCCCTGCCCGTCTCCGGGACGACGGCCTGACCCGAGCTGCGCGGTGTCGACGTCCTCCTGCCAGGCCGCCCCAAAGGCCGCTACGGCCTGTTGATCGAAATGGATCGTCCGGCCCACTGTGCGGACGGGCTCCGGGTGCCGCGGATGCTCGGGGCGACGGCCCCGCTCGGCGTCGCGGTGTCTACCTGACGTCGACGAAGTCGCCGGGTGCTGTCGAGGCGGCCGTGGTGGCGGTGCCGCCGAAGAGGTAGCGGTAGTACCCGTCGACTGTGGCCTTGGTGGTGGTCTTCAGGACGCCGGTGCTGCTGGACTTGACGGTCTTGAGGGTGGTGTAGGTGCTGCTGCCCTTCTTGCGGAACTGCAGCTTCGCGGGCTGGGAGGCGTAGCCGGCGTACTTGCCCGTCGACCAGTTGGCGCGGACGAGCTTGCCCGTGACCGTGATGGTCTTGCCCTTCTTGACGGGCTCGGGTGTGGCATCGGCGGTCAGCGTGGAGAGTTTCTTGATCGCGGCGGTGGCGACATCGTCGTTGTAGCTGGCGTTCGCGTACAGGTCCCACGCGCCCAGGAACAGCTTCCAGGTCCCGGCTACGCCGTTGTCCTTCATGTCGGTGGCCGGGTGGATGTTGAAGACGGCCTTGCAGTTGTAGACGCCCTGGGTCGCGGTCTCCGTGCAGCTGGGGTCGTCGTCCGTCCCCAGGCCGCCGGTGATGCCGGCCGTGGTCGAGCTGTCGGTGCCCTGCCACAGGAAGGCCTCGGTGAGGGCGACGCCGTTCTGGTCGGTGGCGGTGTACGTGACGGTGACGGACTTCGTGCCGGTGGTGCCGAGGGCGATGTCCTTGCCGCCGTTGATGACCGCGTGCGAGAACTTGGTGTTGCCCAGCGAGTCGTTCGGACGAACGGTCTTCGAGGCGAAGGAGCTGAGCTTCGCCGACGCACCCGCACGCTCCGACGCCTGAGCGGCAACCGGAAGAGCGAGCGCGGACAGAACGACGGCACCGGAAACTACGGCGGCCGCGACGCGTATACGCATGAATCCCCCACGGGAACCTGAGGGGCCCGCCGAAGTCTCCCTCGGGCCGGGCCTGTTGATCTCCGCATCATATGAACTCAGGTCGGAAATGGTGAAGATCCCTTGTGCAATAAGTGCGTAACGGGCTAGGGATGGCCGGCGGGTCATGTGACGGTTGGTTCGCTGTCTCGTTGGTCTCGTTGGTTTCGGTGTGGATCAGGTGATCTGACGAACGCGGAGTGGGTGTGGTTGGAGGTGTATCTTCCGTCGCCCGGGCAGCGCGGCGGCCGTCGGAACAACCACCGCTCGGTCATCAACGGGGCGGGGTCGATGGTGCTGAACCATGGTGGCCAGGCAGACGCTGGTCGGTGTCAGAGCATCCTGGTGATGTACTGATCCCACCGGTGCAGCCAGTCGTCGTGCCCGTCCTCGCCGGTCGCGGGGACGGCCCGCAGGTCCTCGGGCAGGGTGGTCTCTTCCGGCGCCCAGGTGCCGTCGTTGAAGTAGCAGGCCCACACGGCCTGGCGAGCGGCGTTGATGACGACGGCGCCCACGGGTCCGTCGTCGGCGAGCGCGCTTTCGTCCACGGCGGTGCGCCCGGTCTCGATCGCCTTGTCGGCGCTGCGGAACACCTGGGTGGCCATGCCGTGGGGGGCGGTCCGCTTCCGCGAACGCACTGTTGCGGACGTGCCGCCGTACGACCGCCTGCACGCGCTGATCGTCAGGGCTGTCTCCGGTTATCACGCTGCCTCTTCCTCTGCAGCCCACTCCAGTCCGAGGGCGGCTAGCGCGGCGCCGACCGGCACATCGGCGATCTCCACGGGACGGCTGCCGCTTTCACAGCTCGTGACCGAGATCGGCGACCGGTGAATGCCCCGCGGCGCGGATGCCGGTCTGCGGCAGGCGGCCCTGGTCTTCGAAGTCCGCGTCGCCGCGTCGGGCCTCGCGCGCGGGAGGGTGGGTGTTAGCCGGAGAAGATTGAAGTAATGCGCTCGTGGACCGGTGCTTCGCTGGTGACCGTGGTGTTGGTGGTGAGCGTGCGGAATTGGGCGGGGGTGAGGCCGCTCAGGGCGCGGAAGTCCCGGTTCATGTGTGCCTGGTCGTAGTAGCCGCACAGGGTGGCGGTCTCGGCGAGGGTCCGGCCCGGGGTCTGAGGCAGGGTGATGACGTTCTGGAAGCGCAGGACCCTTGCCAGGGTCTTGGGAGGAAGACCGATCTGCTCGCCGAAGAGAATCTCGAGACGGCGTCGGCTGCGGCCGGTGATTCGAGCCAGCTCGGTGACCGTCACCCGGCCACGGGTCTCGCACAGTCGGCGCCATGCTTCCAGGACTACGGGGGAGGGCGTGCGGCCGCAGGCCAGCCGTGCTGTGATTGCGTCGTCGAGGACTGCGCAGCGGTCGTCCCAGTCCGGGGTCTGGGCCAGGATTTCAGTGAGTTGGGCGACCCACCGATGGCCCAGGATCTCGGAGGGATGGATCACCTTGTCCGCGAGATGGCGCAGCGGCAGGCCGAGCAGGCAGTACGCGCCGAGAGGCGTGAATTCCACCTGAACGCCGTGCGCGGTGCCGGAGATCTCGCTGATGTCTGCATGCGAGTGCAGGCCGACGGCCATCGCCTCCCACGCCGTCCCTTCCCGTTCCCGGTCTTGGACGTCTCCCAGACGCAGCGGGTCGCCCCACCCAAGGAACAGAGTCACTGTGGCCGCAGGGACCCAGAGTGTGCGCTGCGGCGGTGCGGCTTGCGACCGGTAGCCGATGTACTTCACCACATGCGCCCGTAACCAGTCGGGCGCAGCCCGCACGTAATGCTCTACCACGACCTGGCTCGCTGAGGATCTCTCCACTGCAGGCACTCGCATCCTCACCTCGATTGGTCCTCGCGGTGAATGACCCGTCAGAGCCTTTCAACCGCCTCCCCCCTAACTGCGCGCACGCTTGTCGCAGTCCACGACATCCTGGCGGGGCAGCCTCTTGAAGCTTTTCCAGAGCGTCGGTGCGCATTGGTACAAGACGCCCGGCCAGCCTCAGCAGCAGTCTGTTGCCGTGCACCCCGGCCGGTGAAGACGAGATCAGGTCGCCTCATCAGCCAGAGCTTGACAACAAGCCTGGCCCGGTCGGCCTTGTCCAGGGCGAGCTGGAAGCCTCTGGTCTGGGCGAGGGACTGCTGCACCGGGTCCTGGGTGGGGTCGACGACGGCGTCGAAGACGGCCCGGCCCACGTGTCCGGGGAACAAGTGGGCGTAGGTTGCGCCGAGATGGGTGCCGTACGAGGTGCCGAAGTAGTGGAGCTTGTGGTCACCGAGGACGTGGCGCAGCAGGTCCATGTCGCGGGCCGCGTTGGTCGTGCTGACATGCGGAATGACCTTGCCCGAGTTCGCTTCGCAGGCCGCCAGGTACTGCGCGAGGTCGGCTTTCAGCTCTTTGTCGTTGCCGGGGTTGCCGTCGAGCTCGTTCGCGGCGTCAGTGTCCTAGTCGTTCAGGCAGCGCACGGGCGCGCTGGCGCCGACGCCGCGCGGGTCGAAGCTCACCAGGTCGTAGCGTGCGTGCAGATCGCGGTAGTCGTTCGCGAACTGGGGGAGCTCGGCAACGCCGGACACGCCAGGGCCGCCGAAGTGGAAGACGAGTGAGCCGATGCGCTTCTGTCCGTCTTCCGGGCGAGCCTTCGCGCGGATCAGCGCCAGGTTGATGGTGTCGCCGCCCGGATCGGCGTAGTCGAGGGGAATCTTGAAGGTGGCGCACTCCCAGGGTGTGCCGTCGGGCAGTCTTCCTGGCGCTCCGGCATCCGCGCCCTGCAGGTTCGTAGGGGCCGGGCAGCTCTTCCAGCTCAGCTTCTGGCCGGTGAGCGAGTCGGGCAGGGGAGCGCCCGGGCTCACGGATGCGGAAGCTGCGGGAGATCGGGCCCCGGGCGTTGTCTCCGCGCCGACCCCAGTGCCTGCGCTGGCGGTGCCGGCCACCAAGGCGACGGAGGATGCCAAAGCGCGCGCCCGTATGTACATCGCCGCGGATGATGACGTGGACCTTGTGGTTCTCGTCATTGCTTACCCCCTCACCGCTCGTCCCTTGTGACCCTTATTTTCAGTAGAGCAAGCCGTCGAGCATGGTGCGACCGCGTGCCCGTACAACCCCGCCCCTGGTCATGGCTCAGACCTGGGTGACACAGGCCCACGGTTCTCACAGAGGGCAGGGCTCTCGACACACAGCGGCAGGCTGCCGCGGGCGGGACGCCCGGTAGTCGGGCATCAACCTTGCTGTCGTTCCGCACCGCGTCGTCCAGCAGGTAGGGGCTTCCCCAGGGGAGGTCTCGTAGTCGTTCACCGTCTCGTCGACGCAGTCGCTTCCGCTCCGAGTTCCGTGCCATCGCCGGCGTCCTCCGCCTCGAAGGCGCCGGTCAGTGCGGGCAGCCCTTCGTCCTACTTCCGCATGATGGCGGGTTCGTGGCGGCGCAGAAGCCGTGTGACGGCGTAGCCGAGGACGGCCGAGAAGACGATGAGTATCCCCATGTTCTGTAGCCAGGTGGTTGCGGTGTGGT
The DNA here is from genome assembly GCF_042959425.1 of Streptomyces sp. NPDC007896. Classification (NCBI taxonomy): domain Bacteria; kingdom Bacillati; phylum Actinomycetota; class Actinomycetes; order Kitasatosporales; family Streptomycetaceae; genus Streptomyces; species Streptomyces sp. NPDC007896. Next base: position 490,820 of record NZ_JBIBKX010000005.1, on the reverse strand, counting down.
GGAAGAGCGGGTCAGCTGCGGTGGGGGCGATGCGGGCGAGGTCGATGGTTGAGGCCATCGCGGCCAGTGCCCATCGGGAGGGCACCAGCCAGGCCACGATCCCGAAAACCCCGTGGATAGGCAGCAGGGCGCCGCAGAACACGACCTGGACGATGGCGAGGAAGACCAGCAGCGGCATGGTCACCTCTTCCTTGTTCACCAGGGCGGAGATGAGCAGTCCGAGCATCATGGCGGTGAACGCCAGCAGGGCCACGGCGAGTGTGATCTCCAACAGCGGCGCCATGAATACCCCATGACCGCCGGGCGCGCTCAGACCGATGCCGGCCAGTGCCACCAGAGTGAGCACGACGGCCTGCAGCACCGTGATGGTGCCGAGGACGATGACTTTGGACATCACATAGGCGGATCTGGACAGTCCGAAGGCCCGCTCTCGCTGATAGATGACGCGCTCTTTGACCAGTTCGCGTACCGCGTTGGCAGCCCCGGTGAGGACGGCGCCTACGCAGAGGATGAGCAGCGTGCGCGTCACCGACTCCTGAGTCAGCCGGCGGCCCCCGACGAGCGCGCGGGTCAGAAGACCCATCACGAACGGCAGCGCGATCATGATGGCAACGAAAAGGCGGTCGGCCCTAAGCGCAGCCGCGTGGCGCCGCACCAGTGTCCTCAGCTGCGCTGTCCAGGTCTGGCGCCGCGGAAGCGATCCGCTCACACCTGGTGGAGCCTGCCGAGCGGGCTGCCGCGCGCCGGCAGCCTCGATGTACTGCCGGTGCTGTGGCGAGCGCCGGTACTCCCCGGCCCAGTCCCGGCCGCGGTCGGCCTCGAACGCCTCGAATGCCTCCGGCCAGTCAGAGAGGCCGAAGAAACCCAGGGCATCCTCGGGCGGTCCGTAGTAGGCGGTCCTGCCGCCGCGGACGAGGACGAGTAGCCGGTCACAGACCTTGAGGCTCAGCACACTGTGGGTGACCACGATGACGGTCCGCCCGTCGTCGGCCAGGCCGCGCAGCATGGCCATGACGGACCGGTCCATGCCGGGGTCGAGCCCGGAGGTCGGCTCGTCGAGGAAGAGCAGCGAGGGCTTGGTCAGCAGCTCCAAGGCCACGCTCACCCGCTTGCGCTGGCCGCCTGAGAGGCGGTGGATGGGCTGCTCGGCGCGTTCCTGCAGGCCGAGTTCCCGGATGACCTCATCGACCCGCGCCTCCCGTTCCGCCGGGGCGGTGTCCTGGGGGAAGCGCAGTTCGGCCGCGTAGACGAGGGCCCGGCGCACGGTCAGCTGGGTGTGCAGGATGTCGTCCTGCGGGACGAGACCGATGCGCTGGCGCAGCTCCGCGTAGTCGCGATAGAGGTCGCGGCCGTCATACAGGACGGTCCCGCGGTCGGCAGGGCGCAGCCCGGTCAGCGCGTTCAGAAGGGTGGACTTGCCCGCGCCGCTCGGGCCGACCACCGCGAGTAGGCACTTCGCGCCGACAGGAAAGGAGATCCCGGCGATCAGCGTTTTGCGGCCACCATCGACCGCGACCGTCAGATCATGCACATTCAGGGACACCTCACCGGAGTCGACGTACTCCCGCAGCTGGTCGCCGATCAGGCAGAACGCGGAGCGGCCGATGCCAACGATGTCCCCCTCGGCGACCAGGGCGTGGCCGACCGGACGACCGTTGAGGAAGGTGCCATTGTGGCTGCCCAGATCGACGATCTCGTACGTCCCCTCGGCGTGCGCGCGCAGTTCGGCGTGATGGCGCGAGACGCCCAGGTCGTCGTCGATGACGAGCTCGTTGTCCCGCTCACGGCCGATACGCACCGTCTGTCTCGGCCGAGGCCGCACCGTCGCCGGAATCCGGAAGGCTCCCGTGAACGAGGGCTCCACCACGGCAGACGGCCCCTCGAGCCAACCCGCCGCCGGGGACTCCCGGTGGCAGGCGGTGACAACGGCGCACGGCCCGGTCATCGGATTACCGAAGCGGAGGACGCTTCCGGGCCCTACAGCGCACACCTGCACACGGCGTCCCCCGTCATACGTGCCGTTCTTGCTGCCCTCATCCACGAGCGTCCAATGACCGGCGTCGGCGCGCAGCACCGCGTGATGCCAGGAGACCCGGGCATCGTCGATGGCGATGTCACACAATGGATCCCGCCCGACGCGGTAGTTCCGGTTCGGGGTCATCACCGTAGAGCCCGTGTCGGTCTCGAGAACGAGTTCGGGCGCAAGCGGTACCCCGGGCCGCTCTCCCATAGCAGAAATTCTACTGAGCGATCTGCATATGTGCTCGATTTAGACCATTGCCTGTGCGCACAGCTAGCCCACGCCCCGAGTGCAGCCGAACAACGCGAGAGCCGTGCCAGGAGGGAGCAAGCCTGCTGCGGACAAGCGCGGGAGCCCTCGCCCATTCCTGCCTGATCGGCGGTCGAGTTCCGGCTCAGACGGTTAACCAGGTCCCAAACCCTCTAGCCAATTTACGGGCATGCGTGCGCAACGTTCGAGCCGGGCTGCTCTTCTGAGTGTCGCCTAGGGAGCTCGCAGCATCGGTATTAAGTACCTGTCCGTCATGCTGATCAGCAGTGCAGTTCACCGCGATTCCCAGGCCTGGTAGCCCTACGAATTTGCCTTTTGTCCATACAGCGTTGACGCAGTCGCCGGGGTGTAGAGCCTGGGTCAACCCGACCGCGTCTCCCGTAGGGCTTCACTGGGCCGGTCGGAGTCGTGCTGGAGGAGGGCTTGTGAGAGCTGCTGAGTCCGGCCACTACGGCCCATGCCCCAAATCCAACGACGAGCAACGCGGCAGCAGTCAGGGCGATGTTGCGGCGTGTCATACGCGATGGATGAGGTACAGGAGCTGGTGTTGGGGGCTTCGGTCGTGGCGGGTGGGGGCTGGGGGGTTGACGGTTGCTCGGTGGGCTGCGGCATCTCGGTGATGGTCTGCTGCGGGGCTCGCAGGGTCTTTGTCGTGAGCTGACGGAGGAGGGGTGTTGCGTCGTCAGCTTGGAGACGGTGCGCGGGGTCCTTGGCAAGGAGCATCAATAGCACGGGAGCCAGGTCGCCGGCACGGGAGGGCGGTGTGGGCTCTTCGGTGAGCAGTGCGGTGAGCGTGGCCAGGTAAGAGCTGCGGTCGAAGGGACTGTGTCCTTCGACGGCGTAATAGAGCGTGGCGCCGAGGGAGAACAGGTCTGATTCCGGTGTCGGCTCTGCTCCGCGCGCGCGTTCCGGCGCGAGGTAGCCGGGGGTTCCGACGATTCCGGAAGCAGTGGTGAGCCGTGCTTCGCCGACGTCTCGTTGGAGCGAGATGCCGTAGTCGCTGAGCAGGATCCTTCCGAGCTGCGCAGAGTCGGGGACTTGAGGCTCGGGGGTGGTGAGCAGGATGTTGGAGGGCTTGACGTCCCGATGCAGGATGCCCAACCGGTGACCTGTCATCAGGGCATCGAGCAGGGCCACGCCGAGCCTGGCTGTATCAGTCGGTGACAGGGGTCCGCTCTCGCGGATGACAGCCCGGCGTCTTTGCCCACCCCCCGGCCACCGGCCGGGCGAGATCGAGGAGATCGGCACGATGACCAGCGACACCTCCCAGCCCTCCGCCGCCCGCCCGGTGCTCCAGCGCTGGCTCACCGGCGCTTCCCACACCCACCCCGTGCGGGTCATGGAAGCCGCCGCAGGGACGAACCTGGATCTCCTCGTAGGGCTGGACGCCTTGGAGACGATGGCGTCCGCACTCGACGGCGCGGCCGCCGGCGACCCTCGCTGGCGCAGGAAGATCGCGGAATTCGGGCAGCTGACCTCGATGGGGCAACTCCTCGAGATGCGGGCCGAGTTCGCTCTCGCGCTCGCCCGGGCCGATGCCGGGATCGGCTACGAACTCGGTGACACCAAGATTGCGAACCCCGACTTTCTGCTCACCCGGTCCGGCGCACGCCTGTGCCGGGGTCGAGGTGACCGCCCGGGCGCCGCGGAACATCAACGAACTCGTCGAGCGTGTGGAAGCGGCCGGCGGCGGCCGATTCGACGTGGATCTGGCCTTCGACCGCTATCCCAGCCGTCTGCAGCCAGGGGGCGCCGACAAGGCCGCGGCGGCCGTGCGCACCCAGGCCGATGCCCTCGGCGCGGGCAGCCCGGCCGTGGCCGAGGTCATCCGGGTCGAGGACCCGAAGAACGCGGGACCCGTGGAGATAACCGTCCAGGTCTGTCCGGGAAACGGCGCGGTGGGCTGGGAAGTCACCGCCGGGATACTGGACGGCCCGCTGGGCGCGGCTGAGTACGCCGCGTTCGACGCCGGCCGCGGTGCGCAGAAGGCGGCCCAGGGCCGTTCCCTGGACGGTGCGCCGGTGCTCCTCGCCGTCGACGTCTCCCGCTACGGAGCCGCCTGGATGCGCCCCGGCACCGTGTGGGCCGCGCGACTCGCCGCCTGTGAGTACTTCACGCCCGACTACCCCTTCGCTGGGCTGGCCGTCATGCGCCAGAGCCTGGAGCAGCCGGGTTTGATCGACATCGGCGTCGGTCTCTCACCCCATCTGTCGGCAGCTGACCGGCAGGTCCTTGAGGATCTGTGCACCACCCTCGGCTGGCCCTGCGCATAGCGGCCGGCGTCTTCGGTCCTGCGGCCGCGGCCGCAGGGCGGTCCGCCCGACTCTCACCCGGCCGTGGTCTGTTCGCGCAGCGTACGGATCCGCCTCTCCATGAAGCTGGCCGGGCACGTCTCCTCGCCGGGGATCCGGAAGTTGTCCGGGTCGGCTGCGAGCTGTTCCATGAGCGCCTCGTACAGGTTGTCGAGGAGCGGCTCGATGCAAACCGCCAGGGTCTCAGCGAACTGCGCGGGGGAGGGGTTCGCAGCGATGGTGCGGTCCAGGAACGGGAACATGCCGAACTCGTCGATCCGTTGCCGCAGCGCGGCCAGAACGGAGCAGCACCGTGGCCGCCACCGCCCGGCCCGTGTAGCTCGACGATGGTGAGCGCCGTGCCCGCGCGGCAGTCGCCGACTGTGGGGGGACCGGGCCGGCAAAGCGGTTCTGGCTGTCACCCGCGACGGAAAGGACGACACCACGGCGATCCTCACCAGCGACGCCGACGGCCAATCCACCGCGTGCATGATGCGGGTGCGGCAGTCGGCATGAGGACGGCCACTGCGTCAGTGGACGTCTCACAGATGACGACTTGTCACGAGCGACGGCCACCGTGGCCCCGACGATTGGGGGACATCTGGCCATGCCCGCTTCCACGGCCTGCGTGCGCGCGGACCGTGACGGTACGATCCGCCGGGAGGAACAGCCGATGAGCGCGCAGCCCGACCACGCCCCCGTCACGCCGTACGCTCCCGCCGCGGGAGCTCCGGCCGAACTGCTCGCCCAGCTGCGTGCCAGCGAGCGCGCGGACCGGTGGGTGCCGGCCTTCGAGCAGGAGTGGGCGGCCGCGCTGGAGGAGTCGCGCCGGACGTTCTCCCTCGCCGGGCTGTACGAGGTCGTCCAGGTCTGGCAGGCCCCGCGTCGCCTCCGCTCCGGCGGTCGACGCGTTCCTCGCCTCCGGTCGCGACGACAGCACGTTCGTGGACCTGGAGGAGATCCGGAGCAGGCGCCGGTGACCGGTCAGCCGTACGGCTGTCGCCGGCGGCCGCGAAGGTGCTCGCCACACTGCCCGAGCACGCAGAAGTGATCGTGCGGGACGTCCTGGACGCCGAGGCCGCGGACCCATGGGGATTCCGCCAGTGGGACGCCAGCGACCCAGAGGGCGAGGACGTGCGCATCGCCCCCGTCGGCCACCTCGGAGCTGGGAGCCGAGGCCCTTGCGTGGCTTACCTGGAACCCCATCCTCAGACTGAGCTGCTGACCACGAACCGCCCTGCGCTGGCCGGCATCGAGCGAGGCGAGGGGAACGGGGATGTCCACTCCGGCGCGAAGGCGGGGGAGGCGCACCAGGCCGTTTCGTTCGGATCACTTTGCTGACCGGAGGACGATGGCGGCGAGGTGATCCGAAGGAAGCAACCTACGAGTCATTCCAAATCCCGGTGGCTTCTCCGCTGCGGGCGAGGCACAATCCCCGTGGATTCGGGGCGAGGGGGAGCGTGTTTGGACGTGTTCGCGTGTGCCGGGTGCGGCACGGAGCTTACGGCGCCGGTGTCCCGGGTCGCCCTCCCCGTCCACGTCCACCACGGAGGATGGGAGGAACTCCACCCTCCGCTGATGGAGCCCGCGACGTACGCCGTTGACCCCCAGCCCACCGGACCGCCCTGGCGGCTGTGGAAGGAGGTCGGAGCGGACGCGGCTGCTCGGCAGGGCGTGTTCGCGCCGGTGTACTCCGTCTCCTTCGGCGCACGGAACAGGATCGTCATCGCCCCCGGCGACTCCCGGTCAATGACCCTGATCCCCGACAAGTGCGAAGGCTACTGCCAGGGTGTTGATGGCCGGGCCGGTCCCAACCTGGCGTGCGAGGGATGCGGACGGGCCGTGGCAACCCGCATGGACGACTGCGGAATGTGGCAGACGGTGTGGCTTGAGCCCGACGCGGTCGCACGCCGCTCCTCGGGACTCTCGGCCGGTCGGCCTCCCGACTGGGACGATCTGGAACGCGCTGAGCATCGCGTCCCACCTGTCGAACCCGACGGTTCGTGGAGCCGCCGCTGGGAGGCGGCGGTCGGGGTCGCACTGGCCCATCTCGTGGCGGTCACCGAGGACCGCCCGGTGAGTCTCCCCGTCGGTCCCGTCGCCGAGTTGCTCGGCCACGCCGTCGGCCGGTACCTCCCCGCCGGTCCCGGGGCCCGGTCCGTGGGGCTGGCCGGCCCGGGGATCCACTTGCCCCGGCCCCGTCCCGACGTCCTCCTCGTCCCCCGCCACCCCGTCACGGGGGCGTCCTGGCGCCCGCCAGGCGATGAGGGAGCTGTGGTGCCGCTGGACAGCGGGGTCTGGGCGTACCTCGCCCACCCGGGCGAGACCTCGCCGCTGCCCGCGACTGGGGTCCTCCCGGAGGGCGTCCTGCGCGACGACTACCCCCTGCCGCCGCGCCCTTGGTGCCCGCTGACGCCCCACCACCGTGCCTTCGAGGACACCTTGGTCCGGCTACCCGCCGTATGCGCCCCCAGGCTGCGCAGGTATCGCGAGGCGTACCGCCAGGCTGTTTCGCCTGCATCAGCGGGCTGACCAGAGGAAGATGCCCGCGACGTGGAGGCCGGCCAGGTAGATGGTGGCGGTCTTTTCGTAGCGGGTGGGCTTCCCTCGCCATTGCTTGAGGCGGTTGATGCACCGTTCGACGGTGTTGCGCTGCTTGTACGCCTCACGGTCGAAAGCGAGAGGGCGTCCGCCCCGGCCGCAAGATCCGCTATATCTGGTCTGCTCGGCACCGTCTGGGTCCCGCACCGCCGCGCGCAGGCTGCGCCCTTCGCGCTGATCTCCCGGCCGGGGCGCGTCAACTGGGGTGGGCATGGTGGCGGTTCGTTGAGCGGCCGGAGGAAGCTCAGCCGGCCACTGCCTCCTGCTGCGGCTCGGCCGCAGCGGGCTCCGAGGCGGCCGTGGCGGTGTAGAAGACCGACGAGCCCTGCTTGGTGCGGTGAGCATGGCTCTTGGCGACCAGCCCTTCGAGGGTGGTGCGCACGACCGTGGTCTTCACGCTCCGGTCGGGGTGGGCCTGCGTGAGCGCGACGGCGATCTCGGCAGCGGAACGCGGCTCGCTCTCCTGCTCCAGGTGGCCGCGGATCAGCTCGACGAGGGTCGGCTTGGTGGCTGCCGTGGGCGCCTTCGCGGATGGGGCCTTGGCGGCGGGCTTCTTGGGCGCCGTCTTCTGCGCGCTGGTGGCGGTCGGCTTCTTGGGCTTGCTCTGCTTGGGCTCCGCGGAGGTCTGGTGAGGCACGGACGGTGCGGCCGCCGGGGTTGCCTCGGCGGCGGGACTTGCACTGCCGAGTGCCTGCTGCATGTTCACCAGCACGGTGTGGTCGTGCTGCAGGGCACGCAACTGCTCCTGCAGGGCTTCGATCTCCAGGCCGATACGTTCCTGTTCCTTGGTGTTGCGCTCAAGATCGCCCGTCACCTGGGCTGCGTACTGCGAGGTCAGTTCTGTGGAGTGGGTCTGGCTTTCGGGCTTGGCATGGGCCTTTCTGCAGTCCGCGGGCACGGCGGTGAAAGCAGTGGGGGAGGAGAAGCGAGGCAGCGCGGCGGCGAGATGGGCTAGGGGCCCTGGCTTCGGGCAGGGGACCGGCGCCGGGGATCCCGGGCTACGTCGTCACCTTCGACGCGCATCGCGCCCCGGGCCCTGACCCGGCCCGATTTGATCGTGCGTCAGTGCGTCCCCATGCGGCACTCTGATGTCCTACTGTGTGCGCATCAAGGTGTGAGTTCATCTACCCACGGGAGGACGGGAGTTGGGGGCTGCAGAAAGCGCAAGACGCATGGAGCTGTCGGCGGCCGTGCAGGCGGTGCGCGACGAACTGCTGCGTGCCGCGGCGCAGGGAGCCGGACACGACGTTGCGTTCCAAGTGGGTCCCATACAGATGGAGTTCACCGTCGAACTACGTGCGGACGCCCGGGTGCGCGGCGGGATCAAGGCGTTCGTCGTCTCGGGGGAGACCGATGCGGGGGCGGGCCGCACCCACACCCATCGCGTCGCCCTGACCCTGGAGCCCCGCAAGGCCACCGGGGATCCACTGCTCATCTCTGCGGAGGGTGAGGCCGACGCCTCCGGTCTCACCGCAGCCGGGCCGCTGTGACCGGTGCTCCGAGAACGGGGCGCGCGACCGGGCCGGAACTCGAGAGCGTCGCCGCTCTGACCGGAGGCGGCCGGACAGGCAGCGGCTATCTGCTCTCGCCCCGGTTGGTGCTGAGCGCCGCTCACGTGGTCGACGGCGCGGACAACATGAGCGTGTCGACGGTACGCGGTGGCACGGAGGTCTGCCGGGTCGTGTGGCGCAGGCACGACCCCGTGTGCGACGCCGCTCTGCTGCTGGCCCCCCGTGATCTCGTACCGCCGGACGTTGTGCACCGCCTGGGCCCGGTGCACTGGGCCAGGCTCGCGGATGCGTCGCCGATCGGGGACTGCCAGGCGATGGGTTTTCCACGGATCGCACGGGCCTCGGGGGGCAGGCTGGACATCGAGCACATCGAGTGCGCGCTGCGTCCCGGTGCCGGTCTGGTCCGTGGCAGGTACGTCCTCGATGTCAAGGACGTCTCGCCCGAGCCGGCCGGGCAGGGTTCGCCGTGGGGCGGTATGTCGGGCGCGGCGCTTTTCGCTCGCGGACGGATGCTGGGCGTGATCGTGAGCATGCCCGAGAACTTCAGCAGTCGTCGGCTGGAAGCGGTGCGGAGCGCGACGTTGCTCGACGACGCTTCCTTTACGGCGGCTGTCGCCGAGCACAGCGGAGCACCTCCCCTTGTCACTGAGCTGTCGGTCGCCGCGGCGGAGCGGAAGCCCCTCGTCCTCGCAGGTGTCCTGCACATGATGCGGCGGGACCTGGCGGCGACGATCCGCTCCCACTGGGCGGAGGCGGCGGGGCAGTTCTTCGCCGGGGAGGGGCGGACGGAGGAACGGTCCGAAGGGCTGCGGCACCTGCTGGCCTGGCTGCGGCAGTTCGACGATCCGGTGAGCGACGACATCGAGGGTCTCCGGGTCCTGATCGACCGTCGGCTTCTGAACTCCGGTGTGACGGCCGACCTGAAGCTGCTGCACCTGCTGGCCTGGCTCGATCCCGAGGGCGATCCCGTATGGCGTGGTTCGGCGGTGACCCTGGAGTCGCTTACGGATGCGTGCCTGGTCGGCCGTATGGACGACAGCGGCCCCACACGGGAGCTGTACGACGACCTGTGCCTGGGCGGGGTGCTGGACGCACTCGCCGGGTTCACCGCGCTGCGCCGTCTTGAGGGCCTGCAGCAGGCATGGGACCAGGCGTGGGCGTCCTCGCTGAACCTGGTCCGGCAGGCGCCCGGGGTGCCGGACGACGCCCAGGAGTGGGCCGAGCACGAGGCGCGCGGCATGCTGTTGGCGGCGCTCCTGCCCCACCCTGGCGCCGGGGAGCGGCTGCGGTTGGCCCGCGAACGCGTGATGCCGCCCTCCGACGGAGTTCTGGCGTGGTACGACTGGCTGCGCTCGCACAGCGGGGGCGCGGGCTCCCCCGTCGAGTGGCTCGTGCGCACCGACCTCGCCGCCTTCGCGATGCGCTACGCGGAACTGGCCGCCCAACAGGTCGCCAAGGAGCGGATGGACCGGCGGACGACCGAGGCGCTGCAGAAAGCGCACCTCGGCCGCGTGCGCCAGTGGCAGGCGTACGAGGCCGAGCGGCGCGCGCCCGCGGCCCGGCTGGGCGCGGTTCTCCGGGCGGTAGTCTGGGTCGGGCTGTGGGGAGCGGTCGTGACCGCCGCGGTGTGGCTCGTCTGGGGCTGGGCTGAGCCCGGCATTGCACGCAGCGTGTCCTGGCAGTGCGTGTGGCTGACGGTGGCCGGCATCGCCGGCCGGGTCCCGGCGGCGCTGCGGCTGGGCGTCGCCTACCAGCCACCCCTGCCTGGCTTCCGCCGCCGGGCGCGGGCACGGGTCGTCCGGTCCGGTCTGCTCAGAACCGTCGCCAGGGGAATCTGGACAAGTCTGCTCCGTGCGGGCGTCACCGTCGGTGCCATCGCCTTTCAGGGAGCGCTGGTGCACGACAGCACCGTTGTGGCACTGCTCTTCTTCGGTCTCGCACTGTGCGGTGTGTTCTTGGCCGGCCTCGGCGGTGCCCGGTCAGGCGCGGTGTTCCGGGACTGGGACGAGGAGTACCAGGAGCGCCTTCGGGACCACCGGTCCCGGCAGGGGGGTATGCCGGAGGACGTTCTGCGGAAGGTGAAGTCGGCATCTCCGAGGGACCGGGCCGAGGCTTACCGAGCGGCCATGGAGCAGTTCACAAGTCTCGATCTCGGAAGAACCGACGGCAGGCGGTCGGACCGTCACGGATGACCCGCATGGCCAGGCCCGCGTCGTGTTCTTCGCGTGCCGGGGACGGGCAAGAAATATCGCAATCGAACGGGTGGAGGTTGCTCGATGGTCAGATACGAGGGTGTGGGCGCCTGGGTCGAGATCGGCCCGGCGTCGCTCACCGTCTGCCGGACGGACCTGAGGCCGGACCCCCTCCCGCCGCGCGTACTGCCCTTCCAGGCGCTGTCCGGTGTCGAGTTGAAGGACGCGACCCGGCTTCGGCGCGGTCGCCTCCACCTGTGGTTCGGCGGGCGCGTCCTGGTCCCGGTGGGATCCGACGAGGACCCCAACACGATCGGTTTCACCTACGGGCAGCGGGAGGTGTTCCGCGGCCTCCACGAGTACCTTGGGAACGTCGTGAGGACAAACGAGGCCCAGAACATCGACGTGGCCGCCGCCTACGAGGCCGCGAACGACCCTCTGGTGGCCTGGCTGGCCCAGCGCGAACGCGCCCGGGAAAGAGCCGAGGAAGACCGGGCCGCACACGAACTCGCCGCGGAACAGGAGCGCATCGCCCGGTTCGCCCGCAAGGTCGGCCCGGCGGCCGCCGCCCGCGAGGACATCATGGCCGCCGGGCTCGCCTCGGCCACGGGTGACCGGTGCTCGTACGTCCTCAAGCGGTTGCCCGGCTACCTCCTAGGCGAGGAGCAGGTGTTCGTCGTGGCGGAGTGCCGCCTCAGCGACCTCGGCACGGGCACGGTCGTCCTCACGAACCAGCGGCTCATGTTCGTCAAGGACAAGTTCTCCGGAGACGAGCTGTCCGTGCTCCAGCTCGGGGAGATCAGGGCGGTGGCGGCCAACCAGAAAATCACCCAGGGCGTCCTGCAGGTGGAGACCCTGCGGGGTCTCGTCGTCGAGTTCGAAGGCCTCAAGGGGGAGGACCTGGCACGGCTCGACGAGGCGCTGCGCCTGGCCATCGGCTCTCTCGGGCGGGCGGCCCCGGGCCCGGCCCCGATTAGCGACCCGGCCGTGTCCCAGGACGTCCTCGACCAGATAGCCAGGCTCGGCGAGCTGCACGCGGCCGGTGTCCTCACCACCGCCGAGTTCGAGCAGAAGAAACGACAGTTGCTCGACCGGCTGTGAGCTTGACTCTGTCGGTGATCTTGTAATTCGGTGTCAGCTGCTGGCGGTCCGCCAGGACTCGTGCCGGGGGATAGGCAGGGGCTAGGCCGTGTTTTGAAAGTGGCTCGATCCCCTTGCCTCGCTTCGTAATGATCTAGGTACGGGGCGAGGGGATCTTTCCGATGAGCAGTGGTCGGTGCTGGAGCCGTTGTTGCCGGCTGTGATATTGGGGCGGCCGCCGTCGGGCCGGCGGAGGCTGATCGACGGGATCCGGTGGCGGGTGCGGACCGGTGTTCCGTGGCGGGATCTGCCGTCGGAGTACGGTCCGTGGCAGACGGTCTACGGTCTCTTTCGCCGCTGGCAGCACGGCACCTGGTTCGTCCTGCTGACCGGGCTGCAAGCCCGGGCGGATGCGGCCGGACTGATCACGTGGGAGGTCAACGTCGACTCCACGATATGCCGGGCCCATCAACACGCTGCAGGCGCCCGCCGTGACGGTCAGGCCCAGAAGGAACCGCCGGGCGGCGCCTCCCCTGAGCCCGACGATCACGGCCTGGGGCGGTCCCGCGGCGGCTTCACCACCAAGATTCACCTGGCCTGCGAGCAAGGCCAGCGTCCGCTGTCTCTACTGGTCACAGCAGGTCAGCGCGGCGACAGTCCCCAGTTCGCCGCCGTCCTGGACAGCATCCGAGTGCCCCGTATCGGGGCGGGCCGTCCCCGTGTCCGCCCTCTGCGAGTGCGGGGCGACAAGGCGTATTCGTCCCGAGCCAACCGGGCCTACCTGAGAAAGCGCGGGATCCGGTGCACGATTCCTGAACCCGCCGACCAGGCGGGCCATCGCAAGCGCCGCGGGAAGGCCGGCGGACGGCCTCCAGCCTTTGACCGTGAGGACTACAAGGCCCGGCACGCGGTTGAGTGCGGAATCAACCGCTTGAAGCGGAACCGGGCGGTGGCCTGCCGCTTCGACAAACTTGCGGTCCGTTTCGAGGCCACCGTCCTCGTTGCTGCAATCAACGAATGGCTGTGACCAGCCGATGGTCGCTGCCCGGTACAGCCGGATCTGGTGCTCACCTCTGTGATGCCCCGTAAGCCTCGCGGATGGCCGCAGGGATACGCCCACGATCATTTACGAGATAGCCGTTGGTGCGTGCCCAGAGGCGTATCGGCTCGTCTTCCGGACGGGGATCGAGCTTACGGGGTCTAGCAGACTTGCCGGGGCCTCTCCAGTCTCCCGAGGAGACCCCTTCCAGCCGGTCCGCTGCCTCTTGGAAGAAAGCGAACAACGAGGCGTATACGCCCTCCTCGGGACCGTATGCTTCAGCCCACGTTCCGATGGTTCCGTTGAGCGTGTCCAGAAACGTCCCGTAGAGACCGTCACGCTCCGCAGCGATGGGCACCCACTCACGACGCCAGAACGGATGGTCGAGGTCTGCGGACGGCTGCATCTCCTCCAAGCCCATCTGGCTGAGGTAGACCCGCTGAATATCCGTCAGGCCAAGAAGGAGATGGCCGCCGGGGATGGCTGCTACCTCGCACCCCAGCGCCACCAGACACGATTGGCCGTCGCGTTGCCTGCCGGCATCGATGTCGTTCGCCAGCAGCCACTGCCACATCTCCCCTGGCAGCTTCAGACCCATGTGCAGTTCGGCTTCGCTAATGGCCGCATGGCTCCCCGGGCCGCCGAGCGCAGCGAGAGCTTCAGGGTCGTTCCGTTCAAGCCACGCGGTTACCCGGCCCCACGCCGCTCGTACGTCTCCTGCCTCGTGCATCGGAGTTTCGCTCACGTGTGATCTCCACCCAGGCAGGATGCGCACATACGTGGAGGACCCCCACCCATATCGCTGGCTCGCAGGGAGCGTTGCCCGGTCTCCCGGACTGTGAAGTTGTCCTCTTGGCGAGGCGACGACCGCTGATGATCCATTGGATAACCGTATGCGGGACCACTGACAGTGACTGACGCGGAACGCGTTTCTCCAGACCATCTACGGCGCACACCTGGCCCCCTGAGCACGCCACCAACTTCCAAAACACTCCCTAGGCGCCGGCAGTTCCTGGACCAGCCGGTTGGCCGTACGGCCGGCCCCCTGTTTCCCCCGTCCTCCGGTCGTGAGGTGATGGGGGCTCAGCGAAGTTAGTGGGGGTCGGGCTGGCACAGCGCTCCCCTTGGCCATTCGGAGACACGGTCGTCTCGGCCGGCCCCACGGCTGGGTCAGCCCGGCTTGACCGCCAGCGTCGCAAAATAGTTCGACATGTATTGAGCGGATGCGTTGGATTGGTGCGGCGCTTCCGCGAAGCCGGTGAGGACGAACCCCGCGGCGAGTTGCCCGCCGATCTGGTCGGTGAGGGTGTGGCTGTATTCAAGAGGGGCATCCGCGCCGTACTTCGTGGCGCGTTCCTCGGCGGAGTACTGCGTGACATCGCTGTAGGGCAGCTTGTGCACGACGATCAGCTCGCCGCGCTCGTCGAGCGCCTCGTGGTCGAACAAGTACACATCAGGGTTGAGGAAGCCCACGAGCAGAGTTCCGCCCGGTCGCAGGACGCGGAAGCACTCACGCCACACCGGTGCCAAGTCTGGTACGAATAGGTTAGAGACCGGATGGAATACGACGTCGAATGTTGCGTCGCCGAAGGCGCTGAGGTCGCGCATGTCGCCTAGGACGGTGCGCAGCTCGAGTCCGTCGCGCGCCGCCACCATCTGGTCCTGGCCGAGCTGGCGGGGTGAGTTGTCGAATACGGTGACCCGCGCCCCTGCGGCGGCGAGGATCGGACCCTGCTGGCCACCGCCGGAGGCCAGGCACAACACGTCCTTGCCGGTCAGGTCCGTCGGCAGCCAGGAGCGGTCGACTGGCTCACGCCCGATGAGAACAATCGACCAGTCGCCCATGCGGGCGCGCTCGACATCCTCAGCACTCACCGGCCTCGACCACTCGTTGCCCTCTTGGACATATTTGTCCCAGGCTGCCCGATTGTGGGCAACGGGGTCGACAACAATGTCCTGCACGTTTAACTCCCTGCTACAGCCAAGCGGACACCTGCGGTACTGACAGTTCGGTGCCGCTAGCCAACACGATTGCAGGGTGCGGGCTCAATGAAATTAGCGGGCATCGAGGTGTCCACGGGCTCGACGGGTGGTCGCGCAGCGGGTGCGTAAGCGCTGGTTGCCGGGGTTGCGGAAGCCGTAGGCGTCGCGGGCGATGGTCTTGATGACCCGGTTGGTGCCTTCGGAGCCGACGTTGGTGATCCCAGTGTGCAGGAACGCAAGGATCTCTGGCCACCATGTCTCGACGCTTGTGGCTAGGCGCTGCAGTTCGGGAAGGTCGGCGTCGGCGCATCGGCGGTAGAACCGGTACAGCAGATCGCGGACCCGTTCCCGGTCCGGGCGGGTCCGGGCGGTGGCAAGCAGGTCCAGGAGGTCTTCCTTGGCGTTCCACGCAACGGTGATCGGCGCGCCGATCACCCTGGGCAGGTTGGACAGCTCGTCGAGGAGAGCGTCGACGTGCTCGCCGCGCATCCGGGCGGCGGAGCGGGTGAGTCGGTTGCGCAGTTCCCACTCGCGGTTGCCCTTGCGGCCGCGCCGGCCGCGGTGGGTCACGGTGACCCGGCGGCGGACCTCGGTGAGGGTCTGGTTCGCCGGCGGCACCAGGTGGAAGTGGTCCACGACCAGGGTGGCCTGCGGCAGGACCCGGCGGATCGCCGACTTGAAGATCGTGCACATGTCGATCGCGACGTACTGGACTGCGTCGCGCCAGGCTTGGTCGCGGTCGGCCAGCCAGTCGATGACCGCCTGGGCGGTGCGGCCTTCGACCTGCCCGAGCAGGCCCTGCTGCCGGACAGGTCGACGAAGCCGACGTGCCAACGGTCCACGGCGGTCTGCCAGATCCCGGTGGCCTCGTCGAGGATCCATCTCGGCCGGCCTCGGCGGATCTCGTCGATACCGAGCGCCTGCACCGGCTCGGGCTGGGCCGGCAGCACCGCCCGGGCATGGCTGGTGAACGCCGCCGCAACGACCCGCCAGGAGAGCGCATAGTCGCGGGCCGCCTGGACGACCGTGCGGCCCTGATCGGCCACCGCCGCCCCGGCCGCAGTCCGTAATCGTGTGGTGAGCCGCTTACGTGGCGGCACTGGCGGGACCGACTCGGTGAACGAGCGACGCCGGCACGCCAGCTCGTCGCAGCGCCAGCGGCGCTTGGCCCACACCAGCCGCGGTCGGCGGCCACCGACCGACAGGTCACGCGGCCGGGTCACCCGCCGGCCCTTCGACCGCCGCGCCCGGGTGCCGCAGTCTGGGCAGTGGCGTGCCTGCTCATCAGCAGTGACCAGGTGCACCACCGGCCCGTCGGTGTCGTCGGCGACCCCGACCACGGCCAGGCCGTCAAGGCCCAACAACCGCGGCGTATCGTTTGCCACGTCGGTAGCTCTTCTGTTGTGATCATCTTGCTTCGACAACAACATGATCTACGAGAGCCGCGGGCATCTATCAGTCAGGGTCCACAGTGGAACCCCGTCCGGCGCTCAAACCCCCACCAATTTCGAAGAGCCGTGATGGGCCGTCAGCAACTGGGATTGTCCATGATCCGGATCTTGTCGACGGTTCCGATGGAACGCAGATCGTTGCGCGAGGCACCCGGTCCCAGGCACAGCCGTTTGCCGTTGGTGAAGTGGAGCAGAGCCCCGTCGTCGTTGCGCGTGTTCCAGGCTCCGGTGGCGTTCTTGCTCGAAGTCAGGGTCTGCCAGCCGGAGGTGAGGTCGACGAAGGAGCCGGTGCGTTCGTAGTCCTTGAAGAAGCACACCGCCGGGTAGGTGCACGCCCATTCGTCGGCGTGGGCCGCGGGCGTGGCCAGCGCAGCCAGACCGACGGTCGTGAGCGCGGCGGTGGTGACCAGGCTCAGTGATTGCTTGAGGTTCATCGGGTTTCCGCCTTCCCTTGTCTGACGTTCAGGGCACAGTTGGAGTGACGGCTGCCATCAGCAGCGGGCGTGGTAGTAGTAGGCGTCGTTCAGGCGGGCCCACGTTTTCGGGCCGATGATTCCGTCCTTGGTCAGCCCGCACTTCGCCTGGAACTTCTTGGTTGCGCTCTTCGTCGCGCTGCCGAAGGCTCCGTCGATCTTGAGGCCGGTACCTATGACGCCGTTGAGTTCGCACTGCGCCTGTTTGACGATGGGTCCCGAACTTCCGTACGAGATCGTCGGTCGGTCACCGTAGAAGTAGTCGCACCCGACATCGGAACGGGTGTGTGTCGCGACGAAGGTTGTCCTTGGAGGGGCAGCGGATGCGTCGGCGCCAGTGGACACAAGAGCACCGGCCAGGGCCAGTCCTACGGCGACCGAGGTGGCTTTCGAGCGATTGCTGATGAGATTGCCGATCACGTTCATGGATTCCTTGGGGACGCCGAGGTCAGTGCACGTAGAGGGTGTGGGGATTGGGGTAGCTGGCCTGGAGGTTGTGGAGCGCGCGGATGTCGGAGGGCTTGAGCTTGATGCAGCCGTTGGACTTGTAGTCGCTATCGCCGTCCCACCGGTACGGCTCGGAGCTGCCCGCCCTGCCGCTGGGGAGCATCTCGCTGTGGACGAACAGGTCGGTGCGCCAGTGGCCGCTGTGGCACCTGTGGTCTCCGAGGTACCAGGCGATGCCGTTGACGCCGTGAGGCCCGCCGTTGTGATGCGGGTAGAACGCTTTGATGCTGTAGCTGCCGTTGGGCAGCCATCCGGCGTTGCTCGCGCAGGTGTTCTTGCTGCCGTTGCCCGAGCCGGCCCGCCAGCTGCCGAGGGTGTGGCTGTGGGGGTGGTCGGGATTCGAGGCCTGTACGTAGACGAAGTACAGACGCGAGTTCTGCGGATTCGACCCCTTCTTGAACTCCAGGTAGCTGTAGTTGCCGCTCGCGGCCCGGGCTGAGGTGTGACCGGTGCCCGGCCCGGCCGCGGGAAGTGCCGTCGACTGGGCCTGCGCCTGCGGAACGGCCATCAGGCCGCCGCTCAATGCCGCGGCCACCGTGCACAGCATGATGCGGCTCTTTCGTGTGGTCATGGATCTCACTCCTGTCGTAGTGAAGCCCGAGCGCGGTCGGCGGACGAACCGGTCGCGGGGCGGTGATCCGATTGTGCCGAGGCAGACAGGGCCGGAGACAGGACATGGCGGCAGGACGGGCAAAGGCGGGACGGCAAGTGCCTGGCCTGCGGTTCTTCGGTGACCGCTGGCGCATTTCTGGGACGCCTGTCGCCTGCTGATGACCGAAAACGGCACCGGAAAGCGCACACCGAATCGGGGCTCGTGCGCCATCGTTGTGAGGGAGACCGCCGCATGCCAGGGGGACAGCATGGGACAGTGGAAGCCGTTGGCCGACGAACTCGAACCGGCGATGCGCCGGTTGGTCGTCCGGCTACGGGAACTCAAGGACCAGATGGGTGTCAGTACCACGACCCTGGCGAACAAGACTGCATACAGCAGGTCGTCATGGGAGCGGTACCTCAACGGCAGGGCGCTGCCGCCGCGTCAGGCCGTCGAGGCCATGGGCAGGGTGTCCGGAACCGACATGGCACAACTGCTCGCCCTGTGGGAACTGGCCAAGCACGCACGCACGCAGGAACAGCAGGTCGGCGTACCTTCGCACGAAGAACGCCGTCCGCGCCGTTGGCGCCCAGTCGTGATCGCGGTCGTCGCCGCGGCGACGCTGGCCGTGCTGGCCGTGGCAGGCTGGATGACGGCACGCGACGACTCGTCATCCGCACCGTCCGGAAAACAGCAGACCCTCGCGGCCGTACAGCCGTCCGGCTTCGCCTGCCGTTACGCCCGACGCAACGGCCGTCTCCTTGCAGGCCACAGTGCGACCGATCCGCTCGTCGTGCTGAATGCCGGCGGCGAGCAGGTCGTCGAGGTGCAGTGTTTGCTGGCTTACCACAAGCATTCACCCGGCCGGATCGACGGTCTCTTCGGTGCGCACACGGAAAAGGCCGTCAAGGAACTACAGCGCGCCGGTGGTGCTGCCGTCGACGGGAAGGTGGGCCCGCAGACCTGGGCCCTGCTGCGGGCGTGAGCGGTGCCACCTGGCGGCCGCTGCCGCCGTCCCTCGATCCGCAGACCGCCTATCTGGTCGGGGTGCTACGGGAGCTGAAGGACCGTTCCGGACTCAGCCTGACCGCCCTGGCCGCCCGGACGCCGTACAGCAGGTCGTCATGGGACCGCTACCTGGGTGGGGTGAAATTCCCTCCGCGGGACGCGGTCGAAATGCTCGGGCGGCTCGCCGGAGAGCCGCCCGAGCGGCTGGTGGCGCTGTGGCAGCATGCCGAGGCACGGTCGAGCGGGCGTGACGCCCAACCCGTGACCGGCGCGGACACACCGGCGAACACCGCACGACAGGACGCCGCCCCGCCGCGGCCTGCCTCCGGCGCCGGGAACCGTTCCGCGGCCACCCACCGGTTCCGTCTGGGGATGATCGTGGCGGCGGTCGTGGCCGTAGTGGCCTGGGCCTGCGCACAGGTCTTCGGCCCGCCGCCTGACAGCGCGCTGTCTGCCGGGTCCGAGCCGTTCAAGCCGGTCCCTCTGACCGTTGGTTGTCGGGGTGATCAGTGCAGGGGCCGAGAGGCGAGCGCGATGGCGTGTGACGTGGACGCGGCTTCGTACGCCGACCTGCGGATCGGCCTGAGTCACGTGGAGCTCAGAATGAGCCCTAACTGCGCAGCAGCCTGGGCACGCATTTCGTACTCCTCTGTCGGCGACCGAGTGACGGTGCAGGATCGCGCCGGCCGTGGTGAGACCGCGACCGTCATCGACGAGGCGTCAACCGAGCAATACGTCGTCACCCACATGCTCCCCGTTCATTCACCCACCCAGGTGCGCGCCTGTTGGAAGCCCCGCGCGGGCGGCAGCCGCTGCACTCCCTGGGGCCGAACGCCGCAGAGTCCCGCCCCCGGGCGTTCTGACGCGTCACGATCTTCTACTCGGACCACGGCGCGCACCAAGGTGAAGGGGACGTCGCTCAGGCCCCTGGCGGGGCCAGGGGCCTGAGCTTCAAGGGGGGCCCGCTCTTGCGCCGCCCGCCGCGAAGGTCCGGTCTAGTACCAGACGTACAGCAAGTACTTGTAGTTCCCGTCGCTGCCGATTCCCCCGGTGCAGTAGTAGTCGTAAGGCAGCGACTCGCCCTCGGAGAGAGTAATTGTCATTCCTGAAGGGGTGGGTTTCGTCAAGGGCGATATATCTGCTGGTTGTTGATGGTTCTGGGCAGCGTTGACCGGTTCGCGGGCAACGGGTGAGGTCGGCGAGCGTGCGGGTGTGCTGTGGGGTTGTGGGTGTCGCTCGTCTCCGCTGTGTGATGCAGGAGGGCAGGGCCAGGGCTCGGCTGCCGGTCATTCCTTCGCGGCGTGAGGCCGCATGGAGCGGTGCGACGTGCGGCAGGCGGGGTCAGTCAAAACCGCGACCGCGCCGGGTGGGGGTCAGACAATTGCCCGACCGCGCGCCTGCCGCCACCGAGCTGCTCACGCGGCCTGGCGGGCCAGGGCGCGGATGTGCGCGTCGCGCAGCCCGTAGTAGACCAGGGTGAGCAGTTTGCGGGCCGCGGCAATCTTCGCGATGTTCTTGCCGCGGCGGGCCTCGATCCGGGCCCGATCCTCCTTGATCTTGGGGGTGGTCTTGCGCTGGATAGCCTCCACGACCGCCCAGCGGACCAGCTTGCTGCCCTGTTTGGTGACGTGTCCGCGGCGTGCGACGGTGTCGGACGCGTAGTGGCGCGGGGTCAGTCCGGACCAGGAACACAATCGGTCGGCGGAGGGGAAGCGGTGCACGTCGCCGATCTCGGCGACCAGCACGGCCGCCAGTACGGGCCCGATGCCGGGCAGCCACTGGATGGCCCCGCAGCCGGCGTGACCGCGAAGTCGTTCGGCGATACGGCGGTTGAAGAGGTCTTTCCTCCGCGTCGAGGATGTCGATCAGCTTCAGCAGGGACGCCACGCGCTGGGCACAGGCGCCGGACAGAGCGGTCCGCTCGAGCTGGACACGGCCATCGACCCCGAACAGGTCGGACACCGCGATGAGCACGCCCGCCTTCGCAAGCACGGCATGTACCTGAGCCTTCAGCCCGGAGCGGAGCGCGACCAGCTTGGCCCGGTAACGCACGAGTTCGCGCAGTTCCCGGGTCTTGGCCGGGGCGATCCATGACTCCGGCAGCCGCCCCATACGCAGTAGGTCGGCCAGGTCCGCAGCATCGCGGACATCGTTCTTGACGCGCCGACAGGCGAAGCCCTTCACGCCCAGCGGGTGCGCCAGGTGAACCTGTGCTCCGGCCGCCTGGAACACGTCGGCCGCCCAGTACCAGCCGTAAGTGGCCTCCAGGACCACGTCCGGGCGGGTCCCGGCCTGCTCGATCTGCAGGCCCAGCGCCACCGGGTCGTTGACGATTCGTACCGCGCTCAGCTGCTCGCCGTGATCGGTCTGCCGCACGATGACGGATCGCCTGCGGTGCAGGTCGATGCCGACGTATTTGTCCGTCATACTCGCTCACCAGGGGCCTCCTTCGCTGTGACGAACGTGAGTACCCGGGACCTACCCCGCCACGGGGGCGGAGGCCCCGCCCCTTCATCGCATCAAGAGCTGTGGATCGCGGTGGCGCAAGGCGAACAAGCGGGGCTGGGCCTTGATGACCAATCCGAGGGCGACCAGGCGCTGCCGAGCCGGAGCGATCAGGCCGTGACTGGTTGTACCTCCTGGGCGGCCCGCGCGTCGTAGACGTCGCGGGCGTCCAAGACGGCATTGATATTTTCCTCGGACCAGGCGCGGATCGCGTGTATCAGCGCGGTGACGCTCTCGCCCAGCCCGGTGGCCGCGTATTCGACCTTCGGCGGAATGGTCGGGTAGACCGTGCGGGTGACCAGGCCGTCCCGCTCCAGGGTGCGCAGGGTCTGGGTGAGCATCTTCTGGGTGATGCCATCCAGGCGGCGCCGCAGCTCGCCAAAGCGCATCGGGCCGCCGGACAGTGCGCCCATGACCAGCATGGTCCACTTGTTGGCGAGTACATCCAGGATCTGGCGCGAGGGGCAGGCGGCCAGATAAGCATCCGCGCCACCGTAGAAGCGCAGGTTGTCAGTAGTACCCATGAGGTACCTATATGCCTTTGAAGTGCCTTCTGTTCAACGGGTACCGCCCTGCCGAGGATAGGGACATCCCAAACGACTCTCCGAACAGGAGTGCATGACAATGCGCGCGATCACCCAGAAGTCCTTCGGCGGCCCCGAAGTGCTGGAGCTCGTCGACGACGCGCCCAAGCCGGCACCTGGACCGACGCAGGTGGTGGTCCGGGTCAGGGCGACGAGCGTCAACCCCGTGGAACTGTTCGTCCGCTCCGGCACCTTCCCGTTGCTGGGCGAGCCGCCTTTCGTCCTGGGATGGGACGTCTCCGGGGTGGTAGAGCAGGTCGATCCGGGTGTGCACCGGTTCCAGGTCGGCGACGAGGTCTACGGGATGCCGTACTTCCCGGCCGCGGCCGGTGCGAACGCCGAGTATCTGGTCGCCCCCGCACGGCAGTTGGCTCGCAAGCCGGCAGGGATCAGCCATGAGCAGGCTGCGGCGCTGCCGCTGGTCGGCCTGACCGCCTGGCATGCGCTGGTGGAGATCGCGCAGCTGCGGCCGGGGCAACGGGTACTGATCCACGGTGCGGGCGGCGGGCTCGGACACGTCGCGGTGCAGCTGGCCAAGCACCTCGGCGCAGAGGTGATCGGCACGGCGAGCGCGTCCAAGCACGACTTCCTGCATGGGTTGGGTGCGGACCAGCTGGTCGACTACCGGACCCTGGACTACACCGAGGTGCTCCGGGAGGCGCCGGTGGACGTGGTGCTGGAGACTCTGGGCGGTGGGAACGCCGAGCGTTCCCTCGGCGTGCTGCGGCAGGGCGGCGTGCTGGTGACGGCGGTGGAGCGGCTCAGCACCACCCTGTCCAAGCTCGCGGAGCAGTCCGGCGTACGCTTCGCGGCGGTCGGCGTGGAACCGGACCCGGCCGGCCTGGAGGCGCTGACCGAGCTGGTTGAGGCGGGGGGGCTTCGGGTGCACTTGCAGCAGGTGTTCCCGCTGGAGAGGTTGCCCGAGGCGCACGAGGTGCTGGCTGCCGGCGGTGTGCAGGGCAAGCTTGCGATCACGGTCTGAATGAATCGCGTGAGGTCTGATCAGGCAGCAGCGTCCTCCCGCCGCTCGGCCAGGACGCCGTTGTCGAAGCGGGCGCCAGCGCGGACCAGGGCGACGAGGTGGGCGCCGGTGATCGCGCGCCAGCGGGCCTGGGCGGACTCGACGAGCTCGAACACCATCGCGAGAGCTGCGGCCGGGCTGCCGGCACCGCGGGTGACCTTGGTGCGGAGCTTGACCGTGGAGAACGTCGACTCGATCGGGTTCGTGGTCCGCAGGTGGATCCAGTGCTCGGCCGGGAAGTCGTAGAAGGCCAGCAGCTCCTCCCGGTCGTCGGTGATCTTCGCGACGGCTCTGGGGAACTTCGCGCCGTAGCTCTTCTTGAACGCCTCGATCGCCTTGTCGGCGTGAGCGCGGTCCTCGGCGTTGTAGATCTCCTGCATCGCCTTCGTCGCGCCGGGCTGTGCCGATTTCGGAAGGGAGTTCGTGACGTTTCGGGCCTTGTGGACCCAGCACCGCTGATGCCGGGCAGCCGGGAACACCTCGGCCAGCGCCTTCCACAGGCCCAGCGCGCCGTCACCGACGGCCAGCTCGGGGTCGCGCATGCCGCGCCTGCGGCAGTCGCGTAGCAGGTCGGCCCACGACTCGATGGACTCGCGCAAGCCCTCCGCCGGCGCGATCAGCTCCTTGGTGCCGTCCAGGCGAACGCCGAGCAGGACGAGCACGCACGAGTGCGCCTGCCCCAGCCGGACCTTGGGGTGCACGCCGTCGGCCCACACGTACACGTAGTCGCGATCCGACAGGTCCCGGTCCTGGAAAGCAGCGTGGTCGTCCTGCCGCTGCTTCGTCAGCCGGGTCACGGTCGCCGCGGACAGACCCGCCGCGCCGCCGAGGAACTGCTCCAGCGCCGGGACGAAGTCACCGGTGGACAGCCCGTGCAGGTACAGCAGCGGCAGTACCTCGGAGATCTTCGGCGACTTGCGGCACCAGGGCGGCAGGATTTTGGAGGAGAACCGCTTGCGCTCCCCAGTCTCCTCATCGATGCGGCGGTCGTTCACCCGCGGCGCCTTCACCTCCACCTGCCCGGCTGCGGTGACCACGGTCCGCGGTTGGTGATAGCCGTTGCGGACCACCAGGCGGCGGCCGACCCCGTCCGTTTCGGCCGTCAACTCGGCTATGTACTAGTTGACTTCGGCCTCCAGGGCGGCGGCGAGCATCCGGCGGGCGCCCTCGCGGACGATCTCGTCGATAAGGGAGCCGGATTCGGTGGAGCCTTCATCGGCGACTACGCTGAGCACAGGCGTGCCTTCCTGACCCACGCTGCGAACGCGGGCCTACTCGGTGACCGTCAAAGGATCATTCGGGAAGGTACGTCCTTCGCGTCCCTCCCAGGGCTGCTCCACAGGTCTTGAGCATTGCTCCCCTGTTCATCCAGGACACCGCTTACAGGACCTTCACCGACCTGCGCGCCCACTGCCGGCGCCTGCATGCCCAGCGCGACGTCCGGCTCATCGCCATTGACGCACTGCACATGCTCAACTACGGCACACGTCAGCTCGGCTCCCGCTACGAAGAGATCTCCGAAATTTCCCGCTGCCTCAAGCTGCTTGCCAAAGAGCTGCAGATCCCGATCGTCGCCGTCTCCACACTCAACCGCAACGCCGAACTGCGCACCGATAGACGGCCCATCTCAGCGACCTACGCGATTCCGGCGCCCTCGAGGACAACGCGGACGTCGTCGTCCTCATCCACCGCGAGGACCACTACGACCGCGAATCCCCGCGTGCCGGCGAGGCCGACCTGATCGTGGCGAAACACCGCGACGGCCCTACCGACACGATCACGGTTGCCTTTTAGGGCCACTACTCCCGCTTCGTTGACATGGCTCAGATGTAGACATGCGTTGTGTACGTACTCGGTGACCAGGTCGACGGACGCGGGCGGGTTCCCCCAGGGCAATGACCGACGTCAGAGACGTCACCTACAGCGAGGACGCCTCGCGGGTACGCACCGGCACCGCACCCCGCGCCATGGCCACCCTGCGCAACCTCGCCATCGGACTCATGCGCCAAGCAGGCTGGACCAATAACGCCGCCGCAGCCGATCACTACCGCTCACGCCCCCAACACGCGACAGCCATGCTCCGACTCACAGCCTGAGAACGCATCACCCCTGCCTCGGTGCCGTCGAACATCTCATTCAGCGTATTGCTCCCGGCGGCGTTTTCTTCAGCATTCGAAGAAGAACACGAACGTCGCCGCCGTAACGGTCGCCCGTGAACTGGCGGGCTGGTGCTGGAGTTTGGCGGTGATGGAGGACTGACGTCCCCGCGGGGCCCACAGAACGGCCGACGGGAGGCCGGGACGTGTTCAGCGCGAGGGACGATGCCCGCGGGCCCTATGAGCACCCGCTCCGGCGGGCCACGCTCGGCTGTAGACCGAAGGCACTGCCCCCGACGAACATCCGGTCATGCGGTACCCAACTCGCGGATATCAGGCTGACCGCGCGTCGTCGCACAACACGCTTCCGGTCTCCCGCCGGCCCCACAGCGCCACCCCCAGACCCACTTCGGCGAGCCCGTACACCCCTGCCCTCTTGACAAAGCGTTCTACATATCAGGGTCGCAAATTTCGTGTCGGAATCTCACGGCTGGTGCCGGATGGAAGTCGGATCCGACGTGGCGCTGAGACATGCAGGTCGCGGCGCCTGTACCTCGTTCGCGTTGAAACGCCGACGGCTGGAAGGCCAAGCGGCCGCGCCGGGAACAGCGGTGCGGCAGGCACGGTTGCATCGACCGAGGGACCGGCGCCGCACGGGCGGGGAACACAGAGACCACAAGGTCGTCCGCCCCACCAGGATCCGGGCCTCAGGATCGCGGTACGCCCGCCGCGATACTTGGACCAAGACGTATTTCTGCAGGAGGACTGTTTGATGACTGACCGGCCCTTGACGCTCATGGCAGTACACGCCCACCCCGACGACGAGGCCACCGGAACCGGAGGGGTCCTCGCACGGTACGCGGCGGAAGGCATCCGCACGGTTCTCGTGACGTGTACCGACGGCGGTTGCGGTGACGGACCGGGGGGTGTCAAGCCGGGCGATCCCGGGCACGATCCGGCGGCGGTCGCCTTGATGCGCCGTCAAGAACTTGAGGCGAGCTGTGACGTCCTGAAGGTCAGCGATCTGGAGATGCTGGACTATGCCGACTCCGGGATGACGGGCTGGCCGAGCAACGACGCCCCCGGATCCTTCTGGCAGACCCCCGTACAGGAAGGCGCGGCCCGACTCGCGGAACTCATGCGGCACTACCGACCTGATGTGGTCGTCACCTACGACGAGAACGGCTTCTACGGCCACCCCGACCACATCCAGGCCCACCGCATCACGATGGCGGCGCTGGAGATGACCGCGCTGACACCGAAGGTGTACTGGACCACGATGCCCCGCTCGATGATGCAGCGGTTCGGCGAGATCATGCGCGAGTTTCATGAGGACATGCCGGAGCCGGATCCTGCCGAGGCCGCCGCGATGGCCGAGATCGGCCTCCCCGACGATGAGATCACCACGTGGGTGGACACCACCGCGTTCAGCGGTCAGAAGTTTGACGCCTTGGCCGCGCACGCCAGTCAGGGCGAGAACATCTTCTTCCTCAAGATGGGCAAGGAGAGGTTCGGCGAGTTGATGGGCATGGAGACCTTCGTACGTGTCCAGGACGCCACCGGCGCGGCCATACCCGAGAACGATCTCTTCGCCGGACTGCGCTGATCCGCCCGTCCGACCAGCCGGGAAAGCGTATCGACCGCACGGCGCGATCGAGCGGGTAACACACTCGGAGGCTCGTCCACGCGAGTTCCGCTCCGGCAGCCCGCGTCCAGGCCCTCGTCGACGACGTCGGGCTGGATACGCCTGAGAAGCTGTGTCGGGTCCTGACATGACAAGTTGAGCGGGCTGCCAGCGCAGGTCAGGATCCAACACACCGTGACCCCGTTTCGCACATGCCGGTTCGTGCGCATCTGCGCGTCATCTGCGCGTCATCTGCGCGTCATCTGCGGTCATCGGCGACAGCTGCGCCTCCAGGGCCATGAACGGCTGGCCCCGCTCGTCGTAGACCATGACGTCGGCACGTCAGTCCCGGGACTGGCTGCTGACCTCCAGCTCCGAACTCCACCCCGCCGCGCGGGCCGCCATCGCCAACTCCAGTTTCAGGAGGTGATGTTCGGCCGATTCGTTCGCCAGCTCGCAGTCGGGCGGCCGTACCTGGTGGTAGAAGTGCCGAAGGCGGTACTGGGAAATGCGGGCGAAGACCCGACCCCGGCACTCGGGACACGTCAGCTCGATGTCTTTGACGCGGTGGACGCCCGACCAGGCACGGTCGCAGCCGAGGTCGTCCAGCGACGCGTCCAGCCGCCCCCACTGCGGATGTACGGCGGTGTAGACATCGGCGATCACGAAGGTCAGGCTCAGGTTCAGGAGGGCTGCTCGCCGGTTGACGCGTTGCGGCAGTCCCGGCAGGGCCAGTGCAGCGATCGCGGCGGTGATCCCCGGGGCGGTGATCATGGCGCCTGCGGTGCCTTCGGACACGTGCAGGTCGGCCGCGACGTCGCTGAGCAGGCCGACGGGCAGGAACTCGTTGGTGACGAGGGTGAAGCTGCCCACTGCCACGGACAGGACCGCCGGCCAGGCTCTCCTGGAGGCCCCTGGGGCAGGCGGTGTGGACTCTTCGACGCTCGTGGTGGTCTTTCTCTGCTCGTCTCGCTGGCTGGGGTGGTGGGAGCGCCGGCCAGGCGGGAGGAGGCCCGCGGCCTCCTCCCGCGGTTGTCAGGCGCGGACCTGGATGTCCACCTGGTCGGTGTAGAAGGCGACGTGGCCGGCGATGGCTGCGACGAAGTCGTACGGCTCGCGGTAGGACCACACCGCGTCGGTGAGTCCGCCTTCGGGAAGGGCGATGCCGTAGTAGGACGCGTCGCCCTTGTAGGGGCAGTACGTCTGGGTGGCGCTGGATGTGAGCAGCGACTGGTCGACGTCGTCGAGCGGGATGTACTGGACGGGCGGGTAGTTGGCCTCGCGCAGGGTCAGGGCCCGGGTGGTGTCGGCGACGATCTGTGTGCCGGCGCGTGCCACGACGCGCTCGCCGGTGGGCTCGATGGTGATCGGATGGTCGGGACCGGGGACCTTGGGTTCCCGTGTCGTCGTCATGGTCGTCTCCTCAATTCCTGGTGGTGGGTGGTCTAGCCGGAGATGAGGTCGAACTCGTTGCCCTCGATGTCGGCGAACGTGGTCCACCGGGCGCCGCCGCGCACGACTTCGTGGAGCTTGGTAGCGCCGAGAGCGA
Source organism: Streptomyces sp. NPDC007896 (assembly GCF_042959425.1). Taxonomy (NCBI): domain Bacteria; kingdom Bacillati; phylum Actinomycetota; class Actinomycetes; order Kitasatosporales; family Streptomycetaceae; genus Streptomyces; species Streptomyces sp. NPDC007896. The sequence continues at coordinate 462,423 of NZ_JBIBKX010000005.1, read as the reverse complement.
GCAGACGCTCGCTCTCGCCCTCGTAGTTCCTGGTGATCAGATCCGGGTGGAACCGGTTCTTGACGCTCTTGGCCTCCGGCACCTGGTGGAAGGCCAGCCGTGGTCCGCTGCCGGGATCACCGGCCTCCACCACGGCGTCGTGCTCATCTGCCCCGTCGGCGACTGTGCGGTCCAGAACCGCGGCCCAGAATTGTGCCGCGCGTACGGCGTCGGTGGCGTCGAACGACGCGCCGAAGAAGGTGCTGCTCATGCACTGCTCCCTGCACTGAAGAGTGATTAGACCAGTCTGTTCACTGGTTGATGTAACCCTAGAAGCGTCTTTTTGTTGGTGTCAAACCACAGATTAGATGCCTTGACTGCCTGGCCGGGTTGACGAGACTAGACCGACCTGTTTAGCTGGATGGCGAAAGAAGACAGACCGGTCTAACCAAAGCTAGAGGAGTCGCGATCATGTCCGAGACGCAGACAGCCCTGGTGACCGGCGCGACGTCCGGCATCGGCCGGGCCGCAGCGCTGAAGCTCGCCCGGGACGGATTCAAAGTCCTGGTCCACGGACGCGACGCCGACCGCGGAGCCACAGTTGTCAAGGAGATCGAGAGCACAGGCGGCAGCGCCGAGTTCCTCGCCGCCGACCTCACCGATGTCGGTGCCGTCAGGCAGCTTGCGGCCACGGCCGGGGACATCGACGTTCTCGTCAACAACGCCGGGTTCTCCTGGTTCGGCCCCACCGCCGACCTGGAGCCCGACACCTACGACGCGCTGTTCGACGCCAACGTGCGCAGCGCCTACTACCTCACGGCTGCCATCGCGCCGGCGATGGCCGAGCGCGGCGACGGCATCGTGATCAACCTGGGCAGCATGGCCGGGCAGGTCGGCCTGGCGGGCGGCGCCGCCTACAGCGCCACCAAGGCCGCGCTCGCCTCGCTGACCCGTTCCTGGGCCGCCGAGTACAGCCCGCGGGGTGTTCGGGTCATCACCGTCGCCCCCGGACCGGTCTACACCGGCGGCTCCTCCAGGGAGAACCTCACGGCCCTGGGCAAGACCACGCTCCTGGCCCGCACGGCGGAGGCCGAGGAGATCGGAGACGTCATCGCATTCCTGGCCTCGCCGGCCGCCGGCTACATCACCGGCGTTGTCATCCCCGTCGACGGCGGACGCACCGCCGTCTGACCCCCACCCCTACAGAAACCGAGCAAGGCAATGGACAACCCCGTCGTATTGATCACCGGTGCCCTCACCGGCATCGGCCGCGCCGCCGCCGTCGCCTTCGCCAAGCAGGGCGCGAACGTGGTCGTCACCGGACGCCGCGATGAGGCCGGCAAGGCCCTGGTCGAGGAACTGCGTGCCGCCGGCTCGTGGGCCGAGTTCATCAACGCCGACGTCCGCAACGAGGACGACGTACGCGCCATGGTCGACGAGACCGTCGCACGGTTCGGCCGTCTGGATGTCGCGGTGAACAACGCCGGCACCGAAGGCCGGCCAAGCCTGATCACCGACCAGAGCGCGGAAACGTACAACGCGACGTTCGACACCAACGTCCTCGGCGTGCTCCTGAGCATGAAGCACCAGGTCCGCGTCATGCAGGAACAAGGCGGCGGAAGCATCGTGAACATCTCCTCGACCTACGGGCACGAGGGTGCGGCCGGAGCCTCCGTCTACGTCGGCAGCAAGCACGCCGTCGAAGGCATCACCAAGTCGGTGGCCCTGGAGGTCGCAGCCTCGGGAATCCGCGTCAACGGTGTGGCCCCCGGCCCCACGGACACCGGCATGCTGACCCGCTTCACCGGCACACCGGAGAACAAGGCAGCGCTGGTGAGCGAGGTCCCGCTGGCCCGCCTCGGGCTCTCGGAGGAGGTCGCCGCCGCGATCGTGTTCATCGCATCGGACGAGGCGTCGTTCATCACCGGCCACATCCTCAACGCCGACGGCGGTCACACCGCCAACTGATCCGCTCCGGGTGCAGAGCTTCCCTGTGCACCCGGACGCCCCCACGTGCGGCTGCCGGAATCCGCCGCCCGGCCCACCACCTCACCTCCACACGCTGATCCGAGGAGAAGCGCCAGCATGCCCGATCACACCCACGACACCGCTCCGACCCAGTTCGTCGAGGCAGGCGGCATCCGTTTCGCCTACCGGCGCTTCGGCAACACAGCCGCCGGCCGGACACCGGTGGTGTTCTTCCAGCACTTCATCGGCAACCTCGACGACCATGACCCGGCGATCAGCGACGGATTCGCCGCCGACCGTGAGGTCATCCTGTTCAACAACACGGGAGTGGCCTCCACCAGCGGCGTCGTCCCGGACACCATCGAGCAGATGGCCACCGACGCGGGCAGCTTCATCGACGCCCTCGGGCTGACGAGCGTGGACCTGGTCGGCCACTCCATGGGCGGCCTGGTCACCCAGCAGGTCGCCATCCAGCGCCCCGACCTGGCCCGCAAGCTGGTGCTGATCGGCACCGGCCCGCGCGGCGGCGTGGGCATCGGCGAGACGCCGGCGGATACCGCCGCACTGTTCACCGTCAAGCTGCCCCGGCAGGAAGACATGTGGCTCCCGGTCCTGTTCGCCCCGACCGAGACCAGTCAGAAACTGGGCCGCGCATACGTCGAGCGGATCGTGGCCCGCAAGGACCGCGACGCCTCCCCGTTCGGCAAGCAGGTCTACGCGGGCCAGGGCACCGCCATCCACACCTACGGCGCCACGAAGGACCCCGCGTACTCGGTCCTGAAGAACATCACGATCCCGGTCCTGGTGGTCAACGGCACCGACGACATCATCATCCCCACGATCAACTCGTACATCCTCCAGCAGTTCCTCCCGGACGCCGAGCTGATCATCTACCCGGACGCCAACCACGGCGCCCACTTCCAGTACCCCGAGCGGTTCGTCGCCCACACCAGGCTCTTCCTCGACCGCTAGGACGTAGCGGCCAGGTAGCAGGCCCGCAGAGCAGAGGCGATCACCGCAGCACGGTGACCGCCTCTGCTCGTCAGCGAGGGAAGACAGGTCTGTCTGGCTCTGTTGGACGGGGTAGAAGGCGAATAAGTCCCCGCGCGGAGCCGTAAACTGGACCGCCAGTCTGAAAGAAGGAAGCCATCATGCCCACCAAGGCCAACGCCTCGAAGCCGTCCGTGCGTGAACGTCTGCTGGCCGCCGCCGACGAGCTGTTCTACAGCGAGGGCGTGCAGAGCGTCGGCATCGACCGCATCGTGCAGAAGGCCGGCGTGGCCAAGGCATCGCTCTACAACCTGTTCGGCAGCAAAGAAGAACTGGTCCAGGCATACCTCGACGCCCGCCACGCCAACACCCGTGACCAGGTCGAACGCGCCCTGACCCGGTTCCGGACGCCACGCGAACGCCTCCTCGGAGTCTTCGACGCGCAAGGCCAGCTGTTCACCGAACCCGACTTCAACGGCTGTGCGCACATGACGGCCAGCGCGGAGGCACGGCACGGCAGCCCCGTCGAGGGCGCCGCGGACCGGTACCGGCTGTGGGTGCGGACCATGTTCACGGATCTGGCGCGGGAGGCCGGCGTCACCGACGCCGAGGGCCTGGCGCGGCAGCTGCACCTTCTGTACGACGGTGCGGGGGTTTCGGCACGGATGGACCGGGATCCGTCCGCGGCGACGACGGCCCGCGCGGCAGCTGCGGCGCTGTTCGACGCCGCAGTCAGGGACAAGGAACTGGTCGACGCCGGGCAGTAATCCGGTGAGACGCCGAAGCCCCCGCTGAGGACCAGCTCAACCGGGGCGTCCGAGGGCATTACAGCGACGACAACGGCACCACCTTCCACACCGCGGGCATCGAACGGACCCGCGATCCAAGCGCGTCGTCGCGTTCGCCCAGCATGACGGCGTCCTGTTCGCCGCCACGGCCAGCATTCGGTACCCGGGTGACCCGGCGGTGATCACCGGCGGGTCAAGGCGTCCTGCGGTCCCGGGACAACGGCACGACCTGGCACGATGCCTCCGACGGCCCGTCCTTCCTCGACGTACGCGCCCTGGTGGTCGATCCCGATCAGTCGTGCCTGTACGCGGGCCTGCGCGGCGGCAGCGTGCACCGACTGGCCCTGTAGCGGCAGAACCGCTGGCACATCGGGTTTCCGTACCCGCGTCCACCGCACGGTGGTACGGAAACCCGACCACACCCATTGAGCGAATTCCAACTTGAAGCTGCTGGTGGGCGGGCTGGTATGGCACTCGTGTGGGGTACTCGCGCTGGTAGGGGGTTGTGATCGCCGGGATTCTGGTAGGGGGTTGTGGTCGCCGGGATTGATCGTCTGTCGCGTGACCTATCGGGTGGTCTCTAAGTCAAGCCCGGCGCCCGCCGCCGGTCACTCGCCCCGGGCGGGTGCCAGTCCACCGGCGGCGGCAGCGTGCCCTGCGCGATTATGTTCGCGTAGACGCTCTCCAGCGCATGGCTGAGCGGCCCGACAAGCTCGCGCGGCAAGCCGTCGAAGAACAGGCGACGCACGAGTTCCACGTGTCCCAGAGCCGCGGCCTCGAGCACCTTTCGGCCGTGTTGGGTCAGACTCACCTCGGTCACGCGCCGGTCGTTCGCAGACAGGCTGCAGCTCACCAGTTCCCGCTTGGCCATCCGCCGCACGTGGTGCGAGACCCGGCTGCGCTCCCAGCCGATCTGCGCGGCCAGCACCGTGATCGGCATCGGGCCCCCGTCGGCGACGCTCAGGGCCGTCAGGACATCGTAATCCGGCAGGGACAGATCGCTGTCGGACTGCAGCTGGCGATTCATCTCGTAGGTCAGCCGCAGCTGAACCCGGATGTACGCCAGCCAGGCTCGTTGCTGTTCGCCGTCGAGCCACCCGCCCTCGGGCACCGGCGCGCCGCCGTTGGCATTGCGTGACATGTCACCTATGCTTTCTGTCTAGCACCACCGTCGAGGCGTGCCGCTCCCATATCCTCTCGCGCGGACCGCCAGGAGCAGGGGGACCCATGCCGTACGCAGCAGTGCTCACCGGATACGGATCGCCCGAGACGCTCGTGTGGTCGGAAGTCGCCCTGCCCGCACCCGGGCCTGGCCAGATCAGGATGCGCGTACACGCGGCGGGAGTCGGCCCGACCGACCTGAAGATCCGGCGCGGCGACCTCCGAGAGGTCTTCCCGCTGCCCGACCCCGCCGTTCTCGGCTTCGAGGCCGCCGGCACCGTCGACGCCCTCGGCCCGGGCGTGACTGGCGTGTTGTTGGGTGACGAGGTCGCCGCCCAGCTGCCCACGCTCGGCGGGTACGGCGAATACGCCCTCGCCTCGGCCTGGACCGTCAAACCGGAGACCGTCAGCTGGGCCGACGCCGCAGCGCTGCCCGCCTCGGCCGAAGCCGCCGTCGGCGTCCTGCGCCAGCTCGGCGTCACCTCCGGCGAGACTCTGCTCGTCCTCGGGGGCGGAGGCTCGGTCGGCGTGATCGCCACCCAGCTGGCCGTATCCCAGGGCCTCACAGTCTTCAGCGCCACCGGCCCGAGCGACGAGCAGTTCGCCAAGGATCTCGGCGCGATCCCGGTCCGCTACGGATCGGCGCTCCTTGCGCAGATGCGCGCGCACGTCGGCAAGGTGGACGCCGTCTTCGACGCCGGAGGCAAGGGCGGCCTGCGCGACGCTGTCGAACTCGCGGGCGGCCCCGCGCGCGTGATCACCCTCGCGGACGAGCACGCGGCCGACTTCGGCGTCGCCCTCTCCGCCCCCACCCCGGACCGTGCCCCCGACGCGGTCGAGCAGACCATGCCGCTACTCGCTTCCGGGCAACTCCGCCTGCGTGCCCAGCGGCTGCTGCCGATGCGGGACGCCGCGCAGGCGCACGCCCTCCTCGAAGTGGGCACAGCGCACGAAAAGCTCATCCTTACCGCTTAGCGTCCTATCGCGGCGTACTGTCAAGATCGACCGCAGGAGGAGCCAGATGGAGAGCCCGATCGAGGTAGTGCGCAGGTTTTGCGCGGCGTGGTCGGACAACACCGCGGCCGCCGAGCTGGCAGCATTTTTCACCGACGACGCCATCTACCACAACATCCCGCTGGAGCCGATCACCGGCCGGGAGGCCATCGCCAACACCATCACCTCGTTCATCCGCCCTGGCCCGCCAGGCATTGAGCACATCGAGTTCCGCGTCATCAACATCGCAGCCGATGGACCGATCGTGATGACCGAGCGGGTGGACGTCTTCAAGCTCCCTGACAAATCGTTCGAACTGCCGGTCATGGGGACCTTCGAGGTCACTGATGGCAAGATCAACGCCTGGCGCGACTATTTCGACATGAGCCAGTTCACCAGCCGGATGGGATAAGGCTGGACCTCCTCAGCGCTCGAGCTCACATTGAGGTTTTTCATCCTGATTTCGCAGGTGGGATGGCGGATTTGACGATTGAGCGCATACGAGCGCTGGCCGCGCGCCCGGATCAGGTCGAGTGCCAGACGCTGGAGTTCAAGCGCGAGTACTCCTCCAGCCTGTTGAAGTCGATCGCCGCCATGGCCAATACCTACGGCGGCATGATCCTCGTCGGTGTCAACGACCGAGCCGCCGACGGCGAAGACCGGGTCGTAGGCGTCGACGCGCAGAGCGCGCTCGACCAGATCGTCAGCGGCTGCTACGAGAAGTTCGACCCGCCATGGGAGCCTAAGTTCATCCCGGTTCCGCTGGACGACGGCTCCGGCCGGAGCGTGATCGTCATCAAGATCGATCCCAACGCTGCTCCTCGCCCGCTCCTGATGGACATGAAAGCGCCGATCCGGCTGAGCGGCCGCAACGCCTCGGCCGACCGCGACCGCCTCCTGGCCCTCGCATGCGAGGACCGCCTGGCTGAAGCCGTGCCCATGGGGCAGCACGTCACGTCCCCGCAGATCCCGCAGGACAACGACGGGTCCCCGACAGCTGACTTCATCTTCCGTACCGGCATCAACGTGCCGATCGGCGAGGCAGCGGCGTGGCGCCCTCTGTCAGAACGCACCCTCGCCACGCTCACGAAGGCACTGAACGACGCCCCCCTTCCGCACGCCTTGCTGGACATCTGCCACGGCGCGGTCGACGGCTTCCATCACTTCCGGCGAGCCGGGTTCCACCGGCCCAGCAGCACCGTCCGGGGCGCGGCGAGGGAACCGGTGACGGCACAGATGACCGCCTCGGTGGTGACACGCACCTTGTACTTCCGCCACGACCGCACCGGCCGGTAGGGCTCGTCCAGCCGCTTGAAGCACAGCCCCTCCAGCCCGGCCGCCGACCACCCCAGCCACTGTTCCGCCTGTACCGGGTCGGTGGTCGACGGGCACAGCGTCAACGGCGCCTTCAGACTGCGGTCCGCGAACAGCGCTTCCCGGGCGGCACGCCGCCGCTCGTACGGCCAGCCGGTCAGGTCCTTGCCCGCGTGCACCGGGTCGAAGGCCACGTAGTGCGCCGGCCACCGGCGCGTTGCCTCGGCTGCAGCGGCCCCCCGCGTTGGGCGAGACGCTGCTGGAGCCGCTCGAACGCCAGCCGGTCGGACTCCCACACCACCAGCTCGCCGTCCAGCCCGATGTCCGCCGGCAGCTGCGCGAGGGCCGCCGCCTGGATCTCGGGGACGAGCCGGTCATGTCTGTTCCCTGCCGGGAGCGCAGCATCACCCGCCCGTCCGCGTACACGGCGAGCTGGGCGCGGAAGCCGTCCGACTTCGGTTATGCGCTATTGAGCTGTCCACGGGCTATCGTCCAGCGCCATGTCGATCACGGGCCGGCGGGTCACTTCACCCGCCGGGAGCTCGCGTGGCCGCGTGAAGAGACCCCACTCATGCGGGAGTTCGGCACGATGCTCCTCCTGAGTCCCGCCGGCAGGCCGCCTGACATCGTGCGGTCACGGAATTCCCCAGGTGACCATGTTGGTCAGTCTGGCCTTGTGTCGTCGGTGGCGGTGCCGCGGTGTGGCTCGTCGGGTTCGTGCGGGACTTCGGGTGGGAGGAAGGCTCCTGTATCGCGCAGTTCGCGGACGATGTCGATGAGCGCGGTGACGGCGGGATCGGTGGTGTCGCGGTGCCAGACGATGCTGTGGCCGGCGTAGGGGCTCGGGTCGGTGAAGGGGCGATAGACGACTCCGGCGAAAGGCCTGGCTGCGGCTGCGCTGGTGATGGTGAGTCCGATGGCCGAGCCGGTGAGCACCAAGGGGAGGAGCCGGTCGAGGCTGGAGATCTCGCGGTGGATGGTCACCGTGGCGTCTCGGGCTTCGAGCTGGCTGACGAAATGATCGTGCAGCCATGGGTTGACCTCGCGCTCGACGATGACCAGGGGCTGGTGGGACAGCTGGGCGGGGTCGATCGATTGATGGGCGGCGAGGGGATGATCGGCGGCCAGCGCGACCACGAGCGGTTCACGGGCAACCAGGAGCGAGGCCAGGTCGGGCGGCGGGTGCTCGGTGGTCCAGCAGAAGCCGAGGTCGAGGCGGCGGTCGCTGAGCTCGGACAGCTGGGCGACAGTGGTCATCGGTCGCGGGGCCAGGCGGACGTCGGGGAAACGGGCGTGCAGCGCGGGCACCGTGAGTTGGAACAGCAGCGGACCAAGATCCTCCGCGTAGCCCAGACGAAGTTCGTCGACCGTGCCGGTGGCGACGCGGCGGCCGACGTCGAGGGCGTGGCGGACAGCGGCGATCGCGCTGCGCGCCTCGGGCAGGAACGCCTCGCCCACCGCGGTGACGGTCACGCGTCGGCTGGTACGGGTGAACAGGGGGGCGCCGAGCTCACGCTCCAGACGACGGATCTGCTCACTGACCGACTGCTGAGTGACGTGCATCCGCGCCGCGGCCCGGCCGAAGTGCAGTTCCTCGGCGACGGCGACGGCGTATTCCAGCTGGCGAAGCTCCACACCCCCATATTGACAGGTTCAGCCTGTCGACCATGCGGGCGTTCGTCGTTGATCGTGTCGCGGGCGCGGCGCTCTCATGGAGGACAGGAACCGACCGTCCGACCCAAGGAGTACCGACATGAGGACCTGGTTCATCACCGGAACCTCCAGCGGCTTCGGCCGCCAGATGACCGAGCTGCTGCTGGAACGCGGCGACCGCGTCGCCGCCACCTTGCGCAACCCCGCCCGACTCGACGACCTGGCCGCGCGACACGGCGACCGGCTGTGGCGCGCGGAGCTGGACGTCACCGACACCACACGCATGCGGAAGGTCGTGGACAGCGCGTTCGCCGATCTCGGACGCATCGACGTGGTCGTCTCCAACGCCGGCTACGGTCTCATCGGCCTGGCCGAGGAGCTGACCGACGAGCAGATCGAGCGCCAGATCGACACCAACGTGATCGCCCCCATCCAGCTCGCGCGCGCGGTGACGCCGTACCTGCGCGCGCAGGGCGGTGGCAACTTCCTGCAGACCTCCAGCATGGGCGGCCATATCGCCTTCCCCGCGATGTCGCTCTACCACACCAGCAAGTGGGGCATCGAGGGCTTCTTCGAGGCCTACGCGCTGGAGACCGAACCGTTCGGCATCCACACCACGCTGATCGAACCGGGCATGGTCGCCACCGACTTCTACGGCGCAGCGGACAGCACCCCCTCACAGCTGCCCGCCTACGCCGGCACCCAAGCCGCGGATTTCACCCACGGCAAGAGCAGCGTGCCCCTGGAGGCCATGCCCGGTGACCCGCGCAAAGTCGCTGAAGCCATGATCCGCATCGGCGACCTCAAGGAGCCGCCGCGGCGCCAGCTCCTCGGCTCCGACGCCTACCACCTGGTCCACGACGCCCTCACCGCCCGGCTGGAAAGCGCTCAGGCCCAGCGCGAGGTCGCCTTCTCCACCGACCGGGACGGCTTCACGCCGCCCCGAACGTGACGCCCCACCATCGACTCACCGCAAAAGGACCTCTGCCATGCCACGCTTCACCGACAAGACCGTCATCGTCACCGGCGCCGCCGGCGCCCTGGGCGCCGGCATGGTCCGCCGCTTCGCCGCCGAGGACGCCCGCGTGGTGGTCGGCGCCCGCCGTCGGGAGCAGGTCACCGGACTCCTCGACGAGCTCGGCACCGACCGTGCGGTATTCGCCCAGCTCGACGTCACCAGCGAACGGGACTGGACCGCTGCCGTCGCCACCGCAGAAGCCGCTTTCGGCCCGGTCTCCGTTCTCGTCAACAACGCGGCCCGGGCCATCGTCGGCACCACCATGTCGTTGACCCCGGACGAGTTCCGGGAGGTGATCGACACCAACCTCGTCGGCACCTTCCTGGGCACGCGGGCGGCCGTGCCGTCGATGCGCCGACGCGGCGGCGGCTCCATCGTCAACATCAACTCCACTGCGGGGATCGGCGCCGCCGCAGGGCTGGCCGCCTACGGCACCAGCAAGTGGGGCATCCGGGGACTGACCAGGATCAGCGCGAAGGAGCTCGGCCGGGACAACATCCGCGTCAACGGCGTGCACCCCGGCATCATCGAGACTCCTCTGGCCTACGACCCTGCCACCGGCGAACTCATCGTCGGCATCGACGACCAGCCCATTCCTCGCCTGGCCGACGTCGACGAAATCAGCAGCCTTGTGCTGTTCGTCGCGTCGGACGACGCCGGCTACTCGACCGGCGCGGAGTTCGTCGCCGACGGCGGCTACCTCCTCGGGCCCGTTCCCGCCACGAAGCCGTGACTTTGGTGTCGATGCGCTGCAGCCACATGGCGTGCCACACCCGCATTCTGTGGAATCAACATTGTCGAGGCTGCATGGAGTACGGAGTCCTGCCGCTTGGCCCGCACCAAGGCGAACAAGATAACGGGATCAAGTAGTGCCAAGTACACGAGCCCGCGGGGCGTGGCGACCTGCCGTGGCGGTCGTGACGCGTTGGCGACCGGCAGGTGTTCAGGACCGGTCACGACGAGGACCCAGTAGGCGGGTCCACCGTCGGTGCCGAGCGCGACAGAGCCGTTGTCGTAGACAGTGGCGACGCGCTCGTGGTGGTCGTCGGCGAGGGGCTCGCTCTTGCAGGCCCAGGTCTCCTGGAGCGGGAACAGGGCGGCGAGATTCCGGTCCCCCCGGTGGTGCCAGTCCGGGGGGAGCCGGCCGAGGGGCAGGAGGCTGTCCAACTCGTGCTGCTCCCCTGGTCCGGATGGCGCCGGCTCAGGCCCCGTTGAAGTGCTCGTCGACGAAACCCGGCTTGGCGTCGTCGATCGCCCGCCGGTACCGCTCGGCGATGTGATCGGGGTCGAACGGGGTGCCCGGCTCGACCGCCCCGTTGACCGTGAGGGTGAGGACCCGTATGCCGTCGTCGGCCAGCTGGGTGCCCAGCAGGTTCGCGACCCCGCGCAGCCCCAGCTTGCCCAGGGACAACGTGGCGAGGCTCGGGTGCGGCTGGTCGGCCAGACCGCCACCGGTGAACAGCAACGTGCCGCCGCCGGAGGCTCGCATGGCCGGCACCGCGACCTGGGCGGCCACCACCGCGCCGACGACGTCGACGGTGTAGGCGCCCAGCAGGTCCTCGGGCGCGGCCGACAGGAGGTCGTCGGGCGTCAGCCGGGCAACGTTGTACAGCACGACGCCGGGCGGGTTCGGGGCCGCGTAGAGCGAGCTCAACGCCTCGCGCAGCTGCCCGGGGTCGGCCGCGTCGACGCGCACGACGGCCACCTCGGCCCCGGTTGGGTGCAGGTCGGCGGCGAGCTCCTCAAGCTTGTCCCGGTGCCGGGCGGCCAGGGTCACCCGGTAGCCGTCGCGGGCGAAGCGACGGGCAGTGGCGGCGCCGATGCCGGGGCCGGCACCGATCACGAGCAGGTGGCGTGCGTCGGCGGGATGCGGCGAGGGGGACGTAACGGCGGACACGGTAGGAGGGCTCCTTCAGAGCAGGGTGCACAAGGCCGATGGCCGTATCGTTTCCGGTCCCAAGACTGGTATCAAGTCACTGCTGATGCTAGCTTCCAGACTGAGTGGGGGGCTGGCTGGCTGCCCCCGGAGGATCCTGATGGTTGTGTACACCGTGCCGCGGCCCGAGGAGCCGGTCGACCCGTCGCCCGGTTCCGGTCATGCCATCGGTCTTGAGAGCCGCGGCGACTTTGACGGCGCGGCTGTCCGGCGCCGAGAGCTCGCCGTCTTCCTGCGCAGCCGGCGCGAGCGCATGTCGCCGAGCGAGCTCGGTATCGTGGCGATCACTCGGCGGCGCACCCCCGGTCTGCGCAGGGAGGAGGTCGCCCAGCACGCCGGGATGAGCGTCACCTGGTACACGGCCCTGGAGCAGGCCCGCGACGTGCGCCCCTCGCCGCAGGTACTCAACGCGCTCGCCCGCACACTGCGCCTGGACCACGACGAGCGCCACCACCTCTACCGGCTCGCCGGTGCCGTGGACGACGCCGTGGTCGCGGAGTGCAACGCCGTGAGTACCGAGTTGCACGCCGTGCTGGACAAGCTCGACCCTTACCCCGCCTGCGTCCAGAACGGGAAGTTCGACCTGCTCGCCTACAACAGCGCGATGCGCCTGCTGATCACCGACCTCGACGAGGTGCCGATCGCACAGCGCAACTGCGTCTGGCTCACCTTCACCGAGCCTCGCTGGCGCGAGCGCGTCGTCGACTGGGAGCAGGCCGCGGCTCGCCAGGTCGCGAACCTGCGCGTCGCAATGGCCGAGCACGTCGACGACGGCCGATGGAAGGCGCTGGTTTCGCGGCTGCGCGCGGAGTCGTCGGAGTTCGCCGAACTGTGGGACCGGCACTCCGTCCGCGGTGTCGACGCCGGTGTGCTGCGCCAGATCGACAACCCCGCGATTGGTCGGATGACCTTCACTGTCTCCAACACCTGGGTCGCGCCCGGCTCGACGACCCGCCTGCAGGTGCTGCTCCCCGCGGATCCCCACACCGTCGAGCGGCTGACCAGGCTGGTCGCCGACGCCGGCTGAGCCCGTCCCGCGCTCAGCCGGCCCGGTCGTCGGGTCAGTCCCCCGCGGTGCAGCAGACCGGCCAGTGGGGCATCGGCCACCGTCTCGCCGTTTGCCCCTGGTCAGTGGCAGGTGCCGACGATCAGCCGCGGCGGCGGATCAAACCGTTTTGGCCACGCCACTCCTTCGGTCCGCGGGCGGTCACACGTCGACCGCAACCCCGGTCTCCCCCGGTCGCGCATGCAGGTGGGGCAGAGAGAGCGAGCCGGCCGCGATCGCGAGCATGATCGCGGCCTGGACCGCGAGCGACACCACGAAGGCGGTGCCGACGCCGGTCTTCTCAAGCCCGACGAACAACGTGCCCAGCGTCGCCACCCCGAGTGCCAGGCCGGACTGTTGCGCTGTGGTGACCACACCGCCCCCCACCCCCACCAGGTGCTCGGGGACGTCGAGCAGGATCAGCCGGAAGAGGCAGGCGAAGACGAGCGCCTGGCCGGCCCCCGCCAGCACGAGTCCCGGTGCGAACGCCCAGTAGTCGGTGTGCGGCCACGTGGTCACGGTGACCAGGACGAGCACCAGGAGGCCGAGGGCGACGGCCACCGCGGCGACGGCGACGACGCGGCGGGCGTCGAACCGGGCGATGGCGCGCGGCGCGGCGAGGGACCCGGCGAAGTAGGCGACCGCCAGGGGGAGGACCGCCAGACCCCCGCCGAGCACCCCACTGTGCAGGCCCGTCTGGACGGTGAGGGCGAACACGAACATGAAGGCGCCGTAGGTGAGCATGAAGGGGAGGTGCATCGCGAAGCCGCGCCTCATCGACCGCAGCCGCAGCAGCGAGGGGGGCAGCAGCGGCACCCGCCCGGCCGCCTCGGCGCGACGTTCGATGACGACCGTCGCCGCCGCGAGCACCGGCACCAGCGCCAGCGCGCCCCAGCTCCACGGGGGCCAACCGATCGTCGGTCCCTCCGCGAGCGGCACCAGCAGGGACACTAGGGTCCCGGCGAACAGGAGCGTCCCCACCAGGTCGAGCCCGAGCGGGTGTGGCGAGCGGGACGCCGGGACGAAGCGCCCGGCCGCGATCAGGGCCACCGCACCGATCGGCACGTTGACCAGGAAGATCGGCCGCCATCCGGTGCCCGCGACGTCGGCGGTCACCAGCAGGCCACCGACGAGCTGGCCGACCACGATCGCCGCGCCCGCGGCCGAGCTGTACAGCCCTAGGGCCCGGTGCCGCCGTTCCCCGCTCAGCGTCGCGTGGAGCGTTGCGATCACCTGGGGGACGACCAGGCCCGCCGCGGCCCCCTGCAGGATCCGCGCCGCGAGCAGGACGCCGATCCCGGGAGCCGTCCCGCAGACCAGCGAGGTGAGCACGAAGCCGGACATCCCTATCAACAGCATCCGCCGCCGGCCGATCATGTCGCCCAGCCGCCCGCCGAGGACCAGTGTCGCGGCATAGGCCGTCCCGTAGCCGGCGACGACGAGTTCGAGCGCGCCGGCACTCGCCTCCAGCGACGACTGGATCGTGGGAAGCGCGACGTTGACGATGAAGAAGTCGACCTGGGGCAGGAAGACCGCGGTGATCAGCACGGCGAGGCCGGCCCTGGTCAGGCCGGTGGCCGGCTGGGCGGAATCGCCCGCGGTTCGGGCGGCGGCTGTAGGACGGGGGGACGAGGTCATGGCCCCCATGCTCGGCGCCCTCCGCGCGGGCAGCCAGCAACGCTTCATCCTAGGAGTCGCAGTGACCGGCGCGGAGCGGAAGCATCGGATCGACAGGGCCGACAGGCCGGGGCCACGTGGCGCATTGCCTCCCGTCCGGAGGCAACCGCGGGGCAACATCACGCACCTGCTGACCGACAACCACTGCACCGCCACGGCTTTCCCCGTCTGGAGGACTGGTGGGATGGTGCACGCTCAGCGCCTCACCCCCCGCCTGCGCGGGGAGGACTCCCTCCGGCCGCCGAACGCCGTGCGGATGTCCGGCTCACCCCCGCTTGCGCGGGGAGGACCGGCGCGAGCAGCGAGACGACAACGGCTCCACCGGCTCACCCCGGGGAGGACTGTCAACACTCTATTGAGAACTGGCACGTTGACGTCTCACCCCCTCTCGACACCCCCGCCTGCGCGGGGAGGACGAAGGCCCCGAATCCACCTTCGGCCTCGGCTACGGCTTACCCCCGCCTGCGCGGGGAGGACCCACCGTCAATCGCGGTGAAGTGGAAGCCGTTCGGCTCAGTGCCCGTGTCTCATCCTCCGGTATGGAACCGCCACCGGCCTTCAGAAATGACATCCACCTTGCCGTCCCTGACGCGAACGGCCGTCTCGTCGTCGATGAAGTAGATCGGGAAGTCCGCCCGCGCGGCGATGCGATCAGCCCAGGCGTCGTCCCGCTCGGGGAAATCCGGCGAGTACAGGTGGGGCTTGAGATACCAGTCGAAGAGGCCGAACGGCGGCTCCACGGTCGTCGCGCCGAGCACGTGGAGGTCCGTGGTGTCCCCGATGACGTCGGCGGAGTGTCCGGTGAGATGACGGCTGAAGATCATTGATCCGGCGCTGACCCCCACATAGACCCGGTTCTCCAGCGCCTCCAGGAAGCCGTCGGTCAGGCCGTTGCCGGTGATGCTGCGCGCGAGGTGGTAGTGGCTGCCGCCCTCGACATAGATGACGTCGGCGTGGAGCAGCCGGTCGAGCACCATCTGCCGGGGCAGGCCGTTCAGCTCCAGGACGTCGAACTCCCGCCAGCCGAGGCCGTGCAGCCGGTTCATGTCCGCGACGAACCACCCGTGGTCCCCGGGCTCGGCGACTGATGCCGTGGGAACGTACACGACGTTCGCCGATCCGAACGGCTTTCCCAGCATGTCCCGCAGCGCATCCCGCAGCGTCTCGTTGCGCAGGCCACTCGCCGTCAACAGAAGGTTCATCGGGCGAGCCAAGCACGGCTGACGGGCGCGCGCAACGAACCCCAGATCCACCAATACCGTCATGGCATGGCCGCATCAGGAACAGGCAGTCACCCCCGCCTGCGCGGGGAGGACCCCTAGCTTCGAACAAGTCGATTGGCCCCAGGGGAACGAGTCTGCTGGCCCCGATTGGCGATCTTCAAGGCTTGTCGTGAACGAGTCGATTGGCCCCACTATGGGGTCGCTGTAGTCGTGGCGTTCGGATGCCGGTCAGGGGCCCTGAGGGTTGTTCCGCAATTGATCTCGCGGAGCAGACGCGCGAGTCGATGCCTGAGCGAGTCTCGTGGGACGCTCACATTCATGTCAACATAGGTTGACGCACCCCGCCTCGTCAACCTATGTTGACATGATGGGTAATCAAGCGCTTCTTGCCTGCGGGATGGCCGCTGGCCCTGTGTTCACCCTCACGTATCTACTGGAAGGCGCCGGCCGTGTGGACTACAGGCCGTTCCGTCATCCCGTCAGTTCGCTCTCCCTCGGCCGCGCCGGGTGGGCGCAGACCGTCAACTTCCTCCTCACGGGCTTACTGTCGCTGATCTTCGCGGTGGGTCTGTGGCGTGTAGGGCCTTCCCAGTGGGGTGCTCTGCTGATCGGTGTGTGGGCGGTGGGCCTGCTGGGTGCAGGCGCCTTCCGGACGGATCCGGTGAGCGGCTATCCTCCCGGCACCCCTGATCAGCTCCAGCACCACACCCGCGCAGGGGCGCTGCATGACCTGTTCTCGCTCATCGGATTCCTCGCCCTTACGGTGGCCTGTTTCGTATTCGCCCTGTCCCACTCACCCGGGTGGGCCATCTACTCGATCGCCAGCGGCGTGCTCTTCGCAGCAATGATGGCCTTGGCCAGTGCCGCGTTCAGCCAGCATCAACGCTGGGTCGACCTCGGCGGACTGATCCAGCGCCTCTCACTCACGATCGGCTGGACCTGGCAGACATTGCTCGCCCTGCGCATCCTGCGCACCTGATGGTTGCCGAGTTCCTCGCGGCCCTGGTCGAGGGCGAGGGCATTCTGTTGCGCCTCGTCGAGCCGGGCCCGCAGGCGCTCCAACTCCCGGTCGCGGACGGCGAGGACGGCGGCGGCGGCGGGGTCGCCCTCCGGGTCTGGAACGTCGACGGTCCAGGCGGCCATCCATCCGTTCCAGATTTCGCTGATCGCCGCCGCGTACTGCTCCCGCAGCGAGTTGTCCGCCGCATCCCTGCTATGGCTCGGGGTGGTCCATACAGATCAGATGGGGTGCTCCGGCTTCGGGCAAGTTAGGCGCGTAGGACGTCGGAAGTGTTTCGACCGAAACGCTTCCGGGACTTCCGTTCGAGGCGCGGCAGCACGTCTACGAAGTGGTTCGGCCGAACCACGTCCTGGATGGCCGCTCGGCGGCGACGGGCCGGCGCCTCTGTCGAATCAGTACCGCTGCCGGGTGCGCCCGCTCGGTGGCCGCCCTGAGTAGGGTCGGGGACCGGTCAGCCCGTCTGCCTCACCCCGGGCTGACCGGCATGCCCGGACTGAGCTACCGTTTCGCTCCATGAAGGCTGGCATGGCACTGACGCTGGTCATCGTGGGGGCAGCCGCAGTGGTGGGTTCCGCCGCGGAGGAGACCCACACGAGCAGAGACAGCGGGCGCAGCAGCTACGGCAAGTCCGGCGAGCCGGGCCAGACCCCTCAGGACCAGGACCCCTCGGCGACCGCCCCCGCCCAGGACGGCACCGCGTACACCCCGCGCAGGACCACGGAGAACGCCCGGATCGGCACGGTCTTCGAGAAGGACGACCACGGCGCCCACTTCTGCACCGCGAGCGTGGTGCAGAGCCCCGCCCGGAACATGCTGATCACCGCGGCCCACTGCGCCTTCGACACCGACGCCGGGAAGCCGGTGGACGACCTGGTCTTCGCCCCCGACTACCGCAACGGCAACGAACCCACCGGCCTGTGGAAGGTCAACAAGGTCGTCGTCGACGACCGCTGGGCCAAAACGCAGGACGAGGACCTCGACGTCGCCTTCCTCACGGTCGACCCGAAGGACGGCAAGAACATCCAGGACGTCCTGGGCGGCAACAGCCTCGGCATAGATCGCGGCTTCAACAACGAAGTCAAGATCACCGGCTACCCCACCAGCCGTGACACCCCGATCTCCTGCCAGAACCGCACCACGAAATTCAGCGACACCCAACTGCGAATCCAGTGCACCGACTTCGAGGGCGGCACGAGCGGCAGCCCCTGGCTCGCCGACTACGATCCCAAGAGCCACACCGGCACCGTCATCGGCGTCCTGGGCGGCCATGAAGGCGGCGGTGACGAGGACGCCGTCTCCTATGCCGCGTACTTCGACAACGACATCGCCAAGCTCTACCAACGCGCCCAGGACGAGGACGGAAACTGACCCCGGCCTCCCGCGCCCTCGCACGGCCGTCGAGAGCCTGACTGCGGCTGGACGCTTGCTAGCGCGGCTCACCCCCGCCTGCGCGGGGAGGACGGTGGTTTATCTTGCGGGGTTGGCGAGGGGTGCGAGGCTGAGGAGGCCGCAGCCGTAGGACTTGCCGCGGCCGATGCCTTCGAGGATGCGTTGCTGCAAGGTGGTGTGGTCGGTGACGACGGCGGTGCCTTCGAAGCGGGTGCGGGTATGGCGGATGTGGTGTTTGTCCTGGTGGCGTTCGCCGCGGGCGGCGGTGAGCGGTGTGGTGTGGGTGCTGGTCAGTTTCAGGCCGGAGCGTTCTTCGGCCTGTCGTGCCCACCAGTCGTCGGCGTCGGCGCCGGACAGGGGGATGACGGCTTTGGCGCCGGTGGCGGCTCTGATGGTGTGGCCGGGTTTGCGGACGGGGTTGGCGTCGATGCGGTAGCGGACGGCCAGGCCGTTGCTGAGCAGGCTGATCAGTGCGGAGATATCTTTGGTGGTGGTGGTGCCGTAGCCGGCGGGAAGGCGGCTGGGGTCGGGGTGTTCGCGGCTTTGCAGGAGGATCTGTGGGCTGCGGGCGGGGCCGGCGGTGTCTTCTATGCGGAAGAGGACACCGAGCGTGTTGCGGGCGGTGGGGCCGAGGCCGTCGGGGAAGAGCATCATCCGCCGGTGGTGCATGCCGACGGCGCTGGCCAGGTCGCGGCGTACGTCGCGGTGGCGGAGGTCGGGCTGGATGCGGGTGAGCCACAGCGTCATGCCGCACCTCCTTGCAGTTCGCTGTTGGTCGAGTTCAGGTAGGTGTGCAGGGCGGTCAGGTAGGCGGTGCCGAGTCCGCCGCGGGGGGTGTCGGGGAGGTGGACGGTGTCTGCGCCCCAGCCCCCGTCGCTGGATCTCCGGCGTCGAGCGGGTGAGCGCACACTGACGCACCGCGGGAAGCGTCTCAGAACGAAGCGCGCCGCGGGCCCGTACGTGGCATGGCCGGGCGCGAGCCTCGCCGCTGAGGTGACACCAACCTCATGAGACGACACAGTTAGTCCGCGTCCCCGGCATCGACGTCCTGCTGTTGGGCCGTCAGGAAGCCTTCCACGGACTGTCGTAGGGCACCTGGCCAGCGACGCATCGGCCTGCGCCAGTACCCGACCTGCGCGAAACCCTCTTCGGACGCCGCCGGCGCAGCAAGTAGCCCGGCCCCGGTATCGCTCTGATGCTGTTGGTTTATTTCGAGGCTTGGGTCTATTTCGCTCCGTCGAAGATGAGCTCGGCGGGGCGAATGGCTGCGAAGTGGCTGGTGCGGGTGCTGGCCCGAGGCGTTTGGGTGATGTGGGCATCGATGCGGGCGAGGTTGATCGCGGCGCCGGTGAGCTGGTGCTGCAAGCTGGTCTTGGCCAGGCCGCCATAGCGGGATCTGCGCAGGCCGCAGCGTTGGACGGCCTGGGACATGGTGCCCTCGTGAGGCTGCCATCCCCTATCTCGGTCTGCTGCCGCTCGCGCTGGGCCTCAAAGCCGCCTGGCAGGCGTGGAAAGACCATCGAGAGGGTGCTGGGGGCGAGGAGGAGCGGGCCAAGGAAGGCGGGCCGAGCCCACTGGAACATGAAGGCGTCACGGCGTGACGCTTTCTGAAGGGATTGCCTCTGGCGATAGGCCCGAGTGCGGCACCTCGTTTCTCTGGCACTGCTGCCGTGTCTCTATGCGGACGCGTTGGGGGAGGTTGTGTCGGTTCCGGACGGCAATTTTTGGATGCGGCACGCCGCCGCTTCGTGGTGGGATGCGCCGCATGAGCGACCTATCGCTGCGTGCCCGTATCGAGCAGTATTACGCCACTGTGCCGTTGCTGTTCGCCGACGCCGAAACGTTCGGTCCGTTGCGGCTGTTTGTGCGAAAGGAGCCAGGAACCCCGTACTACGGCGGTCCGAGTCACGCTCAGCCCACGACAGAGGGCTCCGCGGTCGTCACCGCCGCCGACATCGCCCGGGTGCGTGCCCGGCAGCGCGAACTCGGCGTGCCGGAAGCCTTCGAGTGGCTCGCTGAGGCAGCGCCGATGCTGCGCGCCCGTATCGAGGCCGTCGGGCTCCCGGTGGAAGAACGCCCGCTGATGGCCCTCGACCCGCACCGCCCGGTGCTCCCGCAGCCTCTGCCGGACGGCGTCACGATCCGCGCGCTGTCGGCCGAGGACCCGGCGCTGCCCGCAGCCCTCGCCCTTCCCCGCCTGGCTTTCGCCGAGGCGGGCACCGCGGTGGGCTCGGCGGGCCGCGCGGAACTGTCGGCGGCGGCCGAGGAACTGACCGCGGACGGCACGGTCGCAACGATCCGCCCCGCCATCCACGCCGGGCACAAGACACTCATCGCTGCCCTCGCCCCGGACGGCACCCCGCTCGCCGCCGGCCACTACCACCCGACGAACGGCACGACCGAGATCGGCGGTGTCGGCACCCTGCCCACCGCTCGCCGCCAGGGTCTTGCCGCCGCTGTCACGGTGGCCCTGGCCACCCACGCCCGCGACCACGGGGTGCATACCGTCTTCCTCGCCTACGCGGAGGACGTCATCGCCCGTATCTACGCCCGCCTGGGCTTCTGCACTGCCGATATCACCCTTCTGATCGCCAACCAACCCGCACGGTCGTAGGCTCGGGACAGTAACCGCTTCAGGTACAGGCCCGTTGGCTGCTGGGGCAGCGGGCTGCAGCACCGGCTGCACCTCTGGACGCTCTTCCTTCGCGGGTCAGGGGGTTCAGAAACCCGGGAGCGTTGACCGCTAGTAGCTGTCGTAGCTGGGCTTACCGTTCGGCCGGTAGACGCCGAGGATGGTGCCGCCCTTCGTCGTCGAGACGCTGACGGGCTCCAGCGCAGTGGGGATCGCTCCGTCGGCGAACAGCCGCTTGCCGGTGCCGATGATCACCGGATGGATGGTCAGCCGGTACTCGTCGACGAGGCCGTGCTGCATGAGGGTCTGGGCGAGGTCGCCGCTGCCGACGACGTTGATGTTGCCGCCGTCGGACGCCTTCAGCTTGCGTGCGGCATCGACGATGTCGCCCTCCAGCAGCGTGGAGTTCTGCCACTCGACGGACGTCCGGGTCCGAGACGCCACGTACTTGTGCATGCTGTTCATCCGATGGGTGAACGGGTTGTCGGGATCGGCGGTCGGCCAGTACGACGCGAAGATCTCGTACGTCTTGCGGCCGAGCAGCATCGCGTCGGAGTGCTCGTACCAACCGGCGATGGCCGCGCCGACCTCGTCGTCGGCCACCGGTTTCTGCCAGCCGCCGTGCTCGAAGCCGCTCTCAGCGTCCTCGTCCGGACCGCCCGGCGCCTGCATGACGCCGTCCAGCGTCAGGAACGTGCAAACGATGATCTCGCGCATGGTGCGCTCCCTTCGTCGACGGGTAGACCGCACAACCGCCGAAAACTCATCGGCGGAACTTCCGCGGCGCAGCGCTATAAGGCTTGTCCCCGCAATGACGTTCCAGTGGTGCGGGTGGGCGTTGTGGGGAACCGGACGGCGTGCGTTCGAAGAGGCGGTGTACGTAGCACGATCATCCTTCCGAGAGCTCGCCAGCGCCGATCACCGAGCAGGTCTCGGTATCCACCGGGAGCCAACAGTCCTTGGCGCAACTCGAAGAGTCGGCACTGATACGGCCGATACAGTGGGCTGGTGATCACCAATCCCAAACTCCAGATAACCATCGACTGTACTGAGCCCGAGCGGCTCGCGGCATTCTGGGCCGCTGCACTGGGTTACAAAGTCGAGTCGCCGCCTGCACCGTTCGCTACCTGGCGCGCGTACTGGCTGGACCAGGGCCTGTCAGAGGAGGAGCTGGGCGCAGGCGACTGCAGTGACTCCGTCATCGATCCGCTTGGCGTCGGCCCGCGGATCTGGTTCCAGCAGGTACCCGAGTCGAAGGTCGTCAAGAACCGGCTCCACCTTGATCTGAGTGTGAGCGGAGGCCGTAGCGTCCCGTTTGCCACTCGCAAGGAGCGAGTGCTTGCCGTGGTGGCGCGGCTGGAGAGCGTGGGCGCGTCCCGGTTGCGCATCGAGGAATCGGATAGCTCGGGTTCATTCTTCGTCGTGATGCAGGACCCGGAGGGCAACGAGTTCTGCGTTCATTGAACAATTGGAGGCGGTAGAGCGTGCGGCCGGCTCGCCGCCTATCCGGTGAGGGCGAGATTGTGCAGCCGGGCGATGCCGAGCATGGCGTGGTGGACGCCGTCGCCCTTGAGGCGGCAGTCGCGCAGGGTCCTCCAGTTCTTCATGCGGGCAAAGGCGTGCTCGACGCGGGCGCGGACTTTGTGGTGGGAGGCGTTGTGTTCCTCTTTCTAGGGTTGTCCCGCAACTGATCTTGACCGGAAGGTGGTTGGTCAGGACTGGATCCTGGGGACTACTGGGGCGCTCCGCCGCCATGGTCGCGTCGTTCTCGTGGATTGTCCGGTTTGATCACTTGGTGTCCAAGGCGGCTCACCACGTACAACAACTACATGCCGAACGCCAAGGGCGTCATCATCGGCGAGCAGCAGCACTTCACCCAGAACAACACCGACGGCGTCGACCCGACGCTGTTCGCCCAGCTCGCCGGGTACATCGGCCAGGTCAGCACCACCCTGGGCATGTCCGACGCGGACCGAGCGGAGCTGGAGCGCGTCGCCCCGGACCTCATACTGAGGCGACCTCCGAGAACCCTGAGCCGGGCCGCCTGCGCCAGTTTGCCACCCAGCTCAAGGACAAGCTCGTGGAGGCCGGTACCACCATCGCGGCCACGATGGGCGCTCAGATGGCCGACCAGGCCCTCGCCGCGCTGGTCCAGTAGCCCTTATGGCAATGCCACGAGCCCCGGAGGATCCGTCATGACATCCCCGGGGCCCGGCTCGGGGGTCGCAACGTCCAACGACGTTGCGGCCCCCGCCGTCGTGCGCGGGTATTCGACTCTGGCGGTCCGCGCCGTCATGACCTGCGCTGCGGCGCATCAAAGCTCGTCAGCGGTCACGTTGTGGCCACCTACCGGGACGGCCGACGACCCGTCATGCTGAACTGAGGCGAACCAACACACACCACATGACCGAACTCTCGTGACCAGCATGAATCACGCTCTGCCCTAGCACTCCTGCCAGAGGATGAGCCCGCGCGTGAAAATCGCGCCCCCTGCTGACGCCGTCCCCCAAGGCCGCCCACATCGCACAGCCTGTGATGGCTTCAACAACCCCTGCATTATGGATTGTTACAGGGTTATCCAGGGGAGGATGTCGGGAATGAAGGTTCTGCTTACTGCGCATACCGCGGGCGAGGGCACAGTCGGCTCTGGTGGCGCACAGGTAGGAGAAGGCGGTATGCCTGACGGCGACCGCATCACTCATTTGGAGCGCCTGCAGCGGTGGCTCGTCGACGAGCCCGAGTTCCGGGGCCTCGTGACCCAGGTGCGCGCCGCACCCGGTACCGACCACATGGCCGCCGGCGTACTCGAGGGACTGCTCCTCACCCTCGGCTCGGGAACCGTCGCCGTGCTGGCGAGGACGCTGCCGATCTGGCTGCGCCAGCAGCGATCCAAGGTCGAGATCGAGTTGACTCGAGATGAAGGCACGTCAGTGCGCATCAAGGCCGACAACCTCCAGGACGCCGAGTCGCTGGTCCGCCGCATCCTCGACGACGCCTCGCCCCGGGACTGAGCCGTGCGACCCGAAGTGTCGCCGGGTACACGGCTGCCAGATCCGCAACGGACGCGCGTGGTGATGGTCGGCACGCGTTCGTACGCCGCCGCCTCCGGCCTGTCCGAGTTGCCGGGGGTCACCGGCAATCTGCGCACTTTCGGCCGCCTGCTGCGCGAGGGTCTTGGCCTACTGGGCGAGCACTGCCTCGCGTTTCCGGACGCTGGCTCTGACCGTGCGGTGTGCCTGGCGGTGCGCACGGCCGCGCGGGAGGCGGAGGATCTGCTGCTCGTCTACTTCGCGGGGCATGGCCTCATCGAGCCGGACTCCCACGAGCTGTACTTGGCCCTGCAGCACAGCGATCCCGACGACCCCCGCTACTCGGCGGTGCGGTTCGCGGAGATCCGGGACATGGTGGCAGCCTCCCGGGCTCGTAACCGCGTGGTGATTCTCGACTGCTGTTACAGCGGCCGGGCGATCGTCGATACGATGGGGGCGGGCGACAATGCTGCGGAAACCGTCGCCTTGGCGCAGACCGAGACACGCGGGGCGTACACCCTTACGGCCACGTCCGCCAACATGCCGGCCATCGCGCGCTCCGGCGAGCGGTACACGGTCTTCACAGGGGCGCTCATCGGCCTGCTCGAGGACGGCATCGCGGGCGCCGGGCCCTACCTCACCCTGCAAGGCCTGTTCGACGAACTTCGCCGCACACTCGACCCGCAGCCACGCCAGCAGGGCACCGACAGCGTGGGCGCGTTGGCGCTCTCCCCGAACCCCCATCCACAGGCCGTGCCTCCGCCGCGCGTGGAGGAGTCGGAGGGCGGGGAGCGCGGCCGGGGCTCCGCCATAGAAGGCCGGAAGCAGTACGAGGCGTTCCACTTCCGTACGAATCGGAGGCGGGCGGCGTGGCAGCGCGGCATCGTCTCGATGGTCACGGCGGGCCCGCTGGCCAGCGTCCTCGTCGCTTTCGGCGTGATGGGCTGGGAGGCGCCGAGCGGGACGTGGCTCGACGTCATGGGCGTTGCCTTGCCGGTCCTGAGCGCGCTCGCCTTCTTGACGCCGCACGCGGTGCAGTACGTCCCCGGCACATACGAACTAACCGTGGACGACGAAGGGTTGCATCTGCTGATTGGCACGGATCGGACGATGCTGCGCTGGGATGAGGTGCATTCTGTAACTGCCGTTCGCCTCGCTCGCCGACGCGGCTCCCCTCACCGGCTCCTCGTCCGCCCCCGCGGCGGATTCGTGCCAGCGCGACGCCGTGCATGGCATCCCCATATGGACCGTCAGGGCAACCACCTGATCTTCTGCGACTTGCGCCGGCTGCGGGGGCCCTCGGGCTTCGTCGCAGCGGCGACGGCCACGCACGCCGGTGCGCTCTGGGATGACTCGTACGGCATGAGAGGCAAGACCAGCTTCCACTTCGGACGGAACGTGGAACCCCGTTTCATGCTCCTGACTGCGCCTTGCAGCGGCGTCGCCATGTACGTTGCCGGGTCCTGGGTGTTCACGGTAGTTGCGGCCTTCCCCCTCCTGCTGGCCTTCGCCCTCACGCTTGCTCCCGTCGGTATGCACATCGACGACTGGGGACTGAGGCTCCGTTTCCTCCATCGTGTGGTGCGCCGGCCTTGGCAGGACATCGACGACGTCAGGCTTGTCTGGGACGAGTCGCTCGAGGTCTTCTATCTCCGAGTGCGCACGTCGTCGACCGCCCGTGGCTGGCCGCTGCCCTACGATCCGGTGACCGGCGCCTACAGGATGGATCTCAACCTGATCGACTTCACGGTGCCGGAATTCTCTGCGGCTTTCCGCAGATTCGCCGGACCGTGCTGGCAGGGTGAGACCGAGGAGTCGGACCTGGCTCACGCGGGGCCAGATGCGGAGGCACGCTACTCCGGCCGGTTCGTGGGACCGGCGACCGCTCTGACCGCGTGGGTTCTGCCAGCGGTCCTGTTCGCCATCGGGGTGTGGTGGACATTGCAGGTCGACGCCTTAGTGCTGTGGGCGTTCGCTGCCATGTGCGCCCCACTCTTCGCCCTCCTCTTGCGGTCGAAGCTTGAACTCAAGCTGGACCAGGATGGTTTCACCCTGTCGGCGGGGCGGCGGCGCACCCACGTACCCTGGCAGGACGTGAGCCGCGTGACCGTAGTGCGCCCCGGCCGTGCCGCCGAGTCCGTTGCGTCCCTGGTCGTCTGGTTCAGGGACGGGGCGCGGGTTCCACCCAGATGGCGATGGGGCAAGTGCTTCGAGCCCTGGTCCGGCGGGGTGCGGATAACCAGGTGCCAGGCGGCTGGGGTCACCTCAGTCATGGTCACCCCAGCCCAGCTGGACCGGTCCTTGCAGCACTTCGCTGGAGCCGCCTGGCAGCCCCATACCCCGCAGGAGACGTGACCCCCCTCCCGACTGAAGCGTGTTGCCGAAGGCCGTGATGTTGCAGGTCAAAGCCTCACCACGGGTGATCTGATCACGCGGCCAGGGCGAGGTTGTGCAGGTGCGCGACGGCCCGGACCGCGTGGTGGAGGCCGTCGCCGCGCTGCCGGCAGTCGCGCAGGATCTTGTAGTTCTTCAGCCGGCCGATCGCATGCTCGACTCGCGCACGGACCCGGCAATGCTCCGCGTTGTCGGCTTCCTCGGCGGCCATTCCTGCAGTGGCTCACCGAGAGCGCCCGCCGCTACCTCACCACCCGGGACAGCCTCGAAGGCCCCGACCGCGTCCGTATCGCCACCAGCGCGTACGCCAACACCGAGGACCGCATCGGCAGCTTCCTCACTGAATGCTGCACCCGCGACATCCAGGCCCAGCCCTACCTGCGCGTCGAACAGGGACTGCTGTACACCGCCGATGCGGTCTGGTGCAGTGCCGGTGAAGGCATCCGCCCTGCCGGCACCCGCGCCTTCGCCACCCGCGTCAGGCAGGAAGTCGGCCTCGCCTCACCCGCCGACATGATCATATCGAGATCCGTGCGCTCCGGCACCAGCTGCTCGTCCTGCAGCGCCAGGTCGGCAGGCCCGTGTTCGCCGACACCGACCGCGCGGTCCTCGCCGGCCTGCTCCACCACCTCCCGGCAGCGAAACTGCGGCATCTCCTGCTGCTGGTACGCCCCGACACCATCCTGCGGTGGCACCGCGACCTGCTCCACCGTCGCCACGCTGCGACCTGCGTGCCGGAACGACGCGGACGCCCACCCACCGTCCGCTCGGTCCGCGCCCTGGTCCTACGCCTTGCCCGAGAGAATTCCTCCTGGGGCTACCGCAGGATCCACGGCGAGCTTGCAGCGCTCGGTATCAAGACCGCCGCCTCCACCGTCTGGGAGATCCTCCGCGAGCACGGCATCCCGCCCGCGCCCGAACGGCAAGCACCACCTGGGCTGACTTCCTACGCGGCCAGGCCGAGGCCCTGCTCGCCTGCGACCTCTTCGAAGTCCGCACCCTGACCGGGGCACGCTTGTACGTCTGTGCCGTCATCGAGCACGCGACCCGCAGGGTGCGGATCCTGGGCGCCAGCGCGCACCCGACCGAGGACTGGATCGTGCAGCTCGGGCGGAATCTCCTCATGGACCTCCAGGACGCCGGCAGCAGGGCCGGGTTCCTGATCCGCGACCGTGACTCCAAGTTCACCGCCGCCTTCGACGCCCTGATGCCCGACGCCGGACTGAAGGTCGTCACCACCGGCATCCGGATACCGCGGATGAACTCCCTCATCGAGCGCTGGATACCAACCTGCCGGCGCGAGCTCCTGGACAGAACCCTGATCTGGAACCAGAGCCACCTCCTCCACGCGCTCCGCGAGTTCGAGGACTTCTACAACGGGCACCGCCCACACCGAACGCTCAAACAGGCCGCTCCGTTCAACCCGCTACCCGAGCCGATTCACGTGCCAGCACAGGTCCGGCATCTGGATGTCCACCGACGAGACCGACTCGGCGGAACCCTGCACGAGTACCAACATGCGGCCTGACCAGGTCGGATGACTATTCGGCACCTGCAGAGTCCCCTGGGCCGCCGTGCCGGGACAAGATCTTCAAGGGAGCGGTGAGCGTGTTCGCACAGCTCTTACCTTGTCGTTTCCTTGTCAACGGTTCAGTGCCAGGCGACCACGGTGACTCGATGTCATGACATTGTCAGTGCTTGAAGGAGTCCTTGGACCTCTCTTTCGCGCCCCGCATCATGCCCCGCGCTTCGAGAGCGGCGCCCTTTGCTGCGAGGACATCCTTGTGCGCCGCGTGGGCCGCCTTTCGCACGGTCTTTCCGACAACCTGTTCGGCCTTTGCCTTGGCTTTCTCTCCAACACTCATCTCAATACCTCCGCCCTCACTGGCCGAGTGCCCTTGAGACAGGGGCAAAACCCTGAGCAGGCGGTGTTTTGTGCGCCGCACCCTACGGCAAGAACTTCGTCCGTGCGCGCCGTGCGGCTCAAGCCGTACAGCATTCATGCTCCCTCAGAACGTCGAAGAGCATCTCGGCGCCGCGGCCTCGGCGCGAGACTGGGCGCGAGGGTCAGCGGGCGTTGCGGCTGCCGGGTGGGTCCTGAGGGTCGACGCCAGTGGTGGCGGATGCGTCTCTGGTTCCGCTGGGACGTGGGGAGCGACCCTTGGGGCCGGTGTCGTGCATGCCCTTCTCGTCACTGCGGGCCTTGCTCTGTTCCTCTCCCCGGTGGCTCACGCTCTTCACGGGCCTGCCGTGCGGATTTCCGGCCTCCTCTTCGGAGGCCTTGCGCCTGGGGCCCTTGTCGGGAGCGTGCTGGTCGGGAGCGTGCTGGTCGGGGTGCAACGAGCGGTGGGTGCTCGGGTTGTCCTGTTGGCGGGTCTCGTCGACGTCCGGAGACCAGCCGTGCTGGTGGGTGCCCTTGTGCCGGCTGGGGCCCTCACCGTGCGGGGGCTGGGATGACTTCGGCTCCTTTGCCATGGCCTGGCCTGCCTTCCTTTCCTGCACTGAGTACG
The DNA here is from genome assembly GCF_042959425.1 of Streptomyces sp. NPDC007896. Lineage (NCBI taxonomy): Bacteria > Bacillati > Actinomycetota > Actinomycetes > Kitasatosporales > Streptomycetaceae > Streptomyces > Streptomyces sp. NPDC007896. Next base: position 433,703 of record NZ_JBIBKX010000005.1, on the reverse strand, counting down.
GACTGTGTGAGCACTACGGATTTGCGGAGCTCCCTGTGCCGATGCGATTGCTACCAATAGCGCTTGCGTCCGCCGACGCCGTGGCCGAGGGCGCCCACGATCCACAGGACGACTCCGATGACGACGAGGATCACGCCGATGGTCCACAGGATGCTGATTCCGGCGACGAGGCCGATGACGAGCAGAATGATGCCCAGGACGATCATGGTGTCCTCGGATTTCGCTGTGATGCCTCGTCCAGAGTAGGCACATCCGCGCCCCCAACGAGCTGTCGTCCACAAAGGGCGGGCGTTTGCCGAGGCGGGCTGGTCCAGGCGCGGGACAGGCGAACGAACCGCTGGCGGTGGTGCGCCGCAACTGACACGCGGACGCCTCAGGCGTTTGTGGCGAAGTACTGGCGGCGGATTGCGGTGCCGGGCTGCACGGGCCGGCGAAGGCGGGGAGCGTCAGCGCGGATCAGGGATTAGGCTCCGATGTCGCCTCGGGCTCCGGACTGCCTGTTCGGATCGGCCTGGCGGGCCTGCGATGGCTGGTGTCGCACCACGGGTAGGCGCGGCTGCGGCGGCAGGTGCACAGGGCCACGCAGAATCGGTCGGACGACACGGTGGTGCCGTCGTCCAGGGTGACTTCGACCGGGCCTTCAACGAGCAGGGGTCCCGCGCGCTGAACGGTGATGCGGCGGCGTCGTTCAGAGGAGTCGTTCGGCACGGATGATCACCAGCTCTTCCTTCTCGTCATCGCCGACCAGCAGGCCGCGGCTATGCAGCCAGCTGCTTCGGGAGCGGAGGATGGGGCCGACCGCGATGTAGCGGTGTTCCACGACATCCGCGTTCAGGCCGGCCGCCCGCAACAGCCTCAGCGTCTCTTCCGCGCCGCTCAGGGCGGACTGGACGAGGAGCAGAACTCCGCCCGGCCGGAGATGCGCGGGTGCGTCGCGGCATATCCGGTCCAGCAGAAGACGGCCGTCATGGCCCGCGTCCCAGGACCGGGCCGCGCCGCGCCGTGGGCAGTCGGCGTCGGGTGAGGGTACGTACGGCGGGTTGGACAGGACGAGATCGAAAGATCGGCCTGACACCGGAGCCAGCAGGTTGCCGCGCCTGACGCGCAGCGGAAGTCGCGCCAATGCCGCGTTGACCTTGGCGTTGAGAACCGCCCGCCAGGAGATGTCGACGGCTGTGACCTTCGCGCCCAGCCGTGCGGCGGCCAAAGCGACAGCTCCTGTACCTGTGCCGAGGTCGAGGACATGGGCCTGCGCAGGGAGGGGTTCCCGGTGCAGGGATTGCACGAGCAGGTCGGTGTCGTGTTGTGGGGCGTAGACGCCGGGAAGAGCAAGGGGAGTCATGGGGGTTTCATCTCCGGTTCTCGGGGGTGGAGGAGAACCTGTTCGGGCCGGTCCCCGCTGGTCAGACGGGCGTACGTAGCGATGACTCGCCTGCCCGCCACGCGCCGAGGAGTCGTTCGGCAAGGCGGTCCTCGACGTAGTTGGTGGCGTCCACGCCGAACGCGACGTCGCTGTCCAGGTGGGGTTCTTCCTCGAGGAGGCCCGCGACGACTTCCCGGCGTACGACCTGCTCATGTACGGCGTCGGCCTCCACGTGCTCGTCGTAGAAGTGCTCGGCGGCCGGTCCCGCGCCGGTGCGCCGCATGGCCTGGGCGAGCCGCCGTGAACCGGGCGACGAGGTGATCTCGACGGTGGCGAAGTGACCTACCAGTGCGCCTCTGAGGGCGCGGTGCAGTCCGAAGAGGGACATCAGGTTCACGACGGCGAGTGCCTCGGCGCCGGCAGAGTCGAGATACCGCCCGTAGGTGGTGTCCAGGCCGAGGTCGGCCATGAGGTCGGCGAACAGCCGCGCGTGCACACGATCCGCCCGGCCGCCGCCGAACTCGTCGAACTCCACGGCTGCCATTCCGGCCTTCGCCCGGCCCCACAGGCGGGGCAGCACCCAGGCGTGCGGATCGGCCTCCTTGAGGTGGTACAGCGACCGCTGCGCGGCGTATTCGCGTAGCTGCCACAGTTCGCCGTCGTCCTGGAGGTAGTGGGTGACTCCGATGCCGTCCGCGGGCTCGACGAGCAGGTCGTCCAGCGCCTCGGCGGCGCGTTCATGCCGTGTCGCCTGGTGGCGCAGGGCCTTGAGGAAGGGGCGCTCCAGGGCTGCCCGGGCCTTGAGCAGGTCGGGGTCCCATTCACGGGCGGCGTCCACGTCGGCGAAACCCCGGTAGTGCAGCTCGTAACAGAGATAGAGGCCGAGCTGCCAGTCCTCGCCGAAGGGGGATGCGTCTGCGATCGTCCCATTGTCGGGAGGCGGCCCCGTACTTCTCAAGTACTCAGCAATCGCCGTCGAAATGGGGCCCCGGCTCGGCGGCAGCGGCGGTTCTTTCGACCAGAAATCCATGTGTACGGAGTACCCGTGATCCAGAACGTCTCACATGGTGTTCCTGGGGCAAGGAGCTGTCTGCGTGGACAGCGGCATTGCCGTTTGCCGCGTTGCCGGGGGTCAGTCGGGGGGCGGCAGCAGTGTGCCCAGCGGCCCGAGGTCGAGGTTGAGATCCTCCATGGTCAGTCCGTACTGGGCGCACAGGTCGCTCATGCGGTCGTGGAGGAGCATGAGGGTCGCTCCCAGGCGTTCTTCCTGTTCGTCGGTGAGGTCTCCTTGGTCGACGCGGTGCAGGGCCTGTCGTTCCATGAGCTGGCGCAGCAGTTCCACGAGAGTGAGGACGAGCTTCATGAGATCCCGTTCGACGGTGTCGCGGTCGGAGCTGATCCGCCGGGCCGGGGAACGCGAGCCCTTGCCGGCTGGCGGGTCCAGGTCGCGGGGTGCGGCGGGCAGCAGCCGGAAGGCGCGTGCGGCGGCCTCCGCGACCTCGTCGGCGCGGCTCGACGGCCGCCTCTCTCCCTCAGTCGTCATGGTCGCCGCCTCGCGGCGGATTCGTTCTCGTCCATGGCGAGGGGTTCTGCTCACTGATGGAAACGATCAGGGCACGCAGTGAGATACGTACCAGATCGATGTCCGCGATGGACAGCACGACGTCACCGGTGAGGACGACCCCACCGCTCAGAAGTCGGTCCAACAGATCGATGAGAGCGACCTGCCGCTGAGGCAGACGCTCCGCCTCGGGCGCAGGGCCAGGCGTGATCACGGAGGTGCTCCCTTTGCAGCTGCAGCACCGCCGGATTCACCGAGTGGCATGGCGAAGGAGTACGGAGCCCAGGGGCCGGTGGCCTCGACCCGCACCCCGTCCAGCCCGTCAGCGGCATGTGCCACGTCGGCCAGGAAGTCGTCGCAACGGTTCAGGGGCACAAGGTACGCGTCATTGACGACGTTCTCGCCGCCGGCGCCGGCCGCGTCGGCGAGAACACCCTGCTGTACGCGATGCCGGACACGGTCGGAGGCGTGCTTGCGGCCTGCGGCCTCCACCCGATCGGCGGCCTTCTGCGCCGCCTGGTACACGGTGTCGCGAACACTTTGCTGTTGCCGGCGGTTACGCAGGTAGGCGCGCCCGGGGGTGAGATCTGCCGCGGGAACAGTCGGCGCCGCCGCGGCGGCCGACGATTCGACGTAGATCTTGACACCCCATTCGACATGTTCGGCGAGTCGAGCCAGGCGCTCCTCGAACATGGTCCGCCCGGCTGCCAGCACCTCCCGCGCCCGGTTGTCGTCGAGATAGACGGTTGCCAGGCGCAGCGGAAGGACGGTGGTGCGCTCGCCCAAGGCCTCGATGACGCCGTGGTGAGCGCGGGCCACCGCCTCCAGCCACTCCAGGTCCTCGAGATGCTGCTTGAGAGCGTCCTCCTGGAAGTCCTGCGTGGGCACATGGCTCACCGCGAGCCCCAGCTGATCGTCACCGGAGTCGGTGACGAGGCTGACCGGGGTGTCGGCGACGCCCCGGAGCGGCGCGGTTGCCTCCCGCAGTCCCTCGGCGTTGCGTACCACCGCATACGCGTATGTAAGCGGGTCACTCATCGCGAGCACTTCCCCGGCGACGGCTGCGCGTGTCCCGGGGCGCTTCCTCCTTTGGAGGGAGGGCGTGGCCCTGGCGGATGGCATCGATCTCGGCCCGCAACCGGCGGTTCTCCTCGGCCAGTGACTGTTCACCCCTGCTCCGAGAGGACAGCGACGGGTCGTGCTCCCACCAGTCGATGCCCATTTCCTTCGCTTTGTCGACGGAGGCGACCAGGAGGCGCAGCTTTATGGTCAACAGCTCGATGTCGAGAAGGTTGATCTGTATGTCGCCCGCGATGACGATGCCCTTGTCGAGTACCCGTTCAAGGATGTCGGCGAGATTCGCGGAGGATCCCTGCCCGTAGGGGGGCGCTGATCGGGACGGATAGGAACCGAGCCTGTTGGCCAGGGGTTCAGTCACGGTTGCGGCCTCGTATTCCCTCGTGCCGGATCAGGAGTGTCAGCCCTGCCGAAAGGCACGGATCTCCTCCAGCCGGTCGAGCAGTTCGTCCTCGCGCTGGTCGAACGTCTCCTCGTCGATGTCGCCTGCGACGAGGAGACGTTCGAGCTCGGCGAGTTCTCGGTGCACCGGCGCGGGGTCGTAGTACTGGCTCTCGGCTTCCTCCCGGACGCGCTCCACGACCCATACGACGCCGCGCACGGGCGCCAGGGGAAAGGTGACGAGCTGTGTGAGCAGGCCCATGAGAACTCCTTCAGACGAAGCTGTAGGGGGGCAGGGGACCGTTGAGCCGGAAGTCGAAGTCGTCGCCCATCTGGTGGGCGACGCTCAACTCCGAGGTGAGGAACGTCTCTTCCTGGTCCTCGGTCACCAGGAACGACACGTTGAGAAAGTCCGAACCCGTCGGCTGGGATGTTTCGAGCGTCCGGGCGAAGGGGCGCAGTGCTTCGACCACACCCGCTGCCAGCGCCTCCTGTCGTGCCATCACTTCTTGGGCGACCAGCTCACCGAGTCGTAGCGACGCGTCGGGGTCGGCGGTGCCGCTGCGGATCTCTTCATTGAGTTCTCGCGCCACGTCCGACTCCCGCAGGATCTGCCGCAGCAGCGCGTCTTCGTCCTGCGACGCCTTGAGGTGGTACTCGGTGCACCCCTCCAGTACTTGAAGCCTGTCCGTATAGTCCGCGGCATTCTGCTCCAGAGCCAGCAGGACGGCCTCGTCGTTCTCGGCGATGAGGCCGAACCGCATGGGGAGCACAGTGCCGTCAGCCATGAGGCGCTTCTGCACTTCCTGGTGGGCGATGATGTCGCGACGCTTGGGGCGTAGATCCTCTGGCGCGTCGCTGACCACAGCGCACAGTGGTCCCGCTGTCACTGCCCGCAGGCCCGCCGGTGACTCACCGACTCCGCTGAGACCGTCGAGGCGGAGCGGGTGCTGCTTGCCGGTGATGGAGTAGATGTATACGGCCATGGCTCATTCCTTCTCGCCGGGCGAGCCTTATTCGCGCTCACGTCGGGAGGTGCGCCGAGCCGGCCGCCGTCGCCTCTCCACGGGTTCCTTTTCCTTGCCCTCGTCTTCTTCCTCGGCCTCCTCCTCTTCGCCGCCGTCACGGCCGGTGATCCCCTTGAGGGAATCGGTGACCGCTTCCGCCGCGCCGGAGAGGGCCCCTTTGGATTTGCCCTTGGCCCCGCTCTCCACCGTGTCTCCGACGATGTCGGTCAACTGGGCGGGTGCCTTCCTCCCGGTCTCGAGGTCGAGACGGTTGCATGCCTCGGCGAAACGCAGATAGGTGTCGACACTGGCCACGACAATACGAGCGTCGATCTTGAGGATTTCGATCCCCACCAGTGACACGCGGACGAAGACATCGATGACAAGCCCGCGATCCAGAATGAGTTCCAAGACGTCGTAGAGGCTGGTGCCACCGCCACCACCGCGCGCGACAGCGCCTCCACTCTGTGGCACCACCGTCATGGTGCCTCCCTTCATGGCCGTTGCGGCCTCAGCCCAGCCGGTCGATCTGGCCGCGGCTGTAGCGGCGCGTCCTTCGGTACTCCACCAGGTCGCCTTCCTCGTCCAGCGTCACTCGGTAGGTAGCCATCACGCTCGTGGTTTCGGGGACGCGTTCCAGTTCGAGTACCTCCACGTCGGCTTCCCAACCGGTTTCGGTGGATTTCAGTGCCGAGACGGATTCGGGGGCCCGCCCGAGCAACTCCTGAAGTTGTTCGACGGCGGAACGAATGGCCCAGGCTGCGTTGCCCTTGCCGGAGCGTCGCCGGGGGCCACCTGTGGTTCCCCGGTCCGTGCTGCGGCCACTGCTGCTGGATCGCCGCCGGGGTTCTGCTGCGGCCATGGTCTCTCCGGTGGTCGGAGCGCGCGTCATACTCCACGCACGAACACTATAATTTCATCATATAGGGGTACATATGGTCGGGCATGGATGGCTTTGAGCGAACCTGCCCGGTGGGGTCACGACCTGCCCCGGTGGGGCCGCATGGCGTGCCCGGGGTGCTCTCAGCGGGCCGAGAGATGCGTCGCGTGCGATCCGCATCTGTCTCAATCACTGGTTGAGCAGGGGATGTTGGCCCGAATTCGAGTGTGTTCACCTCCCCTTTCCGAAGGGAACCGCCTTATGAACGACACGACCAAGATCGGCCTCGCCGCCGCGGTCGCAGCCGGGTACGTGCTCGGGCGTACGAAGAAAGCCCGTTTCGCCTTCGGGCTGGCAACTTATCTCGCAGGTCGCCGATTTGGGCTCGATCCGCAGCAGCTGGTGACGACCGGTCTGAAGAAACTCGGTGACGTTCCTGGAGTCGCCGAGCTGAACGAGCAGGTGCGCGGGGAGTTGCTGGACGCCGGACGCAAAGCCCTGGCCGCCACCGCCGACCGGCGCCTCGCCGACCTCGCCGACTCTCTCCATGAGCGCACGCTGCGCATCGGTGAGGAGAAGGGCGAGGAGGAAGAGGGCGAGGAAGAACCGGAGGAGGGCGAGGAGCGCTACGAAGACGAGGAGGAACCGGAGGAGGAAGAGGGCGAGGAAGAACCGGAGGGGGAATTCGAAGAAGAAGAGGAGGAGGAAGAGGAGGAAGAAGAACCAGAGGAAGAGGAACCGGAGGCAGAAGCGGAGGAGGAAGAAGAACCGGAGGAGGAAGAGCCAGAGGAAGAGGCTGAGGAGGAGCCGCCACGGCGTCGTCGCCGCCCGGTAGCGGGAAGGAAGCGCGCGGCCAAACCCTCTCCCCGTCGGGCAGCCGCCAAGGAAGCCGCTCCCGCCAGGAAGAGGACTCCTGCGAGGAGAACTCCCGAGAAGAAGGCTCCCGCGAAGAAGACCGCGGCGCACAGGCCCCCGGCCAAGAAGTCGGCGGCGCAGAGGCCCGCGGCCAAGAAGACTGCCGCCAAGAAGTCGGCGCCGGCGAAGAAGACCGCGAAGAAGTCTCCGCCCCCTGCCAAGAAGGCGGCGGCGAAGAGGGCACCGACGAAGAGCGCGTCGGCGAAGAAGGCCCCATCCAAGAAGGCGGCACCCGCGAAGAAGGCGACTGCCAAGAAGACTCCCGCGCGGCGGAGGTAGGTCATGGCCGAGAAAGAGCGTGACTCCGGCCGGGGAGAGGGCTCCGGCCTCGACATGTTGCGCGACGAACTGACCGACTTCCTCGGTGCTCAGGTCGAGCATCTCGTCGACAAGGCCGGGGAAAAGTTGGGGGATGTCACCGACCAACTCCTTGACACGGCCGAGAACGGCGGATCTCTTCTCGGCATCGGCGGACGCATTCTCAAAGGTGATTCCCCCTTGAAGGCGTTCGTCGGTGAGAAGGCCAAGGGGCTCAAAGACAATGTGATGGACAAGGTCAAGAACGTTTTCGGCGGGGGACGCGGAGGCAAGTCCGGCAGCACCAAGGTGATGAACATCATTGAAGTGCTGGACGTCGGTGTGCCGATCCGCGTGGCGTACAACTACTGGACCCAGTACGAGGAGTTCAGCGACTTCACCAAAGGCGTACGCAGTGTGTCCCGGAACGACGAGACCGCCAGTGACTGGAAGGTGAAGGTCGGTCCCTCGACTCGCGGTTGGAAGGCGACGGTTCAGGAACAGGTGCCGGACGATCGAATCGTGTGGAGCTCCGAGGGTGCGAAGGGCACTACTCACGGCTGTGTCAGTTTCCACGAACTCACGCCCGACCTGACGCGGATCGTGCTTGTCGTCGAGTACTACCCCTCGGGTTTCTTCGAGAAGACGGGCAACCTGTGGCGTGTTCAAGGACGCCGTTTGCGGCTGGACTTCAAGAACTTCCAGCGCTATGTCACGTTCGCCGACGAGGACGTCGAGGGCTGGCGCGGAGAGATCCGCGACGGCGAGGTAGTTCGCAGCCATGAGGAGGCACTGGAAGAGGAGGAAGCGGCAGGGGAGGACGAGGAGCAGGAGGGGTACGACGAAGAGGCGCCCGAGGAAGAAGAGGAAGAAGAGGAGTACGACGAAGAGGGGCCGGAGGACGAGTACGCCGAGGAGGAAGAGGAGGAGGACGACGAGGACGAGCGCTGACGCGGCCCGAGCCGTGCGATTCCCCTCGGCGTGACCTGCCCCGAGAGTTGGTCGGCTGGTGTTCCCGGACTCTCAGACCTCGTCTTTTGGCCGGAGTGAGCGACCGGTTGGAGAAGTCATCGGACGGGCGCGGGCGCGGGCGCGGCGCTTGAACCACTGCGCGATCACCCGCGTCCGGCGCGATATCGACGTCGACGACACGAGCCCTCGAAGATGCGGACCAGCCGTACGTCCTCGATCAGTGTCGGTTCCGCTTACGGAGGTGGCCCGTTGCCCTTTCGGTCATCTCATGTGCCTTGGCACGCAGCTGTTCCCCACGTCCAGCCTGCTGCATCGATGAGTCCCCCAGCGCCTTGCCGAGAGTCTCCTTCATCTTGCCCCTGATCTGATGCACCTTCGCATTGCCCTTGGCCTTGGCCATCGGAATCGCCGTCCTCTCGAAGACGCTGGGAAACGCGGTCCGTCCAGGACCGACACATCTCTGTTCACCGTGCGCTTGCCCGCGGGGCCCGGCAACTGGGAGTACCTCGTGCTCGCAAGCGGGATCCGCTGCTGAGGCAGGCCGTCGGTGCCCCGCCCTACTGTGCGCGGTGCGGTTTGTGGTGGGCGACCTGTAGGCGGACGTCGGTGTGCATGTCGGGGGAGCCGGTGGACCGACGAGCGGTACGGAGCGGGCCGTCGTCCAGGGCGTCGAGGGCGGCGCCGGGTGCACCCTGGGGGGTGAGAGCGAGCGTGATGTGGGTGCGGGGGTGGACAGGCCGGCCGGTGATGTGCACGGTTGCATGCTCAACGCCCGGCTGGGCACCGGCTTCGGCGGCGATCGCGTCGCTGAGCGCGTGGTCGCGCAGTTCGACGCCTTCCTGCGGGGGTGTGCCGCCGACGGGCAGCGCTCCGGGGTGGCGTCGGTGCAGTTGGGCGAGCAGCCACCACAGCGCGAGCAGGGCGACGAGGGTGAGGGCGGCGATGACCGCGGGCCACCACCACCAGCCCTGACCGCTCCAGCGGGCCCGATCGGCGGAGCCGAGCAGGACGTCGTGCGGGGTGGTCAGGGGCCAGCCGACGGGCGGGACCAGATGGTGTCGCCGGTAGACGTCGAGTCCGGCGAAGAGAATCAGCAGACCGCCGCCGAGCAGTACCAGTCCGGCGAGGGCCAGCAGACTGCGGTTGAGTACGGTTCGCGGCGTCATGGTGTGGGCTCCGGTGTGGGGGGTTTCGCTCAGTCGGTGCGTTGCCGCACTCGTACGACGATGCGGGGAGGGCGGGCGACGGCGAGCTGATCGCGCTCCTCGTCGAGGACGGCGGTGAGGTCGTCCTTCACCTGCTGGGGGTCGCGGAAGCGGACGTCCGCGCGGGCCTTGACGCGATGGCGGCGCACTCGGACGCGAGCCGTGCTGACTCCCGGGACCCGCATGGCGGCGTCGCGCAGCAGGTCGGCGGCGCCGTCGCGGTCCAGGCAGGCCCGCAGCCCGGGCGCGGGGGAGCGCAGGGGCAGCCAGTGGCGTAGGCCGGGGGTGAGGGCCAGGACGATCAACCAGATGCCGAGCGCGGCGGCCACGGCGGTCCCCGTGAGCACCCACACGTCGTCCAGGGGGCGGGTGGCCAATTCGTCGGCCAGGTGCCGTCGCCAGGCTGCCGCAGGGCGTCCCGCCCGTACGGCGACGACGTCGAACAGCGCCGCGACCGCCGCCACGAGAATCACCGAGGCGACCAGCGCGGCCGGAATGCGGCGCGCGGACCACGGGCGGTGCGTGCGGTGCCCTCTGTCGTGCTCGCCCACCGCCAAGTCCGGCGCAAGGGGCGCGTCGTGTTCGGGCGGACCGGGCTCTGTCGGCTCTCTGGGCTCCTTTGGCTCCTCAAGCTCCTTCGTCATCGGCACGGTGGCACGGCGCGCGGATGGCGTGGAGCTGCGTGCGGGAGGGTCCGGGTCGGGTGTCATTCCGGTCCTCCTCTCTGCGCGGCGTGCCCGGCGGCCCGGGCCGCGTGGCGCCTCATCGGACCCGTCCCCGGCTCGCGTCGGCGGCGGTCAGCAGCCGCCGGACGGTGAGGGTGACCTCTCCCACCTCCAAGCCGGTCAGCTGAGTCACCCGTTCGGCGACGTCGTGCTGGATCCGCTCGCAGACGTGGGGGATATCGGTGGGGTAGGGCAGGTCCATCGCCAGGTGCAGGCGCACCGTTCCGGTACGGACGGCTGCCGAGGCGCTGGGTGCCGCCGACCCGCTCCGGTCGGGCGGTATTGCGGCGCGCCGGGACTGGGCTGCGCGAGCGGCCCTGGCGGCGATACGGGCGACCACCCTTTCCGGGATGACGGTGGCGCCCCGTTCGGCCGGAGGCGGCAGGTCGGCGGTTCGCCCCGGCGGGCCGGCCCCTTCGCCAGGGGGTTGGGAACCGGGCCGGGTACTCACCGCTGCCTCCGCGCATGGAGGTCGAGGTCGCCCTGCACGACGAGGCCGACGATCAGTCCCACCGCACCCAGAACCAGAACCAGCAGGAATGCCCAGAAGCCGCCGAAGTATCCGGCGAAGCCCAGAGCCATGCCGGCCGCGAGGCCCGTCGTCGCTGCGTTCATCATCCACTCACCCGTCTCGCGAACGTGAGCGTCCGTGTGATCACCCGCTCATGCCCAGGGCACGGCCGAGGTCACGGCGGTCGGTCACCGCACGCGGCCCTCGTCCCGTTCGGCCTCTTCCTCCTCGTCGGGGAGGTGGACGTCGTCGACGGCGATGTTGACCTCGACGACCTCCAGTCCCGTCATTCGTTCCAGGGCGCTGATCACGTTGGTGCGTACGGCGCCGGCGACGTCGACGATGGAGACGCCGTACTCGACGACGACGTCCAAGTCCACCGCGGCCTGGCGCTCGCCGACCTCGACCTTCACCCCGCGCGTGACGCCTCCGCCTGCGCCGGGGACGCGTTCCCGCATGGCGCCGAAGGCGCGGGCCATCCCCGCTCCCATGCTGTGGATGCCCGGTACCTCGCGTGTGGCCATGCCCGCGATCTTGGCCACCACGCCGTCCGCGATGGTGGTCTTCCCCCGTGTCTCGGCCGGTGCTCCGGCCCCGGTACGGCCCTTCAGCGCGCTCACGCCTGTGTCGGGCCGGCTGCCCCCGCCGACGCTGGTGATGTTGTCCGTCATGGCGGTCGCCTCGAGTGGCTCGGTGTGACACCTGCGTGGTGTCTCTCAAGAGGTTGGACACCCGGGGCGGCGTACCTCTCACAGACATGACATGTGATGTGCGTCACATAGGTGTGGCGGGGGTACACGCTCTTTCCGAGCCCCCTGCGAGAGCGTCATGATTCAACGTCCTGCTTTCCCACAGCTGGGATGCGACCTGCCGGACGGAGTGCTCGCCGTGCGGGCGGCCGAGGGAGACGAAGACTCCTTCGCCGTTCTCGTCCAGCGGCACAACCGGTCGCTCCTGGCCCTGGCCCGTGGCATGCTCGGCAACCCCCAGGACGCCGAAGAGGCCGTTCAGGACGCCTTCGTCAGCGCCTGGCGGCGTCTACCGGAGTACCGTCACGGTGCGGAATTCAGTACCTGGATGTACCGGATCACCATCAACCGCTGCTTGACCATGCGACGGCGGCGCCGACCGCCGCCGCTCCCCCTGGACACCGTCGCCGAACCCGCGACGGGCGACGCGAGGAGCCAGCCCGCCCGGTCCGCCGAGCAGGACGCGGCCACCGAGGCCCTGTCCCGCGCGCTCGCCGAGCTGGACGCCGGCCAGCGGATCTGCTGGATCCTGCGTGAACTGCGGGGCCTGCCCTACGACGAGATCGCCCACGTGACACGGACCAGTGAGCAGACGGTGCGCGGCAGACTGTTCAGAGCACGTCGATCCCTTCAGGAGGCGATGGGCCCATGGCGCTAGACGACCCGCAGGCCCGGCCTTCCGAACCGCCCCATGTCGACGGGCCCCGCACCAGCCCCATTGACGCCGGCATGTCCATTGACGCCGACGTGCCCCCGTTCGCGGGTGATGAGGTACTGCCCTGCGGCCGCCTGCTCAGCCGGGTCTGGGAACAGGCGCGGGACGCTGCGCCGGTCGCGGACCCGCACACGGTGTCCTGCCCTTACTGCCGCGAGGCGGTCGAGGGACTGGCCACGGTGAACGCGGCCGCCCAGGCGCTGCGTGCGGAAGACCCTCCTGGCCTGCAGGCGCTCGCCGACCGTGTCATGAACGTCGTCAGGGCAGAGATCCGGCTCGGACGGCTGCTGCCCTTGGCCGACCCGGACCGGGAGCTACGGATCGCCGAGAGCGCTGCCGCGAAGGTACTGCGGCAGGCCGCGGACATGGTCCCCGGTGTGAGGGCCGCGACCTGCCGGCTCGTACCCGCGGGCGAGGGCACCGACGTGCGGGTGACCATGGAGCTGGCCGCTGCCCTCGACCGCCCGCTGCCCGACCGGGTTGATCAGGTACGTCAGTCGGTCCTCGACTCGGCCGGACGGGACCTGGGTCTGGCCGTGACGGCAGTCGACATCACCGTGGTCGACGTTCTGGAGCCGTGGCCACCCCTGGGCCCCGGCGACCCTATGGGCAGGGGCACGTGATGACCGCCACCGGCACGACCACGCTCATCGGCGTCGCGGCCGAGGCGGCCCTGGCGGCTCCCGGCGTGGCCGGTCTGCAACCCCGCCTGGCCCACTGCCTCGCGGCGGCCGCCGCGCCCACCCGGACGGACACCGCGCCGCACCGCATGCCGCCCGAGGCGGGCATCCGCGCCGACCGGGCGCTGGACGGTTCGGGATGGCGCATCGAGGTGCGCTGCGTCCTGGCCGAGGGCCACCGAGCCCTGGACACCGCCAGGAACGTCCACGACCGGGTACAGAGCGCCGCCACCTCCCACCTCGCCACCCATGGCGTTGTGGAGCCGGTCAGCGTCGCGGTCACGGTGACCCGTATCGCCGCCCGATCCGCCATGGCCTGAGCGCCGCGAGCAGCAGCTCCGCGAACCGTCACCGCCTTCAAGGCCTTCGCGATGACGGGCGTGCTCCTGGCGGTGATCGCCTCAGGTGTGCTCATGCTTCAGCTGTTCGTCACGAGGATGCGCCTGACGCAATGTGCTGCGGAGACTGACGGACGACCGCCGCAGGGCCATTTCGAAGCGAGAGACAGAGCGAACGTACGAAGCCCCGTGGGCCAATGACACGTCACAGTGGGCGTCGTCGGTGTTCTCCGTATCGCCTGCATGGCCGAGGAGAGACGCGCAGCGAGCGGGGAAGCACGGCCGTTCGGCTGAGCTCGTGGCAGCAGGAATTACCTCATGGGACGCAAGCGCCTGATCGTGACCGCCGTGGCCGTCGAGCGATTGGCCGTGAGCGCGTTCACCCGCTACAGCGTGCTGCGCCGCTTCCTTGCGGGCTGCTCGGGATGTCCCGGACCGCCACGTCTGGACGCGGGCCGCCCGCGTACGGCGGAGCGCTGCTCCGCCGGCGCCCGGTTATCGGCCAGGGCATGGGGGAGCGGAACAGGTGCTCAGGGCCGGCGGCCCAGAACCTCCCGGGGTGTCGGTTCGTTGAGCCGCTCGGCCTGTTCTCCCAATGATCAGAAGGACTCGTCGTGAGCGGTGGTATCCCAGTGGACGACAGCTGTATCAGCGCCTTCCAGGAGCTGAAGAGCAGGCGGGACATCAATACAGTGATCTTCCGGCTCAGCGACAGCCTGGAGACCGTCATCCCTGACTTCGAGGGGAACCTGACACACGACGAACTACTGAAGGCCCTGCCGGCGGACGCGTCCCGGTACGCCGTCTACGACCTTCTCTTCGCAACAGCGGACGGGACCCGTCAGGAGAAGGTCGTACTGATCTCCTGGTGCCCGGCGGGGACGAAGGCCGAGGAGAGGATCGCGCACTCCTCCGGCTACAGCACGCTCCGGAACCTGCTCGACGGTGTCCAGGTCTACGTAAAGGCCGCGGACCTGTCCGACGTGGGGTACGAGGCACTCGTGTCCCGGGCCTCTTGACCCACCTTTCCTCCTTGGAGGTGGCAGGTGATCGCGCCGCGTGGAACCCAGGTCTTGCCGCCGCTGGTGCGCAGACTGTGAGTGGTGATCAAGCCTGACCGCTCTGCCGGAGGTCACGGGATGCGCTTCGTAGTGCGCGGCGACCTGGAAGGCGGGTCAGCCTTGGAGCTGGATGCGATCGGTGGTCCCGCGGGGACGTGGGTGGTGGAGGAGCGCGTGGACGTGTCCGCGTCGGTCAGCATCCAGCTGGAGACCACCACCTCCGGGACGCGAGTCCTGTTCAGCGTTGCGATGCACACAACTCAGGGTTCCTTCACGGGATACGACGGCCCTTCTGCTTCGAACAAGCCCTCGCCCGGCTGCGGGAACACCACCTCGCCTTCGACCCGGCGCGCGGTGAAGGCGTCGTCCTCTACGCGGATGCACCGTCGGATGGCTGTTCCTGGCGCTACGCGGTGATCTCTGCCGACGCTGACGGTGTAGGCGAGTGGGATGCCCGGCTGTCCCACGCCGTGGAATTCGAAACGACCTGACCCGACGCCTCCGCAAGCCCTCAGACGCCGTTGTCGTACCGATCGCGGTGAGCATCGGTTCGAGGAGGACAGCTCGTTCGCGAAAACATGCCGATCACGTTCGGTACGACAACGACGTCTCAGTCGCGCGGGACGACGAGGGGCAGAACGATGGTGTCCAGGATCTCCTCGATCACGCTGAGGGGCAGCGCTTCATGGGTCTGCGTAAGTTCGAGGCTGACGAGATCGAGCGGCAGGTCCATGATGCGCGGCGTGAGGGCGGCCGGGTCGACTTCTCCCCGTGCGGCGGCCCGGTCCCAGATGTCCTGGGTTCCCAGTGCCTGGGAGATCCGCTGCGGCAACAGCTGTGCGAGGTCCTGGTTCTCCTCGGCCAGCCCGCCGAATCGCGCCCCGAAGACGGCCCTGATCTCCGCTCGCTGGTCGGACTTGCTCGCCAGGTAGGCCAGGAGGTCTCCCCGCAGCGTGCCAGTGTCAGGGACGGGCGGCCTGTTGTGGTCGATCCAGTGCAGGACGGCCGCGGTGAACAGCTCCTGGCGGCTTCCCCAGCGCCGGGCGATCACGGGGCGGCTGGTCTGGGCGCGTTCGGCCACCGCTTCCATGGTCAGCCTTTCGTAGCCGTTCTCCATCAACTCGTCCCACGCGGCTGTGACCACGGGGCGCGAGCCGGGCTTCAGGTCGGAGAAGACGGGCGCGGTGCCGCCGTCGCGATAGCCGACGGCCGGCAACAGCACGTAGGTGGCGGACTGGCAGACCGCGAGACCCACGGCGTGGATGGGATTCCGGCTGGTCGCCAGCCCGTAGCAGCCGACGAGGAATACCCAGGCGGCGACGGGATACGGCAGGACCGACATCACTTCCCGTCTCCCTTCTGATCTCCACGGCCTGGTCCAGGAATCGGGCGAGCAGCACGACGACCGCGCAGGCGACCTCCATGCCGATGGCCGCGTTCAGCAGCGGGACGGTGCCGCCCGACGAAAGGGTGTTGAAAGTGCCGTAGGGAAGGAAGTTGGCGAGGACGGCGGTGCCGGCGATGGCGCCGGCGAGGCCCAGCACGAGGTAGGCGGAGGCCGCGAGGGCGTCGCCGGCCTGGTAGGAGCCGACCGGGCGGATACGCTCCAGCGCGCGGTAGTCTGCGCCCAGGTAGAGCAGGTGCAGGGCGGTCGCCACCACGACATCGCCCTGGAAGCCGCCGCCCGGGCTGAGCTGGCCGTGCGCGATGGCCGGTGAGGACGGCGACGGGCAAAACGACGAGCGCGTACCGGCGTACGGGGAGCGCGACCTCCTCGGGTTCGGGCTCGGCGCGGTGTTCGTCGCGGGTCTGGCGCAGCAGGACGACGGTGCCGAGGACGGACGCGAAGAGGATGCTCATTTCGCCGAGGGTGTCGAAGGCGCGCTGGTCGAAGTTGACGGAAGCGATCGTGTTCGCGGTGTGCCGGGCGAGGGCGGCCCGCACCACCCGGTCCCCGTACGGGTGCCGGTCCCGGCCGAAGCCCGGCAGAAAGAAGCAGGCGGCGACCAGCAGGGCCGCGAGGCCCGCACCACCGACGGCCAGGACGATCAGCCGCACCCGCCGGGTCACCGTTCCTTCTCCTTCCGCCGCCGCGGCCGCCGGACTTTGCGCACGGACAGCATCAGCAGCAGGGGAGTCAGGGCGGAGCCCACAGCAAGCTGGGAGAGCGCCACGTGGGGGCCTGGAGCGCGGTGAACAGGACGGCCACAACCGTCCCGAGCACCGCCAGCACGAGTGCCTGCCGCGAGGGATCACGGGTGGCCACGGCGGCGGTCGCGGACGCGGCGACCAGCAGCAGCGCCACGACGATCAGCGGGTCATCCACGCCGGCTCCCCGTGAAGCCGCCGGACAGGGCACGGGACGCGGTGAGGTTCCCGCCGATCAACAGGGCACCGACGACCAGGAGTTTCATCAGCGCACGGCCCGGACCCGTGGCCACGCACACGGTGACCACGACGCCGCCACCGAACGCCGCGACCGCGTATGTGAGCCCCCACGCCCGCGGCGGATCTTTCGCCGGATCCTCCGCGAGCAGTAGGGCGAAGACGAGGGTGCCGACCGGCCCCAACAGCGCCAGGAGCAGGGCGAGATCGACGTACGACGGCCGGTCGTAGCCCTGGGCCAGGAGCAGCAGAGTGGGGCAGGCCAGCGAGGTGGACAGGTTCTGTGCCACGACCCGGCGCCGCAGCGGTCCCGTGGCGACGCCCCAGACTGTGGCCCCGACTCCCACGGTGAGTGTGGCCGTCGCGGTGACTGTCCAGCCGTTCACTACCCGCTCACCGCCCGCCGCGCACCCCACGCCGCGACCGCCGCGACCAGCGCGGCGGACGCGCCCACGAAGAGTTCCAGGGTGGTCACCGCACTGATGAAGACCAGCCACAGCAGGGCGAGAACGGCCCACCATGTCAGAATCTCGCCCGTGCCGAGGAGCGTCCTACGCCGGTTCACATGACACCTCCACCGACGAGACCAACTCGCCCTATTTGGTTGGTTTCTTCTGTCGCGTCATCCAAGCATCGCTGTTCCTCCACCAAGTGGCGACCACCAGGTGTGGCTCAGTTCGCTGGGTGGCCCGGGGTGATGTCATGGGTGTCGTTCAACGTCAGCAGAGGGGTGCGGTTGCCCGCGAGGTTTTCTGCCGCCTCCGGAGCGAGAAGGAAGCCGACGTGGTCGCCGCCGTCGATCCGGTTCTCCACGCGACCGACGAACCAGGCGGGGGCCTCGTCGAGGATCACCGATTCGCCCGGTCCTGGGTGCCACGGGGTGTCGGTGAACTTGTCGGTGCGATCGCCGGTCTCGCCGCCGAAGAGCTGGGCCAGCCGGTCCTGGTCGCGGCGGAGAAGATGGACCACGAGTCGTTCGGCGTGCTCGGCCACCCGGTACGTCCGGTTGGCCTTGGACAGCCAGATCATGAACCGGGCGGGTCGAATCGAGCACTGCGAGGCGAATCCCACCAGGCAGCCAGCTCTTTCCCCGTGAGCTTCGGCGGTCACGACATACATCGGATAGTCGAGCAAGTCGGTGAAGGGGTCGAGATCGATCACGGTACTTGGTTCCCGCCTCAAGAGATCGGATGCCGGGTAAGCGTTCAACAGTCTGGTGCCCCGGCTAGTTCACGGCGCGTTCGGTGACCTGGGTGCTCCTGCACTGCGAGTGCAAGCGTTGTCCGCACATCCAGCGGGTACCGCTACCGATCCACGGTCCTGGCCCTTTCCGCCGACGGATGCGCTCCGTTTTCCCTCCGACGTCGGCGGGTGGGCGGGTCCGGTGCGGGACTCGGGGCGCGGGTGCGGCGCATCTGTCCGGACGCGATGCCGCGAGGCGACGGTTCGTGCGCAGGCAGGCGGCCGGGGAACGGAATGTAGCAACTGTCCGTAGCTGTGATGGTCCCGGAGATCGCCGAAGGGGAGTGCATCACCCGGCGGGTCCGACGCTGTGAGTGGGCGCTGTGGCGCTGCCCCCAATGCTGTCCGCTGTGCCTGGCTACCGTCGAGCCAGGGCACACGCGGGCGGCTGTGGCGGTCGGCCTCCTCGGATCCTGCCCCATCACGGCTACGACTACGTACCGTCGGCAGGTGTGGGCGAGGGTATCGAGCCAGTGGGCCACATGCCGAGCCTGACCAGCGAACACGGAGAGCGATGTCCACGACAGCTACCGTTGTGGAAGTCCGGCCGTGCGAGAGGACACGAGATGGGTACCCGCACCCGTGTCAGGGATCGGTCCGCCTACTGACCGCTGACGGGATCCGCCCCGCCGGCCTTCGGCGTTCCCCTGGCTGTCCCAGGGACACGCCCCCTACGCGTGGAGCGTGCTCGGTGCCGCCGCGCAGGCCACCGAACGCATTCCCCTGATGACGTACGTGACGTGCCCGACGACCCGCTACCACCCGGTCGTCGTGGCCCGGAAGGCCGCCACCATGCAACTCCTCTCCCAGGGGCGGTTCCGCCTGGGCCTCGGCTCCGGGGAGAACCTCAACGAGCATGTGGTGGGCGGTGGTTGGCCCGCCGCGCACGTCCGGCTGGAGATGCTCGAGGAGGCGGTGGAGATCATCCGCTCGCTCTTCGCGGGGGAGAACGTCAACCATCACGGTGCCCACTTCGACGTGGAGAACGCCAGGTTGTGGGATCTGCCCGACGCACCCCCCGCCGATCGGTGTCGCCGTCTCGGGCGACCGCTCGTGCGAACTCGCCGGTCACGCCGCCGACTTGGTGATCGCCACCGAACCCAGGCCGCAACTGATCTCCGCGTTCGACCGGTACGGCGGCACAGGTAAGCCCAGGGTCGGCCAGCTGCCCATCTGTTACGACACCGACCGCGACGCGGCGATCGCCCGCGCCCACGACCAGTTCCGCTGGTTCGGCGGCGGCTGGCCGGTCAACTCCGAACTGCCCGGACCCGCCGCGTTCGCGGGTGCCACCCAGTTCGTACGGCCCGAGGACGTGGCCGAGTCCATTCCCTGCGGTGGCGACGTGGACGCCGTCGTCGAAGCCGTGCGCCCCTACGTCGACGCCGGATTCACCGAGGTCGCCCCCATACAGATCGGCGGCGAGCACCAGGAGCCGTATCTGGAGTGGGCCGAGCAGAAGCTGCTGCCCGTCCTTCGTGAACTGTGAGCGCGGGATGACCACGATGCGTGCTGCGATCTTCGACGTCGACGGAACGCTCGTCGACAGCAACCACCTGCATGTCGTCACCTGGTGGGAGGCCTTCCGGCAGGCCGGCCACCACGTCCCCATGCGGGAGATCCACCGCGCCGTGGGCCTCGGCGGCGGCGACCTGATCGAGCACCTGCTGGGAGACGACCGCGACCCTGACGGCGACGACCAGCTCGCCGCGGCTCACCACGCCCTCTGCGCCACGTACTTCGAGCGGCTACGGGCGCTGGACGAGGCAGGCGACCTGCTGCGCGCACTGGCCGGGCGGGGCTGGAAGATCGTCCTGGCGACCTCGGCGAGTGGCGCGGAACTCTCCGCGCTGCGCGGCGCCATCGACGCGGACGACGTCATCCTCGGGGCGGCCAGTGCGGACGACGTCGACGACGGCAAACCCGCCCCCGACCCCGTCCGGCAGGCCAGGGAGCCGGCCGGCGTGCCCAGTGAACGAGCCGTGTTCGTCGGCGACACGGTCTGGGACATGAAGGCCGCCGTGCGGGATGGGGTGGTCCCCTTGGCGGTGCTGTCCGGCGGGATCCCACGGGCGGACCTGGAATCGGCCGGCGCCCGCGCGTTGTACCGAGATCCCGCCGACCTCCTCGGACACCTGGACACCAGCGTCTTCGCCGACCGCGAGTCAGCGGGGGAGACCGCTGTCCCGAGCCGTTGACCGGGCGCAGCGTCTGGTCGTACAAGATGGCTCTGCGCCTGGCTACCGCTTCGTGGGGGGCGCGGGCCCGGTCGCGGACTGTTCCGGCCCCGGTCTGCGGGGGCCATGCGGAAGTGGCCATGTCCCAGGCCTCCCCGGACGCCGATGCCTATTCCAGGATCGCCCGAAATGATTCGTGACGCCCGCGGGTGCTCGCGGGCGTCACTGGGGCTATGGGCTGAAACCGGCGCCGGGTCGTCCGAACTCGTCGGCGTCTGGCGTCGGTCGCTGCGTGGTGTGCGCGCGGAACGGCGGTTGCCGCGCGTTCGAAGGGGCACCCGGCTCTTGGGCGACCGCCGAGTCCGGGGTCGATCCA
The DNA here is from genome assembly GCF_042959425.1 of Streptomyces sp. NPDC007896. Taxonomy (NCBI): domain Bacteria; kingdom Bacillati; phylum Actinomycetota; class Actinomycetes; order Kitasatosporales; family Streptomycetaceae; genus Streptomyces; species Streptomyces sp. NPDC007896. The sequence continues at coordinate 413,086 of NZ_JBIBKX010000005.1, read as the reverse complement.
CGCCCCATGATGAAAGTGGTGTCAGGCAGGTCAGGCGGTACGACGATGAAGAGCGACGCAGCACTGCACGGTGAGGTCGCCGCCAGTCACTCGGTGTTCGGAGCACCCTGCTGGGCGAGTCTGACCACGCGAGATCTGCAGACGGCGGAGGACTTCTACCGCGCCGTGCTGGGCTGGGAGTGGCGCACGAGCAGCACGATGGGCGATCAGTACCGGGTCGCGAGCGTGCAGCGGGTCCCGGTCGCAGGGATCTCGGAGGTGAACTTCGGGGTGAAGACGGCCGTCGCGTGGACCCCTTATTTCGCGGTGGCGAGTGCGGACGAGACCGTGTCCCGCAGCCAGGAGCGTGGGGGTACGACTGCGGTGGGACCGCTGTCGTTCCCGCCGGGCCGGGCGGCCCTGCTGGCCGACCGGGACGGAGCGGTCTTCGGTATTTGGGAGGGCGAGCTGGTGGCCGGCTGGGAGGAGTGGCGCCGGGCGGCACCGGTCTTCGTACGGCTGCACACCCGCGACGCCTTCGACGCCGCCATCTTCTACGGGGAGGTCCTGGAGTGGGCGTCCTCGGCCCCCGGGTCCTGCGAGGTGCGCTACGAGGACAACGAGGTCGTGCTGCGCAGCCGGGGCGATGTCGTGGCCCGTATCCACTCCGGCGCGGTCGAGGCGGCGCCCGACCCGACGATCCGGCCGCACTGGCAGATCCACTTCACCGTCGACGACGTCGAGGCTGCCGCCCGCGCCGCCCGCGCTCACGGCGGCACGGCCCACCAGCAGGGCCTCGGCTCGACCGAGGCCATCCTGACCGACCCCGATGGGGCCCGCTTCTTTGTGACCGCGCGAAGGGCGCTCTGAGGGTCGCGCAGTTGTCGAGGCCGTGGAGCAGACGCCGACCGGCATGCCGCGTGACTTGTCCCCGCGGCCAGCACACCAGCTTCCCCGGGAAGCTGAGCGCCCAGCCATGCAAGGGCGGCGGGGCTGCCCGGGACGCTCGCGCGGGCATCACCGCGCCCGGCTCCTCCGCGATCGCGGGTCGACTGAGATACCGCCGCCCCTCGAAGGCATCGGCGATTCAGCGCAGGCCGCATCCCGTGGCCTTGCTGGTGAGCCGTCCCCATAAGGTCGATCATCATAAGGTCGATCATCGCGAGTCACGACTTCACTCGGTGACGGCCGACCTGAACGGATCTCGCGGCCGTCATGCTGTCGTCGTCAGCAGGCCCCTCCGTTCCATCGCTCCCCTGATGCCTTGCCCCCTGCCCGGGCTGGGTTTCGTGGGAGTTCTCGTGCTGGTCGAGGGCGGCCAGCAGGCCCGCCACGGTGAGGCCGGCGTCGGCCGGATGCCGGAGGATGGTTCCCTCTTCGATGCGGTAGCGATTCGAGCGGCCCTGCCGGGTGTGGGTGAGATAGCCGTTCTGCTCAAGATCGGAAATGATCTTCTGGACAGCGCGCTCGGTGAGCCGGCATCGCGCGGCGATGTCACGGATACGGGTGCCCGGATCGTCGGCGATCGAGGCCAGCACTCGGGCGTGGTTGGTCAGGAAGGTCCAGCCGCTGTGTCCCTCGGGTACTCCACCCATGCCTCTCATGGTAGTGCCCGACGTTCACGTATTCAAAAGGGTGAAAATGAGTTCATGTATCTCTTGACGTGCGACGTGGTGGAGGTCGAGCCTGGAGGAGGCAAAGACCAGTGGATGCCCCGGGAGCGACTCCCATGCAAGAACATCTGCTTTCTTCCCAGGCGAGGGGCGCAGACGAAGCCGTCCACGAGACGCAAGCGGATGGCGCGGTCGGAGCCCACACCTCGCCGTTCCTGAAGGTCGCGGCATATCCCGCCGGCGAGCGGACGGTTGTGGCGGTCGCGGGTGAACTCGACATCGACACGGAGCAGGCGCTGCGGCACGCCCTGCGTGAAGTACTGGCCCAGTCGGTCCACGGCCTCGACCTCGACTTCGCCGGGGTCGACTTCTGTGACTGCTCCGGCCTCAACATCCTGCTGCACATCCGCCGCCAGGCCCTGGTGGAGGCCAAGACGGTCCGCATCCAGACGGCGGGGATCGCGGTCGAGCGCCTGCTCACACTTACCCGCACCTGGCCGCTCTTCGCGGACCCGGATGACGCCGGTCCCGGCGTGGCCGCCAACGGCCGGGGCATGTGTACCGGTACCACCCCCAGCCCCGTGGAGGCGGACGGGTTGCCCAAGGATGTCGAGAAGGACCTGCGCATCGAAATCGGCCAGCTCAAACGGGCCATGCAAACCAGGCCGGTCATCGATCTGGCCCGTGGGGTCCTGATGGCCTCCTTCGGTCTGAACGCCGAGGACGCCTGGAGCGTCCTGGTCGAGGTCTCGCAGCGCACCAACACCAAACTCCACCACCTGGCCCATGAGTTGGTGGGGGCGGTGAACGACGCGCCGCTGTCCGACCGGTTGCAGCAGGGGATCTCCGCGGCGGTCACCGAAACACTCAACCCCCTCTCCCCGAACCACCCACGCCATGACTGGACCTCTCCCACCGGCAGACCCGCGCCACCGGACAGCGACAGCCCCGAGCCGTGACCCTTCCTCAGCCGTGCTCCTTCCTCATGGCGTCCACTGTCGGCACTGGATTCCGGCAGCCGCTTCCAGACCCGGAGCACTGTGGATGCTGTCCGCTCATGCTCGTCCGAGCCGGTGTCCATCGCCGGTGGCACGGTCGGCCGGCGATGTCCGTGTGCCCGAGGCATCCTGTCGGCCACCGAGCCCAATCTCTCGGCGCTGGTCGGCCACACAGTAGGGGAGCGAAGTGAGAGAGGCCGCCGCCCGACATGCGTGGGGATCCCATGTCGCCGCTGCGCTGGACCACCAAACCCACTCGCACGCTCGCCGACGAACTGGCCCGTCAGGGATACAGGATCGGCCCGAACACAGTGGGCGACCTGCTGCGCGAGGAGGGTTTCAGCCTGCAGGGCAACGCCAAGATCTTGGAAGGCAAACAGCACCCCGACCGAGACACCCGGTTCCGCTGTCTCAACGACGAGGCCCGCCACCACCAGGGCGACGGACAGCCGGTGATCAGCGTGGACACCAAGTGGACACCAAGACGAAGGAACTGGTCGACCCCTTCAAAAACCGCGGCCGGGAGCGGGAGCCGAAAGGCGAGCCGGTGCGGGTCGACACCCATGACTTCCCCCACCGTGAGCTGGGCAAGGCGGTGCCCTGTGGCATCTACGATGTCGCCGCGGACCGTGGCTGGTCAACGTGGGCACCGACCACGACACCGCCACGTTCGCCGCCGAGACCGTCCGCCGCTGGTGGAACGGCGCCGGACGGGCCGCCTGTCCGACGGCCGGCCGACTGCTGATTACCGCCGACGCCGGCGGGTCCCACGGCTACCGCACCCGCACCTGGAAGATTGAGCTCGCCCAGCTGGCCACCGAGACCGGACTGGCGATCACCGTCTGCCACCTCCGTGCCCGTCGCGGTCACGAACGCCTCGTGGACCCTGGCACAGGCGCCAAAGCCAAGCTCACACCAGCGAATCGGATCCTGGCCACCGTGCCCCACCTGCGCAAACTCGCCACCATGGACCTCCTGGGCCAGCTCTTCGGAGTCACCGCCAAGACCATCAGCCGACATCGCGGCATTCCTCGTTCCAGACCCCACCCAAACGGAGATCAAAGAGACGAGTTAATGATCTGCGGGCCTTACAACGGCTAGCGCAATGAGCCGAGTTGTCTGCGGTTCGCCGAGGCGTATGAGGAGGACGGTGGGGTGCTGGCCGCGGCCGCGAGCGAGCGGCTGTACTGGCGGGCGCGGGACGCGCCGACGTTCTCAGAAGGAGTGCGGTTGGTGGCGCAGCCATGGCGGGAGGCAGGGAGGACAGAGCTGACGACGCGAGCCGCCGAGGAGCAGCCCCGGCCTTATCGTTCACCGCTCAACCAAGTGGGGAATCGAGCAGACGCTGAGGAATTTCGGGCATCCCCATCAGCGGCGGCGAGGTTGCGCACCGCACGTGCCCAGGCTGGCCCAGCACCCATCGCAAGGCGCACCCCGGCCAGGCCGAGGCGGACTGAACGCCGCGCCAGGAGCATCTCCCTCGGCCCACCACCGTCTCCCTGAAGTGCCGAACTCAGTCACGCGGCGGCGCGACGGACGTGATCAGCTTCGGCTTCCCCGCGGCGGTGCTATGAAGGGTGTATGGAGGTATTTTCTGGGCGCCTTCGGGGCCCGGAACGTCATCCGCTCATCGGACGCTCGCGGCAACACCGGGCTTCCCTGCTGGACCTGCGCAGTGTGGCCGGTCAAGTATTCCTTCTCCAGGTCGTCATCGTGGTCCTGCTGGTCGTGGCCGCGGTGGCGGCCGTGGTGCTCCAGACGTCGCGTGACGCGCTGCAGCGAGGGCGTAGTGAGTCGGTCGTCGCGGCCCAGTCGTTCGCGAGTGCCCCTGGCACGGCCGAGGCGCTGCGGAGCCGTGATCCGACGGCGGTGCTCCAGCCGCGGGCCGAGGAGGTGCGAAAACGCACGGGCGTGGACTTCGTCGTCGCCATGAACACGCAGGGGATTCGTTACACGTACCCCTATCCGCGCGAGATCGGGAAGAAGTTCGTCGGCACGATCGCACCGGCGCTGAAGGGCCGTACCGTCGTCGAGCAGGCCGGCGGGCCGCCTCTGCCCGCGGGCAAGGGAACCGCCGTGCAGGCGGTGGTCCCGGTGACCGACTCCCGCGGCAAGGTGGTCGGCCTGGTCTCCGCCGGAATCACGGTCAAGAACGTGGCGGCACTGTGGCTGCCGCAGCTGCCGATCATCCTGGGCAGCGGCGCGGCCGCGCTGGCGCTGTCCATGACGGGAACGACGCTAATGGCCCGGCGGCTGCGTCGGCAGACACACGGCCTGGCCCCGGCGGAGCTGGCGCAGCTGTACGAGCACCACGACGCGGTCCTGCACGCGGTGCGGGAAGGAGTGCTGATCATCGGCACCGACGGACGACTGCTGTTGGCCAACGACGAGACGAGGCGTCTGCTAGACCTGCCGGCGGACATGCAGGGGCGCCCGGTGCGGGAGCTGGGACTGCCGGAGCCGATCACGCGTCTGCTGTCGTCGCCGGAGACGGTCACCGATGAGGTGCATCGCGCAGGGGACCGATTGCTGGCGGTGAACAAGCGGCCAACGTACCCGCAGGCCGACCGGGGAGGCAGCGTGGTGACCCTGCGGGACACCACGGAGCTGGCGGCGGTCTCGGGGCGGGCCGAGGTCGCGCGGGAGCGACTGAAGCTGCTGTACGAGGCCGGGGTGGGGATTGGGACGACGCTGGACGTGGGGCGTACGGCGCAGGAGCTGGCCGACGTTGCGGCGCCGGAGTTCGCTGACCTGGTGACGGTGGACCTGCTCGACGCGGTACTGCGGGGATGGGAGCCGACGGCGGAGGGCTGGCGGCATCTGCGCCGGGCGGCGATCGGCGGTGAACAGCGGATGATCCCGGTGTATCCGCTGGGCGAAGTGATCACGTTCTCGCGCCGAACGCCGCAAATGCGGACGCTGCAGGAGCGACGGGTCCTGTTGGAGGCGGACCTGCGGCAGGCACACGGCTGGCGGGAGCAGGATCCGGAGCGCGCCCGGAAGGCCCTGGAGTGCGGGTTGCGTTCGCTGGTGACCGTACCGCTGCAGGCGCGGAACGTGCCGCTGGGCGTGGTGAACTTCTATCGGACAGTGGATTCCCCGGCGTTCCAGCCGGAGGATCTCTCCTTCGCGGAGGAACTGGCCGCGCGGGCGGCCCTGGCCATCGACAATGCCCGGAGGTTCACCCGGGAGCACGCGATGGCGGTGACGCTGCAGCGCAGTCTGTTGCCGCGGGCACAGCCGGATCAGGACGCGCTGGAGGTGGCCTGGCGGTATCTGCCCGCGGAGGCGGGGGTGGGCGGGGACTGGTTCGACGTCATCCCGCTTCCGGGCGCTCGGGTGGCTCTGGTCATGGGTGACGTCGTCGGTCACGGGCTGCACGCGGCGGCGACGATGGGTCGGCTGCGCACCGCGGTGCACAACTTCTCCACCCTGGACCTCCCCGTTGACGAGGTGCTCGCGAACCTGGATGACCTCGTCGTCAGCATGGACAACGAGGAGAACGCGAGCGGTGGCGCGCAGGGCCACGAGGGGGAGGGGGTGACCGGAGCGACCTGTCTCTACGCGGTCTACGACCCGGTGTCGGGGGCCTGCGCGATGGCCCGTGCGGGACACCCGGAACCGGTGGTGGTGCGTCCGGACGGGACGGTCACCTGTCCTGGCGTCCCGGCTTCGACGCCGCTCGGCCTGGGCGGCTACCCCTTCGAGACCGCCGAGTTCTCCTTGCCGAACGGTTCACAACTGGTGCTGTACACCGACGGCCTGGTGGAGGAGCGCACCCACGACATCGACGTCGGGTTGGAGAGGCTGCGCCAGGCATTGGACGGTTCCGAGCGCCGCACTCCGGAGGAGACGTGTCAGGCGGTGATCGACGCGACGAAGCCGTCACACTCCTCCGACGACATCGCGCTGCTGGTGGCGCGTACCCGGATATTCCCGCCCTCGCGCGTGGCCGAGTGGGGCGTGCCGTCGGACCCGGCAGTGGTTCCCTCGGTGCGGGCGCGGTGCAGGGAGACTTTGCGGGAATGGGGACTGGAGGAGGCCGGATTCGCCACGGAACTGATCCTCAGCGAGCTGATCACGAACGCGATCCGGTACGGATTGCCGCCGGTCAGCGTGCGGCTGCTGCACGGACGCTGTCTGATCTGCGAGGTGTCGGACGGCAGCGGTACCTCGCCGCGCCTACGGCGGGCGGCGACCACGGACGAAGGCGGGCGGGGGCTGTTTCTGGTGGCGCAGTTCGCCCAGCGATGGGGAACGCGATACACGACCCGCGGCAAGGTCATCTGGGCGGAACAGTTTCTCCACGACGGCACATCCGCCGCCCCGAGCCGGACACCGGTCGACTTTCTTCTCGACCAGTTCGATGATCTCGATGCGTGAGCCCGCATGGTCCAAGAGCGCCGCGTCCTACCAATGACAACGCCGGCTCCGACATTCCAGTCGACGGCTGGAGTTGGCCGCCACAGGCCTGTCCGCGCTGTCAACGATCTAGGGGTGCGCCGTGCTGTCGGCGTCCAGTTCGTCGACACGGCCGATGACGATGTAGTGGTCACCGGCGTCGTGCACGGCTTCGATCGTGCAGCCGATCCAGGCGACCCCGCCGTCGATGACCGGGTCTTCGTGCGGCCCGGGCCGCCAGGCCACCTCGGCGAACTTGTCGTCTCCCGAAAAGGTGCCGACGGGCCGGCCAGGCGCGTCGAGGGGCACGTTTCGCGCCTGGGAGTCGAACACGGCAGGGGCGGCCATGCCGAGGCAGACCTCGACCGGGCGGTCCCTGGCGGGCGTGTCTCGCGTCGTGATTGCCGCGGGAGATCGTTGGCTGATCTCCGGTAGTACAGCGAGACCGGATGGTGCTCGTCCCGTCCGTCCTCCGTTCCGGGGCTCCAGGACACTCACAACTCGCCCCGGAACGAGGTCACATCACGGCATCGGTCTGAAGCGGGCCCGCAGTGATGCGGAGTGTCCGGATGCGAACCGGCTCTTCCTGGTCGAGGTAGAAGATGTGCGTGAACGGGGCGCGCACCACCTGGTCCGGTTCGCTCTTCCTGGCCATGGTCGCTTCGCCGTGCAGCAGGCGGACACCGTCGCCCGCGGTCCAGAACTCCAGGACCTCGTGGGTGATGTTCAGCGGCGCGTCGATCTTGACGAAGAACTCCTTGATGGCTTCGACGCCGTGGATGTGGGCGGTGCCGAAGAACATGTCGGTGTCCTCGGTCAGTGGCGCGAAGCCCTCACTGAACTCCAGGGTGTCGATGGCGTCCATGAGCTTCAGGACCCAGCCGGGCACGGCTGTCGCTCGTGCGTTGTCTGTCATGGTGGCGGTCTCCTGATCAGGCTGCGGCGGGCAGGGCGACGAAGAAGGCGTCGATCTCGGCGTTGACGCCTTCGGGGTTCTCGCGGGCGGCGAGGTGGGCGGTGTGCTGGAGCACACGGAAGGTGCTTCCTTCGATGGCGTTCGGCCATCTTCCGCACCACGTGCAGGGGGAACTGGCTGTCCTCCTCGCCGGCGATGATCAGGACGGGTACGTTCCTGATGGTGTTCAGACGGCGGTCTGGCCGTACTGAGCCGTGCCGGCGCCTCGGACGCCGAGCTGCGCTCCGTGGTCCGGCTCGCATGCACAACGGTGGCGGACACCCTCGCCCGCGCAGCATCCGAGGACGCCCCCCAAAGCTGACGGGCACCAGCTCCGCCAGGGCTCGTTTCTGTAACCCGGCATGCCGACAGGCATTGCTGCCGGCGTGACGCCGAGATGGTCGGCGCTCTCCGGACGGAGTGCCCAAGGACGTGGCGTAACAGAGTGACCGGTTCGCCGTCGGTCCGCTGCGCCGCCGACACCGTGGCGAGCCTGGACCGTGGTCTACCGCCGGGTGCGCGGAAGGTCGCGCCGGGCGGTGACAGGCTCATGCCTCGGTCGGAGCGGTCAGTACCCGGGCCGACGCCGTGGCCGACCAGGATGTTGTGCCGGAGCCTGGCACACGCTCCCACGGCCTGCCCCTGTAGGACGCCTTCTTCAAAGCGTTTCGTCGAACAGACTGCGCATACTGCGGCTCGCCCCTCCCCGTCTCTCTCAGAAGCCGCCCGCCCAAGTGGTGCGCGCTCTACTGCCGACGAACCGAATACGCTGATCGAGCCGTTGCTGCCCGCGGCGGCGCCAAAGCTGGTCTAGGGACGGCCGCGGGTGCCGGACCGGCAGGCCCTGTGCGGGATCCTGTTCGTCCTGCACACCGGCATCCGGTGGGAGTACCTGCCGCTGGAGCTGGGCTTCGGCTAAGGCGTGACCTGCCGGCGGCGGCTGGCCGCATGGAACGAGGCCGGCGTCTGGGACCGGCTCCATGTGGTGCTGCTGGAGAAGCTGCGGTCGCAGGACAAGCTGGACTGGTCCCGGGCGGTGATCGATTCCTCGCACGTCCGCGCGGCCCGGCGGGGCCCAAAAGCGGTCCCAGACCGGTCGACCACGCACGGCCGGGCAGCAAGCGCCACCTCATCGTCGACGGGCAGGGCATCCCGCTCGCGGTGTCGCTGACCGGCGGAAACCGTGGGCGACGTCACCCAACTCCTGCCGTTGCTCGACAAGATCCCGGCCGTCGCGGGACGGGTCGGCAGGCCGCGCCGACGGCCGGAAGCGCTGCTGGCCGACCGCGGCTACGACCACGACAAGTACCGCCGCCTGCTCCGGCAGCGCGGGATCCGACCGGTGATCGCGGACCGAGGGCAGCCCCATGGCACCGGCCTGGGCATCTTCCGCTACGTCGTCGAGCGCACGATCTCCTGGCTCCACGGCTTCCGCCGCCTGCGCATCCGCTGGGAACGCCGCGACGACATCCACGAAGCGATCCTCGGTCTCGCCGTCTGCCTGATCACCCACCGCCACGTCCAACTGTTTTGTTAGGACCTTTTGAAGCCCGCCATGGCCTCGGCGGTATTCGCCCACCAGCGACAGTTCGGGCAGCGACCTCACCGGCCCATCGCCGCACAGAGCGGCATCGGCCAGCTCGAACAACGCCGTCCGAACGAGCAGTCAGGCAGGAGTGGAACTCGCCCCGGAAACATGACAGTTGTGCCAACGGATCCCGCCGGGCTTCGTGATGCAGCAGACTCATCCTCATGGCCTTCGTGCTGAATGTGTGTGTTCCTTGGTCGGATCACATGTTCAGACGAAGGCCGCTTCCGCGTACGGCAGTTACCGCACCGAGTGATCAAGTTCGACGCACCATTCGACTCCGGATGTTGAAGATCAAGAGCGCCTGTTTCTCATATAAGTTGCGGATGGAGCCCCCCTCGGAGCACTGTCTTGGCGTGATCGAACTGAGTGCTTTGCGACCGGATGACTGGCCAGTGTGGCGCGTGCTGCGGCTAGCCGCGCTTGCCGAGGCGCCGTCTGCCTTCGGCTCAACGTTGGCCGAGTGGCAGGGGCAGGGTGACCGAGAAGAACGCTGGAGGGCCCGCCTGGCGATCCCCGGTTCTCACAACGTTGTCGCAGTCCGCGAAGGTGAGCCGGTCGGGATGGCCAGTGGTGTCCCTGCTGAGCAACCGGATGCCGTGGAGTTGATCTCGATGTGGGTGAGTCCCGCGGTTCGAGGCAAGGGGGTGGGAGACCTCTTGATCGGAGAGATTGCCCGTTGGACTGTGCAGACAGGAGTCAAGACGCTGCGGTTGTCAGTGATGCCGGACAACCGTGCGGCTATGGCGCTTTATGAGCGTCACGGCTTCAAGGACACCGGAGAGCCGGGCGACCTGCTGCCGGATGGTGTGCGTAGGGAATTGGTGATGGCAAAGGATCTCAATCCTGCGTAGCCATGCCATGCCATGCCGCCGCAGTAGGAGAGTGGAGGGGCCGGGAGCGTGGTCCGCCGGCAGGCCGTCACCAGCGTCGCCCTGCCATGCCGACCGGCCCGATGGCCGAGGCACGCCGACTGTCGGTCGGTGGGCCAGCCGTCGTTCGCCCTAGCTGCTTACGCAGTTGGTGCAGGGATCCCCACACCGAAGCGCCATTCCTCTTCGAGGATGCTGAAGATCAAGGAGTCTCGCCAGCCGTCACGGATCACCTGGGTATGACGCAGGCGTCCCTCTTGCGTCATGCCGAGCTTCGCCAGGACCCGGGAAGAGCCGGTATTCCGCGGATCACAGGTGGCATAGATCCGATGAAGCCCCAACTCGCTGAAGCCACGAGAGAGGAGCTGTCGCCCGATTTCTGTCCCGATGCCCTGCCCCCAGACCTGCGGATGCACGATATATGTGATCTCGCCCTGGCGCTGTACTTGACTACGAACGTGCAGCTCACCCATGCCCACCACGTTGCGCCCGAGGCGTGCGGCATAGGAGAACCGGCGCTGAGGGCTGTCCGACCAGGCTTTGACCACCTCTCTCACGAAGCCCCGCGTCTGATCCTCTGTGTTCGGCCCCCACACCTGATAGCGGCACGCCTCCGCGAGGCACGCCCACGAGTGAACGGCCGGCCAGTCCTCGAAAACGATCTCGTTTAAGGTCACCGCACGTCGATCCATGAGGCGATCATGCTCACCCCGACATGCCGCCCGTACACCCTTCGCCAGGGACTCACTGCCCTGCCGATAGACCGGTTTCCTGGCAAGTGCGGCACGTGGGCCGCCCGGCCGTCCTCATCCCCCGGCGGTCGGCCCTGGGGTGAAGGAGCAGCTGCCGTGCGCGGCGTCGTCATGCGCGCCCCGGAGATTTCCGAGTGAGCGCGAGGAACCGAAGATCCTCAAGCCCACGGACGCGATCATCCGAGTGTCGGCAACCTGTGTGTGCGGCTCGGACCTGTGGCCCTGTCGCGGCGCCGATCCCAGCGACGCCCCCAGCCCGATCGGCCACGAGTACGTGGGCTTCGTGGAGGAAGTCGGCAGCGAGGTCACCACCGTCACGCCCGGCCAGTTCGTGGTCGGCGCGTTCTCATACTCTGCACAGCACCAGTTGTTTGATTCTGTGGTGTCGGAACATGCCAGGACGAGGTGCTGGCAGTAGCCGCCGGCCCAGACCCTGCGGATGACGGGGTGGTCGTGGCGACCGGATCGAGCAGATGGGTGTCGAGCACGGAGCTCTGCACGCCCGCCGGGGTGGGAGATCCCGCCGGCCCTCCGCCGCCGTGGCAAAGGTATCGAGCGCGACCTGCGCACGCGTATCCAGACGAACCTGCGCGCCGCCTGGAGCGGCACGGCGTCTGGCACGGCACCGCGGGCTACGTCCGGATGCGCGGGGTGCGGCTGCGGGCGATGCTTGCCGAATGACCGAGCGTTCCGTGATCGTTTGCCCGCCCGTCAAGGGGGAGGGGCGCCAAGTACGCGTGGACGGGGAGCCCGTGGGGGCGGCGTGCGGTCTGTGTGGCTTGGCCGAGATCATGCGGCGGGTCGGCTGGGCTGGTATGGATGAGATCGATGTGGCGGACTCACCGGTCATCGAGTGGCACGGCGGCGGTCCTGAGGTGTGGTGACGGCACACTTGAACCTCCAGCGTCAGTCTGCGCCTGCATGGCTTCGCCGCCCTGCAGGTGACGACGTTCGGGGCGGGCGAGAAGCCGATTCGTGGGGCCCTGGAAGGGGTCGGCGCTGATTCCCTGCGTCCGCGGGCTTACCAAGATCACTGTGAAGGAGGTCGGCCGGGCGGACGTCAACGGCGTACGGCGCGGGGTTCTTCGCCGACGGCGACTACCTGCTCGGTCTCGCCCCTGCCGTGCGGCTCCGACCGCAAACGAAGTCTCACAGCAAGGTCGGCATAGCGCAGCGAACTGACCTTCGGCCTTCCGAGGTACCCGGCGGGACTCGCTCTGGGAGCGCACCAAGGGCGACCTCCCCGCAGAGCCGGAAGAAGGTCGGGAGCGAGGGGGAACTCGTCAATGCTCTGCTCAGTCGCCGACCAGCCTCGGGGCGGGGCCTCGATCATCGGCATCATCGTCGGCCGCCGGGGTACCTGCGACTCACGCCACCCCCCCGCATGAGGAAGCGAGAACGCCATGAGCGAGCGCCGCCCGGAAGCCCCTGGGAGCAGCGGGAAGCCGATACCGAAGCCGATACCCAGGGATCCGCCCGATCAGCAGGCCACCGCCGCCGAGGACCCCTGGGACATCGTCGGCGACCCGACACAGTCCGTCACCGAGGAGCAGCCGGACCTGGAGATTCCCGATACGGACGAGGTCGGCACCGGCCGGAGGGGCGCCCCGCACTCCGGCAGCCGACGTCCGGAGCATCCCGTGCCCGACGAACCGTCGGCCTGACGCTCGGCGCGCCGCGGGAGCCCTGGCGGGTGGCGCTGGGAGAGATGCCCGCGACTGGTGGCAGGAGTCTGGCTGCCCGAGAGAACACGCCATGGGTGTACGTACCTGGGTCAGCGACTGGCCCGTCTACCGACAGCTGACCGGAGCCGATCCGCTGGCGCGTGGCCGGGCCGCCATGTCGGCCCGCACACGGCAGCTCAGACCGCGCACCGACACCGCCGGTCGTCGTCGTAGGCCCACCTTCTCCATCAGCCCGGCTGCAACAAGCGGTGAAACCCAACCTGACCTGCATCATCGCCAGCGTCATCGGCTCCGCGTCGGTGAGCCGCGGCGCGATGCCCACGGCCGGCCGCCACGGGGCCCATTGCGGCGAATCCTTCAGCGGATCGTCGGTCTTCACATAGAGCGCGATGGCGGGGGAGTCCAACTCCGTCTTCACCCACTGACGTTGGACCCCCTCCTTCCAGCCGCGCGCGCGATTCTCTGGAATGGATCAGCAAGGGGAGACCGGTGGCTCCTGCGGACTCAGGCGCCCACAGTCCCGTCGACACCCTCACGCAGAAAGTCCGCGTGCCCGTTGTGGCGGCCGTACTCCAGGAGCACGTGCACCATCACCATCCGCAGCGATACCTCTTCGCTCCATCTTGGCTGATACCCGGCCCGGTCCAGGGACTCGGCCTCCCGCTCGATACGGCGGGAGTTCTCCACCTCGGCCTCCCAGGCTACGTACGCCTCGTCCCTGGTCGACGCGCTCGCGTCGTAGGCCGCCTGGAAGTCGATCTTGTCGGACCAGACCATGGGAGCGTCGTTGTCCTCGAACACTCGACGGAACCAAGCACGTTCCACCTCCGCCATGTGCCGCACCAGACCGAGCAGCGAAAGCGTGGACGGCGGCATGGACTGCTGCCGCAATTCCTCGTCGGTAAGCCCTTCGCACTTCATGGCGAGGGTCGCGCGATGGTAGTCGAGAAAAGCCCGCAGCATGTCGCGTTCGCTTCCAAAACTGGGTGGTCCTATGCGGTTGTCGCTGGTCACTGGCCGCGCTCCTCATCCGTGCCTGCATTCAGGGCCAGAATCTACTCCCGTCGGCTGTCGCGCCGCGTCTTGCTGCGGTCGAGGCGGAAGTGCAGGACCTCGTCGAGACGCACAAGAAGACAATGCTGGGCGTGCGGTTTCTGGCGAGCGAGTACGTCATCGACTGTGTCGACGGCGGGCGGATCGACTCGCTGGGGCTCGACGAGAACAACGCACCCGTGATGGTGGAATACAAGCGCGGCACCGACGTCGGCGGGCCAACCAGGGGTTCTACTGCATGTCGTGGCTCATGGCCCATAAGGACGCTTTTCGGAGCCTGGTGCGCGACCGGCTCGGTGCCTCGGCTGCGTCTCAGGTCCTGAGGAGCGCACCCGGGCTGATTTGCGTTGCCGGCGACTTCACCCGCTACGACGCGCACGCTGTACGCGAGCACCGGCGCGGCATCGACCTGGTCCGCTACCGGTACTTCGACACCGAGCACATCGGCCTTGAGACGGTGGCCTCGGTCACCAGGCAGTCTGCAGCTGCCGAGCTGCCGAGCTGCCGAGCTGCCGAGCTGCCGAGCTGCCGAGCTGCCGAGCTGCCGAGCTGCCGAGCTGCCGAGCTGCCAAGCGGCCTCGCCGGCGCGCGGCGAGGCCGCCGACGATCTCAGGCGGCACGGTGCGATGGCGGAGCTTGCGGAGGCGGTTGATGCGGTGGTGCCCCTCGGGGATGGCATCACCCGGATCCAGCGCAAGCAGTACGCGGCCTATCAGCGGCTGCGGAACTTCGCCTGCGTCTGCCCGCCGCAGCAGACCAAGCTGCTCGTCTACCTCAAGTACCTCAAGTACCTCAAGTACCTCAATGCCGACCCGAAGGCGGTCAGCCTTGTTCCCGGCTTCACCCGGGATCTGAAAGGGCTCGGCCACCACGGCACGGGCGACCTGGAGGTACAGCTGCGCACGGAGCGGGACCTGGAGCGTGCCCAAGACCTGTTCCGGCTCGGCTACGCCGCTGTATGAATCGCACAGTCGGACGGTACGGGGCGAGTGCGGCTGCGCCGCATCCCCCGTCCGCGGAGCCGCGCTGCTGTTCGTCGGCCGGCGGAGTCGGCCGGTCTGGGGCCTCGGAACGGTTGGCGCGGCGGCGGGGAGCGTCACGGTGAGCTGGGGCGGCTGCCGGGGTGCGCCGGAACGAGACCAGCGGCGGGCACCAGTGCGGACCGCGGCGGGCGACGACAGTTCGTGCCAGGTCATCACCTCCGGGACGACGTCGTTGGCCTTGGCGTACTGCAGAAAGCCCTACGGTGACCGACCCGCGGGTCGTTGAGCCAGGAGACGTTGTTGTAGCTCCACGTGCCCGAGCCGAACATGTTCCCCTCGGGCTCGTTGACTCGTTGAAGGGGACGTAGACGACGTGGTCCTTGTAGCTGCCCATCGTCTTGACCTGGGCGACCTGCTTCTTGATCTTCTCCTTGAAGTCCGCGAGCCGCTCGGGGCCGCTGTCACCCGGCCACTGGTACGGAACCCGCGGTAGACATCGGTCATGTAGAGGTAGACGTCCTTGCCGCCCGAATCCACGAACGGCGGAAGGACCTCCAGCGCGTCCGCACCCGCGTGCTGCGGGCCGCCCTGCGCCTTGGTGGACACGGCGCCTGTGTCGAACCGGTTCGATGAAAGCTAGCACCGCGGAAATCCACCAGCAATACCTCCGACACGGGCGGTTGTGGCAGCTCCTACTGGATTTCGGAGCCGTAACGAGAAGTGTGGCGCGAGGTGTTGACAGCCGCTGGGGTTGTTCCTACCTTCACTTCACGCGAACCGGTTCGATAGCTGGTTCGCCACATCGAACCGGTTCGACCCGTCCAAGGAGTGCTCGTGAACATCGGTGAGATCGCCCGGCGGGCCGGTGTCTCGCGGAGCACCGTGTCCTACGCGCTGAGCGGCAAGCGCGCCGTGTCGGAGGACACCCGCCGGAAGATCCAGCGCGTCATCGACGAGCTGGACTACCGGCCCAACGCCAGTGCGCGCGCCCTGGCCAACGGCCGCACCAACACGATCGGCCTGGTCTTTCCGCCGGCCGGCAACCACTACACCGGAATGCAACTCGACTTCATCGGCAGCGTGGTGGAGGCCGCCGCGGCCCACGACTACGACGTGCTGCTGTCTCCCAGCGGCGTCGACAGCGACCGCTCGTTCCAGCGGCTGCTGGGGGAGCGAAGGGTCGACGGCGCGATCCTGATGGAGATCAGACTGGAGGACGACCGGGTCGATCACCTGGCCGCCCTCGGCTTCCCCTCCGTAGCCATCGGCCGGACCGCGCATCCCGAAGGCACCTGGTGGGTCGGCCTGGACCACACCGCGCTGGCAGCGGCATGCGTGCATCACCTCGCGGACCTCGGCCACCGCAGGGTCGCCTTCGTCAACCGTCCCGAGCAGTTGCTGCGGGCCGGATACGAGTCGGCCCACCGCGGGCTGGACGGCTTCACCAAGGCCGCGGCCGAGCGCGGGCTGACCGTCCGGACGTACTGCTGCGGGGACGACGCCGCGTCCGGCCAGGCGTGCCTGGAACAGATTCTGCACGACGACCCGGCCACCACGGCCCTGGTCACCCTCAACGAGGCCGCGCTCGGCGGCCTGTACCGCGGACTGGCCCAGGCCGGCCGTCATGTACCGCGCGACTTCTCCATCACCGGAGTCGTGGCCGGCCGGTGGGCGGAGACGGTGACCCCGCAGCTCACCGCGGCGGACGTACCGGCGGAGGAGATGGGCCGACACGCCGTCGACCTCCTCGTCGAGCGGATCGACCAGCCCGACGCGCCGCCCCGGCACCACCTGCTCGCACCGCCGATCTCGCTCCGTGCCAGCACGGGGCCCGGCCCCGGCACACCGTCCATCGACGCCCCCTGACGTCGGCCATCAACACCACCTTCTGACCACGGATCACGGGCAGCGTCCGTCCCCCGCACCGTATGCACCGCTCGCCGTGGCTGTTCGGCATGCCCGATTCCCCCCTCGTCACCCTCCCTCGGCACACCCGTGCCAGAAAACGAAGGAACGCGCCATGCACAGCTCCGTCAGACGGCTCCGCCTCACCGCCGCGACCGTGACCGTCCTCGCCGTCGCAGGCACCGCCACCGCCTGTTCCTCCGGTGCGGGCAGCACCGGCACCAAGGCCGCGGACAGCGGCACGTACACCATCTGGGACCCGTACCCGCAGTTCGACAAGAGCTCCGCGTGGGCGAAGCTGCTCGATGCCTGCGGCGCCAAGGCCGGGGTGAAGATCAAGCGGACCGCGTTCGACACCAGCGACCTGGCGAACAAGGCGCTGTTGGCAGCCCAGCAGGACAACTCCGCAGACGTCCTCATCGTCGACAACCCGGTGGTGTCGACCCTGGCCGAGGCCGGCGTCCTCACCACGACCGAGGACAACAAGCTGGACACCTCCAAGGTGAACACCAACCTCCTCGCGGCCGGACAGTCGGGCGGCAAGACGTACGGTATGCCGATCGGCGCCAACACCCTCGCCCTCTACTACAACAAGGCGGTGCTGAAGCAGGCCGGGGTGAACATAGCCTCGGTCAAGGACTGGAAATCGCTGACGGCGGCGCTCGCGAAGGTCAAGAAGGCGGGCAAGAAGGGCATCACGTTCTCCGCGATCGGCACGGAGGAGGGCACTTTCCAATTCCTGCCCTGGTACTGGGGATCGGGCGCCCAGCTGACCGCGCTCGATTCCGACAAGGCGGTCTCCGCGCTGACGCTGTGGAAGGACTGGCTGCAGAACGGCTACGCCCCGAACTCGGTCCTCAACAACACACAGACGACCAGCTGGCAGGAGTTCGCGACCGGAGACTACGCGTTCAGCGAGAACGGCACCTGGCAGCTCGCCAACGCCAAGAAGGCCGGCTTCGACTACGAGGTCATCCCCGTTCCCGCAGCCGACGGAGGCAACGCGGCCGCCCCGACCGGCGGCGAGTTCGTCACCATCCCGGTCCAGGGCAAGACCGACCGCTACGCGACGTCACAGAAGATCGTGACCTGCCTGACCAGCACCGACAACCTCCTCAACACCGACACCACATTGTCCTACGTGGCCCCCACCACCGAGGTCCAGGACAGGCAGGTCGTGGCGAACGCCGAACTGAAGCCCTGGGTCGACGCGGTCAAGGCGGCCAAGGGACGCACCAGCGACGACCTGGGCGCCAAGTACCCGAAGATCTCGGAGCAGTTGTGGAAGGCGGTCCAGTCCGCGCTCAGCGGTTCGAAGTCGCCGAAGGACGCGCTGTCCACCGCCCAATCGGCCGTCAAGTAACCAGGGGTCAGGGCCAGTTGATGAGTCACATGACCCAAGTGCCACACCGCCGGCCCGTGCGCCACCACAGCGGTGCGGCCCCCGCCGCACCGCCCCGGGCACGGCGCCGGCCCACGTCCCAGCAGTGGGCCGCCTGGGGCTTCCTCACCCCGGTGACCCTCTACCTCGTCCTCTTCTACGCCTATCCCCTCTACCGCAACATCGACCTGAGCCTGCGCAACTACACGGTCCGGTCCTTCGTCCAGGGCGATGCACCGTTCACGGGCCTGGCGAACTACCGCACCGTCCTCGACGACCCGACCTTCGCCCCGGCCCTGCTCCACACCGTGGTCTTCACCACCGTGTGTCTGGTCTTCCAGTACGCCATCGGTCTGGCCCTCGCGGTCTTCTTCAACCAGCGTTTCCGGCTCTCCGCCACCTTGCGGGCGCTCTTCCTTGTGCCGTGGCTGCTCCCGCTGATCGTCTCGGCGTCCACCTGGTCGTGGATGCTCAACAGCGACTCCGGTGTCGTCAACGCCGTCCTGCACGCCGTCGGCATCGGGCCGGTGAACTGGCTGACCGCACCGGGCTGGTCCTTGGCCTCGGTGATCGTCGCGAACATCTGGATCGGCGTCCCGTTCAACCTGGTGGTCCTCCACAGCGGTCTGCAGTCCATCCCCGCGAGCCTCTACGAGGCGGCGGCCCTCGACGGGGCGAACGCCTGGCAACGGTTCTGGCGGATCACGTTCCCGCTGCTGCGACCGGTGTCCGCGATCACCCTGCTACTGGGCCTGGTCTACACGCTCAAGGTCTTCGACATCATCTGGATCATGACCAAGGGCGGCCCGGCCGACTCGTCCACCACCTTCGCCACCTGGTCCTACCAGCTCGGCTTCGGCAACCTGCTGCCTGCCTTCGGTCCGGGAGCGGCCGTAGGAAACCTGCTTGTGGTCGCCGCCCTGGCGTTCGGCCTGGTCTACGTCAGGGTCCAGCGGAAGCAGGCACTGTCATGAACCGAAGCACCAGCCGTACGTGGTGGCAGACGGCCATCGGCGTGCTGTTCACCGCGGTGATGCTCTTCCCGGTCTACTGGATGCTCAACGTGTCCTTCACCCGCGACCAGGACATGCGCAAGAGCCCGCCGGACCCGATTCCCCTGCACGGGACCCTGGAGGGGTACCGCGCCGTCCTGGACCAGCAGTTGCCCTACCTCGGCACCAGCCTCGTCATCGGTCTGGGCACCGTGGTCCTCACCGTGGCACTGGCCGCGCCCGCAGGCTACGCACTCGCCAAACTGCGCCCGCGTGGCGGCGGCGTGCTCAGCTTCCTCTTCCTGGTCGCCCAGATGATCCCCGGCATCATCATGGCGATGGGCTTCTACGCCATCTACCTCAGCCTCGGACTGCTCCAGTCGGTGCCCGGCCTGATCGTCGCGGACTCCACGCTGGCCGTCCCCTTCGCCGTGCTGATCTTCACCGCGTTCATGTCCGGGATCCCCGGCGAACTGCTCCAGGCCGCGAAGACGGACGGGGCCGGGCCCGTGCGTACCTTCTGGTCGATCGTGCTGCCCATGAGTCGCAACGCCATCGTCACGGTGTCGCTGTTCGCGTTCCTGTGGTCCTGGTCGGACTTCGTCTTCGCCAGCACTCTTGCGAACGGCGGCGCGCACGAGCCGATCACCCTGGGCATCTACCACTACATCGGCAACAACAACCAGGAGTGGAACGCCATCATGGCCACCGCCGTCGTGGCCTCGCTGCCCGCCGCGGTGATCCTCGTCCTCGCCCAGCGCTACGTCGCCGCCGGCGTGACCGCCGGCGCCGTCAAGGACTGACTTCTCCCCACCCCGTCACGGTCCACCACCGGCCGCCTGCCGCCGGCCTGTCATTTCCGCCTGCCCAAGAGCCGATCACCCCTGCTTCAGAAACGAGTCACGCTGCATGACCGCCGCCCCGTCCGGCCCGGCCTTCTCCGTCCACGACATCCCGTTCAGCACCCACGGGTCATGGTTCGGTATTTCGCCCGTGGTGGCGGAGAAGACCCTCGCCGACGACCTCCACCTCGTCTCGCACCAGAACGGCATGCACGCCGTGCTGCGTCTCGTCCCGCTCGACATGACCACCGGCGACCGCGCCGCCACCGGGCCGCACGCGACGCCGAGCCTGCTCAGCTGGATCGGTGCCGAAGGTCGCGTCGACATGGCCTACGAATCGCCCGACACCGTACGCCTGCGCGGTGACGGGCTGGGCCTGCACATCGGCGCGGCGGCCACCACGCTGACCCCGTTCAGTGGCACCTACTTCTACCCCGAACCCGGCACAGGGGCGTATGTGTTCACCTCGTACGAGACCGGGCGGCGCTACCGCGTCACCATGCTGTCCGGGACCGCGGCCGAGGCGTCCGGCACGCAGACGCTGGGCAGCGCCGCGCGAGGTGTCACGATCGGCGCCGAGGCTGGCGCGGTCTGGGAGGCCGCGGTCGAGGAGTACGAGACCGCGCGCCGCCCGTACGCGTCTTCGGCATCCTTCGGCCAGGTCGTGGACGCCGCGCACGGCGCCTTCTCTTCCTTCGTCGACACCGTCGCGCCCTGGCGCTCGTCCGGCACACCCGCCGCGGAACTCGCCGCGTATGTCCTGTGGTCCGCGACCGTCCGACCCCGGGGCTTCATCACCAGGCCCGCGGTGCTCATGTCGAAGCACTGGATGGACAAGGTGTGGAGCTGGGACCACTGCTTCAACGCCCTTGCCCTGGCCCCCGGAAGCCCCGGACTCGCCCTGGACCAGTTCTCGCTGCCCTTCGACCACCAGGACGAGACCGGTGCGCTGCCCGACTCGGTGGCCCACTCGGAGATCCTCTACAACTTCGTCAAGCCCCCCATCCACGGCTGGGCCCTGCGCCACCTGCGCCGACGGCTCCCCGAGCCGCTCGGCGAGGCGGAGTTGACCGAGGTGTACAACCGGCTGGCCCGCTGGACGGACTTCTGGCTCACCATGCGGCGCGGACCCGGGTCCACCCTCCCGCACTACCAGCACGGCAACGACAGCGGCTGGGACAACGCCACCACCTTCGCCCCCGAACGTGTGATCGTCAGCGCCGACCTGTCCGCCTTCCTCGTCCTCCAGCTGCGCGAACTCGCCGAACTGGCAAAAGAGTTGGGGCTTTCGGCCGACACCCACAGATGGACACGAACGGCCGACGCGACGCAGACGGCGATGCTCGACGAGCTGTGGACCGGCGACCGGTTCGTCGCACGCTCGGCACACAGCGGGGCCACCTGGGCCAGCTCCAGCCTGCTCGACCTGATGCCCGTCGTGCTCGGCGAGCACCTGCCCGAGAACATCGGCGACGCGCTGGCCGACCGCATCGAGGCCCACCTCACCGCGTACGGTCTCGCCACCGAACTGCCCACCTCGCCGCACTACTTGGACGACGGCTACTGGCGCGGCCCGATCTGGGCCCCCTCCACCGTCCTGATCGAGGACGGCCTGCGCCGCGCCGGCCACGACCGTCTCGCGGACGAGATCAGCACCCGCTTCCGGGCCCTGTGCGAGACCTCGGGTTTCGCGGAGAACTTCGACGCCCTCACCGGCGTAGGCCTGCGCGACCGCGCCTACACCTGGACCGCCAGCAGCTACCTCCTCCTCGCCGAGGCCCATGAGCTCCGGCGCGCCGAGACCACGGAGGCCGTCGGCGGCTGACAGACCCCCTGGGCGACTCGCGCCCAGGCAGTACCCCCTTCGGGAGACCCGCACATGCGCATACCTCGCTTCTTTTCCCCAGCCGGACGCCCCGGCAGACCGGCCGTCCCGAGAATCCGCAGGACCGCCGTGATCGCGGCGATCCTCGCCTCGTTCGCCGCCGTCACCCTCCCCGCGACCACGGCCCACGCCGCAGACACCTCCGTCACCGTCGACTTCTCCACGGCCGGGGGCGCCCCCACGTACCACGCCTCGGGGATGATCTACGGGATGACCCCGGACGGCTCGCTTCCCCAGGATCACTTCTTCAAAGACATCAAGTGGCACTTCATGCGGGCCGGAGGCGCTCAGCTCAACAGTGGCGGCTATGCCACCAGCCTCGCCGACTACCAGACCCGCTGGGCCTCCACCCTGGCCCAGTACAAGCGCACCGCCGCCCTCGGCGGCACCTTCGTCCTCCTGCCGCACGACCTGTGGGGCGCCGACGGCACCACCAGTCAGGGCTGGCCCGGTGACAACGGTGACTGGACGCAGTTCGATGCCTTCGTCACCCAGCTCATCGGTGACGTCAAGGCCAACAACATGACGGTCCAGTGGGACCTGTGGAACGAGCCCGACGGCAGCGGCTTCTGGGGCGCATCACAGACGCAGTACCTTCAGATGTGGTCGCGTTTCTACGCCAAGGTGCGCGCCGCCTTCCCCGCCCAGCTCATCGTCGGCCCCAGCATCGCCGGCCAGCCCAACTCCTCCAACAGCTGGTGGACGACATACCTGACCTACGTCAAGGCGAACAACGTCGCCCCCGACATCTACAGCTGGCACGACGAACCCGGTGACCCCGCCACCGACGTCGGCCGCGCCAACTCCACCCTCGCCGCAGCCGGGTTGACCAACACCCGTGCCTACCAGATCAATGAGTACGCCACCCTGTCCATGCAGTCCCCGGGTGGCGGCGCCTGGTTCATCGGCCGCCTTGAACGGGCCGGCGCCGACGGCCTGCGCGGCAACTGGGCCTCCGGCACCGCTCTGCACGACAACGAGGCCAACCTGCTCACCAAGAACAGCGCCGGCCAGTACCTGCCGCTCGGCGAGTGGTTCATATACCGCTACTACGGCTCCCAGACCGGCAACATTGTCAACCTGATCCCGGGCACCGGGACCGACGGCCTGGCGACCAAGGACAACTCGGCGAAGAACGCAAAGGTGCTGCTCGGCAGCAGCGGCAACACCGGCACCGTCACCGTCAATCTGACAGGGCTCAACACCACGTCCGTCGTGGAGAACAGCCAGGTCCGCGCCGTCGTCCAGCGCATCCCGTACAACAGCGGGGCCGCCGTGACCGGCCCGGAGACCATCGCCGACACCACCCTCACGGTCAGCGGCAACACCGCCTCGGTGAGCCTCCCGTGGACCAACGCCAAGGACGGCTACACCGTCACCCTGCTGCCCCCGTCCAACACCACCGTCTCCACGGTCGCCGTCAGCCAGAACAGCGGCCAGTGCCTGGACGACACCAACCTCTCCACCGCCAACGGCACGCAGTACCAGCAGTACTACTGCGAGGGCGGCTACCAGCAGATGTTCGACTTCAAGCCGGTCAGCGGCAAGACGAACACCTACACGGTCGTCAACGAGACCAGCGGCAAGTGCCTGGACGTCTCCGGCGCGTCCACCGCCGACGGCGCCGCGGTCATCCAGTACACCTGCAACGGCGCCACCAACCAGCAGTTCATGCTCAGCCCCGTCACCGCACTCGGCAACAGCCACGACTACCAGCTCGTCGCCGTCCACAGCGGCAAGTGCGTCGACGTCAGCAATGTCTCGACCACGGCCGGCGCGCAGATCCATCAGTGGACCTGCGATGCGGCGAGCGTACTGAGCACCAAGAAGAACCAGATCTGGCGGCTGCTCGGCAAGAGCTGACTACGGTCACCCATGACGATGTGGAGGGGCAGTCCACATGCCCCTTGCTGTCCAGGGTCACCTGGCCGTCGGCGGCCGGACCGTCCGCACCGGCCAGCCACGTGGATACGACCCGCTACGCTTCTTCACCTGGAGAGTGCTTCTTTCCTCGCATCCGACAGGACCCTCGAAAAGTCCCATCGTTGCAGGTCAGCGGCACTCTCCACGTATTTGATCAAGACTCGGACAGGCTCACTCGTGAAAGCGCGAGGCTAGTTGCGTGAGGACGCGTCCCAAGCCTCGCGGGGACCCCAGGGCGGATTCGCGGACATCCACTCACGCAGCGACTTCGCCACCTGGAGCAGGTCGGTTGCCGCGTAGTGGTTGACATCCCACGAGGCGTAGAGGGTGATTGTTATCGGTTGGCCGTTCACTCTGCCGGGAACGGCGCCGAGGCCGAAGCGCTGCGCCTCCGTGACCAGCGCGAATCCCTGGCCGTTGGCAGCGAGCGACTGTGCGACCGAGCCTGCCGAGACCTCGCGGATCGATGGTGCGGGATACAGTGTCGCGGCAGCGGCGATGACCGCCGTGCCGACTCCGGTGCGCGGGACGATGAGCCAGGTCTGCCGCAGGAGTTCGAGATCGCCGGACTGCGCGACGCCGAAGCGGTCGTGTGCCTCGGCGGTGCCCTGCACCATGACGGGCACCTCGGCGATCGGAAGCCGGTGGCGATGTTCTGGAGGCGCCAGCGAGCTGACGGCGAGGTCGATGTTGTGGTCCAGTGCCGCGTCGATGTCGTCGGCCGGGATGATGTGCAGGTCGACAATGGGAACGTCCGTCATCGCGACGAACGGTGTAAGTACGCCTTCGGCTGTGGCATGCGGGCAGGCCACCCTGAACGACGGCATCCCGCGGAACCGCGAGCGCATCACGCCCTCGGCCCGCTCGAAGCGGGCGAGGACGTCAAAGCCCAGCTCCAGCAGGGTCTCACCGGCGGCAGTCAGCGTCATGCCGGACGGGTTGCGGTGGAAGAGACGCAGACCCAACTCCTTCTCCAGACGCTGGATCTGCTTCGACACGGCCGGTTGGCTGATCCGCAATTCAGCGGCCGCGGCGCTCACGGAACCAAGGCGGGCAACGGTCTCGAAGCTTTGCAGATTTCGCCGGTCCATTCCTGGAGGTTATAACGAAGGGCGAAATTTTTCATTGGACAGCATGAACGGAGCCGGTCACCTTGGTGCGGACGGCGCTTGAGCCGCTCACCCAGTCCTCGTCAAGGAGATGCAAGATGACGCGAGGCCCAGATCGCGAACGCGCCGCCATCATCGGTGCCATGGTCGGCAACTCACTGGAGTGGTTCGACTTCTTCGTCTACGGAACAGCAAGCGCGCTCGTGTTCGGAAGGGTGTTCTTCCCGGAGGTGGACGCCGGCACCGGACTGCTCGCGTCCTTCGCAACCCTGTGGGTCGGCTTCCTGACCCGGCCGCTGGGAGCCCTCCTCTTCGGCCACCTGGGAGACAAGTTCGGCCGGAAGAACGTACTCATCACCACCCTGCTCATGATGGGTATCGCGAGCACCCTCATCGGACTCCTGCCGACGTACGCCCAGGTGGGCCTGCTCGCGCCGGTACTGCTGGTCGTCCTCCGCGCCGTGCAGGGGCTGGCCGTCGGGGGCGAGTGGGGCGGCGCCGTCCTCATCGCCACCGAGAACGCGTCGGAGAATCGCAAGACGATCGCCGGCGCCTGGGTCCAGCAAGGCTCCCCGATCGGGTCGTTGCTCGCGACCGGCTCGTTCCTTCTGGTGGGACTGCTTCCGGACGACGACTTCTACAGCTGGGGATGGCGACTTCCCTTCCTGTTCTCAGCAGTCCTCGTCGTGGTGGGCCTTGTGCTGCGGCTCCGGGTCCCCGAGTCCGAGGAGTACCTGGCGTCGAAGCAGTCCAGAACCGTCGAGAAGGCGCCGGCACTCGTCGTCTTCACGCAGGCACCGCTCGTGCTCGTCCTCGGCATCGCAGTCTCGATCATGGCGATCTCGAACTCCTACTTCACCAACACCTTCATGTTGGCGTGGGCGACCGGGCCGCTGGGATTCGGGCGCCGGATCATCCTCAACATCCTGATCGGCGCCACGGTCGTCCAGTTCGTCGCGCAGTGGATAGCCGGCCACGCCGCGCAGCGCTTCGGCCGTACGAGGGTCATGCTCGTCGGACTCGGGATCGCGCTGGTCTTCACCGTCCCCTACTTCGCGGCCATCTCCCACGGCAACCTCCTGCTGATCACACTCACCATGTACGTCTCGTTCGGCAGCATCTGCGCCTACTTCGCCGTTCTCGCCAGCTTCCTCGTGTACGCCTTTCCCTCCCGTATCCGCTACTCGGGCGTCTCGATGGCCTACCAGTTCTGCTCGGCTCTGATCGGCGGACCGACGGCCTTGATCGCGCAGTGGATCCTCAACTCCTCCGGCAACAACCCGTGGGCCGTCGCGGTCTTCTATGCGGTGCTGATGCTCCTGACCATCGGCGGGGCGCTCGGCCTGCACCGGATCATGAGCCGCCGTCATGCAGACGGGAAGGTCGCCCGGGCAGAGGCAGAGGCGGTGAAGCTGTGACGGCGATCGCACCGACCGAATCGAAACGGCAGAGCTCGGTGATCGCAGTCCCGGGCATGCGCAGCGACGTCACCGTGACCGTGGACAGCACCGGGGTCTCTCATATCCGCGCCTCGTCGGCGGCCGACGTGTTCCTGGCCCAGGGGTATGTCGCGGCACGCGACCGCCTGTTCCAGATGGACTTGTGGATGCGCCGAGGACTCGGCCGCCTCGCGGAAGCCTTCGGTCCGCAATGGGTGGAGAAGGATCAGGCCAGCCGCGCCTTCCTCTTCCGCGGCGATCCCGTAGCCGAACGCCAGGCGTACGGCCCGCGCGGCGGCGAGGCGATGACGTCCTTCGCAGCGGGCGTGAATGCGTACATCGCTCACGCCCAGGCGACGGACTCCCTGCCACCAGAGTTCGGACGCCTGGGACATCAGCCGCTGGAGTGGGCCGGCGAGGACATCAGCCGCATCCGGGTGCACGGACTGTATGAGAACGCGCTGCAGGAACTCACCCGAAGCCGGACCCTGAGCCGGTGGGGCGCCGGCGTCGACGCACTTCGCCGGAGTCTGGAGCCTGCCACGACTCCCACCGCCCACGCCGATGCGCAGGTGGGTCCTGACGCGCTGGCAATGTACGAGCTCGCCTCCGGGCCGGTGCGGCTCGGTGATCCGAACGCGACGCGCAACTCGGAGCCCGCCGTCGACGGCAGCAACAACTGGGTGCTGGACGGATCGCGTACGGCCTCAGGCCGGCCTCTGCTCGCCAACGATCCCCACCGAGCCATGACTCTCCCTTCGCTGCGGTATGTCGTGCACCTCAGCTGTCCCGAGTTCGACGTCATCGGGGCGGGCGAGCCGTTCCTGCCCGGCGTGAGCATCGGCCACAATGCAGAAGTCGCTTTCGGGCTGACCTACCTTCCAACGGACCAGGAGGACGTGTTCGTCTATCGGCTGGATCCGGCGGACTCGGAACGCTATTGGCATGACGGTGCGTGGCGGCGTTTCGAGCGCGTCGAAGAGGTCATCCCGGTATGCGGAAAGGGCGAGGAAGTGCGTCTCAACCGGTTCAGCGTCCACGGGCCGGTGACCTCGATCGATGCCGATGCGGGAACCGCCGTCGCCGTGGCGGCGGTGTGGCTCGAGCCCGGCATGGCGCCCTACCTTTCCAGCCTGCGGTATCTAGATGCCACGGACGTCCACGACGTCCGAAAGGCGCTCTCGCAGTGGGGAGCGCCGACCGCGAACCACGTCTTCGCCGATCGTTCCGGGCAGATCGGATGGCAGGCGAGCGGACGGACGCCGGTCCGCCAGGCGGACGGGCTCACTCCGGTACCCGGCGACGGCCGGTTCGACTGGACGGGCTCTCGCGGCTCCGATGACCTGCCGGGCCTCATCGATCCGGACGAAGGCTGGATCGCCACCGCCAACCAGCGGCAGTTGCCGGACGGCGCGACAGAGCCGGCCTCTCCGGTCGGCTATGAATGGCTCGCGCCTTACCGCTATCTCCGTATCAGCGAAGAGCTGCGCCGTGATCGGAGCTGGACGACAAAGACGGCGAGAGCACTGCAGATGGATGTGGTCAGCGTGCCGGCGCAGCGCATCTGCGGCGTGCTGCGCGGCCTGCCGCTGAGCGGGCTTTCCCAGCCGGCCTCGCAGGCGCTGCGCCTGCTGGCTCAGTGGGACCACCGCATGACGGAGGACTCACCGGCGGCAGCACTGTTCGAGACCTGGTTCCGCGGACCGCTGCGGCGCGCACTGCTCACTCGTGCCGTCATCGCCTG
The DNA here is from genome assembly GCF_042959425.1 of Streptomyces sp. NPDC007896. Taxonomy (NCBI): domain Bacteria; kingdom Bacillati; phylum Actinomycetota; class Actinomycetes; order Kitasatosporales; family Streptomycetaceae; genus Streptomyces; species Streptomyces sp. NPDC007896. Next base: position 384,987 of record NZ_JBIBKX010000005.1, on the reverse strand, counting down.
TGGTGTCGACGCCGTGGACGAGGCCGTCGATACGCTCGACCCGACCGACCGGGAAGAGGCCGCAGGCGACCCTCGGGTCGACCTGAGGCTGTTCGATGAACTCGCCGCATCGCCTTCGCTTCTCGCCGAGGTAGTGGACGCGACTCTGACCGAGGCCGTCGACCACCTGAACCGGCAGCAAGGCCAGCACTCCCTCTGGGAGTGGGGTCGGTTCCACACCATGCGCTTCACCCATCCGGCAGACGAGATCGCGCCCGACTGGTCACTGCCGCCAGTGCCCAAGAGCGGGAGTCCGGACACGGTCGCGGTCTCGTCGCGCCGTGCCGACGGATCGCAGACAGCTGGTGCCGGTTTCCGGTTCGTCACGGATGTCGGCGACTGGGATGACTCCTGGTTCATCAACGCGCCCGGACAGGACGGACGTCCAGGCCGGAAGCACTACCAGGACCACGTCCAACCATGGCGCGCCGGAGAATATCTTCCACTCGCGTACACCGAGAGCCGCATCAACGCGCTCGCCGAGTGGAGCTACATCCTCGCTCCCGGCGGCTGATGACGCACATGCCGGCAGACGGCTCGGGGCTCGCTGGCGACCCCGCCGTGACCCATCAGGCGGCGCGCCATGACCCGCCAGGTAGCGCCGACTCTTCCGAGTCGGGCTCCTGGTTTTTCCTCGTACTGGGATGGTGCTGGGAGATCTGAGCCCCCGTCACCTCCACCGTGCTGGCCGTCGGGTGTCCCTTTCGACGTACGGGCAGGTCGTGGCGGTGGACTACCCACTGGTGCGGCGGCGTCCCGGTTTCGGTAACCGGGACTCCGCCGCTGTATCGTGCGCCTGAATTGGTGGACGCGAAGGCCGACAGGCGTCTTGGAGCGGTGGGACAGCCGTTGGTCAGCGGCTACGGGATCGTTCCGGTACGCGGGCCCGTCAGCTATGCGGAGACGGGTCGGTAGAGGTTTCGGCGCTCTTCATAGTCGTTGAGCTTGTGCTTGTAGTGCCGTGCTCGGTCGCCGGAACGGCGGGAGAAGCGGATGTGGAGTGCGCCCGGTTGTCCGGCGCTGCCGTCGGCGTGGAGGCGGCAGCCCCAGTAGGACTCGGGTGACTCGCCGCAGCAGCAGTCCAGGTGTCCAGTCACCGTGACGGCCAGGACCAGGCCGAGGCCGTCCACCCCGTGCTGTCCGAGGAACTCGCGGTCCGAGACGGCCGCCGTTTCCGCCGGTCCCTGCTGTTCTCGAAGCTCCCGCACCACAAGACGCTGGACGACTCTCTACGAGGTCCAGCATCTCTTGGGCCGATCTACCGCCCCTGTCCTCAAACAGGGGCGGAGCCGTTTATCTGGTCAGGCTTGTTCTGCGTCCGCACCGTCGTCCGGCAGTCCAGCGACCGTGGTCGTCGAACGGCCAGGGATGGGCGTAGAGATCGCCCTGACCTCTGGCTCCACCTCGACCAGGTGCGGGCAGACTGCCAAGATGGGGCGGGCAGGCAGCCCGGGAGCACATCCCGTCACACGTCTGGGTGCCGCACGTGAACGTGATCGCCTTTCGGCGGCCCTGTGGTGTAGGTCGCCTGTCAGTCATGATCCGCTTAGGAACCTGCCGGGCCGTGACGCTCGTTAGACGCTCTTGACGGCTGACGACCTACTTTCGCAGCCAAAAAGCCGAGCCTGACCTGCATGTTCGTCGTCCTCCGCTTCTTGTGACGTCTTTTCGCTGACCTCAAACGTGGAGTGCGTGGCGTGCTCAGGCGACCTTGGATGGGAATCTCTGCACCGGCATGCGCGTGGCCCGGTGCTGGATGCAGCCTCAAGGCGTCGCATTAGATCTTGCATGCTGAATTTTCATTGTTGCAATGTTCTGTCTAGTTCTTGCGCGACCATGTCGACGATATTACGGTCCCCCTCGCATCGTCAGCACCCCCTGCCTTCCCCCTGTCTCCCGGCTCCCCTTGAGCCCCGTCCCTCCCTCTCTGGCGGTGTCAGCGGCACAGTTCCGGCATTTCGTGATGAAAGGAGTGGCAAGTGTTCCATTCCATCCGAGCTCTGAGACGAGTCCTCGTCTGGGCGGTCAGCACCGCGATGCTGGCTGTCGTCGGCGTTTTCGCTCTGGCTGTCCCACCTGCCTGGGCGGCGATCGCCGCCACGGGCGGCAGCGGCGCGAGCCTGCCCTACGTCGAGGTGCAGGCGGAGAACTCCGCCACCAACGGCACACCCATCGGCCCGAGTTACACCCAGGGCCAGTTGGCCGACGAGGCGTCGTACCGCAAGGCGACGACGCTCCAGGGCACCGGCAAGTACGTCACGTTCACCACGCCGGTGGCCACCAACTCGATCAACTTCCGCTACAGCATCCCCGACACCTCGAACGGCTCGGTCTACACCGCGGGGCTGTCCCTGTACATCGACGGTGTCAAGCAGCCCGACTTCACCCTGACCAACGCCTACAGCTGGTACTACGGCAGCTACCCCTTCACCAACTCGCCGGGCAGCAACCCGCACCACTTCTTCGACGAGGCCCACCGCCTGTTCTCCACCACCTATCCGGCGGGAACGACCTTCAAGCTGCAGGTCGATTCGGGGGACACCGCCTCCTCGTACACGATCGACTTCGCCGACTTCGAGCAGGTGGGCGCCGCCCTGACCGCACCCTCGGGGTCGGTGTCGGTGACCAGCAAGGGCGCCGACTCAACCGGTGTGAGCGACGCGACCAGCGCGTTCAACGCCGCGATCAGTGCGGCCGGTTCCGGCGGCACCGTGTGGATCCCGCCGGGCACCTACAACATCCCCGGCCACATCAGTGTCAACAACGTCACGATCGCCGGCGCCGGCATGTGGTACTCGACCGTCACCGGCACGGCACCCGGCTTCTACGGCAACTCCGCGCCCTCGGCCAGCACCAACGTGCATCTCCAGAACTTCGCGATCTTCGGCAATGTGCAGGAGCGCGACGACAGCGCCCAGGTCAACGGCATCGGCGGCGCGATGAGCAACTCGACCGTGGCCGGCGTGTGGATCGACCACATGAAGGTCGGCGCCTGGATGGACGGGCCGATGGACGGGCTGACGTTCACCGGCATGCGCATCCGTGACACCACCGCGGACGGTATCAACTTCCACGGCGCCGTCACCAACTCGAAGGTGACCAACAGCGACATCCGCAACACCGGCGACGACGGCATCGCCACCTGGGCGGACTCCGGCATCGGTGCCGACGCCAACGACACGATCTCCAACAACACCGTGTCCCTGCAGATCCTCGCCAACGCCATCGCGATCTACGGCGGTCACGACAACACCGTCAGCGGCAACCGGGTGGTGGACACCGGCCTCGCCCAGGGCGGCGGCATCCACGTGGGGCAGCGCTTCACGTCGACGCCGGTCGGTACCACCACGATCTCCGACAACACCATGATCCGGGCCGGCAGCCTCGACCCGAACTGGCAGTTCGGGGTCGGTGCCCTGTGGTTCGACGGCAGCCAGGGCGCGATCACCGGCCCGATCAACGTGACCAACGCGCTGATCCAGCAGAGTCCGTACGAAGCGGTCCAGTGGGTCGAGGGCACCATCAGCGGGGTCAACCTCAGCAACGTGACCATCGCCGGCACCGGAACCTTCGCCCTGCAGGAACAGACCGGCGGCGCCGCCAAGTTCACCAACGTCACGGCCACCGGCGTCGGTTACTCGTCCCCGGTGTACAACTGCTCGGGCGGCAACTTCGCCGTCACCGACGGCGGCGGGAACTCCGGCATCAGCGGCACGCCGTACTGCGGCGGTTGGCCGGCTCCGGTGTATCCGCCGTACCCGTCCGAAGGTGTGACGGCCACCCCGGGCGCGCTGAACTTCGGTTCGGTCGCGACCGGTTCGACGAGCGCCGCACAGACGGTGACGGTCTCCAACCCGACCAACACCGCCGCGTCCGTCTCGTCGATCTCCACCAGCGGCGACTACTCCCAGACCAACACGTGCGGCTCGTCGATCGCGGCGAACGGTTCGTGCACCGTCAGCGTGAAGTTCGCGCCGACAGCGGCCGGCAGTCGTAGTGGATCTCTGACCGTCAACGCGGGCGGGATCACCAACACGGTCAGTCTCTCCGGTACCGGCACCGCGCCGGGCCCGGTGCTGAACACCGACCCGGCGAGCCTGTCCTTCGCCGATACGGTGGTCGGCTCGTCGGCCACCGCGCAGACGGTGAAGGTGACGAACTCTGGCACCGCGTCGGCGACCGTCTCGGGCGTCGCGGCGACCGGTGACTTCAGCCAGACCAACAACTGCTCCACCCTCGCGGTCGGTGCGTCCTGCACGGTGAACGTCGGATTCAAGCCCACCGTGGGCGGATCCCGTACCGGCAACCTGACCGTCACCAGCAACGCCAACAACAGCCCGACCGTCGTCTCCCTGACCGGCAGTGGCATCGACAGCACCACCAATGTCGCCGCCGGGCGGCCGGCGTCGGCGAGTTCGAGCAGCAGCCCGTACGTCGCCTCGAACCTCACCGACCCGGACGCGTCGACGTACTGGGAGGGCACGAACGGTTCGTTCCCGCAATGGGCCCAGGTCGACCTCGGCCAGAACTACGGCGTCGGCAAGGTCGTGCTCAAGCTCCCGCCGGCGACGGCGTGGTCGGCTCGCACGCAGACCCTGTCGGTGCAGGGATCCACGGACGGCTCGAGCTTCTCCACGATCAAGGCATCGGCCGGGTACACCTTCGACCCGAACGCCAACAACAACACGGTGACCATCACGTTCAGCGCCGCCACGGCGAGATACGTGCGGGTGAACATCACCGCCAACACAGGCTGGAACGCGGCCCAGTTGTCGGACTTCGAGGTGTTCCCCAGCGACGGCGGCTCTTCGCCGGCGACCTTGTCGGCCAACCCGACGTCGCTGTCGTATCCCACCCAGGCGCTCAACACCTCCAGCAGTGCGCAGACGGTCACGGTGACCAACACCGGTACCGCGGCCGCGACCGTCTCCGGCATCACCGTCACGGGCGACTTCTCGCAGACCAACAACTGCGGTACGTCGATCGCGGCGAACGCCTCCTGCACGGTGAACGTCACGTTCAGGCCCACCGCGTCGGGCACCCGCACCGGCGATCTCAGCATCGCCAGCAACGCGTCGAACGGCACGACCACGGTCGCGCTGACCGGCACCGGTGCCGGCACGGTGAGCAGGAACCTGGCAGCGGGCGCTGCCACCACCGAGTCCAGCCACACCGACGTGTACCCGTCGTCCAACGTGACGGACGGCAACCAGGGCACCTACTGGGAGAGCGCCAACAACGCCTTCCCCCAGTGGGTCCAGGTCGACCTCGGCTCCGCGCAGAGCACGGGCCGTGTCGTCCTCCAGCTCCCCGCGGCCTGGGGCGCCCGTAACCAGACGCTGTCCCTGTCGGGCAGCACCGACGGCGCCGCCTTCACCACCCTCAAGTCGTCGGCGACGTACACCTTCGACCCCACCACCAATAACACGGTCACCATCACGTTCACCGCGACCACCCAGCGATACCTCCGGGTGAACATCACGGCGAACAACGGCTGGCCGGCCGGTCAGATCTCGGAGTTCCAGGTCTGGAACACCTGATCCGAGTTGAGGGTGCCGCCGAGCGCAGACGCGCTCGGCGGCACCGACCACCGAAGAGGCGTCCAGAGGCGTCCAGAGGAGTGCAGATGGGTGTCACACGCAGAGTCTTCTTAAGGGCCGCGATCGCGGCCACCGCGGTGGGAACCGTGGGAGCCACCGAGACCGTACTCGCCCAGACCGCGTCGGCGGCCAGTCCGCCGGGCGACGTGGTCGGCAAGATCAGCGTCGGCTACCAGGGCTGGTTCGCCTGCGTCGGCGACGGCGCGCCCATCAACGGCTGGTGGCACTGGACCCAGAACTGGGGCCAGCCGCCGTCCCCGTCCAACACCGGCATCAAATGCTGGCCCGATATGCGCGACTACACCAGGACGTACCAGACGTCGTACGCCGCCCTCGGCAACGGCCGGCCCGCCACGCTGTTCTCCTCCTACGACCAGCAGACGGTGAACACCCACTTCCTGTGGATGCAGCAGAACAGCATCGACACCGCGGCACTCCAGCGCTTCAACCCCACCGGCGGCGAGGGCCCCACCCGCGACGCCATGGCGACCAAGGTGCGCAGCGCCGCCGAGTCGTACGGGCGGAAGTTCTACATCATGTACGACGTCACCGACTGGACGAACATGCAGTCCGAGATCAAGGCGGACTGGTCGAACAAGATGTCCGCGCACACCGCGTCCTCGGCGTACGCGAAGCAGAACGGCAAGCCGGTCGTCTGCATCTGGGGCTTCGGCTTCAACGACAACGACCACCCCTTCACCGCCGACGCCTGCCTTGACGTCATCAACTGGTTCAAGGGCCAGGGTTGTTACGTCATGGGCGGCGTCCCGCGCGAATGGCGGACGGGCACCGGGGGCTCACGGCCCGGCTATCTGGGCGTCTACCACGCCTTCAACATGATCTCGCCGTGGATGATCGGCGCCATCGCCAATGTGACCGAGGCCGACAACGCCTACAACACCTACACCCTCGGCGACCAGGCCGACTGCAACGCCAACGGCATCGACTACCAGCCCTGCGTCCTGCCCGGCGACGTCTCCGGCCGGCAGCGCGCGCACGGCGACTTCATGTGGCGGCAGTTCTACAACATGGTGCGGGCCGGGGTGCAGGGCATCTACATCTCGATGTTCGACGAGTTCAACGAGGGCAACCAGATCGCCAAGACCGCCGAGACCCAGGCGTGGGTGCCCACCGACTCCGGATTCCTCGCCCTCGACGAGGACGGCACCGCCTGTTCCTCCGACTACTACCTGCGCCTGACCGGCGACGGCGGCCGCATGCTCAAGGGCCAGATCGCCCTGACCGCGACCCGCCCCACCCAGCCGGTCGTCCCCACCGGCGGTGACACCACACCGCCCGCCGCGCCGGGTGCCCTGACCGTCACCGGGCACACCAGCAACTCGGCCTCGCTGACCTGGAACCCGTCGACCGACAACGTCGGCGTGACCGGCTACCGCGTCCTGCAGGTGTCCGGCTCGACCAGCACACAGGTGGGCACCACCAGCGCCGCCTCGATCACTGTCACCGGACTCGGCGCGTCCACCGCGTACACCTTCGACGTCGTCGCCCTCGACGCGGCGGGCAACGTGTCGCAGCCCTCCAACCAGGTCACCGTCACTACCGACCCCCCTTCCAGCACCACCAACCTCGCCCTCCACCGCCCGACCTCGGAGAGCAGCCACACCCAGATCTACGCCTCGGGCAACGCGACCGACGGCGACACCAGCACCTACTGGGAGTCCGCCAACAACGCCTTCCCGCAGTGGGTCCAGGTCGATCTGGGCGCCACGACCGGCGTCAAACGGATCGTCCTCCACCTTCCCCCGGCTACCGCCTGGGCCACCCGTACCCAGACCATCTCCGTCCAGGACAGCACGGACGGCGGCACCTTCGCCCAGCTACTCGCCCCGGCGGGCTACACCTTCGACCCGGCGACCGGCAACACCGCGACCCTCACGCTCCCCTCCACCGTCACCACCCGCTACGTACGACTCACCTTCACCGCCAACAACGGCTGGCCGGCCGGGCAGGTCTCGGAGTTCCAGGTCTTCGGCGTCTGATGAACAGAGGGCCTCGACATTACGGTCGCGGTCCTCGTTGCGTTGTCGTAGGTGATGGTGACGGTGATGCCCAGGGTGTCGTAGAGGGGCTCCTCCTTTGGTCCGCTCCGCCTTCGGCACCGGCATCATCAACCGCCTCGCATCACTGACTGAGGGTGGCGGTGGCGAGGATCTCGGTGGTCTGCTGGATCACGGTCGGGGAGGCGTTGTTGAGGCACCTCGTGTTCTTCCGCGTCTTCTGTCGGGCGTGTCACGGCTGCTCACCGACCTCCAGTACGTGCGACGGCCCCAGGTGCCGACGCAGGATCCGCAGTGCCTTGGCGGCTCGCTCTTCTGTGGGTCGTCGGTGAAGGGCTCGGTCCCGCTTCCGGTGTGGGTACCGAGTTTGGCCACGCCCGGCCGCGAGTGGTCGGGGGTGCGTTCGATGTCGGCCATCGGCTCGCGGTCGATTCCGTTGTCGTAGCCGAGGAGTTCGTGGTCGAAGCAGCGGTGCAGGGTGTTGACCCAGGCGTGGGCGCGCTTCCGGCCGGCCAGGGTCCCTGGGGGAAGTAGGCGTGGTACCAGGAGGAGATGGAGCTGACCGGGACGATCGTCCGCAGTCCCTTGACGCCTGTGGCGGCGACCCCGTTGGCGATGCTGCCGTCCCAGCTCTTGCCGGTCATCCCGGTGGCGCCGTCGGTCCAGTTGGCCTGCGCGCGAGTGGTACCCGTATGACTGGTGTAGCCGTGACCGGTATCTTGCAGCCGGCCAGCAGAGCGGCGACCACGGTCGCGATGAGGGACACCGTCGCGAGTGGCTTTCGGGGCCGGCGTTCGCGAGGTGATGCCACAGAATTGTTGGGATGCACGAATGGACAACCGCCTGGCCCCCGTTGGGGGTTGCCCCGTTGTGGGAACTCACTCCTCGCGGTACGGACGCGCCCCGACTCCGGGCCGCGGAGGAGACCGACGCGGCCGACTGTCCCTGAGCTGGAGTTGCTGCTCGTCGAGGAGCGGAGCTTCAGCTGTTCCGGATGCGGCGGGCCGCGGCCACGAGCTCGGAAGGCAGGGCGGGGCCGGCGCACGCGTGGTCAATCAGCAGGTTCCGGTACGAGTCGTTCGGCAGATTCGGCGCCAGTTCGATGAGTTCGCTCAGTTCGGCAGCCGAGCCGGTAAGGCGGGCCCGGTAGGCGGCCCCGGCCGCGCGAAGTGTGAGCTCAGCCGGCTCGTGCGTCAGTCCCTGATCGATCAGCCGGACCGCGGCGGTGAAGTCGCCCTGTTCGCTGCGCACGTCGGCCAGGTCGAGATAGAGCGACCAGTTGGCCGGGTCCAGGGCAAGAGCGCGCTCGAACGCCGCCGCGGTCTGTTCAGGATCACCCAGCTTGCGCCACGTCCCCGCTCGCACGACTTCCGTCAGCATGATCCGCTCCATCGAATCCGCCTGGTCGCAGAGGGCGAAGGACGCGTCGGTGAGACCGCATGCCCGCAGCAAGATCGCCATCTTGGCCGACGCCTCCGGCAACGGCTGGCGGGCAGAGACCACGTCGATGGCATGGAACCAGGGCCGGAATCGTTCCCGCACGCTTTCGGTGTCCAGAACATGGCCGTAGTCCATCGTCCGCATGGCGGCCTCTGCCAGCGCGTCGGCACTCACGACGCCGAGAAAGCGCTCATCGCTGAACCAGGGAGCGTTGGCCCATGCGATGTCGGGTTGCGCACCCGTGACCGATCCGATGGCCAGCGCCGCGCCGTCCATGTCGTCCTCAAGGAAGCTGATGTACGACTGGGCCAGCACCGCCCTCAAGGAGTCGGCATCCCGAACGACCTCGGCCAGCTCCGACGGCTTGTCCGCCCACAACTCGGCAAGAACCGTATAGGGCTCGGGGTTCTCAGGCGCGGAGGCGACGGCACCCGCCAGATAGTGCACGGCTGCCGCTGGGCTGCCCCCGCAGTGCGCCATCACCCGCGCGAGACCTACTCCAGCTGACACCGCCCCATTCGACACCGTCCGAGGATATCCCTGATTCAGGCTGCCCGTCGGCCCGTCGGCCGTCCGTCGTGGCTTGGGCGTCCGTGGTCGTCACCGCTGCAGGACCGCGTGATTCTGGTGACTGCGTACTGGCGGACCGACCTGAAGCTGCGACAGCTCGCCCCGCTGCTCGGCATCTCCACGTCCAGTGCCCATCGCACCATCGATCACCTCGCGCCGACGCTCGCGCTCAAGCGGCAAGGGGGCTCGCGCAGGTGAGAGCGGAGCCGGTTGACGTGCTGTCCACCCGCGATGCGGTGGCCGCAATCCGGGCCGAGGCGAGGACGGTCGAGATCCCAGCCGATGCATCACCTCGCGGCAGAGCGCCCCGGGGCCCAGGTCGGATCGGGTCTGACCTGGGCCTTCTCATGTCCTGGGCGAAGTCAGGACTCGTACCAGAAGACCCCGTCGACGCTGCCGTTCGCGATGGTCTGGGTCATGACGTTTCCGTCGTTCGCGTAGCGCCTGTGCGTGTCTGTGAGGAAGAAGGTGTAGGCGGACACGGGTGTCGTGGCGTCGCAGGCCAGGTCTGTGCGGATGCAGAAGCGGGCGACCGGGACGCCCGGGAACTCCTTGGGGCCGGGGCCGGCGGAGGTGAAGCCGAGGGCGCCCAGGCCCTTGGGGACCTTGGCCCACAGGCCGGTGTCGGGCTGCTTCGGGTCGGCGTACAGCATGCCGTTGACCAGTTCCCGCGGGATGTCGGCGCCGCCGCCCGCGATCGTCTCCAGTACCTGGTCGGCGGCCTGCGCGCCTTGGGAGTAGCCCACGATCGTGAGGCGTGCGGTCGGGTCCTTGCGGTGCGTTTCCTCGGCGGCGGCCAGGAGGTTCTTGTAGCCCTGCGCGACGCTGCTGTCGTAGCTCGGCGCGGTCACGTCCGGCGTGTTCTGGCCGTTGAGCCAGGGGCCGGCACTGGCCGGGTAACAGACCGGGACGGGGATGCCGCCGTCCAGGTGCTGGTTGGCGTAGTAGTACGTCATGGTGCACCCGGGCGCGTCCGTCGCGGAGCCGGTGCCGCCAAGTTCGATGTAGTAGTGGTTGGGGGACTCGGCGTACGCGGCCGTGGGTGCGATGGCGGCGGCGGCCGCCATCGCCACCGTGAGGGCGACGGTCTTGGCGCGGCGCGTGAGTCGGTTGGTGTTCCGCATTGGGTGTTCCCCCGGGGTCCGATGACATGGTGGTTGCTGGTGGGACGGCACCTGACGTTAGGGAGGAGCGATGAAATCGTGGTGAAGCGCGATCCCGCGGACGCGCTATCTGCGACGTCCCGGTCGGCCGGGGACGGGGAGTGTGGGGTGGGCCTGGGCCAGGTGGTGCTGCAGGCGCGCGTGGCGGAACTGGTAGACCGCGCCGGCCTGGCGCAGTACACCGCGCCGGTAGGCGTCGTCGAGGAAGGTGACGACGGCCCAGGGCAGGCGCCCGGTCAAGGGCAGCCAGATCCGGGAGAGTACGAGCCACTGGCCCCAGGCGGTCATGGTGAGCGCGTATCCGAGGGCACCGCCGAGGCCGCTGATGATGCCGAGTACGAGTCCGGCGCTGGGGCTCCAGACGAGTGGACCCAGTGGCCCCTGCAGGAGGTCGACCACTGTTCCGGCTCCGAACCCGACCACCGCCCCGAAGGTGGGTGCCCAGACAAGTAGTTGGGTGGTCACCGTGCCGCGGTTGGTGGTGAGGAGACTGCGTGGGTGGACGGCGGAGCGGATGTCGAGGGGGCTTTCCAGCAGGCCGATAAGGCAGAACGTGAGTCCGGCGCCGCCGCTGAAGACCAGGCCGTAGACGCTCCCGTTGACAAGCCCGACGTGCAGTGCGGTCGGGAGCCCGGCCTTCCAGACGAGGCTGTTCATCACGCCGGTCACGCATCCGTAGCCGAAGCCGAAGACCAACCCGCCCAGCATCCCGATGACCAGTCGGGGTCCGGTCTTCCACTGGGCGGTCCCTGGCCTGCCGCGGAATTGCAGGCGTACGACGGACGGTGTCACCGGTATGTCCCTGACCGCGAACGTGAGCCAGTGCGCGAGCCCGAACATGAGTCCGGAAAGGAGTCCGACGATCGTCGCGTCCACGATCGGGAACGGGAACGAGTTGCCCACGGCGGTGGAGACGGCGCAGTCGACGAGGCCGATGACCAGTCCTGTCACCAGTGCGGTGACCAGGGTGCGTGTGGAGCGGCGCAGCCCGCTGCCGAGTCGCCACCAGGCCAGGTCGGGAGTTTCGAGCCGGTTGAGGTGGTGGGCCAGGTAGCCGAGCCAGTGTCGGGCGCGCTCCGGGTCGAAGGTGGGGCGAGGCCGGGCGCCCGGGGCCTGCGGAAGTCGGCGGCGGTAGACGGTGGGGATGAAGTTGTCCAGGAGGTGGTCTTCCAGCGCCTCCCGGCTGGCGAATCGCTCGGTGTCGAGGAGTGAGGCCGGGTCGTGGTCGGGGGTGTCGCTGTAGATGGTGCGGGCGAGCGCGACCATCAGAGGGTTGGCCAGGACTGCGGCGAGGGGGGACACGGGTTGGCCTTGCGGCTGCTCGCGCAGTGTGGTCAGTACGGGGACCCAGGCGTTCGCGGTGGGGTTCGCGCGGCCGGGCTTGCGGGTGGTGCGGGGGAGGTAGTTGGCCAGGTCGTCGAGGGTGAGGTCGGTGAGTTCGAGCGCGGCGGCGGAGGTCAGTACGTCGGTTTCGGCGACCGCGGCGGCGTATTCGGCGGGGCGGCTGGTGAGCAGCAGAGGGAGGGTGGTGGCGTTGAGGGCTTCCAGCGCCGGGCGGCGCAGGCCGTCGGCCATCTCGTCGAAGCCGTCCAGGACCGGGAGTATGCGGCCGGACTCGACCAGGGCGGAGGCCAGGGTTGTTCCGCCGGGGCCCTGGGCGGCGTAGCCGGGGTGGTCGCGGGTCAGTTGGCTGGTCAGCCAGTCCCGCAGAGTGATGGCGGTGGGGTTCCACGCGCCGATGCTGAAGATCACCGGAACGGGCTCCGCCGACGTCCGTGACTTGAGGCGGTCGAGGACGAAGCGCAGGGCCAGGATCGTCTTGCCCGAGCCGGATCTCCCCAGCACCACCAGTCGCCCGGACGGGATGCGCCGGTACAGCTCGGCGATGTCGTCCAGCCGGCCGTCCAGGTCCAGCGGGTCGGCCGCGGCTCCCGCCGGGAGACGGAGGATGTTGGCCCAGTGGTCGGTCAGCTCCTCGGGGGCCGCCTGCCAGCGGACCGGCAGAGGGAACGGGTCCTGGATCTGTCGGTGTTCCTCCTCGCGCTGCCAGCGGACGGCCACAGCCTTCGCGAGTTGCTCGGTCGCGTCCGACGGCGTGTCATGCGCTGCCGACGTCGGCTGTCCCGAAGCCGACGACGCCGACCCTGGTTCCTCCGACCCTGGTTCCTCCGATCCGAGTTCCTCAGATCCGGGTTCCTCCGATTCTGGATCCTCCGGACCCGGCTCTTCCGTGGCGGACTCGTCCTGTCGGCCGCCGTCCGGGTTCCGGCGGACGGCGGCGCCGAGTAACTCCTCGCGCTCCACGGGCCGTAGCGGCAGAGCCGTGGCGAGCTCCCGCACCGTGGTCATGCGCGGGTTGGAGCGCCTGCCGGTTTCCAAGCCGCGGATGGTGCGCACGCTCACCCCGGAACGCTCAGCCAACTCCTCCTGGGTCAGCCTCGCCTGGACCCGCAGCCGCCGCAGCACATCGCCGAACCCACTGGTCACAAGTCACTGCCCTTTCCTCTGAGATGTCGCCTTTTCGCAGGTGGGGGACTCTAGCGCGGCCACCGGCCACATATGACCGGTTCAATGTCCTGTCCACGTTTCCTCCACCGGGGCCACCTTCGAGGGCATCGAGGGTTCGACTCGACGGGTCGAGTGGATCGACCGGTCCGGAGAACGGGGAACAGCCATGCCGACGACGACCGCACCGCACGGACGGCCGACCGTCACCGCCCTTACTCCGCAGGAGCGTGAGGTTCTCTACGCGCTCGGCTGCGGCCTGGAGGACGCCGAAATCGCCGATGTCCTCGCCCTGCCCGAGCATGTGGTGAGCGGACACCTGGGGCGCGTCCTGGTGAAGTTGGACCTGCGGGACCGGGCTGCCGCCATCGTGCACGCCTTCGACTGCGGTCTGGTCGTGCCCGGACAGGGCCCGCGCAGGCAGGAGGCGGCGCAGGGGATCACTGTCCGTCAGCGGACGGGCCCCGCACCTGGTCCATGGCTTCGGGTCTCCGTGCTCGGCCCGTTGCGGGCGTGGCTCGCCGGTCAGCCCGTGGACGTCGGCCCGGTGCGCCAGCAGGCCGTGCTGGCGGCGTTGGCGCTGAGCCCGGACCGTTCGGTCAGCCGGCAGCAACTGCTCGATGGCGTCTGGGGGATGGAGTCGCCGGGCGGGAACGTCGTACCGGTCTATGTCTACCGGCTGCGCAAGAGCCTGCGTCTTGGGGAGTGCCCGGAATCGGTGATCAGGCGTGACCGGTACGGCTACGGGCTGGTCCGCGGTGTGGCCGAGGTGGACGTGGCGTGCATGGAGGTACTCGCCACCGCGGCCAGGGCGGCCGAGCGCACCGGTGACCTGTCCGAGGCGGTGCGGCTGTGCGACCGGGCGCTGGAGTTGTTCCGTGGTGTGCCGTTGGCCGGACTGCCCGGCCCGTTGGCCGAGTTGGAACGGCTGCGGCTCGCCGAGCGCAGGGTCGCCCTGGCACAGCGGAAGGCGGACTGGCAGCTGAGGCTCGGCCGGGTTGCCGAGGCGATTGCCGGGCTGTCCGCCCTGGCTCTGGAAGAGCCGCTGAACGAACCGGTCGCCGTGCTGCTGATGCGCGCACTGCAGCGCGGCGGTCGGCGGGCCGAGGCGCTGGCTGTCTTCGACCGCGCCGGCCGGCGGCTCGCGGACGACCTGGGGGTGGCCCCGGGCGAACTGCTGCGGCGGGCTCGGTGGGCGATCCTGCGCGGGGACGACGCGGGCGCCGGTCGCGGCCGGGTGGGTGCGGCATGAGCGACGGGACCTCCCGCGACCGCGACGAGGAGTTGTTGCTGGCGAGGATCTCCGCAGCCGCCGGCCGCGCACACCTCGGCAGGCGATGCGCCACCTATCGGGCGGCACCGCACGGAGCCACCGCACGTGCTGGGCGGGGAGTGGCGATTCGGGTGCTCGGGCGGGCTGTTGCACAGGGCGCGTGCCGCTTGTGGCGGGCCGGTGGCAGGACGGGGGCGAACGCGGGCGCCCGGCTGGACTTCTACGAGCACGGGATGACGGCTGTCGTCGACGGGCGGATCCATGTCATCCGCTACGACACCACCCTGGTGCGTCGGCGCAGAGTTCTGTCCCCGAAGGGAATCACCCGTGCCCACGTGCTCGTCGACGTCGACGGCGAGCGGATCATGCTGAGCGGCGGCGACTTCGGCCACCCGGAGGTGTGGGGGCCCGAGATCCGTCGTGCCGTCACCGAGGCCCAGGTGCCGCGGGCCCTGGCCGCGCTGGCCGAGGGAGCGCGGCTCACCTTCGGCCCCGTATGGATCACCAGGGACGAGATCGGCTCCCGAGGAACGTCCCTGCGATGGCCGCAGGTCCAGCAGGTCGAGATCTTGAACGGTTCCGTCGCGATCCGCGTCGCCAGGCGGTGGCAGGTGCTGGGATCCGTGGCGTCCGGGATCCCGAACCCCTTCGTCTTCCACGCCCTCGCCGAGCACCTGGTTGGTGCCGCACGGAACGACGACTGACGTACGGCCCCTTGTTTCACGGCGATTTCACCGACTGCTCCTAGCGTCCGGCAGGACGCGCCGGCAGCCACACATAACCCACCTAGCACAACCGCTGGTGACGATCCGAAGGAGACCGGCATGGCCGACAGCTACCGACACCGGTGCGGCGAGTGCGGGCACCGCACCGCCTGGGGGAGCGAATCGCAGGGAGAGCAGGCGATCGAGACCCACTACGCCCGGAGTCATCCGCATGTCGTCCCCGGGGGGATGGTCGAGTTCCGCAAGGGGTCCTCCTCCGGCGGCGGTTCCGGTTGCCTCATCGCCCTGGGGATCGTGGTCCTGCTCCTGGTCATCGCTTCCCGCCACTGACGAGACGGGCGACGGAGGATCACGTGGTAGCGCCGGCCCACATCGAGTTCGCAACAACACCGAACACACCCAACACTCACCAAGAACACCCGGAGGTCAGATCCATGTCCGTTCCCTTTCGGCCGAGCCGGCGCTCCATACTCAAGGCCGGTATGGGCCTGTCGCTCGCTGGAGCGGGCTTGCTCGGTGCCACCCCTGCCGTGGCCGCCGGGCAGAGCGGTACGCCGCTGTGCGACCAGGCCGGTGACTCGGCGAGTCAGCAGGGCCTGGGCTCCAGCGATCTCGGCATCCCGTACTACCGGGAGCACGACGGCAGTTGGGGCTACGTCTTCGGCGACTCGTGGACGGGGATGCAGCAGAGCGGCGACTACATCGGCTCCCCGGTGATGCTGGACCAGGCGAGCTTCGACGCCTCCGGCGCGACACCGATCTCGTTCACCTGGGCGCAGCCGACCGGCGGCCAGGCCGGCCAGCTGTTCAACTACCAGCACAACACGGACAACGGGTACGGCTTCGAGGTGAGCCGCATACCCAACGACTGCATCGAGTTCGGCGGCCGCACGTACATCCAGTACACGTCCGTGGCCACCTGGGACCCGCCGGCCGGATACGACGGTTCGCTGATGTCCGGTGTCGCCTACTCCGACGACTACGGGGTGACCTGGAACGACTACGACTACCACTGGGCCGGCGACACCCAGGGGGCGAACCAGTCCCTGTACGGCATGTGGTCGTTCGCGGGTATCGACCCCGACGGCTGGCTCTACATCTTCTCCAAGCGCTGGAACGGCACCCACAAGAACACGGCCGACGGCGGAGCCATCCAGCTGTTCCGGATCCAGCCGGGCGACTTCCGCGACGGCAACTTCGGCGCCCAGCAGAACTGGGCCTATCTCGGAGGTTCCTGGCAGTGGACCACCGCGGCGGCGCCGTCGGTCATCCTGACCGGGCACAACACCGGCGAGTTCTCCGTGAAGCGGATCGGCGGCACCTACTGCATGAGCTACTTCGACGTCGACATGGGCGCGATCTGCACCCGCGCCGCCCCTCGCCCCGACGCCGGGTGGAGCATCCCGATCCCGCGGATCACCGCCTTGACGGTGCCCAACCTCTACGGCGGCTACATCCACCCCGGCAGCGCGAGCGCGACCTCGCTGACCCTCCTCGTGTCGCAGTGGAACGGCACCCTGGGGCAGCCGTACCGGGTGCTGCAGTTCGACGGCATCAATCCGTGATCGGAGCGGGTCCCAGGTCAGAGCGCCTCCGACCTGGGCGGGCGCCTCGGCCACCGACTCTTCGCCTGACGGAATTGAGCAGCAGAGTCGCCCTGACCCACGGGGTCGGCCACAGGCCGCAGGCTCCTCGGATCAGCACCGCGCTCGCTTCTTGCTCTGGGGCTCCTCACATCACGGGACGCCGTTTCCCTTCGGGCGATATACACGTTGACCCAGGAAGTCGAGCGAATACAGGGGTGGCGATGGAATTGGAACTGGCGGCACTGGCGAATGTGGCCGCGTCGACGGTGGTCAGCGGAATGGCGACGGCCGGGTGGGAGGGAGTGCAGCGGGCCATGGGCGAGCTATGGCGCCGGGTGCACCCCGAGCGGGCGGACACGGTGGTGGCCGAGCTGGGCGAGGCGCGCGCCGAGGTGCTCGTGGCACGGCGGAACGGGGACGAGCAGGCCGAGCGGGAACTCGTCGGTGAATGGCAGGCGCGGCTGCGCCGGCTGCTGGTCGCCAACCCGGAGATGGTGACCGAACTCCAGCGGTTGATCGAGGAGTTGCGGCCCACTGCCCGCGAGGAGGAACCGCGGGCCGGTAGCGTCACTCTGATCGCGAACGGGTCGGGGCACTCCCGCATCACCATGTCCGGGCGGGACATCAACATCACCAAGGGGTGATCGTTTGAGCTACTCCGGAGGGACATCGAACGGTTCCCGCCGCGACGGCGACGGCAACGCTGGGACTCGCATCGATGTACGAGGGGACGGTCGGTCCCGGATCAGGGTGGCCGGCCGCGACATGAACACCACCTACTTCGTCAGCGCCTCGTCGGCGGCGCTTGCCGCCCTCGTGGGCCTCGTGATTCTCCTCGGCATGTGGCAGCCGTGGCAGGAGACGGCGTCGACCGGCGAACGGAACCGCACGGACACCGGGATCGGTTCGGGTCCCTCCGGCGGGTCCTTTGCGAAGCCCGCGCCGTACCGGGAGCCGTCGTCCGCCGGCGGGGGTGACAAGGAGTCGGAGGACCCGGAAACCTCTCCCAGCCCCTCTTCCAGCCCCAGTCCCAGTCCCAGCCCCTCTCCGACCCCCGACCCGCCGGACCCGGTCGACGTGGCATTCGCGTCCGTCGGCGTCGGCACCTGCCTCAACGTGTACGACAGCGGCTGGGGCAAGCTGAACCACGACCGGCCTTTCGCGGTCGACTGCGGTGCGAACTTCGCCTTCTCGAAGGTGACCATGGTGACGACGTCCGCCTCGAACTGCCCCCAGGGTGCGGGCCGACGGGGCTGGGGGCACGTCAACGACGACGGATCTTCCATCGCGCTGTGCCTTGACCGCGTATTCGCCGTGGGGCAGTGCTTCCCCGCGACACTGAGCAAGCAGGCCGACGGGTCCCTCCACGGTGAAGGGCGGCTCTTCAGCGTCTGGGGCTGTGACCGGACGCAGGTGCCGAGCGGCCAGAACGCGATCATGGCGATCACCGCGGTGTTGAGCGGCGGCAGCTGCCCCCAGCGGAACGACAGGCAGACGCTCTCCTGGCAGATCTTCAACGGCGCAGGCAAGGTGTGCGCCGTACAGAGGACGAACTGATTCGCTCGACGCGTCGGGGCGGCCCGAACGGTTCTCGGGCCGCCGCGCCCGTATGACGCCTTCCGGAGCCGGGTCCGCGACCGGCTCGGGGCCACGGCCGCGTCCCAGGTCCGCGGGCCCGCGGGTTCGTGGCCGGACGCCATGGCCCAGGTTCTCGCCCACCACGACCTCCCCGCGGTCGGCGGCTTCACCCCGCTGCTGCTGCACGTGCCCGGACACGATCCGCTGCCCGAGGCCGAACAGCTCCTGGAGAGCCACGCCGCCTCGAAGGCCGAGGTCCTCGTCCTGTCGGCCGTCACCGGCCAGGACGGCTACGACTCCCGCCCCGAACTCGACGCCGACGGCTGGAGGCTGCTGCTCTCCAACCTCGACCGGGCGCGGGAGACGTGGATGTCCAGGCCATCGTCATCCACCGCAGCGCGCGCGGGTACGACGGCTGGTAGGTCCTGGAACAGGACACCATCCTGACCGAGGAGCCCAAGGCAAAGGGGCCGGTCGAGGATGTGTGGGCCAGTGCCGAGCATCTGCGCGCGGTGCTGCGCGGTGTCGCGCAGCCGTATACGGGCCTGATGCGTTTTTGATGTCTTCTGAGGGATTGACTGGCGTGTGCGGGGCATCAAAGAATATCGGGGCGACTTGCTGCTCGCTCTTTCCGCCTCTTCTTTTGATTGCCATTCGTTGCACGCCGGCGTCTTTTCCGAACATGAGGGATCCAGGAAACAGAAATGACCGCTGACGAATTTCTGGCCACTTGTTGGACCACGGCGGGCGACGCCGCTCCCGATCAGGAGGACCAGCGCAGTCCGCTGAACCTGCGGGAACGGGTGGAAGCGGCGCGCGACGCCGGATTCACCGCCTTCGGGCTGCTGTACGCGGACCTGGTGGAGGCCGAGCGAGAGTACGGGCTCACCGGCATCCGGTCTCTCTTCGAGGACCACGGCATCAGCCACATCGAGTTGGAGCTGCTGACCGACTGGTGGGCCGACGGACCCCGGCGAGCCGCGTCGGACGCCGTCCGCGGCGGAATGCTGAGGGCCATCGAGGCGCTCGGCGCACGCACCTTCAAGATCGGCCCCGACGTGGGCGACGAGCCCTGGGACCTCGACGTCTGGGCCAAGGAGTTCGCCACGCTGGCGGCGCAGGCCGAGGGGGTGGGTGCCCGGCTCGGGGTCGAGCCCCTGCCCTGGTCCAACCTCAGGACCGTGCACGACGGACTACGGCTCGTCGAGGCCGCCGGTCACCCGGCGGGCGGTCTCATCATCGACGTCTGGCACACCGAGCGTGCCCACACCCCACCCGCCGACCTGGCGGACGTACCCGGGTCGCGGATCGTGGGCGTGGAGCTCAACGACGCCGACAGCCAGGTCGTCGGCACTCTTTTCGAGGACACCGTCCATCGCCGTCGCCTGTGCGGAGAGGGCTCTTTCGACCTCCCGGGGATCATCGCCGCGCTCCGTGCGGCCGGCTGGCGCGGCCCCTGGGGTGTGGAGATCCTCTCCGACACGCACCGTGGGCTGCCGGTGCGGGAGGCTGCCGCGGCGGCGTACCGGTCTGCCGCGGAGTTGGTGAAATAGATGCCGCAGGGGTGGTGGGGACGAAACCACGGTCGTCCCCACCACCCCTGTTTCCATCTGTCGGCGCGGCGCCGGACCTCTCGCCCATTTCAGGGGAACGCAGTGGATATTTCAGGTCTGGAGGTCACGCGCAAGCAGTGTCAGCAATTGTTCCGGCATTTTGCCGTGATGGATAAATGATGTCATTGCAAACGTTGACCTCGGGATGGTGTGACGGTTCTATCTCGTCATGGGCAACAGCCGTGTCAACGGTATGTGATTCGCAATGTTCGCCTGGTCAGCCGCTTCTCCCTTTTCCCTGTAGCACAGTGAGGTGCCGGAAAGATGGACCGTTCCTCCCACCCCCGCTCCCGCAGAATCGTCCCCGTCGTCGCAGTGGCAGCCGCCGCCGCACTGTTTGTGGCCGGATGCTCCAGCAGCTCCGGAGGCAAGCAGGCCGAAGAGAGCGGGAACGCTGTCTCGGCCGGCAAGGCCGGCACCCCCCGTATGACGGTCGCGATGATCACTCACGCCGCCCCTGGTGACACTTTCTGGGACACGATTCGCAAGGGTGCCGAGGCCGCCGCGGCCAAGGACAACGTCAAGCTGATCTACTCCAGCGACCCCAGCGGCCCCAACCAGTCGAACCTGGTTCAGAACGCCATCGACCAGAAGGTCGACGGCATCGCTGTCACACTCGCCAAGCCGGACGCCATGAAGGCCGTGGTCGCCAAGGCCGAGCAGGCCGGTATCCCCGTCGTCGGCTTCAACACCGGCGTGCGGGACTGGAAGGGGCAGGGTCTGCTCGAGTACTTCGGCCAGGACGAGAGCATCGCCGGCGAGGCATTCGGTCGCAGGCTCAACGAGGCCGGGGCCAAGCACACCGTCTGCGTGATCATGGAACAGGGGCAGGTGGCCCTGGAGGCCCGCTGTGCGGGCGTGAAGAAGACGTTCGAAGGCAAGACCGACATCCTCTACGTCAACGGCACGGACATGCCGTCGGTGAAGTCGACGATCACCGCCAAGCTCAGGCAGGACAGCTCCATCGACTACGTGACGACGCTCGGCGCTCCGTTCGCGATGACCGCCATTCAGTCCATCGCCGATGCCGGCACCAAGACCAAGCTCGCCACGTTCGACCTCAACAAGGACGCGGTCGGCGCTATCAAGTCGGGCAAGATCCAGTGGGCCATCGACCAGCAGCCCTACCTCCAGGGGTACTTGTCGGTCGACTCCCTGTGGCTCTACAAGACGAACGGCAACTACAGCGGAGGCGGTGAGGCACCCGTGCTGACCGGGCCGGCCTTCGTCGACCAGTCCAACGTCGACAAGATCGCCGACTTCGCCGCGAAGGGAACCCGGTGACGACCGTGACCCGGACAACGGCACCGGCGACGGGCTCCCCGTCGCCGGCTCCGCCGGCCCCGCGGAAGGACGGGCGAACCTCTGAACGGCCGCTGACCTTCGGGCTGTTGGCTCGGCCCGAAGAGGACGCCCTTCAAGTCGGAGCCCTCCAGGCCAACTGACCCTCACCAGCAACGGAGACATCACGAACATGCCACCTCAGCGAACACTGGGTGTTGCCGTCGTCGGCACCGGCAAGATGGGCGCGGATCATGTGCGCAGACTCCATGACGTCGTCAGCGGGGCACGCGTGACAGCCGTCGTCGACATCGAGGCGGAACGGGCGAAGACCCTCGCGGACGCCATCGAGGGCTGCACGGCGTACACCGAACCCGCGGCGGCCATGGCAGCACAGGACGTGGACGCCGTCCTCATCGCTTCCCCGGGGCCCGCCCATGAGGCGGCCCTGCTCGAAGCCCTCGGCCGTGACCTGCCGGTGTTGTGCGAGAAGCCGCTCACCCCCGACGCGGCTTCCGCCCTTCGCGTCCTGACGGCGGAGCAGCGGCTCGGGCACCGGCGTATCCAAGTGGGCTTCATGCGGCGGTACGACACCGAGTACATGAAGCTGAAGCGGCTCCTCGACGGCGGGGAGCTGGGCAGGGCACTGATGCTGCACCATCGGCACCGGAACCTGTCCATGCCGCCGTGGTTCACCAACGAGATGCTCATCAACGACTCGGTGGTGCACGAGATGGACGTGACACGCTGGCTTCTCGACCAGGAGATCACAGCGGTCACCGTGCACAAGCCGGCCCCGACGTCACACGCGCCGGTCGGTATGAACGACCCTCAATTCGTGCTCTTCGAGACGGAGTTGGGTGCCCTGGTCGACGTCGAGATCTTCGGTCACTGTGGCTACGGCTATCAGGTGCAGGCCGAGGCGGTCTGCGAGCGGGGCACCGTACGCATCGGTGACGAGCACGGGCCGCGGCTGAGTACCGACGGCCGCTGGGGCGGACGCATCACACCGGACTACGTCGAGCGCTTCGAGGACGCGTACGACCGTGAGGTCCAGGGCTGGGTGGACGCGACCCGACGCGGCGAGATCACCGGCCCCAGCGTCTGGGACGGCTACGCGGCCGCGGCCGTGTGCGAGGCGGGTGTGCTCTCCCAGCGGGAGGGGCGACGCGTCGAGGTCGAGCTGATCGAGCGGCCTGCCTTCTACCGGTAGGCCGTACAGAGAACGGGAGAGGGCGGTACCGGTCCGGTACCGCCCTCTCCCGTTCGCTCTTCGCTATGCCGTGGCCGGAAGGACCGTACGTGGCCGTACCGGGAACCCGGCCGCCCGGTAGGAATCGTCGATGAGCCGCATCGTGGTGAGCGCGTCGTCGGCGTCGAGCGCCGGCGGCACACCGCGCCGCAGGTGGGCGGCGAAGGCCTCGAGCTGGTAGGTGTACGAGGACCGGCGGCCGAGTTCCTCGGTGCGCTCACCGGCGGCTGTACGTACGACGACCCGGTCGTCCAGATGGGGCTGTACGAAGTTCACCGCTGTGGCTTCGCCGCGTGAGCCCACGACGCGGCAGCTCATCTGCCATGTCTGGTGGGCCATGTGACAGCGGGCGCTGCCCGTGGCGCCGCCCGGGAACTCCAGATCGGCGTCCAGCCACTCGTCGACCCCCGCGGCCTCCGCCTTCTCACCGCCGCGCGCGGCGACCAGCCGGGGCGCCCCACCTGCCCAGGGCGCGAGCATGCGCTGGGCGTGCAGGCTGTAGCACCCGAGGTCCATCAGCGCGCCGCCCGCCAGCGGGAGCGACCACCGCACATCGCTGTCCGGTGGCGCGGGCATGGCGACCATGGTCTCGACGTGCCTGAGCTCGCCCAACTCCCCGCTGTTCAGCAGTTCGTGCAGGCGCCGGGTGACCGGGTGGAACAGGTAGTGGAAGCCCTCCATGAACACCGTGCCCGCCTTGGCGACGGCCTCGTGGACCTCCACCGCCTCGGCTGCGTTGCTCGCGGACGGCTTCTCGGTCAGGACGTGCTTGCCGGCCTGGAGGGCGGCCAGATTCCACGGCCCGTGCAGGCTGTTGGCCAACGGGTTGTAGACGACCTCGATCTCCGGGTCGGCGACGAGCTCGGCGTAGGAGCCGACCACCCGCTCCACGCCGTGCGTGGCGGCGAAGGCCTCGGCCCGGTCGCGGTCGCGGGCGGCCACCGCGACGAGGCGGTGGCCGGTCGCCCGGGCCGGTCCCACGATCGACAGCTCGGCGATCCGGGCCGCGCCCAGGACGCCGATCCGCAGGGGTTCGTCCGTCATCACTTGCGCACCTCGTCGAGTCGTACGGGCCGGTGTTCACGGAGCGACAGCGTGCACGCCTCGGCGAAGCGGTCCATGAAGACGGTGTGCGGCGACACCGGGTCGGTGACCACCAGCGAGTCCACCGCCTCCAGCCCGGCGAGGGTCTCCGCATGGAAGGCGCCGATGCGGCCCAGCCCCATGATGCCTATACGCATCGGAATCGTGCTCCTTCTGCTCTGTCGCGCGCCTGCGCCGGATCGGAGAGGCCCGCGCGCACGAAGCGCGCGCCCATGTCCGCGCCGACGCCCTGGCCGCCGCCGTTGACGAGGACGACTCTGTCCTCAAGCAGTCCCATGAGAGTGCTGTGTCCCTTTCAGCCCTGGCGGCGCTTGGCTGCGGCCTGCAGTTCCTGGCGCAGCCGCTCCGGGTCCCATTCCTCGGCCACGGCCTGCCAGAGGGTGTCCGCCTGGGAGGGCGGGGCGAGACCGTCCACCGGCGGGTCGAGGTCGAGGTTGGTGGGGAAGGGGTAGCCCTCGGCGGTGGCCACGATCACGCGGCGCAGCCAGTCCTCCGAGACCCCCTCGCACTTGCGGCGCAGCAGCACCGGGAACAACGCGTTCGCCATCGCCTCGCGGTCCACCGTCTCCATGGCGCGGCCGAAGGCGGAGGAGATCTGCAGCAGATTGGCCATGCGCCTGATGTCGGCCGAACGGTTGTGCCCGGCGGCGTGGAAGAGCGCCGGGTTGAAGAAGACCGCGTCGCCCTTCTCCAGGGGGAGTTGGACGTGGTGGGCGTCGAAGTACTCGACGAACTGAGGGAGTCGCCAGGCGAGATAGCCGGGCTCGAACTTCTGCGAATGCGGCAGGTACAGCGTCGGGCCGGACTCGACGGGCATGTCGCAGTGGGCCACCGCGCCCTGCAGGGTCAGCACCGGAGAGAGCCGGTGGACGTGCGCCGGGTAGGTCGCGGCCTGTTCCCGGGAGAGGAAGCCGAGGTGGTAGTCGCGGTGGACGTTCTGCGCCGCGCCGCCCGGGTTGACCACGTTGACCTGTGAGGTGACCTGGTAGGCGGGGCCGAGCCAGGCCTCGGCGATCAACTCCAGGATGTCGTTGGCGTAGTAGTCGGCGAACGCCTCGGGCGCCCGTACGGCCACCTTGTCCAGGGCGTTCCAGACGCGGTCGTTCGCACCGGGCTTGGCGAAGTGGTCGCCGTGGGCCGCGCCGCTCGCGCGCTCCTCCTCGATCAGTGCGCGGAAGGCGTCGGAGGCCCGGTCCACGACGGCCGCGTCCGGGAAGGCGCCCTTGAGGACCACGATGCCGGGCCCGTCCAACAGAGCCCTGATCAGCTCGTCCTGCACGCTCCGACGGCCCTGCGGGGAGGTCGCCAGAGAGCGGAGCCGATCGCTGTCGTAGAGCGGGACGTTCTGCTCGATCCGCTCGGCCGAGGGGTGGTCGGCGGGGTCGGTGCGCCGCTCCACGAGCGAGCGGAACACGTCGAGATCGCAGTCCGCCTCGGTCAACCAAGTCCGCGCTCCTGCGGCTATGGGAGACATCCGGGTCCTTTCGCAGTCCGTGTATTTCTGCCAGTCTTGAGAACCCGAACCCATCATTCAATGCTTATCAGTGCATCAAAAATCCATCATCGGCATTTGGGATCAGTCATGCGACACCGCTATCCGATCAGGGAAATCGCCCGTCAGGCCGGACTGAGCACGGCCACGGTCGACCGCGTCCTCAATCAGCGGGGCAACGTGACGGAGAGCACCATCAGGGAGGTGCACGAAGCCATCAAGGACCTCGACCGCCAGCAGAGCCAGGTCCGGCTCGGGGGCCGCACCTTCATGATCGACATCGTGATGCAGACCCCGGAGCGGTTCTCCACCGCGGTACGGGACGCACTCGAAGCCGAACTGCCCTCCCTGCATCCCGCTCTCGTGCGCTCGCGCTTCCACTTCCGCGAGACCTGCCCTCCCGCCGAACTGATCGGAACCCTGGACAAGATCGCGAAGCGTGGTACGCAGGGCGTGATCCTCAAGGCCCCCGACGAGCCGGAGATCGCGGCCGCGGTCGGCAGGCTGGTCGCGGCCGGCATCCCCGTCGTCACCCTGGTGACCGACCTGCCTCACAGCGCACGCCTGGCGTACGTCGGTATCGACAACCGCGCGGCCGGCGCCACCGCCGCCTACCTCCTCGGGCAGTGGCTGGGCAAGCGGCCCGGCAACGTGCTCACCACCATCAGCCGGGGCTCCTTCCGAGGCGAGGAGGAACGCGAGATGGGCTTCCGCAGCGCGATGCGCCTCGCCGAACCCAGACGATCCCTGGTGGAGGTCACCGACAGCGACGGCCTGGACGCCACCCAGCACGATCTCGTCCTGGAGGCGCTCAAGCGGGACGAGGACATCATCGCCGTCTACTCCGCGGGCGGGGGCAACCTCGCCACCCTCGACGCCTTCGACGCGCTCGGGCGGGAGTGCGAGGCGTTCATCGCCCACGACCTCGACCACGACAACACCCGCCTGCTGCGCGAGCGCCGTCTGTCCGCGGTCCTCCACCATGACCTGCGCCAGGACATGCGCCGCGCCTGCCAGATCATCATGCGCGCCCACAAGGCACTCCCCGACGACGGACCGTCGCTGCCCTCGGCCATCCAGGTGGTCACACCGTTCAACATGCCACCGGGTGCTCCATCCGTGCCGGTCGTCGAGTGACGGCCGCGGCGCCCGCCATGCGCATCCGTTGACCGGCGCATGGGCGATTGCCGCGACCGCGTCTCGTCACGTCAGGGGTGTGGTGGGTCCCAGGGCGGGCGGGGCGGCGTCGGTGGACGTCCCCCAGCCGGACGGTTCGGCGCCGACGGTGAAGGCGAGCGACCGCAGCCCTCGGAGCGACTCGGTCGTCAGATACGTACGGCTGTAGGAGGAACCGTCGACCCTCGCCGACTGGATGTACCGGTCACGGTCCGAGGTGCCCGTCGCCGTCACGGTCAGGGTGCCCCGCGGGTAGTAGCGCCGGTCGAGTGTCAGATCGACCCGCTCGAAGACGGGCGTCGACAGGCCCCAGGTGTCGTATCCGGGCTGCACCGGGAAGATCCCGATGGACGAGAGCACGTTCCAGGCGGACATCGTGTCGAGGTCGTCGTTGCCGGTCATGCCGGTCGGCGCGTCCGTGAACAAGGTCAGCGCGGCGTGCACCACATCGGTCGTCTTCCATGGCTGACCGGTCGACAGATACGTGTACGGGGCGATCAGGTCGGGCTCGTTCTGCGGGTTGTACTTGTCCGCGTTGTAGTAGTCGTACGGGCCGTTGACCCACACCTCTCGTGCGGTCTTCGCCGGGTCCTTCAGAAGCTGCTCGTACGCGAAGAACGAGTCGAGCCGGTCGTTGGCCGTCGGCTTGCCGCCGATCAGGTCGACCATGCCCGGCAGGTCCTGCGGCACGAGCCACTGGTACTGCCAGGACGTGCCCTCGTGGAAACCCTCGCTCAGGGCCGGGTCCGCCGGTCCGGTGAAGGCGCCGGAGGCATCCCGCGCGCGGAAGAAGCCGGTCGAACCGTCGTAGATCTTCCGGTAGTTCTGGGACCGTGCGGCATAGCGTGCGGCGTCCGCGTCGTGGCCCAGATCCCGCGCCATCGCACCGAGCATGGCGTCCGACAGGGCGTACTCCAGGGTCGCGGAGGCTCCGTGGTCGTAGTCCGAGTCGCCGGGCTTCGCGTGCGGGCGGTCCTTGACGTAGGGCGCGAAGCCGTTCGCGATGTACTCCCTGTTGGCCTCGCGGCCCACCGCGGGCGAATCGGCGGGCGGCACCCCGTCGGCATTCTTCTTCAGGGCGCGGTAGGCCCGCTCCTCGTATCCCTTGAGCAGGCCCTGCTGGTAGGCGTTGGTCAGGAACGGGGTGACCGGATCGCCGGTCATGATGTTCGTCTCGACCGTGCCGTAGCCCCACTTGGGCAGCCAGCCGCTGTCTTCGTCGATCTTGATGACGGAGATCGCCATGTCCCTGGCCTCACGCGGCGCGAGCAGGGAGAGGAGCTGCGACTGGGTGCGGTAGGTGTCCCACAGCGACCAGTTCTGGTAGTAGGTGAAGCCCTGTGCGCGGTGGACCCGCTGGTCCCAGCCGGTGTAGCGACCGTCGGCGTCGCTGCCGATGTTGGGCGCGAGGAACGACCGGTAGAGCGATGAGTAGAACGTGCGGCGCAGGGTGTCACCGCCGCCCTGGGCGCGTACGTCGTCGAGCCGGTCCTCCCACGTGCGGTGCGCCTGGCTCCGGACGGCGTCGAACGAACGGCCCCCCTCGGAGCGGAGGTTGAGGGCGGCGCCGTGGGCGTCCACGTACGAGAGCGCGGTGGTCGCTTCGACCGTCCGGTCCTTGGTCGTGTCGAAGCGGACGAAGGCGCCGTTGCGTCCCGCGCTCACGGATTCCTTGGAACCCTCGGTGACGGTATCGCCGTTCCAGGTGCCCGAAGTGGTGAACGGGCGGTCGAAGCGGGTGACCGTGTAGACGGTGTACGGCTTGGTGTCCTGGCAGAAGCCGCTGCCGGTGATGGCGGTGCGCACCGTGCGGTTGTCGAGGATCTCGACCTTGGTGGAGATCGTCCTGTGCAGTGACTGGCCCGCGTTGAGCAGGACGTTGGCCTTGTCCGTGGCCGGGAAGGTGTAGCGCTGCACCCCGGTCCGGGCGGTCGCGGTCAGCTCGGCCTCGATGCCGGTCTTCAGGTCGACCCGGTACGAGCCGGGGCTCGCCCGCTCGCTGTCGTGGCTGAACTCCGCCTCGTACTTGGCGTAGTCCGTCTCGGTGACGTCGCCCGTGGTCGGCAGCACGGGCAGGTCGCCGCCCAGGCCGCAGCCGACGCCCGAGAGGTGGACGAGGGAGAAGCCGCGGATGTGATTCTGGGAGTAGTCGTAGCCGGTGTTGTGACCGGTGTCCGGCGAGAACTGCACCATGCCGAAGGGCACGGCTGCGCCGGGGTAGGTGTTGCCTTCGTTCTCCGTTCCGATGAACGGGTTGACCAGATCGGTGAGCGGGGCGCTCGGCGGGACGGCCGCCCGAGCCGCCGGAACCGCGAGGGAGCCGCCGAGGAGGATGGTGGTCGCCACCACCATCCCCGCATCGCGCAGCCGTTGAGTCCATCCCATGGGCGGGAACGCCTCCTCGAAGCCTAGACAACGTTGTCAAGCGCAGAGTGCGATCATTCTTCGTCGTGTACACGTAATCGTCAAGTACTTCGCGTGGGCGGGCAGTTCAGCGGATCACGCGCACCCGCGGTCTTCCGCGACCGATCACGCGAGCCGGTCGGCGGCATCGACGCCGAGCCGGCCGACCACGGGCTCGGCCGCTCCCGGGGTGGTTCAACCACCAAGCTCCACCTAGCGGTTGAACAGTGACAGAAGCCGCTCTCGCACCATCCCGGAGAAAAGTGATCAGGTCCGCAACCGCAAGAAGCTCGGTTCCCGCGGCGGCCGACCGCCGAAGTTCGACAAGAGTGACTACAAGGAACGTCATGCGGTGGAGTGCGGGATCGATCGCCTCAAGCGCCATCGGGCAGTGGCCGCGAGGGACGACGAACTCGCCGTCCCCTACGAAGCCACAGTCACCGTCGCCGGCATCGACGAGTGGCTCTGGCGACGTTGAACGCGAGTACCGCAACGTGGTCAGATACGCCCGTCGTACGCACGAACCTGTCGCCCCGGGAGATCTGTCGTGCCCTACTACCTGCTCACCGTGGAGAGCTCGCATCGCACTGGCTTCGGCCTCCAGGTCAAACCCACCGTGCGGATCAAGGAGCTGGCGTCACGGGTGAAAGACCTGGACGTACCCATGCCGGGCGACAGGCTTCTGCTCCTCTTCCCGGGCGAAGGGACATGGCAGGCACCGCTGGCCGGGTTCGCCATCGAGGCATGGAGCCGGGGCGGCGTCCACTACAGCCACAGCAGCCCATCGGACCCGGAATTCACCCTCACCATCGGCGGCAACCGCGAAGCCCCAGATCTCCCCGTGGGCACAGAGATCTGGCTTGACGACACAGCCCCTACGGGAGGCCACCACACGAAAGGCTGGCGGCAGATCATCGAGGACGTCACATCGGCGCCGTGGTGGCAGGCGGACCCGGACACCATCGACCCGCCTGTCCCGGATCGCTGAGGCCTCGTCGCCTCGGCCACGCGCATCACGATGGCCAAGCACTTTGAAAACGGCCGGCCGGAGGTCAGCAGCGCGCCGACCTGAGAACGTACGATCGGGCTTCCTTCGCGCTGGAAGGCGGTCCGTCCATGCCCGTGCCGAGCCTGCTCGCGGTCTTCGCGCACCCGGACGACGAGTCATTGTCGGCCGGCGGAGTGCTCGCCCGGCACGCGGCTGCGGGCGCGCGCACCGCAGTCGTCACGGCGACCTGGGCCGCGGACACCCCGCGGGCCGCGGAGTTGACCGAGGCGCTGCGGATCCTTGGCGCCGGCAAGCCGCGGATGCTCGGCTATGCCGATGCGCGTGTACCGAACTCGGCCCCGGGCGGCGTACGGTTCTGCGATGCGCCACTCGACGAGGCGGTGCAGCGGCTGGTGGCGCACATCCGGGAATTCCGACCGGACATCATGGTCACCCATGACGCCTACGGTGGGCTGCCCGGTCACCCAGATCACGTCCACACCCATCGGGTGACCATGCTCGCTGCCCAAGCGGCAGGCCTTGGGCAGCTCTACCCGGATACTGGTGCCCCCTGGCAGCCGCGTGCCCTCTACCTGGCCACGCACCCGCACTCGGCCTTGTCGGCGCTGAGAGACGTGATCGGTGCACGCAAGGCGGTGTACAGCGTTCCGGACGAACAGGTCACCGCGACTGTTGATGTCGGCCCCTGGATGAAGCAGAAGATCGCCGCCGTACTCGCGCACCGCTCCGAGGTCGAGCGGGGAGCCCTGCCGGGGGTGATCGCCAGTCTTCCGCCGGACGTACGGGAGCGGCTGTTCGCCACTGAGTGGTACATCCGCCACGCCCCCATGACCGCGGCCGCGGCCCAGACGGAGCTGACCGCCTGACCATGCGGTCCAGTCCGTGAGGCAGGCGGCCGGGCACGGCTGGGCGCCCGGGCGCCCACTCGTGGAGTTGATTCCCTCGCAGATGGCGGTGCTGCGCGTGTTCGTCGGCCGCACCGGCCGGTTCCGGGTGCCGCCCGCCGCTGGGCCGGCGGAGCAGGTCAAGGCGGCCTCGTGCGACCGCGGGATCGAACGGTGGCAGCTGTATCTGACAAGGAGCAGATTGACTCCGTGGCGTACGGGTTGTGGCCGCGCCGGATGACCGGTTCCACCGGGGAGGGGCCGGGGCGTTGTGGAACGGGCTCGCTCATCAAGGTGATGCCCTCCCCGTTCCTTGGGGTCGTGACCGATTTCGCCTGATTTCCCGATGCATGATGGCAGCTCACGGCCGCCCGTTTTCCCTATGTGCAGTGCATGGGAGTCCAGCTTGTCCGCACATGCCCGTCGCACCCTGACCGTCATCGGATCCGTACTTGCCGCACTCGCACTGGCTGCGAAGTGCACCACGCATACCGAGACGAGCGGACTCGGCCATCCGGAAATGTCGACGGTTCCCCCGCGGAGCGTGTCCCCGTCCCCGTCCCCGTCGCCGGCCCTCACCGAGCGGGCGACGGAGGAGCTGCGCGACCCCCCGCAGATCGTGAGCGCGAACGGACTGCTCAGGACCAGGATCGTCGTCGAACGCAAGAAGGTGCGCCTGGCAGGCCGCGATCTGTGGGCCCTGACGTACAACGGGATGTACATGCCGCCCACGCTGCGTCTGCGGCCGGGGGACCGGATGGAGATCTCCTTCGAGAACAAGCTCGACCATCAGACGAATCTGCACGTCCATGGCATGCACGTGTCACCCGCCGGCAATGCGGACAACATCTTCCTCAAGGTCGAGCCAGGGAAGACGTTCACCTACGAGTACACCTTCCCCAAGAGCCTGGAGCCGGGAACGTATTGGTACCACCCGCACCCGCACCCGCTCTCCGCCGCCCAGACCGCCGGCGGCATGGCCGGCCTGATCGTGGTCGACGGCCTCGACGCGTATCTGCCCGCGCCGCTCCGCGGGATCACAGAACACGTCGTCGCGCTCAAGGACTTCCAACTCGTGGGCGACCAGATCAAAACCACGAATCTCAAGATCGGTTCACCCACGACACGCACCGTCAACGGACAGCTCAACCCGCGGATCCGGATCAGGCCCGGCGAGACCCAGCTGTGGCGGCTCGCGAACATCGGGGCCAACATCTTCTACAAAGTGACGCTGCCGGGCACCAAGTTCCACATCATCGCCCAGGACGGCTACCCGGTGAACAGGGTCTATTCCGTCGACACCTTGGTCATCCCGGCCGGTGCCCGCTACGACGTGCTCGTACAGGGCCCGAAGGCCGGTGTGTCGGAACTTCGGACCCTGCCGTACAACTCCGGCAAGGCCGGAAACCAGTTCCCCCTGGCGACACTGGCCACGGTCCAGTCCGAGGGCGAACCGATGCGAGCCGCGGCCCTGCCCACAGCCTTCGCCCCGGTGGACGACCTCGCGAAGGAGGCCGTCGCGGGACGCAAGACGGTCATCTTCACGGAGAACAAGGCGGGCACGCTCTTCTACATCAACCACAAGCAGTTCGACCACAACCGCATCGACTACCGGTCCAAGCTCAACACCGTCGAAGAGTGGACGATCAAGAACGACAGCGACGAGGTCCACTCGTTCCACATCCACACCAACGACTTCCAGGTGATGAGCATCAACGGCAAGCCGCAGGCCAACTACGGCCTGCGGGACACCGTCGACGTCCCGCCTCGCGGAAACATGGTCATCCGTATCCGGTTCCTCGACTATCCGGGCAAGACGGTCCTGCACTGCCACATCCTCAACCATGAGGACGCGGGGATGATGGCGGTACTCCAGATCGACAAGTAGCCGCCCCGACCTCGCTCGTCCGTGATCACCGGTCCGGTACGGGGCGGACGGTGAGGATCTGTTGTGCGTGTCCGACAGGGCCGTTGAGGTCGTGCAGGACGGTGCTGGTGAGGCCTTGGCCGGTGGGGCCGAAGGTGACCGTGGTGTCCAGGCCGGTCCAGTGGCCTTCGGGTTGGCGATGGAGGTGGACCGTCAGGTCGACGTTGGGGTACATCCAGGCGGTGGGCGGCTGTCGTACGGCGATGCCGTTGGCGGTGTCGACGAGGGCGAGGTAGGACGCGAGCGTGCTGCTGGGCTCGCCGGCGACGAGGGCGTGGCGGGTGGAGATCCAGGCGGTCGTACGGCCCGGCCGCGGTGGTGCGAGCGGGCGGACGTCCAGGGAGGCGATGTATCCGCCGGGCCACACCGAGGCCATCGGCCACGGGGTGAGCGCCTGGGGAGGGGTGAGCCGGTCGTCGGGGCCGGCGGCGACGGCGGAGGTGTCGACGGTGGCGAGGAGCCAGGCACGGGCACGGACCACGGGCCGGTCGGCGATGAGCACGGCGGCTTCGATCAACTCGATGGTGCGGCCGGGGCGGATGGTCTCCACCCGGATCTCGCACTCGTCCAGGGCGAGACGGCCCAGGATGTCGTAGCTGATCCGGGCCGGCACCAGGTCGGTGTCCGCCAGCGTGGCCAGGTGGCGTTCGATGGCGTGGACGACGAGGCCGCCGAGCGGGCTGAAGTGCTGTTCGTCGGGGTCCCATGCCCCGCCCGTGTGGACCGTCGGCTTGTAGCGGTGCTCGTCGATGCGCTCGTAGTAGCTGTCGGGGGCCGGGGTGCCGGTGTTCAACGGACGTTTCTCCTCGGGCGGTTCGCGGTGCTGATCACAGAGTATTGAGCAGGACGACGTAGAGGGCGGTGCCGATGCCCACGCTCAGGATCGTGCGGCGGCCGAAGGCCAGGTGGACGCCGGCGGTGACGGCGACCGCGAGCAGTGCGTACCCCGTTCCGTCCGGGTCGTGCGTGATCGTGCCGTGCAGGGCCGTCACGGCGAGGATCGCCAGGATGCCGACCGGCATCCACACCGACAGCTGCCGCACCATCGCCGAGCCGCGCAGGGTGCGCAGTACCGCGAACGGCAGGGCGCGCAGGGCGAGCGTGATGCTGAAGACGATCGCCAGGACGGCGATGAGATACGAGGTGCTAGGCATCGGAGGTCTCCTGGGCGGGTCGGCGAGTGGTGAGTGTGTGGCGCACCAGGAGCAGGCCGACGAACAGCAGCAGTGCGGTGAACAGGGCGAGGCCCGGCGTCAGTACGAGTGCGAGCGTGGCGCCGGCACCGGCGAGCAGGACCGAGGGGAGTTCGTCGCGGGAGCGGAAGGCGTCCAGGGTGAGCACGGTGAACAGGGCGCACAGGGCGAACTCCAGGCCCTTGATCGGCGCGGGCAGCGCGGCGCCGAGAGCGACCCCGACCAGACCGCCGCCGACCCAGTAGGTCTCGCACGCGATCTGCATCGCCAGCAGTCGGGGTGCCGAGCGTTCCGCCTCGGGCAGGGAGGCGTTGACGGCGTATGCCTCGTCGATCATGGCGTAGACGGCGTACGCCTTCGCGACCGGGTGCTTGACCAGGTGGAGGGGGAAGGAGAAGGCGTAGAAGACGTGCCGGAAGTTGACCACGAGGACGGTCAGCGCGACCGCGGCGAGCGGGGTGACGGTGGCCATCATGCCGACGAGCAGCAGTTCCAGGGAGCCGGCGAACGCGGCCAGGGACAGGGCGGGGGCGAGCCACCACGGGAGGCCGGCCTGCATGATCAGCAGGCCGAGAGCGATGCCCAGGGGGAAGATCCCGAGGCCTGCGGAGAAGGAGTCGCGGACTCCGAGGGTGATCAGGCGGCGCCGGTCGGCGGGAGCCCGAGCCGCGACCGGGGCGGCCTCCGGTGTGGCCGCGCGGGGCGGAACGTCGTGGTGCATGTGTTGATCGTCCCGGAAAACGCGCGACATGTGGTTGCAAAGATTGCTTGCCTGGCCGTCTGGGGTGCAATCTTCTGTCGTGGATGCGATTGATCTGGCAATTATTGCCGAGCTGGAGCGGGACGGACGGCTGACCAACGTCGAGCTGGCGCAGCGGGTCGGGCTCACGACCGGGCCGTGCCTGCGGCGCGTGCAGCGCCTGGAGGCCGACGGCGTCATCCGCGGTTACCGGGCCGTCATCGACCCCGTCGCCGTGGGCCGCTCCTTCGAGGTGCTCATCGACCTCAGCCTCGAAGCCCAGGACGCGGAGACGGTCGAGCGCTTCGAGCAGACCATGGCGCGGGCCGAGGAGGTCATCGAGCTGAGAAGGCTGTTCGGCAGCCCGGACTACTTCGTGCGCGTGGCGGTCGCGGACCTGTCCGCCTACGAGACCTTCCTCAGCGGGCACGTGATGACCATCCCGCGGATCAAGAACGTCACCTCACACTTCACGATGAAGGCGGTGAAGACGGCCTGACGACCGGCCGTCCCGCCGGCCGTCCCCCGACGGCGGCCCGGTCACTGGGGAATGGTCACCAGCACCCGGCCCCGGCCGCCGGCGTCGACGCGGTCATGGGCTTGGGCGATGTTCTCCAGCGGGTAGCGGTCGCCGACGTCGACGGTGAGGGCGCCCACGGCGGCCGCGGCGGTAAGGTCGCGGGCGGCGTGGCGTCTGGCCTCGGCGGGGAAGTCGTCGCTGCCGAGCAGACGCAGGGTGACGTTGTTGAACAGCAGCGGCCAGAAGGGGATTTCGGTCCGGTCGGCGCGGGTGGCGTAGGCGGCGATGACCGCGTCTGCCGCGGCGACGGCGGTGTCCAGGTCGGCGTTGTCGGAGAGTGCCACTTCGATGATGCGGTCCACGCCCTCGGGCGCGTAGGTGCGGATTGCCGTCCCCGGGTCGGCGGAGTCGAGGGCGACGGCGTGGGACACGACGGCCGGGTCGACGCGGTCCAGATCGTCGCCGCGGCGGACCGTGGCGAGCACGGTGGCTCCGCCCCAGCGGGCGAGCTGAGCGGCCAGGGAGCCGACCCCACCGAGCACTCCGTGCACCAGCACGGTCCTCCCGTCCACCGGCCCGTCGCTGAACACGGTCCGGTGCGCGGTGATCCCGGGGATGCCCAGGCTCGCACCGAGTTCGTCGCCGAGGTGGTCGGGCAGGGGAACGGCCAGGTCCTCGGGTACGACGGTGTACTGGGCGGCGGTGCCGAAGGGCCGGTACGACTGGGCGCCGTAGACCCAGACCCGCTGTCCGACCCTGCGCGCGTCGACACCGTCGCCCACGGCGTCGACGACCCCGGCGGCATCGCTGTGCGGAATCACCCGCGGATACGGCATCGACGAGCCGAGCCACCCGCGCCGCTTCTTCGTGTCCCCGGGATTCACCCCCGACACGGTGACACGGACCCGAACCTCACCGGGGCCGGGCTCGGGGTCAGGGAGTTCGCCGACCCTCAGCACGGCGGTGGCAGGGCCTTGTTCGTCGTACCAGGACGCAAGCACGTGGGACCTCCGTCGTCTCTCAGCTCGCGGGCTCTTCGAGCGTACGGGGAACGTTCTCGGTGTGCGCGACGCAGGGCTCGTAGGCGTCCTCGCCGAGGACCTCGCGCAGCCAGGCCCGCTCTGCGGTGCCGGCGTATGTGGACGGGCGGATGCTGGGGATCACCGAGACGGCGGGCGGCCGTATCGTCAACCCTGATCGGATGTGGCGCCGGATCCGGGCGATGGCACCCGCCACCGTCCGTGCCGCGATCGCGGCGCTCGAGCAGCGCCCCTGGGCCGTGGACCGGGAGCACGACCGACTGATCGGCCCCGGCCGGCCCGACATCCTGGCGAGCGGTGCCGGGACGGCCCTGCGCGTCGATGACGTGCCGGACGGCTCGCCGGTGCTGTGCCTGATGGTGCACACCGCCTCCGCCGCTCGGGGTGCGGGGGGGCGGTGCGGTGGACCTCTTCGGGGCCGGGACTGCTGGAGGTGTCGGCCCCGGAGGCGGAGAAGGTGTCCGCGATTGCCTCGGTCCTCGCCGGCCTCGGCATCGGCTGGGAGCGGGCCGTCGCTTGTCGGCGACGCGCCAACGACACGGGCCTGCTCGCCGCCGCGGGCCTCGGTGTGGCCGTAGCGAACGCGAGCGCGGGCGTACGCGAGGCAGCCGATGCCCTCACCGCGTGCAATGACGACGACGGCCTGGCCGCCTGGTTGGAGGGAATGTGTCTGTGCCACGTGTGAAGACCCTTGCGGAGGCCCAACGGGTGTGGATCGTGGGTGGTCCCGGCTGCTGCAAGTCGACCCTCGCCCGCGCCCTCGCCGAACGGCGTGGCATCCCGCCCGTCACGCTCGACGCCCTCTTCTGGAGACCGGCCTTCGCCGCGAGCGTGGAGGCCTTCGCCCACCGGGCCGACTGCGTGGTGTGGACCGATCCGCCGCTGCGTGTCACCTGGCCGCGGCTGCTGCGCCGTATCGTACGGCGCTGGATACGCCGTGAGGAACTCTGGGGCGGCGTCCGGGAAACGTTCTGGACCGTCGTCGGCCCCCGGTCCATCCTCTGGTACGCCGTGCAGGTCCGCGGCTCCCAACGGGTCGCCAACCAGAAGCTGTTCGACGCGTTCAGCGGCACCGGCATCCTGCTCCTGCACACGCGCGACAGCGATGTGCGATCTCTGCTGAAGTGAACCCCGGTACCGTTTCCCCCTACAGTCATCCGATCACCCTTTCTGGAGTTTCCCCCATGCACGTCTCCTCGTACGACTCCGTTGACCAGCTGCCGGCAGCGGAATGGGATGCTCTGGTGATCGGCGGGACGATCTACTCCAGCAGCGGCTTCGCGGGCGTACGCACGGAGGAGTTGCCGCCCGGAGCCGCCGCCCGCTATCTGCTGGCGCGCGACAGGCAGGGAACGCCGGTCGCGGGAGCCGAGGCGTACGCGTTCACACGTCCGCCGCACCTGCTCTACACCCCCGCCGACCTGCTCGCCGGTCTGATCGACCACGAGCGCCACGCCCAACTCGCCGCCCGGCCCATGGTGTTAGGCGCGGGCTGGTCGGAGTTCCGCGGCCAACTGCCGGGCCGTGAGGGAGTGACGGCACAGGAGCGCGCGCAGGCGGTGCACGCGCTCACCGCACAGACCCTCGACTTCGCCCGAACCGCCGAAGCGGACGTGCTCGGGTACTACTACCTGCCCCGGGCGGAGGCACTGGAGGTCGCCGAGGCCCACGCCGACGACGGGGCGGTGGTCCTCTATCACGACGTGGAGACCGTTCTGCCCGTCGGTCTGTGGCAGAACCTGGACGACTACTTCGCCTGGCTGCCCTCAGGCCGACGGCCCCGGGCCCGGCGGGAGAGAAGGGACTTCGACCGCAGCGGCCGGACCATCCGGGAGGTCTCCCTCCCCGAAGTCGTCAAGGAGATCGCCCCGCTCAACAGCGCACTGATGCGCAAGCACGGACATGCGTACGGTGAGGAGCGCGCGGCAGCGGTGTACGACCGCCAGGGCCGCCACCTCGGCGACCGCAGCACGTTGCTCCTGGACGAGGACGCCGGGCAGCCCATCGGTTTCGCGCTGCGGTACCGGCATGGCGACACGCTGTATGCGCGCGTGGCTGGTTTCGACTACTCGGTGCCCAACATGGCCGACTATTTCAACCTGGTCTTCTACCACCCCATCGAGTCGGGCGCCGGTCGCACCGTGCGGGCGATCCACCTCGGTCTGGGCACCTTCCAGGCAAAGCTGGCGCGCGGCGCCCAGCCTCATCCCCTGTACAGCGTGTTCGTCGGAGTGGACCGGCCGTTGGCGGCGGACGGGGCGAAGGTCCGCGAACGCAACCGGGCCGAGGCGGAGGCGTTCGGCGCCGAGTACGGCCAGTACGTGGTGGGTGGGTTGAACACCGACGACTGGCTGCTGTGAGCAACGGGAGGAAGGCACATGCCTGAGGTGAGGCACTTGGAGACGATCGACGACATCGACCGGGAGGCCTGGGACGCGCTCGCGCCGGGCAGTTGCTTCTACCAGAGCCACGCCTGGCTGCGCGGTCAGGAGCGGCCCGAGTTCGCCACCCCGGGATACCTCACGGTCGAGGCCGACGGCCAACTCCTCGCCGGGACGCCGTACTACGACTTCCCGTATCCGAATCCTGATCGCGGACAACAAAGACTTCCGCAACATCTGGCTGGGAGAAACCTCGGCGCATTTCGGCGGACAGCTGACCAGTTTTCTCCTACCCTTGATCGCGGTCACCCACCTCCATGCCGACGGCACGGGGGTGGGACTCGTGTCGGCGGTGCAGTTCGTCCCCGTCGTGGTGCTCTCGCTGGTCGCGGGCGTCATGGTCGACCGGTATCCGCCGCGCCGCACCCTCGTCACCGCGAGTGCCGCCCAGGGCGCGGCGTTGGCGGTGCTAGCCGCGTTCCAGGCGGCCGACGGGCTGAACTTCGGCCAACTTCTCACCGCCGCCGCCGTGATCGGTGTCGCCACCGTCTTCTACGAAGTCGCCTACCAGTCCACGCTGCCCAGGCTCCTGCCGCTGAACTCCATCGCCGCGGCCAACGGCCTGCACCAGGCGACGTATTCGGTCAGCACCCTCGCCGGTCCCGCCGCGGCCGGCTTCCTGGTCGGCCAGTTGGGGGTGTCGCCGACCCTGACGGTGGCCGCCGCGTGCTCCGCCGGTGCCGCCGTGAGCGGTCTGCTGCTGCGGGGCGTCAAGGCCCCCGAACAGCCTCGTGAGCCGGCGCTGAAGGCGATCGGCTCCGGGCTCCGCTACACCTGGTCCCTGCGCCCGATCCGGGACCTGTGCGTTCAGGCCGGCCTGTCGAATCTGCACGAGAAGGCCTTTCTGACCGTCTTCCTGGTGTTCGCCGTCCGTGATCTCGACATGAGCGGCACCACGGTGGGCGTGATCACCGGCATCGGCAGTGTGGGGGCCCTGATCGGTTCGCTCTGCGCCACCCGGCTCACCCAACGGTGGGCCGTCGGCGGTGTGCTGGCCCTGGGTGCGGTGCTGGCCGCGGTGGGTCTGCTGCTCGTACCCGCCGTCAGCCGGGTAGGCGGGTACGTCGCCGTGCTCGCGTCGGTCGCCATGATGGTGAACGGCTTCGGTGTCGCGCTGTTCAACGTGTTCGCCGTCAGCCTGCGGCAGGCCATTCCGCCGGAGCACCAGATCGGCGCGGTGACCGCGAGCTACCGCCTCGTCGCCCTGGGCACGCTGCCCCTGGGAGCCGTCGTCGGCGGTGCCCTGGCCGACGCCCTGTCACCCGGCACGGCCCTGTGGGCCGTTGGGGTCTCCTACCTCGTCGTCTCCTTCTGGCTCACGTTCTCCCCCCCTCCGCGGGGCTCGCACGCTGGAGGAGGCACAGAAGCTCGGTCGTACGACGGGCACGCCCGAGTCCCAGGACGCGGACCGGTCCCCCTCGGTCTGAGAGCGGGGCCGGGCCCGAACTCAACTGGGTTCCGCCACCGCTGACCCGCTGTTCACTCGGGAGCGGCCACCTGGTGCGAGAGGAAGATCACGCCAGGTGGCGCGGTCTTGGCCCCGCACCCGACACGCGGTACGGTCGGTGCGATATCGATGACGGCAAGACGGAAGCCGGTGGGAAGCCGGCACGGTCGCGCCACTGTGAACGAGAGACTCCAGCCCGCTGGGACCTGTCGTGAGTCAGACCCGTAGCCGTCGTCCAGTGCACCACCGAGATGGGACGCGAACTCCCGAGGAGGTCCTGCCATGGCGCAGACCGTCGCCCAGCCGACAACCACCACCCCCGTCGTTCCCGCCAAGCTGCCGCTCAAGGCGATTGCTCCGTGGGCGGTCTTCTTCGGCATCCTGATGCTCGTCCTGCTGTACTTCGTCGGTGCCGAACAGGGCGCCACCTCCGTCGTCTCCGGCTCGGACGTCCACGAGTGGGTGCACGACGCCCGCCACCTTCTCGGCTTCCCCTGCCACTGACCGAGGGGAACCCCAGCACTCCCATGAACTCCGCAACGGTAAGAAATCTCCTCGTGCGGGGCATGCTCGCCGGCCTCGGTGCCGGCCTGCTCGCCCTGGTTGCCGCCTACTTCCTCGGTGAGCCGAACGTCGACAGCGCGATCAGCTTCGAGGAAGCCCACTCCCACGAGCACGAGATGGAGATCGTCTCCCGTTCCCTGCAGTCCACCGCCGGTCTCGCCACCGGCGTTCTGGTCTACGGCGTCGCCTTCGGCGGCATCGCCGCGCTCGCCTTCTCCTTCGCGCTCGGCCGTGTCGGCCGCTTCAGCCCGCGGGCGACCGCACTGCTGCTGTCCGGCTGCGCGCTGCTGGCCGTGTACGTCGTGCCGTTCCTGAAGTACCCCGCCAACCCGCCGTCGGTCGGCAACCCCGACACCATCGGCAAGCGGACCACCCTGTACTTCCTGATGATGGTGCTCAGCGTGCTCCTCGCGATCGCCGCCACCATCCTGGGCAAGCGGCTGGCACCCAGGATCGGCACCTGGTACGCCACCGTCGCCGCGGTGGCCGCCTTCGCCGTCGTGATCGGTCTGGCGTACGCGTTCCTGCCGGTCATCAACGAGGTGCCGAAGGACTTCCCCGCCACTCTGCTGTGGCGGTTCCGTCTCTCCGCGCTGGCCATCCAGACCGTTTTGTGGGGCGGATTCGGCCTGGTCTTCGGCGAGTTGGCCGAGCGGTTGCTGAATCCCAAGCCGGTGACGGCCGCCGCGAGCCGACGGGTCGCCGTTCCCAGCTGACATGACCCGACACCCGAGTGAGGGCCCACGGAACCATCCGGGGGCCCTCTCGCGTTTTCCGGGCATCGACGCCGGCTGATAGCTGAACTGCTGCGTCGTCACCGGGACCTGGCTTCCTGAACCGTCGCGGCCGTGCGGGACCCCGTCTCGTAAGTCCCTTACAGCCCGGGAGTGTTCCGTGGAGGAAGTGCGCAACCGGTGAAGGATTGACGGGAGTTGTCAAAAGTTGGAAGAATCCAGCTCGCTTCGCCGCGTCTGAAGTGAGCGAAGCGACACGAGTGGCTTGGGCGGCATGCCTTCCGTCGGTTCTTCCGTCGGTTCTTCCGTCGGTTCTTCCGTTGGTCCGTGCGCCGGTTCTTGCATCGGGTCATCCAGTTCTGCCGTCCGCGTCGGTCACTCGCGCGCAATCACCTCCCACACATTCGAATTCACAGAGGCTCATCTTGTCGCGTTCGCAACACTCCAGAACTCTGGCTGTGCTCGCCGCAACCGCATTCGCCGCCGCCGCCGTGCCCGTGCTCGGCGCAGGGGTGGCCAGTGCCACGACCGCCGGGGCGTGCGAGTCCGCCACGGTCCAGTACCGCATCGTCGGCGCGGACGGAAACGTCGTGGGTGCCGACTGGACCTCGCAGGGCGGGTTCCATCTCTGGGACACCGTTCCCGGCAGCGTCCAGGTCCGGCTGGCCCCGGGCCAGACCGTCGGGGAGGGCTGCAAGTACCCGGTGTCCCTCGCCGAATACACCACCGAGGGGCCGAACTGGTACGTCTCCGGGCACCAGAGCCTGGTCGACAAGGCGACGGTCTACCTCACCGCCGACGACGTCGCCGGTACGGACGACGCGAAGCGGACCTGGCAGAAGCTGAGCGTGAAGACGCCGGACTGCTACGGCCAGATCGACCTGTACGGCGATGACATCACCTACGACGGCAAGACGGGGGAGGGACACGGCCCCGTGCCCTACGAGCCCGACAACGTCGTCACCCCCTACCACCTCATAGCGGCGTGGAACGGAGGCGAACAGCCGTGCACCCCCGGCCCGTCGGACTCGCCCACCCCGACGCCGTCGGAGTCGAACCCGACCACTCCCGCCACCCCGGTCACGCCCACGACTCCCGCGGGCGGACAGCCTCCCGCCGAGGAGACGACCCCGCCTCCGACCAGCCCCAAGCCCTCCACCACGCCTCCCACGACGCCGGACGTGCCCCCGCTGGAGTCGACGCCGCCCGCCACCCCCAAGCCGTCGCCCAGCGACAGCGGGCCGCCGCTGGCGGAGACGGGTGCGAGCGCGCCGGTCGGCACCATCGCGGGCGGCGCGGCCCTGGTGGTCGCCCTCGGCGCCGGGGCGGTGTACGCGTCCCGCCGCGCACGCCGCTCATGACCACGGCACGAGGGGTCACCTTCGTGGCGTAGCCCAGCCCTGACAACTCAGCCCGACAGCTCCGCCCCCGCGCCGTCAGGAAGGGAACTTCCTGACGGCGTCCGGGCTGACCGGGGTGAAGAAGTTGACGAGGTTGCCGTCGGGGTCGCGGAACAGCAGTGAACGGTTGCCCCAAGGCATGGTGGTGGGCTTGTTGACGAAGTCCTCCACGAAGCCGGTCAGGTTCTCGTACACGCCGTCCACGTCGTCGACGAGGAACTCGATGATCACGGAACGGTTGTCGGAGGGACGGGCGGCGTCGGGCGCGAACAGCGGCACGGTGCGGATGCCGGCGATCGCGAGAGTGGCTGACGCCGTCCTGAGCTCGGCGAAGTCCTGGTGGGACCAGCTCGCCCGCGTGCCGGTCGCGCGCTCGTAGAAGTCGACGAGGCGTGCGACATCGCCCGTGATGACACGGATCGAGACGAAGTTCACGGTGATCTCCCGGTGAGTTCGGTGGGATTCGTACTCACGGAGGCTAGGAGAGATAGCGGACACATTCCGCCCGGTATTGCGGGGATACTTCTGAGCATGCCCAGGCCCACAGCTCGCGTGCTCACCCTGCTGGAGCTCCTGCAGTCGGGCGGCATCAGGACGGCTGCCGAACTCGCCGAGCGGCTCGACGTCGACGAACGCACCGTGCGGCGGTACGTGGACCACCTGGTCGACCTCGACGTGCCGGTCGAATCGGTGCGCGGCCGCTACGGCGGGTACCGGCTCGCCCCCGGCCACCGCATGCCTCCGCTCATGCTCGGCGACGACGAAGCGCTGGCCGTGCTGCTCGGCCTGATCACCGGTCGCCGAGTCGG
Source organism: Streptomyces sp. NPDC007896 (assembly GCF_042959425.1). Classification (NCBI taxonomy): domain Bacteria; kingdom Bacillati; phylum Actinomycetota; class Actinomycetes; order Kitasatosporales; family Streptomycetaceae; genus Streptomyces; species Streptomyces sp. NPDC007896. Next base: position 341,462 of record NZ_JBIBKX010000005.1, on the reverse strand, counting down.
ACTGCCGACGACCGCGGGCACCGCCCATGAGACGGCAACGGCCAAGATCCGGCGGGTCCTGCCCAAGCGCCTCGCCCGAAGGCTCGACGCCGTGCTCGACTCCCTCGCCTTCACCGCTCGGCCCGACGAGACAACCGCACCGCAGAACGCGGTCCTGCTCTCGGTGGCCGACGCGATCCGCCATCGCCGGCCGGTCTCGATCCGGTACACCGCCGGAGACGGCCGGCGCAGCGTCCGCACGGTGCACCCGTACGGGCTCGTCGTCCACTCGGGTCGGTGGTACGTGACCGGTGCGGAGCCCGAGAGCGGCGAGGACCGCACGTTCCGGCTCGACCGCATCGCGGACGCGAGGGCCCTGCCCGGCTCCTTCGAGCCGCCCGCGGGACTCGATCCGGCGCAGCGCGTCCTGTCGGGATTCGCCGAGGCGCCGTACCGGCACGAAGTGATCCTGTGGATCCGGGGGACGGCCGAGCAGATCCACGTCCGGCTGCCGGCAAGCGTCGCGATCGTCGAGGACCCGCCGGCAGCGGGCCGCCAGGACGGTGATTCCGAGCGCTGGTCGCGTGTCCGGTTGCGGGTGGAACGGCTCGACTGGTTGCCTCCGGTGCTCGCGTCGCTCGATCGCCCCTTCGTGATCGAGCAACCGGACGAGCTCCGCGATCTCGTCGTCGCGCTCGCCGACCGGCTCGTGAACTCCGCCCGGCGGCGCCCGCCCGACGTACGACCGGTGCCGTGAGCCCGCCACGACCGCCGCGGTCGGCGCCGGTGCCGGCGCGGGGGCGTCCCGCTGTCAGGAGGGCAGCGGCTGTTCGGCCCAGATGGTCTTGCCGGTGGGGGTCTGGCGACTGCCCCAGCGCTCGGCGACCTGGGCAACCAGCAGCAGTCCGCGGCCGCCCTCGTCGAAGACCCGGGCTCGGCGCATGTGCGGGGCGGTGCTGCTGCCGTCGGACACCTCGCAGATGAGCGTGGAGTCGCGGATGAGCCGTAGCTGGATCGGCGCCTCGCCATAGCGGATGGCGTTGGTGACCAGTTCGCTGACGATCAGTTCGGTGGCGAACGCCGTTTCGCCCAGCCCCCAGGCGGCCACCTGCTCGCCCGCCACCTTGCGGGCCCCGGCGACGGCCGCGGGGTCTCGCGGCAGGTGCCAGGTCCGCATCCGCTGGGCGCCGAGCGCGGAGGTACGGGCCAGGAGCAGGACGATGTCGTCTGCGGGACGACCGCTCAGCACGGTGCTCAGCACCTGGTCACAGGTCTCCTCCAGCGTGTCGGCCGGACTGCCGAGCGCCCGGCGCAGCAGTTCGAGCCCGACGCCGATGTCCCGGTCGGCGGCCTCGACCAGGCCGTCGGTGTAGAGAGCGAGCAGGCTTCCCTCGCCGAGCTCCACCTCGGCGGACTCGTACGGCAGGCCGCCGAGGCCGAGCGGCGGCCCGGCGGGCAGGTCCAGAAACCGCACGGTGCCGTCCGCGGTGACCAGGGCGGGCGGCGGGTGCCCGGCACGGGCCAGGGTGCAGCGGCGGGACGCCGGGTCGTACACGGCGTACAGGCAGGTGGCCCCGACCTCCCCCGACGTCTCCTCCGCCCGTCCGCGCGCCTCCGGACCCTCCTCGCGGTCGAGCCTGATGACGAGGTCGTCGAGTTGGGTGAGCAACTCGTCGGGGGCGAGGTCGATGTCCGCGAGAGTCCGTACGGCGGTCCGCAGGCGTCCCATCGTGGCCGAGGCCTGAATGCCATGGCCCACCACATCGCCCACGACCAGGGCGACCCGCGCGCCGGACAGCTGGATCACGTCGAGCCAGTCCCCTCCGATGTCGGCTCCGGAACCGGCCGGGAGATAGCGGTAGGCGACGTCCACCGCCGTGAGAGCCGGTGGCCGCTCGGGCAGCAGACTGCGCTGGAGTGCCAGCGCCGTGCGGCGTTCATGGGTGTAGCGGCGGGCGTTGTCCACGCTCACCGCCGCCCTGGCGACGATCTCCTCCGCGAGCAGCAGGTCGTCCTCGCCGAAGGACTCAGGCGTCCGGTGTCGCAGGAAGTGCACCATGCCCAGGGTCACGCCCCGGGCCCGCAGCGGGACCATCATCACCGAGTGGATCATGTACTTGCCCACGGTCTCGGCACGGGCCGGGGATGATTCGACCCACGCCCGCAGCGCCGAATCGTCCGACCGGTGCCGGGTGCCCCGGCCGCTGACCAGGGCCAGCACCGGCAGCGAATCCGCCGGGTAGAGACTCGTGCCGCCCGAGGCGACCACCGACTCCGGGCATCCCTTCAGCACCGATCGCTGCGCTGTGCGGCGGACCGTGACCGACTCGCCGGGCGGCACCGACCGGGGCTCCTCGCCCTGCGCCACGGACTCCAGCAGGTCCACGGTGACGAAGTCCGCGAACCCCGTCACAGCCACCTCGGCCAGCTCTTCGGCCGTTCGGGTCACATCCAGCGTGCTGCCGATGCGGAGGCTCGCGTCGTTGAGCACGGCCAGGCGCTGTCGGGCCCAGTACTGCTCGGTGGTGTCGAACACGGCCGCCGACAACCCCTGCACCCTGCCGTCCTCGTCCTTCAACGGCGTCAAGAACATCGACCACGCATGCTCCCGCGTCTCGCCGGGAGCCTGGCCGTGCTGCTCATGGAAGATCATCTCTCCGGTGCGCAGCACCTCCCGCTGGAGCCGGTCGTACTCGTCGAAGGGCCGGCTCGGCTCGATCTCCCACAGCGTCAGGCCCCGCATCTCCTCCTCGGTCCTGCCCATCACCCGCGTCATGACCTCGTTGGCGGCCACGAGCCGCGCATCGAGGTCGTACACCGCCACCGGCAGCGGGAGCTGCGCCAGCGTGCGGCCCCACATCGCGGCCGCGTTCGGGTCGGACGGTCCGGCAGGGTTCGTCAGCGCCGCGCCGGTCACGAGCCAGAGCCTCCGGTGCGCCGCGTCCACCAGCGGCGCTCCCCGCAGCCGCACCACGACACGTCCCCCCTCCCGGTGCCGAAGGGCCACCTCGGTGGCCCACTGGCGCCCGTCGGCGATGTGGCGCCGCGCGGAGGCGGGCAGGTCGGCGGCGAGCAGGTCGGTGGCGTGGCGGCCCACGATCTCTTCGGGTTCGTAGCCGAGCAGCTGCGTGGCTCCGGCACTCCACACCATGACCGACCCCCGGGCATCGACTACGACCGCGGAGTCCTCCGGTACGGGCGCCGGCACCTTTCCTCCGGATGCGACGTGCTCGCTATCCATGGGTTTTTACCCTCGTCCTCGCCTCGGCGGAGCCCGGAGGAGCGCCCGGAGGAAACCAGGCGCACATCGCGGGCGTCGTCTCCAGCCTCCCGCGGCGCCGTTCCGCCCTCAAGCCAGGCATCGGCCGTACGCCGGATCCGTGCGCGGAGTCGGGTGGAGCGGTTCCGCCTTGCTCGTGTGGCGTGTCCGGCGCACCCTGGTCGTATGGGTGTTCGTGACGGCCCCACGCTGATCACGTCCGTGCAGCGGGCGTTCCGTCTGCTGGAGGCGGTGGGCGCGCACGAGAACGGTGTGCCGGCGAAGCAGCTGGCCCGGGAGACGGAGCTTCCCCTGGCCACGGCGTATCACCTGCTGCGGACGATGGTGCACGACGGATATGTGCGGAAGCTGGACGACGGCGGGTTCGTGCTGGGGGACAAGGTGCAGTCGCTGCACAGTTCGGGGCGCGGGCAGGCGCTGCTGGGGCGGGTGCGTCCCGCGCTGGCGGCGTTGCGGGACGAGCTCACGGCTGCCGCGTATCTCACCTTCTACGAGGACGGTGAGATCCGGGTCGCGGAGATCGTCGACAGTCCCCGGGCGCCGCGGGTGGATCTGTGGGTGGGGATGGAGGACGCGGGGCACGCGACCGCGCTGGGCAAGTGTGTGCTGCGGGAGCTGGACGACGAGTCGCGCGAGGACTACCTCTCGCGGCATCCCCTGGCGGATCTCACGCCGCGGACGATCACGAGTCCGTGGGAACTGTTGCGGCGGCTGGACTCCTCGCCGATGGCTCCGGCCGTCACGGATCTGGAGGAGTACGCGCTGGGCACGGTGTGTGTCGCGGTGCCGGTGTACAGCGGGGAGACGCTCGGCTCGCTCGGAGTCTCGCTGCCGGCGAACCGGCTCTCCCGTCTGGAGGAGGTTCTGGAGCGGCTGGGCCCGACCGCGAACCGCGTGACCAGGAGCCTGTCGCTCACTATTTGAAATCCCTGTTCTTGTGGCGTCCGAGCCGAACCCGTTTCCTGGATGAAACAGACATTTCCGGAGTGCGGGCGACGCACGGTGAGGATTGCGGACGAAACATGAGTCAGGCCCGAGACCATGGTGGCGCCCCCTGGCCGACAGGGCCGCTCAGGAATCGCGTGGCCGGTCCCGGGGCATCGGCCCGGACACGTGCCGCGGCACACCTCGCCTCCGGTACGCCCGTCCTGTCCGTGCTGATCGTGCTCGTCGTCGTGCTCGTCGACCTCTTCGGCGGAGCCGGCATGATCTGGCTCTCCTTGCTCGCGGCCGGCCCCGCGCTGGCCGCCACCACCAGCGGGCCGCGCGGGGTCTCGTGCGTCGGTCTCCTCGCCGCGGTGCTGGGTGCCGCGCTCGGGATCCGGGACGGTGTGCCGGGCCGCGAACTGGTGGCCGTGCTGTCCGCGCTGGCGGCCGTCACTCTCGCGAGTGCCCTGTCCGGCGCGCTGCGGGGGCGTCGTGAGCGGGTGCTCGCGGCCGTCCGCTCGGTCGCGGAGGCCGCCCAGCACGCACTGCTCAGGCCGGTACCGGCGACCGTCGGGCCGTTTCAGGTGGCTGTCCGCTACAGCGCGGCGGCGGCGGAGGCCCGTATCGGCGGGGATCTCTACGCGCTGCTGCCCACTCCGTACGGCGTCAGGCTGATCGTCGGGGATGTGCGCGGCAAGGGGCTGCCGGCCGTGAGCACCGCCGCACTCGTCCTGGGTGTCTTCCGGGAGGCCGCCTACGACGAGCCCGACCTCCTCGCCGTCGTCGCCAGGATCGAGCGGAGCCTGGCGCGCAACCTCGGTACCGACGACTTCGTCACCGCCGTGGTGGCCGGATACCCGAAGGCAGGGCATCTGGAAGTGGTGAACTGCGGACACGCGCCGCCGCTGCTGGTGCGTGCGTCCGGGGACGTCGTGCCGGTGGATCCCACCCATCCCGCCCCGCCGCTCGGACTGCGCGCTCTCACGGGCGAGACTCCCAGCCTCCAGGTGCTGCCCTTCGCCGACGGGGATCAGCTGCTGCTCTACACCGACGGGGTCACCGAGGCCCGCAACCACCACCGTGAGTTCTATCCGCTCGCCGAGGGACTGGCGCGCCACCTGTGCGACGAGCCGGCGCGCACCCTCACCGCGCTCCACGACGAACTGCTGGCGCATGTGGGAGGCCGACTGCACGACGACGCGGCGCTGCTCCTGCTCCACAAGCCGGCGGTTGTCGACCAGGCGGTTGCCGAGCCTGCGGTTCCCGTGCCGGCGGTTTCCGAGCCGACAGTTGCCGACCCGGCCGCTCCTTACCCGACGGTTGCCGACCAAGCCGCTCCTTACCCGGCCATTCCCTACTCGGCCGTCTCCGAACCGGCGTCCGAGGCCGGTCGCGACGGCTGCCCCGGCTCCGTCCCGTCCCGGGGCAGCCGAATCCGGATCGCCGAGCGGGTCGGCGATGCGGCGGACCCGAGTGTTCGGCTCAGTTCCTTCACGGCGTGCGGCGGCAACGGAGGACGCTGACGAAGGCCGCCGCGAGGCGCAGGTCAGCGGGCCGTGCCGAAGTCCTGCGTCCAGTAGCTGCCGGGCTGCGCGAGGCCTACGCCGATCTCCTTGAAGCCGCAGTCCAGGATGTTGCGCTTGTGGCCGGCACTGGACATCCAGCCCGCCATGACCTGCTCGGGGGTGGAGTATCCGAACGCGACGTTCTCGCCGTACGCACTCCAGCTGTAGCCGGCAGCCGTGATGCGTTGGCCCGGATCCGAACCGTCGGAACCCGTGTGCGACATGTTCTGGTGGCTCGCCATGTCCGCGCTGTGATCCTGGGCGGCCTTCGAGAGCTTCGCGTTCAGGGTCAGCGGGGAGCAGCCGACTTTGCCGCGCTCACTGTTGACCAGGGCCAGGACACGGGCCACGGCGGTGGACGCCGGGGCCGTCGTGCCCGCGGTGCTCGGGGACGCGCTGGCGGTGGCCTTGGGTGCGGCGGGCGCCGTCGAAGCGGGTGCCTTGGGTGCGGCGGGTGCCGTCGTGGCGGGTGCCTTGGGTGCCGTCCAGACGGGTGCCTCGGGCGCCGACGGTGCTGTCGAAGCGGGCGCCTTCGGTGTGGCGGGAGTCGTGGAGGCGGGTGCCTCGGGTACGGCGGGCGCGGTGGTGGCCTGCGAGGTCGGCTCCTGGGGCCGCGGGGTCCAGTGGCCGCCCTTCCACCGCTCCTGTAGAGACGCGTTCTGCCAGTGCTGCCAGTTCTTCCGGCCATGCCACTGACTGGAGGACTTGGCGTCCGCGGCGCTCTGGTCGTTCATACACGCCATGGCGGCGGTCGGTACTGCCAGCGCGCTGAGCACGACGGCAGCGATGGTGATCTGCCGGTGGCGCGTCTTCCTGCGGTGCTTGCTCATGCGGCCTCGCTCGTCGTCGCGGGGGCGCCACCGGTGAGCCGGCTCCGCACGGACACTGTGCCTGAGCTGTGGTGACGCCGTTTGGGGCCGCCATTGTTAAAAGCCGGGTGAGTAAGCGGCAACGAGCGCCTCTACTACCCGGCCTCGTAGGCCCCGAACGCCCTTGAATCGGGCGCACGGGTGTGCCGACCAGGCTGACCGGGGCGCGACCAGACGTGACGTATCGTCAGAAAGCCTCGTGTGCTTGGCGGGAGGTGCGACGTCACCACGGCTGGCATATGTCGGAGGAACATTCGATCCGTATGTCTGTTTCCGGGTGGCAAGTCTGCCTATATCGCCCGGACGCCATGTACTACCGCACCACGTTGATGGGGGAAGACGGCGTGACGGATGTCACGCCGAGCTGCCACAACCATTCCCGACGATGATGATCGTGATGGCGATGGACGACCGCGTCAGCTGTCGTAGTCGACGGCGAGCGTCTCCGTGACCGGGAACGACTGGCAGGTAAGGACGTACCCCGCGTCGACCTCGGCGGGTTCGAGGGCGAAGTTGCGCCGCATGTCGGCCTTGCCGTCGGTGACCAGGGCCCGGCAGGTGCCGCACACGCCGCCCTTGCAGGCGAAGGGCAGGTCGGGGCGGGTCTTCTGGGCGCCGTCGAGGATGCTCCGACCGCGGGGCAGGGCGGCGGTCGTGGAGCGGCCGTCGAGCGTGATGGTGACCTCGCTGACCGGGCCCTCGGTGGCCGTGTCCTGGTGGTGCACCTCCCGCACGGGCTCGTCGTCGGCGTAGAACAGCTCCTGGTGGACCCGGTCGTCGGGTACGTCGAGCCCGGCCAGCACCCGCTGGGCGTCGCGGACCATGCCGTGCGGGCCGCACAGCCACCAGTGGTCCGCGCCCGCCACGTCGACCAACGAGTCGACGAGCGCCGACAGCCGCTCGGCGTCCAGCCGCCCGGAGAGCACCTCGGCCTCGCGGGGCTCGCGGGAGAGGACGTGGGCGAGCTGGAACCGGGCCGGGTAGAGGTCCTTCAGGTCGGCCAGCTCGTCGGCGAACATCACGGTGTCGGTGCGCCGGTTGCCGTAGAAGAGGGTGACCGTCGAGCGGGAGTCCGCCGCCAGGACCGACTCGGCGATGGACAGCATGGGGGTGATGCCGGAGCCCGCCGCGATCAGCACATGATGGCCGGGGGTGGTGAGGTCGGGTGTGAAGGCGCCGGTCGGGGCCATGACCTCGACCGTGTCTCCCGGGCGCACCTCCCGCACCAGCCATGCGGAGAACAGGCCGCCCGGCACCACCCGCACCCCGATGCGCGGCACCGATCCGGCCGCAGAGCAGATGGAGTACGAGCGGCGCTCGTCACGGCCGTCGATCTCGCGCCGCAGGGTGAGCGACTGCCCGGGGGCGAAGGCGAACTCCTCGGCCAGCTCCGCCGGGATGTCGAAGCTGACCGCGGCCGCGTCCTCGCACAGGGGTTGCACGGCGGCGACCCGCAGGGAGTGGAAGGCCGGCCGACGGCGGGTACGCGGGCGTACCGCCGGGGCGGGGGCGGCCGGCTCCATCAGGTCGTCCATCAGATCTCCTTGACGTACTCGAACGGTTCCAGGCAGGCGCGGCAGCGCCAGAGTGCCTTGCAGGACGTGGCGGCGAAGCGGGACGTCTCCTCCGTGTCCGCCGAGCCGCAGCGCGGGCAGGGCACGGCGGCGCGCCGGGTGGTGGTCAGCACGAGCGGCACCGGACCGGCCGGGCGCCGAGGTGCGGCGCCGGGCGGGGCGATCCCGTGTTCGGTGAGCTTGCGGCGGCCCGCCGGGGTGATCCAGTCGCTGGTCCACGGCGGGTCGAGGACGGTACGGATCTCGACGTGCTCGTACCCGGCGGCGGCAAGCCGCGCGGCCACGTCGGCGCGCATCTCCGCCATCGCCGGGCAGCCCGAGTAGGTCGGCGTGAGGCTTGCGACGACCGTGCCGTCGGGGGCGAGCGACACCTCGCGCAGCACGCCCAGGTCGGCGAGGGTGAGCATGGGCAGTTCGGGGTCGGGCACCTGTTCGGCGATGTGCCGGGCCCGTCGCACGTCGGTCAGTACGGTCACCATGTCGCCTCCGGATGGGCGCGGGCCACGCTCTGCAACTCGGCCAGCAGCGGCGCCAGATGCTCGGTGTGTTCGCCCGTGCGTCCGGAGCCGGGCAGCGGCCGGTACACGGGCATGGGCAGTGAGCCCGCCTCGGTCACCTGACGCAGCACGGCGACGACGTCGTCGCGTACGTCGTAGGCCGTGAACAACTCGCCCAGGTACGGGGCGACCCGCTCCAGTGCCGTACGCATCCTGCGGTGGGACTCCGCCGTGCCGTCGCCGAGTCGCACGGCCCACTCGGCCGCGTACTGGCGGTGGTAGGTCAGTTCCTTGACGCCCTTCGCGGCGATGGCGGAGAGCACCGGGTCGGGGTGCGCGGCGAGCCGCTCGAAGTGCGCGAGCCGCCAGCTGGACAGTGCCAGGAGCCGCACGATGCAGAACGCGAAGTCCCCGTTCGGGAGTTCGGCCAGGCGTACGTTGCGGAAGTCGTCGGCGTCGCGGAAGTAGGCGTACGCGTCCTCGTCGCGGCCCGTGCCGTCGACCTGGCCGGCGCGCGCGTAGAGCAGGCGGGCCTGGCCGAGCAGGTCGAGGCCGATGTTGGCGAGCGCCACTTCCTCCTCCAGCTCGGGGGCACGGGTGGTCCACTCGGCCAGTCGCTGGGCGGACACGAGCGCGTCGTCGGCGAGCGCGACGCAGGAGGCCGCCAGCTCCCCGGTGTCCAGCCCGTCCGGCACGGTGGTGTCGACCCCGTGCAGGGGGTCCTCGAAGCCGGTGCCGTACGCCCAGCGGGTGTCGTCCTCGTGTCCCTCGGCGAGGGTCAGGTAGACGTGGTCGTCACTCATGCCCTGCTCCTCAGATGTGCGGGACGTCGTCGGGGATGTCGTAGAAGGTCGGGTGGCGGTAGACCTTGTCGGCGCTCGGCGCGAAGAACGGGTCCTTCTCGTCGCGGGTGGAGGCGGCGATGTGCTCCGAGCGCACCACCCAGATGCTCACGCCCTCGTTGCGACGCGTGTACAGGTCACGGGCGTGGGTCAGGGCCATCGTGTCGTCGGCGGCGTGCAGCGAGCCGACGTGTACGTGGTTCAGCCCGCGCTTGCCCCGTACGAACACCTCGTACAGCGGCCAGCCGTCCTTCTTGCCTTCGGTGTCGCTCATGCCGCCGTTTCCTTCCGGGCTCGCTCACTCTGCTTGGCCGCGTGGGCGGTGGCCGCCTCACGGACCCAGGCGCCCTCCTCGTGGGCCGTCCGCCGCCGGGAGATCCGCTCGGCGTTGCACGGCCCGTCGCCCTTGATGACCCGCATCAGCTCGTCCCAGTCCGGGGTGCCGAAGTCGTGGTGTCCGCGCTCCTCGTTCCAGCGCAGCTCGGGGTCGGGCAGGGTGACGCCCAGCTTCTCGGCCTGCGGGACGGTCATGTCCACAAAACGCTGGCGCAGTTCGTCGTTGCTGTGGCGCTTGATCTTCCAGGCCATGGACTGGGCCGAGTTGGGGGAGTTGTCGTCGGGCGGCCCGAACATCATCAGCGACGGCCACCACCAGCGGTCCACCGCGTCCTGCACCATCGCCCGCTGGGCGTCGGTGCCGCGCATCATGGTCAGCAGCAGCTCGTACCCCTGGCGCTGGTGGAACGACTCCTCCTTGCAGATCCGCACCATGGCGCGCGCGTACGGACCGTAGGAACTCCTGCACAGCGGCACCTGGTTGCAGATCGCCGCGCCGTCGACGAACCAGCCGATCACGCCGACGTCGGCGAAGCTCAGGGTGGGGTAGTTGAAGATCGACGAGTACTTCTGCCGGCCCTCGATGAGCCGCTCGGTGAGATCGGCGCGGTCGGCGCCCAGGGTCTCGGCCGCCGAGTACAGATACAGCCCGTGCCCGGCCTCGTCCTGGACCTTCGCGAACAAGATGGCCTTGCGGCGCAGCGACGGGGCGCGGGTGATCCACTCGCCCTCCGGCTGCATGCCGATGATCTCCGAGTGTGCGTGCTGCGCGATCTGCCGGATCAGCGTCTTGCGGTAGCCGTCCGGCATCCAGTCGCGCGGCTCGACCCGCTGGTCACGGGCGACGGTCGCGTCGAACTGCTCCTGGAGCCGCTCTTCGGCCGCCGGCCCGACGTCGTCGGCGCCGGTGGCGGCGGAGTGTGTCGTGGTCATCGATACCAGCTTCCCTACCGACCATTCGTTCGGTTTCAGTGTGACGGTTTTCTTCCGGCCGGGCAAGACTTTCGTCCTGCCCGGCCGGGGGGCCGCTCAGGGCCAGGCGTAGAAACCCTGCCCCGTCTTGCGCCCCAGCTCGCCGCGCGCGACCTTGTCACGCAGCAGCCGCGGCGGCGCGAAGCGCTCCCCGAGGGTGGCGTGCAGGTGCTCGGCGATGGCGAGGCGTACGTCCAGTCCGACCAGGTCGGTCAGGCGCAGCGGGCCCATGGGGTGCTTGTAGCCGAGGCTCATGGCGTCGTCGATGGCCGCCGGCCCGGCGACCCCCTCCTCGACCATGCGGATCGCCTCCAGGCCCAGCGCCACGCCGAGGCGGCTGCTGGCGAACCCGGGGGAGTCCTTGACGACGACGTCCTTCTTGCCGAGGGCGTGCGTCCAGTCGAGCGCCAGCCGTACGGTCGCGTCCTCGGTCTCCGGGGCGACGACGATCTCGATCAGCTCGGAGGCCGGTACCGGATTGAAGAAGTGCATGCCGAGGAAGCGCCCGGGGCGGGAGAGAGCCGACGCGAGGTCGGTGACCGACAGGGAGCTGGTGTTGCTGGCCAGGACGGTCGCCGGACTCAGGGCCCGCTCGGCGGCGGCGAGCAGCCGGGCCTTGAGCGAGGCGTCCTCGGGGACGGCCTCGACGACGAGATCGGACGTCCGCGGCAGCTCGTCGACCGAGCCGACGACGGAGACCCGGCCGAGCACGTCCTCGGCGGGCGCGTCGAGCCTGCCGCGCTCGGCGGCCCGCGTCAGCCCGATGGCGACCCGGTCCAGCGCGGCGGCCGCGGCCTGCTCGCCGCTCTCCACGACGGTCACGGACGAGCCCGCGGCCGCGAACGACTGGGCGATACCGGCGCCCATCCGGCCGCCCCCGATCACGCCCACGACGGAGGGTGCGGACGCGGTGTCTGCCGTGGCGGTGTTCATGCCCTGCTCCTCTTCTCCAGGAAGCGGGTCATCCGCTCCCGCTTGTCCTGTCCCTCGAACAGCACGGCCTGCGCCAGGTCGTCGGCGACCGGATGGGCGCCCGGGGAGTCGACCACGAGCTTGGTCAGGCGCAGGGCCGCGGCCGAGGAGCGGGCCATCCGGTCCAGCAGCGCGTGCGCCTCGTCGAGGAGCCGGTCGGCCGGTACGACATCGATGACCAGCCCGGCCGCCAGCGCCGCCCGCGCGTCCAGGTTCCGTCCGGCGAGCAGTACCTGCTTGGCCACCGACTCGCCGACCAGCTCGGGCAGCCGCCAGCAGGCCCCGGCCGCGGCGAGGATGCCGAGCCCCGGCTCGGGGTTGCCGAACACCGCGTCCGGTCCCGCGATGCGCAGATCGCAGGCGTACGAGAGTTCGGCTCCGCCGCCCAGCGCCCAGCCGTCGACCGCGGCGAGGGTCGGCATGGGCAGTCTGCGCACCCGCTCGAACAGGCGGCTGTTGATGCCCTGAAGGGCTTCGTCGCGGCCGCGTCGCAGCAGCTCCGCGATGTCGGCGCCGCCCGCGAAGACACCGCCGTGCCCGGTCAGCAGCAGGAACCTCGGGTCACGTTCCAGCAGGTCGCACACGGCGTGCAGTTCGCGGATCATCAGCCCGCTGATGGCGTTGCGGGCCTCGGGGCGGTGCAGGGTGACGACGACCCGGTCGTCGCGCTCCTCGACCAGCAGCGTCTCGTACACGCCGCTCATGCGCGCTCCTCGACCAGCGAGGACCCGTCCGCGGCGCTCATACGCGCTCCACGAGCATCGCGACACCCTGGCCGACACCCACGCACAGGGTGGCCAGGCCCCGGCGGGCGTCCTCGCGCTCCAGCCGGCCGATCAGCGTGAGCAGGATGCGGGCGCCGGAGCAGCCGAGGGGATGGCCGAGCGCGATGGCACCGCCGTCGGCGTTGACCCTCTCCTCGTCGAGCTTCAGCCGCCGGATCACCGCGAGTGCCTGCGCGGCGAAGGCCTCGTTCAGCTCGACCGCGTCCAGGTCGCCGCTCTCCAGGCCGACCCGGGCGAGGGCCTTCTCGGTGGCGGGGACGGGGCCGAGCCCCATCAGGTTGGGCTGTACGCCGGCCGAGGCGGCGGTGACGATCCGGGCGCGCGGGGTGAGCCCGTACCGCTCGACGGCCGCCGCGCTCGCCACCACCAGCGCGGCGGCGCCGTCGGACAACGGCGAGGAGGAACCGGCGGTGACGATGCCCTCCGGCCGGAAGATGGTCCGCAGGGTGCCGAGCTTCCCCAGGGTCGTGCCGGGGCGCGGGCCCTCGTCGCGGGTGATCTCGCCGTCCTTCACCCGCACCGGCACGATCTCGCGGTCGAAGCGGCCGGCCTCCTGCGCGGCCACTGCCCGCTGGTGGCTGCGCAGTGCGAAGGCGTCGGAGTCGGCGCGGGTGATGCCGTCGAGCGCGGCGACCTCTTCGGCGGTCTCCCCCATCGACAGGGTCACCTTGGCCGTCTCGGGACCCGCGCCGGCGGGGACGGCCCGGTCGGTGGCCGTGAAACGCGGGTTGGTGAAGCGCCAGCCCAGCGAGGTGTCGTGCACCTCGCCCGGCTTGGCCCACGGGGTGCCGGGCTTGGCCATCACCCAGGGCGCGCGGGTCATCGACTCCACGCCGCCGGCGACGACGAGGTCGGCCTCCCCGGACCGGATCGCCTGGGCCGCGTTCGCGACCGCCGTCAGCCCGGACGCGCACAGCCGGTTGACGGTGTAACCGGGCACGGCGTGCGGGAGGCCGGCGAGCAGCACGGCCATGCGGGCCACGTCCCGGTTGTCCTCACCGGCCTGGTTGGCCGCGCCGAGGATCACCTCGTCCACGGCCTCGCCAGGGATCCCACTGCGCCGCACCGCCTCGCCGACGACCAGGGCCGCCAGGTCGTCCGGCCGTACGGAGGCCAGTGCGCCTCCGTACCGGCCCTGCGGGGTGCGGGCGCCGTCGATCAGAAAGACCTCGTCAGGCATCTGCGGACTCCTCGGTGTGTTCCTCGGCGGTGGCGGGCCGACGCGACTGGAGTGTGGCGAAGCGGCCGGTGACGTAGGCGGGGTCGGAGAGGGTGGCGCTGGCCGCCGGGTTGGCGGCGCTGCCGTGGAAGTCACTGAAGGCGGCGGACTGGTTGACGAAGACGCCGCCGGTGAGGTTCTCCGACAGGTGCACTCCCGCGTCGAGGGCCGCCAGTTCCGCGGTGGCGAGCACGTCCTCGTCGGTGGAGTGGACGGCGGCGGTCAGCGCGCCGTGCGCGCGCACGGTCTCCCGGAAGATCCGCAGGCTGTGCTCGGTGGAGTCGGTGCCGATCACGAAGGAGACCGGCCCGAACCACTCGCGCGTGTAGGTCTCCCGGTCGGCGTCCGCGTCCAGCCGGGCCACCAGCGGCGTACGGACGACCGCGTCCGGGTGCTCGGGGTGCTCGACCGGCGCGGACGACCGCACCGTACGACCGAGCCCGGCCGCCTCCTCCAGCCGCTCCCGCACCCCGTCGTTGACGATCGCCCCGAGCGTGCCGGCCGCGCGGGCGGGGTCGCCGAGCAGCTGGTCGAGCGCGGTGCCCAGGTCGGCGGCGAACTCGTCGGCGGTCTTCACGCCCTGGTCGGTGGCGAAGCCCTCGCGGGGGACGAGGAGGTTCTGCGGGGTGGTGCACATCTGCCCGCTGTAGAGGGACAGCGAGAAGGCCAGGTTGCCCAGCAGCCCGCGGTAGTCGTCCGTCGAATCCAGGACGACCGTGTTCAGGCCCGCCTTCTCCGTGTACACGGCGGCCTGGCGGGCGTGGGTCTCCAGCCAGTCGCCGAAGGCGGTGGAGCCGGTGAAGTCGATGATCCGTACGTCCGGGTGGAGGGCGTACGCCGAAGCCGTGCGTTCCTCGGCGCTCTCCGCCGCGAGGATCACCAGGTTCGGGTCGAAGCCGGCCTCGGCCAGCACCTCGCGCGCGATGCGTACGGTGATCGCCAGGGGCAGGACGGCGCCCGGGTGCGGCTTGACGACGACCGGGTTGCCGGTGACCAGACTGGCGAACAGACCGGGGTAGCCGTTCCAGGTCGGGAAGGTGTTGCAGGCGATCAGCAGCGCCACCCCGCGTCCGACCGGCGTGAACTTCTTCTCCATCAGCAGTGGACCGCCCTTGCGCTGCGGCTTGCTCCAGCGGGCCGCCTCCGGATGGCGCTTCTGCTCCGCCCAGGCGTACGCCACCGCCTCCAGACCGCGGTCCTGAGCGTGCGGGCCGCCCGCCTGGAACGCCATCACGAAGGCCTGGCCGGTGGTGTGCTGCACGGCGTGCGCGATCTCGAAACTCGCGGCGTTCAGCCGGGCCAGGATCTCCGCCGCCACACCGGCCCGGGCGTCGGGGCCCGCGGCACGCCAGGAGCCGGTGGCGGCCCTCGCGGCGGCCACGGCCTCTTCCGGCGTGAGGCGGGGGTAGGTGACGCCGAGCGGGAAGCCGTACGGGGAGGTCTCCGTGGCGGACGTCGTGCCGCTCGCCGGGTGGCCGGGCAGTTCGAAGTGACCACCCAGCCGGTCATGGAAGGCCGCTTCCCCGGTCTTCGCCGCGTCCTCCCCGTACACCGACCTGCTGGGCGACTCCGGATACGGGGTCCAGTGGCCGCGGCTCGCGGTGGCGGCGACTGCCTGCTCCAGCAGGGCGCGGTGACGGGCGAAGAAGTCCGGACGCTCGGGGAGGTTCTGGGGCATGCGTTCCACCTCTTGACAGGCAGTGGTGATGCTGGATTACTAGGCCGTGCCGCACGCTAACCGAATGTTCGGTCGGGACACAAGGTGGTGGAAAAGGTGATGCAGGCCGCAAGAGCGACATCGGCCGGGGCGACGCCCGCCGAGGCGATGTTCGCCGCGGACGAGGCGTCCCGGGCGCTGGGCATCGAGCTTCTCGAGCAGGGCGAAGGGACCGCCGTACTCCGGATGACCCTGACGCCGGCGATGGTGAACGGACACGGGATCGCCCACGGCGGCTATCTGTTCCTGCTCGCCGACACCGCCTTCGCCTGCGCCTGCAACAGTCACGGACCCGTGACCGTGACCGTCGCGGCCGGGGCCGACATCGACTTCGTCGCCCCGGCGTACGAGGGTGATGTCCTGGTGGCCACGGCACGCGAGCGCGCCCGGTTCGGCCGCAGCGGCATCTACGACGTGAGCGTGCTGCGCGGCGACGAGGCGATCGCGGAGTTCCGCGGACGCAGTCGCAGTATCAGAGGCACGACGACGAAGGAGTCGCGATGAACACCGCAGCGACGGCCGGCGCGGCCACCGGACCCCGCCCGGCCCGCTTGGGAGAGCCGCTTCCGCAGGATCTGCTGGACGAGGGCGAGCGCCTCACCCGAGAGCAGCTGAGGGAGCTCCAACTCGACCGGCTGCGGGCGACGTTGCGGCACGCGTACGACAACGTGGAGCTGTACCGCAGGAAGTTCGACGAGGCGGGGATGAAGCCCGACGACTGCCGCTCCCTGGAGGACCTGTCCCGGTTCCCCTTCACCACCAAGGCGGATCTGCGGGAGACCTACCCCTTCGGCATGTTCGCCGTCCCGATGGCGGACGTGCGGCGCATCCACGCCTCCAGCGGCACCACGGGCCGCCCCACGGTCGTCGGATACACCGAGAACGACCTGTCCATGTGGGCCGACATGATCGCCCGCTCCATCCGCGCGGCCGGCGGCCGTCGCGGGCACAAGGTGCACATCTCCTACGGGTACGGCCTGTTCACCGGCGGCCTGGGCGCGCACTACGGCGCCGAGCGCGCCGGCTGCACGGTGATCCCCGCCTCCGGCGGCATGACGGCCCGCCAGGTGCAGATCATCCAGGACTTCGAGCCCGAGATCATCATGGTCACCCCGTCCTACATGCTCACCCTGCTCGACGAGTTCGAGAGGCAGGGCGTCGACCCGCGCACGACCTCCCTCCAGGTGGGCATCTTCGGGGCCGAGCCGTGGACGGAGGCGATGCGCCGTGAGATCGAGGAGCGCATGGACATCCACGCGGTCGACATCTACGGCCTGTCCGAGGTGATCGGCCCAGGAGTCGCGCAGGAGTGCGTTGAGACCAAGGACGGGCTGCATGTGTGGGAGGACCACTTCTACCCCGAGGTGGTCGATCCGTTCACCGGCGCCGTGCTGGCCGAGGGCGAGGAGGGCGAGGTGGTCTTCACCTCCCTCACCAAGGAGGCCCTGCCGATCATCCGCTACCGGACCCGCGACCTGTCCCGGCTGCTGCCCGGCACCGCACGGCCCGCCTTCCGCCGCATCGAGAAGATCACCGGCCGCTCCGACGACATGATCATCCTGCGCGGTGTGAACGTCTTCCCCAGTCAGATCGAGGAGATCGTGCTGCGCACACCCGGTGTCGCCCCGCACTTCCAGGTGCAGCTGACCCGTCGCGGCCGGATGGACCACATGACCGTACGCGTCGAGGCGCGCCCCGGGACCGGGACCGAGCAGCGGGAGGCGGCCGCGAAGACGATCGCCCAGGGCGTCAAGGACGGCGTGGGGGTCACCGTCGAGGTGGCGATCGTCGACCCGGAGACCCTGGAGCGCTCACTGGGCAAGCTCCGCCGGGTGAAGGATCTCCGTCAGCAGTGACCTGCCGGTGACCGCGGGAGCGTTTCTCCCCGACCGCGGGCCGAGCGGGGAGCGCTCGGCCCGCGGCCCGTGGATGTCAGGCGGTGACGAGGGTGAGTCCGTACGTACTGAGGATCTCGTTCACGGGCTGGAACCAGGTCTGGCCGCCGCTCGTGCAGTTGCCCCAGCCGCCCGAGGTCACGCCCTGGGCCTGGTCGCCGGTGATGAACGAGCCGCCGGAGTCGCCGGGTTCGGCGCAGACGCTGGTGCCGGTGAGGCCGTAGACGGATCCCTGGCTGTAGTTGACGGTCTCGTTCTGGGTCAGCACGGTGCCGCAGTGCCAGTGGGTGGTGGAGCCGGAGCGGCAGATGGACGAGCCGACGGGGGCCACGGCCGAGCCGCGGACGAGTACGTCGCTGACGGTGCCCCAGCCGAGCACCACCGGTACGGTCCACCAGCCGTTGCCGATCCGGATGTACGAGTAGTCGTTGCCCGGGAATGACGATCCGGCGAAGGTGCCCATCGCCGAGCCGTCCCAGCCGGCCACGGAACTGCCGGCCGAGCCGCAGTGCCCGGCGCTCACGAAGCCGCCCACCACGGAGAAGCCTATGGAGCAGCGGGTGTTGCCGTTGATGTAGTACGGGTCGCCGCCGACGGTGCCCGCGGAGAACGTGCGCGGCGCCTGCGCGGTGGCGGAGGTGTGGACCGTGAGCAGACCTGCCTCGCGCGCGGGTGCCAGGAACGCCGTCACAGCGGCGCTGTGCTCCGCGCCCTTTCGGACCTCGGCCACCAGGCGGCTGGTGCGGGGGTCGACATGCCAACTGCGGACGGCTGTGGGGGCGCCGTCCGACGTGGCGGTGTCGTCGAGGGCGGCCTTGGCCGCGTCGAGTGTCCGGGCGCTGTGCGTGACCCGTACGACCGTGGCGCCGGTGGCTCGTACGGCGTCGGCCGCCGAGGTGTTCGTGTCGGTGACTCCGACGACGAGGCTGCCGCGCGCCGGGTCGTACCAGGAACCGCCGAACGCCCGCCCCGCCGCTCGCTCGGCGCGCGGCGCGAGCTTCGCGGCGGCGGCTTCCCGCTCACCCCTGGTGCGGGCCTGCGACGCGGTGAGGCCGAGGTCCCGCTGCATGGCGGTGACCAGGCCGGGGGAGAGGGGGCGGGGACCGGCCGGTTGTGCCGTCGCCGTCTCGACGGGCAACAGCCCCAGACTGCACGTGCCGAGGGCTAACAGGACGGACAGGCCCCAGCGAAGACGCGTAACACGTCGCATGGGTGAACCCCTTCCATTCTCAACTGCCGGAGAAGGTATGGACCTTTGGGGTTCAGTGTTGGAAGAGTGTTGCGTGCATGTCAATGGTTGCCGATGCGGAACGGACCCGTCTTGCCGCTCGTGCTCACATCATTCGGACGCTAAAGTACCGATATCGCGGTATTGCGATGTATATCCCCTTTGGTGCAGGGGTGAGGGTCATGGGCACTGCCGAAGCGGCACCCGCCACGCATACCGGGCCTCCCGGCCTGAGGCGAGAAGTCGGATTCATCGGGCTGATCTGGGCCTCGGAGGGGTCGATCATCGGGTCGGGCTGGCTGTTCGGCGCGCAGGGTGCCCTCGCGGCGGCGGGCCCGGCCGCGATCATCTCCTGGGGGATCGGCGGTGTCGCGATCCTCATCCTGGCGTTGGTCCATGCCGAACTGGGCGGCATGTATCCGGTGTCCGGCGGTACGGCCCGCTTCCCGCACTACGCGTTCGGCGGCGCGGCGGGGGCGTCGTTCGGCTGGTTCTCCTGGCTCCAGGCGGCCACGGTGGCGCCGATCGAGGTGCTGGCCATGATCACGTACGGCCAGCACTACTCATGGGCGAACGGCTGGCTGAGGACCCAGGGGGGCCAGCACATCCTGACCGCTTCCGGGATCGCCGTCGCGGTCGGGCTGATGGCGGTGATCACCGCCGTCAACTTCCTCAGCATCCGCCTGCTGGCCCGCACCAACAGCGCGGCGACCTGGTGGAAGGTCGGCATCCCGCTGCTGACGATCTTCGTGTTCGCCATCGCCCAGTTCCACGTCGGCAACTTCACCGCCGCAGACGGGTTCAACCCCTACGGCGCGAAGGGCATCCTGTCCGCGGTCTCCTCCAGCGGCATCATCTTCGCGCTGCTCGGATTCGAACAGGCCGACCAGCTCGCCGGTGAGAGCGCCAACCCGAAACGCGACATCCCGCGTGCGGTGATCGGCTCCATCGTGATCGGCGCGATCATCTACATCCTGCTTCAGGTCGCGTTCCTCGCCGCGCTTCCCGCCTCCCAGATCCAGGGCACCTGGGCCACCGCCGCCTTCAACACCCTGACCGGTCCCTTCGCGCAGGTCGCCACGCTCATCAGTCTGGGCTGGCTGGCCACGGTCCTCTACCTCGACGCGGTGGTCTCGCCCGCCGGCACCGGCCTGATCTACATCACCGGCTCCTCGCGGGTCTCCTACGGGCTCAGCCGGAACGGCTATGTGCCGTCGTCCTTCGAGGCGACCAACCGGAACGGGGTGCCCTGGGTCGGGCTCATCGCCGCCTTCGTCGTCGGCTGTGTGTGCTTCCTGCCGTTCCCGAGCTGGCGCTCGCTGGTGGGGCTGATCACCAGTGCCAGCGTGCTGATGTATGCCGGCGCGCCCCTGTCCTTCGGGGTCTTCCGCCGCCGCCTCCCGGACGTCGACCGCCCGTACCGGCTGCCCGGCGGCAGCTGGATGTCCCCGTTGGCCTTCGTCGTCGCCAACTTCCTCATCCTGTGGTCGGGCTGGATCACGGACTGGAAACTGGGCATCGCGATCCTGATCGGCTACGTCATCCTCATCGCCAACCGCGTGTTCAAGATGAACCCGATCACGCCCCAACTCGATCTGCGTGCCGCCCAGTGGCTCCCCGCCTATCTGATCGGCATGGGCCTCATCGTCTACGCCAGCGACTTCGGCCCCCTCAAGCACCCGTGGTTCCCCTTGTGGTGGGACATGGCTGCGGTCACGGTCCTCAGCCTCGCCATCTACTACTGGGCCATGGCGGTGGCCCTCCCCACGGAACAGATCCGGCGCATGGTCGACCAGGTGGTCGTTCCGGAGGAGGCCACGCTGCACTGAGTGCGAGGAGCGGAGCACGTCTGCGTGCCCGTGTCGACCATGGCCTGTCACCTTTCGGTAGTCGCGGAGATATAGGTGCAAGATACAGTTATAAGGTATCACGGAACTTATTGACCATCCCCTTCGCGTTGAGTTATAACTTCTAACGAACGCAGAAGTGAGCAGCCAACGCGGAGCGCAGTGGAGGTCGTCATGAACGCCGAAGGACTCGTCGAGGTCGTACTGCCGGGCAAGGTGGAGCCGGAAGGGCTGGAGATCCGGCACGGAGCGGTGCCCGCCGCGGGCCCCGGCCAGGTCGTGATCCGGATGGAGGCGACCGGGGTCTCCTTCGCGGAGCAGCAGATGCGCCGCGGCCGGTACTACGACCAGCCGGCGTTCCCTTTCGTGCCCGGATACGACCTGGTCGGCACCGTCCTCACGGCCGGCGAGGGCGCCGAGCCCGGTCTGGTCGGCACCCGGGTGGCCGCGCTGGTCAAGGTCGGCGGCTGGGCGAGCCACGTACTCGTCGACGCGGCGGACGTGGTGCCGGTGCCCGAGGGGATCGGTGCGGCGGAGGCGGAGACCGTGGTGGTCAACGGCATCACCGCCTGGCAGATGCTGCACCGCAAGGCACGCGTCTGCGCGGGGCAGACCATCCTGGTCCACGGTGCCAACGGCGGCGTCGGCTCGGTCCTGGTCCAGCTCGCCCGGGCCGCGGGCGTGAAGGTGATCGGCACGGCGTCCGCGCGTCACCACGACGCGCTGCGGGAGCGGGGCGTCATCCCCGTCGACTACCGCACCGATGACGTGGCCGCACGGGTCCGCGAGCTCGCCCCCGGCGGGGTGGACGCCGTCTTCGACCACGTCGGCGGCCGCAGCGCGGTCGACTCCTGGCACCTCCTCGCGCCCGGCGGCACGCTCGTCTCGTACGGCAGCGCCTCGACCCGGGACGACGAGGGCTCCAAGCAGTGGCCCGTGCTCAAGCTGCTCGGCCGGGTGTGGCTGTGGAACGCGCTGCCCAACCGCCGCCGCGCCTACTTCTTCAACGTCTGGGCCGGGCGGGCCCTGGCCAAGGACCGGTTCCGGGCCCGGCTGCGCGCCGACCTCACCGAGGTCTTCGGGGCCCTCCAGCGCGGTGACGTCACCCCCCAGATCGCCGCCCAACTGCCCCTCACCCGCGTCGCCGACGCCCTGCGGCTGGCCGAGTCCGGCACCGTCGCCGGGAAGGTCGTGCTGAACCCGTAGCAGGTCCTTCCGCAGCCACCGATCGCGCGCCTTGCCGCCGCGCACACACCGTCCCCTGCAATCCCGCCCCCACCGAAACGCGAGGAACCGCCATGACCGCCACCCCCACCACCCACACCGCCACCCCGAGGCACTACCGGGCACGGCTGCTCGTCCCCGCGGCGATCGCCGCCCTCGCCTTCACCGCCACGACGGCCGCCGCGGACACCTCGCCGGCCACCGCGGCCGAGCGGACGGCCACGGCCCACGACCGCCGGGGAGCCGAGCACAAGCCGAAGGCGATGCTCGACGCGTGGCTGCGGCTCTGGAACGGCGATTTCGCCCAGGCCCCGGGCATCATCTCGCCCGGCTTCCGGGTCCACGCCGCCCTCCTCGACGGCGGTGACGGCAGCTCCATCCGGGGCGTCGACGGCCTGGTGGCCTGGATCGGCCAGACCCGCGCGGCATTCCGCGACCTGCGCTTCACCATCGAGGTCCCCCCGCTGGTCGACGGCCGCTACGCATCGGTGCGCTGGACGGCCACCGGCACCTACACCGGCGGCTTCCCCGGCGCCAAGGCCCAGCCGGGGACCGTGGTCACCTTCACCGGCACCGACACACTCCGCATGCGGGACGGCGAGTTCGCGGAGTACTGGGTCAACACCGACACCCTGAGCCTGCTCACCCAGCTCCAGGCACTCTGACGCACGTCCCCGCGAGGCAGCGGCGGTGACGGGTGTGTCGTCGGCACGGTCCGGTGCCTGACATGCCGTTGAGTGGAGCAATGACCGGTACGCCGTGCCGAGTCGCAGCAGGCTGGGCGTCTTGCCGAAACCGTGTGCCAGGAGTTCCGTGTGAACAGGCTGCATCAAACGAGCCGTCAGTCGTGTCGCCCGCTAGCGGGCCCGCTCTCGGTGCACCCCCTTGCCTCGGTGGCGTCCGAGCTCCCGCCCCTCGCCCAGCGCCGCGGGACACCGTGAGGTGGCGGGGCCGCGGCGCGAAGGTGGAGAGCGCCGCGCCGCACCCGAACAGCACGGGCCGCTCGCTGCCGGCACCGCCCCTGTGGATGCGCTGGCTACCCCTTTTCTACGTCGCGGTCGTCCTGCTGATCGAGCCCATCACACCCGTGGAGTGGCCGGTGAGCTTCCTGCTGATCGCTCTCCCGTTGGTGGCCGCCTTCGCCCACGGCCCCGTGATGGTCGTCTGCGTCACCGCCTTCGCCGTCGTGTTCGAAGGGGTCCTGGCCGGTACCCCGTGCTGTGCGGGACGTTCCGTCGGCTACCAGTGGGACCGCCACTACGTGGCCGCCTACTTCTGCACCGCTCTCGTCGGCACCCTCGGAACCATCCTGGCCGTCAGCCGGATGCGACGGGAGCGCACGCTGGCCACCGTGCGCTTCGTGGCCGAGATCGCCCAGCGCGTCCTGCTCAGGCCCGTTCCGCACCGCGTCGGTGACATCCTCGTGGAGAGCTTCTATCTCTCCGCCGACGCGGAGGCACGAGTCGGAGGCGATCTCTACGAGGCGGTGCCCACGACGCACGGCCTCCGCCTCGTGATCGGTGACGTCCGAGGCAAAGGTCTCTTCGCCGTGGAGACCGCCGCCGCCCTGCTCGGCGCCTTCCGGGAAGCCGCCCACGACGAACCCGACCTCGCCGCCCTGGCGGGCCGGGTGGAGACCAGCATGAGCCGCCGGGCCGCCGATCACGCCGGCAGCGACATGGCCGAGCGCTTCGTCACCGCGGTCTTCGCGGAAATCGTGACCCCCGACCGTGTCGTGCGGATCGTCAACTGTGGCCACCCGCCCCCTCTGCTCATCAGCGCCGCCGAAGTCACCGAACTGGAGACGGACCGGTCCTCACCGCCCCTCAACCTCGGCGTGCTCGTCGGAGAGCCGTACCGCGCCGAGGAACATCCCTTTCGGCCGGGCGATCAGCTCCTGCTGTACACCGACGGCGTCACCGAGACGCGCGACCGGGACGGCGCCTTCTACCCGCTCGTCCAGCGCATCCGCTCCTGGGGAGTCCTCCCGCCCCGGGAACTCCTCGACCGGCTCCACCACGATCTGCTCGCCTACAGCGACAACCGTCTCCACGACGACACGGCCGCACTCATCGCCTGTTACGTCCTCGACGAACCGCGGGCACCCACCGACCCGCACGCTCGCTGAGCCGGAGCGATCAGCGAGGATCCGGGCGGCCGTTCGTGATGCGGTTCCACAGGGAGCGGGTGGCACCGAAGCCGCTCTCGTGGACCCACACGTGCGTGCAGGACGGGCACTGAAGGTGGAGCAGGCTGCCGGTGTTGGAGAGCAGATAGCGCCAGTGGTCGGAGCAGGTGCGCCGTTGCTCGCACGGTGCGCACCCGCGACTGTCGTTGCAGTTCGGACAGCTCACCCAGGCGCGGCGCCCGCGGTCCGCCTGCGGGTCAAGCGGCAGCATGGCCGCCTCCGCGCGGGGGAAGCACACCGGCCGCGACCAGGTCGTCGTACAGGCGTTGCTGCTCCTCGTCGAGACCGGAGTACAGCAGGTCGTACGCGGCCTCCTCGCCGAGCATGACCTCCATCGGGTCCCAGTCGGGGCCGAGGGCGCCCAGGACCTGGGCCTGTCGTTGCACCTCCTGCGCGGTGAGGTCGACGGAGAAGTCGACCAGCGCGGGGGTGCCGTCGGAAGGCGAGGGGTTATGTGGGGCCATGAAACGAAACTTAGGTATGCCTTCTTTGCCGGGGCAAGAGGGGGTGGTCGAAGTCACAGCAGGTCGGCGACTGTTTCGACGGTCTCCGCACGGTCGCTCGTCCTGGATCGCCGCACGTTTCGCCCCGAGCGGTCAGCTGGGCTTTTCGCCGGTTTCGCAGATACGGCGGGCGATCTCGCGCAGTTTGATGTTGTGGTCCTGGGACGCCTTCTTGAGCAGCTTGAATGCCGAGTCCTCGGTCAGCCCGTAGCGCTCCATGAGGATGCCCATGGCCTCGCCGATCTCGTGACGGGTCTCCAGGGCGTCACCGAGCTGCTGATGCGTACGGGCCGCGGAGAAGGCCACGGCCGCGTGCGAGGCGAGGATCCAGCCGGCCCGCTGAGCGGCCTCGTCGAAGGTGTGCGACCGGTGGGAGTACAGGTTGAGGGCGCCGAGCTCGTCGTCCTCGGTGAAGAGGAGGAAGCCCATCACGCTCCCCATGCCGAGCTTCCTCAGCTCGGGGGCGAAGTGGGACCAGCGCTCATGCGGTCGGTTCAAGTCCTCGATGGTGTAGATCTGCTGACGGTCGGTCACGGCGTCGAAGCACGGGCCTTCCCGCAGGTCCTGCTGGATTTGGTCCGCACGTCGCACCACGTCGCTCGTCGCCGCCAGAGGACGCACCTCACCGCGCCGCACGGTGAGGATGCCGGCGTCGTCGCAACCGTTGATCAGAACCGTCGCATGTTCCACGATGCGGTCCAGCGTGTCCTGGACCGAGTCCTGGGCCAGCAGATCTCGCGCCATTTCCGCCAGGGCGACGGCGAACTGCTCCCAGACCTCGCCGGGCTCGTGCGACATGTGCCACCTGCTTGTTCGTCGAAGCGCCGACGACGCTCATCCGCGATCCCATCTTGCCACTCGGGCCTCCTCGCCGCGCCGGACGGGCATGCGGGGGCGCCGTGCCCGTACACGCCTGTCCGCGTTGTTCCTCGTTCAAACGGTGCTGTCCGCGCGAAACCGCCTGTTTCGCAGGTGCGATCAAGGGTGACCCGAAGGAGGACCGAAGTCCCACGAACCACAGATCGCGCAAGATCATCGCGATCACAGGAGGCTCCCATGAACGACTGGCGCGAGTTTGCGGCCTGCCGGAGCGTCGACCCCGATCTGTTCTTCCCCATCGGCAGCACAGGCCCCGCGCTGCCGCAGATCGAAGAGGCGAAGGCCGTATGCCGGCACTGCCCCGTCCGTGAGGAGTGCCTGAGCTGGGCGCTCGACACGGGGCAGACCATCGGCGTCTGGGGCGGTACGAGCGAGACCGAACGACGCGCGCTGAGGCGGCGTACGGTCGCCCGCAGGTCCCGGCACACCGGATCGTAGACACGGGGTCGCGAAGGGTGGGCGACGCCCGCGCGGTGCGAGGACATCCTGTCCGAGGACGCCCTGTGCGACGACGCGCGGTGCGATGACGAGCAGGACATCCCGCCGACGAGACCGGGGAGGCGCGATGGAAAGCGACCCGAACGGGGACGAGAAAGTGCCCGGCGACGAGCCCCAGGGCCTCACCAGCACCTTTCCCGGACAGCTGCGCGACGTGACTGACGCCCGCCTCATGGCGGACGACTATCTGTGCGAACTCGCGCGGACGTCACCGCCCGGAGCGGCCGAGCACTGGGACGACATCCTGCTGGTGGTGACGGAGCTGGCCGCCAACACGGTCCAGTACGCTCCGGGGCCCTTCGAACTCCGGATCCGCCCCACCTTCGACGGAGTGCATGTCACGCTCCGCGACAGCAGCACGACGCCGCCCGCGCCTCGCCGTGTCGACCCGGCCCACGGCGCGGGCGGAATCGGCTGGCACCTCCTCCACGCGCTCTGCCACCAGGTGAGCGTCGTGGTGCGGCCCGACGGCAAGGACGTGCACGCCTTCCTGCCCTGGTGAACGCTTCTTCGCCGCCGGCGGGTGTCGGTTCGCGCGACCGGGGCACACGGGACTGCCGAAGGACATGTCAGCCCCCGCACCTGAACGAGGTGGAGCAGTGAGCCTGGAGCAGCACCGAACGTCCGGTCCCGTCGACGACACGGGCGACGAGGTGCCGGAGCCCTCAGACGAAGAGCGTGCCGCCTGGGCGCGGGTACGCCGCTCGGCCACGGGAATGGGGCACCACGAGGCAAGGCCCGCGCTGGCCGTCGCCCGGAAGGCGGCTCGCAGTGGTGCGCTCACCGGCCGGGGCGCGGTCGTCGCACGGGCGGAGGCCGAGGAGTGGGAGCGGGTCACCGAGACGCTCGCCGACCACGCGGGACCCTACGACCCCGCCGACGACCCCTTCGTCCAGGGCGAACAGGACGCTCGCGACGGCCGCGCCCTGCTCGCTCCGCATGCCCCTGCTTCCCCTCGCGCCCCCGTTGCCCCTCGCGCACGGACACTGCCGCACCAGCGGTGAACGGGACCCGACCCGGACCGGGACCCGACTGGGTCCGGGACCCGACCCGGTCCGGGACTCGCACCGGACCGGGGGAGTGCCTCGGAGCAGCCCCGACCGCATTGTCAGTGCCCTCCGCAACAATGCCGAGCAGCGAGAACGTCACCGCTCCCAGCGGTACGCGATCGAACCCGTCTGTCGAAAGGCCGCCCGCACATGACGCCCGCTCTCCGACGCCGCGCCGTGCCGCGAGCCCTGATCGGAGCCCGCTGACGATGCTCCGATCCCTCCCGCGCACGCCCGCTCCACTCGGCCCCCGGGGTGCCGAGGTCATGCGTCTGATCACCGTCCAGCGCGTTCCCGTCTGCCTCACCGTGCATGCCAACGGGCGGCGCCGCTACGGCTACTGGCAGCCCCTCAGTTCCGATTCCGGGCGCGGTGGTTGTCACGTGGCCCTGCCCACGGACGAGTGCGACGCGTTGCACGCGGCGGGCCGGATCGAGCTGGGCGACCCGGTGGTGGATCCGGCGAAGACCACATACCCGGTGCGCCCCGTCGTGCGAGGCGCACCTTCCGCGTCAGGCACACCTCGCCAGGCCCTCACGGCGTGAACTCGTTCCGGCGGCCGCCGACCACCGGAGTACGACGGGGGCGTCGTCCCCCCAGTCCTGGTGATCCCAGTCCTAGTGAGGTGAGAGCGGTACGACGGCCGTGATGCGCTTGCCGCCGGCGCGGAGCTCCGCGATGGTGATGTCGCGGGCGAGGCGGCAGACGATCGGCCAGCCATGGCCCCCGATCCTCATGAGTCCCGGTTCGTCGGAGTGCTGTGCCGGTGTGGGCAGTTCCCGGCTGTGGTCGCTCACCGACAGGCGCACTTCCCGGTCGACCAGCATCACCTCGAACTCGGTGACACCGCCGCCGTGCAGCATCGCGTTGGTGGTGAGTTCCGTGGCGACGAGCAGCGCATCGCCGACGGCGACGGCATCGCCCGTGCTGTCGCGCCCGCCGGACCGTCGTACGTCCTCTTCGAGTGCGTGCCTGACCGCCTCGCGTGCCTCGGCCGGACTGCGTGGTCCGGGGGAACGCAGTCGGCCGGGGACGGTCGCGGTGTCGGGGGAGTTCGTCCGGTGCTCCGCACACATGCCTCTCTCCTCTGCGTTCTACCACTACGCCTGACCTGGGAAGCTCAGCCCAAACCTGTCCGTTCGGGGCCGGACGACCCCTGGGGCCGCGATCCACTTACGGGTGATGGCCCGGGCGAGTGTGGAGGGGCGGAGTGTCACGGAAATGTGGCTGATCGGCAACGACGCTCAACCTGAGCGGCTGGACGCTGCGCGACGAGCACGGCCGCCTGGTCGACGCCTTCTCTGGGGCGCCCGTCACCCCGGGAACCGCGACGGCGGCTACCGGGGTGAGCGCGGTGGGCGCGACGACGTCGGTGGCCGTCATGATGTCGGCGGGTGCGACGACATGGGCCCCACGGCTGGCCGCGCGCATCGGCGCCCGATTCATGGATTCCTCTCAACAGGGCATGCGGACATCGGCGCCGGAGCAGGAGCCGAAGAGCCAGGGGTGACAGGGGTGGGCCCGCCCTTCGCTTACGCGGTTAGGGGCGTGGCTTACGCGGTTAGTGGCGTGCCGTTGTGTATGGGGGGCGAGCACGGACGACGCTAATCGCGCCTTGCCGCGAAGGCATACGATGTTGCCTATGACGCAAGACAATGGTGAGCTGGACAGCCTGGTACGCAAACGCATCCGCGCCCTGCGCGTTGCCCAGGGCTGGTCCCTGGAGGAGCTGGCCGCCCGCGCCCGGGTCAGCCAGTCCACGCTCAGCCGCATCGAGAACGGTCAGCGCCGCCTGGCCCTGGACCAGCTCGTCACCCTCGCCCGCGCCCTGGACACCTCCCTCGACCAACTGGTCGAGACCGCCGCAGACGACGTCGTCGCCAACCCGATGATCGACGCGGCCCACGGGCTGATGCGCTGGCCCATCAAGGCAGAACCCGGCATGACCGTCGTACGCCAGCGCATGACCGACCCGCCGCCCGACAATCCCTCGCGCATGCGCGCCCATCCGGGTCGCGAATGGCTCGTCGTCCTCTCCGGCACCGCCGTCCTGCTCCTGGGTAACCGGCGCTTGCGGATCGAGACCAACCAGGCGGCGGAGTTCCCCACGATGCTCCCGCACGCCATCGGTGCCGAGGGGGGACCGTGCGAGATCCTGGGCATCTTCGACCGCGACGCCCGCCGCGGCCACCAGCGCGGCGAGGACGTCGGGAAAGCGAATCGCCCGTCACCGTGACCGTTTGCGTGTTCCGCAGTCCAGTCGGCCATCGCCTTGCGCATTCGGCAACCTGCCAGGTCACACGCGGACGGCCCGCTTAGCGTGGGCGCATGACCCACCCCTCCCCGCACACAGCGCACCATGTTCACGAGCGCGAGCACGAGCACGACGCGGGCGACCAGGCGGAGATCCTCGACCTGGACGCGGAAGTACTCGCCGAACACATCGCGTCCATCACCGCCTGGCTGCCCATCGGGACCGGCCCCCGCCGCATCGTGGATCTGGGCTGTGGGACCGGAGCCGGCACCCTCGCTCTGCTCGAGCGCTTCCCCGAGGCGGAGTTGACGGCCGTCGACCTCTCAGCCGCCCACCTGCACCGCCTGCGGGAGAAGGCGGCCGCGGCCGGAGCGGCCGACCGTGTGCGTATCGTGCGGGCCGACCTCGACGCGACGGCTTGGCCCGACGTCGGCACGCCGGAGCTGGTCTGGGCATCGGCCTCCATGCACCACATGACCGACCCCGACCGCACCCTGCGCCAGATCCACGACCTGCTGGCACCGGGCGGGCTGCTCGCCGTCGTCGAACTGGCCGGCTTCCCCCGGTTCCTGCCCGAAGGCGCCCCGGAAGACGCTCCCGGTCTGGAGGAGCGCTGCCATGTCGCACTCGACCACCACCACGCCGAGCAGGTCCCCCACCGCGGCGCCGACTGGGGAACCAAGCTGACAGAAGCCGGCTTCACCGTCGAAGGCGAACGCACCATCACCGTCGACATGGGCCCACCCCACACCGACGCGGCAGGCCGCTACGCGCTCAGCAGTCTGCGTCGCATGCGCGGCGGCGTCGCATCCGCCCTGACGGCCGAGGACCTGACCGCTTTCGACCGGTTGCTCGACACCGACAGCCCTCACAGCATCCTGCGCCGCATCGATCTGCGTGTGCGCACCGAGCGCACGGTGTGGGCCGCACGCCGCACCTGACGTTACGACGTGCAGACGTTCTTCAGCTCGTGGGCCGCGTCGTCGATCTTGCTGGAGTCCGGGTTGGTGTCGCCGTTCAGGATGGACCTGTTGTAGTCGGCGACGGCCTTGTCGAGCTTGTCGACCGCCTTGTTGACCTTGCCGTCGTCCGTCTTGTCGCCGATCTTGTCGAGGTTCTTGTTGATGGTCTCGATGGACTTGTCGGTCTGGGTGGGATCCTTCGCGGCGTCCAGGCCGGCTTCGTTGATCGCCTTGAGGCTGTCGGCGATCGTGTCGGCGTTGTGCAGGCAGTCCAGTGAGTTGTCGACGTCGTCGCAGCCGGTGGCGAGCCCGGCGGTCAGGGCGACGGCGGCCAGGGTGGTGGCGAGGGTGGCGACGCGGCGTCCACGTCGGCGGTCAGCGGCCATGGGAGGGTCCCTTCAGAGGAGTTCGGGCGTGACGGGGCGAGGGGGCAGAGGAAGTGGGGTGGGCCGGGCGATCAGTACCAGGGCTGGTCGACCGCCTGGACCGGCTTCTTCCGGCGACCGGCGATGAGGCCGCCGGCCGCACCCAGCGAGACCAGACCCATGCCGACGGCGGCCATGATCCCCTTCACGCCGTCCATGGTGAAGTAGCAGACCGCGGCCACGGCGCCGTTGAACAGGAACAGGAACCACAGCACCGGCGGCGTCGACAGGAACGCCTTGATCCTCGGCTTCTTCGCGATGCGCGAGCCCGCCACGAGGGACACGGCGATACCGGCGTACGTGGCCACGTCCTTCTGCGTGCCGTCGAGGACGGCGCCGGAGGCGGAGCTCGCGGCGAGGCCGCCCACGAAGAACGACCAGAGCAGCAGGTTGGCGACGAACGACCGGACGGCGGCGAGCAGTGACTTCACGGGATTTTCCTTCGGCAGGGGACGCACAGGTCCGTTGCGATCTCTGCCGTCAACGATCCCGTCGCCCGCCCGCCGCCACGAGGGACCGGCCCCCCGGATCGATGGTGTAGCGCGTTACACCATGTGAGTCACCACGGAGGGCACCAGGCACCAGCAAGGACCTGGAAGCACAGGGAAGAATCAGAGCAGGATGCCCGCCAGTCGGCGCCACTCCTCGCGCGGGAGGGAGTCGGGGATCTGCTCGGTCACCACCTGGAGCGCCACATGGTCCGCGCCCGCCGCGTGGAAGGCCTCGACACGGGCGCGGATACGGTCCTCGTCGCCCCAGGCGAAGAGCGCGTCCACGAGGCGGTCGCTGCCGCCGTCCGCGAAGTCCGACTCGGTAAAGCCCAGCCGCAGAAAGCTGTTGGTGTAGTTCGGCAGCGACAGATAGAAGGCGAGGACGCCTCGGGCGAGCGTGCGGGCGCGGTCCGGGTCCGTCTCCAGGACGACTTTGAACTCCGGTGCCAGCAGCGGGACTTCGCCCAGGATCTCACGGGCCTGCGCGGTGTGCTCCGGCGTCACGAGGTAGGGGAGTGCCCCGGCGGCGCGGTCGCGTGAGAGCTCCAGCATCTTCGGGCCGAGGGCGGCGAGCATCCGGCGTCCCGCGGCCACTCCCTTCGCGTCCAGCTCGTCCAGATACGCGACCATGCTCGCGTAGGGGCGACGGTACTGGTCCGCCATCTTGGCGTGGCTCACCCCGAGGCCGAGCACGAAGCGGCCGAAGTGGGCCGTCTCGAGTTCCGCGAAGCCCGCCGCGCTCGCGAAGGCGTCCTGCGTCCAGATGCTCTGGATGCTGGTCCCCACGATGAGCCGCTCGGTCGCCGCGAGGAGCGGCGCCGCGTTCTCCGCGGTGCCGCTGCCGCCCAACCAGGCCGCGCCGAAGCCGAGTTGCTCCAGCTCGGCGGCGGCCTCGGCGCGCTCGCCACGCCGCTGCGGATCCTCCGAGCGCAGATCCACGCTCCAGATGCCGTACCGCCCGACGGCCTCCTTGAGCGAGCGGACCTGGCTCTCGGTCGTGACGTCGTTCATCGATTCCGATCCCTTCGGTGTGGACGGGCTCCCGGCGGCAGAACCACCGTTGCCTGCGAACGTGTTCGACACTACGGTCCTCTTCGATCACCCGCTCTCGATCATCGCCCGTCGAAGGAGACGTATGCGGCAGCGGACCGCGCAGGTCGTCCGGAACCCGGTCCTGGCCGGCTCGCATCCGGACCCGTCCATCCTCCGCGTGGGAGCCGATTTCTACCTGGCGACCTCGACGTTCGAGTGGTGCCCGGGGGTACGGCTGCACCATTCCAGGGACCTCGTGCACTGGCGGCCCCTGGGCGGCGCACTGGACAGCACGCGCTTGCTGGACCTGACCGGGTGTCCCGACTGCGGCGGGGTGTGGGCGCCGAACCTGAGTCAGGCGGACGGCTTGTTCCACCTCGTCCACAGCAATGTGTCGACCTATGCGGGCGGCTTCACCGACAGCCCCAACCACCTGTCACCGCGGAGTCGATCGACGGGCCCTGGTCCGACCCGGTGCCGTTGCACGCGCGCGGTTTCGACGCCTCCCTCTTCCACGACGGCGCCGACAGCCGGCTGGTGAACCTGGTCCACGACTGGCGTCCGGGCCACGGCGGCTCGGCCGGCCTGGAGGTGACCCGCTACGACCGGGCCACGCGTCGCCTGGTCGGCGAGCCCGAACCCGTAGTGCTGCCGCCCGGGGCCGGCTGGATCGAGGGCCCCAACCTCTACCGCCGCGGCCCCTGGTACTACCTGCTGACCGCGGACGGCGGCACGGGCTACGACCACCCAGGTCACCGTCGCCCGCTCGCGCACCGTGACTGGCCCCTACGAACGCGACCCCGCGTACCCGCTGATCACCGCCCGCCATCACCCGGACCTGCCCCTCCAGAAGGCCGGGCACGGCAGCCTGGTGGACACCCCCGGCGGCCTGTCGTACCTCGCCTACCTCGTCGCCCGGCCGCACACGCGGCACGGACCCTGCGTCCTGGGCCGGGAGACCGCGCCGGCACCCGTCACCTGGACCCCGGACGGATGGCCGCGCACCCCCACCGGCCTGCCCGCCCTGGAGATACCGGCCCCGGGACCGGGGCGAGCTCACCGTCGATGAGGCGGGCGGGGAACCCCTCGGCGACACCTCGCGGCTGCGCCTCGGTCTCGACCTCGACGGATCAGCCCTGCGCTTCCGCTACGACACGGGCCCCGGCTGGCGTCCCCTCGGCCCGACGCTCGACGCGACCGTGCTCTGCGACGAACACGCAGAGGAGATGGAGGGCGACCGGATCGATCCGCGCCCTCGGGTTCACCGGCGCGTTCGTCGGACTCTGGGCCTGGGACCTGACCGGGGGCGGTCTGCCCGCCGACTTCGACGAGGCGACGTACCGCGCCTAGGTCCTGTCCGGCGGCTCATGTCGCAGACACGGGGCCGCCGGGTGGCGGGTAGGCGTCCGCTTTCGGGTGACCCCTCAGCCTGTCGTCGGGGCCCGGCGGTTCGGCGTGTCCGAGCATCGCAGTCGACCGGGGCGTCGCCGCCCGCACCGTCCGCCGCCGGAGCTCGCCGTGCACATCCTGCTCGTGGCCAGCGCCTTCAACAGTCTCACCCAGCGCGTCCACGTCGAACTGCGCGACCACGGGCACACGGTCGCGGTGGAACTCGCGCTGCTCGAGCGCCCGTTGGCCGAGGCCGTCCGACGGCACGCGCCTGACCTCGTACTCGCGCCGATGCTGAAGACGGCGATCCCCCGCGAGGTATGGGCCGCGTACCCGTGCTTCATCGTCCACCCGGGGCCCTTCGGGGACCGGGGGCCGTCCTCGCTGGACTGGGCGATC
Organism: Streptomyces sp. NPDC007896; assembly: GCF_042959425.1. Lineage (NCBI taxonomy): Bacteria > Bacillati > Actinomycetota > Actinomycetes > Kitasatosporales > Streptomycetaceae > Streptomyces > Streptomyces sp. NPDC007896. Next base: position 307,665 of record NZ_JBIBKX010000005.1, on the reverse strand, counting down.
CAGCGGGGCGCCGACCGATGGGGGGTCACGGTCCTTCAGGCGGTCGAGGACATGGACGCCGGGGACGTCTGGGCGTCCGTCGACTGCGTGGTCCCGCCGGTGGGCAAGAGCGACCTGTACCGGGGCGAGATCGCCGACGCCGCGCTCACGGCCGTCCTGCTCGCCGTGGAACGCTTCGCCTCCGGGACCCACACCCCGCGCCCACAGGGTCCGGCCCACGCCGAGTACACCCCGGTGCGCATCCGCCCGTACCTCGACCAGAGCGTCCGGCGGATCGACTGGGACGTCGACTCCACGGCGACCGTCCTGCGCAAGCTGCGCGCGGCGGACTCGCAGCCCGGCGTGCTGGACGTGCTGTGCGGCGCCGAGTGGTACCTGCACGGCGGCCACCTTGAGGGCGGTCTGCGCGGTGTCCCGGGGGAGTTGCTGGCCACCCGGGCCGGGGCGATCTGCCGGGCCACGACGGACGGCGCCGTCTGGATCCCCGAGCTGCGGCGCAGGCGCGCACCGGGACAGCCGCCCACGTACAAACTGCCCGCCGCACAGGCCCTCGGCGACCGGCTGCCGTCCCTGCCGGAGCTCGCCGCACCGGATGGCGCGGACCCGTGCCGACGTACCTGGACGGACATCGGGTACCGGGAGGAGGGGAGCGTCGGAGTCCTCTCGTTCTCGTTCCCCGGCGGAGCGATGAGCACCACGCAGTGCCGACGCCTTCTCGACGCCTATCGTCAGGCGTGTGCGCGGCCCACCTCGGTGCTGGTGCTGGGCGGGCAGCGGGACTTCTTCTCCAACGGGATCCACCTCAACGTCATCGAGGCCGCCGAGGACCCCGCCGCCGAGTCCTGGGCCAACATCAACGCCATCGACGACCTCGTCGAGGCGGTCCTGACCACCACGGACCGGCTCGTGGTCTCGGCAGTCGCGGGCAACGCCGCTGCGGGCGGGACGATGCTCGCCCTCGCCGCCGACGAGGTCTGGTGCCGCGCCGGCGCCGTACTCAACCCGCACTACCGGCTCATGGGCCTGTACGGCTCGGAGTACTGGACGTACACACTGCCGCGCCGCGTGGGTGCGGCGACTGCCGACCGGCTCCTGGGCGAGGCCCTGCCGATGAGCGCGGCGAGCGCCCGCGACCTCGGGCTCGTCGACCGGGTGGTCGACTGCGGCCCCGGGGACTTCGCCGCGGAGGTCGGCCGCCTCGCGGCCCGGCTTGCGGCACTGCCGGGATCACCGTCGCGGATCGCCGCGAAGAAGGCCGAACTGGAACGCCAGGAGTGCGGCGAGCCCCTGGCCGCCTTCCGGGAGCGGGAGCTGAGCCGGATGCGCCGCACCTTCGACGACCCGGACGCCCCGTACCACGCACTGCGCCGCGCGTTCGTCCACAAGCGACGACCGGAGGCCACCCCGCCGCACCTCGACCTCACGGCGACCACGGCCACGAGGACGGCGGCGGGAGCGGGGCGGTCCCCGCTGGCGCCTGTCACTGGAACGGCCCTGGAAGACCTCTCACGTCGGCCGGATGGCTGGTACCAAGAGAGCTGATGGTCGAAATGCAGGCTTTTGTCCCTCACCTCCCCGAGGAGGCGGTCCCATGACAGCGGCGACACCCAGTACGGCCGGCGCGACGAACGCCGGTGGTGCGCCCGCCGACGAGACGCCCACGATCCACATCCTTTGGATCAACGCCGGGCTGAGCTGCGACGGCGACTCCGTCGCGCTGACGGCGGCCATGCAGCCGAGCATCGAACAGATCGCGCTCAGCGCTCTGCCGGGGCTGCCCAAGATCGCCGTCCACTGGCCCCTCATCGACTTCGAATGCGGTCCGGTCGGCGGCGCGGACACGTTCATCGAGTGGTTCTTCAAGGGGGAGCGGGGCGAGATCGACCCGTTCGTGCTGGTCGTCGAGGGGTCCATCCCCAACGAGTCGATCAAGCCCGAGGGCTACTGGTGCGGCTTCGGCGACAACCCCGAGACCGGGCAGCCGATCACGACCAGCGAGTGGATCGACCGGCTCGCGCCCAAGGCACTCGCCGTCGTCGCCATCGGCACCTGTGCCACGTACGGCGGCATCCACGCCATGGCGGGCAACCCGACCGGCGCGATGGGCGTGCCCGACTACCTCGGCTGGGAGTGGAAGTCGCACGCCGGCATCCCCATCGTGTGCGTACCCGGCTGCCCCATCCAGCCCGACAACTTCGCCGAGACACTGACGTACCTGCTCTACCAGGCGGCCGGCTCCGCCCCGATGATCCCCCTCGACGACAAGCTGCGCCCGTCCTGGCTGTTCGGCGCCACCGTGCACGAGGGCTGCGACCGCGCGGGCTACTACGAGCAGGGCGAGTTCGCGACCACCTACGACTCACCCAAGTGCCTGGTGAAGCTGGGCTGTTGGGGCCCGGTCGTCAAGTGCAACGTGCCCAAGCGGGGCTGGATGAACGGCATCGGCGGCTGTCCGAACGTCGGCGGCATCTGCATCGCCTGCACCATGCCCGGGTTCCCCGACAAGTTCATGCCGTTCATGGACGAACCTCCGGGCGCGAAGTTGTCCTCCAAGGCCAGCGGCGCCTACGGCGCGGTGGTCCGCAGACTCAGGTCGCTCACGATCAACACCGTGGACAAGGAACCGAAGTGGCGCCACACGGGAGACAAGATCACCACCGGATACCGGCCGCCGTGGTGAACCCCCGCCCCACCTGAGACACAGCTCCACCACCCCGTCCACACCCTCCCGGACCACCCGCGAAGAAGGGCACGACACACACGATGGCACCGAAGACGAAGGCGGCCGGCGACGGTAGCGGCCTGATGGAGATGGCCTGGGACCCGATCACGAGGATCGTGGGCAGCCTGGGAATCCACACGAAGATCGACTTCAAGCAGAAGCGGGTCGCGGAGTGCTACAGCACCTCGTCCGTCTTCCGCGGCTACAGCGTCTTCATGCGCGGCAAGGACCCCCGCGACGCGCACTTCATCACCAGCCGCATCTGCGGGATCTGCGGGGACAACCACGCCACCTGTTCCGTCTACACGCAGAACATGGCGTACGGCGTGAAGCCCCCGCACCTCGGTGAGTGGATCATCAACCTCGGCGAGTCCGCCGAGTACATGTTCGACCACAACATCTTCCAGGAGAACCTGGTCGGGGTCGACTACTGCGAGAAGATGGTCAAGGAGACCAACCCGGGCGTCCTCGAACTCGCCGAGCGCACCGAGGCACCGCACGCCGCCGAGCACGGCTACCGCACGATCGCCGACATCATGCGGTCCCTCAACCCCCTCGAAGGCGAGTTCTACCGCGAGGCGCTCCAGGTGAGCCGCTACACCCGCGAGATGTTCTGCCTCATGGAGGGCCGCCATGTGCACCCCTCCACGCTCTACCCGGGCGGCGTCGGCACCATCGCCTCCGTCCAGCTCTTCACGGACTACCTCAGCCGTCTGATGCGCTACGTGGAGTTCATGAAGCGGGTCGTCCCCCTCCACGACGACCTGTTCGACTTCTTCTACGAGGCCCTGCCCGGGTACGAGGAAGTGGGACGCCGACGGGTGCTGCTCGGCTGCTGGGGCGCGCTCAACGACCCCGAGTACTGCGACTTCACCTACGCCAACATGACGGACTGGGGCCGGCGGATGTTCGTCACCCCCGGCGTGATCGTCGACGGCAAGCTCGTCACCAACGACCTCACCAAGATCAATCTCGGTATCCGCATCCTGCTGGGCAGTTCGTACTACGAGGACTGGGAGGGCCAGGAGCAGTTCGTCACCCACGACCCGCTCGGCAACCCGGTCGACCCGCGCCACCCGTGGAACCAGCACACCATCCCCGCCCCGCAGAAGCGGAACTTCGACGACAAGTACAGCTGGGTCATGTCGCCCCGCTGGTTCGACGGCAAGGACCACCTCGCCCTCGACACCGGCGGCGGCCCCATCGCCCGCCTGTGGTCCACCGCCCTGTCCGGCCTCGTCGACACGGGCTATGTGAAGGCGACCGGCCACAGCGTGGTCATCAACCTGCCGCGCACCATGACCAAGCCCGAGACCACCTTCGAGTGGAAGATCCCGCGCTGGAGCAACGCGCTGGAACGCAACCGCGCGCGCACCTACTTCCAGGCCTACACCGCCGCCGTCGCCCTGCACTTCACGGAGAAGGCGCTTGAGGAGGTCCGCGCCGGACGCACCCAGACCTGGGAGAAGTTCGAGGTGCCCGACGAGAGCATCGGCGTCGGCTTCACCGAGGCGGTCCGCGGTGTGCTCTCCCACCACATGGTGATCCGTGACGGCAAGATCGCCAACTACCACCCGTACCCGCCGACCCCGTGGAACGCCAGCACCCGGGACACCTACGGCACGCCCGGCCCCTACGAGGACGCCGTGCAGAACACGCCGATCTTCGAGGAGAACTCCCCGGAGAACTTCAAGGGCATCGACATCATGCGTGCCGTCCGCAGCTTCGACCCCTGTCTGCCGTGCGGCGTGCACATGTACGTCGGTGGCGGCAAGACCGTCCAGAAGATGCACATGCCCACCGGCCTGAGCGGACTGGGCGGATGAGCGCGGGCACGACCATCGACGCGACGAGGGCGGCACCGGCGGTCGACGCGGTGCGCACCGGGCAGCGGATCGAGGACGTACTCGACCGGCTCGCCACCACCGGTGACCCGGCCGCCCGCGCGGCGGCCGAGGAACTCGTCCAGGCCCTCATGGACTTCTACGGGGCGGGCCTGGCCCGGCTGCTCCACCTGCTGTCCACGCCCGTGGGCCGCAGAACCCCCGGCGATCCCCTGGCGGGTCTGCTCGGCGACGAACTGGTCGCGAGCCTCCTCGTCCTGCACGACCTGCACCCCGAGGACCGCACGACCCGCATCACCCGCGCGCTCGACAGCGTCCGCGACCACGAACTGGACGTCGTGGACTTCGACGAGGAGACGGGCACCCTCCGGCTGCGGGCGGCCGGAGGCGGCGGATGCGGCTGCGCGGCGAGCGCTACGACGGCCCAGCAGGCGGCCGAGGACGCGCTCGCCTGCTTCGCGCCGGAGGTCACGGCGGTCGAGGTACAGACCGCCGACCGCTCAGGGGAGCCCCCGCTCCTTCAGATCGGCACCGGCCCCGGGGCCCGCGCAGGCACCACCGCCCGCCCGGCCCCGGCGAAGGCCCCATGAGCGCGCCCCCGGCTCCCCGCCCGGCCACGCGCGGCTCCGGGCTGCGCAGGTTCCTGACCGGACGTGAACCGCGGCCGGAGCGGTGCGGACTGTGCGCGGCGGCGGTGGACGAGGCACGCCACCGCCACCTGGTGGACATCGAGCACCGGGCCATCGTCTGCGCCTGTACGTCCTGCGCCCTGCTGATGGAACAGCCGGGCGCCGCACGCGGCCGTTTCCGCGCGGTTCCGGACCGCTTTCTCACCGACCCGGACCACCACCTCGACGCGGGTGCCTGGGAGGCGCTGCAGATCCCGGTCGGTGTCGCCTTCTTCTTCCGCAACGCCGCGCTCGACCGGCTGGTGGCCCTCTATCCGAGCCCGGCCGGGGCCACCGAGAGTGAGCTCGATCCGGCGACATGGACCGCCGTCCTCGGCGACAGCCGCCTCGCCGAACTGCTCGAACCCGATGTGGAGGCGCTGCTGCTGCGCCGTCACGAGGGCCGCTGCGAGTGCTATCTCGTGCCCGTCGACATCTGCTACGAACTGGTCGGCCGGATGCGCCTGTTGTGGCAGGGCTTCGACGGCGGCGCCGAGGCCCGCGCCGCCCTCGACACCTTCTTCGAACACGTCGGGCAACGCGCCCGCCCCGTACGCGAGGAGCGCCCGGCGTGACGGAGTTCGCCTTCACCTGCACCGGCGTGCACGCGGACCGGTTCGCCGCCGGACCGACCCTGGTCTTCCGGCTGCACATCACCGCGACCGGCGACGAACCGGTCCACGCCATGGCCCTGCGCTGCCAGATCCGCATCGAGCCCGCCAAGCGCGGCTACGAGACCGCGGAGGCCGAAGGGCTCGCCGACCTCTTCGGCGAGCGCGCGCGCTGGGGCAGCACCCTCCAGCCGGTGCAGTTCGCCCAGGTCTCCGTCATGGTCCCCGCCTTCACCGGGGAGACCGAGACGGACCTCGTCGTGCCGTGCACGTACGACATGGACATCGCCGCGACCCGCTACTTCGACGCGCTGACCAGCGGTGAGGTGCCGCTGCTGATGCTGTTCTCCGGCACGGCGTTCACCGGAGCGGGCGGCTTTCGCGTCGAACCCGTCCCGTGGGACCGGGAAGCGGTCTTCCGGATGCCGGTGGCCACCTGGCGGGAGATGGTCGAGCAGCACTTCCCCGGCTGCGGCTGGATCAGGCTGCCCCGCGACACCATGGACGCCCTGCTCGCCTTCCGCTCCCGACGAGCCCTGCCCTCCTGGGAGGCGACCGTGCGGGCCCTGCTCGACGAGAGTGGCGGGACGGCTCCCGCACCACCCCGAAGATTCAGTCTCACCGGCATCACCAGCACCACCGGAAGGACCGCTCCGTGAGCGTGACCACGTTCGCCCCGGAGACCGAGGCCCGCCTCGCCCTCGCCCGGCAGGTGGCCGACGCCGTCCTCTTCGAGGGCTATGTGCTCTACCCGTACCGTGCTTCGGCGGCCAAGAACCGGCTGCGCTGGCAGTTCGGCGTGCTCGTCCCGCCCGCCTGGGGCGCCGACTGCGAGGAGTACGACTTCCAGCACACCGAATGCCTGATGGAACCCAAGGCGGACGCCACCCTCGCGGTCGAGCTGCGCTTCCTGCGCGCCCGGCGCCGCACGGTCCAGCAGGCACGCCCGGACGGCGGCTTCGAGACGGTTCCCGAACTACGGCTCGGCGACCGGACCCTGGTCCCCTGGGACGAGGGAACGGAGGAGCGCGTCGAGGCGGTCATGCCCGTCGACGAACTCCTGGGCGACGGAGTGCGGGTCCCCTTCGACCGCCCCGCGGGTGAGGACACCGAGCCCGTCCTCGACGAGACCGGTCGCGTCGTCGGCCGGATGGTCCGCCGCTACGAGGAGACGAGCGGCGTACTCCGGTTGTCCGCGAGCGAACTCGACGGGCCCTACCGCGTGCTGCGGCTCACCGCGATCGTCGAGAACACCAGCACCTGGACACCCCCCGACGGCACGGCGGCCGACCGGGACGCGGCCCTCCCGCGCTCCCTGGTCGCCACCCACCTCCTCATGGGGCTGAGCGCGGGATCGTTCCTGTCGATGACGGATCCCCCCGAGTGGGCGAAGGGCGCGGTCGCGTCCTGTCGCAATCTGCACACCTGGCCGGTCCTCGCCGGCGAACCCGGGCGCGGGGACGTGGTGCTGTCCTCGCCGATCATCCTGGAGGACCACCCGGCCATCGCGCCGGAGAGCCCCGGGGCCCTGTACGACGCCACCGAGATCGACGAGATCCTCGCCCTGCGCACCGCCGCGCTCACCGACGAGGAGAAGCGCGAGGCCCGGGGCACCGACGACCGGGCGGCCGCCGTGATCGACCTGGCGGACACCATGCCGCCGGAGGTCCTGGAACGCCTGCACGGGGCGGTGCGCAGTCTGCGCGAGGTGACCGGAGTGGGCGAGAGCACGGGAACGGCGTCCGCTCCGGCCGCGGACGGCTTCCCCGACGAGTTCGGCGTGCCGCGTCCCGACACCCCGTGGTGGGACCCGGCGAGCGACGCCGGCTTCGACCCGGGGCAGGACCGGATCGTCGTCGACGGCCGCTCGCTGGGCGCGGGAAGCAGGGTGCTGCTGCGGCCCGGACTGCGCCGCACCGACGCGCAGGACCTGTTCCTCGCGGGCCGTACGGCGAAGGTCGAGGCCGTGCTGCACGACGTGGACGGCGGAGTGCACCTGGCGGTGACGGTCGAGGACGATCCGGGCGCCGACATCCGCCGCGAACAGGGCCGCTTCCTCTACTTCCAGCCCGACGAGGTCGAACCGCTGGAGGACGAGGCATGAGCCTGCCCGCGGACCCACCCCGCCGGGAGAGCGGCAAGGTACTCGTCGCCGGAATCGGGAACATCTTCCTCGGGGACGACGGCTTCGGCGTCGAAACCGTGCGCGCCCTCACCGGGCGGCAACTGCCCCCGCACGTCGAGGCCGTGGACATCGGCGTACGGGGCGTGCATCTCGCGTACCAGGTCCTCGACGGCTACGACACCCTGATCCTCGTGGACGCCACCGCACGCGGCGAGCGACCCGGGACCCTGTACGTCATCGAACACGACAGCGCCGACGCGGGCGATGCGCACGACGCACCGCTCGACGGACACCGGATGACCCCCGACGCCGTGCTCGCGCTGCTGGGGACCCTCTGCGCCACAACCGGCGGGCAGCCGCCGCGCCGCACGCTGGTCGTGGGATGTGAGCCCGCCTGCGTCGAGGAGGGCATCGGGCTCAGCCCGCCGGTGTCGGCCGCCGTACCGGAGGCAGTCCGGCTGATCGAAGAATTGCTGCGGGCCGACGAACCGGGAGAGTCCGCGCCGCGGGCCACGGTCGGCGAAGCCGCGAAGTGAGGAGAGAAGCCATGATCAAGACCCTCGTCGGCGGCGCGCTGGCCGCCGTTGTCACCGCCGTCCTCGTGCAGATCCTGCCCGACCTCAGACGCTATCTGCGGATCCGCGGCATGTGAGCCGACGCCCCGGGTCGTACGCCTTCCGGTCGCACGCCCCCGGCCACGCGCGTCGCGCCGTGCTGTTGCGGCGAACGGCGTACGCGGCCGGCCGGCGACGGCGTGCCGGTCCGCCGCCCTCGGACGCCTCCCCTCTAATGAGGGGCGGCGGACGCCCTGCCCGAGACGGAGACCGGTCGATGCACGAGATGTCCCTCGCGATGGCGGTGATCGGCCAGGTGGAAGAGGCGGCGCAGCGGGCCGGTGACGTCACGGCCGTGCGCTCGGTACGGCTTCAGGTGGGCGAGCTGGCCGGTGTGGTACCCGATGCCCTCTCCTTCTGCTTCGAACTGGCCTGCGCCGGAACCGTGCTGGAGGGCGCCGAACTGGTCACCGAAGCCGTGCCGGGACGGGCCCGCTGCGCACCCTGCGCGCACGAATGGGCGGTCGGCATGCCGCCCGCGCTGACCTGCCCGCGGTGCGGCGGAGCCACCACAGAGCTGCTGGCGGGCCGGGAACTCCAGATCCTCAGCGTGCAGTGGGAGGACGGCCCGGCGCACGCCCACCCCCGCGAACCGATCTCCGAGGAGCGCTGAACCATGTGTCGTGTGGTCGACCTGCAGCAGGCCGTCCTGGCCAAGAACGACGAGACCGCGCACACCCTGCGCGCCGGCCTTGCGGCCCGCGGCACCACGGTCGTCAACCTGCTCTCCAGCCCCGGCAGCGGCAAGACCGCCCTGCTGGAGAGGGAACTGGGGCTCGCGCGGGAACGGTCCGTGCCCGTCGCGGCGCTCACCGCCGACCTCGCCACCGAGAACGACGCGCAGCGGCTGGCCCGCTCGGGCGTCCCGGTCAAACAGGTCCTCACGGACGGACTGTGCCACCTGGAGGCCGGGATGCTCGGCCGCCACCTGGAGGGCTGGCTGCCCGACGACACCCGGCTGCTGTTCGTCGAGAACGTCGGCAACCTCGTCTGCCCGGCCTCCTACGACCTCGGGGAGACGCTGAGAGTCGTACTCGCCTCCGTGACCGAGGGCGAGGACAAGCCGCTCAAGTACCCCACCGCCTTCGGCCTCGCCCATCTGGTGCTGGTCACCAAGACCGACATCGCCGAGGCCGTCGAGTTCGACGAGGCGGCGTTCCGCGCGAACGTCGAGCGGGTCAACCCCGGAGTGGACGTGCTGCTGACCTCGGCCCGCCGGGACCGGGGCGTCGGCGCCCTGCTCGACCGGGCGCTGGCGGCCGCGGACGGCGCCCCGCTCCACGAGCCCGTCATGGCACACCGACCCGACGGCACCTCAACCACCCACCATCACCACGGCCATGAGCACCCGCACGGCACCGGCGCCATGGCGCACTCCCACTCGTGAGCGGTCCGCACTCCCCGGCCGCCGTCGCCGACGGGACGCCGCTGCGCCGACGGGTCACCGTACGGGGTGTGGTGCAGGGCGTCGGCTTCCGCCCGTACGTCTACACCCTCGCCACCGGCCTCGAACTGTCCGGCCATGTCACCAACACCCCCGAGGGTGTCATCGCGGAGGTCGAGGGCCCTCCCTCGGCCGTCGCCCGGTTCTGTGACCGCATCGCCGTCCAGGCACCGCCGCTGGCCCGCGTGGACTCCGTACACCACGACGACGTACCCGTCACCGGTGACGCCGCGTTCACCATCCTCGCCTCCCGCACGGGCGGACCGGCGGGCACCCTGATCCCGCCGGACACGGCCACCTGCGCCGAGTGCCTGCGCGAACTCGCCGATCCCGCCGACCGGCGCCACCGCCACCCCTTCATCAACTGCACCCACTGCGGCCCCCGGTTCACCATCGTCACCGGCTTGCCCTACGACCGCTCCCACACGACCATGGCCGGCTTCCCGATGTGCTCCGACTGCGCCCGGGAGTACGCAGATCCGGCCGACCGTCGCTTCCACGCGCAACCCGTCGCCTGTCCGGCCTGCGGCCCGCGACTGCGGCTGCTCGTCCCCCGACCGGGCGTGAGCGGCCCTCCGGAGCCCGTCGCCGGAGCGGACCCGGTCGCCGAGGCCCGCCGGCTCCTGGCGGACGGCGCGATCCTCGCGGTCAAGGGCCTCGGCGGCTACCACCTGGCCTGCGACGCCACGGACCCCGCAGCCGTCGACCTGCTGCGCCGCCGCAAGGCCCGAGGGGACAAACCCTTCGCCGTCATGGCCCGCAGCCTCGACGACCTCTGGCACCTCGTACGGATCAGTGCCGAGGAGCGGAGCCTGCTCGCCGGCGCCGCCCGCCCCATCGTGCTGCTGCGCCGCCGTAGGGAGGTACCCGTGGCGGGGGCACCACGGCCCGCCGACTCCGTCGCGCCCGGCAGCCCCGACCTCGGCGTCATGCTGCCGTACACCCCCCTGCACCACCTGTTGTTCGGACTGCCCGGCGACCCCGAGGGACCCCCGCTGTTCGTCATGACCAGCGGCAACGTGTCCGGTGAGCCGATCGTCACCGACGACGGGGAGGCGCTGGAGCGGCTGGCGGGGCTGGCCGACGGCTGGCTCACCCACGACCGGCCGATCCATGTGCCGTGCGACGACTCCGTGGTGCGCGTGTGCGACGGCGCGTTGTTGCCGCTGCGTCGCGCCCGCGGCTACGCGCCCCTGCCGCTGACCCTGCCGGTCCCGGTGCGCCCGGCCCTCGCCGTCGGCGGGGACCTGAAGAACGTGCTCTGCCTCGGCGAGGGCCGCCGGGCCTGGCTGTCGGCCCACATCGGTGACATGGACGACCTCGCCACCCAGCACGCCTTCGAACGCGCCGTGGCCCAACTGGGGTCCATCACCCCCGTACGCCCCGAACTGCTCGCGGCCGACCGGCACCCCGGATACCGCTCGGCGCGCTGGGCCGACCGGAACGCGGCGGGCCGGCCCGTCGTACGCGTCCAGCACCACCACGCCCATGTCGCCGCCGCGATGGCCGAACACGGGCTGGACGGCAGGCGGCCGGTGATCGGGGTCGCCTTCGACGGCACGGGCTACGGCGACGACGGGGCGGTGTGGGGCGGGGAGATCCTGCTCGCCGACTACGACGGCTTCACCCGGTTCGGGCACCTCGCGTATGTGCCGCTGCCCGGCGGTGACGCGGCGGTGCGGCGGCCGTACCGGATGGCGCTCGCGCATCTGCGCGCGGCGGGGATCGAGTGGTCGGACGAGCTGGCCTGCGTGAGCGCCTGCCCACCCGACGAACGGCGCGTACTGGAGCGGCAGTTGGAGCGCGATCTGAACTGCGTCCCCACCTCCAGCATGGGCCGCCTCTTCGACGCGGTGTCCTCCCTCGCGGGCGTCTGTCACGCCGTCGGCTACGAGGCCCAGGCGGCGATGGAGCTGGAGGCCGCGGCGCTGCGGGCTCCCGCCGGGGACCCTGTCGCATATGCGTTCGCCCTTCGACCGGCAGGGCTGACCGGCAGTGCGCCACCGGCGGCCACCGGCCCCGGGTCGGGCGGCGGCGCCCGCCCCGCACAGGGGGCACGCGGCGGTGTGGACGAGGGCCTCGTCCTCGCGGATCCCGCACCGGTGTTCGCGGCGATCGTCGAGGACCTGCGCGCGGGTGCCGGACCGGCCGTCGTCGCGGCACGCTTCCACCGGGCCGTCGCCGGGCTCGTGCACCGCGTCTGCGTGCTGGCCCGCGAACGGCACGCGGTCGAGACGGTGGCCCTGACCGGCGGGGTGTTCGCCAACTCCCTGCTGTCCTCCGCCTGCGCGGCGGCCCTGGGCGCGGACGGGTTCACGGTCCTGCGCCACCACCTGGTCCCGCCGGGCGACGGCGGTCTGGCCCTCGGGCAGCTCGTGGTGGCCGCGCGCGCCGAGGACCTTACCCGAGCCAACGACTGACCAACAGCGAGGAGAGGCTCATGTGCCTGGCGGTACCTGGCAGAGTGCTGGACATCGAGGAACGGGACGGCACCCGGATGGCCAACGTCGACTTCGGCGGTGTGGTCAAGGAGGTGTGCCTGGAGTACCTGCCCGACCTCCAGGTCGGCGAGTACGCCATCGTGCACGTCGGATTCGCCCTGCAGCGCCTCGACGAGGAGTCGGCGAAGCAGACGCTCGAACTGTTCGCCACCCTCGGCCTGCTGCAGGAGGAGTTCGGCGACCCCTGGGAGATGGCCGCGGAGGCGGGCGAGGCCCTGCCGTCCGCGGGAGAGGAGGCGCGGAAGTGAAGTACATCGACGAGTTCCAGGACCCCGACCTGGCACGTCGGCTGCTCGACGACATCCACTCCACGGTGACCAGGCCATGGGCGCTGATGGAGGTCTGCGGCGGACAGACGCACACCATCATCCGTCACGGCATCGACCAACTCCTGCCGGAACAGGTCGAGTTGATCCACGGGCCGGGGTGTCCGGTGTGTGTGACCCCGCTGGAGGTCATCGACAAGGCGCTGGAGATCGCCTCCCGGCCCGGGGTGATCTTCTGTTCCTTCGGCGACATGCTCCGAGTGCCCGGCACGGGACGGGACCTGTTCCAGGTGCGGGGCGCGGGCGGAGACGTGCGCGTCGTGTACTCGCCGCTCGACGCCCTGCGGGTCGCCCAGCAGAACCCCGACCGCGAGGTCGTCTTCTTCGGCATCGGCTTCGAGACGACCGCGCCGCCCAACGCGATGACGGTGTATCAGGCCCGCAGGCTCGGCATCCCGAACTTCAGCCTGCTGGTGTCCCACGTCCGCGTACCGCCCGCCATCGAGGCGATCATGCAGTCACCGACCTGCCGCGTCCAGGGCTTCCTGGCGGCCGGGCACGTGTGCAGCGTGATGGGGGTGGGGGAGTACCCGGAACTGGCGGAGCGCTTCCGCGTCCCGATCGTCGTGACCGGATTCGAACCCCTGGACATCCTCGAAGGCGTACGCCGGACCGTGGCGCAACTGGAGCGCGGCGAACACACCGTCGACAACGCCTACCCCCGTGCCGTCCGCCCGGAAGGGAACCCGGCCGCGCGGGCCATGCTGGAGGACGTCTTCGAGGTGACGGACCGGGCCTGGCGCGGCATCGGGGTGATCCCCGACAGCGGCTGGCGGCTGTCCCCGAAGTACCGGGAGTACGACGCCGAGTACCGTTTCTCGGTCGACGGCATCCAGACCCGCGAACCGGCCGCCTGCCGCAGCGGCGAGGTCCTGCAGGGACTGCTCAAGCCGCACGAGTGCGAGGCGTTCGGCACGCTCTGCACCCCCCGCACCCCGCTCGGCGCCACCATGGTCTCCAGCGAGGGCGCCTGCGCCGCGTACTACCTCTACCGGCGCCTGGACCTCACCCCCGCGCCCCGGGAGGCGACCCCCGTTGTCTGAGACCACCGGCACCACCGAACTCCGTACGCCCGTACTCGACCCCGCCGCCTGGACCTGCCCGGCCCCGCTGCGCGACCAGCCGCGGATCGTCATGGGCCACGGGGGAGGCGGAGCCCTGTCCGCCGAACTCGTCCAACACGTCTTCGCGCCCGCGTTCGGCGGTGACGTGCTCGCTCAGCTGGGCGACGCCGCGGCAGTGTCGCTGGGCGGTGTCCGGATGGCCTTCTCCACCGACTCCTTCGTGGTGCGGCCACTGTTCTTCCCCGGTGGCAGCATCGGTGACCTCGCCGTCAACGGCACCGTCAACGACCTCGCCATGAGCGGCGCCCGGGCCGCCTACCTCTCCTGCGGCTTCATCCTGGAGGAGGGAGTCGAGATGGAGACCGTCGCCCGCGTGGCCGAGGCGCTCGGCGCGGCGGCGCGGGCCGCGGGCGTCGAGGTCGCGACCGGTGACACCAAGGTGGTCGAGGCCGGGCACGGCGACGGGATCTTCATCAACACGGCCGGTATCGGGCTCATCCCGGCGGGCGTAGACCTGCGCCCGCAGCGCGTCGTGCCCGGCGATGTCGTGATGGTCAGCGGTGCGATCGGCGTGCACGGTGTGGCGATCATGAGTGTGCGTGAGGGCCTGGAGTTCGGGGTGGAGATCGAGAGCGACTGTGCGGCGCTCGGCGGTCTGGTCGACGCCATGCTCGCCGTCACCCCGGATCTGCATGTGCTGCGCGATCCCACCCGGGGCGGGCTGGCCGCCGCCCTGAACGAGATCGCGGCGGCCTCGGGCACCGGCGTCGTCATCCGGGAGCGTGACGTCCCTGTCCCGCCGGCCGTCGCCAACGCCTGCGCCGTCCTGGGCCTCGACCCGATGTACGTGGCCAATGAGGGCAAGCTGGTGGCGTTCGTGCCCCGCGAGCACGCCGACGCCGTCCTGGACGCCATGCGGGCGCACCCGCTGGGTACGCAGTCCAGGGTCATCGGCGAGGTCGTGGACGCCCATCCGGGCATGGTGGTGGCTCGCACCGGGCTGGGCGGTACCCGGGTGGTCGACCTGCCGATCGGGGAACAGCTGCCGAGGATCTGCTGACGCCTGGCGGGACGGCGGCGCGGGCGAGATGAACTGATGACCCGAGCCGCCCGCACGGCCGATGTCCTACGCGAGGCGCTCGGCGTCCCCGATGTCGTTGCGGGACACGGCCAGGTAGCCGACGAAGCCGATGATGGCGACGGTCCAGGACAGGGTGACCGGTCCCAGCCCGAGGTCGAGGCCGCCGCGGGCGTGGCTCAGGGCCATCCAGTCGGCGACCGAGGCGCCGAGCGGGCGGGTGATGACGTACGCGGTCCAGAAGGCGGCCACCGCGTTGAGCGCGCCCCACTTGTGCATGACGGCCGGGACGGCGATGGCGACGGCGTACAGCACGGCCGAACCGAGGTAGCCGAGGCCGACCGTGGCGGAGAGGTCACCGGCGGCGGTACCGAGCGCGAAGGTGGCCAGCACGGTGGCCCAGTAGAAGAGCTCGCGACGGCGGGCGTGGATGCTGTGGATGGAGAGGGTCTTCTCGCTGGCGTACCAGACGGCGAACACGGCTGCCAGCGCGGCCATGAAGAAGGGGGTGGAGATCGTGTAGGGGACGCCCAGGCCGATGTGCAGGACGTCCGCGGCCATGGTGCCGAACACGCTGACCATCACGATCGCCGTCCAGTAGATCCAGGCGACGTAGCGACGGGCCCTGAGCTGGACGGCGAGCGCCACCACGAGGGCCAGCCCGCCGAGGCCGACCGCGGGGATCGGCCCGAGAGTCTTGGCGAGGAGGTCCGAGGCGGTCTCACCCATGCCGGTGGTGAGCACCTTGATCACCCAGAAGTAGACGGTGACTTCCGGGACCTTGCTCGCCAGATGGGTGGGGCCGGCGGCGCGACGACGGCGGGTGAGGTGCTCTGTGCTCATGCCCGCACGATGACATGACGAACTGCCCTGGTCACAGGGTTCTTTGCCATTGCTTTGGAGCTTCTGGTGCAGGAGTTGCCAGGACCCGCGAGGGACCTGAACGCAACCTGAACACCTACGCCGCGCCCCCCGGATCCGTTGGGATGCGACACGCATCCGATGGTACGAAGAAAGGTCGTCGCCGGGCCTCGCGATGACCTCCCCCGCCCTTCCATTGCGCTTCCCGACCACGCGTGAGAACATCATTCTCATTTCGAAGAATGAACTTCTTTGTGGTGGTTGAACTCAATGACGAGGGAGACACGTTGGAAGCGACGGAGTACGGGCAGGCGGCCGTCGGCCGGGTGCTGAAGGCTCAGGACCAGTTCCATCTCGGCATCGTCGTCGAGGACTTCGAGACGACCCTGACCGAGTTCTCCTCCCTGTTCGGGTACAAGTGGTGCGGCGAGATCAGCGGACCGGTCCCGGTCACACTGCCGGACGGAGACGCGGTGGTCGAGCTCGGGTGCGTGTTCTCGACGACGACACCCCGCCTCGAGATCGTCCGGCGCGTCCCGGGGACCCTGTGGGAACCGGCGGCCGGCGGCGCCGTTCATCACGTCGGCTACTGGTCCGACGACGTCGCCGCGGACGCCGCCGAACTGGAACGCCACGGTTTCGTCCGGGAGGCGACGCGCCAGGGTGCCGACGGCGCCCCGTTCGCGTTCCTGCGCAGCCCGGCCAGCGGCTACCGCGTCGAGCTCGTGAGCCGGGTGGCGCAGCAGAGCCTGGAGCGGTTCTGGGGGATGAGCGCATGACGACCGTCGGGATCGTCACCGGCGCCGGCCGCGGGATGGGGCTGGCCTGCGCGCAGCGGCTCACCGACCAGGTGGACAGGCTGCTTCTCGTCGACCGGGACGAGGCGACCGTGACCGCGGCGGCCAAGGACCTGTCCGCCACCGGTCGGGGCGCCGTCGTCGAGCCGTTCGTCCTCGACATCACCGACGCCGAGGGCCTGGCCGGGCTCGCCGCACGCGTCGGCGAACTGGGCACCCTGCGCGCCGTCGCCCACGCCGCGGGCATCTCGCCCACCATGGCCGACTGGCGTCGTATCTTCACCGTCGACCTGGTCGGGACCGCGCTGCTGGCCCGGACGCTCCGACCGCTCGCCACCGAGGGCACGGCCCTGGTGTGCTTCGCGTCGATGGCTCCGCTGCTCGGCGGCACCGACCCCGACCCGGCCGTCGACGCCGTGCTGGACGACCCGCTCGACGAGCGGTTCCTCGACCGCGTCCACGAGGCCGTCGGGCCGGGCATCGAGGACACCGGTATCGCGTACGCGTGGGCCAAGCGCGGGGTGCACCGCTTCGTCCAGCGCGAGGCGGTGCGCATCGGGCCGCTCGGTGCCCGTGTCTGCTCGGTGTCCCCCGGGCTGATCGACACTCCTCAGGGGCGGCAGGAATCCGCGAGCCATCCGGGGATGGAGCTGCTGCTGCGGCAGACCCCGCTCGGCCGGCAGGGGCGGTCCGAGGACGTTGCCGCGGCCGTCGCCTTCCTGTTGTCGTCCGAGGCCGGTTTCCTCAGCGGGATCGACCTTCTCGTGGACGGCGGTGTGTGCGCCGCCGTCCGGACACGAGCAGGTCGCAAGTGAGTTCGTGCGAGCGCACGTACGAGCGCACATGCGGCCTCGTGAGTGCCCGTGAGTGCCCGTGAGCGCCAGTGAGTTCAGTGGTCCGCCACCGGCCGCTGCCGGTGGGCGGTGGCGAAGGCGCGCAGTTCGCGGGCGACGTCGGGCCCGCTCGGCGTGTAGACGACCTCATGGAAGCCGAGGTCGGCGAGCCGCGCCAGACTTCTGCCGACCCGGGCCGCGTCGCCGACCATCGTCTTGAGGTCGATGTGACCGAGGAGTCGGCGGTCGCGGTCGGGGAGGTGAGTGACATGGCCCTCGAAGGTGAGCAGATGGCGTTCGTCCTCGGGGCCGAGTTCCTCGAGGGCCGCCCGCCAGGCCCGGCCCCCGGGCAGGGCGTCGACCGCCTCGGCGCCGCCCTTGGCGTACGCGTTGTGCCAGTCGACGACCCGCCACGCTCCGATCGCCTCCCGGACGCGGTCCGCGTCGCGGTCCTCGTCGGGGTCCTCGTCGGGGTCGAGCACGGTGCCGGAGACGATGGTCGCGGTCGGGAGCGCGGGGTGCGGAGGTCCTATGACGCCGTCGGCCACTTTCTCGGCCAGCGCCGTGCCCCGGGGGCCGAACACGCTGATCCAGAGCGGGACCCGGATCGGTCGCGAGGCGGTGAGGCCGCCCGCGTGCAGCATCCGCACCGGCTTGCCGTCCGCGATCGCCGTCTCCCCGGCGAGCAGCCGGCGCAGGGCCGTCATGTAGTCGGCGAGGGCGTCCAGCGTCATCGGACGCCGGCCCACCGCGAGCCGGGCCGTGAACCCCGTACCGAAGCACGCCCGGAAGCGCCCGCCGGAGACACGGGCGACGGTGGCGATGCCGGAAGCCATGGTCATGACCGACCGCTGGCCGGGGATGAGGACGGCCGTGCTGAGCCCGATGCGGGTCGTCCGCCGCGCGGCGAGGGCGAGATGGACGAAGGCGGGATCGATCGCGCAAGGCAGGGCCGCCGTCCTGGCGGTGGACACAGGGCCCCAGGTCCTGGAGGGCAGCTGGCACGGCAACCGTACGGTCGTCCTCGAATTCGAGTCCGTTGAGGCGGCGCGTGCCTGGTACGAGTCGGACGCGTACGCGGAGGCGAAGCCGCTGCGGCAGGCCGCGGCCGACTGCAACGTCGTGATCGTCTCCGGGTTCGAGATGCCGTCGCGATCCGCGTGAAGGAGTGGTGCCGTTCGTGGCCCGCGCGGTGTGCGCGGGCCACGAACGTCAGTCCAGCGTGATGGCGCGCTCGGGGCAACTGCCCATCGCCGTACGCACGGTGTCCTCGAACTCGACGGGTACTTCCGGCGTGAGCACCACCGCGTAGCCGTCGTCGGTCAGGTCGAACACCTCGGGGCAGAGCGACCAGCAGACCCCGTGCCCCCGGCAGCGGTCCTCGTCGACCTTCGCCTTCACCGCGCCGGCTCCTCGGCGAGGGTGAACTCGACGTTCAGGTTGGTCAGACCGCGCAGGATGTACGTCGGGATGTAGCGGTACCGGCGCTCGCCCTCGGGGCCGTGCACGCGCTCCGAGAGCCTGATGTCGGCCGTGCGGTCGAGGAGCCGCTCGATGGCCACCCGGCCCTCGGCGCGGGCCAGCGGCGCACCGGGGCAGGTGTGGATGCCCCGTCCGAACGCGATGTGGTGGCGGGCGTTGGCGCGGGAGGGGTCGAAGGTGTCCGGCTCCTCGAAGTGGCGGGGGTCGCGGTTCGCGGCCCCGTTCAGCACCATCACCGTGGTGCCGGCCGGTATGTCGACACCGCCCACCGTGGTCGGCACCCTGGACAGCCGGAAGTCGCCCTTGATCGGGCTCTCCATCCGCAGTGCCTCTTCGATGAAGTTGGGGATGAGGTCGCGCTCCTCGCGCAGTCGCCGCTGCAGCTCGGGGCGCTCGACGAGCAGCTTGAGGGCGGAGCTGAGCAGCCGGACCGTGGTCTCCTGGCCCGCCGCGAAGAGATTGGTCGCCACCCGGGCCACATCGGCGACGTCGGGTGCCGAGCCGTCCGGGAACGTCGCCGAGGCCAGACCGGAGAGCACGTCGCCCCGCGGTTCGCGGCGCCGCTCCTCGACATAGGACGCGAACCGCTCGTACAGATACTCCAGCGGCGTGTGCTCCATCTCCCGTTCCGTGCTGCCCACACCGCCGTCCGTCTGCGGCCGGTGCTCCAGCCCCCTGACGAACTCCTCGCGGTCCTCGTCGGGCACGCCGAGCAGATCGGTGATGACCTGCAGGGTGAACGGGCCCGCGAAGCCGCTGATGAAGTCGCCCTCGCCCTGGGCGAGGAACGTGTCCAACTGACGGTCGGCCAGCCGCCACATCGCCGCCTCGTTCTCCTTGAGGCGTCTTGGTGTGATCAGTCGCATCAGCAGCGCGCGGTGGTCCGTGTGCGTCGGCGGGTCGAGGGTCGGAAGCTGGTCGCTGAAGGGGAGTTCGGCACGGTGCCGCTCGATGAGCTCGGTCACGTCGTCCCCTTCGAGCGGGACCGGGAACCCCGGGAAGGGGCCGGTCACCGAGAGGCACGACGAGAACGTCTCGCTGTCGTTGAACACTTGAACCGCTTCGTCGTACCCCGTCACCATCACCACGTCGTGGTGGCTTTCGCGCTGTACGGGACACTTCCCGCGCATGGCCTCGAAGTACGGGTAGGGGTCCGCGACGAGCCCGTCGTCCCGGAAGAAGTTCATCGCCTCGAAGTCGTTCACCGTGTGCAACGCTCCCTTCGGCACCGGGCGCGTGTGTCCCGGTGGTCGTGAATGGTGGGTCGGCTGGGCCCGGGCGCCCAGTTCGGTGCCCAGGTCGGGCTCGTCCAGGGGCCGAACAGGCCGCTGCGCGTGGCGATCTCGATGACGTACTGGTAGTCGGCGGGCCACATTCGGCGGGGTGCGCCCGAGGTGATGACCATGCGGTGCGGGCCGTCGAGTTGGTAGTGCGGTGCCTCGATGCCGTTCATCTTGGGCCGGAAGACGAACCCCGCCCCTACCTCGCAGTGCACCGGCAGCAGGCCGTAGTCGTTTTTGTCCAGGTCGAAGACCGACGTTCAGCCAGGCCCGCTTGAAGACCGCCTCGCGCTCGACTGCGTAGAACTCGGGTGAGACGCAGTCCTCGTACGACATCACTCCCGTTCCCAGGTCCGGGTAGTGCTCGGTCCAGCTGCCCTCGGCCGGCTTCGGATAAAGGGCCATCGCGTCAGTCCTCCGATACGGGCGTTGCCCGAACAGCTACGATCGCGCGGACGAGAACTCCATTCTCTTCATTGAGTATTAGATTTCCACGGTGTGGCTGCCCCGTCAACGGTCGGTGGAGGGCCGGGTGAATCCGGGGTCACGCACGGGGCGATGCGGCCGTGGCGCCTCTCGCCGCGGCGGGGTGAGAGGCGCAGGTCGCCGGGGCACCGGTGCCGCGCGGGCGGCAACACCTCGGACGGTCATCCGAATTGGGCATGTCGGCATCGCGCCCCGCTATTTCGGTGCGTCTGCCCTGAGGTCTGCCCTGAGGCCTGTCCTGAAGCCCGTCCTCAAGGGCCGTCGACGTCCGCGGGGCAGGCGTTCGGGACGGCCGCCGGGGTCGCGATGTCGTAATGACCGGTCTGGGGTGACTCGTACGCGCGTTGTTCCGGCGGGCCGGCTCGCCGCTGGTGTCGGCGTGCCCCGCCTCGGATCCGCATCGCGAATCCGGCGTCGAATCGCTCGTTTCGTGCGGTGTATTGCAC
Source organism: Streptomyces sp. NPDC007896 (assembly GCF_042959425.1). Taxonomy (NCBI): domain Bacteria; kingdom Bacillati; phylum Actinomycetota; class Actinomycetes; order Kitasatosporales; family Streptomycetaceae; genus Streptomyces; species Streptomyces sp. NPDC007896. The sequence continues at coordinate 286,483 of NZ_JBIBKX010000005.1, read as the reverse complement.
GGTGAATTGCTTGTCGGCAGGTTCGGAGATCGCGGGGAGGTTGGGTGGAGGTGGGGCGACGAATTCACGGCGTACGGATGGTGTACGGATATGGATTCGCGGACGATTCGTGACGCTCCAGAATCGTCCACTCGCCCGGTGTCACGTTCTTTGGGTGATCCTCCGGGGATTGTTCCCGAATTGTTTGACTGACCGATATGAGGGAATTGTCACCTCAGTGCTTCGGACAGGAGGCACGTCCGTGGGAGCTGGTCCGCCAGATCGCCGGTGTCTTCCGTCCGGTTTTTTGTGCTTGCCCTCCCATGGGGACTGCCCCGTCGGCAACCCCTGAGGGAGTTGTGAGCACCATGCGCATGACGTCCGGCACCAAGCGACACCCCCACGACGACGCCCCCGACACCGCCGCGGCGTTCGCCCGCCTCGCCGGCCTGCCCGCCGGGCCCGAGCGGCAGGCGCTGCGCGAGGAGATCATCCAGTCCTGGCTGCCCATGTCGGAACGTGTCGCCGGCCGCTACCGGGGCAAGGGCGAGTCCGTCGAGGACCTCAACCAGGTCGCCGCGCTCGGCCTCGTCAAGGCCGTCGACCGCTACGACCCCGAGCTCGGCAACGCCTTCGAGAGCTACGCCGTCCCCACCATCACCGGCGAGATCAAACGCCACTTCCGCGACCACATGTGGACGCTGCACGTCCCGCGCCGCGTCCAGGACGTGCGCAACAGAGTGCGCGCGGCTCTCAAGGACCTGTCGCAGACGATGCAGGGACAACGGCCCACCGTCGCCGAGATCGCCGCGTACGCGCACCTGAGCGAGGACGAGGTACGCACCGGTCTCGAGGCCCTGGACAGCTTCTCCGCCCTCTCCCTGGACGCCGAACTGCCCGGCGGGGACGACGGCTACGCGCTCAACGACGCGCTGGGCGCGCCCGACACCGGGTTCGACCTGGTCATCGACCGCGAGTCGGTGAAACCGGCCCTGTACGAGCTCCCCGAGCGCGAACGGACCATCCTCTACCTGCGCTTCTTCCAGGGCATGACGCAGAGCTGCATCGCCGATCAACTCGGCATCTCACAGATGCACGTCTCCCGCCTCCTCAGCGACTGCTGCTCCACTCTGCGCGAACAGGTGCTCGCCGATGCGGCCTAGGGCCTGTCTGGGCCGTGGACGACACCCGACCGCCCGGGGGGTTGCCCCGTCCGGGCGGTCGGAGGCGAGCTCACTGCCGAACCCTCCCGGGAGTGGTTGGCCAGCGGGCCACCTCTTTCTGAACTACCTGGGTGGATCAGATCCAAACAAATTCCGCGGCTACGGGGCGGGGGAGTGTCGGGGATTTGCGTGGGCCCGTACTTGTCGAGCGTGTCCTCCAGGGCCGCGCGAATATCGGGCGGCAGATCGCCCTGCCGCCCCAGACGAGAATCATTTCCGCGACAGTGCGCAGCGGAGGCCGACTCCTGCGGGGCCTCGCAGGAGTCGGCGCTTCCCGAACGGGCGTCTGACGTCATCGTCCGCCGCCCGCTCACGCGACCAGGGTCACCGCCGCCACGGCCGGCGTCCGCAGGGTGCGGCGGGCCGTGCACAGGACGGTCCCCAGGGTCACGGCCGCCGCGACCGCGACGACGGCGAGCCAGATGCCAGGTCCCTGGCCCGGCCACGGGGAGCCCGTGCGCACGGCGCTGAACGCCAGGACCCCGGCGAGCCCGGCGAGGGTGCCGAAGAAGACGCCCGTCACCGTCAGGATCAGTCCCTCGGCACCGACCACCCCGAGCACCTGCCCCGGCGTGGCACCCGCCAGCCGCTGCTGCCCGAACTCCCGGCCGCGGTAAGTCGTCGCCGCGTACAGGGAGTTGATCAGCATGACGCAGCAGAAGACCACGATGATGCCGACGACCGTCAGGTTGAGCGTCTCGAGGTTCTTCGCATCGACCGACTTCGGAACACCGGAGGCCCTGATCGCGTCACTCTCGACCGCCTGCATGGTCAGCGTCGCCGACGCCATGCAGGTGAAGAGGATCAGCGGCATCAGGACACCGGACATCTCCGCGGCACGCCGACGCAGGTTCCGTACGGCCAGATACCCGCTCGGGCCCGCCAGAGGCAGCCGGTCGAGCAGGCCCTCCAGCAGCCGCGGCGCCAGCAGCGCGCACCCCACGGACAGCAGGATCGCCCCGTACGCGGGAGGCGCCATCAGCGCGGCGTCCTCGGCCGAGAACGCGAAGGTGGAACAGACCGCCGCACCACCGACGAGCAGAGCCGCGTACGCGAGGAACGTCCGTGCCCGACCCCTGGGGCGACGGCGGAGCGTCACCCGCCGCACCGCGAGCAACGCCGCGCCCGCCGCGGCCGGCACCGTGATGCCGATGCCCGACCCGAGGGCGACGGGACCGAAGGAGTGGTCGACGGACCGGGCGACCTGGCCGCTGTCCTGGAAGACGCCCAGCAGGGCGCGTCCGCCGAGCATCGCCGGACCGATCGCCAGTACCGCGCCCAGCAGGGCGATCACCACCGCCTCCCCCACGACCATCCGCCCGATCTGTGCGGGAGTCGCCCCGGAGCACCTGAGCAGCTCCATCTCGGCGCCGCGCTGACGGACGTTCACCGTCAGGGTCGAGGCGATCGCGAAGAACACCAACAGGGTGCCGTAGCCGCCGACGACGCCCGCCGCGGTGGACAGCGAACCCGCGCTCACGGAGTCCACGCCCGACTGCGCGGCCGTGTCGTGCAGGGAGTTGAAGGTCATGACGATCGCCGCGCCGAGGAAGGCGGACAGCAGGGTCGCCGTGGCGCGCCCGGGGCGCTGCCGGAGGGAACGCAGAGCCAGAGCGAACACGGCTCACACCCCCACCCTCGTGTCGTCGCCGAGGTGTGCCAGGCGCTCGGCCACGGCGTCCGCCGTCGGCGCGTGCAGATGTCCGGCCATCCGCCCGTCCGCGAGGAACACGACCGCGTCGGCGTACGAGGCGGCGAGGGGGTCGTGCGTCACCATGACGACCGTCCTGCCGTGCACCCGTACCGCCTCCTGAAGCAGCCGCAGCACATCCCGTGCGCTGCGGCTGTCGAGGGCGCCGGTCGGCTCGTCCGCGAAGATCACCCGAGGCTCGGCCACCAGCGCCCGCGCGATCGCCACCCTCTGCTGTTGCCCGCCGGAGAGCTGGTCGGGCAGGCTGCCGAGCCGGTCGCCCAGACCGACCGCCGTCAGGACCTCCCGCGCCCCGGCCCGGTCGACGCGCCGCCCGGCGAGCTTCAGCGGCAGGACCGTGTTCTGGGCGACGGTCAACGTCGGAAGCAGGTTGTACTGCTGGAAGACGAAACCGATCCGGCCGCGCCGGAACTTCGTCAGCTCGGCCTCACCGCCGTCCGTCAGCTCCACTCCGTCGACCCGCACGATGCCGCTGTCGGGCCGCTCCAGCCCGGCCGCGCACCGCAGCAGCGTGGACTTGCCGGACCCCGAGGGCCCCATGACCGCGGTGAAGCTGCCGCGCGCCAGGCCGAGGCTCACTCCGTCCAGCGCGGTCACGGCGCTCTCCCCGGCGCCGTAGGTCTTCGCGACCTCGACCAGCCGCAGCGCCTCCTGGGCGGGTTCCGATTCGTTCGTACGTCGCGAGGTGCGGCGCAACATCGTCATCACTCTCCGTCCGGCACGCCCTGTGCCTCGCTCACGACGCTACGGAGCGAACGCCCGACCCACATGGGGCGCAGAACCCGTATCGCGGGGTGTACTCAGTGACACCCCGTACGGGTCACCAGAACGCGCCGACCCCCGCCCGCCCCCGATGGAATGGACGCGTGACCGCGCCTCCGGACGACTGTCTCGCCCGCAACGAGTGGATCTGCGGTGAGTATCTGAGCACGCGCCGCCAGATCCTCCTGGACGCGGTCGTCCAGCACCTCCAGCTCACGGCGGTCTCCGTGCTCGTCGGACTCGTCATCGCGGTGCCGCTGGCCGTCCTCGCCCGTCGCTGGGGCTGGGCGGCCGGACCCGTCCTCGCGGTGACCACGATCCTCTACACCATCCCGTCCCTCGCGATGTTCTCGCTGCTCCTGCCCGTGTACGGGCTGTCGGCCACGCTGGTCGTCTCCGGACTCGTCCTCTACTCGCTGACCCTCCTCGTCCGGAACATCCTCGCGGGTCTGCGCGCCGTCCCCGAGGAGACCCGGCAGGCCGCCCGCGGCATGGGATACGGGCCCATCCGCCTCCTGCTCACCGTGGAACTGCCGCTGGCGGTGCCCGCGTCGATGGCCGGACTGCGCATCGCCACCGTCTCGGCCGTCTCACTGGTGACGGTCGGCGCGATCGTCGGCTTCGGGGGACTGGGCAACCTCATCTACGCGGGCATGAACACCTACTTCAAGGCGCAGGTCCTCACCGCGTCCGTACTCTGCGTCGTCATCGCCGTCGCCGCGGACCTCCTCCTGCTCGCGGTGCAGCGGCTCATCACCCCCTGGACCCGGGCGGCCCGCGGGTGAGCACCCTGACCGGGGCCTGGGACTGGCTCAGCGACCCCGCGCACTGGTCCGGGGACGACGGCGTCTGGCACCGCCTCGCCCAGCACCTCGTCCTGACCGTCGTCTGCCTCGTCATCAGCTGCCTCATCGCGCTGCCCGTCGCCCTCGTTTTGGGCCACCTCGGCAAGGGCGGCGCGCTCGCCGTCAACATCTCCAACATCGGCCGCGCCGTACCCACCTTCGCGGTACTGGTCCTCCTGCTGCTCACCCCGCTCGGCAAGTGGGGCGAGGGTCCGACCGTCGTCGCGCTGGTCCTCTTCGCCGTACCGCCGCTGCTCACCAACGCCTACGTCGGGATGCGCGAGGTCGACCGGAGCGTGGTGCGCTCGGCGCGAGGGATGGGGATGACCGGGCGACAGATGCTGTTTCACGTGGAACTGCCCCTTTCGCTCCCGATGGTCATGAACGGCGTACGGATCGCCGCGGTCCAACTCGTCGCGACCGCCACGATCGCCGCGCTCGCGGGCGGCGGCGGACTCGGCCGGATCATCACCGCGGGCTTCAACCTGGCGAGTACCCCGCAGGTCGTCGCCGGCGCGATCCTCGTCGCCGTCTTCGCCCTGATCGTCGAGGGGATCTTCGAGATCGCCGAACGGCTGGCACCGCGCTGGGCGAGGGGCATCCGATGAGGCGAGGCGGCGCCCTGCTGAGCCTGGTCCTGCTGACCGGCTGCGGCACCGGCCCGTCCCTGGAGAACCGCGGTGCGGTCACCGCGCCGCCCGGCGACAGCAAGCACCTGACCATCGGCTCGGCGGGGTTCACCGAGAGCGACCTGTTGGCCCAGATGTACGCGCTGCTGCTCGGTCAGGCCGGATACAAGACCTCCATGCTGACGGTCGCCAACCGCGAACTCTACGAACCCGCCCTGGAATCCGGTCAGATCGACGTCGTACCGGAGTACGCGGCCACCTTCGCGGACTGGCTGAACGCCAAGACCCACGGTGCGGGCGCGCCGCCCGTCGGCTCACCCGATCTCGCCGCCACGATGAAGGCGCTCAGGTCGCTCGCCACACCGCGCGGCCTCACCGTCCTCGACCCGGGCAGGGCCGTCGACCAGAACGCCTTCGCGGTGACGGCGGCGTACGCCAGGCAGCATCACCTGAAGACCCTCAGCGACCTCGGCGCGTCCCGTCTTCCGGTACGGCTCGCGGCGGGCGACGAGTGCGTCCAACGGCCCTACTGCGAGCCCGGGTTGAAGAAGACGTACGGCATCGACATCACCGGCGTCGACCCGAAGGGTGTGGGCACCACCCAGGCGAAGCGGGCCGTACAGAGCGGCCAGGACCAGATGGTCCTGACCACGACGACGGACGCGACGCTCGACGAGTTCGGCCTCGTCCTCCTCGCCGACGACAAACATCTGCAGAACGCCGACTACATCGTGCCCGTCGTCAACCGCTCGCGCGCCGGCGGCGAGGGCGTCACCAAGGCACTCGGCAAGCTCAACGACGTACTCACCACCGCTGACCTGGCATCGATGAACCAGCAGGTGGACAGCTGGCGACGGCTGCCCGAGGACGTGGCGCGGACCTATCTGAAGGACAAGGGCCTGCTGAAGTGACGCCCTCAGACCCGGCGCCAGCGCGCCATCGCGAAGGAGAACAGACCGAACAGTACGAGTCCGGCGGCGACGCACACCAGCAGCCACGGTCCCGCCGGGGTGTGGGCGAACGAGCGGATCGTGTCGTCCAGCCCCTTCGCCCGGTCGGGTTCGTAGTCGATCGCCGCGCGCACGGCGAAACAGCCCGCCGCGGCGAACACCAGCCCGCGCGCCGCGCCGCCGCCCACGCCGGTCACATCCACCAGCCGTCGTGTGCGCGCAGACATCTGACCGAGCTTCAGCTTCTTGTGGTACTTGCGCAACACGGCCCGCCCGCCGATCAGCAGACCCGCCACGACGATGCCGACTCCGGCTGCGCCGACGATCCACTGCCCCGCCGGCAGATCCAGCACCTTGGCCGTCACGTCCCGCGACTGCCGGTCGCTCGAACCGTGCCCACCACTGCCCGAACCCGCCGCGAACGACAGCACCGAGGAGGCGACGAACGCGTAGAACACGAACCGCACGGCCGACAGCAGCCGCTTCTTCGCCGCCCGGCCGTCCGCTCCGGCGGAACCGAAGCACGCCTCGGACAGCCGCCACAGCGCCATGCCGACGAGGCCGACACCCAGCGCCCACAGCAGCACCGCGCCGAAGGGCTGCTGCGCGATCTCCGCGACGGCGCCGTTGCGGTCCGCCTGGTTCTTCCCGTCCCCGAAGGCGATCCGCAGCGCCAGCACACCGACCAGCAGGTAGATCACGCCCCGTGCGGTCAGCCCCGCCCGGGCGGCGTACTCCACCCCCGAGCCCCTCGCCGCGCGTCGAGCCTTGATGCGTCCGGTCCGTGCCGTCGCACTTGCGTTCATGTGGACCTCCCGCGGAACGGGTGCCCTCGCATCGGAGAGACACACGCGTGCGGGAGTGGCCAGATTGCGGTATTCCGATGCCGGATGAGGCCTTCCTCCCTGAGCTTGTCTCGCTACGCTTCAAGGAGGTGCTTTGCCACGGGGGGTTCACATGGCCAGTGCGGAATTCAAGCCGAGGACAGAGACCTCTCGGCCCCGTGCCGAGACTCCGCCCTCCACTTTCGAGCCGGTGGCAAGGCGGGAGACCGGTGAGCGGTTGCGGCAGCCTGAACCTGAAACACACTCCGGCGGATATGACACCTACCACGTGAAGCGGAGTTCGGGCGCTGCCGAGCGATTCGCGGAGGCACTGCGCACCGCCGGGCCCCCGCTCATCGACTACCGCGACTACGAGTCCTTGCTGAACCTGGCCCGTGAGCCGCGTCCCCATCAGGTCAGCTCCCTGAATCCCGACGAGGCGACGACTCCGTTGGTGTACGTCTTCGGCCCGATCATCGACAGCCAGGTGGCGATCAACTCCCAAGGGAACGTGACCCAGAATCGGACCGACGTACGGCCCGAGCAGTTCTACCGGGCGCAGTTCCGGCCGACGCGGCGTGCCGACCCCGTACAGGTGGTGGAAACCCTGCGGGTCGAGGTCGACCGGCTGGGGCTGGACCTCTACGCGCAGTACGTCATTCGGCAGGCCGCAGCGGTGATCAAGGTGGAACTGGCCCGCCCCCCGATCAATGAGGCACGTGTCCGCGCGGCTGTCGAGCAGATCCTCGCCTGCCTGGCCGGGCAGCCCGGCGGCTCCCCTCTCACAGCCCGCCTGACGGCCCTGGCCGCTCGCCTGGACGCTGTCCTCGGCAACGCGGCGGAAGAGAACTCCCATTCAGGAGGCGGACGTTGACGAGTTCGGGCGGTGCCCAGTTCCACGGGCCCATTCACGGCAGCCAGATCGCGATCGGCGGTCGCAACGTCACCCAGCATCAGTACGTGACGGCCGACGAGGGGGCGAGCGCCCGGCTCGCCGAGGCCGTGCGGTCGCTGTTCGCGGCGCTGGAGACGCTCGGCCTGGCCGCCGAGGACGAGACCGCCGTGCGCCAGGACGCGCGGGCCGCTCTGGCGGAGGCCGCCCGGTCTCAGCCGGACATGGGACGCCTGCGCGGTCTGCTGGGTCGGATCAGGGCCGTACTCGTATCGGTGGCGGCCGGCGCGGCCACGGGGGCTGCCACGGGCGCCGGCACCGGAGCGGCCGAGCTGGCACACGCCGTGCTCGTCGACCTGCAGAACGCCCTGCCCTGAACCCGCCCTCTCCTGGCCGATAATGAAGGGTGACTTCGAACTCGCGTTCCTTCCTCATCCTGCACGGCTGGCAGAACCACCGCCCCGTGGACCACTGGGAGCACTGGCTGGCGAACGAGCTGACCGCCCGCGGCCACGCCGTCACCTACCCGCAGCTCCCGGAGCCCGACCATCCGGACCTGGCGTTGTGGCTCGACCGGCTCCACACCCACCTCGACTCCCTCGGGCACGAGCACGAACGGGTGGTCGTCTGCCACAGCCTCGCCGTCCCGCTGTGGCTGCACGCGGCGGCCCGCGGCCGGGCCCGCGCCGACCGGGTCCTTCTCGTCGCACCGCCGTCCGACGAGGTCATGGCCGGCTACGAGGACATCGCCGGGTTCGCCGGTTCCGGCGCCACCGCCGCGCACCTGCGCACCGCCGCCCCCGTGACCCGGCTCGTGGCCGCCGACGACGACCCGTACTGCCCGGGCGGCGCGGCCAAGGAGTACGGCGTACCTCTCGACCTCGACACCGACGTCATCCCCGGCGGCGCCCACCTGGACCTCGACGCGGGCTACGGCCCCTGGCCGTCGGCCCTCGACTGGTGCCTGACCCCTGAGGTACGCCTCTCGTGACGGGCGCGCGCCCCAAGCGGCGCGGGGAACTGCGCGACCGGCCACATCGGACCCGCGGCGTCGAACAACCCGCATCCCCCGCCCAACCCGGCGGAGCGCTCACGCATCGGAGACCGAGTCGAAGGACACCTGCCCCCGCCGCACCCCCCGCGCATCCGCGTCCACCGACCGCCGCAGCGCCTCGTGCAGTTTCGCCGGGGTGAGTACGCCGAGGAAGCGGGCCCCGTCCAGTACCGCGACCCAGCCCGCGTCGTGCTGGAGCATCACACCGAAGGCCTGCTTCAGCGGGGCGCCCACCGGGACCCATGAGTTCATACGATGCGCTCGGTCGCCGACGGACCCACCCGCCGCCAACGCGTCGACGCCCACCCACCCGTGCAGATCACCCTCCGCGTCCAGGACGACCGCCCATCGCGCGCCCTGCGCGAGCAAGCGGGCGACCGTCGTCCCGGCGGGCTCGTCCAGGCGGGCGACGGGCGGCTGTTCCAGGTCGTCGGGCTCGATCTCGGTGACCGACAGCCGCTTCAGCCCGCGGTCGGCGCCGACGAACTCGGCGACGTAGGGGGTGGCCGGGGTGCCTAGGACGGCTCCCGGCGCGTCGAACTGCTCGATGCGGCCCTGCCCGTACACCGCGATGCGGTCGCCGAGCCGTACCGCCTCCTCGATGTCGTGCGTGACCAGCAGCACCGTCTTGCGCACGGTCTCCTGCATGCGCAGGAACTCGTCCTGCAGCTGTTCCCGGACCACCGGGTCGACGGCCCCGAAGGGCTCGTCCATCAGCAGCACGGGCGGATCGGCGGCGAGCGCCCGGGCCACTCCGACCCGCTGGCGCTGGCCGCCCGACAACTGTTCCGGATAGCGCGAGCCGTACGTCTTCGGGTCCAGGCCCACCAGATCGAGCAGTTCGGCGGCGCGCGTCCGCGCCTTCGCCTTCTTCCAGCCGATGAGCGTCGGCACGGTCGCCGTGTTGTCGAGGATCGTCCGGTGCGGGAACAGGCCCACCTGCTGGATGACGTACCCGATACGCCTCCGCAGCCGCACCGGGTCGACCGTGGCGATGTCCTCGCCGTTCACGAAGATCCGGCCCGAGGTCGGTTCGATCAGCCGGTTCACCATCATCATGGTCGTCGTCTTGCCGCAGCCCGACGGGCCGACGAGCGTGACGAGTTCGCCCTGCGCGACCTCGAACGAGAGGCCGTCCACGGCCGTCGTACCGTCCGGATAGCGCTTGGTGACCTGTTCGAACCGGATCATCCCCTCACGCTAACCGCGCAGGTCACTCCCCGCTCACCAGCACCACTTCCAGGGTGCGCGGACCGTGCACCCCCTCGACCCGGTCGAGCTCGATGTCGCTGGTCGCCGACGGGCCGGAGATCCAGGTCAGCGGGCGGGTCGGGTCGAGCCGCTCCAGGGCCTGGGGGACGGAGGAGACGACCTGGTCGGGGACACGGACGACACAGATGTGGTGATCGGGGACCAGCGTGATGCGACGGCACCCCTGGTCCGGGCCGCCGTCCAGGACGAGGGTGCCGGTCTCGGCGATCGCGAGCGCGCACGCGGTCACGACGCTGTCGACGCGGTCCAGCTCGCCCGAGGTGTCCTCGGCCCGGTCCGGGACGCGCGTCACCTCCGACGCCGCCAGCCACTGCGCGTCCAGACCCGCCGGTAGGACCACCGACGTCGAACCGTGTCCGGCGAGCAGCCCGGCGATGGTCGCGGCCAGCTCGTCGGCCGCGCAGCGGTGCACCAGCGCGCGGTAGTCGGCGAGGTTCTCCGCCAGCAGATCCACCGTCTCCGCGACGCTCCGCCCCCCGTGCTCGCGCAGGTACCCCCGCTCGATGGCCTGCTCGTACGGCGTGTCCTCGCGCGGCACATCGGCGAGCGCGCGCCGCACCCGCCCCAGGATCAGATCCCTGCTGCTCACTTGTCCGTGTCCTTTCCGCCGTGCGTACGCTGCCACCAGTCACGGAACGGCTCCGCGGGGACCGCCGGCAGATCCCGGGTGCCGCTCCACGCCTTGCCGGGGCCGGGCAGCGAGCGTGGATGGAAGCGGCGGGTCCGGGAGGCGAGCCGCTGGCCGGTGCGCAGCGCGCCGGGGTGGCTGAACGCCCAGCGTGCCGCCCGCATCGCCGCCCGCTCGGCGGCGTGCCCCTTGGCGGGCTTGAGAACGACCTTGTTGCCCTCCCGTGTCACCGGTCCGCCCTCGGCGATCCGTTCGCGCAGGTGGACGAGGACTTCGGGGATGTCGATGGCGACCGGGCAGACCTCGTAGCAGGCGCCGCAGAGCGTGGAGGCGTACGGGAGCGAGGCGTCGATCTCGCTTGCGGTGCCCCGGAGTTGGGGGCTGAGGATCGCGCCGATCGGGCCGGGGTAGACCGAGCCGTAGGCGTGGCCGCCGGCGCGCTCGTACACCGGGCAGACGTTGAGACACGCCGAGCAGCGGATGCAGCGCAGGGCCTGGCGGCCGACCTCGTCGGCGAGGGTGTCGGTGCGGCCGTTGTCGATGAGGACCAGGTGGAAGGTCTGGGGGCCGTCCTCCTCAGTGGTGCCCGTCCACATCGAGGTGTACGGGTTCATGCGCTCGGCGGTCGAGGAGCGGGGGAGGGTCTGGAGGAAGACCTCCAGGTCCTGCCAGGTCGGCACGATCTTCTCGATGCCGACGACGGAGATCAGCGTCTCGGGGAGGGTCAGGCACATCCGGCCGTTGCCCTCGGACTCCACGACCATCAGGGTGCCGGTCTCGGCGACCATGAAGTTGGCGCCGGAGATGCCGACCTTGGCGCGCAGGAACTTCTCGCGCAGGTGCAGTCGGGCGGCCTCGGCCAGTTCGGCGGGCGTGTCGGTGAGGCCTTCCGGCGCCGGGCGGCCCCACTCGCTCATCTCGCGCGCGAAGATGTCGCGGATCTCGCCGCGGTTGCGGTGGATGGCCGGGACGAGGATGTGGGAGGGCCGGTCCTTGCCCAACTGCACGATGAGCTCGGCGAGATCGGTCTCGTAGGCGTGGATGCCCTCGGCCTCCAGGGCTTCGTTGAGGCCGATCTCCTGCGTGGCCATCGACTTGACCTTGACGACCTCGCTCTCCCCGGTCATCTTCACCAGGTCGGTGACGATCCGGTTGGCCTCGTCGGCGTCGGCGGCCCAGTGCACGATGCCCCCGGCCGCGGTGACCGACTCCTCCAACTGCACGAGGTAGCGGTCGAGATGACGGAGCGTGTGGTCCTTGATCTGCTTGCCGGCCTCGCGCAGGGCGGCCCAGTCGTCGAGTTCGGCGACGGCGACCGCCCGTTTGGCGCGGATCGTGTGGGTGGCGTGGCGCAGATTGCCGCGCAGGGTCGGGTTGTTGACCGCCTCGTGCGCCGCCTTGGGAAACGCGGGCATACCGACGAACGTGCCACCGCTCATGCGCTCGGCTCCTCTTCCGTACTGGCCAGGATCTCCGCGATGTGCACGGGCCGCATCCGCGTCTCCAGCCGGGCCATCGTGCCGCCGATGTGCATCAGACAGGAGTTGTCGGCGGCGCACAGCACCTCCGCGCCCGTCGACTCGGCGTTGTGCGCCTTGTCGGCGCCCATCGCGGCCGAGACATCGGGGTTCTTGACGGCGAACGTGCCGCCGAAGCCGCAGCACTCGTCCGCGCCGGGCAGCTCGCGCAGTTCGAGCCCCTTGACGGCCTGGAGGAGCCGGCGCGGCCGGTCGCCGAGCCCGAGACTGCGCAGCCCGTGACAGGTGGGGTGGTAGGTGACGGTGTGCGGGTAGTACGCGCCGACGTCCGTCACGCCGAGCACATCCACCAGGAACTCGGTGAGCTCGTACGTCTTCGGCACCACCGGGGCGAGGGCGGCCGCGAGGGTGTCCCCGCGGCCCTCCGCCCGCGCCCGCTCACCCATCCGTGGATACAGCTCCCGCACCATCGCGCCACACGACCCGGAGGGCGTCACGATCGCCTCGTACGCACCGAAGACATCGGAGAAATGGCGGGCCAGTGGCTCGGCCTCATGCCGGTACCCGGTGTTGTAGTGGGCCTGCCCGCAGCAGGTCTGCGCCATCGGGAAGTCGACCTCGACGCCCATCCTGGTCAGCAGTTTCACCACGGCGCGGCCGGTGTCCGGATAGAGCGTGTCGTTGACACAGGTCAGGAACAGGGCGACACGCATCGCAGCTCCTTGGGATCGATCATCGGATGAGTGCAGGGTACGCGGAGGGCGAGCGGTAGGGGAGCCCCCGTTCATGGACACGGGCGAGTCCCCCTCGCGGACGGGTGAAAGGCCCCCGTCACGGCGGGCGGGAGTTCCCGTTCACCCGAGGGTGAGCCGGTCCTCCGCGGCGCGCCAGGCCACCGCGTCGCCCCGGGGCTCGTACCGCCGCAACGGCTGCGTACGGGCGAGGAGTCGCCGCATCGACGTACGGTCGCCGACCAGACCGTGTGCACGGGCCTGGACGAGGACGTTGCCGAGCGCGGCGGCCTCCGCCGGGCCGGCCACGACCGGCAGTCCGCAGGCGTCGGCCGTCAGTTGGCACAGGAGTTCGTTGCGGGTGCCGCCGCCGACGATGTGGACGACGTCGACCGGGTGGTCGGCGAGGGCCTCGGCCTCGCGGATCGCCCTGCGATGGGCGAGTGCGAGCGAGTCGAGAATGCAGCGGGTGATCTCGGCGCGCGACTCGGGGACGGGCTGTCCCGACTCCCGGCAGGCGTCGGTGATCCGGTCCGGCATCCGGCCGGGGGTCAGGAAGGCGGCGTCGCCCGCGTCCACCACCGACCGCAGCGCGGGCACCTCCGCGGCGGCCCGCAGCAACTCACCCAGGTCGGGCCGGCCCCATTCCCGTACGCACTCCTGGAGCAGCCACAGGCCCATGATGTTCCGCAGATAGCGGACCGTGCCGTCCAGGCCCAGTTCATTGGTGAAGTTGGCCGCGCGGCTCGCCTCGGTGAGGACCGGCCGCTCCAGCTCCAGGCCCGCGAGGGACCAGGTGCCGGTGCAGATGTACGCGAACCGCTCACCCGCCGCCGGCACGGCGGCGACCGCGGACGCGGTGTCGTGCGAGCCGACGGTCGTCACCGGGACCGGGCCCCTCAGCCCGGTCTCCTCCAGGACCCGCGGGAGCAGCAGACCGGCCGGGTCGCCCGGCTGCCGCAGCGGCGCGAACAGCGTGAGGTCGATGCCGAGCCGGTGCGCGAGGTCGTGGGACCAGTCACGGGTGCGCGGGTCGATCAGCTGGGTGGTCGAGGCGTTGGTGATCTCCGTGCCCGCCTCGCCCGTGAGCCAGTACGCCAGCAGGTCGGGAACGAGCAACAGCCGCTCGGCAGCGGCGAGTTGCGCCGTCGAGCGGGCCGCCGTGAGTTGGTACAGGGTGTTGAAGGGCGCGTACTGGAGCCCGGTCGCCGCGTACAGCTCGGCGGGGGGCACGGTGGCCCACACCTTCTCCGCGACCCCCTCGGTGCGGGCGTCGCGGTAGTGCACCGGGTTGCCGAGCAGCGCGCCGTCGGCATCCAGCAGCCCGTAGTCCACGGCCCAGCTGTCGATGCCGACGGAGTCGACCTGCCCGGCCGCCCGCAGCCCGTCGAGCACCCCCGCGTACAGCGCGAGAATGTCCCAGCGCAGCCCCTCGGGAACCCGCACCGGCCGGTTCGGGAAGCGGTGCACCTCCGTGAGCTCCAGCTCCTCCGGGCCGACGCGGCCGACCATGACGCGTCCGCTGGACGCGCCGAGGTCGACCGCGGCGAAGCTCTTCACATGCTCGCTCATCGCAGGAATGCCGCCGCGACACCCGCGTCGACCGGGACGTGCAGACCGGTGGTGTGGGTCAGGTCCCCGCCCGTCAGGGCGAACACGGCGTTCGCCACGTGCTCGGGCAGCACCTCGCGCTTGAGGATGGTCCGCTGGGCGTAGAACTCGCCGAGCTTCTCCTCCTCGATGCCGTACGTCGCCGCGCGCTGCGCGCCCCAGCCGGCCGCGAAGATGCCCGAACCGCGCACGACCCCGTCGGGGTTGATGCCGTTCACCCGGATGCCGTGCTCGCCCAACTCGGCGGCGAGGAGCCGGACCTGATGCGCCTGGTCGGCCTTGGTCGCGGAGTACGCGATGTTGTTCGGACCGGCGAAGACCGCGTTCTTGGACGCGATGTAGACGATGTCCCCGCCCAGCTTCTGCTGGATCATCACCCGCGCCGCCTCCCTCGACACGAGGAAGGAGCCACGGGCCATGATGTCGTGCTGGAGATCCCAGTCCTTCGCGGTGGTCTCGAGCAGCGGCTTGGAGATGGAGATACCGGCGTTGTTCACCACCAGGTCGACTCCGCCGAAGGCGAGCACCGCCGCCTTGAAGGCCTCCGCGATCTGCTCCTCGGAGGTCACGTCGACAGTGACGGCGACGGCCTTGTCGGGCCCGCCCAGCGAGGAGGCGACCTCGGCGGCGTTCTCCGCGTTGAGGTCGGCGATCACCACGCACGCGCCCTCGGCGACGAGCCGCTCGGCGATCGCCTTGCCGATCCCGCTGCCCGCCCCCGTCACCAGCGCCACCCGGGTGGCGAGCGGCTTCGGCTTCGGCATCCGCCGGAGCTTGGCCTCCTCCAGCGCCCAGTACTCGATGCGGAACTTCTCCGACTCCTCGATCGGCGCGTAGGCCGAGACCGCCTCGGCGCCCCGCATCACGTTGATCGCGTTGACGTAGAACTCGCCGGCCACGCGCGCGGTCTGCTTGTCCTTGCCGAAGGAGAACATGCCTACGCCGGGGATCAGCACGATGGCCGGGTCCGCGCCGCGCATCGCGGGGGAGTCGGCGTCGGCGTGCCGCTGGTAGTAGGCGGCGTACTCCTCGCGGTACTCGCCGTGCAGCTCCTTCAGCCGCGCGATCGCCGCGTCCAGTTCCACGGTCGGCGGCAGGTCGAGGACGAGCGGCCGGACCTTGGTCCGCAGGAAATGGTCGGGGCAGGAGGTGCCGAGCGCGGCGAGGCGCGGGTGCTCGGCGCTCGCGAGGAAGTCGAGGACGACGTCGGAGTCGGTGAAGTGGCCGACCTGCGGCCTGTCCTGCGAGGCGATGGCCCGGATGTACGGCGCCAGCGCCGCGGCCCGCTCCCGGCGCGGGGCGGCCTCCAGGGCCGTGTACCCCTCGACCACGGGCCCGAAGGGCTCCGCCTTGCCACGCTCGACGAGGAACGCCTCGGCGGTGCGGATGATGTGCAGCGAGTTGCGCTCGCACTCCTGAGCCGTGTCGCCCCACGCCGTGATGCCGTGCCCGCCCAGGACGCAGCCGATCGCCCGCGGGTTGGCCTCCTTGACCGCCGCGATGTCCAGACCCAGCTGGAAGCCGGGCCGGCGCCACGGCACCCACACCACACTGTCGCCGAAACACTCGGCCGTCAGCTTCTCGCCGTCCGCCGCGCAGGCCAGCGCGATCCCGGAGTCGGGGTGCAGATGGTCGACGTGGGCCGCGTCCACCAGCCCGTGCATCGCCGTGTCGATGGACGGGGCCGCGCCGCCCTTGCCGTGCAGGCAGTAGTCGAACGCGGCGACCATCTCGTCCTCGCGCTCCACCCCCGGGTAGACCTCCGTCATCGCCCGCAGCCGGTCCAGCCGCAGCACGGCGAGCCCCGCCTCGGTCAGGGTGCCGAGATCCCCACCCGACCCCTTCACCCACATCAGCTCGACATCACCGCCGGTGACAGGGTCGGTGTCGGTGCCCTTCGCGGAGGCGTTGCCGCCGGCGTAGTTCGTATTGCGCGGGTCGGCACCGAGCCGGTGCGACCGGGCCAACAGAGCGGCGGCTTCGGGATGGGATGCCATGTTTCTTGGTCCTTAGAGAAAAGAAGAGTGAAGAGAGCTGACAAACCTGTGCTGGAGCGCCCCGTCAGGGGCGCGGGGAACTGCGCGACCAACGACATACGGCCCGCGGCCTGCGACGGTCCGCACAGGGCAGACGAGACTCAGCCGCTCAGGCCCCCCATCCGGCCTGCTGCCCACCGACCCGCTCCGCCGCGATCTTCTCCCCCCACCCGGACCGGCGATACGCCGAGACGGGATCCGCATCCAGCCCCAGCTCCTCACGCACCTCACCCAGCAACGGCCGCACATCGGTGTTGTACGCGTCCATGACCACCGCGTTCGCGGCGAGCACATCCCCCGCACGCTGAGCGTCGGCCAGCGCCGCACCGTCCACGAGCAGCGCCTTCGCCGTCGCCTCCTGCACGTTCATCACGGAACGGATGATCGCCGGGATCTTCGCCTCGATGTTGTGGCACTGGTCGAGCATGAAGGCGACGTCCGGAGTGAAGCCACCGCCCCGGATCACCTCGTACATGATCCGGAACAGCTGGAAGGGATCGGCCGCACCCACCATCAGGTCGTCGTCGGCGTAGAACCGCGAGTTGAAGTCGAACGCGCCGAGCTTCCCCTCGCGCAGCAGCGTCGCGACGATGAACTCGATGTTGGTGCCGGGCGCGTGGTGCCCGGTGTCGACGACGACCTGCGCCTTGGGGCCGAGCTTGAGGCAGTGCGCGTACGCCGTGCCCCAGTCCGGGACGTCCGTCATGTAGAAGGCGGGCTCGAAGAACTTGTACTCCAGCAGCATCCGCTGGTCGTCCCCGAGCCGCTCGTAGACCTGGGCCAGGCCCTCGGCCAGCCGGTCCTGGCGCTCATGGATGTCGTCCTGACCGGGATAGTTCGTACCGTCGGCGAACCAGAGCTTCAGGTCCTTCGAACCCGTCGCGTCCATGATGTCGACGCACTCCAGCAGGTGATCGAGGGCCTTCCGGCGGACGGCGGCGTCCGGGTGGCAGATGGAGCCGAGCCTGTAGTCGTCGTCCTGGAAGGTGTTGGAGTTGATCGCGCCCAGCTTCAGGCCGCGCTCCTGCGCGTACTTCGCCAGCGCCCCGTAATCGTCGACCTTGTCCCACGGGATGTGCAGCGCGACGGTCGGCGCGGCCCCCGTGAAGGCGTGCACCTGGGCGGCGTCGTCCAGTTTCTCGCGCGGATTGCGCGGGACTCCGGGCTGCGCGAACACCTTGAAGCGGGTTCCCGAGTTCCCGTACGCCCACGAGGGCGTCTCTACTGCCTGGGTCTTGAGGGCGGTCTTCACCGCGGCAAGCTCGGTCACTTCGGGGCTCCTGTGACTTCGGGTGTGGCTTCGGTTTCGAACGACTTGTGGAGCCGGGTCCGAACTGCGCTTCTGCCTGATCGGAACGGCTCTTCCGTCTGAAACGATCTGAAACGATTCAGAACGCCGAAGCTATGAGTCCACCGAAGGTGTGTCAACCCCCTGGGCGAAGACCGCCGTCCGTGACTCGGTTGTGACCTTCGGCTATCGAAAATTTCGACCCGAACCCATTGACGTGACCTGGGCTACCTGCCTAACGTCCCGGCAACCTAGTTGAAACCTTTCACGGCGTCGTGAGGCCTCTCCGCCCGCGTCGTTGAGGAGCTCACATGACCCACCGGTCCGACGCGGGTCCGGCCCCCGTACTGGCGCTCGAGGACATTTCCAAGTCCTTCGGCGCGGTACGCGCCCTGCGGGACGTGTCCCTGGAACTGTTTCCCGGCGAGGTGCACGCTCTCGCCGGTGAGAACGGCGCGGGCAAGTCGACCCTCATCAAGACGCTCGCCGGCGTGCACCGACCGGACGCCGGTCGGGTGCTGCTGGACGGTGAGCCCACCGTCTTCCACGGTCCCGCCGACGCCCGCGACGCGGGCATCGCGGTGATCTACCAGGAGCCCACCCTCTTTCCCGACCTGTCGATCGCGGAGAACATCTTCATGGGCCGCCAGCCCCGGCGCGCCCTGGGCCGTATCGACCACAAGGCCACCCACGAGTCGACCGCCGCCCTGATGAAGCGACTCGGTGTCGAACTCGACCCCGACCGTCCGGCGCGCGGACTGTCCATCGCCGACCAGCAGATCGTCGAGATCGCCAAGGCGCTCTCCTTCGACGCCCGGGTCCTGATCATGGACGAGCCGACCGCCGCCCTGACCGGCAGCGAGGTGGCCCGCCTCTTCGGTGTCGTGCGCACCCTGCGCGAGCAGGGCTCGGCGGTGCTGTTCATCTCGCACCGCCTGGAGGAGATCTTCCAGATCTGCCAGCGGGTCACGACCCTGCGCGACGGCGCCTGGATCTCCAGCGAACCCCTCGACGGCATGACCGAGGACGACCTCGTACGCCGGATGGTCGGCCGCGACCTCGACGAGCTCTACCCCAAGCAGGACGTCGAGGCGGGCGAAGTCGCCCTGAGCGTACGCCGGCTGACCCGCGAGGGCGTCTTCACCGACGTCTCCTTCGATGTGCGCCGCGGCGAGATCGTCGGTCTCGCCGGACTCGTCGGCGCCGGGCGTACGGAGGTCGCCAGGGCCGTCTTCGGCGTCGACCGCTGGGACGCCGGAGAGGTCGAGGTCGACGGGAAGCCGCTGACGAACGGGGCGCCCTCCACGGCCATGGCCGCGGGGCTCGCCCTCGTCCCCGAGGACCGGCGCGCCCAGGGCCTGGTGATGGACATGTCCATCGAGCGCAACATCGGGCTCACCGGGCTGCGTACGACCGTGAAGGCGGGGCTGGTGGACCGCGGCGCCGAGCGCAGCCGCTCCCTCGACTGGGCGGTCAAGCTCCAGGTGAAGTACGCCCGGATCGCCGACACGGTCAACACGCTCTCGGGCGGCAACCAGCAGAAGGTCGTCCTCGCCAAGTGGCTCGCCACCGGCCCCAAGGTGCTGATCGTCGACGAGCCCACCCGGGGCATCGACGTGGGCACGAAGGCCGAAGTGCACCGGCTGCTCTCCGAGTTGGCCGCCGACGGGGTGGCCGTCCTGATGATCTCCTCCGACCTGCCCGAGATCCTCGGCATGGCCGACCGCGTGCTGGTGATGCACGAGGGCCGGCTCACCGCCGAGATACCCCGCTCCGAAGCCACCGAGGAGACCGTGATGGCCGCCGCGACGGGGAGGGTTGCCGCATGACAGCCACCAGGCACGCCACTCTCGGCGCAACACCGGCGGATGTCGAGTGGGCCGCCGGTGAAAAGTCCGGAGTCGCCGGCTCGGCCGCCCGCGCCACGCCCGCCTCCCCCCAGGGGGCCGTCCCCCTCACTCGGACGGCCGACCGCCAGACCCCGAACATCCCCCGGAGGGCCGCCGCATGACGGTGACCGCACCCAATCCCGCGCCCGCCGCCGAGGTACCCAAGTCGAGTGGCACCCGGCTGGTGAACCGTGTCTTCAAGATGCGTGAACTCGCCATCCTGGTCGTCTTCCTGCTGATGATCGCCATCACCCAGATGGGCAACAGCGAGTTCCTGTCCGAACAGGGCATCAAGGACCTGCTGTTGAACGCGACGATCCTGGTGCTGGTCGCCTCCGGTCAGTCGCTGGTCGTGATCACCCGGAACGTCGACCTGTCGGTCGGCTCCACCCTCGGCATCAGCGCCTTCGCCGCCGGCACCTATCTGCACGGCGGCGGAAACCCCGTCGTCGCGATCTTCCTGGCCGTCCTGCTCGGCATCGGCTGCGGACTGGTCAACGGGCTGCTGGTCAGCCTCGGTCAGGTGCCCGCGCTGGTCGTCACCCTCGGCACGCTCTACATCATCCGCGGCGTCGACTCCATCTGGGTGGGCTCCCGCCAGATCACCGCGGCCGACCTCCCCGGCGGCTTCGTCGACTTCGGCTCCGGCGGCATCTCCGCGGTCCCGTACCTCGCCCTGATCGCGCTGGCGGTCGTGCTGGTCACCGCGTACTACCTCAAGCACTTCGGCAGTGGCCGGGAGCTGTACGCGCTGGGCTCCAACCCGGAGGCCGCCCGGCTCGCCGGCATCCCCGTCCGCAAGCGGATCCTCACCGCGTACGTCGTGTGCGGCGGCCTCGCCGGACTCGCGGGCGCCCTGTACCTCGCCCGCTTCGGCAACGTCGACTCCGGCACCGGCACCGGCTACGAACTCACCGTCGTCAGCGCGGTCGTGGTCGGCGGTGTCGTCTTCACCGGCGGCTCCGGCAGCGTCTACGGCGCCGCGCTCGGCGCGCTGCTGCTGACCTCCATCAACAGTGTGCTGCCCGCCCTCGGCGTCAGCTCCGTCTGGGTGCTCGCCATCAACGGCATCCTGCTCATCCTCGCCATCGCGGTCGACCGGATCGTCGCGCTGCGCGTGGCCTCCGCACTGAAGAAGAGGAACGCCCGCCATGGCTGACTCGCCCCTCGCGCGCGCCGTCCGCTGGGACACGGTCGTCGGCGCCCTCCTCATCGTCCTGCTGCTGTTCTCCTTCGGCTTCGTCGACGGGTTCGGCAACGCCCTCAACCTGTCGTTCCTGATCGGCAACACGCTGCCCATCGCGCTGATCGCGCTGCCGATGACCCTGCTCGTGGTGGCCGGGGAGATCGACCTCTCGGTCGCCTCCACGGCCGGTCTGTCCGGCTCGGTGATGGGTGCTCTGTGGAACCAGGGCATGACCATCGAGACGATCATCCCGCTGTGCCTGCTGCTCGGCGTGGTGTGCGGACTGGTGAACGGCCTGCTGGTGACCCGGCTCGGACTGCCCTCCCTCGCCGTCACCATCGGTACCCTCGCCGCCTACCGGGGCATCGCGCAGATCGTGCTCGGCTCGGACGCGGTGACCGACTTCCCCGCCCAGTACCAGGACTTCGCGGCCGGGCGCATCGGGAACACCTTCATCCCGCAGGCCTTCCTGCCCTTCCTCGTACTCCTCGCGATCGCCGTGGTGGTACTGCACGCCACCCCGTTCGGGCGCTCGGCCTTCGCGGTCGGCGCCAACGAGGAGGCCGCCCGGTTCGCCGGCATCCGCGTCAAGCGGCAGAAGCTGATCCTCTTCGTCGCCACCGGCTTCATGGCCTCGCTCACCGGCATCTTCTGGGCCCTGCACTACGCCAGCGCCCGTTACGACAACGCCAACGGCCTCGAACTCTCCGTCGTCGCCGCCGTCCTGCTCGGCGGCATCGACTTCGACGGCGGCAAGGGCACGCTCGGCGGCGCGATCGCGGGAGTCTTCCTGCTCGGCGCGCTGCAGAACGTGATGAGCCTCCTGAACGTCTCCGCGCAGTCGCAGATCGTCGTCACCGGCGTTCTGCTCGTCATCTCCGTACTCGGCCCCCGGGTCGCCCGGCAGATCTCCGTAGCGAGGGCGGCACGCTCCGCCGGATAGACCGTTCGAGAACCGCGGGTCGTCCGTGCCCGGTCCCGCCCACGCGGCGGAGCCGCGTATCCGATACAAGCCCCGCACCCCTTCAGGCGCACGCCGCACTCACCTCCGTCAAAAGGAACCCGCCATGCGCAAGTCATCCCTCCGCCGTACCGGCGCGGCGCTCGCCGCCGTCACCTCGCTCGCCCTGGCCGTCACCGCCTGCGGCGGCACCACCAAGAACGACGTGAAGAGCGGGGGCGGCTCGGCCGCCGCGACCGGCAAGGCCGACCCGAACGCGGCCACGAAGAAGGGCCTCACGGTCGGCTTTCTGCCCAAGGCGGTCAACAACCCGTACTTCACCTCGGCGGACAAGGGCGGCGAGAAGGCGCTGACGGAGCTCGGCTCCAAGTACAAGGAGGTCGGCCCCAGCAGCGCCACCGACACCTCCGGCCAGGTGAGCTACGTCAACACGCTCACCCAGCAGCAGGTCAACGCGATGGCCGTGTCCGCGCAGGACCCGGGCGCCCTGTGCACCGCGCTCAAGCAGGCCATGAGCAACAAGATCAAGGTCGTCACCTACGACTCCGACACCAACCCCGAGTGCCGCAACGCCTTCGTCTCGCAGGCCAGCGCCGAGGACCTGGGCCGTACCGAGGTGCAGCTGCTCGCCGAGCAGATCGGCTACAAGGGCGAGATCGCGATCCTGTCCGCCGCGCAGACCGCGACGAACCAGAACACCTGGATCGACTTCATGAAGGAGGAGCTGAAGGACCCCAAGTACAAGGACGTCAAGCTGGTCAAGGTCGCCTACGGCAACGACGACGCCCAGCAGTCCTTCCAGCAGACCCAGGGCCTCCTCCAGGAGCACCCGAACCTCAAGGGGATCATCTCCCCGACCACCGTCGGCATCAAGGCCGCGGCCCAGTACCTCTCCGGCTCCAAGTACAAGGGCAAGGTCAAGCTGACCGGCCTCGGCACCCCCAACGACATGCGCAAGTACGTCAAGAACGGCACCGTCGACGCCTTCGAGCTGTGGGACCCGGCGAAGCTCGGCGAACTCGCCGCGCGGACGGCCGTGGCGCTGTCCTCGGGGCAGATCACCGGAGCCGAGGGCGAGACCTTCAAGGCCGGTGACATGGGCTCGTTCACCATCGGCAAGGACGGCGTGATCAACCTGGGCAAGCCGACCGTCTTCAACGCCAAGAACATCGACCAGTTCAACTTCTAGGATCCGAGGGTCCCTTGATGCAGCGTGTGTGCTTTCTGCTGAAGGTCCGTGCGGACCGCCTCGACGAGTACCGCGAGCGGCATGCCGCCGTGTGGCCCGAGATGCTCGACGCGCTCTCGGCCACCGGCTGGCACAACTACTCGCTCTTCCTGCGCGAGGACGGCCTGCTGGTCGGCTACTTGGAGACCGAGGACTTCGCGGCCGCGCAGGCCGGCATGGAAGCCACCGACATCAATGCCCGTTGGCAGGCGGAGATGGCGCCGTTCTTCGAATCGCTGGACGGCGCCAGACCCGACGAGGTCATGAAGCCCCTCACCGAGGTCTTCCACCTCGCCTGATACCCGCCGACCCCCTCTGCCACCCGCGCGAACCCCTACCCAGGAGTCCGGACATGAAGAGACGCACCCTGCTGGCCACCGCCCTGCTGACCGGCGTGGCAGGCCCCGGAATCGGCGCCGGTACGGCACGCGCGGCCGACCCCGGCCCCTCGGTCACCCTCACCGGCAGCACCCAACTCGACTCCCAGGCCCTGTACTTCGTGTCCTACGACGGCCTGGTCAACAACAACTCGTTCCAGAAGAACGGTCTGTTGACCTACAAGGGCTACCAGTACGCCGTCTGGTACACCACCGACAGCAGCGCGGTCGTCGCCCGCCGGGCGCTCGGCGCGTCCAGCTGGTCGACACTCACCCTCGCCCATCGGCTCAAGAGCTCCGACTCGCACAACGTGATCTCCATGGGCGTGTCGAAGACCGACGGCCGGCTGCACCTCAACATGGACTCCCACAGCGACGGCTTCTTCTATGTGAAGTCGGTGGCAGGGCTGCTCGACAACCCCGCCACCACCGCCTGGACCTCCGCGGTCTTCGGAGCCGTACAGACCTCGCTGGACGGCCTCGCGCTCACCACGCAGTTCACCTACCCCCAGTTCATCTCCACGCCCGACGGCAAGCTCCAGCTGAGCTACCGCGTGGGCATCTCCGGAAACGGGCGCAACGCCCTCGCGGAGTACGACGGCTCGTCCTGGACCGCTCTCGGGGAGTGGTCCGGCTCGACCGGCACGTACACCAGCGAGCACGGCTCCAGCACCGCCCGCAACATGTATCTCCACGGCATCGACTACGACGTCAACGGACGCCTGCACTCCTTCTTCACCTGGCGCGAGCAGAACGGCGCCGTGATGTGCAACAGCGGCGGCATCACCAACCACGACACCGGCTACGTCTACTCGACCGACCGCGGCCGCACCTGGCGCAACAACGCGGGCACCCTCGTCGGCACCACGGGCGGCTCCGACACGGTGGCCGTCACCGACGCCGGACTCGTCGTCGACGCGCTCAACCCCGACCACTCCCTGATGAACCAGGAGAGCCAGGCCACCGACTCCACCGGCCTGCCGCACGCGATCATCAGCTACGTGCCCGGGCGCTTCGGCCAGTGCACCACCAACTACGTCACCGACCGGACGAACAACGGCCGCGCCTTCCACCTCCGCAAGAACGCCTCGGGCAGCTGGACCAAGACCGAGATCCCGATCGCCCTCGGCTCGAGCCAGCGCACGAAGCTGATCCTGGACAAGTACGACAACGCCTACGCGATCATGCCCTTCGGCCGGATCGCGGGCGCCTCGAAGTCCTCCGGGTACACGGACTGGAAGCTCCTGTACGACGGCAGCGGCCTCAACGCCTTCGGCGAGGTGGTGATCGACGAGACGCGCGTCTCACAGGACGGGACGCTGTCGGTCATGTACCAGGAGAAGTCCAGCGGGACCACGCCCTCGGCGCTCCATGTCGTCGACTTCCGGCTGCCCGCATGACCAGCGAAGTCGGCGGACTCGCGGATAATGTGAAGGCCCGCCCGCCGCTTCTCGTCCCCCTGGAGGTTCCTGCCTGATGGCACAGTCGGTGGGTATCAAGGACGTCGCCCGCGCCGCCGGAGTCTCCGTGGGCACGGTCTCGAACGTCATCAACCGCCCGGACAGCGTCGCCTCCGAGACCCGGGCCCGTGTCCAGTCGGCGATAGACCGGCTCGGCTATGTCCGCAGCGAGTCCGCGCGCCAGCTGCGGGCCGGACGCAGCCGGATCATGGGCCTGCTCGTCCTCGACATGGGCAACCCCTTCTTCGTGGACGTGGCCCGCGGCGCCGAGCGCGCCGCGCGGGACGCCGGGCTCGGCGTGATGGTCTGCAACAGCGCGCAGAGCGCCAGCGAGGAGGCCGACTATCTCTCGCTCTTCGCCGAGCAGCGGGTACGCGGCGTGCTGCTGACGCCCGCCGACGCGACCGGGCGCAACATCGCGACGTTCCGCCGCAACGGCATCCCCTTCGTGCTGGTCGACCGGGTCGCCGAGGGCACCACCGAGTGCTCGGTCTCGGTCGACGACGTGGCGGGCGGCGCACTGGCCGTACGGCACCTGGTCGACGCGGGCCATCGATCGATCGCGTACGTCAGTGGCCCGCCCGGCCTCAACCAGGTCAGGGACCGCCGCGTGGGCGCCCTGAACGCGCTGGCCGAGGCGGGCCTGGCGCCCACCGCGATGCGGGAGCTGCCCACCCAGCGCCTCGACGTGGCCGCGGGCCGCGACGCGGGCGCCCGGCTGCTGGGCCTCGCCGAGCGCCCGACCGCCGTCTTCTGTGCCAACGACCTGCTCGCGCTCGGCGTCCTGCAGGCCATGTACGCGGCGGGCGTCGGCGTCCCCGACGACCTCGCGATCGTCGGCTACGACGACATCGAGTTCGCCGCCGCCGCGGCCGTCCCGCTCACCTCCGTGCGGCAGCCCGCCATGACCATGGGCGCCCTCGCCGCCGAACTGCTGCTGGAGGAGACGGAGGCCGAGACGGCACCCACACCGCACGAGCACCGGCGCGTGGTGCTCCAGCCGGAGCTGGTCGTGCGCCGCTCCAGCCTGTCGGCGCGCTGACGCGCGGCACGGCCCGCGCGCCTGGCCTGCTGAGCGACCATTCAGTACGATTTTCTTGATCCCCGGTCTCGGCCGGTCGGGGATCATGTGCTCAACTGGGACGCAGCCTGGATCCGTACGTCTCGGGAGCCCTGTTGACCGTCAGCTACCGCCAGCCCGGTGTCGTCCTCACCGACCACCGTTTCACCGTGCCGCTCGACCACGACGACCCGGCGGGGGAGAGCATCGAACTGTTTGCCCGCGAGGTCGTCGCGAGCGACAAGGCGCACCAGGACCTCCCCTGGATGGTCTACCTCCAAGGCGGCCCCGGCTTCGGCGCCAACCGCTTCGTCGGCAAGCAGGCCTGGCTCGGCCGCGCGCTGAAGGAGTTCCGGGTGCTGCTGCTCGACCAGCGCGGCACCGGCCACTCCACGCCCGCCAATCGACAGACGCTGCCGCTGCGCGGCGGCCCCGGCGCGCAGGCCGACTACCTCGCGCACTTCCGCGCCGACTCCATCGTCCGCGACTGCGAGGCCATCCGCCCCCGGCTCACCGGCGGCGACCCCTGGACCGTACTCGGCCAGAGCTTCGGCGGCTTCTGCGTCGTGCACTACCTCTCGACCGCCCCCGAAGGTCTGCGCGCGGCCCTCATCACCGGCGGCCTGCCCTCCCTCGACGCGCACGCGGACGACGTCTACCGGGCCGCGTACCCCCGTATCGAACGCAAGGTCGCGGCACACTACGCGCGATACCCCCAGGACATCGAGCGGGCCCGGCAGATCGCCGACCACCTCCTCCGCCACGAGATCGTTCTGAGCAACGGCTACCGCCTGACCGTCGAGGCCTTCCAGTCCCTCGGCATCCTCCTCGGCGGGGGCGAGGGCAGCCACCGTCTGCACTACCTCCTGGAGGAGGCCTTCGTCCGCACCCCGCAGGGCCCGGCCCTCTCCGACGCCTTCCAGGAGGAGGTACAGGGCCTCCTCTCGTACGCCGGCCACCCCCTGTACGCGCTCGTCCACGAGGCCTGCTACGCCCAGGACGACCGGCCGACCGCCTGGTCCGCCGAGCGGGTGCGCGCCGAGTTCCCCCAGTTCGACGCGGCGAAGGCCCTCGCGGACGACGGACCGCTGCTGTTCACCGGCGAGTCCGTGCACCCCTGGCTGTTCGACACCGACCCCGCGCTGCGTCCCCTGCGCGAGACCGCCGAGGAACTCGCCGCGCGCACCGACTGGCGGCCGCTGTACGACCCCGCCCGCCTCGCCGCCAACGAGGTGCCGGTGGCCGCGGCGGTCTACCACGACGACATGTACGTCGACCCGGAGCACTCCCTGCGCACGGCCCGTGCCATCGGGGGCCTGCGGACCTGGGTGACCGACGAGTTCGAGCACGACGGTGTACGGGCCGGAGGGTCGCGCGTCCTGGACCGGTTGCTGGCGCTGACGCGCGACGAGGTCTGACCGGGCGCCGTTCGGGGGAGAGGGCAACGCAATGGACGACGACGAACTCCTCGAACATCTCGCCGACCGGTTTCAGGAGCACCGCGGTCGACTGAGGGCGGTGGCCTACCGGATGCTCGGCTCGCTGAGCGAGGCGGACGACGCGGTCCAGGAGGTGTGGCTGAAGCTCGGCCGCACGGACGTCGGCGAGATCAGGAACCTCGCGGGCTGGTTGACCACGGTGGTCGGCCGGGTCTGCCTGGACATGCTGCGTACGCGTGCCGCGCGCCGCGAGGAGCCGCTGGACACCTATGTCCCGGACCCGCTGGTCAGCCCCCTGGAGCGGATCGACCCCGAGCAGGAGGTGCTGCTCGCCGACTCGGTGGGGCTGGCCCTGCTGGTGGTCCTGGAGACACTGGAACCCGCGGAGCGCCTCGCGTTCGTCCTGCACGACATGTTCGCGGTGCCCTTCGACGACATCGCGCCCGTCGTGGGCCGCTCGTCGGCCGCGACGCGGCAGTTGGCGAGTCGGGCTCGGCGGCGGGTACGGGGCGCTGCCGCGCCGGAGCCCGAGCTCGATCTCGCCCGGCAGAAACTGGTCCTCGACGCCTTTCTCGCGGCCTCGCGCGCCGGGGACTTCGAGGCGCTGGTGTCCGTCCTCCATCCCGATGTCGTGCTCCGCGTCGACTCCGGTGTGCTCGTCGGTGGGGCGGCGGCGTCCAAGGTGGTCCACGGTGCGACCGGCGTCGCCCAACAGGCGCTCATGTTCCGCCAGTTCGCTGATTTCTCCCGGCTCGCGCTGGTCAACGGGGCGATCGGCGTCGTCACGGCCCCCGAAGGCCGTCCCCTGTCCGTCATGGGCGTCACCATCACCGACGGCCGCATCGTCGAGATGTACATCCTCGCCGACCCCGAACGCCTATCCGGCCTGGAGGGCTGAGCCCCTGGTTCCTCGCCCCCGCCGCCCCTACCCGTCCCATCCCTGGGGGCTGCCGCCCCCAGACCCCCGCTTCGGCCTGAACGGCCTCGTCCTCAAACGCCGGACGGGCTGAAGACGCACGCCCACCCCCACCGGCCGACAGCCGAACGAGTCCGGGCCGGTGAGGATGCGGGGCGAAGCCCTGCCCCAGGGGCGCGGGGAACTGCGCGACCAGCCCCCACCCACCCGCAGTCGAAGAACGCACCCTGGGGGTCTGGGGGCGGAGCCTCCAGGGATGGGACGGGTAGGGGCGGCGGGGGCGAGAGAACCCCTCACGGAGGGCGCCTGCCGCCCCAGTAGGCTGGTGACATGCAAGAAGACAGCGTGACGGCAGTCGATGAACGGCTCCTTGAGTTGCGGGCCGACTGCGGTCGGTGTTTCGGGTTGTGCTGTGTCGCCCTGCCCTTCACCCGCTCGGCGGACTTCGCGATCGACAAGGACGCCGGAAAACCCTGCCAGAACCTGCGGACGGACTCCCGGTGCGGAATCCACACGCAGCTGAGGGAGAAGGGGTTCAACGGGTGCACGGTGTACGACTGTTTCGGCGCCGGCCAGCAGGTCTCCCAGGTCACCTTCGCCGGCCAGGACTGGCGCACTGGCCCGCGAGAACGAGCCCGGCAGATGTTCGACGTGTTCCCGGTCGTCCGCCAGCTCCACGAACTGCTCCGGTACCTGAACGAGGCCCTGACCCTCCCCGCGGCCCGCCCGATCCACGCCGACATCCGCCGAGCCCTCACGGAGACGGAGCGGCTGACGAACCAATCCCCCGAAGAACTGGGGGAGTTGGACGTGAACGCACACCGGCAGCAGGTCAACACCCTCCTGCTGCGGACCAGCGAACTCGTGCGCGCGGGAGTCGGCCGCGGCAAGAAGAAGAACCGGCGCGGCGCCGACCTCATGGGCGCCCGCCTCAAGGGCGCCGACCTGCGCGGTGCCAACCTGCGCGGCGCCTATCTCATCGCCGCCGACCTCACCGGCGCCGATCTGCGCGGCGCGGACCTGATCGGCGCCGACTTCCGCGACACCGATCTGACGGACGCGGATCTGACCGACGCGTTCTTCCTGACCCAGCCCCAGCTGAACGCGGCCAGGGGCAGTGCCGGGACCAGACTGCCGCGGTCAGTCACCCGCCCGGACCACTGGACGACCGACGAGTGAGCCGGCAGCGGACGCACGGCTGTCGAGGTGCAGCCGCAGTCCCTCCGGCATCAGCGTCAGCCGCTCGCAGACCCGCAGCCGGTAGTCCGGTTCGGGCCGCAGATCGTAGCGGCGCAGCAGCAGCCCCAGGACGAGCGTCGCCTCGTGCAGCGCGAACTGCCGGCCGATGCAGGCCCGCGCCCCGGTGCCGAACGGCTTGAAGGTGTGAGCGGCTCGGGATCGTACGGCCCCCGGGTCGAAGCGGTCCGGGTCGAATTCCTCGGCGTCCGCGCCCCACACCTCCGGGTTGCGGTGCAGCAGCGCCGTCAGGACCAGGGTCCAGGCACCCGTCCGCATCGGGTGGACCCCGCCCAGCACGGTGTCCTCGCGAGCCTCGCGCGCGAAGCCGGGCGCCGTCGGCCACAGTCGTAGCGACTCGTCGAGGACCCGGCGTACGTACCGCAACTTGGCGACCTGGTCGTAGGCGGGCAGGGGAGTGTCGCCCCAGACCCGGTCCACCTCGGCCCGTGCGCGGTCGGCGACGTCCGGGTGCTGGGCGAGGTAGTGCAGGGCGAAGGAGAGCGCGCCCGAGGTCGTCTCGTGGCCGGCGATCAGGAAGGTGATCACCTGGCGGCGGATGTTCTCGGGGGTCAGCCGTTCCCCCGTGTCCGGGTGGGCGCTCTCCAGCATCCGGTCGAGCAGGTCCCCCTCGCCGGAGGAGTGCTGACGGGCGGCCACGACGGCGTCGACCGTCTGGTTGAGATACGCCATGTGCTCCTTGTTGCGGCGGGTGGCCCCGCGCAGCAGGACCGGGGCCAGCGGCGCGGGGAGCACGTTGAGGCGTTGCGCGTAGGTCAGGGTGCCGACCATCGCGGTGACGAAGGCGTGCGGCCTGGAGCGCTCGAAGGAGCCGAAGTCGTGGCCGAAGCCGGTGCGGGCGATCGTCTCCAGCGTCAGTTTCGTCATGTCGCCGGGTACGTCCACCGCCCGGCCCGCCGCGCGTTCCCCGTCCCAGCGGTCCATCAGCCGCTGGGTCACGGCGAGCATCATCGGGTGATAACCCTCCATCGCCTCACGGCTGAAGCCTGGGGCGAGGATGTCGTGGGCCAGCTGCCAGTTCGGTTCGTGGTTGTACGCCGTGAACAGACCGTCCCCGGCGACCGGCCGGAGGTTGGCGACCCCGAGGCCGACGTGCTTGGCGAACCGTGTCTCGTCCGCCAGCTCGGCCGCGAGCTCGGCGCCCCACACGAAGACGATCTCCTTGCCGAAGCCCTTGCGCCGGAAGATCGGCCCGAGCCTGCGCCCGAAGCGCATCGAGTCCTGCACCGGAGAGCGGACGTTCGCGCCGATCACATCCCCGACGAGGGGGAGCCGGTAGGGCGGGCGGGGGATGCGGTGCAGCTCGGGCCAGCCCAGCTCCGCGCTCCGGAACCCCTTGGGCAGCATGGGCCCTGTCGTCTCCGCCATGACGCGATCTCCCTAGTGCCTGCGGCACGTCGACGCTGCTGTCCTGACCATGTTGTACGCGGGTTCAATAGCGGTTTTCAGTGTGATCCCGTTGTTGAACCGACGTCAAGTAAGGTGCGGCCATGATGGGCAAACAGGGGGAGCGAGGAGAGCGGACACGCCGTCGGCTCAGTACCGAGGAACGCAGGGAGCAGCTGCTGTCCGTCGGGGCGCGGCTGTTCTCGGAGAGCCCGTACGACGAGGTGTGGATCGAGCAGGTCGCCGAGATCGCCGGGGTCTCGCGCGGGCTCCTGTACCACTACTTCCCGACCAAGCGGGACTTCTTCGCGGCCGTCGTGGAGCGCGAGAGCGAGCGGATGCTGCGGCTGACGGCCGCGGTGCCCGGCATTCCCGTCCGCGAGCAGCTGAGCGCCGGACTCGACACCTTCCTGGCGTACGTCGAGGCCCACGCGCACGGCTTCCGCGCCTTCCATCGCGCCGACGCGGCCGGTGACCAGGCCGTGCGCAGGGTCTATCAGCGGGCGCTGGCCGCGCAGGAGCAGCAGATCCTGGCGGCGCTCGACGCGGACCCCGACGTCCCCGGGGGGATCGAGGACCGGCCCGAGCTGCGGATCGCCGTCCGTGGCTGGCTCGCCTTCACCACGGCCGTGTGTCTGGAGTGGCTCAGGGGGGCGGAGCTGACCCGGGAGCAGCTGCGGGATCTGTGCGCGCGGGCGCTGCTGGGCGCCATCACGCCGTAACTCGTGCGAGGGACGAAGGCGTGGCGTGGTTGGCGCGCACCCGGATCTCCGATAGGTTAGGCAAGGCTTACCTAAGGGAGGTTGGGATGGGTGACCGCATGGGTGACCGTCATACCTGGACGGCCGCGCCCGCCACTGCCGAGCGCGCCCGCTCGGTGCTCGCCGCGGCCTGGTCCTGCGCGGTGACCGCGGAGGGTGGCAGGGAGGAACTCGTCGGCGCGCACACCGTCACCGCGGACGGCCGGGTTCTCCTGCATGTGCCGGACGACAGCACGCTGACGGCCGCGGCGGTCTGTGCGCCGCGCGGAGAGCCCTCCGCCGTTCTGGAGTTCGCGGACGTCGCGCCGGTGCCGGTGCGCAACCGGATCCGCGCCCGGCTCTGGATGGCCGGCCGGTTCGTCCTGGCGGACGGGCATCTGGAGTTCCGGCCCTCGCGCGTGGTGCTGCGCGAGGCGTCCGGCGCGCTCGTGGTGGACCTCGACGAGTTCGCGGACGCCGTTCCCGATCCGCTCGCGACGGCCGAGGCGAGCCTGCTCACCCACCTGGCCGACGCACACCCCGACGCCGTCGAGCGGCTGACCCGCCTCGTCGAGCCCGAGAGCCTGCACGGCGCGGTCCGCGTCCAGCCGCTCGCCGTCGACCGGCACGGACTGACACTGCGGATCGAACGGGCGCGTGGCGACGGTGACGTACGCCTGTCCTTCCACTCGCCCGCCGACGACGTCTCACAGCTCACCGAGCGGATGCACGTGCTGCTCACGCAGGCGAGCTCCGCATCCTGCCCCCGCGCGCTACAGCGGCAGCGCACAGACGGCGACGGGTGAGGCGAAAGGCTCGCCCGCGAGCCGGAGTTCACCGCTCGCGCCCTCGACGTGGAAGACGCTGACCGTGCTCGAGCGCTGGTTCGCCGTGAACAGCAGCCGTTCGTCCGGCGAGAAGGCGAGCTGGCGCGGGAAGTCGCCGCCGACCGGCACGGTGTCCAGGAGCCTCAACCGGGCACCGGCCGCCTCGACCGCGTACCGCGTCAGGCTGTTGTGGCCGCGGTTGGCGAGATAGGCGTACGCCCCGTTCGACGTCACCAGGATCTGCGCCGGGTAGTTCGTGCCCGTGCCCGTGCCGGTGGGCTGCGGGTCGCCCGGGGTGAGCCGTCCGCTCGCCGGGTCGTACGCGCAGACCACGACCGTGTTGTCGACCTCGTTGGCCAGATAGGCGAAACGGCCGTCGGGGTGGAAGGTGAGATGACGTGGCCCCGCGCCCGGCCGGGTGTGCGCCTGGGAGACCTCGGTGAGCGTTCCCTTCGACTGGTCCAGGCGGTAGGTGTAGACCGTGTCGGTGCCCAGGTCGACGGCGAGGACGTGCCCGCCGTCCGGACTGGTCACGAACTGGTGCGCGTGCGGGCCGTCCTGGCCGGGGCCCGGTGCCGGACTGGAGTGGGTGACCAGGTCGGTGCGCTCGCCGAGTGCGCCCGAGGCGTCGACGGGGTGCACGGCCACGCTGCCCGAGGTGTAGTTGGCGCTCAGCAGCCACCGTCCGCTCGGATGCACGGAGAGGTGGCAGGGGCCCGCGCCGCCGGTGCTCCGGGTGCCCAGCACTTTGTGGTCGGTGAGCCGTACGGCCGTCACGGCGCCCTGCGGCCGCTCGTCGACGGCGTACAGGGTGTGGCCCTTCGGATGCGTGGCGAGGTACGACGGGTCGCCGATGCCGGTGAGCGTGCCGGTGGCCGTGACGGCACCCGTCGACGGGTCGTACGTGGCCAGGCCGATCCCCTTTCCGCCGCCCTCGACCGAGGTGTACGTGCCGAGGAACAGTCGGCGGACGGCGGGGGAGGAAGAGGTCGGCCCGGGGGCCGAGGTGGCGGGGGAGCCCCCGGCGGGTGGGGTCGTGGTGGCCGCGGGACGGGTGCGTGGCGCGGCCGGTGCCGGCACCGTCGTCACCGCGGTGATCCCCGCCAGCGCCCCGAGGAACCGGCGCCTGCCCCAGCCGCCGCCCGCGTCCCGCGCCGGATCTGCGCCACTGTTCATACCTGCACCTCGGGTGTCGGTTGCCTCGGTCGTCACAGCCACCTTGGCGTGCGACACCCGAGAAGTGCAAGAACGGCAACGCGCGTTGCACCCTGTGCAACGATGGGCGGGGTTGCCCGACGACCGGGTGGGGCCGCCTACCAGTCACCGTCCCCGACCGGCTTGCCCGGCGCGTCGCCCAGCTGTTTCACCTGGTGGGGCGAGGGCTCCTGCCAGGGCTCGTGGTCGTCGCCGAGCCACTCGCCGACCGGCCGCACCGAGCTCAGCGTGTCGGTGGGGGCGACGTCCTGGGCCGCGTCGTCGTAGTACTCGAACCAGGGCAGCCCGGCCTGTGTGTACGCAGCGCGGTCGACGGGGGACGGCGGGGGAGCCTCGCCCGTGATACGGCGCCACTCGGGAGGCGTCACGAGATGCACGAACACCCGGCCGGCGGGCTCCCTGGCCCAGGCGCCGCGCGATCGCTCGTCCACGTAGACCTCCTGGCGCATCGAGCCTCCCACGCCGAGTCCCATGGCCGGGGCGCTTCTCGCGCGGGCCGCCGAGGCGGGCGCGGCGGCCATGGCGGCGCCGGGAGCCGGCGGGGCGGCGCCATAGGCGGACACGCTCTTCACCGACCTCGTGCTCACGGTCCGGCGGCGCTCCAGCTCACGCCACTTCGCGAGCTCCGCGTCATTGAGCCGGAAGGACTGCAGCTGCAGGCCGCCCCACACCTCCTCGCCGGTGACCTGGCCCTCGACCGTGGCGCCGAGCCCCAGCGGCACGGCCACGAACTGGCGGACCGTGCCCTTCCCGGAGTTGATGCCGTCGAGCCAGGGCTGGCGGGGGAGCACCACGTAGTTCTGCGGGTCCTGGGCGAGCA
The DNA here is from genome assembly GCF_042959425.1 of Streptomyces sp. NPDC007896. Lineage (NCBI taxonomy): Bacteria > Bacillati > Actinomycetota > Actinomycetes > Kitasatosporales > Streptomycetaceae > Streptomyces > Streptomyces sp. NPDC007896. The sequence goes on along the minus strand of NZ_JBIBKX010000005.1, from coordinate 251,809 downwards.
GGGAGCTCCACGGCCTGCCCGAGACCGCGCACACCTTGCCCACGCCGACCTGGAGCGCGGCCGGCTCCGTCGAGCCCGCGAAGCTCAGCCACATGGCCTCGCGCAGATACACCGGCAGCATCACACCGCCGCGCGCACGCCACTGGGCGGGCACGGTGTCCGCGTGGTCCTCGACACGGCGCACAGGGAACTCACCGAGCCCCGGTGGCAGTTCGTGCGTACCCGTCTCGGGCAGGCGCAGCGTCCGCATGAAACGGACCCGCACCCCGCCCGGCAGGCGCAGTGTGTTCCCGTCGATCCGCACAGCGTCGTCGGCCATCCGTCCGCTCCCCCCGTCGTCGCCCCCGTCCCCGACACGGAACGGCTGTCCTCAGAGAGAACGACCGGAGACGGGGGGACGGTTCCGGTCCGAGCGCGGCTGTCGCGGCCCGCGGGGCATCCGAAGGCGCTGCCTCAGTCGGATGAGGTGGTGACGGCGCTCGCGCTCTTCGCGGGTGCCGCGGTCGAGTTCCTCCAAGAGCCGCCGTGAGCGGTGCTCCGTGTCCAGCTCGTCCAGGATGCGGTTGACCTCGGTGAGGACGGCGCCGTGCAGCTGCCACTGCCGGGCGTCCCGCTGCACCTCGTCGAGCAGCAGCTGGGCCAGCTTGTCGCGGGTCGCCGTGGCCGTGGACAGCTCCGCGGCGAGCCGGTCCTCGGCCGACTCGGCGTTCTGACTGATGTCCGTGGTCACCAGCACCGCGAAACTCACCACGGCGTCGCCCACTTCGGACAGCAGCTGCTCCAGCGTCGCCCCCACCTGCGGCTCGAACAGCGGCTCGGGATCGCGCTCCTTGGCGAGGTCGGTGAGGGTGCGGGCGAGTACCCGCAGCACCACCGTGCAGATCTCCAGCGTGTCCAGGCCGGTGCGCAGCACGATCCGGTGCAGCAGGCCCTCCCGTACGCGCGGATTGAGCTTGAGGCTGTCCTCGGCCTGCCTGAGCGCCGCGTCGACCTGGACGATGTCGTGGTCCAGGCGGCGCGCCTCGTGCAGCCGGGCGGTCGCGTGCTCGACGGGGGTGCGGCCGGCCGCCTCCTCGCCCATCCGCAGCATCAACTGGCGTACCCGCCGCGCCAGATCCTCGATGGACTCGCCGGCCGCACCCACCCACACCGGCGGAGCGAAGAGCAGATTGCAGCCGAGCCCGACCACCGCGCCGATCAGGGTCTCCAGCACCCTGGCCCAGGCCGTGTCCCCGACCCGGGTCACGCCGAGCACGAGCATGGCGCTGATCGCCACCTCGGGCACGAACTCGCTGACCCGGACGAGATGGCCGACGGCCAGCGAGGCGAGGATGAGCAGGGCCAGACTCCACCACGTCAGACCCACGAGAACGCTGAAGGCGATGGCGACGACCACACCCGCCACCACGGAGTTCACCCGGCGGATGCCGGTGGTGAGGGTGGCGTAGAGCGTGACCTGCACGACCAGGAGCGCGGTGAGCGGGGCGGTGAGCGGCGCGGGCTCCGGACTGAGCCGCAGCGCGATCACGTACGCGACGGTCGCGGCCCCCGCCGACCGCACCGACTGGACGACCACGGGTTCCTCGTGCCACTTCCGGAGCTGTGCGCCTGCCACGGCCCACGCACCACGTACGTCTCGCATCCTTGGCCTTTTCCCTTTTCGCAGGCGTACCGAACGTGCTGATTGAGGACCGTAACTGTCCGCAAGGGAGCCTAGTTTGTTCTCATCGGCCGGAAGGCACCCAGGAGGGGACCAGGAATGCGCGATCTCGCGGGCTTCGAACTGCTGACCAGGGCACATGTCTACCTGATGGAGGTGGCCGCCGCCGTACCGGAGCGGGCGTGGGGGGCTCCGACGCCGTGCAGCGAGTGGACGGTGCGCCAGGTCCTCAACCACGCGCGACTGGATCAGCAGGCGTACGGCGCCGCGATCACCGGCGCCGACCGGCCCGACTCCGACCCCTTCCGGCCCGCCGACGCGCTGGACTCCGACGCGCGGACGGCGCTGGAGAAGGTGCTGCGGGGCGTGGCGGACGCCTACGCACAGCTGCCGGCCGACTCCCCGGAGGTCGCGACCCCCCTCGGACCGCTGCCGTTCCCGCTGGCCGCCGCCGCTGCCGCCATGGACGCCGCCGTGCACGCCTGGGACATCGCCGTCGCCACCGGCCAGGACGCGCCGCTGGAGGAGGAGCTGGCGGAGGGGATCAGGTTTGCGGCGGATCGGCTCGCCGATCATCTGCGCGACTCGTACGGGGTGTTCGCCGCCGCCCGCGAGGTGCCCGCGACCGCCGGCCGGGCGGAGGCGCTGCTCGCCTTCCTCGGCCGGGACCCGCACTGGACGCCCGCCGTGGCCTGACCTGCGGACCGCGAGGCGGCGGACACCGCGCCGTTACCGACCGGTCGACGCCACGGGCGCGGACGGCGCGGCCTACTGCCACCGGCTGGAACAGGCACGGACGGCGCGGCCCACCGTCACCGGCTGGAGCCGGTGCGGCTGCGGGACCGGTAGCCGGCCACCTTCGCGAGGTTGCCGCAGCGGTCCATGGAGCACCAGCGGCGCCGACGGGCCTGGGAGTCGTCCAGGAAGAGCAGCGAGCACTCGGGGTTCTCGCACTCCTTGACCCTGGCAAGGAGCGGGCCGCCGACCAGCAGGACGGCGTCCCGGGCCACGGTCGCGAGGGCCGCGGGTCCGGGATGCCCGGCCGTCCAGCGCAGGGGCTGCCGGGGGCCGGCGCCGTCGTCCTGCGGCTCGGCGAGTTGGGGGGCGAGGTCGGGGCGGGCCGCCGCCTCGTTCGCCCGCGCGACATCGGCCGGGTCGGGTGCCTCCCCGGCCATCGCGGCGCGTACGAGCCGGTAGAGGGCCTCGCGAAGGGTGCGGGCGTGGGCGAGATCGCCCTCGGTGACGTGCACCGGCGTGTCGTCGGCCCCGGCGCTCAGGCCCGCGTCGGTGATCCAGCGGGCGAGGGCGTCGGGGTCCGGGAGCCGCTCCAGGGGGGTGGCGTGCCGCTTGCCGAGCGTGGCCACGAAGTTCAGGCAGGGGCGTCCGCCGATGAAGGGGAACGGCGAGGCGGGCTCGGGGACGGCGGCGGGAGCGGAGGGCATGGTCCGAGTGTAGCGCCTTGACACCGGTTGAAGTGGTGTCGCATGGTGACACCACTTCAACCGGTGTCACCGCTCTTGTGGATCTCCTCCGATTCCGCGGTGTCCCGGTGCGTCCACCAGGAAGCAGGTGCGGTATGCGTGCGGTGCGGATCGACGAGTTCGGCGGACCCGAGGTGCTGGTGCCGGTGGAGCTCCCCGACCCGGTCGCGGGCCCCGGCCAGGTGCTGCTGCGGGTCGTGGCGGCGGGGGTGAACCGGGCGGACGCGCTGGTCCGTGCCGGGCGGTACCACCGGGCCGGACGGCCGCCGCTGATCCCGGGCGTGGAGGCGGCCGGAGTCGTCGCCGCGGTGGGGGAGGGGGTGACCGACATCGAGGTCGGACAGCGGGTCATGGCCCTGGACGGGGTGAACGCACCCGGTTTCTACGCCGAGTTGGCCGTCGTGCCCGCCCGGCAGGTCACGGCCCTGCCGGACGGTCTGGAGCTGACGGAGGCCGCCGGCCTGCCCGTGGCCTGGCTCTCCGCCTGGTACTGCCTGCGCCATCTGGCGAAGGTGACCAAGGACGACACCGTGGTGGTGAAGGCCGCCGCGAGCGGGGTGGGCAGCGCGGCCGTCCAGATCGCCGCCGGGACCGGCGCCCGTGTCATCGCGCTCGCGGGTTCACCCGACAAGACCGCCTGGGCCGCCGGATTCGGCGCCCACGACACCCTCGACACCTCCGCGCACCCGGGCGACGCGGAGGTCGAGGAGTTGCTGCGGCTGACCGGCGGGCGTGGCGCGGACGTCGTCCTCGACACCGTCGGTGGCCCCGCCTTCGGACGGAGTCTGCGCGAGGTCGGGCACGGCGGGCGGGTGGTCGCGCTCGCCAATGTCGCCCTGGAGCCGAGCACGATCGACACCCGCGACTTCTATCCGAAGAACGCTGCCGTCCTCGGCTTCCAGCTCACCAATCTGCAGATCCACGGCTACGACCCCCGCGAGGACCTGCGCGAGCTGGCCAGGCGGGTCGCGGCGGGTACGTACCACGTGCCGGTCGAGACGGTGGTCCCGCTGGACCAGGCGCGCGCGGCCCACGAACGTCTGGAGCGGCGCGACAACCGGGGCAAGATCGTGCTGGCCGTTCAGGAGAAATGAGTTGCGGATGTCCCGCCCGACGAGTGATCTCTGAAGGTCCCGGGGTGGGGCGAAGACGTGCGGAAACGGGGCGGGGGAGGGGTCGAGTGGACTTCAGGGACGGCCGCACACCCCAGGAGCGGGCGCTGCGCCATGTCACGGCTCTCTCCCGCGGCCCTGCGGTGGACCCGGCGTTGCGCATTACCCTGAACTTCCACCCCGACCGGCTGGTGGGCGGGCTCCCGATCCTGGAGGTGCTGGCCCGGGACGGCGCGTACGTCTCGCAGTTCGTCACCGGCACGAGCAACGGCGGGCTCACCGCACATCCCGGCGGCGACCGCTGGCGCTGGGAGAGCCGGATCTTCGGCGCGGCGTACGACGCCGAACCCGCGCACGAGCGACCCGTGTACGGCGGACTGAACTTCCGGCGCCGGCTCGTCGGGGCGGCGCCCCGCTTCGGCTCCTCGCACTTCCGGCTGACCGGTGCGGCCCTGCGGCGGGCCACCTTCTGCTATCCCGACAGCGCGGCCGAGCCGTCCGCGTTCGGGGTCGCCGCCGGGATGTCCCTGATCGAGCTGGCCGAGGCGGACGAGCAGGACGCGCTCGACGACTACATCGAGGCGCAGGTGCACGGCCCCGTAGACCTGGCGAGGGACATGGAGGCCCTGGTCCTGGACACGAGCTACCGCGGCACGGCCGTCGAGGCGGCGGCCCGGCGGCTCCCGTGCCCCGTGGAGTGGCACCCCGGCTACCGGCTCCCGGTCGAGGAACTGCGGCGCCACCCGGACTTCCGCGGCCCGGAGTTCGTCGCGCTCGGCGTCCGGATCGCCGAGGACGGCTGGCTCGACCCCCGGATCATCGGGGACGCCGCCCGTACCGGCCGCCACGAACTCCAGGACCTGAAGAGGGTCTGGCACTGCCTCGCGCGCTTCGGCGCCCCTCAGGGAGCGGGCACGGCCGTGGGCGGCCACACTCCCGGGGTCAGTACGCCCAGCGCGTAGGCGCGCGCGACCAGTTCCGTACGGTTGGCCGCACCCCAGCGCTCGGACAGGCGCCGCAGATGGTAGTTGACGCCGTCCACGGTCAGGCCCGTCTCCCGGGCGGTCCGCGCGGTGGTCGCGCCCCCGGCGAGCAGCGCCAGAATGCGGATCTCGGCCGTGCCGGCCGCGGGCTCGGGCGACCGCTCCACGACCGGGCACTCGCCGAGCACGCGGACCATGACCAGCAGTGCGGTGCTCGTCTCGACGGAGTCGCTGACCGGGTCCGCGGTCAGCTCGCCCTCGCGCCGCACCCCGTCGGCCGCCTCCCAGCGCACCGAGACCGGATAGCGCGAGCGACGGCGCAGCCGCAACGCCTGTGCGATCCGCTCGATCTGCCAGGGCTCCTGCGGCCGGAACAGGTCCAGGACCTTGCGTCCCCGCAGCCCGCTCGACGTGGCGCCCCACTCCGCAGCCATGGCCGGATTGGCCAGGATGATCCCCCCGTACACATCGCAGACCGCGACCGGCATGGGGATGCGGTCGAACAACGTCATGGCCCGGTTGCGCCACACCACCGCGTCCACCGCGTCCACCGCCTCCTCCCGGCCTCCTGCCATCCCGCCGCGGCCGTGACAAGCGCGACCCGGCCCCGGTGACTACAGAATCATGTAGTGCGGTGGTGCGGGCATGCCGGGTCCGACGACCAAGCTGGGAGAGCAGGACTTCCGTACCGCGAAAGGCAGTTGTCGCGCCATGTCCCCCACTGCGCCGCACCCGCAACCCACACACTCCCTCCACGACATACCGGTCGTCGACATATCCGACACCGGACCCGGCCGAACCCCACTCCAGCAGGTGATGGAGCTGATGCGCGCGCACGGCCCCGTGCTCGTACGACGGCTGCACGGCCGGGACACCCTCTTCGTCGGCGATCTCGACCTGGTCACCGACCTGGCCGACGAGAACCGGTTCGCCAAGGCCGTCGGACCCGCCCTGGAGAACGTCCGCGCGTTCGCCGCCGACGGACTGTTCACCGCCTACAACGACGAGCCGAACTGGGCGAAGGCGCACGACATCCTCATGCCCGCCTTCGCGCTGGGCTCCATGCGCACCTACCACCCCGTGATGCTGCGCGTCGCACGCCGGCTGATCGACTCCTGGGACCGCGGCGCCCGCGCCGGACAGCCCGTGAACGTCCCCGACGACATGACCCGCATGACCCTCGACACCATCGGACTCGCCGGGTTCGGCTACGACTTCGGCTCCTTCGAGCGCGACGAACCCCACCCCTTCGTCGAGTCCATGGTCCGCTGCCTGGAGTGGAGCATGACCCGGCTCAGCCGCACGCCGGGCAGCGACCACTCAGCGGCGGACGCGGCCTTCCGCGCGGACGCCGACCACCTCGCGCGGGTCGTCGACGAGGTGATCGCCGCCCGCGTTGACGCCGGACCGAACGCGGCCGACGCCGGGGACCTCCTCGGACTGATGCTCACCGCCGAGCACCCCGCCGACGGCACCACGCTCGACACCGCCAACATCCGCAACCAGGTGATCACCTTCCTGATCGCGGGCCACGAGACCACCTCGGGCGCGATGTCGTTCGCGCTCTACTACCTGGCCAAACACCCCGCCGTACTCCAGCTCGTGCAACGCGAGGCCGACGCGCTGTGGGGCGGCGACGCGGACCCCGAGCCGACGTTCGAGGAGATCGGGCGGCTCACCTACACCCGGCAGGTGCTCAACGAGGCGCTGCGGCTGTGGCCGACCGCCGCCGCGTTCAGCCGGCACGCCCGCGAGGACACCCTGCTCGGCGGCCGGATCCCGCTGCGCGCCGGACAGGCGGTCACCGTGCTCGGCCCGATGCTGCACCGGCAGCCGGTGTGGGGCGACAACCCCGAACTCTTCGACCCCTCGCGCTTCACGGCGGAGGCGGAGGCCGCGCGCTCCCCGCACGCGTTCAAGCCCTTCGGCACCGGTGAACGCGCCTGCATCGGGCGGCAGTTCGCCCTGCACGAGGCCACCATGCTGCTGGCCATGCTCGTCCACCGCTACCGGCTGCACGACCACGCCGACTACGCGCTGACGGTCAAGGAGACGCTCACTCTCAAGCCCGAGGGGTTCACCCTCACGCTCACCCCGCGCACGGCCGCCGACCGTGTCCAGGCGCCCCTGCCCGGCGCCGGCGCCCAGAACGCGGCGCAGACTCCGGCCGACGCGTCCACCCTGCCCATCCGGGTGCGTCCCGGCACCCGCGCACTCTTCCTGCACGGCAGCAACTACGGCACCTGCCGCGAATTCGCCGCCTCGCTCGCCGACGAGGCCGCCGGGATCGGCTGTGACACGGAGGTGGCCCCGCTGGACGCGTACACCGACGGGCTGCCCACCGACCGCCCCGTCGTCATCACCGCCGCCTCCTACAACGGCCAGCCCACCGACGACGCCACCGCCTTCGCGGCCTGGCTCGACACCACCCCTCAGGCCACCGGCGTGACGTACGGCGTCCTGGGCGTCGGCGACCGCAACTGGGCCGCCACCTACCAGCACGTCCCGGCCCACATCGACGAGCGCCTCGCGCAGGGGGGCGGCACCCGGCTCCTGGAGCGCGCCGCGGCCGACGCCTCGGGCGACCTCGCCGGCACCGTCCGCACCTTCACGGCCCGGCTGCGCACCGCGCTGCTCGAGCGGTACGGCGACCCGGACGCCACCGACACAGTGGAGCCCACGGCGGCGTACGAGGTCCGGGCGCTGACCGGCGGTCTCCTGGACGCCCTCGCCGAGCGGCACGGGCTGCTCCCCATGACCGTCACCGAGGCGTACGACCTCACCGCGCCGACGCACCCGCGCACGAAGCGTTTCGTCCGGCTGGCCCTGCCCGACGGCACGACCTACCGCACCGGCGACCACCTCACGGTGCTTCCGGTCAACGACCCGGCCCTCGTCGAGCGGACCGCCACCGCGCTGGGCCTCGACCTGGACACGGTCCTGGACATCCGGGCCACCCGCCCGCGCCGCGACGGCATCGCGGTCGACCGGCCCCTGACGGTACGCCAACTCCTCACACACCACGTCGAGTTGCAGGAACGCCCGACCCTCGACCAGCTCACCGTCCTCGCGGCGGCCAACCCGTGCCCGCCGGAACGAACGGCCCTCGCGGCGCTCGTGGACGACCCGCGCACCCTGGTCGAGGTGTGCGAGGCCCACCCCGCCCTGCGCGGCGCGCTGGACTGGTCGGCCCTGCTCGACCTCCTCACCCCGCTGCGCCCCCGCCCCTACTCGGTGTCGTCCTCACCCGCGACCGACCCCGGCCACGCCGACCTGATGGTCTCCCTGCTGGAGGCCCCGGCCCGCTCCGGCCGGGGCACGTACACCGGAGTCGGCTCCGGCCACCTGCACACGGTCAAGCCCGGCGACACCGTCCTCGCCCGCGTCCAGCCCTGCCGGGAGGCCTTCCGGATCGACGCCCGCGCGCCGGTCGTGATGGTCGCGGCGGGCACCGGACTCGCCCCGTTCCGCGGCGCCATCGCCGACCGCCGGGCCAAGCTGGCCTCGGGAGCCGAACTGCCGCCCGCCATCTGCTACTTCGGCTGCGACGCCCCGGACGCGGACTACCTCCACGCCGAGGAACTCCACGCCGCCGAGGCCGCCGGAGCGGTCTCCCTGCGCCCGGCCTTCAGCCTGGCGCCCGTCGAGGGTGTGACCTTCGTGCAGCACCGGATCGCCGCCGAGGCGGAGGAGGTCTGGGAGCTGCTGCGGGCCGGGGCCCGGGTGTACGTGTGCGGTGACGGCTCGCGCATGGCACCCGGCGTCCGCGAGGCCTTCCGTACGCTGTACCGGGACCGTACGCCGGACGCGGACGAGGCGACCGCCGAGAGGTGGCTGAACGAGCTGATCGCGAACGGGCGTTACGTGGAGGACGTGTACGCGGCCGGGTGACCGAAGGGGCGGGTGGGGCGCATGACGGAGGGCTCCTGGGAGCGGGCGCGGCGGATCCTCGCGGCGGCCGGGCTGCCGCCGGACCGCCTCGCCCGCTGCCGGCCGCTCGACGGTGGCACCTACAACACCGTCGAGGAACTCCTCCTCACCGACGGCACCCGCCATGTGCTGAAGGTCCCGCCCCCGCGGACCGCCCCGGGCATGCGCCATGAGCGCGAACTCCTGGTGTCCGAGGCGGAGTTCTACCGCTCGGCGGCCACCGTCGACGTACCGTCGCCGCGCGTCGTGGCCACCGGGGACCGTCACCTCCTCATGACGGCCTGCCCGGGCCAGTCGTGGAACGGCACACTCACTCCTGACGAACAGTCCGCTCTGCGTGCGGAGTTGGGCGGCCTGGTGGCCCGGCTCCACCAGGTCACCGGACCCGGGTTCGGTTACCCGTCCGGGGCCCTCGGCCCGCTCGCCCCCGACTGGCGCACCGCCTTCACCACCATGTACGACGCCGTCCTGGACGACGCCCGCCGCTATCGGGCCTGGCTGCCCCGGCCCGTGGACGAGGTGGCCCGCACCGCGAGGGCGGCGTACGACGCCCTGGAGGAGGTCACCACCCCCCGCCTGGTCCACTTCGACCTGTGGCCGGGCAACATCCTCGTGGACCGGCCGGAAGGAACACCCCGGATCGGCGGCCTGATCGACGGCGAGCGCATGTTCTGGGGCGACCCCCTGGCGGACTTCGTCTCCCTCGCCCTCCTCGGCGACATCGAGGACGACACGGCCTTCCTGAGCGGCTATCGGAAGGCGGGAGGCCGCGCGGACTTCGACCCCGCGGCCCGCCGACGCCTCGCCCTCTACCGCAGCTACCTCTACCTGATCATGCTCATCGAGACCGTGCCCCGCGCCGTGGGTGACGACGATGCCGCCTGGACCCGCAAGGTGGTGGCTCCGCAGCTCGTGGCGGCCCTGGACGACATCGGCCGGCATGGAGCCGGCAGATCGAAGGGGTGACCGCGTCCCTCGCCTTCGGCTGGACGCGAGCTCCGTTCGAGGGGACACGCGCGTCCAGCGCGAAGGCCGGGACGTACGTCAGGCCGCGCTGCGCCTGCGCTCCCCGTGGGCCCGGATGATGTCCGCGTACCGGTGCCCGCTTCCCTTCACCGTGCGCCGCTGGGTCTCGTAGTCGACGTGCACGAGGCCGAAGCGCTTGTCGTAGCCGTAGGCCCACTCGAAGTTGTCCAGCAGCGACCATGCGAAGTATCCGGCGAGGGGGACGCCCTTGCCGGCCGCCGCGGCACAGGCGGCGAGGTGCTGCTCCAGATACCGCGTGCGCTCGGGGTCGTCGACGGTGCCGTCGGGGCGGACGACGTCGGGATAGGCGGAGCCGTTCTCGGTGACGTACAGCTTGCGGGCGCCGTAGTCGTCGGTGAGGCGCAGCAGCAGGCGCTCGATGCCGGCGGCGTCGACCTCCCAGTCCATGCCGGTGCGGTGAACGCCCAGGCGGCGCACCGTGCGCACGCGCGGCGCGGGTCCTGAGGGGTCGTCGGCGACGGAGGACGGGAAGTAGTAGTTGAGTCCCAGCCAGTCCAGGGGCTGCGCGATGGTCTCCAAGTCGCCCGGCAGCTCCGGGAGTTCGACGCCGTAGACCTCGCGCATGTCCGCAGGGAACCCGCGGCCGTGCACCGGGTCCAGCCACCAGCGGTTGGTGTGTCCGTCCAGCCGGTGGGCCGCCGCGACGTCCTCGGGGCGGTCGGTGGCGGCCTCGATGCTGGAGAGGTTGTTGACGATGCCCACCTGGGCGTCCGGTGCCGCCGCGCGGATGGCCTGCACGGCCAGGCCATGGCCCAGGAGCAGGTGGTACGAGGCGGGGACCGCGACCGCCAGATCCGCGAGGCCGGGAGCCATCCGGCCCTCCAGGTGGCCGATCCAGGCCGAGCACAGGGGCTCGTTCAGCGTCGTCCAGTGCTGGACGCGGTCACCCAGACGCTCCGCGACGACCGACGCGTAAGAGGCGAAGTGGTGTGCCGTGTCGCGGGCCGGCCACCCGCCGCGGTCCTGGAGCACCTGCGGCAGGTCCCAGTGGTAGAGGGTGACCGAGGGGGTGATGCCCGCCTCCAGCAGGGCGTCGGTCAACTGGTCGTAGAAGTCGAGCCCCTTCGCGTTGACCGGGCCGTCGCCGCCCGGCACCACCCGGGGCCAGGCGATGGACAACCGGTAGGCGTTGGTCCCCAGTTGGCGCATCAGCGCGATGTCCTCGCGCCAGCGGTGGTAGTGGTCGCAGGCGGTGTCGCCGTGATCGCCGTTGTCGATCTTGCCCGGGGTGTGCGAGAACGTGTCCCAGATGGACGGCGAGCGGCCGTCCTCGGCGACGGCTCCCTCGATCTGGTAGGCCGACGTGGCCGTGCCCCACAGGAAGTCCTCGGGGAGTGCGGCAAGGTCGATGGTCACGGAAGTCCCTTCAGGGGATGAGGAGTCGGTCACTTGACGGCTCCTGCCGTCAGGCCGGCGACGAGGTAGCGCTGGAGCAGCAGGAACCCGGCGACCACCGGGACGCTCACCACGAGCGAGGCGGCCATGATCTGGTTCCAGTACACGTTGTTGAGCGTGGAGTAGCCCTGGAGCCCGACGGCGAGCGTGCGCGTGGCGTCGTTGGTCATCACCGACGCGAACAGCACCTCGCCCCAGGCGGTCATGAAGGCGTAGACGGCGACGGCGACGATGCCGGGGATCGCGGCGGGCACGACCACCCGCAGCAGCGCGCCGAGCGGCCCGCAGCCGTCCACCAGCGCCGCCTCGTCCAGATCGCGCGGCACCGAGTCGAAGTACCCGATCAGCATCCAGATCGAGAACGGCAGGGAGAAGGTGAGATACGTGAGGATCAGGCCGCCGCGCGAGCCGAACAGCGCGATGCCCGTGGCGTTGCCGATGTTGACGTAGAGAAGGAAGAGCGGGAGGAGGAAGAGGATGCCGGGGAACATCTGCGTCGACAGCACGGTCACCGTGAAGACGCGCTTGCCGCGGAAGCTGTAGCGGCTCACCGCGTACGCCGCGAAGACCGCGATCACCACCGAGCAGACCGTCGCCGCGCCCGCCACGATCAGCGAGTTCACGAAGTACCTCGCCAGCGGGACCGTCGACCAGATGTCGACGTACGGGCGGATCGTCAGCCCGCTCGGCAGCCAGCGGAACTTCCCCGAGACGTCCGCGAGCGGCTTCAGCGAGCTGGAGACCATGACGTAGACCGGTACCAGGACGAAGCCGGTGAGCAGGGTGAGGAAGATCCCGCGGGACCAGAGGAAGGATCGCGGGGGAGCCATCGGCGAGCGGGACGCCTTCGAGGCGCCGGACGCCGTCTGCGCGGTGCTAGACATCGGCCGTCTTCCTTCCTCGAGAGGTCAGCAGCAGGTAGACGCCCGTCACGACGAGCAGGAAGAGCAGCAACAGGACCGACATCGCGGATCCCGTGCCGAAGTTCCAGGTGACGAACGACGCCTGGTAGATGTGCACCGAGATGAGGTCCGCGGCCTCCGGGGCGGTCCTGCCGAACAGGACGAACGGCGTGTTGAAGTCGTTGAACGTCCAAAGGAACAGGACAAGCACCAGCACCTGGTTGACCGGGCGCAGTGACGGCAGGGTGATGCGGCGCAGCTGCTGCCACAGACCGGCGCCGTCGAGGGCGGCGGCCTCGTACAGCTCCCCGGGGATGTTCTGGAGGCCGGCCATGACGATGAGGAACGCGAACGGCCAGCCCTTCCACACCGAGACGGTGAGCAGGGCGTAGAAGCTGTTGTCGCCGATGAGCCAGAAGGACGGCTTGTCGGTGAGGTGCAGCTGGTCGTGCAGGACGTGGTTCACCAGGCCGTTGTCGTGCTGGAACATGAACACCCAGGTGATGACCGCCGCGTACACGGGCAGCGCGTACGGGATGAGGAAGAGCGCCCGCAGCAGACCGCGGCCGCGGAAGGTGTCCTGCATGTAGATGGCGGCCGCAGTGCCGATCAGCCAGCACAGGCCCACCGACAGCAGGGTGAAGCCGACAGTGACGAGGAACGAGTGCAGCAGCGCCTTGCCGACGGGCGCGCTGAAGTCCACCGACACCTTGTAGTTGTCGAATCCGGACCAGGGCGCGGTGCCCCAGTCGCGGATGTAGAACTGGGTGAGCTCCTTGAAGCTCATGAAGATGCCGATCACCATCGGCACCAGGTGGACCAGGAGTTCGAGGATCAGGGCGGGCAGGAGCAGCAGATAGGGCAGTGCGATGCGCCGGATCCGCCCGGGGCGGCGCGGCCCGCGCGCCGCCCCGGGGGAGTCCTTGGGCACCGCCCGTTCGCCGGAGTCGGCGGAGGCGGCGGTCGTGGTGGTCATGAGGGAGTCCGCGCTCACTTCGCCGGCATCTGCTGCTGGGCCTTCTCGAGCTCCGCCTTCACCGAATCCGTGGTCACCGCACGTCCGGCGGCCGCCTCCGCGAACAACGTCTTGATGGCCGTACCGACCGTCGTCTCGAACTGGGACTCGTCGGCGACCTGCGGAAGCGCGGCGGCGCTCTTGGCCAGGGTGTCCTTGAGGACCGCGTTCGCGGGGGTGTTGAAGGTGGCGTCCGTCTGGGCCGTCTTCACCGGCGGGATCGAGCTGTACGCCGTGTTGAGGACCTTCTGTTCGGCGTCGCTCGTCATGAACTTCACGAACTTGGTGGCGCCGTCGAGGTTGTGGGTGTTCTTGAAGACGGCCAGGTTGATGCCCGCGACCATGGAGTTGACGTTGGTGCCGGTTCCCGGGGTGCCGGACTGCACGGGGACCGGGGCGATGCCGTACGCGTCGTCACTCATGCCCTGTGACTTGAGGTTGGCGGACGCCGACTGCCACAGCAGCATCGCGTTCTTGCCCTTGGCGAAGTCGCTCACGGACTGGTTCTGGGCGTACTCGGCGTTGCCGGGCGCGATGATCTTGTCCTTGGCCATCAGGTCGACGTACTGCTTGACCGCCGCGACCGTGCCGTCCGAGGTGAAGTCCGGCTTGCCGTCGGCGGTGAAGAAGTCGGCGCCGTGCTGCTTGGCGAAGACGAAGGCGTGGTGGATGTTCTCCGAGGGGTTCGAACCCTCGGCCCCCAGGCCCCACTTGCCGCCCTTGGACAGCTTCTTGCCGTCGGCGATCAGCTCGTCCCAGGTGGCCGGCGGCTTCGCAAGCCCCGCGTCGGCGAACATCTTCTTGTTGTAGTAGAGCGCGTACGCCATCGAGTACAGGGGGACCGCGGCCGGGTCCTTGCCCTGCGCGCCCGTCGAGCCGAGCGCCGAGTCGACGAAGCGGTCCTTGCCGCCGATCTTGGCGAAGTTGTTCGCGTCCCACGGCAGCAGCGCACCGGTGGCCTGCAGAGAGGCGCTCCAGGTGTTGCCGATGTTCAGGACGTCGGGGCCCTGACCCGACGTGGTCGCGGTGAGAATCCGGTTCAGCAGGTCCGACCAGGGGACGACCTCCACCTTCACCTTGATCCCGGACTGCTTCTCGAACTTGTCGAGTTCGGGCTGGAGGACCTTCTTGTCGACCTCGATGCTGGCGCCCTGGTTGGAGGCCCAGTACGTGAGCGTCTTCGGCGAGTCGTTGGACCCGCCGCCCGTCGACGAGCCGCCACCACAGGCGGTCACGGCGGTCAGCAGGGAGACGGTGACCGCACCGGCGGCCGCGGCTCGGATTCTGCGCATGGCTGCGTTTGTCCCTTTCCCGGAGGGAGAGTCATGAGGGGCGCCCGCGTTCACTTCTCGAACGACCCTCATGACTTAATTTAGGACGTGAGTTAAGACCCGGAAGAATGTCGCGTCAAGGGATCGCGCAGGGGTATCTTGCAGGTCGGGCTGGCCGGAAGGGATTCACATGGCGGTGCGGAACGGGCGGACAGTGCGTGACCTGCGACGCGGCAATCGCACCGCCGTGCTGCAACGGTTGTATTTCGACGGCCCCATGAGCCGCTTCGAGCTGGGGCCGGCCACCGGACTGAGTTCCGGTTCCGTCAGCAACGTGGTCGCGGAACTCGTCGCGGACGGTCTGGTCGAGGAGGCCGGAAGCGTCGACTCCGACGGCGGGCGTCCGCGTACGTTGCTGCGGGTCGTACCCAGCAGCGGCCATATGATCGGCGTCGACGTCGGCGAAACCCGCGTCCGTGTCGAGCTCTTCGACCTGACCCTCACCGAACTCGCCCGCACGGAGAGGCCGTTGGAGCGGCAGGGGTACGGGGGTGAATGGGCGTCGGAGGGCGAGGGGGCGGCCCGGGGGGAGGGGCCGCCGCTGGGCGGCGGACCGTCGTCGAAGCGTCGGGAATACGACGTCGATGTCATCGTCGGGCACATCCGGGACGGCATCGCCGAGGTGCTGGACGAGGCGGGCATCGCCCCCGAGCGGCTGCTCGGCGTCGGGATCGGCGTCCCGGGAATCGTCGCCCGTACGCCCGAGGCGGGTGCGGTGGTGCACGGTCAGACGATCGGCTGGGACGCCGTCCCGCTGGAGTCCCTGCTCCGCTCGGCCTGCCAACTCCCCGACACCGTCCCGTACTTCGCGGACAACGGCGCCCGGACCCTGGGTCAGGCCGAGATGTGGTTCGGCGCCGGACGCGGCGCGCGCAACGCGGTCGTCGTCCTCTTCGGCTCGGGCGTCGGCGCCTGTCTGGTCACCGAGGACGTGGAGCACGGCCGCTCGGTGGAGTGGGGCCATCTGACGGTACGGGTCAGGGGGCGCCGCTGCCGGTGCGGAGCCCTGGGCTGTCTGGAGGCGTACGCGGGCGCGGAGGCGCTCCTCGACCGCTGGCGCGAGGAGGGCGGACGCCCGCCGGAGGGCACCGACGAGGAGACCGCGCTCACCGCGATGCTCACCGCGGCCTATCCGACCGAGCAGGGCGTCGTGGCCGACCCCGTGGCGCTCGCCGTCCTGGAGGAGACCGCCGAGTACCTGGGCGCGGGCCTGTCCGACCTGATCAACCTCTTCCAGCCCGAGCGGATCCTGATCGGCGGCTGGGCGGGCCTCCAGCTCGGCACCCGCTTTCTGCCCGCCGTCCGCCGGTACGCGGCCTCGTACGCCCTGCGTTACCCGGCCGAGCGCGTCTCCATCGACCTGGGCCGGCTCGGTCCGGACGCGGTCACGGTCGGTGCCGCGATCCTGCCGCTCGCCGACTTCTTCGCGCGGGGCGGCCGACGCGCCGAGCCGGTGAGCGAGGGCCCCTCCCCCGCCTGGCGCACCGCCCTGGAGGAGCGCGCCCCGCACTGACCCACGGCCAGGGGTTCACGACGTCCGTCTGGTGACCGCTTCCGGAACAACAGCCGCCCTGCCTGCCCGCAGCAGGGCAGGGGCTCCTCGAAATCGTCCGGAGGGCCCCTGCCGTCGTTCCTTACCGCATCACTTGGCGGGCTTGTAGAAGGCGTAGGTGGCGGAGTAACGGACGCTGATCTGGTCGGTACCGGTGCAGGCGGTGGTGGGGGCGACGCCGCCGTGGGTGTCGAGGCGCTGGACGTAGGAGACGCCGGCGAAGACCCCGGTGCCGCGAGTGGCGGTGGACTGCAGGAGAAGCTCGGGGATGGTGCCGGTCCTGGGGGAGTTGGCGATGGCGGTGGCGTTGACGGCGCTGCCGTCCACCGTGGACACCCAGACGGGGCCGCGGGAGTGGAGGGCGACGGGGCGGTGGGAGCGGTCGTTCCTGGCCCACAGGGTGGCGGCGGGTTCCAGCAGTTTCCAGGCGCCGTCGGTGCAGGTGTAGGTCTGGACGCCCGCGGCGGAGAAGACGCCGGTGAGCCGGTTGCCGTCCGGGACCTTCAGCGCGGCGGGAGCGTCGACGCCGGTGCGGGCGGGCTGCGAGGTCGCGGCCTGGCCGACCGTCGCGCTGAACAGCGTGCCGGCGGTCACGGCGGCGACAGCTGTCGTGGTGAGGACGAGACGCTTGGCGAGTTTCATCGGGCTTGTCTCCAGAACGTTTTCTGAACGAGGTCGAGTGGCACCACGGTGGCTGGGCGGGCTGTCGTCGGTGCGCACACGGCTACGCCCTGTTCTTCGGCGTTCTTCGGCGTTCTTCGGCCGTGATGGACCGGGCGACAGCCACGGCGTCCTTGGCGGGATCACCGAGGGTCGCTCCCGCCCATACCGGGATCGTCGACGCGATGACGAGTACGGAGTATCGCCGTACGGGTTCGGTTCGACGAGGGCCTATGGGGCACGTGGCCGGGCACACCGCCGCGTACTCGGGGCGTCGGTGCAGGTGCCTCAAGACGGGTGTCACTGGCCCTGCGCGGGGAGCGGATGCCCAACGGCCGGGCCGGCTTCGGTGCTCAACGGGTTCGTGTTCCGGTTTCGCCACCACGGCACCAGCTGGACGAGGCCGAACATCACCTCGACGCCGAAGAACAGCCAAAGCAGCCGCATGGCACCGTGGGCCAGGGCATACGCCTGCCATGCCGCGAACAGCGTGCGCGCGATGCCGTCGAGCAGTCCGTGCACCGGCAGCGGCCGGACGATGCGCAGGACGGCCCAGACCACCACGACCGAGCCCATCAGATTCGCGTACAGGGTCTGCACCGGGTCGAGTTCGGGCAGGGCTCCCAGCCCGAGCGCGTTGCCCGACGACGACAGCGCATCGTGCACCAGCGCGTACGTCCAAGGCGTCGCGAAGCCCGCGGTGACGACGAGGTCGTACCAGGCGCTTGCCCGTACGGCGCGAAGATAGGCGGGGCGTTCGGGGGTGAGGGTCCGGATCACGATGAGGCTCCAACTGGTCTCGGGGCAGCGACGCCTCACGCTAAACAGTGGAGTACGGTCCAAGGTCAAGCCCGCCGTCCGATGGAGGGACATGCGTATCGGAGAGCTCGCCGCGCAGGCGGGCATGAGCCGAGACACCATTCGGTTCTACGAGAAGGTCGGCCTCGTCACGGGTCGGCGGCTGGCCAACGGTTATCGCGACTTCCCGCCCGAGGCGGTGCCCTGGCTGCACTACGTCCGCACCGCGCAGACGCTCGGATTCTCGCTCGCGGAGATCGCGCGGCACGGCGAGGAGTTGCGGGAGGCGCCGGACTCCGCGGAGGCGCTGTCCGTGCTGTTCGAGCAGAAGATCCAGGTCATCGACGCCCGCATGGCCGAACTCGCCACCCTGCGGGCCGAACTCGCCACGCGCGTCGACACCGGGTGCCCGTTGCGGGCCATGGGCCGACCGAGCTGACCACGAGGTGGGAGGGCGCACACGCGCAGGCATGACCTCGGAGGTAATCGACCCCGCCCCGGCCCTCCGGAACCATGAAGGACGTACCCACTCGTCCCGCCACCGGATTCCGGGAGGTTTCCCATGCCGTACTTCGAGAGCCCCGTCGATGGCACCCGACTGCACTTCGTCGACTACGGACCCGCCACCGGGCAGGTGATCGTGTTCGTCAACAGCGCCTACTTCGGCACGGAGATGTGGGAGTACCAGATGCTGCCGCTCGCCGCGGAGGGCTACCGGTGCGTCGGCTTCGACCGGCGCGGCCATGGCCGGTCCGACGACGTGTGGGGCGGGTTCGACCTCGACAGCCTGGCCGACGACGTCGACGGGCTGCTGCGCCACCTCGACCTGTCCGGGGTGACACTCGTCGGGCACTCCATCGGGACCGCGGAAGTCGTACGTTGTCTGACCCGGCACGGCGTCGAGCGGGTGGCGAGGATGGCACTCGTCGCGGGCATGGCGCCTGGGGCCGTCCGGTCCGCGGACCATCCGGACGGCATCGACCCGGGCGTCGTCGAGGCCGGCAACGAGGTCTTCCGCCGCGACCGGGCCGCCTTCTTCGTGGACGGGGCCCGCTCGTTCTTCGCCCTGGACCTCCCCGGGAACGAACTCTCCCCGGCCTATGTGCAGTCCATGATCAACCGCTGCCACGGTGCCACCGCGCGCGGCGGGGCGGCGTTGGGAGACCTCGCGGCCACCCTGAACGTCGCCCCCGAGCTGCCCAAGCTCGACCTGCCCGCGCTGGTCGTCCACGGCACCCACGACACGTCGGCGCCGCTGGAGCTGACCGGCCGCCGGGCGGCCGAACTGCTCCCCAACGGCACACTCAAGGTCTACGAGAACGCGGGCCACGGCCTCTTCGCCACGCACGCCGAACGGCTCCTCGCGGATCTGCGGGAGTTCACGGCCCGCGACTGACGCCCCGGGCGCGTCACGCGAACGCGTTCACCCCGGTCAGCTCCGCCGACAGCGTCCACAGCCGCGCGGCCTGCTCGGGGTCGATCGCGTAGTCGCGTACGCCGGTCCGCTCGCCGTCGGCCGGAGCGACCTCGGCGATGTCGCAGTCCTCGCAGTACACCCCGCCCAGGCCGGCCAGCTGGGGTGAGGTCGCGGCCCACACCTGGGTCGCCGCACCCTCCTGGGGCGACTTGAAGCCGGACGGGTTCAGCGGGTTGCCGTCCTCGTCGATCCAGCCGCGCTCCACCATCTCCTCCTTGGCGAGGTGGCGCTGCAACGGGGTGAGGATGCCGCCGGGGTGCAGGGCGAAGGCCCGTACGCCGGACTCCCGGCCCAGCCGGTCGAGGTGGACCGCGAACAGGACGTTCGCGGTCTTCGCCTGCCCGTACGCCTCCCACTTGTCGTAGCCGGTGCGCCAGTGCACGTCGTCCCAGCGGATCGCCGAGTTGTGGTGACCGCCCGAGGAGACGGAGACGACCCGCGCGCCGCCCGGCTCGATCGCGGGCCACAGACGGTTCACGAGCGCGAAGTGGCCGAGGTGGTTGGTGGCGAACTGGGCCTCCCAGCCGGGACCGACGCGGGTCTCCGGGCAGGCCATGATCCCGGCGTTGTCGATGACGATGTCGATGGTGCGGCCGGAGGCGAGGAAGCGCTCGGCGAAGGCGCGGACGCTGTCGAGGTCGCCGAGGTCGAGCTCGTCCACCTCGACCCCGTCGATGCCCTCCACCGCCTCCCGGGCCACGTCCGGGCGGCGCGCCGGAACGACGACGTGGGCGCCCGCCTTGGTGAGCGCGCGGGTGGTCTCCAGGCCGAGCCCCGAGTACCCGCCGGTGACGATCGCGAGCTTCCCGGTCAGGTCGATGCCCTGGAGGACGTCGTCGGCGGTGCTGTGGGCGCCGAAGCCCGAGCCGATCTTGTGCTGTGCAGTGGTCATGTTTCGACGCTACGGATTAGAGAGCACTCGAAGTCAAGCGGAGGCCGCCGCCCGCCACGGCAGGGGCCGGGCGTGGCGTCAGGCATGGAAAGGCCCCGACCGGACGGGGGAATCTCGGTCGGGGCCGTCTGTGGTGGGCACGGATGGCGGTCGCCTCTCGGCGAAAGGCTCCACAGGGCTTCAGCCGAACGATCGTCCCTGTGGGCAAAGGTGAGGCCCGGGGACACTGTCCCATCCACACCCACGATTGGTTTAACGGGGAACTATCGATGGGTGTTCCCACGTGACCAGGGCAGGTGCGGTGATCTGCGTCACCCGGAGGGGGCAAGAGGGGTGGACGATTCTCGGGTCGCCGTACGACTCACGTCTCGGTTCGCCGTACGTCTTCACGCGTCCGGGGGCTCGGGCGCGGGTTTGTTCTCAGGGCCAAGCCTACGCCTGTCAGGTGCTGGTTACACGGGTCGGCGCCGTCCGCGACCGGGTCCAGGCCAGCAGCTCGTCCTCGCTCCAGGTGGTGATCACGCGCTCGGCGGGCACCCCGCACTCCTCGGCCCGCGCGCAGCCGTGGATCTGCCAGTCGAGCTGGCCGGGGGCGTGCGCGTCGGTGTCGATCGAGAAGAGCACGCCCGCGTCGAGCGCCCGGCGCAGCAGTCGGCGCGGTGGGTCGAGCCGTTCCGGGCGGCAGTTGATCTCCACGGCGGTACCCGACTCCGCGCAGGCGGCGAACACCGCGTCCGCGTCGAACTCAGACTCGGGCCGCCGCCGCTCGGTGAGCAGCCGGCCCGTGCAGTGCCCGAGCACGTCCGCGAGCGGATTGCGTACGGCGGTGACCATCCGGCGGGTCATCGACCTGGCGTCCATGCGCAGCTTGGAGTGCGCCGACACCACCACGACGTCCAGCAGCTCAAGCAACTCCGGCTCCTGGTCGAGCGAGCCGTCGTCGAGGATGTCGCACTCGATGCCGGTGAGCAGCCGGAAGGGGGCCCACCGGCCGTTGAGCTCCGCCACCACCGCCAACTGCTCACGCAGCCGCTCGGGGGACAGGCCCCGCGCCACGGTCAGCCGCGGCGAGTGGTCCGTGAGCACCGCCCACTCGTGCCCGAGGAGCGCGGCGGTCCGGCCCATCTTCTCGATCGGGCTGCCGCCGTCCGACCAGTCGGAGTGCAGATGGCAGTCGCCGCGCAGCAGCGCCCGCAGCCGTTCGCCGCCCTCGGCGAGGGGGCCCGCGGCCTCCTGTTCCAGTGTCTTGAGATAGCCGGGCAGCCGACCGGCCACCGCCTCGCGCACGACCTGTGCCGTCTTCGGCCCGATGCCCTTCAGTGACTCCAGGGTTCCGGCGGCGACGCGCCTGTCGACCTCCCCGGCGGGCAGCGCGGCCAGCACGGTCTCCGCGGTGCGGAAGGCCCGTACGCGATAGGTGGGGGCCTGGGCGCGCTCCAGCAGGAACGCGATCCGGTCCAGGGCCTCGACGGGATCCATCGGCACCACCTTCCGTGAGCTCCCCACCCCTTTCAAGCCCTCAAGCCCTTCAAGCCTTGCCCAGCCGCCGTCGGCCCGCACGGCGGAGTGTCACTCACCTCGGCCCGCTCCCGGGAATGGATCTACGCTCTAGACATGACCGAAATCTCGAGCCCCCACATCTCCTTCCCGCGGGTCATGGTGCTCGGGGTGCAGCCGTGCGACCCGCCGTTTCGGATCGTGGAGATCGACGGGGAAATGGTCGGCGAGGCGAAGTCGATCACCGATGTCCTGACGTTCGCCGGCTCCCAGGGGATCCATATCCACGATCTCGACGACCCGGACGTGGTGCGCTGGGTGGGCGGCGACAAGTTCACCTGGGCGCCGCGCTAGGGCCTGTCCGGCGGATCAGGGCGCGGCGCCGGACGGCTGGATCGAGAGGCGGGAGCGCGCGGACCTCGGGGTTCGCGCCGGTGTGAGCTGTCGCGGGAGGAGTGACCCCGCACCCCAGGAAAGATCACCAAAGGGCGGGAACCCGGCATGGCCGATTCCCGCGAGGGCACGGTTGATCTTGCCGGGTGATCACGACCGCCCCGGCGCCCCCTCTTCCCTCCGGGAGTCGTCATGCCCCGTGGCTTCGCCGTGCCCGCCGCCGCCCTCCTCGCCTCGACCGGTCTGGTTGCCTCGACCGCCCTGCTCGCCGCCGTACCGGTGAGCGCGGCGACGCACGGCGCGTCGCGGGCCGCGGACGTGTGCTTCTGGTCCGCCGCCGGACAGCACGGCTCGTCGTGGTGGAGAGCTCGGGGCGGCCGCGGCCGAAGAGGGCGGGTACTGGCGTTGACGGGGTGCTCCGCGGCGACGGCGCAGCGGGCCGTGCCCCCGCTGCCCAGAACCGAGCGCGACCGCGACGACCTCATCGACACCGCCCAGCAGGTGCTCGTCGACCGCTGTCTGGCCCGGCAGGGACTGACCCTCCAGAACGCCGTCCTGGGCCAACCACGGCATCTCGGGCCCCGGCGTCAAGGACCACGTGAAGGTCTACGAGGACGCCTGGCAGGGCGGCGCCATGACGATCTGTCTCGGACCGGGGGAGGAGGTCGGCTACAACGCCGTGGCGAACGACCGCGGTGACTCGCACACCTGGTCCATGGGCTGCTGAGAGGCCGACCCCGGCCGATCGGCCCCGGCTGATCGATCGCAGCCGATCGACCGGACCGATCAACGCCGTCCGCCCGCGGTGGGGGCCGCGGGCGGACGGTCATGCCGTGCGGTCCCTCACGCCTTCGGGACCTCGCGCCGGCCCCGCCGACGGCGCTTGGGATGCACCGCGCGGCCGATCCGCCGTCCCAGCAGCAGATAACCCACCAGCGCTCCGGACGTGTTCAGGATGACATCGTCGATGTCGAAGGCGCGCCCGGTGATCAGCGTGCCCTGGACCAACTCGACCAGCAGCATCACCACCGCGGTGAGCAGCAGAACGCGCAGGATCCCCCGAGCCTTCGGAATCAGCACGGGCACCAGCACGCCGAACGGCACACCGAGCAGGACGTTCCCGCCGATCTGCTTCACGGCGTCGCGCAGGGCCGGCTGGTCGAGATACGCCCGAAGGGAACTGCCGGGGTGCAGATTGGTGTGGATCAGCGCCTTCGACGCCGGCGACGGCTCCAGCGTCAGGCGGGCCAGCGCGACCGCGAACGCCACCATGGCCACGAAGGCCAGCAGCATCACGAGCAGCCGCACGGGCAACGGGAGCGCCTTGCGCTCCTGTGCGGGTACCGATGACCGTCGACCGGATTTCGCTGTACCGGTGGTGCGCAGGGTGCTCAAGAGTGACGCCGTACGGACCATTCGATTCTCCCGGTTTCAACTGCTCTCCAGGTAAGGGCGGTTACCCGCAAAGATTCCTTCGATGCCGCGCCCCTTCGGACTCGGGCCGAAGCCGGACCACCGGCACCGGCGAGGAACCCGAGACCCGTGGGGCACGCCGTCCGGGAGGCGGGGCCCGGCGGGGCGACGACCTCGCCCCACTGGACCCTCGCCGGAGTGCGGCCCGGCTCAGGCGCCGTAGTTCACGGTCACCTCCTTGAAGCCGAGGGAGCGCAGCAGGCCGTCGAGCATGCCGGTGGTGTTCTCCTCGGCCCGCTTGGTGAGCTCGCTGTCCTTCGCCGCGTCGCCGATGTGCTTGACCGCGAGCTTCTGCACGGCCTGTTCGCTGTCCGGGTTGTCGGAGAAGAAGTCGCCGAGCCGGTCGAGCAGCCCACGCTGTTTGGAGACGGCGTACGAGCGGTTGGGGTCGAGTGCGGGCTTGCCCAGGAACGCGTGCGGCAGCCGCAGCGTGGCCGTGGTGCGGTCGGAGTCGACCGTCACGTCCTTCTTGGCGAGCGAACCGAGGTCGACGTACGCCTCGACCGTGCCGGCCCCCACATACAGCGTGCGGGTGCCGCGGATCGCGTCGGGCAGGTACTTGGCATCCTTCTCCAGGTCCACCACCACCTGGAAGTTGCCCGAGGCGGCGTCGTAACGGCTCATGTCCTGGATCGACTTGAGGAGGGCTGGTCCGGAGCGGTCGTGCGTCTGGGTGCCGAACAGGTCGCGCAGCCCCGGCAGAACGGCCAGTCGCAGCCCGGCGAACAGCACCACGAGCACCAGCACGACGGCAGTGATCACCTTGGCCCACGCGGGCACGCGCCTGGGCAGGCGTTTGATGGACGTCGTCATTCGACAGTCCTCCTTCCTGCTCACCGAATGCCCCCCAAATCGCCTACTAGGCCGCCCTGTTGGCGGATCGACGTCGCGGAAGGGGAGCGCGGGCGGGAGCGCGTCCACTCCGGCGGCACCGGCCACCGCACTTCGCCGTACGCCGAAGGAACGCCGCGTCCGCCCGGCGTACCGCATCTGCCGCACTACATGCGGCGGTCCCCCGACGGGCGGGACCACCAGACCCCTTCCCCGTGGGTGAGCCCCGGCAGCCGCAGTTCGACCTCCCGCACATGCCGGGCCGGCAGCTCGCCGGTGACGAGCCAGGAGGTCCGGCCGCCGGTCGTCTCCCCGAACTGTGCGCCGTGCGCGGCGAGCCGGGCCGTGACCGGGGCCAGCGCGTCGAGCGGGAGCTCCACCTCGAAGGCGTGGTACGGCTCGTACACTCGCGTCCCCGCCCGCTCCAGCGCGCGCCGCAGCACCACCGGGGTGAGACCGCGGAAGTCGGCGGCCGTGCTGAGCGGCCCGACGAACCCGGAACGCACGAGCGTGACCCTGTAGTCCGTGACCGGCCGGCCGCGCGGACCGGAGAGCAGGGTCGCGTGGACCGTGTCCTCGATCGCCTGGTGGAAGGCCCGGGGCAGGGCGCCGAGCTCGGTCTCGTACGTGAAGACGCCGCCGGAGCCGTGTGGTCCGGGCTCGATCCGCAGCCCGACCGTGGCCCAGAACCCGATGTGCCCGTGCCGCTGGATCTCCTCGCAGGCCTCGCCGGTGCCGTCCGGCCGTTCCAGGAACCGCACCCGGCTCGGTTCGAAGTCCGCCTCGATGCCGAAGTCCTGGGCGAGCGTGGCCGCCAGGACCTCCTTCTGCACCTCGCCGTAGAGGAGCAGCGCGGTGCTGCCGGACGCGGCGGGCCGGGCGTGCATCAGCGGGTCCTGGTCGGCCAGCGCGAGGAGGGCCGAGCGCAGCGGGGCCGCCTGGCCGGGGTGCCGGGCCCGGACGAGGGTCTCCAGGGTCGGCGCCGCGAACTGCGGCGCACGGCCCGAGACCTCACCGAGACGGTCGCCTACGCGGATGCCGCCGACGCCCCGGAGCGCGGCGATGTTGCCCGCGGTCAAGGTGGCCGCCCCCGGCCGCCCCACGACCTCAAGTTCCCGGGCCCTGCCGGGGACCTGAGTGGTGCGCCCGTCGGCCTCGCGCCGGGTGAACGCGAGCCGCTGACGACGCGTCACTTCACCGTCGTACAGCCGCAGATACGCCGTGCGCTCGCCGCCGGGTCCGGGGCGCACGGCGAAGACCGTGCCCCGCGGCTCGGCGCGGTCGGGGGCCGTCGGGCGCGGGACGAGCCGGCTCAGTCCCTCGACCAGCTCGGCGACACCCTGCCCACCCAGGGCGGACCCGAAGAAGACCGGGTGGAGGGAGCCGTCGGCGGTGCGCGCGGCGAGCGCGGCCGCCAGGTCGTCCGGGGTCGGCGGAGGGCCGTCCACGACCGCGGCGAGGACGCCCGTGTCCACCTCCGCGAGCGTGCCGGCCGCCGTCTCGTCCAGCGGGCGCGGGACCACTCGGGCATGCGCGGTGCCGAGGCCACGCACACCGGCGAGCGGGACGACGTACGGCGTGAGGCGGCGCCGGATGTCGTCGAGGAGCCCCTCCTCCCGCGCACCCGCCCGATCGATCTTGTTGACGAAGATCAGGGTGGGCAGCCCGAGCCGTCGCAGGGTCTTCATCAGGACGCGCGTCTGTGCCTGCACGCCCTCCACGGCGGACAGGAGCAGCACGGCGCCGTCCAGGACCTCCAGGGCGCGCTCGACCTCGGCGATGAAGTCGGCGTGCCCCGGGGTGTCGATGAGATTGATCTGGATGTCGCCGACGGTGAAGGCGGCGACGGCCGAGCGGATGGTGATCCCGCGCCGGCGCTCGATCTCCCCGTCGTCGGTGCGGGTGTCACCGGCGTCGACGCTGCCGAGCTGGTCGATGGCGCCGGCGTCGAAGAGCAGGCGCTCGGTGAGGCTGGTCTTACCCGCGTCGACGTGGGCCAGAATGCCGATGTTCAAGGTGTCCATGCGTGGTCGAGTCCTCGGGAACAGTCGTCCGGTGGGGGCGCTGAGAAGTTCCGAGGAATCGGCGCATGTCGTTCTCCCATGGGTGAGGGGCGCTGGCGGGACCATCCTGGCGCATGCCCCGTGACCGTCCGCAACCGAATTTCCCCCGGTGGGAGTACCCGGCAGGGGCCCAGTAGCATGAGGCACGCATCCCGGGTCGATCATGTCGACCGGCGGCGCACCCGGATCGATCTTGCGAGGAGCGGTCGTGCGTGACATCGCCGTGTTCAGCGGTAGTGCCCATCCCGAGCTGGCGGCAGAGGTCTGCGCCCATCTCGGCGTGCCCCTCAGCCCGACCCGGGTCAGCCGGTTCGCCAACGACTGCCTGGAGGTCCAGCTCCAGGCCAACTGTCGCGAGCGTGATGTGTTCCTCGTGCAGCCGCTGGTCACCCCCGTGCAGGAGCACCTCGTCGAACTGCTGATGATGTGCGACGCGGCGCGCGGTGCCTCCGCCGGGCGGATCACCGTGGTCATGCCGCACTATTCGTACGCCCGTTCGGATAAGAAGGACATGCCCCGGATCTCCATGGGCGGGCGGCTGGTCGCCGACCTGCTGGTGGCGGCCGGGGCCAGCCGCGTCCTCGCGATGACGCTGCACTCCCCGCAGGTCCACGGGTTTTTCTCGGTGCCGGTCGACCATCTGCACGCCCTGCGGGAGCTCGCCGCGCACTTCCGCGGTCACGATCTGTCGCGTACGACGGTCGTGTCGCCGGACCTGGGCAACGCCAAGGAGGCCGCGGCCTTCGCGCGGCTGATCGGCGCCCAGGTGGCCGCCGGTGCCAAGCAGCGGTTCGCCGACGACCGGGTGAGCATCAGCTCCGTCATCGGTGAGATCACCGGGCGCGATGTCATCGTGCTCGACGACGAGATCGCCAAGGGCAGTACGGTCCTCGAACTCCTCGAGCGGCTGCGGGAGTTGGGGCCGCGCTCCATCCGGGTCGCCTGCACCCACGGGCTGTTCGCGGCGGGCGCGCTCAAGCGGCTGAGCGAGCAGGAGGACATCCTGGAGATCGTGTGCACCAACACCGTGCCGGTCCCGGACGAGGAGCACACCGAGAAGCTGCGGATCCTGTCCATCGCCCCGGCGCTCGCCGAGGCCGTGCGCCGCATTCACAACGGTGAGTCCGTCAGCGCCCTGTTCGACGCGCCCCCGAGCGAATAAACAGGAAGAGCGACACTTCCTGACATCGTTCGGCGTTCGGCCTGACACCGTTCGGTGTTCGGCCTGACACAGTGCTCGGCACCCTCGCTCGGCCCCCGGCCAGGAAGCGGCGCAGCAACGCTCGGCGTCACCCAGGCGATCAGGAGGGCTCGCAGTGGCGAAGGCGAAGTTCGAGCGGACCAAGCCGCATGTCAACATCGGCACCATCGGGCACATCGACCACGGGAAGACGACACTCACGGCGGCCGTGACGAAGGTTCTGCACGACCGGTTTCCCGACCTGAACCCCTTCACGCCGTTCGACCAGATCGACAAGGCGCCCGAGGAACGCCAGCGCGGCATCACCATCTCGATCGCCCATGTCGAGTACCAGACGGAGCACCGGCACTACGCGCACGTCGACTGTCCCGGCCACGCCGACTACATCAAGAACATGATCACCGGGGCCGCGCAGATGGACGGCGCGATCCTGGTCGTCGCGGCGACGGACGGCCCGATGCCCCAGACCAAGGAGCATGTGCTGCTCGCCCGGCAGGTCGGCGTCCCGTACATCGTCGTCGCCCTCAACAAGACGGACATGGTCGACGACGAGGAGATCCTGGAACTCGTCGAGCTGGAGGTGCGTGAGCTGCTCACCGAGTACGAGTTCCCCGGCGACGACGTCCCGGTCGTCCAGGTCTCCGCGCTCAGGGCGCTGGAGGGCGACCCGAAGTGGAGTGCCTCCGTTCTCGAACTGCTCGCGGCCGTCGACGAGTTCGTGCCCGAGCCGGTCCGGGACGTCGACCGGCCCTTCCTCATGCCGATCGAGGACGTCTTCACCATCACGGGCCGCGGCACGGTCGTCACCGGCCGGATCGAGCGCGGGGTGCTGAAGGTCCACAACGAGGTCGAGATCATCGGCATCCACGAGCAGAAGACGAAGACCACCGTCACGGGCATCGAGATGTTCCGCAAACTCCTCGACGAGGGACGGGCCGGGGAGAACGTCGGGCTGCTGCTGCGCGGGGTCAGGCGCGACGACGTGGAGCGGGGCCAGGTCGTGATCAGGCCGGGTTCGGTCACCCCGCACACGCAGTTCGAGGCGCGGGCGTACATCCTGTCGAAGGACGAGGGCGGACGGCACACGCCCTTCTTCGACAACTACCGGCCCCAGTTCTACTTCCGCACGACGGACGTCACGGGTGTCGTGACCCTTCCCAGGGGCACGGAGATGGTCATGCCGGGTGACAACACCACCATGAACGTGCAGCTCATCCAGCCCATCGCCATGGAGGAAGGCCTGAAGTTCGCCATCCGGGAGGGCGGCAGGACGGTCGGGGCGGGGCAGGTCACCAAGATCCTGAAGTGAGCGAGGGGCAGCCGGCCGAGGTCACACCGTGCGGTCGACAGGGGTCATAACGTGCCCGACGTGGCCTCCGGCTGCCCCAGCGCCGCGTCCAGCGACGCCGAGGGCGGCAGGAGCTGGGCCAGGCCGGTCACCTTGAGGACGCGCAGCGTCAGCGGCCGGGTGCAGACCAGGTGCAGCCGGCCGCCCCGGTCGAGAACGCGGCTCCTGGCGCGGTAGAGCAGGCGCAGCCCGGAGCAGTCGAAGAAGTCCACGGGCCGCAGGTCGATCACGATCTGCGGCTCCGGGTGCCCCGTCAGGGCGTCCAGGTACGGCGTGATCTCCAGCGCCGCGAGGATGTCGATCTCCCCGTGGAGCTCCAGCACCGTGTGACCCCGGTCCCGGCGGACGCGCAGATGTCGGGTGGGCGGTGCGGGGTCGTGCGTCACGGCGACATCGCCTCCAACCGGTTGCTGACCCACTCCTGGTGGCAGGGCCCGCAAAACCGTTCCCTGCTCTGCAAGTTACCCTCGTTGGAGTGAATTGCAGCATGTTCGATTGACATATGTCTGTCATTTGAGTGGCGAGTCGATCCTCCGGATCGGCCGCGCGGATCACGACAGCGCGTGCCACGCCTTGGACAGTGCCTGGCGGAACTGATCCGTCTGGTGGGCGCTGAGATCGCGCACCATGCGTTCCTCCAGCTCGCGCACTTCGTCGGTGAATCGCGCCAGTAGTGCGCGCCCCTCGTCGGTGAGCAGGATCAGCAGCTCGCGCCGGTTGCGTGGATTGCGCTCGCGGCGGATCAGTCCGCGGTTCTCCAGTGAGCGCACCAGGTCGGCCATCGACTGCGCGGTCACGAAGGAGTCCCGCGCGAGCTGCGCCGCCGAGAGGCCGTCGTGTCGCTCCAGCACGGTGAGTGACGTGTACTGCAGTGCGGTGATCCCCGCCGGCTTCACCAGTTCGTCGAGGTGGGAGCGCACGACGAGCTCCACCTGCTTGACCATGTAGAGCAGGGACGGAGGTGCCTTCGTTACCTGGGTGCCGACCATGGGTTCAGCCTAAGGCATTGACAGGAAACCTGTCCGTAATGAGACTGCGAACCAACAGGAATCCTGTTGGTTGAAATCTTGGCGATCAAGGCTGAGGAGTGGGCAATGACGACCACCTTCGAGAGCGGGCCCGGGCGACTGTTCATCGGCGGACAGTGGCGCGAGGCGGCCGACGGAGCGCGTACGGACGTGATCGACCCGTCCACCGGCCGGGTGGTCACGACGGTCGCCGAGGCGGGTGCGGCGGACGTGGACGCCGCCGTACGCGCCGCACGGGAGGCCTTCGACCACGGCCCCTGGGCCGGCCTGAGCGGACGGGAGCGGGGCAGGGTGCTGCACCGGGTCTCGGAGTTGATCCGCGAGAACGCCGACGAGCTCGCCGCCCTGGAGAGCCTCGACGTCGGCAAGCCCATCTCCCTGTGCCGCCCCGTCGACGTGCTCACGGCGGCCGACGAGTACGAGTACTGCGCCGCGCTCGCCCAGACCCTGGACGGCGCCACCCGTGACACCCCGCTGGGCGCCTTCGCCTACACGCGCCGGGGACCGCTCGGCGTGGTCGCCGCGATCACGCCCTTCAACTTCCCGCTGATCCTGTCCAGTTCGAAGCTCGCCCCGGCCCTCGCGGCCGGCAACACCGTGGTGCACAAGCCCGCCGACGAGACCCCGCTCAGCGCCCTGTACATGGCCCGCCTGCTCCAGGAGGCCGGGGTCCCGGACGGTGTGGTGAACGTCGTCACCGGCAGCGGACCGGTCGCCGGCGAGGCGCTGCTGCGCAATCCCGGCATCGACAAGCTCGCCTTCACCGGTTCGACCGCCGTCGGCCGGCACGCCGCGAGCGTCGCGGGCGAGGCGCTCAAGCCGGTCACCATGGAACTGGGCGGCAACGCGGCCCACGTCGTCTTCGAGGACGCCGACCTGGAGAAGGCGGTCGGCGCGGTCATCAAAGGATTCGTCTTCAACACCGGGCAGTTCTGCATGGGCGGCCCCAGGCTGCTGGTGGCACGCTCGGTGTACAGCACCCTGCTGAACATCCTCGCCGACGCCGTCCCCGGCGTCCCGGTCGGTAACCCCCGCGCCCCCGAGACCGTCGTCGGTCCGATGGCGGGGGAGAGGCACCTGCGGAAGGTCGAGGAGTACGTCGAACTGGCCCGCAAGGAGGGTGCCCGCGTCGTCTGCGGCGGCGAGCGGCTCGACCTCGACGGCGGCTACTACTACAAGCCCACGGTCCTCGCGGGCCTGCCGAACGACTCCCGCGTGATCCAGGAGGAGATCTTCGGCCCGGTCCTCACCGTCCAGCCCTTCGACACCGAGGACGAGGCCGTCGAACTGGCCAACTCCACCCCGTACGGCCTGGCTTCGGGCATCCAGACCACCGACCTCACCCGCGCGCACCGCGTCGCCGACCGGCTCCAGGCGGGCATCGTCTGGATCAACGACTGGGCGATGCTCGACCCCGCGGTCCCCTTCGGCGGGGTCAAGGACTCCGGCTTCGGCCGGGAGTACGGGCCCGAGGCCCTCGCCGCCTACACCAAGGTCAAGTCCGTCGTCGTCTCGCTCGACTGAGCCGCGCACCATCAAGAAGAAGGAGTTCGTGCGATGTCCATCACCACCCGCGCGGCCGTGGTCGAGTCCTCAGGCGCGCCGTTCACGCTCGCCGATGTCGAACTCGACGAGCCCGGCTGCGGCGAAGTCCTCGTCCGTATGGTGGCGACCGGCCTGTGCCACACCGACCTCGGTGTGGCGAGCGGCGGTCTGCCCTTCCCCCTGCCCGGTGTCCTCGGCCACGAGGGAGCGGGCGTCGTCGAGGCCGTCGGACCGGACGTCACCGGCGTCGCCCCCGGCGACCATGCCGTCCTGTCCTTCACCTCGTGCGGCGGCTGCCACAACTGCCGTGACGGGCACCCCGCCTACTGCGCCACCTGGCTGCCGCTGAACCTCATCGGCGGCCG
Source organism: Streptomyces sp. NPDC007896 (assembly GCF_042959425.1). Lineage (NCBI taxonomy): Bacteria > Bacillati > Actinomycetota > Actinomycetes > Kitasatosporales > Streptomycetaceae > Streptomyces > Streptomyces sp. NPDC007896. The sequence continues at coordinate 219,830 of NZ_JBIBKX010000005.1, read as the reverse complement.
GCGCGCCGACGGCACCAGCACGATCAGCCGTGCCGGGGCGCCGCTCGGCGGCCACTTCTTCGGGCAGTCGTCCTTCGCCGAGCGTGCGCTGGTCGACGAGCGCAGCCTGGTGAAGGTCGACCCCGATGTGCCGCTGGAGTCCGTCGCCCCCCTGGGCTGCGGGGTGCAGACCGGGGTCGGGGCGGTCTGGAACGTGCTGAAGCCCGGGCTCGGCGACACCCTCGTCGTGCTCGGCGCCGGAGCGGTCGGCCTGTCCGCGGTGATGGCCGCCGCCCTGACCCCCGCCACGAAAATCATCGCCGTCGACCGGGTCGCCGAACGCCTCACCCTGGCCAAGGAGTTGGGCGCGACCCACACGATCGACGCGGGCGAGGCCGATCTCGGCGAGGCCGTCGCGCTGCTGACGGACGGTCGCGGTGCCGACGGTGTCGTCGAGACCACCGGCAGCGTCGCCGTACTGCGCCAGGGCGCCGACGCGCTCGCCGCGCGCGGGACCCTGGTGGTGGTCGGCGCGCCGCCCTTCGGCGCCGAAGTCGCCCTGGACGTCAACGGGTTGATCCCCGGCAAGCGGATTGTCGGCCTCACCCTGGGAGACAGCGAGACCCAGACCTTCATTCCCGCGCTGGTCCGGCTCGTGAAGGAGGGGCGGCTCCCACTGCACCGCCTGATCAGCCACTATCCGTTCGCGGACATCGAGCAGGCGGTGCGGGACATGAAGGCGGGCAAGACGATCAAGCCCGTACTGACCTTCTAGTGGACAACCCGTACTTGTCTTCTAGTCGACAACCTGTACTTGCCTCCTAGTCGACCGTGAGCACCAGCTTGCCCGTGGTCCGGCCGGTGTCGCCGAGCGTGTGTGCCTCGGCGGCATCGGCCAGCGGGAACGTCCCGGCGATCGTCGCGCGCAGCTTGCCCGCGTCGACGAGGTCCGCGACCGCCCGCATGCCCGCGTGGTCGGCCTCCACCAGCATCCGCGCCGCCCGCACACCGAGCGCCGCGGCTTCCTTGTAGAGCTCCTCCGGCCCCATCGGCAGGATCGACACCACGATCCCGCCCTCGCGCAGCACACGCAGCGAACGGAAGGTGTTCTCCCCGCCGATCGTGTCCAGGACGACGTCGACGTCCTGGACCGCCTCGGTGAATTCGGTCTCCCGGTAGTCGATCAGCTCGTCGGCGCCGAGGCCGCGCAGGAACTCGTGCTTGCCCGCGCTCGCCGTGCCGATCACATACGCGCCGCGCGCCTTGGCGATCTGTACGGCCACATGCCCGACGCCGCCGGCCGCGGCGTGGATCAGTACTCGCTGCCCCGGCCGCAGATCGGCCGTGTCGACCAGCGCCTGCCAGGCGGTCAGCGAGACCAGCGGCAGGGCGCCCGCCTCCGTGTGGTCGATCCCGGCCGGCTTCGGCGCGAAGGAGCGGGCGGGCGCGGTCACGTACTCGGCGTGCGAGCCGTGCCCGAACGGGTAGGGCAGCATGCCGAAGACCTCGTCTCCGGGCTCGTACAGGGTGACGCCGACCCCGACGGCCTCCACCACTCCGGAGACGTCCCAGCCCAGGACGAAGGGCGGCTGTCCCAGGAACCCGCCCGTCGCCCGGTGCTTCCAGTCGGTCGGGTTGACCCCGGCCGCCCGCACCCGTACCAGTACCTCGCTCGGCCCGGGCGTCGGCCGATCGATCTCCACTTCCTTGAGAACCTCGGGCCCGCCGAGGACGTCCTGACTGATCGCGCGCATCGTGTTCGCAGTGCTCATGAACCCAGCGTGCCGGGCCGGCGCGCTGCGCGAAATGGCAAGATTGCCAACCTTCGATAAGATCGTGCCATGAGCCGAGTGAAGCGTGTGGAGCGCGTGGCCGTCCTGGCACTGGACGGCGTCTACCCCTTCGAGCTGGGCATCCCCAGCCGGATCTTCGGCGCCGCGGACGGCCGCTACGAGGTGCTGACCTGCACCGTCGACGGTCGCCCGGTGCGCTGCAACGCGGACTTCTCGGTCACCGTCGAGCACGGCCCCGAGGTGCTGGGCACGGCGGACACGGTGGTGATCCCCGCCATGGACCCGGCCGCCGTGACCGCGGAGCTCCCCGCCGAGGTCACCGCCGCGCTCGCGCACATCCGCCCGGGCACCCGCATCGTCTCCATCTGCACGGGCGCGTTCGTGCTGGCGGCGGCCGGTCTTCTGGACGGACGGCGGGCGACCACGCACTGGCAGCTGGCCGACGAGTTCCGACGCCTGTTCCCGCAGGTGTCCCTGGACGCGGACGTGCTCTTCGTGGACGACGGCACGGTCCTCACCTCCGCCGGTGCCGCCTCCGGCGTCGACGTCTGTCTGCACATCCTGCGCAACGACCACGGCAGTGAGCTGGCCAACAAGGTGGCCCGGCGCTGTGTCGTGCCACCCTGGCGCGACGGCGGTCAGGCCCAGTACATCGAGCAGCCCGTTCCCGATGCCGCGGCGACCAGCACGGCGGCGACCCGTGGGTGGGCCCTCGCCCGACTGGGTGACCCACTGACCCTGGCCGATCTCGCCGGTCACGCCCGCATGAGCCTGCGTACCTTCGCGCGCCGCTTCAACGACGAGGTGGGTATGAGCCCCGGCCGCTGGCTCATCCAGCAGCGCGTCGTCCGGGCCCGCCATCTGCTGGAGTCCAGCGACCTCTCGGTGGACCAGATCGCCGGCGAGGTCGGCTTCGCGACGGGCACCTCGCTCCGCCAGCACCTGCACGCGGCGATCGGCGTCTCGCCGGGGGCCTACCGGCGCACGTTCCAGGCGGCTCGCTGAGTGACGATCGCTCGCCGTCCCTCGTACGCTCGTACGCTCGCTCAGCGTCCCCCGTACGAACGATCACGGTCCCTCGTGCGTCGGAGGAGGGACAGCGAGCGTTCGTCGAACAGGGGGCGGGATGCGCAAAGGGATCGTGGCGGCGGTGGCGCTGGTGGGACTGGCGGCTGTGGGGTGCGACGACGACGGGGTGCGCGAGGGCCTCGTCGTCACCGGTACGCCCCCGGCAACGCCGTACGCGGGGCGGCTGGACCTGCCGTTCAGGGAGAGCGCGGACGGCAGTGCCCGAGAATTCGAGGAGAGCTCGGGCGCGGCCGGCCGGGCGTTGGAGTGCGACGGCGCGATCTACTCGGGCGGTGGGGGCGACGGGTGGGCCGAGCGTGACGGCAGCTCGACGCCGGAGAAGGGCCTGAACGCGTACTTCGACATGGACCAGCCCGAACTGCCCGATCACGGCTACCGGGTGGAGCGCAGGGCGGCGGACCGCGTCCTGTTCTCGTACGACGTCGACGGCAGGACCAAGATTGCCGTTGTCGTCGCCAAGGACCAGCCGCACCGCCCCGGTTGGGGCCCGGAGACCAACGCCTCCTGCGACCCGGCCGAACTCCCCGAGAGTTTTACGGACAACAGGTTCGAGATCTGGACCGACCGGGACGGCCGTCGCCTGCCCACCACGACGGTGAGCAGCTCGACGGGGCCGGAGCACTGCGACTGGGAGAGCGTCCACTTCCTCGCGTTGGGCGGGCGCAAGGACGTCAGGCAATACGCCCGCGATCCGCACGGGGTGCTCGGGAGCGACCTGCTCACCGCGGCGTACAAGGGGGACGTCCGTATGCCCGCAGTCGCGCACGACACCGGATACCGCTTCCACGACTGGGCGCTCTGGCTGACGGACGACAAGGCCACGGCGTACGTACGCACGAACCACGGGGTGGAGGCATGGCCCGCCACGAAGGAGCAGGTGGCCTGCCGGTGAGACTTCAGCGGCTCATGTGCAGGGCGACCAGCAACTGCCAGACCTGGTCGGCGACTTCCTCCGGGGTGCCCTCCAGCAGTCCGTGCAGCCAGTCGGCGAGGACCCCCGCGAACGTGGCGGCGACCGCGGAGGCCACCAGCGGGGCGTCCGCGGCGCCCGCGAGGGTGCGCTCGGCCAGGCTGCGGGCGCGCAGGTCGCGATGGAGCACGTGCCCGAGCGGGCCGCCCCCGCCCGGGCTGAGCAGTGCGCGGTAGAGGCCGGCGTGCGGGGCGAGGTCGGCGAAGAACGCGAGCAGGGCGGGCGGCGCGGACACCGGGTCGGGCCGCCCGCGCCACGCGTGCAGCGCCTCCACGGCCTCCCGTACGACATCGGCGCAGGCGTCGACGGCCAGTGCCTCCAGGTCGGCGTAGTGCACGTAGAAGGTGGCCCGGCCGACCCCGGCCCGCCGCACCAGCGCGGCGACGCCGACCTCCTCCAGCGGATGCTCGGCGCACTCCGCGAGGAGCGCCCGGCGCAGCTTCTCGCGGGTGCGGGCGGCCCGCGGGTCCTCGGGCGTCACCGCGCGAGCAGGACGGCGGCCAGGGCGAGCGCGCCGGGCAGGGCCTGCGCGAAGAGGATGCGGCGGTTGGCGGTGACCGCCCCGTACACCCCGGCGACCACGACACACACCAGGAAGAAGACCTGGACGCGGAACCCGGTCGGATCGGCGGCGATCAGGCCCCACACCAGGCCCGCCGCGAGAAACCCGTTGTAGAGCCCCTGGTTGGCGGCCATCGGCGCGGTTGCCCGGGCCATCTGAGGGTCGAAGCCGTGCAGGCCGCGCCCCGGCTTCTTCTCCCACAGGAACATCTCCAGCACGAGTATGTACGCGTGCAGCGCGGCCACCAGGCCCACCAGCACGTTCGCGACCGTCTCCATCGTCAGCAAGCTCCCTCGTACGCGGTTGTCCACGGCGTCCCTGGACAGATGTTTCCTGGACAGGTGTCCACTATAGCTGGACGACTGTCCAGGAAGTGAGGGGGCGCCTCAGGCCGCACCTCCGTACGGGGCCAACCGCACACTCCGCAGGCGTGACCGTCACCAGGCGTGACCGTCACCGGGCCCCGGCGGCCCGCCGCAACGTCAGCGCCCGCAGCGCGAGCTGCATCTCGAACTGGGCCGTCGGATCGTGGAGCTGCGCGCCGAACAACTCGTCCAGCTGCCGCATCCGATAGCGCACCGTCTGCGGGTGCACGGCGAGCCGCGCCGCCACCTCACTCGCGTTGTGGCCGCTCTGCAGCCAGGTCAGCAGCGTCTCGGCGAGCCGCTCCCGCTGCGGCGAGCGGATCCGGTCCAGCGGGCTCAGCCGGCGTTCGGCCAGCGCGTCCACCAACGCCTCGTCCCGGAAAAGCAGGAGCGTGGCCAGGTGCTCCTGGCAGTGCACCATCTCCGTGTCGGGCAGTATTCCCCGCCGCACCAGCTCCAGCGCCTCGGCCGCCCAGCGCAGCGACCGGGCGCCCTCGTGCAGCGCCACCGTCGGCCCCATCGCCGTACGTAACCCGTGCAGCGCCCCGGAGACCGCCCGCGCCCGCCCCGGCCCCTGCGGATCCGGCACGACGAGGACCGCCGGCTGGACGTCGAACCGGGTGAGGAACTCCGGCGGCACGATGGGCCGGGCCGCCGCCGCGGGCCGTGGCCCGCGGTCGATCGCGACCACCGCAAGCGCCCGCGGCACCGGCCATCCCGCGGTGTGCGCGAGCTCGCTGATCGCCTCGGCCGACGCCGGCGGATCGGCGGTGAGCAGATCGAGGAGCCGGGCCCGCCGCTGCTGCAACTCGCCCGCCCGGTGCAGCCGTGCCTCCGTGTAGCCCGCGGTCGTCGCGGCGGCCATCTCGTCCAGGTGCAGGAACAGCGCCTCGCCGAACGCGGCCAGCACATTGCGCGGCAGCAGTTCGGCGTCGACCAGCGCGTTGATCCGACGCCACGTCACCCGCGCGCCGAGCCGCAGCGCGGACTGGAACGAGTCGAGACTGCGCCCCTCGTCCGCCTCGCCCCGCCCGATGCGCCGGTAGGTCTCCTTCACCGGCTCCCCGTCGGTGTCCGGCTGCGCCATCCGCTCCAGGAACCCCTGCAGGGCGTGCTCGACACCCCGCTGCACGACCTGCATGTACGTGTCGTCCGTCGGGCGCGCGTACTCCGGGATCTCGGTTCTGATCGCCCGTACGACCTCTTCCCTGATGTCGGTGAAGAACGGTCTGAGATGGTGGTGCAGGTCCGAAGGGATCGCCTTGAAGGGGCCGTTGGGCTCGTCGCCCGTCTTCTGTGCGTCCGCCGTCTCCTGTGCGTCCGCCGCGTCCGCCACGGCGTCGTCCGTCGCGTCGACCGCCCTGCGGCCCGCGTCCTCGCTCTCCAAGGTGCGGAATCCGGTCATCGCTGCGGCTCCCTTCTGCGGGCGCGGTCGGGGGCTCGGAGACGATACCGGCAAGTAGGGAGCCGCGCCCCATCAACGGCGGACAGACGTGGGTGTGTGGATTGTCACGTGGTGACAACGGGGACTCGGTGGCGCGGACGGCCGACGGCCCGGAGCCCCCGTGGCTTCGCCCCGGACGCCGAATCGAGGCCCGGTCTTTGTCAGCCCACTGACAGAAGTCGGGTGACGAACTGTCAACACGTCGTCTAACCCGACCGGCACCCCTCGGCGGACGCTGGGCCCGTCCCCCTGCTCGACCACCCCACCGGACAACAGCCCCATCGCCCCCACAAGTTGGAGCCGATCCATGACCCCCGCCCGGCCGCCCGCCGACGCCCCACTGACGGACCACCTGCGGCACTGGGCCCGCCACCGCCCGCAGCAACGGGCCTTCAGCCACGTCGACTTCCCCGACACCGCGTCCCCGGGACAGCACCGCACGCTCGGCTGGCGGGCCCTGGACGCCCGCGCCCGCGCCGTCGCCGACCGACTGGTGACCCTCGCCGCGCCCGGCGACCGGGCCGCCCTGGTCATGCCCCAAGGACTCGACTACGTGGCCGCCTTCCTCGGCTGCCTCTACGCACGCGTGATCGCCGTACCGCTCTTCAGCCCCCGGCTCCCCGGTCACGCGGGCGGACTGGCGGCCGTCCTCGCCGACTGCGAACCCGGCTGCCTGCTCACCGACTCGACCACCGTCACCGCGGTCGACGCCTTTGTCCTGGACCACACGCTGCCCGCCGTACCGGTCGTCCCCGTCGACCGGCTCCCCCTCCAGCGCTTCGCCTTCGACGAGGTCGAGTCCGCGCCGGTCCCCGAGGACATCGCCTATCTCCAGTACACCTCGGGCTCCACCCGGGACCCCGCCGGTGTGATGATCAGCCACGCCAACGTCGTCGCCAACGCCCGCCAGGCCATCGACGCCTTCGCGGGCGACCTCGACGACCCCGGCGCCACCACGACCGTCGGCTGGCTGCCCCTCTTCCACGACATGGGCCTGGTCCTCAGCGTGGCCGCGCCCGTCGTCGGCGGCTTCCCCTCCGTCCTGATGGACCCGGTGGCCTTCCTGGAGAACCCCGCGCGCTGGCTGCGCCTGCTGGGCGCGTACGACGGCACGATCAGCGCCGCCCCCAACTTCGCGTACGACTACTGTGTGGCCCGCACCGACCCCGCGGTGGCCGACGAGCTGCGCCTCGACCGCGTACGCGCCCTGATCAACGGCAGCGAGCCGGTGCGGCCGGGCACCATCGACCGCTTCCGTGCCGCCTTCGCACCCGCGGGCCTCGACCCGGCGGCGCACTGTCCCGCGTACGGACTCGCCGAGGCCACCGTGTTCGTGACGGCGGACGCGCCCACGGCGGAGCCCACGACGGTGGCGTGCGACGCGGGCGCGCTCGCCGAGGGGCGGATCGAGAGCGCACAGGACCCGGCGGACACGGCGGCCGTGCTCGTGTCCTGCGGCGCGCCCGTCGGCCAGGAGGTGCGCATCGTCGACGCCGAGGGCGCCGCGCTGCCCGAGGGGCGGGTCGGCGAGATCGAGCTGCGCGGGCCCAACATCGGGCGCGGCTACTGGAAGCGCGCCGATCGGACCCTGCGCGACCCCGAGGGCTGGCTGCGCTCGGGCGACTACGGCGCCCTGCACGACGGACGGTTGCTGGTCACCGGCCGCCTCAAGGACGTGATCATCGTGGACGGACGCAACCACTATCCCCAGGACATCGAGGAGACCGTCCAGAGCGCCGTGGACCTCGTCCGCCGGGACCGGCTGGCCGCCTTCGGCGTGACCCGCGCCGACGAGACGGGTGAGGAACTCGTCGTGGTCGCCGAGCACCGCCGCGAGATCGACCCCACCGAGGAAGAGACCCGCGCCGGGGAACGGGACGTACGCGCCGCGGTCTCCGCCCGCCACGGGCTGCGGCTCGCCGCGCTGCTTCTCGTCCCGCCCGGCTCCGTGCCCCGCACCAGCAGCGGCAAGGTGGCCCGAGCGGCCTGCCGGGCCCGCTTCCTCGACGGCGGGTTCGAGCCCCGGTGAGCCCCACGCGTACGGGATTCCCGGGGTGATCGTCGGGCGGCTGCGCGCCTGGTACGCGCTGGATCCGGGCGAGATCGCCGACGACCGACCGCTGGCCGAACTGGGCCTCACCTCACGGGACGCGGCGGCACTGACCTCACTCACCCCGGTGCGGGTGCCGGCGAGTTCCCGCGCGGGCAGGGCGGCGTGGTCGAGGGCGTCCCGGGTGACCTCCAGGAGCATGCGGTGCTGGGGGTCCATGGCGGCGGCCCCTCGGCCTCGACTCGCTGACGGCCGCGCGGATCGAGGGCGTGGTGGAGCGGGAGTTCGACGTCGTGGTCGAGCCCGGTGTCGACGGCCAGGCTCGGGCCGCGCAGGTCCAGGGTGTAGGACAGCCGGCCCGCCGCGACGCCCAACGCGGCTCCCGTGGCCGTCCAGGCGTCGGGGCCGGCGGCCGTGAGGTGCGCGTACTCGTTGCCGCTGATGCCGACGAACTGGGGCGGGCCACCTTCGGTGTCTCCGTTTTCGTGGTGCGCCGTGGCGGGACGGTTGTCACCTGCGGTTCCAGTACGGGCTACCGGCACGAGTTCGACAACCGCCACCTCTGCATGCGCCGCAAGCGGGTCATCGGCAGCCACGGCGCCAACCTCCAGGAACAGTCCGCCGTGCACCGCCTCCTCGACCTCGGCCGCCTCGCCCCGGCCCTGACCGTCACCCACCCGCTCGACGATGTCGCCGCGACCGCCCGACTGGTCCAGAACAACGCCGATATGGGCAAAGTCGGAGTGCTGTCCCTGGCCCCCGGACCCGGGCTCGGCATCATGGACACCGAGCGCCGGGACGGCCGCCTCCGCCGGGTATCCGAACGCGTTGGCGGTGAACGGTTTTGTTGAGATGAGCACTCCTGGCGGAGCGTGATCGAATACTCACCGGGATGCCGAGCCGGGTTGATCGTTTTGGTCCGGAAACCGATAAGCTCCTTTCTGGCGGCGCGAGTTGGGACCAACACACTCGGTTGCTCCGCGCTGCGTGCTCGGCGCGTACGCCGGCTGCACACCCCCTCTCTGCTCGATCGTGTTGCTTTCGAAGGATGCAGATGGAACTCGCCACTTCGCCCCCGGCGGCGCGGGCACCGGCCGCCTGGTACGGCTGGTGGCTGCTGCCGCTCGCCCTGGGCGCCGGATCCGTGGCCACCGCGGTCGCGGGGCCCGACCCGGTCCAGTTACCCGCGGCCTTCGCCGGCGCCGCGGCGACCGCGGCCAGCGCCGTCTGCGTACGACTCCTCGTCCGCACCCAGTTCCAACTACGCTCCGCCATAAGCGACTTCCGCACCTCGCAAGCCGCCGTCGCCGCCCGGACCCAGGTCTTGCAGGAGCGGCTCGCCCTCCAACAGGCCGTCGTCGCCAGGCTCGGTGACATGTATCTGCCCGATGCGCTGGGGCGCCTGCGGGACGGCGAGGCCATCGACGACATCCTGCCGGAGGTTGCCCGGGAGACCGACGCGAGCCCCGAACTCCGCGCCGAGCTGCGCAAGATCCTGCGCACCGCGCTGATCGGCGTCGAGGCGGAGTTCGACCGCTCCACCTCCGCCGAGCAGGCCGTGATCAGCATCGGCAGCCGCCTCCATGTGCTGACCAGCAAGCTGCGCGGGCGGCTGCACGAGATGCAGGGCGAACACGGCCGGCTGCCCACGGTGGCCCAGGGCCTCATGGAGCTGGACCAGGAGATCGGCCCCGCCGACCGGCTCGCCGCCAGCATCGGCGTGCTCGGCGGCTCGGACCGGCTCGGCCGCCAGTGGCAGGAGGCGCAGCGGCTGCTCAGCGTGGTCCGCGGCGGCATCGGCCGGATCAAGGACTTCGACCGCGTCCAGGTCCGCCACCTGCCCGAACTCGGCGTGGACGGCGGCCTGGTGGACCACCTCACGCTGATCTTCGCGCACCTCCTCGACAACGCGGCCCGCTACTCGCCGCCCACCGAGCCCGTGCTGGTCTCGGGCAAGGAGGTACCCAACGGCGTCGGCATCGAGATCCAGGACTCGGGCAAGGGCCTGAGCGAGGAGAAGAAGCGCGAGGCGGAGCAGATCCTCGCGGGCACCACGAGGGGCCCCGGCCTCGGCGGCATCTCCGAGGACGCCAATCTGGGTCTGCGCGTCGTGGGCGCGCTGGCCCGCCGCTACGGCATCCGTGTCACCTTCGCCGACTCGCCCTGGCTCGGAACCTCGGTGGTGGTCGTCGTACCGCACAAGTACTTCAGCCCGCTGCCCGCCACCGGACCGGCTGCCCTGCCGCACCCCGCACCGGCCCATGCCGCCGAGGGTGCGGGCACACAGGAGCCGGACACCACTCCCGGCGGGCTGCCCCGGCGCCGCGGCCGGCGAGGAGGGACCCCGGAGCCGCGGCCCGTGGCCGCCCAGCGGTCCGGGGAGGCCGAGCGGGCCGAGGAGGCCGAGCGCTCCGGGGAGGCCGAGCGCTCCGGGGAGGTCCGGCGGGCCGAGGAGGCCATGGGCGCCGTGCCGCCCGACGCCTCCTTCGTCGGCCTCGCCGCCTTTGCCACCGCCGGACGGGAGTCCGACCCGCCGGGCGGGACGACCGCCGGACCCGACGAGTTCAACGAGCACCGCACCGAAGAGAGCGACCAGTTCACATGACGCAACAGGGAACCGACGTGAGCTGGGCGCTCCGCGACCTGACGGAGAGCATCAAGGAGATCCGCTTCGCCCTCGTGGCGTCGAGCGACGGCAAGGCCATCACCTCCTACGGCGCCGACGACCCCGACGACGTCGACCGGTTCGCCGCCGTGGTCGCGGGCCTCCAGGCGCTGGCCCAGCCGGTGGCCGAGCAGTTCCCCCGGTTCGGCGGGCAGCTGCGGCTCGCGATGATCGAGGTGGACGGCGGGCATCTGTTCGTGGTGCGGGCCGGCGTGGAGACGTACCTCGGAGTGCTCGCCGGGGAAGGCCTCGACCAGGGTCTGCTCGGCCACCAGATGAGGGATCTGGCCCGCCGGATGGGTGAGCTCCTCGGCACCAGGCCGCGCTTGGAGGAGCGCTCTGGATGAGCCGCCCCCGCCGGTCCACGGACCCGTCCGGTCTGGAGCGCTACTACGTCCTCACCGGTGGCCGCAGCGGACCGAGCGGTTCGGCGTCGAAGCTCGACGTGGCGACCCTCGTCGTCGCCCGCGCCGCCCCCGTGCCGGGCCTGCAGCACGAGCACGGGGAGATCCTCCGGCGCTGCCGCGAACCGCTCTCGGTGGCCGAACTCGGCGCTCACCTCGGACTGCCCTTCAACATTCTCGCGGTGCTGCTCTCCGATCTGCTGGACGCGGGCCGCGTCGAGGTACGCCATCCCATCCCGGCGTCCGGCGCCGGCCGCGGGCCCGCCCTCGCGCTCCTTCAGGAGGTACTCAGTGGACTTCACAGGCTTTGACCATCCTGGCCGGAGCGCGCGGGACCGCGGCCCCCGCTCGGTGAAGGTGATGATCGCCGGCGGCTTCGGCACCGGGAAGACCACCATGGTGCGCTCGGTCAGCGACATCAAGCCGCTGACCACCGAGGAGACCCTGACCGAGGCCAGTGTCGACGTCGACGACCTGATCGGCATCGCGGACAAGACCCGAACCACCGTCAGCATGGACTTCGGCAAGATCTGCCTCAACGACGAGCTGATGCTGTACCTGTTCGGCACTCCGGGACAGGAGCGGTTCTGGTTCCTGTGGAACGGTCTGTTCAAGGGCGCCCTCGGGGCGGTCGTCCTGGTGGACACCCGCCGACTGGCCTCCAGTTTCCGGGCCATCGAGGAGATGGAGCGGCAGGACGTGCCCTTCGTCGTCGCGGTGAACGTCTTCCCGGACTCCCCGGTCCACCCTGTCGAGGAGATCCGCGACGCCCTCGACCTCGACCCGCACACCCCGATCGTGTCCTGCGACGCCCGGGACCGGAGGTCCAGCCGTGACGTCCTCGTCGCGCTCATCCGCCACCTGCAGGAACGCTCGACCGCCGCCCTGGAGCACCGATGAACGACCAGCCGTCGTCCGCCCCCGACGCGCCCGGCGGACGCGGATGCCCCGTCGCGCACGACGGCGTCGGCCACCTCACCCGGCTGTACGGGCCCGGGGCGGCGACCGATCCGCACGGCATCTACGCGCGGCTGCGCAAGGAGTACGGGGCCCTCGCGCCGATCCTGCTGGAGGGCGACGTGCCCGCCTGGCTGGTCCTCGGTTACCGCGAGAATCGCCGGGTGCTCGACAACCCCAGCCAGTTCAGCCGGGACGCGCGCATCTGGCGGGACTGGAAGGAAGGGCGCGTCGACGCCACCTCACCGCTGATCCCGATGCTGGGTCGGCATTCCGACTGCGCGTCCCAGGACGGCGAGCCGCACCGCAGGCTGCGCGGCGCCGTCACCGACAACCTCGGGACCATCTCGGGGCGCGGCATCCGGCGCCACGTCACGCACTTCGCGCACCGGCAGATCGACGCGTTCGCCGACGCGGGCAGCGCCGACCTGGTGGCCGACTACGCCGAGTACCTGCCGATGCTGGTCCTGACCAGGCTGTTCGGGCTCCCGGCGGCCGAGGGGCGCAATCTGGCCGAGTCCTGCGCCCACGTCGTCAAGGGCGGCGAGGAAGCCCTCGCCCACGACGACCGGATCCTGCGGATCCTCGCGGAACTCGCCGAGCGCAAGCGCGCCGAGCCCGGCCCCGACTTCACCACCGGGCTGATCGGACACCCCGCGGACCTGGACGAGGAGGAGATCCTCAGCCATCTGCGCCTGGTACTGATCATTGCGCACACCACCACCAGCAATCTGCTGGCCCGGGTACTGCAGTTGATCCTCACCGACACCTCGTGGCTCGCGGGCCTGGTGAGCGGACAGCTCGACATCTCCGCCGTCGTCGAGGAGGTGATGTGGAACGCCCCGCCGCTCGCCGTCCTCCCGGGGCGTTTCGCCGTCGGTGACCTCGAACTTGCCGGCTACCCCGTCAAGGAGGGCGACCTGCTGGTGCTCGGCCTCGGCGCGGGCAACCTCGATCCGGAGATCCGGCCCGACCCCGGCGTCCGCGTGCAGGGGAATCAGTCGCACCTCGCGTTCAGCGGCGGCGCGCACGAGTGCCCGGGGCAGTACATCGGCCAGGCCGTCATCGAGACGGCCGTGGACGTCCTGCTGCACCGGCTGCCGGACCTGCGCCTCGCGGTGCCGGCCGACGCGCTCACCTCGACCGCCTCCACCTGGGAGACCCGACTCGACGCCCTGCCGGTCGAGTTCGCGGCACGCACCGCGGACGTCTGACCGATCCCGCCCCGGCCGACATCCCGGCCGGGGCGGAGAACGGCCTGCCGCAAGGGGAGTCAGGCCCCCGGCGCCGTGTGGACGCGCTCACCCCCCACATAGGTCAGGGCGACCTTCGTGGACGCGATCTCCTCCGGCGGACCGGCGTACGGGTCGCGGTCCAGCACCACGAGATCGGCCAGCGCCCCGGCCCGTATGCTCCCGGTGTCGTCGAGGTGGTTGGCGTACGCCGATCCGGCCGTGTACGCCATGAGGGCGGCCGTCAGGTCGATGCGCTCGGCGGGCAGGAACACCGGCCCGGTCCCGTCCGGAGCCACCCGGTTGACCGCGACATGGATGCCCTGGAGCGGGTCGGCGCTGCTGACCGGCCAGTCGCTGCCCGCGGCGAGCCTCGCCCCGGACCGCAGCAGCGCCCCGAACGGGTACTGCCAGGAGGCCCGTTCGGGCCCGAGGAAGGGCAGGGTCAGCTCGTCCATCTGCGGTTCGTGCGCGGCCCACAGGGGCTGGATGTTGGCCGTGGCACCGAGACGCGCGAAGCGGGGTACGTCGTCGGGATGCACCACCTGGAGATGGGCGAGGTGCGGACGCGTGTCGCTTCGCCCGTTGGCCCTGCGCGCCGCCTCCACGGCGTCCAGGGCGTCGCGCACGGCCCGGTCGCCCAGCGCGTGGAAGTGACACTGGAAGCCGAGCGCGTCCAACTCGGTGACATATGACGGAAGTTGAGCCGGATCGATGAAGCTCTTCCCTCGATTGGCGGTGGCGCAGCCGCACCGGTCCAGATAGGGGTCGAGCAGCGCGGCCGTGCCGTTCTCGGCGACCCCGTCCAGCATCAGCTTGACGCTGGTGGCGCGGAATCGGCCGTGGCTCAACGCGGCCCGCCGTTCGGCGAGTTCGGGTATCTGCTCGGCCCCGCGCTCCCGGTCCCACCACAACGCGCCGACGACGCGTGCGGTCAGCGAACCGTCGCGGGCCGCCGTCAGATAGGCGTCCGACGGGTCCTCCATCCCCACGAACGCGCCGACCAGCGCGTCCTGCCAGGCGGTGATGCCGAGCGCGTGCAGCTCCCGCTGGGCGTGCAGCAGCGCGGCGAGCCGGTCCGCGGCGGTGGCCTGGGGAGTGTGCCGGCCGACGTACTGCATGGCCCCTTCCTGGAGCATCCCGTTCGGCTCGCCCGAGGCGTCCCGCTCGAACCGCCCGTCGGCCGGATCGGGCGTGTCCCGGGTGACGCCCGCGAGCTCCAGGGCGCGGCTGTTGACCCAGGCGCCGTGGTGATCCCGGTTCGGCAGGTACACCGGCCGGTCCGGTACGACCGCGTCCAGCAGTTCCTTGGTCGGCGTGCCGCCCGCGAAGGCCTCCATGGACCAGCCGCCGCCCGTGATCCACTCCCGTTCCGGGTGCGCGTCGGCGTAGGCCCGTACGGCGGCGAGGGTCTCCTCGGCGGTCTTCGCTCCCGTGAGGTCGCACTGACTGAGCTCCAGCCCCGCCGGGACCGGGTGGACGTGGGCGTCCTGGAAGCCCGGCAGGAGCAGCCGTCCAGCCAGGTCGACCACCTCTGTCCTCGGGCCGATCAGGTCGTGGACCTCGGAGTTTCCGACGGCGGTGATCCGGTCGCCGGTGACGGCGACGGCTGTCGCGCCGCGGCCTTCGGGTCCCCTGGGACCCCCGGGACCTTCGTGGCCCTCGGGGGTGAGGACCGGGCCGCCGGTGAAGAGGAGATCGGCGTGCATGTGCTTCTTTCCCTGGTTGGATTCAGTTGGATGTGGCCAGCAGTTGGGGCGCGTCGGCGTCGGTGCCGTGTCCCGTACGGAAGTAGGGGGACTTGCGGACCCACTTCGCCCACGCGGCGGCCAGGAAACCGGAGGCGATCATCAGGGCGGGGGTGAGCAGAAGGAACCAGCCGTTGTCCGCGCTGACTTCGAAGTGGTCGGTGGAGGTGTAGAAGGACCAGGCGAGATAGCCGCCGAGCGTGAGCAGGGCCGCCGCGCTCAAGGAGGGCAGGACCACGGCCCGTATCCCCTGTCGCCAGTCCTCCCGCAGCAGGCCCCGGAAGCGGGCGGCGGCCGCGAGGGCGGTGAGCGCGTAGGACAGCGCGACCACGATCCCGACCGCGTTCACCGTCGCCATGATCATGTCGGCGAGACGGGGAATCACCAGGGCGAGGGCGGCGACCGCCGTCGCCAGCGCGCCGATCAGCAGCGTTCCGGTCGCCGGAGTTCCGTACCGCGTGCTGACCTTGGACCACACCGGTCCGAGCGTACGGTCCCGGCTCATCGCGAACATCCCGCGAGCCGTCGGGATCACCCCGGCCTGCAGCGAGGCGACGGCCGAGAACATCAGGGCCACCAGGGGCAGCGCGGCCAGCGGCTGGGAGGCGAGCCGGTCGCCGAAGAACGCCAGCCCCTGCGCGCCGTGCCCGGCCAACTCCTGCTCCGACAGCACGCGTTGGAAGGCGACCGAGCCGAGGAGGAACAGCCCCAGCATGGTGACCAGCGTGATGAGCCCGGCCCGTGAGGCGTCGCGAGGGTCACGCACCTCCTCGTTCACGGTGAACGCCGCCTCGAAGCCCCAGTAGCAGAACACCGACAGCAGCAGCCCCTGTGCCAGCGCCGACGCCGAGGGAATCGCGAACGGGTCGAACCAGCTCAGCCGGAACGGGTGCGGACCGGTGACGATGCCGTAGCCGCAGAAGCCCAGCAGCACGACGTACTCGAAGACGAGCAGCCCGCTCTGCAGCCGGGCCGCGGTCTTGACCCCGGTGACCGCGGTGAGGGTGACGGCGACGAGGACCACGATGCCCACCGCGGTCGTCTGGGCGGTGGAACCCGGGTCCAGCACCAGCCCCGCCACCCTGTGCAGCCCGGCCTCACCCGCCAGTTGGAGCATCGCCGAGCCGGTCACGGCCGTGGTGTACGCGAGGAACGCCACCGTGGCCACGATGTTCACCCAGCCGACGAGGAAGCCGAGCCAGGGGGTGAGCGAACGGCCCACCCACACATAGCCGTTGCCCGCGTTCGGCTCGACCCGGTTCAGCCGGCTGTAGGCACCCGCGATCCCGAGGATCGGCAGGAAGGCCAGCAGCATGATGGCGGGCAGGTGCAGCCCGACCACGCCGGCCGTCACACCCAGCCCGATGCCGATGCTGGTGGTCGCCGCCGTGCTGGAGGCGGCGATGGCGACGCCGTCCACGACGCCGAGCGACTTGCGCAGGGACGGGGGGTCCTCACCGTAGGGCTGCTGCGTCATGGCCTGCTCCGATCGCACCCAGGGGGCCTGATTCCGGCCCGATGAGCGGAAATGAAACTGCCCGGGGCCTTAACAGGTCAACGCCGTTGACATAAGGTGCACGCACCAGAGGCGCGGAGCCCGTGCCGTGCGGCACCGGAGACGAGCCTGTGCGACACCGGAGGGAGAGTCCATGACGTCCATGAACGACCGGGTCGTCCCGCCCGCCGCCCGGCGGCGCAGGCGCCCCACCAAGACCGGAGTCGTGCTCTCCGAGGAGCTGATCGTCGAGACCGCGCTGCGGCTGCTCAAGGAGCACGGCGCCGACGCCCTCACCGTCCGCCGCCTCGGCCTCGCCCTCGGCGCCGACCCGACCGCCCTGTACCGGTACTTCCGCGACACCGACGACCTGCTCCTCGCCATCGCCGACGAACTCATCGGCCGCACCCTGCGCACCTGGCGCCCCACCGGGGACTGGCGCGCCGACCTGCGGGATCTCGGCCTGCAGATGCACGCCGGGGCGCTGTCGCATCCGCAGGCCGCGGTGCTCAGCTCCTACCGCGTCACCGGCCGGGTCCACGAGATCGAGGCCGTCGAAGCCATCCTCGGCGTGCTGCGCGGAGCCGGTTTCCCGGACCCGGACGCGGTGCGGATCTACCACGCCTTCGTCGACCAGTCCCTGGCCTTCGCCGCCCTCGACGCGGCGAGCCTGGCGCTTCCGCGCGCCGCGCGCGACGCGGAGGCCGGCGTGTGGCGGGCGACGTACGCCCGGCTGCCCGCCGACACACACCCGCACATCGCGGCGACCGCCCGCCACCTGCTGGTGGACATGCGCCGCAGCGCCTATCCGGTGGCGCTGGACATGCTGCTGACCGCGGCGGCGGCCTGCCTCGAAGAGGTCGCCGATCACGCCGATCCTTCCCGCGCCCGAGGAGAAGATCAGGAGACCGCCCGTCCATGAACCCGCCCGCCCGTTCCCCGAAGCAACGCAAGCACGACACCCTCCACCGGCTGGAGAACGACGTCGACTGCTGGGTGTCCACGGCCGACGGCGCCGGGAAGACGCCGTACCTGATCCCGCTGTCCTTCCTCTGGGACGGCACCACCCTGCTGCTCGCCACCCCGGCCGCCAGTCCGACCGGCCGCAACCTGCGCGCGACCGGCAAGGTGCGCCTGGGTATCGGCCCGACCCGCGACGTGGTGCTCGTCGAGGGAACCGCCGAGGCGCTGGAACCCGCCGCGCTGCCGGACGGAGTCGGCGACGCCTTCGCCGAGAAGACCGGCTTCGACCCGCGCGGACTCACCACGGCGTACCTCTATTTCCGTATCGCGCCGCGGCGCGTGCAGGCTTGGCGCGAGGCCGACGAACTCACCGGGCGTGACCTCATGCGCGACGGGGAGTGGCTCATGGCGGACTGAAATCGCCCTACGGGGTAACCGGGAACACAGCGGGCGGCCGAGCCCGTTCGAGGAACGCGGCTACGCCGACCCATCCGGACACTCCTTCACCCTGCGCCTCCTGCCGCAGACCACACCCAAACAGGGCTGACCGCCCGACCCGCGCCGGGCCGGTCTCGCGCGGGTCGCCGGTCCTCAGTCCCGGTCGCTCTTGTCCGAGGACGGCCAGACCCCCGTCGAGTGTTCGACGGCCTTCGCGCCCGTACGGTCCGCGGCGCTGCGCGCCACCGCGAACAAAGCCCCCTGAAGGGCCGCGGCGAGCAACACTTCGCCCCAGCCGCGGTCCTTGTCCAGGGCGTCGGGCGCGTCCTCCTCGTGGCGGATCGCCTTCCACGTCGCCCGGAAGGCGATCCCGGCCAGGGCGCCGCTCGCCCAGCCCAGCGCGAAGCCGAGGGGCTTGTAGGCGAGGGGGAGTTTGAGTTTCTTCGGCTTCTTGGACACCTTCTTGGACACCTGGTCCTCCTTCTTGGTCGAGGCCGACGGTGTCACCGAATCCGGGCGCCGGGTAGAGGGCGTGGGCGTACGCCGAAGTGTGAGGCAGGCACGCCGGGGAAACCGGCCGAGGTGAACCGGAAACCGAACAAGTCGGACCGCAGGACGCGCGTCACCGTGTTGGTCGCCCTGGGCGCCAACCTGCTGATCGCCGTGGCCAAGGCGGTGGGCGGCCTCCTCACGGGCTCACCCGCGCTCCTCTCCGAGGCGGCGCACTCCGTCGCCGACAGCATGAACGAGGTGTTCCTCCTCGCCGCGCTGCGCCGCAGCCGCCGCCCCGCCGACCGCCGGCACCCCTTCGGCTACGGCAAGGAACGGTTCTTCTGGTCGCTGCTCGCGGCCGTCGGCATCTTCGTGATGGGCGGCTGCTTCTCCTTCTTCCAGGGCGTCGAAGCGCTGCGGAACGGCGCCGAGGAGTCCTTCCACGGCTATGTGGCCGGACTGGCGGTACTTGGAGTCGCCCTGCTCGCCGAGGGAGCGTCCCTGCTCCGGGCGCTGCACCAGGTGCGGCGGCAGGGCGGCGGCGCGGACGGGATGCGCGACCCCGCCCTGCGTACGGTGGTCGCCGAGGACGGCACCGCCGTGATCGGTGTCCTGCTCGCCATCACCGGCATGGTGCTGCACATGGTCACCGGCCAGATCGTGTGGGAGGCCTGCGCCTCCCTCGCCATCGGGGTGCTCCTCGTGCGCGTCGCCTACTGGCTCGGCCGGGACGCGCGCGAACAGCTCATCGGGCGGGCCGCCGACGAGGAGGCGAGCCGTCGGATCCGGGCCCTGCTGGAGGCGCAGCCCGAGATCGACAGCGTGGAGGCGCTGCTCACCATGGAGCTGGGCCTCGACTCGACCCTGGTCGCCGCCCGGGTCGACCTCGTGCCGGGCCTGGACAGTGAGGAGGTCGAGGAGGTCGCCGTCCGCATCAAAGGCTCCGTCGCCCAGACCGTCCCGGAGGCCGACCAGATCTTCCTGGACGTCACCGACGCGCGTGCGGCACGGGCCGCGGCGCGCGGTTCCGTGGCAGCGGAAAGCCCCGCCGCGACGGGGGAGCGCGGCGGGGCCTGAGGCACGGGTGCCCGGCGCGCGAGGGATCATGCGCACCGGTTTCCAAGGAATTTCGGTCCGGGTCGGTCAGCCCGTCGGCTCCAGCACGAAGACGGGGATCTCGCGGTCCGTCTTCTTCTGGTAGTCGGCGTAAGGGGGGTACGCGGCGACCGCGCGCTCCCACCACTGGGCCTTCTCCTCACCCGTGACCTCACGCGCCGTCATGTCCTGGCGCTCGGCCCCGTCCTGGAGCTCCACATGCGGATCGGACTGCACGTTGAAGTACCAGACCGGGTGCTTGGGGGCGCCGCCCAGCGAGGCGACCACCGCATAACGTCCGTCGTGCTCGACCCGCATCAGCGGGGTCTTGCGGATCTTGCCGCTCTTGGCACCCCGGGTCGTGAGAATGATGACCGGCAGTCCCGTGTCCAGCAGCGTGGTTCCCTTCGTGCCGCCGGAGCCCTCGTACAACTCCACCTGGTCGCGCACCCACTGCGTCGGGCTGGGTTCGTACTCACCCTCAAGAGGCATGACTTCCGTCCCATCGTCGCTCGTGCTGATCCTGTCTCGGCACGATTCAACACCAGCGCGGACGCGAATCATCCGCACCCGGTCCGCAGACGCGCGAGCTCCACTCCTCATGGTGCGCCGAGCATCCGTACCGCCAGCACCATGATCACGGCACTCGACGCGAGCGCAGTGACCAGGCGCCCCCGGCGTCCCGTCAGCGCCCGGCCGAGCAGCGCGCCGCCGCCGGCGAGCAGGAGTTGCCAGCTCGCGGACGCGAAGAACGCGGCGAGCACGAACACCGCCTGCTCCAGGGGGCGCACCGCCTCGGCCGTCCGGCTGCCGAGGACCAGGGCGGCGAAGTAGATCACGGTGGTGGGGTTGAGGAGGGTGATCCCGAGCAGGGTCAGGTACGCCCGCGCCGGGCGCACCGGGTCCCGTGCGGACCGGGCCGCGAGCCGCTGTTCGCGGTACTGGCGCAACGCGCCGACCGCGCCCCGTACGGCCAGCGCGAGCAGCACCAGACCGGAGGCCCAGCGCAACGGCACGAGCACCGGTTGCAGCGCGGCGGCTAGCGCGGCGCCCCCGAGGGCGGCGACCAGGGCGTACAACCCGTCGGCGGTCGCGACGCCCAGGGCGGCGCAGCCCCCGGTTCTCAGGGACGTACGCGCGGTGAGGGAGACGAGATAGGTCGCGACCGCTCCGACGGGGATGGCGATGCCATAGCCCGCGAGAAGCCCCGCGACGAGCGCGGCGGTCATGACCGGGGAAGCGAGGGCCTCCGCGGACGGCCGGGCTGCTGCTGGACCCGCACCGGACGAGCGGCGGCGGAGGTCGGCGGCAGGAGGGCTTCGATCGTGGGCATGGGCAGATCCTGGGGCCCTCGAGCCGCCCGTGCAAGCGAATTGCGCGAGGACGTCACCGAGCCACCAAAGGCGGGTGTGTACCGTGGAGGTAGCGGTTGGATCGAGCCACACACCCGCCGTACGTACGGCACCCGGGCGGCGACCGAGGCCCGTGGGAGCCCGGCGGCCGCCCCGACCGGCGACGGCGTTCGGCCAGATGGTCCGTCCGGGGCATCTGGCCGAACTTTGCGTGGCTCCTATAGGTGCCTGGGGCATCTAATGAAGATCGGCAAGAGGGAACCATCGCTTGCGAGGTCACTCATGACAGAACCCGTTGCCTTCCCCCAGGACCGTACGTGTCCCTACCACCCGCCCACCGCCTACGACGCCCTTCGCGAGGCGCACCCCCTGTCGCGCGTCTCCCTGTTCGACGGGCGCAACGTGTGGGTCGTCACCGGGCACGGCACCGCCCGAGACCTGCTCACCGATCCCCGGCTCTCCTCCGACCGCACCCGCCCGGCGTTCCCGATGCCCACGGAGCGGTTCGCCCAGTCCCGCAACCGGCGGGTCGCGCTGCTCGGGCTCGACGATCCAGCTCACCACACCCAGCGCCGCATGCTCGTTCCGAGCTTCACCCTGAAACGGACCGCGGCCCTGCGCCCGCGCATCCAGGAGACCGTCGACCGGCTGCTGGACGCCGTGGAACGGCAGGGACCGCCCACCGAACTGGTCAGCGCCTTCGCGCTGCCGGTGCCCTCGATGGTGATCTGCGCGCTGCTCGGCGTGCCGTACGCAGACCACGACTTCTTCGAGGAGCAGTCCCGCAGGCTGCTGCGCGGCCCGGCCGCCGCGGACACCCAGGACGCGCGCGACCAGCTGGAGGCCTACTTCGGGGCGCTGATCGACCGCAAGTGGAAGGACCCGGGGGACGGGCTCCTCGACGAGCTCATCCACGAACAACTGAGCGAGGGGAAGGTGGACCGCGAGGAGCTGATCAGCCTGGCGACGATCCTGCTGGTCGCCGGGCACGAGACGACCGCGAACATGATCTCGCTCGGTACGTTCACCCTGCTGCACCACCCCGAGCAGCTGGCGGAACTGCGCGCCGAGCCGACGCTCATGCCCGCCGCCGTGGAGGAACTGCTGCGCTTCCTGTCCATCGCCGACGGGCTGCTGCGGGTGGCCACCGAGGACATCGAGGTGGCCGGGGCGACGATCCGCGCCGACGAGGGCGTGGTCTTCTCGACCTCCGTCATCAACCGTGACGCGGGCACCTTCCCCGAGCCGGACGCCCTGGACTGGCACCGTTCGGCCCGTCATCACGTCGCGTTCGGCTTCGGCATCCACCAGTGCCTCGGCCAGAACCTCGCCCGCGCCGAGATGGAGATCGCCCTGCTGTCACTCTTCGACCGGTTGCCCGGACTGCGTCTGGCCGTGCCGGCGGACGAGATCCCCTTCAAAGCGGGAGACACGATCCAGGGGATGCTGGAACTCCCCGTGACCTGGTAAGAGGCTGGCGGCCATGAGTATCGAGATCGCCATCGACAAGGACGTCTGCATCGGCGCGGGACAGTGCGCGCTGACCGCGCCGAACGTCTTCACCCAGGACGACGACGGCTTCAGCGCGCTGTTGCCCGGCCGTGAGGACGGCGGCGGCGACCCGCTGGTCCGGGAGGCCGCGCGGGCCTGCCCGGTGGGCGCCATCACCGTCTCCGAGAGCTGAGGACCACTCGACGAGACCTGAGAACGACTCGGCGGGAGCTGAGGACCACTCGAAGAGACCTGAGAACGACTCGACGAGACCTGAGGACCACTCGACGGGGACGGCCGGCTCGGGTCGGCCGTGCCCGCCGGGCGTTGGTCCTATCGCCGCTGGGCCTCGACGAGCACCCGTGCCGCCCCGCCCGCCTGTTCGGCCGGCGCCGTGCTCCGTGTGATGCCCGCGGTGACCATGGCGCCCTCGGCCAGCAGGAACAGCTGGTCGGCGAGGGCGCCGGGGAGCCCCGCGGCGGTCACCAGGCCGCCCAGGTAGTCCTTGAACGCCCCCTTGTGGGCACGGACCTGCGCGACCACGCGTGGCGAGGTCGCGCCGAGTTCGCCGTAGGAGTTGATCCAGGCGCACCCACGGAAGTCGGGCTCGGAGAACCATTGCCCCAGCCATTCGAACACCGCCAGGATCCGCTGCCCGGGCTCCTCGAACCCGTCGACGTGCTCGGCCAGCCGCTGCCGCCAGCGCACGTCGCGCCGCTCGAGATACGCCTCGACCAGGAGCTCCTTCGCCGGGAACAGCTGGTAGAGGCGCTTGAGGGAGACCCCCGAGGCGCCGCGGATGTCGTCCATGCCGACGGTCTGGATGCCGCGGGCGTAGAAGAGCTCCTCAGCGGCGTCCAACGCCTGTTCGCGGGCGGCGGCGAGGGCCTGTTCGCGGGCGGCTGTGCTGTCCATACGGGGCTGCTCCTTGACGCGAGAACCAACGTTCTCTACGTTAGCAGTCGAGAGAGAGAACGCACGTTCTCCACTCACGTGATGCGCGTGGACCAGATGCGCGTGTATCTGAAAGGACACCCCCGTGAACGACCGCCCGCCCCTCCCGCCCTTCACCTCTCAGACCGCGGCCCAGAAGGTCCAGGCCGCCGAGGACGCCTGGAACACCCGTGATCCCCACAAGGTCGCCCTCGCCTACTCCGTGGACTCGGTCTGGCGCAACCGCGACACCTTCGTCACCGGCCGCGCCGAGATCGTCGAACTCCTCACCGCCAAGTGGGCGCGCGAACACGAGTACGCCCTGCGCAAAGACCTGTGGGCCTTCGACGGCAACCGCATCGCCGTCCGCTTCCAGTACGAGTCGCGCGACGCCGACGGGCAGTGGTGGCGGTCGTACGGCAACGAGCTGTGGGAGTTCGACGAGCACGGGCTGATGACCCGGCGCGAGGCCAGCATCAATGACGTACGCATGGACGAGCACGAGCGCCGCATCTTCGGCCCGCGCCCGGAAGCCGAACGCGGGGACTCCTTCCCGGTCCACTGAAGATCCCGTGTGTCCGCATGCGATGCCACGTGGTCACTAGGGTTCCCACGTGACCGAACACGCCGAAAAGCCCTTCCTCTACGTCGTCGTGTGCGCGGCCGGTATCGCACAGGACGTCAGCGAACTGATCACCGAGGCACAGGAACGGAGCTGGGAGGTCGGCGTCATCGCCACCCCGCAGGGGCTCGGTTTCTTCGACGCACCGGCGGTCGAGGCGCAGACCGGTCGCCCGATCAGGTCCGCCTGGCGGGCCCCGGGCGACCCGCGCCCCTTCCCGGCCCCCGACGCGGTGGCCGTCGCCCCGGCCACCTTCAACACCGTCAACAAGTGGGCGGCCGGGATATCCGACACCCTCGCGCTCGGCACGCTGAACGAGGCGTACGGACTCGGCGTCCCGATCGCCGTACTGCCCTGTGTGAGCGACGCGCTGGCGGCACACCCCGCGTACCGGGGGAGCGTCGAGCGGCTGCGCGGAATGGGTGTCCGGTTCGGCGACCGCTACTGCGGGGAGCCGGGGGAGAACGGCCTGCGCGCGGAGTTCCCCTGGGGGCGGGCCCTGGACCTGCTCGCTTCTCGCGCGTGACGCCCGGGGGTCAGGGACGACGGTAGATCGTGATCGAGTGGCCGACGTCGTCGATGGGCGTGGCGCCGTCGAGCAGCGCCGCCAGACGGCCGTCGGCCTTCGCGACGGCGGTGTCCGACACGGCGAGCAGTCCGTGCACCTCGCTCGGCGGCACCTTGCGCGGATCGGCCGCCTCGATCCCGTAGTACGAGGGCACACCACTGCCCTTGTAGACCAGCCAAACCCGCTCGCCCGGATACCGCCCGGCCAGACGGTCGGCCAGGCGGCCCAGGTCCTGCCCCCAGTCGACGTTCGAGTCGTGCAGCCGCAGACGGGTTTGCGAGGGTCCGCCGAACGCCTCGTTGGAGTACGGCAGGTAGTACGGGAACGCGCGCAGCGAACTGATCGCGACGAAGCCGACCAGCGCCGCCGTGACGAGGTGGGCCCAGCGCCGACGCAGGGCGACGACCCCGGCCGCCGCCACCGCCAGGAACACCGGGACGAAGAGGGCGTATCTGACGCCGAGGTCCCGGGACCCGGTCATGGCCACGGCCAGCAGGACGGCCGGGGGGAGCAGGACGTACGGGGCGGCGGGCCGCAGCCGGGGTACGGCCGTCGTCACGGCGAGGCCCATGAGCCAGAGCGCGATCATGCCGAGCGGTGTCTTCACCAGCAGCGCGGCCGGCAGGTAGTACCAGAGCGAGCCGTGGTAGACCCGTCCGAACAGGAAGCCGGTCCACACGTCGTTCTCGAAGCCGAACTGGATCCGCATCCCGTCGCGGTACGGCCGAGGCACCGGCAGCCAGTCGATGACGAGCCCGCGCAGACCGTGCACGGCAGGGAGGTTCGCGGGAGCCGTCCAGCGCAGCTGCGGGTCGACGACCAGGTAGGTCGCCCACACGACGGCGAGCGCCACCAGCACCGTACCGGCCGCCACCGCCACCCCCAGGCCGACGAGCCGCGGCTGCGCGCGCAGGCCAAGGCCAGGCGTGCGGCGTGCCTGCCAGTAGGAGAGGAACACCAGGAGCAGCAGCACCGGCACCGCCGGCAGGGTGCTCATCTTGGTGGCGAGCGCCGCGCCGAGGGCCGCCCCCGCGAGGGCGAGGTGGAGCAGAGGCCGCCGACGCCGGGCCCGCCACGCCAGCCACACCGACGTCAGCAGGAATCCGGCCGCCGGTACGTCGAGTGTGGCGAGCGAGCCGTTGGTGATGACGTCGGGCGAGAACGCGTACAGCCCGAGCGCCACCAACCCGCCCACGGTGCCGACGAGTTCACGGGCGAACGCGAGGACGACCAGACCGAACAGCAGCGTCAGCACGATCACCGGCAGCCGCGCCCACAGCATCACCCGCCAGGGATCGTTGCCCGACTCGTACAGCAACCGCCGTCCGAGCGCCGTCTGATCGCCCGTGAAGTGCGCGTCCAGGTGCGGCCGGGCGAACAGCAGTCCGGTCGCGATGATGAGCTTGCCCAGCGGCGGATGCTCGGGGTTGAAGCGCAGGCTGTGTTCCCGCACATAGGTCTCCGCCGTGCCCACGTACACCGGCTCGTCGATCGTCGGCGTCTGCTGCGCGGCCGCCGTGACCATCGCGACCGCCATCTGGGCCAGCAGGGCGACCACCGCCAGCGCGAGCAGCCACCGCCGGTGCCGCCGGAGCCGATCGAACCGGCCCGGCGGTCTGGCGGTGCTGGTGGGCAGGCGGTCGCCCTGCCTGCTGGCCATGGATGTCGACATGCCCTTTGATACGTCCGCTCCGTGCGTACCCGCTCATCCGGAAACCACCCGGCTTCGCTGCGAGTATGCACGCTGCCCTCTCCCGGCCCGGGGCAGCGTCCGTCAGCGCGTCCGGCGGACGTACTGCGCGGTGCCCGGCGTCGACACCTGCACATCGCGGCGCACGATGCTCAGCCGGTTCCCGTAGCTCGCGAGGGCCTTGCGCAGACCGCTGTCGGTGTACTCGATGTCGACCACCCGGTTGTCGAACGCCTTTGCGTAGGTGTCGCACTCGTCGTACTGGCCGCACTCCTCGGTCACCGCGAAGTCGAGCTTGGTCCTCGACCTGAGCCCGGCCAGTTCCGCGGTGTTCTTCTGTCCGATGGCCAGCCCCCGGGCGTGCGCGTGGGCCGAGAGGAGGGTGATGAACGCGGTGGCGTCGTTCGCCGTCAGCAGATGGCCGGAGCGGGTGTAGCTGTCGTAGTTGTCCGGCTCGACGGCGTCGAATCCCTTGTCGGCGCATTCGTCGATCCAGCGGTTGACCCGCATGGCCACCCGCTTGCGCCTGGCCGGCGTGCGGAGGTCGAGGAGCGCCTCGTTCCAGTCGCGGTCCATGACGACCTTGCCGCGCGCGTCCCGCAGCAGCAGATCGGCCGGCCACGCCTTCGACTCGTCCGGCTGGGCCTGGAAGGCATTGACGTAACAGATGTTGTACAGGCCGGGCGCGGGCGAGTCCGAGCGGTCGCGGCTGACGATGCGGACGCCGGACGGCGGCGGATAGGCGCCGCCGATCTGGTAGTCGAAGCCCGCGTGGAGCGGGGGGAGTTGTACGGCCTCCGCGGTCGGCGGGGAGGCCTTACCCTGCTGGGGTGGCGTCCCCTCGTCCGATCCGGTCGTACAGCTCACCAGCGTCGCGAGCGCCACCAGGGCGGCGGCTGCCCCCAGGCCGGTGACGCGGGAAACACGTTGGGCGGGAATGTCGGCTCCATCGATCGGGGGTACGACCCCGCCTCGGACGCTCCCGCGGTCCTGGCGACTCTGGCCGGACTCGAACGGTGTCCGCTACCGGCTGGGCGTACCTCTGCGTGCCCGGCGCGGCGCCTCGGCACCTCAGGATCAAATCGTCTGGACGACGCCCGCGTCAAGGCGGCCCCCGCCACACCCGCGCGGGTCGCGGACCCGGCCCAGTCACATGACAGAAGCGCCGCTGTGACCTGCGGCGTGATGCTGACCGTCACCCTGTTGTCGTAGGCGCGGAACTCAAGGAGGAGGACACCTCATGCCCATCGGAATCATCGGTGCCGGAGCCATCGGCCAGGCCCTCGCCTATCGGTTCGTGGCGGCGGGCGAGCAGGTCGTCATCAGCAACAGCCGGGGCCCGCAGTCACTGCGGGACCTCGCCACCTCGATCGGCCCTGCACTGACGCCCGCCACCGTCGCGGAGTCGGCCAAGGAGGAGATCGTCGTCCTCGCCGTGCCGTGGCGTCGGCTGAGCGAGGCGGTGGCCGCCGCTGATGTCCTCGACTGGCAGGAGCGGATCGTCATCGACACCACCAACCCGCTCGGACCGCCCGACTTCAAGGTCGCCGACCTCGACGGCCGCACCTCCAGCGAGGTCGTCGCCGAACTCGTCCGCGGGGCGCGCTTGGTGAAGGCGTTCAACACACTGACACCGGCGGTGCTCGGCTCCGATCCGCGCACCTTCGTCGGACGGCGGGTGGTCTTCCTCTCGGGAAACCACCCCGGGGCCAACGAGCGCGTCACGCGGCTGGCGGACCGGGTGGGCTGGGCGGTCATCAATCTGGGCCCGCTGGCGTCCGGCGGACGGTTGCAACAGTTCCCGGGCGGCCCCCTGCCGACGCTCAATCTGCTCCTGGAGCCCTGACCCACGCCGTATTGTCAGGACATGACCGGAGACCGCATCGAACTGGCCGTACACGACCACGGTGGTGACGGCCCACCCCTGCTTCTGCTGCACGGAGCCAGGCGCACGCTGGCCGACTGGGCCGCCGTGGCCCCGCGCCTCGTCCCCCGGCACCGGGTGCTCGCCGTGGACCTGCGCGGACATGGTCTCTCACCGTCGGGGACCTGGAGTCTTCCCCGGGTACTGGACGACATCGAGGCGGTGCTCGAGCGGTACGACCTTCCCGGCGCGCTGCCCGTCGGGCACTCGCTCGGCGGGATGATCGCCGTACTGTACGCGCTGGAGCATCCGGGCGTCACACCCGGCGCGGTGAACCTGGACGGATACGGCTGGGGCCGCCCCGACCAGTACGTGGGCCTCGACCCGGCGTACGTCGAGGAGCGTCTCACCCAGATGCGGGAGTCGGCGGCCGCGACGGCCTCCGGCGAACCGCTTCCGGTCGACGGTCTGAAGGAACTGCTTGCCGAGCAGCGCGCACTCTCCGACCAACTGGGCATCCCCTACGAGCTGTTGGAGGCCGGCCTGCTGCGCAGCGTGCGGCCCGCACCCGACGGACGGCTGGAGGTGCGCCCCGAAATCGCGCTCGTGCTGGAGATGCTGGCCGCCGTCGAAGCACTCGACCTCTTCGACCTCTTCGACGCCTTCGCGCGGACGCGCCGGCCACTGTTGCTCGGACGGGCCGCGCGACCCGTACCACCCGCCCCCGGCCTGCCCTGGTTCGACGAACTGATGACGGCGTACGGGAAGGGGCTCGCCAGGGATCTCGCCGAACTGGCCGCGCGGCGGTCCACCGTGCGGGTCGTCGGGATCGACGGTACGCACGAGATGCTCCTGGAGAGCCCCGGCGCGGTCGCCCATGCCCTCCTCGCCTTCACCTCCGACGCGCTCCCCGGGTCCGACTCATGACGTCGCTCGGTGACGAGTGGATCGTCGGCCGGGACCATGAACTGGCCCTGCTGTCACGGCTGGTGGACGACCTCACGACGGGGCGCACCGGGGCCCTGATGATGACGGGAGGGCCCGGCGCGGGCAAAAGCGCGCTCCTCGACGCCGCCGCCCGCATGGCCCGCCGGTCCGGGGTACGGGTGCTGCGGTGCCGGGGGAGCGAGGGCGAGTCGGGCCTCGCCTTCGCGGGGCTGCACCAGTTGCTGCGGCCCTTCCTCGACCTGGCCGAGGGGTTGCCCGCACGCCAGCGGGCCGCGCTGCTCGGCGTGTTCGGACTCGACGACGGCACGCGGACGGTCTCCGATCCCCTGCTGACCTCACTCGGCGCGCTCACCCTGCTCTCCGACGCCGCGGAGCACGGCCCGCTCCTCCTGGTGATCGACGACATCCACTGGCTGGACCTGGGCACCCTCGACGTCCTGGCCTTCGTGGCCCGACGCCTCGAAGGCGAGCCGGTCGCTCTGCTCCTGGCGGCGCGCGACACCGCCGTACCCGCACAACTCGACCGTCAGATCAACCGGTTGACGATCGAGCCGCTCGATCCGGCCGCTGCCGGACGGCTCCTCGACCACCAGCCCCGGCCACCCGCGGGACGGGCCCGCTCCCGCGTTCTCGAACAGGCGGCGGGCGTCCCCCTCGCCCTCGTCGAACTCGCCCGGGCCGTGGCGCGCGACCCGGCCGCCGCCCACGAGGACGCGCTGCCCCTCACCGACCGGCTGGAAGCCATCTTCGCCGCGGACCTTCCCGAACTTCCCCCGTCCACCCGTGAGTTACTGCTCCTCGCGGCCGCCGCGGAGAGCGCCGAGCTGCCCGTCATCCTCTCGGCCGTGGGCGACCGGGCGACCCCGGACGACTGGCTGCCCGCCGAACGCGCCGGACTCGTCCGCATCGACGCCGACCGCGTCCGCTTCCGCCATCCGCTGATACGTTCCGCCGTCTACCGGGCCGCGACCTACACCGAACGCCACACAGCCCACCGGGCGCTCGCCGACGTCCTCGTCGGCGATCCCGACCGCCGTGCCTGGCACCACGCGGCCGCCGTCTCCGGCGTCGACGAGGAGGCCGCCCAGGAACTCGACGACAGCGCGGCCCGGGCACAGCGCCGCGGCGGCTACGCGGCCGCCGCGACGGCCCTCGAACGCGCGGCCCGGCTCAGCCCCGACCCCACCGTCCGCGCCGGGCGCCTGGTACGGGCCGCGACCATGGCGATGTACGCCGGTCACCCGCGCTGGGTCGGCGAGCTCAGCGCCCAGGTCGCCACCCTCACCGACGAACCGGCCCTCCTCGCCGAGGCCTCGCTCCTGGCGGGCTGGGCGCTCGCCGTGACCACCCAGTTCGCGGGCTCGCTCGGCTTCCTGCTGCCGGTCGCCGAGGCCGCCGTCGACCAGGACCCCGTACTGACCCTCGACGCCCTGGCGACGGCGACCACACCCGCGTACAACTCCGGGGCCCCGGAACACCGCGAGCACATCCTGCGGATCCTGGAGCGCGTGCCGCCCCAGGAGGACGAGACCGGCCGGCTCTGGGCCCTGGCCGGCTGCGATCCGGTACGCAACCGGACCCAGGCCCTCGATCTGCTCGCGGCCACCTGGACCGAGCCCCTGCCGAAGCCCGGATCCGGCGTCGACGTCCCGCTGTCCCGCCTGGTCGTCTCCGGCGGGGCCGCCTGGGTCCTGGACGAGACGGCCGAGGCGATACGGCTGCTCGGCGCGGCCATGGACCATCTGCGCCGCTCCCCGACCTCCGGGGCCAACGCGACCGTGGCCCAGGCCCTCGCGCTGGCCCTCTACGAGAGCGGGTCCTGGACCAAGGCCCGCGCGGCACTCGACGAGGCGTACGGCCTGGCCGCCGAAGGGGGACTGGAGAACGTGGTGGTCGGAGCGCCCGTGCTCCGCGCCACCCTGCTCGCCCTGCGCGGCGACACCGAAGAGGCCCGCGCCGCCGTACAGCGCGCCGTGCACGGCATCGACCTGCCCAACTGCCGCAGCCTGCAGGTGCGCACGCACTACGCGCTGGGCGCCGCCGCACTCGCGGAGGGCGACCACGCGGCGGCCTACGACCGCTTCCGCGCCGTCTACACCCGCCGGCCGGAGCCCGCGCCCCTGCACTTCCACGCCTCCGACTACTACCTGGCCGACCTCGTGGCAGCCGCCGTCCGCACGGGCCGGGCCGAGGACGCACGGCTCGTCCTCGACACGACCAGGCGGCGCCTCGCCGAGGGCACGACGTCCGCGCGGCTCACCGCGATCGTGCACCGGGCCGACGCCCTGCTCGCCGAACCGCACGACGCCGAACGGCACTTCACGGCGGCCCTGGCCGACCCTGCGGGCGACCAGTGGCCCTTCGAACGGGCACAGATCCGCCTCGACTACGCCGAGTGGCTGCGGCGCCGGCGCCGCGCGGTGGAGGCCCGCCCCCTGCTCGCCGCGGCGCTGGAGGTCTTCGAACGACTCGGCACCCGCCCTTGGACGGACCGCACCCGCGCCGAACTGCGCGCCGCGGGCGTCACCCCGGCGAGCGCGTCGGCCGGCTCCCCGGACGGCCTCGCCGAACTCACCCCGCAGCAGCTGCAGATCGCCCGCCTCGCCGCCGCGGGCCTGACCAACCGGGAGATCGGCGAACGGATCTTCCTCTCGCCCCGCACGGTCGGCTTCCACCTCTACCGGATCTTCCCCAAGCTCGGCATCACCTCCCGCGCCCAGCTCCGCGACGCGCTGCCCGAGCCGCGGGAATGACATCAGTGCGGTGCCGCCGGGGCGAACTCCGTGCCGCACGGGCCCGCACCCTCGCTCTCGGCCAGGGCGACGGGATCCCCGCCCATCGTCAGCGTGGGGTAATGGCGGCCGATGTGATGGGCGGAGCGGCCGACGTAATGGCCGATGAAGGAGCGGCGGAAGCGGTCGGCGCTGCGGTTGGGCCCGGAGCCGTGCACCAGACTGCCGTTGAAGAACAGCACGTCGCCCGGTGCCATGTCGACGGGCACGGCGGCCAGACCGGGCGGCGGCGGGACGTACTCCCGTACGAAGGACAGCTCCGCGTCCGCCTGCTGAGGGCAGAACAGGTCCATGCGGTGCGTGCCCGGCACCACTTCCAGGCCGCCGTTCTCCCGGTCGATCGCGTCGCAGGCGATCCAGGCGGCCACGCAGGTGCCCGGCTCGACCCGCAGATAGAAGTTGTCCTGGTGCAGTGCCTGCCCTCGGGCCCCGGGCGGCTTGAAGTAGAACATGCTCTGCGCTGCCAGGACCTCCTCGCCGAGCAGGGTCTCCAGGATTCGCCGCAACCGGGGATCGAGGAGGCGGCGCAGGGACAGCTCGTTGACGCGGTGCGGGTGCATGACCCGGGGATGGGCGTCCAGCGGATCCGCCGGACCGCCGGCGGCGGTGGCCCGGGGTTCGAAGTGCCCCGGGACCGGCCCGGCGGAGTGCAGGGCCGTGAACTCGGCGCACAGCTCGTCGATCTCGGCGCCGGTGAACAGGCCGCGCGCCACCACGAACCCGTTCTCCTCGAAGTCCGACCACCATGGCCCGCTCATGTCCGTGACTGTCATCCGACCGCCCCTTCTCACCGGAGTCCCAGGTGCTTCACGCTAGGCCGATGAGCCTTCCGGGAGGATGCCCGTGCGTGCTGAGGAGTTGCCCGAGCCTGCTGCCCCGTCCCCACCGCCGGGCCTGGTGACCGTCGGGCGCTTCGACCAGGGACCGGGATACCGCGTCAACCGGCCTCGGGGCAGCGACAGTTGGCTGTTCACCTGGACCACCGGCGGACGGGGAGAGCTCAGGCAGGGAGCGGCCCGGACGGCGGCCGGCGCCGGGGACCTGGTGGTCCTGGGGCCCGGCGTGCCGCAGCGCTACGCCGTCGAACACGGGGCCGGGCACTGGGCGTTCTGGTGGGCGCACTGCCAGGCCCGCCCGTCCTGGACCGGATGGCTGCGGCCCTACGCCCTCGACGACGGCCTGTACGCCGTCGGACCCGCGCCCGCCCGGGAACGTGTCGAAGCGGCGTTCCGCCGGATGCTCACCGACGCCCGCTGGACGGGAGAGGGCCCGCCGCCCGGGGGCGCGGAGCCCGCCCCGGGCGAGGTCGCGGTCGCGCACGGCACCGCCGCCCGGGAACTGGCCCTGTGCTCCCTGGAGGAGATCGTGCTGCTCGCCGCCGCCCGGGCGGAGCGCCACCACCCCGATCTCGACGCCCGCGTCCGCCACGCGGAGGCGCTGATCGCCGCGGACCCGGGCGCGCCCCACACCGTCCGCTCGCTGGCCGGGGCGGTCGCGCTCTCCCCGTCCCGGTTCGCCCACCTCTTCACCGAGCAACTCGGCCGCTCCCCGATGCGCGCCCTGCGCGAGGCCCGGCTGCTGCACGCGGCCCGGCTGCTGGAGGCCACCGAGCTCCCGGTGGAACGGGTGGCAGCGGCCTCCGGATTCACCAGCGGGTTCCACTTCAGCCGAGTCTTCCGGCAGCGCTACGGGACTCCACCGGGCGCCTACCGGAAGAGCACCGCTAGGAGTGCGGGGGATGCGGGTGATGTGGGGGATCCGGAGGATGCGGGGGATGCGGCGGGATCGTCGTGACGGCGGGCGTGGACTCGGGCCAGATCAGCAGCACCGGGCACGGCGCGTGGTCGACGACGAACCGCCCGGCCCGGCCCAGGCTGTGCGGTCCGAGCCGGGCCCGGTCGCCGTCCCGGGCCACCACGAGCAGATCGGCGCCCTCGGCGGCGGCGACCACCTCACGCTCCGTGCGCCCGGTGCGTTCCTGACGGGTGCAGGGGCGGCCGAGGCGCTCGGCCGCCGCGTCGAGCAGTCGCGCCGCCGACAGGGCGCCGAGGTCCTCCAGCCGGTTCCCGGGATCGCGCTCGACGTGCCCACGGCCGAGCAGCCCGGCGAAGGCGCCGTGCGCCAGTGCGGGCACCCCGGGTTCACTGATGTGCAGCAGCACGACCTCGGTCGCCTGCGGGGCGTGCGTGCGCACGGCGTCCACGCAGGCCGGCCAGGTCCCCTCGACGAGCCACACGACGACCCGCATGAGCATCAGCCTCCGGCCCTCATTTGTGCGACGGCTCAGCCCCCGATGACGCGGAGCGCGAACCACAGTGCCAGTACGGCGGGAACCAGCGCCGCCGGCACGGCGATCAGGCCCAGCCGGGTGAACTCCCGCAGATCGACGCCGTGGTCGTGCTCCTGCACGATACGCCGCCACAACAGGGTCGCCAGGGATCCCGCGTAGGTGAGGTTGGGGCCGATGTTGACCCCCAGCAGGACCGCCAGCACCGCGCCGGAGCCGGACGTGGCGGCCAGCGGCAGCAGCACCAGGACCGCGGGCAGGTTGTTGATGAGATTGGCGAGTACGGCGGCGAGCGCCGCGATCCCGAGCAGCGCGGGCAGTCCGCTGCCGTCCGGGAGGAGATGCCCGAGGGCGTCGGAGAGCCCGTTGTCGACCACCGCCCGGACGACGATGCCCAGCGCGAGCACGAACACGAGGAAAGCCGGAGCGGCGGCCCTCACCACGGTGAGCGGGGTGGCGCGCCCGCGCAGCAGGGCCCGGGCGGCGAGCACCAGCGCCCCCGCCGCGGCG
Organism: Streptomyces sp. NPDC007896; assembly: GCF_042959425.1. NCBI lineage: Bacteria > Bacillati > Actinomycetota > Actinomycetes > Kitasatosporales > Streptomycetaceae > Streptomyces > Streptomyces sp. NPDC007896. The sequence goes on along the minus strand of NZ_JBIBKX010000005.1, from coordinate 185,032 downwards.
GACCAGGCGGGGTTCACGTCCAGCGCGGAGGCGAGGACGAACCCCGCCAGCGTGCAGCCCACGGTGACCAGCGCGAACAGGGGCAGCTCCGGCGGCTCCGCGGTCGTCGGCTCGGGCACGGCCGCGGCCAGGTCGCCGGCGAAGAAGCGCCGGAAGACGACGTACTCGGCCCCGATGGCGACCAGCCACGGCAGCACCATCAGCGCCGCGAACCGGGTGAAGCTGAGGCCGCTCGCGGAGAAGGCGAGCAGATTGGTGAGGTTGGAGACCGGCAGCAGCAGCGAGGCCGTGTTCGACAGATGGGTGCAGGCGTACACGTGCGGCTTCGGGCGGGCGCCCATCCGGGCGGCGGTGGCGAACACGACCGGGGTGAGCAGCACGATGGTGGCGTCCAGGCTGAGCACCGCGGTGATCGCCGAGGCCAGCGCGAAGACCGCCGTCAGCAGGCGCCCCGGCCGCCCCGCCGCCCAGCGGGCCATCCACGCGCCGCAGGCGTGGAAGAGTCCCTCGTCGTCGCAGAACTTGGCGAGTACCAGCACCGCCGCCAGGAAGCCGATCACCGGCCCGAGGTGACCCGCCTCCGCGCCTGCGTGGTCCCAGGAGATCGCGCCGGTGGCGATCACCAGCAGGGCGGCCGGGACCGCGACGACCGCCTCGGGCCAGCCGAACGGGCGGACCACCGCGCAGACGAGGACGGCGACGAGCAGGACGACGGACAGCGATTCGGCGAGCGAGGTGTTCAGGGTTCGGTCCTCCGGGACACAAGGCGTGGTGCCCGACCCATCACATCAGACGCCGCCCCCCCCGCCCCGCTCACCGACCCTTCGGGCCTGCGCCGATGTCGTCAGAACTCCCCGACGAGCGCCAGCTCCGCCCAGATCGTCTTGCCGTCGGCCGTGTGGCGGCTGCCCCAGCGCTGGGTGAGCTGCGCGACCAGCAGCAGGCCGCGCCCGCCCTCGTCGTAGATCTTGGCCCGGCGCAGATGCGGCGCGGTGTGGCTGCTGTCGGAGACCTCGAAGATCAGGGTCTCGGCGTCGTGGATGAGCCGCAGCCGGATGGGCGGCTCGCCGTACCGGATCGCGTTGGTGACCAGCTCGCTCACCACGAGCTCGGCCGTGAACGTCGCCGCGCTCAGCCCCCAGACGTCGAGCTGGTCGACGACCTGCTTGCGGATCGGCGCGACCAGGGCGGGGTCGGCGGGAATGTCCCAGGTCGCCACCTGGGAGGGCGCGAGCCCGTGGGTCCGGGCGAGCAGCAGCGCCACGTCGTCGTGGGCCCCGCCCACCGGAAGCAGGGTCCGCAGAATGGTGTGGCAGGCACCTTCCAGGGAGTCCGCGGACTCCGCCAGGGCATGGCACATCAGCTCGCGGTTGGCCTCGACGTCCCGCTCGCGGTTCTCGATCAGGCCGTCGGTGAACAGCGCGAGCACCGTGCCCTCGGGCAGGGCGAGCTCGACGGACTCGAAGGGCAGTCCGCCCAGGCCCAGCGCCGGACCGGCCGGCACCTCGATCTGCCGGGGCGGGCCGCCGGGCGGGAGCATGACGGGCGGAGGATGGCCGGCCCGGGCGAGGACGCAGCGCCGCGAGACCGGGTCGTACACCGCGTACAGGCAGGTCGCGCCGACCTCGCCGGTGGTGCCCTCGGCGCCGGCCTCCGTGGAGAGCCGTACGACGAGGTCGTCGAGGTGGGTGAGCAGCTCGTCGGGGGCGAGGTCGATGTCGGCGAGGGTACGGACGGCGGTGCGCAGCCGTCCCATGGTGGCGGAGGCCGCGATGCCGTGGCCGACGACGTCTCCGACGACCATGGCGACCCGCATCCCGGACAGCGGGATCACGTCGAACCAGTCGCCGCCCACCCCGGCCCGTGCGGCGGGCAGATAGCGGGAGGCCGCCTCCAGAGCGGCCGTCCGGGGCAGCGACTGGGGGAGCAGGCTGCGCTGGAGGGCGAGGGCGGTCTCGCGCTCGCGCGAGAAGCGCCGGGCGTTGTCGATACAGACGCCGGCCCTCGCCGTCACCTCCTCGGCCAGCAGCACGTCGTCGGGGGTGAAGGGACCGGGGTGCCGGAACCGGGTGAGGACGGCCACCCCGAGGGTCTGGCCGCGGGCCTTGATCGGCACCGACATGCTGGTGTGCAGGCCGAGCTCGGCGACGCGCGCGGCTCGCACGTCGTCCCAGGAGAGCCACTCCGCCAGCGTGGCGGTGTCGTCGGGCGCCACGATCGTCCGGCCGGCCGTGAGGGAGTCCGCCTGCGGCGAGTGCGCGGGGTAGACGTCGACCTGGCCGGGCTTGACGACCGCCTCCGGGCAGCCGGGGTTCACCGACTGGTGGGCGGCGCGGCGCAGCGTGATCGGCGCGGTCGGTGGCTCCGGGTGGGGCTCGCTCCCGTGCTCCGGCGGATCCAGCAGGTCGACCCTGACGAAGTCGGCGAGGGCGGGTACGCAGACGTCGGCGAGCTCCTGGGCCGTGCGGGTGACGTCGAGGGTGGTGCCGATGCGGACGCTGGCCTCGTTGACGAGTTGCAGTCGCTCCCGGGCGTTGTACTGCTCGGTGAAGTCGTGCGCGGCCAGGCACACCCCCCGCACCCGGCCTTCGGCGTCGGTCAGCGGGGCGATCCGGGCCATCCAGGCGTGCGCGTGGTATTCGCCGCCCGTCTGCATGAACGTCTCCACGTCACGACCGGTTCCGGAGACGAGCACCTCGTGCAGCTGTCTCTCGAGGGCTTCGCTCTCCTCCTTGCCGCCGATCTCGGAGATCCTCAGGCCCTGGATACGGGATTCGGGGAGGCCGATCACATCGGCCATCGCGTCGTTCACCCCGAAGAGGCGCAGTCGGTCGTCGTAGACCGCCATCGGGCACGGGGACTGCGCCAGCACGGCCGTCGTCAGCGGGTCGTCCGGCGAGCGCGGGCCGCGGGCCTCCAGCGGGGTGACCACCAGCCAGGTGGCCGGGCCGCCGTCCCGCGGCTTCCTGCGGTGGGCGAGCAGCCACACGGAGACGGTGTGTCCGTCGCGGTGGCGCAGGTCGAGACTGCCGTTCCAGCGGTTACCGGTGAGTTCGGCCGGTACGGGCGTGCCCGTGGCCAGCAGATCGGCGGCCGGCCGCCCCTCGACCTCCTCCGGGGCATGACCCAGCAGACGGCGGGCCCCTTCGCTCCATCGGAGCAGGGTGCCGTTCCCGTCGATGACCGCCCGTGCCGTGGCAGCCTCGTCGAGCGGGTGGACCGGGCTCATCGTCGCCACTCCATTGCGGACACTCACAGTGAACAGGCGCGTCACTCGGGTTCCAGCCTAGTGCGTACGCGCGTTCCGCACCCGGCACACGGGCGGCCCCAGGGGTACATCGGTACGACGGATTCCGGCCGATGTGGTGCGCGGGGCGGAAGTGGGTGCCGCACCCTTGACGGGCCTGTGTGTCACCCCGTCAGAATCTGTTTGTTCACGATCAGTTGTGATGACTTATGGGCCCTTGATTAGGGAGAGCCGCCATGACGGTCACTCGAAGATCGGTATTGATCGCAGGAACCGCCGTACCCGCGGCCGGATCGCTCCTGGGCGCCGCCGACGCCTGGGCGGACTCGCCGGGGCGCGCCGCGGGCCGCCGCTTGGTCGAGCTGCGCGACGGCTGGCGCTTCGCGCTGGTCGACCCGGGTGGGATCACCGACCCCACCGGCGCGTACGAGGGCGCCGAGCAGCCCGGCTACGACGACTCGGCGTGGCGGGAAGTCTCCGTTCCGCACGACTGGAGCATCGAACAGACTCCCACCACGGAGCACGGCACCACCAGTGGCACCGGCTTCTTCCCGGGCGGTCTCGGCTGGTACCGCACCACCTTCACGCTGCCGCCCGCCCTCGCCGGCCGACGGATCTCTGTGGAGTTCGACGGCGTCTACATGGACTCGCACGTCTACTGCAACGGCGAGGAGGTCGGGCGTCACCCCTACGGCTACACGGGGTTCGCCCTCGACCTCACCGGTCTGCTGCACACGGACGGCACCACCGAGAACGTCATCGCGGTGAAGGTCCAGAACCAACTGCCCAGCAGCCGCTGGTACTCGGGCAGCGGTATCTACCGCGAGGCCCGGCTCGTGGTCACCGAACCGGTGCACGTCCAGCGCTGGGGCACGTATGTCACCACGCCGGACATCACGGCGGAGCGGGCGGTCGTACGGGTGCGGACGACCGTCGTCAACGAGTCCGGTGCCGCCGCCGAGGTCCAGGTGATCTCGCGGATCGTCGACCCCGACGGCCGTACGGTGGCCCGTACGTCCACCACGGTCCCGGTCACCGGCCGCGCGGACGAGACCCATGAACTCACCGTCGCCGAGCCCCGGTTGTGGGACTTCGCGACCCCGGACCACCGCTACACCCTGGAGACCGAACTGCGGGTCGGCGGCGCGAGGGCCGACACCTGCCGCACTCCCTTCGGCATCCGCACGTTCCGCTTCGACCCGGACGAGGGCTTCCACCTCAACGGCGTCCACGCCAAGATCAAGGGCGTCGACCTGCACCACGACCAGGGCGCGCTGGGCGCCGCGATCAGCGTCGACGCCGTACGCCGGCAGATGACCATCATGAGGTCGATGGGGGTCAACGCCTTCCGCACCTCGCACAACCCGCCCTCGCCGCAGATGATCCAGGTCTGCGAGGAGCTGGGCATCGTGATGATGGTGGAGGCCTTCGACTGCTGGCGGACCGGCAAGACGAGGTACGACTACGGCCGGTTCTTCGACGAGTGGTGCGAGAAGGACGCCACCGAGATGGTCCTCGCGGCCCGCAACTCGCCCGCCGTGGTCCTGTGGTCCATCGGCAACGAGATCCCCGACTCCACCTCCACCCCGGGCCTCGCGATGGCGGACCGGATCATCGCCGCGATCAAGGCGGCGGACGACACCAGGCCGCTGGTCATCGGCTCGGACAAATACCGCCGCGTGCCCACGAAGGGCTCCGCGGCCGACCTCATGCTCGCCAAGCTGGACGGGCTCGGCCTCAACTACAACACGGCCACGTCGGTGGACGCCCTGCACGCCGCCTATCCGCACCTCTTCCTCTTCGAGTCGGAGTCGTCGTCCGAGACCTCGACCCGCTCCACCTATCAGGAGCCGGAGCACCTCAACACCGGCGAGAACCACACCCCGGGCCGGCGCGCGGTCTCCTCGTACGACAACAACCTCGCGTCCTGGACGATGAGCGGCGAGTACGGGCACAAGAAGGACCGGGACCGCAAATGGTTCGCGGGGGAGTTCCTGTGGTCGGGCATCGACTACATCGGGGAGCCGACGCCGTACGACGTGTTCCCGGTGAAGGCGTCCTTCTTCGGCGCGGTCGACACGGCGGGTTTCCCCAAGGACATGTACCACCTGTTCAGGAGCCAGTGGGTGAGCGAGCCCATGGTCCATCTGGTGCCCATGACCTGGAACCACGAGGAGGGCGACACGATCGAGGTCTGGGCGTACGCGAACGTCGACACCGTGGAGCTCTTCCTCAACGGGAAGTCCCTCGGCACACGGAAGTTCGACACCAAGACGACCACCGACGGCCGTACCTATCTGGAGACGACCGAGGCGACCGGCGACGACAAGACCTTCACCTCGGGCCCCTACCCGGGCAGTTACACCAGCCCGAACGGCAGCGCGGGCAAGCTCCACCTCACCTGGAAAGTGCCCTACGAGCCGGGTGAGTTGAAGGCGGTGGCCCGCCGCGACGGCCGTACCGTCGCCACGGACGTCCTGCGCACCGCCGGGGCGCCGCACGCGATACGGCTCACGCCCGACCGCACGTCGCTCGCCGCCGACGGCCGTTCCCTGGTCTTCGTGACGGCCGAGGTCGTCGACGCCCGTGGTGTGGTCGTGCCCGACGCGGAGCACCTGATCGCCTTCGACATCGACGGCGGCTCGCTCGCCGGGCTCGACAACGGTCGGGAGGAGAGCGCCGAGCGCTATCAGGCGAGCACCCGAACGGCCTTCCACGGCAAGGCGCTCGCGATCGTACGATCCGGGACGCGGCCGGGCTCGCTGAAGGTGACGGCCCGTTCCGAGGGAGTGCGGGGTGCCACCCTCACCGTACGCACCACCTCGGCACGCTCGAAGACGACCACCCCGCCCGCCGCCTTCCGGCCGGACCCGGGTCCCGGCGCCTCGAACGACCCGCTCGCGGACGCCAGTTACTCCGGCCGCCGGGACACCTTGCCCGCCGCGATGCTCGACGGCGACGCGGCGACGGGGTGGTCCAACGCCTTCTACAAGTCGGCGACGGCCCTGCTGCCCGCCTTCAGCGGGGCCCGCCCCGAGGACTGGGTCTCGGTCGCCTGGGCCCGTGCCCGCGCGGTCGACCGCGTCGAGGTCTCCTTCACCGTCGACGCCACGCACGCACTGCCCGCGTCCGTCGAGGTCGCGGTGTGGGACGGCAAGCGGTATGTGCCGGTGAAGGGAACGGCCGTCGACTGGGCCACCGCGTCCGACGCGCCGACCGTGATCACCTTCGACGGGGTACGCGGCTCACGGCTGCGGCTCCTCATGGCGAGCGGGCACCCGGGCGCCGCCGAGGGCGGGCTGCGGATCAGCCGTCTGGAGGTCCCGGTGGTCTGACGAGTCCCGGTGCTCGTGCTCGGTCAGCGTGTGGAGTTCGGCCGGGCCGAGCGGGCGGTGCACCTCGACGTACTCGCCGTGCGGCAGGCGTTTGACGACGCCGGTCGCACGGCCGTGCGCCACCAGTTCCCGGTCCCGCAGCTGCAGCCCCAGGCAGATGCGGCGGGTGACCACGAAGACGACGGCCGGGACGACGAACACGGAGATCCGCACCGCCCAGGTGACGGTGTTGATCGACAGATGGAAGCGTGTCGCCACGATGTCGTTGCCGCCGCCCGCGAGCAGGATCAGATAGAGGCTGATCCACGCCGCTCCGATCGACGTACGCACGGGCCGGTTGCGTGGGCGGTCGAGAAGATGATGCTCACGCCGGTCTCCCGTGACCCACGACTCGACGAACGGGTACACGCCGATGGCGACCAGTAGCAGCGGGAAGACGACGATGGGGATCAGCACGCCGAGCACGAGGGTGTGCCCGGCCACGGTGATCTCCCAGCCCGGCATGACGCGCACCAGGCCCTCGGCGAAGCCCAGGTACCAGTCCGGCTGGGCGCCCGTCGACACCTGGTCGGCGCGGTAAGGGCCGTACGACCAGACCGGGTTGATGGTCGCGACCGCCGAGATCAGCGCGAGGACACCGAACACCAGGAAGAAGAAGCCGCCCGCCTTCGCCAGGTAGACGGGCAGGAACGGGGTGCCCACGACGTTGCGTTCGCTCTTCCCGGGGCCCGCGAACTGGGTGTGCTTGTGGTACACGACGAGGATCAGATGCACGACGACGAGCGCCGCCATGATCCCCGGAATCAGCAGGACGTGCAGCGAGTAGAAGCGGGCCACGATGTCGTGACCGGGGAACTCCCCGCCGAACAGGAAGAACGACAGATACGTGCCGACCACCGGCACCGACAGGATCGCCCCGTCCACGAACCTGAGCCCCGTCCCGGACAGCAGGTCGTCCGGCAGCGAGTAGCCGAAGAGGCCCTCGAACAGTCCGAGGAGCAGCAGGGACCAGCCGAACACCCAGTTCACCTCGCGGGGCCTGCGGAACGAGCCCGTGAAGAAGTGCCGCATCATGTGCGTCAGCATCGCGGCGAGGAAGACCAGCGCGGCCCAGTGGTGCAGCTGGCGGACCAGCAGTCCGCCGCGCACGTCGAAGCTGATGTGGAGCGTCGAGGCGTACGCCTCCGACATCCGGATGCCGTTCAGGGGGACGTAACCGCCGTGGTACGTCACCTCGTTCATGGAGGGGTGGAAGAACAGGGTCAGGTACACCCCGGTGAGGATCAGCACGACGAAGCTGTAGAGGCAGATCTCGCCGAGGAGGAAGGACCAGTGGTCCGGGAAGACCTTGCGCAGATAGCGCCTGCCGAGGGCGTACACACCGAGCCGGCCGTCGAACCAGTCGGCGACGCGTTCGCCGGAGGACGCCTTCGCGGGCCGATGGTCCGTGGCGGTCATGCGCGCTCCCCCTCCTCGACCCTGGTCCCGTCGGCACCGGACTCCTGGTTCTCTTCGTCGCGCCGCACATGCGCGAGCTTCTCGGGATTGGTGACGATGTAGACGCCTGACACCTGCTCGCCGTCCTCGGTGAGGTCCATGACCATGACCGCGTACGGCGACTCGCCCGCGAAGAGCACGGCGGAGTCGTCGCCGTTGACGCGCCGGTAGCGGAGGTCGAAGCCGGTGCCGCGCCGGGTGGCGTAACCGGCGAACAGCCGCGCCGCCTTGTCCCGGCCGTGCACCGGACGCAGCCCGCCCGAGGCCTTCCCGCCGCCGTCCGTCCACACCGTGACGTCCGGTGCCAGGATCTCCATCAGCGCCGCGATGTCCCCGCCGAGCGCGGCCTCGACGAAGCGCTCGGTCGCCTGCCGACGGACGCGCGGATGGGCCTGGTAGCGCGGCCGACGGGCGTGCACGTGCTCCCGGGCGCGGTGCGCGAGCTGGCGTACCGCCGCGGGGCTGCGGTCGATGACCTCCGCGATCTCGGTGTGCGCGTAGCCGAACACCTCGTTGAGGACGAAGACCGCGCGCTCCAGCGGTGTGAGGGACTCCAGGACCACGAGCATCGCCAGCGACACCGACTCCGAGCGCAGGGCCCGGTCGTCGGCCGAGTCCTCGGGGGCGGGCTCGTCGAGCAGCGGCTCCGGCAGCCAGGGGCCCACATACGTCTCGCGGCGGCGGGTGATCGCGGCGCGCCGCGCGAGCGCGTGGTTCACGGCGATGCGTACGAGATAGGCGCGCGGGTTGGTGATGCCCTCCAGCGGGGTGCGGTGGGCGCGGCCCGTCCAGGACAGCCAGGTCTCCTGGAGCACGTCGTCGGTGTCGGCGACGCCGCCGAGGATGTTGTAGACGATCGCGAAGAGCAGCTCGCGGTGGTCGACGAACACCTGCGTCGCGCCGTCGGCCGTCCCGGTCGCGGGGCTTTCGGACATGCCTTGCCTCCCTTGGTGTGCTCACTACTGCGAGGGGAGAAGCGGGCCCGAATGTGACGTCCGGAGGGTGAAATGTGACGTACGTCTCATGACGCCCGCCGGGCGTCACACCGGTCGAAGCCCACGCCCTCTTGACCGCGAGTCCGATGCCTCGACACAAGGAGACAGACACCGTGTTCAAGAAGTGGCACGACAAGTGGCACGGCAACCCATGGGCGATCCTCATCACGCTCTCCCTGGGCTTCTTCATGACCCTGCTCGACCTGACGATCGTGAACATCGCGATCCCCGACATGGGCCAGGACCTCGACGCCTCCCTCGACGAGATCCTGTGGGTCGTCAACGCCTACACCCTCGCCCTGGCCGTCCTGATGATCACCGCGGGCCGCCTCGGCGACCTGCGCGGCAAACGCAACCTGTTCCTCACGGGCGTCGCCCTGTTCACCCTCGCCAGCCTCGCCTGCGGCCTCGCGCGGAATCCGGCGGAGCTGATCGCGTTCCGCGCGGTCCAGGGCCTGGGTGCGGCGCTGCTCATGCCGCAGACCCTGTCGATCATCGCGGAGGTGTTCCCGGCCGACCGGCGGGGTGCCGCGATGGGCATCTGGGGCGTGGTCGCGGGCGTCTCCGGCGCCCTCGGCCCGATCATCGGCGGCGCGCTGATCACCCACCTCGACTGGCGGTGGATCTTCTTCGTGAACCTGCCGCTCGGGGTCGTGGTGCTGGGCCTCGCCGCGGCGATCATCCCCGGTTCACGGCGCACCGTACGCCACCGCTTCGACACCCTGGGTGTGCTGCTCGCCTCAGGAACCCTCTTCTGCCTGGCCTTCGGCCTGACCGAGGGACAGCGCTACGACTGGAACGCCTGGATCTGGTCGCTGTTCGGCGCGGCGGCACTCCTCTTCGCCGCCTTCCTCGGCCATGAGCGCCGCCAGCAGGGCGACGACCCGCTCGTCCCCTTCTCACTGTTCAAGGACCGCAACTTCACCCTCATCAACTTCGTGGGTGTCACCGTGTCCTTCGGCATCGTCGGGATGTTCCTGCCGCTGACGATCTATCTGCAGTCCGTACTGGGCTTCAGCGCGCTCAAGTCCGGGCTCGTGCTGCTGCCTCTCGCGCTCGGCTCGTTCGTGATGGCCGGGCCCGCCGGAGTCCTCGCGGACAAGATCGGCGGCAAGTTCATCCTGATGACCGGGCTGCTCGCCTGGACGGCGGCCCTGGTGTGGATCGTGGCCGCGGTCGACGTCGGGTCGAGCTGGACGGCGGTCGCCTTCCCCCTCTTCCTCGCGGGTCTGGGCGCGGGCTGCACCTTCGCGCCGATGGCCACGGAGGTCATGCGCAACGTACCGGCGAAGCTCTCCGGAGCGGCGTCCGGCGTCAACAACTCGCTGCGGCAGGTCGGTTCGGTGCTCGCGGGCGCCGTCGTCGGCGCCGTGCTCCAGGCCCAGCTCGCCTCCTCGCTCACCGACCAGGCCCGACAGCGCGCCGGACAGCTGCCCGCCGCGTACCGCGACGGCTTCGTCGGCGGCTTCTCCCAGGCGGGGACCGATGTGAACGCGCGCCAGGCGGCGCGGCTGCCGGCGGGCGTACCGCACGACATCGCCGACCGCATGCGCGCGCTGGGCGCCCAGGTCTTCGGCCACGGCTTCGTGCACGCCATGGGTCCCGCCGTCCTGGTCTCGGCCGCCGTCCTGCTGACCGGCGCGCTCGCCTGTCTCGCCGTACGCCGTCACCGCGGCCCGTCGGCCAACCCGCACGCCCTGCCCGTCCACGAACTCGAACTGGAGGAAGCGACCTCATGACCACCGAAGCCGCGACCGGCACCGTCGATCTCACCGTCATGTACGCAGCCCACGACGCCTTCCGCCGCGACCTGGAACGCCTCGGCGCCGCGGCGGCCGACGGCACCGCCTTCACCCCCCAGGTCCGCGCGGGCTGGGACAACTTCAGGCATCAGCTGCACATCCACCACACCGCCGAGGACAGCGATCTGTGGCCGCGTCTGGAGCGCAAGGTCGTGGGCCGGCCCCGGGACGTCGCCCTCCTCGCCGAGATGGAGGCGGAGCACGCCCTCCTCGACCCGCAGCTCACCGCCGTCGACGCGGCCCTGATGGACCGGTCGGCCGAACTCCCCGCGCTGGTCCGCTCGTTGGCGTCGACCCTCGACGAACACCTCGCCCATGAGGAGGAGAGCGCCCTGCCACTCATCCGGGAGGTGCTGACGCCCGCGGACTGGGGCGCGTTCACCGGTCGCATCCGAAAGACGCAAGGCGTGCGCGGAGCCGCGCTCTTCGTACCGTGGATCGTCGACGGAGCGCCGCCCGCCGACCGCGCCCGGTTCCTCGGCGCGCTGCCCCCGCCCGTACGGGTCCTCAACAAGCTGTTCTGGGAGGGGGGTTACCGCAGGCGCGGGTTGTGGGGGGTCTGAGACTGAGAGCCCGGAAGCGCTCAGGCGGGGTTCTGCTCCATCCAGTTGTCCGGGCCGGGGTCGCCACCGGGCGCCCGTACGGCGAGCCGGTCCAGGTAGTGCTCCCAGCCCTCCTGGTGCGGCCCGCGGGCCGGCTCGGGCAGCCCGGAGTGGGTCAAGGTGAGCAGGGTGCCCTCCGGCTCGGGGGCGAAGGTGACCTCGATCCGGCTGCTGCCGGGCGGCACCGGGTCGCCCTCGTTCTCCCAGCCCCAGGTGAAGACGATCCGCGTGTACGGGTCGACCTCCTCGAAGCGTCCGGAGGCGGTCGCTTCACCGACGACCCGCATCCGGTACGCGCCACCGGGCGTCGGGTCGAACGCGCCCTCGATGCCCTGCCAGGACAGCCATCGGTCGGCGTCGGTGAAGAAGGAGAACACGGTCTGCGGACGGGCCTTGATGTGCCGCTGTACGACGACGGAGCCGTCGGGGGTGATGGTCATTTCTGCTCCTCCTCCCGCTCGGCCTGTTCGGCGAGCGCGGCCAGGGCGTCCAGGGAGTCGCCCCACATGGACTCCAGGTAGGCGGCCAGCGGTCCCATCCCAGCACGGTCCGCGCGGTAGTACCGCTTGGTGCCGTCCTTTCGGACGACGACCAGCCCCGCCTCGCGGAGCACCTTCAGGTGCTGGGAGACCGCGCCGAAGGTGACGTCGAAGCGCTCGGCGATCTCTCCGGCGGACAGCTCCTCGTGCCACACCAGCTGGAGAATCGCCCGCCGCCGCGGCTCGCTGATCGCCTTCACCTGATCCACGCTGCTTATTTTAGTCATGGCTTTAACTTGCGTCGGACGTAGGTCTTATTTTAGTGTCGACTAAAGAAAGATGTTCGGGGCGATACCGGACACTCACGACATGCCTGGGAGGACGTCCGATGGCCGACATCGCGATGCAGCTGACCATCGAGGCCGAGGCGGACACCGTCCGCGCGGCGCTCGCCACCGAGACCGGCGTACGCAGCTGGTTCACCACGGACGCCGCGATAGGGGAGGGCGTCGGGGCGGAGCACGCGCTGAGCTTCCCCAGCGTGCCGGAGCCCTGGCGGCTGCGGATCACCGAGTCCGGCGACCGGCGCCTGGTCCTCGCGGGTGAGAACGGCCCGTGGGCCGGCACCACGCAGACGTACGAGATCCTCGACGTCCCCGAGGGCGGGGTCCAGTTGCGCTTCACGCACGCCGGGTTCCCGGACCGGGGCGACGCCTACCGCGACTTCACCTACGGCTGGGCCACCAAGTTCACGGCGCTCAAGGCGTACGCGGAGACGGGCAAGCCCGCTCCGTTCTTCGGCTGACCGTCCCCTTCTCCTCCATCACCTCCACCCCGTCTTGAATGGGAGCAACCCTCATGAGCACCAACCCCGTTGAACTCGCCGACCAGCTCGCCCGCGCCGCCCGTAACCTGCGGGCGCACGCCCGGCAGTCGGACCTCACCGGAAAGCGTGAACTGCCCACCCCCTGCGCCGCGTTCGACGTCCACCGGCTCAGCGAGCACCTGCTCGGCGTGCTGACCATGAGCGGGTACGCCGCCAAGAAGCAGGCGCTGCCCGCCGACGCCCCGACGACGCTGACCGAGGCGCCCTGGGTGGTGTATCCGCCGCTCCTCGACCAGCTCACCGCGGCCTGGGCCGAGCCCGGCGCCTGGGAGGGCGAGACCTCCTTCGGGCCGAACACCTTCCCGGCCCCCTTCGCCGGGATGATCACCATCATGGAGCTGACCGTGCACGGCTGGGACCTGGCCACGGCCACCGGGCAGCCGTTCACGGCCGACGACGACGTGGTCGCCACCGCGACGGCCATCGTCGGACAGATCGCCGAAGGCGCCCGGGCGAACGGATCCTTCGGACCCGAGGTCGAGCCCGTCGCCGACGCCACCCCGCTGGAGCGCCTGCTCGCCCTCACCGGACGGAAGGTCGCCTGATGGCGGACGCCGCCGAGCTGTTCGGCCGCCTCGCGGAGGATCTCGTCCCCCGCGGGGCGAGGCTCTCCAAGATGTTCGGCATGCCGTGCCTGAAGGACCCGAACGGCAAGGCCTTCGTCGGTCTCCACGAAGGCGAACTCGTGGTCCGCCTGCACCGCGACAGTCCCGAACACGCCGAGGCGCTCGCGGTCACCGGCGCCCACCTCTTCGACCCGATGGGCGGCCGCCCCATGAAGGACTGGGTGTGCCTGCCGCTCGCCGCCTCCGCCCGCTGGCTGCCCCTGGCGGAGGCGGCCCGCGAGCAGCCCCGCTGAATCGGTCCGCGGTACCGCTGCGCATACCTCTTGAGCAGGTGATATTTACGAGTAAGTACCCTCGCGGTACCTTGGCTGCATGCCAGCCTTGAATGTGGAGTTCAGTGACCGTGAACTCGAGGACCTCCGGCAGATCGCCAAAGAGCGCGGTACGTCGATGAAGGCCCTGGTGCGTGAGGCCGCCGCGGCCGACATCGTGCGGCACCGGGCGCTGAAGGAGGGCGCGGAGGTGTTCCGCCGCTTCTTCACGGCGCACGCCGACGAGTTCGCGGCCGCCTTCCCCGAGGACGAACCTCCCGGCAGGGGCGAGGGACGGGCCGCCTGAGCGATGGCTCCCGTCATCCACATCGACGTGCCGTGGCTGTTGCAGCGCCACGAAGAGGTGCTGCCCGACCAGCCCACGGTCAACGACTTCTCGGCCCTGGTCGCCGCCGTGGCCCGGCACCGCGTCGACCCGCCCCGCCTCGGAGTCGACTCCGACCCGGCCTGGCGCGCCGCCGCTCTCCTGCACACCCTGGTCCTGCTGAAGCCGCTACCGGCCGCCAACGCCCGTTTCGCCTGTTCGGCGGCGGTGGCGTACATGTTCGTCAGCGGCGTCGGGATCGACCCGCCCTACGGGGCGCTCGTCGATCTCGCCCGGGATCTGATCTCCGGCAAGACCGACGTCTACGGCGCGGCCGACCGGCTGCGCTCCTGGCAGATCTGAGACCGGCCGCGCGGCCCCCTGCCGCCCCCCGAGGCCGCCGGCCGAGGGCGGGAGGATCGGGGCCGGCGGCCGGTTTCGCGCGGGAGAGCCGCCGTCCTGCGCGGGGCCTCCGAGAAGGGCCGGGTTCCAGTGGACTACGGAGCTCCGCGCGCCGGGAGCGTGCGACGGGCTCCGGAGCGAGCGCGCGGTTCACACGGGGCGCGTGAGGCCACATGGCGTATGCACGTGGTGCCGCGGCGAGGCGCGTGAACGGGCCCCGGGAAATTTCGAAAGCCGGTGCGAGCGACGCGAGTTGGCGCCGTTACTGACTATCTTTCAATATGTGGATGTTGCTCAAGTGCCTTGTTGGTCATGAGCGTGTTGTGCGAGGGTGAACTTACCGCGCGGGTCAATGGCCGGGCATGAAATCGGTGTTCATTATTCCGGGCCGGCGGCCATTTTCCCGGCGCTCCGTCAAAAAGGTGTGCACCAGGCAGGGGCTCCCTTTTCGACGACCAAGGAAATTCTGTGCACCACCTTGCACCGTGGAAGGAACCCGCTCTGTGCCCACCCCCCACCCCCCTCGCCCGTCCTACCCTCCCGGCGGTGCTCCCGGGGAGTCCGACGAAAGCCTCGCCGCGCGGCTGAGAGGCCGGACGGAGGGCGAGGCCACGCAGTCCGTCGCCCTGCTGATGGCGCGGCACTGGCAGCCGACGCACGACTACGCGGCCATCTGCCTCGCCTCTTCCTCGAACGTCACGTCGATGGTCGCCGCCACCTCCTTCCACTACGCGCTCGACTGCCTGATACGCGGCGAGTCCGGAGCGGCTCTGCGGCCCCGACTCCTCGTGACCGTGCGGGACACCGTCAATGAGTGGGCCGGTGAGGACCGGATATCCGGTGTTCTGCCGGATTTGAGGAAACCTGCCGGGGGGCGGGGTATGCGGGCGGCGCAGTCCATGACCGCCGAAAATCGGAAGCTCGCCGAGCGCTCTTTCCACGCCTTGCCGCCCCTCGCCCAGTGCCTGCTGTGGCACACCGAGGTCGAGGCCGAGGACATTTCCGTACCGGCCGGTCTGTCGGGCCTGGACGTCGACACCGCGTCAGCCGCTCTGGAGCAGGCCCGTGAGCAATTCCGCCAGGGATGTGTGCGCGCCCACCGGGAACTCGCGCCGAGCAAGGAATGCGGCTTCTACAACCGGCTGTTGGACGTCCCGATTCGTCGGGGCGGCGCCTTGCTGCCGGATGTCCGACAGCATCTGGGGGAGTGTCGTCACTGCCGGCACGCGGCCGAGCAACTCGGCTATTTCGAAGGCGGCTTGGGGATTCTGCTCGCCGAAGCGGTGCTCGGTTGGGGCGCGCGACGTTACCTCGACGCACGCCCGGGGCGCGTACGGCAAGCGATGCGCCCCGAGGAGGAGTCCGCGTTCGGCAGCGGACGGGCGGGTGCCGGCGGACGGTCGGGTATCGGCGGACGCGTGGGGACCGGCGGGCGTCTCGGGACCGGTGGGCGTCCTGGGAGTGCTGGTCGGCATCGTCTGCTGGCGCAGATTCCCGCCCCCGGGCGGCTGGTCCAGATTGCCCAGAAGCACTCGAAGGTCCTGCTCACGGGGGCGGGCACCGCCTCGGCGGTGCTGCTCGTGACCGTGCTGACCATCAGCCTGTGGTCCCACGGCGACGGTGGCGCCGACCCGGCCGCCTCCACGGGTGTCGGCAGCAGCCACACCGTCTCGCCCAGCCCGGTCGCCCCGGACCCCTCCGTCGACTCCTCGCCCCCGACCTCGGCCGGACTGCCCACCAGCACCGAGCAGACCCGGCTGCGCAACCTCGCCGCCGATCTCTGCCTCGACATCCGGGGCGGCAGGGCCAAGGCCGGTGCCGAGGCCGAGCTGGCCGTCTGCTCGTCCGCCTGGACCCAGCAGTGGTCGTATGAGAACGACGGCCTGCTGCGCAGCGTCGCCGACCCCGCGCTGTGCCTGGACTCGCACGCCGACGACGGTGTCGTCGCCCTGGACCGCTGCGCCCCGCAGAGCGCCGCGCGGGGCGGCGACGTGCGCTACGACCTCACCGTGCGGGGCGAGTTGCTGTCCCGCTCGCGCGAGGGACTCGCGCTCACGCCCAGTTCCACCGATCCGAACGCCGACATCGTCGTCAAGGACCGGGACGGCTCCGACGCGCAGCGGTGGCGGACCGACTCCGCCTCCGCCGACCCCGGGTCGCTGTCGATCGCGGGGACGGCGAGCGCCACGACCCGGCCGGTCAGCAAGGCGCCGTCCCCGCAGGGCACGGCGGACGAGCCGAGCGCGTCGCCCAGCGAGCCGCCGACGGACGGCCGGGCCGACCCGTCGGCGACCCCCTCGGAGTCCTCCGCCGAGCCCCGTTCCGTGACCGTCGGCGACCGCACGAGCCCCCAGCCCGTGCTGCCGCTGACCGCCCCACTCTCCTCCCTCGTGGAGGGGTTGGGGCTGTAGCGGGCGCCCCGGGCGACAGGACCTAGGACACCACGTCCCGGGGCGGCTTGCCCGCCACGAAGTCGGCGGCGTTCTGGACCGCCGCCAGCGCGATCCGTACGAGCGTCTCGCGCGTGACGCCCGCGACGTGCGGCGACAGCACCACGTTCGGGGACTTGAGCAACCGCAGGGCCGCGGTGGGCGGTTCGGGGTCGAAGACGTCGATGCCCGCCCCGGCCAGGGCGCCCGCCCCGAGCGCGTCCGCGAGGGCGTCCTGGTCGATCAGGGCGCCCCGCGAGGTGTTGACCACGAACGCGGTCGGCTTGAGGAGCGCGAGCCGCTCGGCGTTCAGCAGATGCCGGGTCTCCTCGGTGAGCGGGGCGTGCAGCGTGACGTAGTCCGACGTCCGCAGCAGTTCGTCGAGTTCGACATGGCGGGCCCCGCCGAGCCGCGCCTCGGCCTGCGCGCCGACGGACTGCGGCCCGGCGTACACGATGCTCATGTCGAACGCGACCGCGCGCCGGGCGACCTCCTCGCCGATGTGGCCGAGCCCGATGATGCCGAGGGTCTTGCCGGACAGTTCGGTGATGGACCGCTGCAGCCTCGGCAGCGCCCAGTCGGCGTCGACGAGCGCGGTGTGCGCCGGGACCAGCTGCTTGGCGAGGGCCAGCATGAGGGCGAAGGTCTGCTCGGCCACGTTCTGCTTCTCGGCGCCGCTGGAGCCGATGTTGCACACCGGCACACCCTTCGCGCGGGCGGCGTCCAGATCCACGTAGTCGAAACCGTGGCTCGCGCACTGGACCAGTTCCAAGTCCGGTGCGGCGGCGAGGTGTTCGGCGGTCACCGGGCCGAGGCCCGTGATGATGACATGGGCCGCGCGCAGCGCGGCCG
Source organism: Streptomyces sp. NPDC007896 (assembly GCF_042959425.1). Lineage (NCBI taxonomy): Bacteria > Bacillati > Actinomycetota > Actinomycetes > Kitasatosporales > Streptomycetaceae > Streptomyces > Streptomyces sp. NPDC007896. The sequence continues at coordinate 167,304 of NZ_JBIBKX010000005.1, read as the reverse complement.
GGTCCTCGTCGGTCGTCTCCACGACGGTGACACGGGCCTCGCCGGGGAAGACGGTGGCGAGCGCGGCACCGGCGGTGCGACCGCCGACGTGGGGCGAGACCACGGCCAGAACGTTCTTCGCCACCGAGGGGACCGTCGTGTCGATCGTGTCGGTCATGTGGGCAGTGTCGGTCGTGTGGGTCTGGCTCATGCGGATTCCTCGATCAGGTCGTCGGGGCCGAGGCCGGCGGGGCGGGCGTGCCCGGACAGGGCGAGGGTGAGGTCGAACTCGGCGAGCAGACACCGGACGACGTGCTCGACGCCCGTCTGCCCGTCCAGGCCCAGCCCATAGGCGTACGGGCGTCCGACGAGCACGGCCCGCGCGCCGAGCGCGAGCGCCTTGAAGATGTCGTCACCGGTGCGGATGCCGCTGTCGAAGAGGACGGTCAGCCGCTCGCCGACCGCCTCGACCACCCGCGGCAGCGCGTCGGCCGCCGCCACCGACCCCGCCACCTGCCGGCCGCCGTGGTTGGAGACGACCACGCCGTCCATCCCGGCGTCGGCGGCGCGCCGGGCGTCGTCCGGGTGCAGGATGCCCTTGAGGACGATCGGCCCGTCCCAGTTCTCGCGCAGGAACTCAAGGTCGGGCCAGGTCTTGCCCGGGTCCGCGAACATGCCGACGAAGTGCAGCACGGCCGCGTTGGGGTCCTCGTGCACCGGCTTGGCCAGACCCGCCTGGAACGCCGGGTCGGAGAAGTAGTTCGCCGTGCCCACACCGTGCAGGAACGGCAGATACGCCTGGTCGAGGTCGCGCGGACGCCAGGCCAGCAGTGGGGTGTCGAGGGTGACGAACAGCGCGGTGAACCCGGCCGCCTTCGCCCGGTCCAGGAACGACCGGGTGACCTCGCGGTCCTTCGCCCAGTACAGCTGGAACCAGCGTTCCGCCTCACCCATCGCCTCCGCGACCTGCTCCATGGGCGTGCTGGACGCCGAGGACAGGATGTAGGGGACGCCCTGCGCCGCGGCGGCCCGCGCGGCGGCGGACTCCCCGTCCGGATGCATGATCGACAGCACGCCCACGGGCGCGAGCGCCAGCGGCGCCGGCAGGGCGCGTCCCAACACCTCGACGGACAGATCGCGTTCGTGTACGTCGCGCAGCATGCGCGGCACGATCCGGCGCCGGTCGAGGGCGGCCCGGTTGGCCCGGGCGGTGCTCCCGTTGCCCGCGCTGCCCGCCACGTAGCCGACCGGACCGGGCCCGAGCCGCTGCTCGGTGAGCTCCTCCAGCCGGGTCAGATCGGTGGGCAGCCGCGGTACGGCGCCCGTCATTCCGTTCAGATAGATCTCGTACTGGAAGTCGGCCCAATGCTTAGCCATCCGTACGTCCCGCCTCTCGTCCCTGAGACCGCGCTGTACGCCGTCGATCCTGGCGAAGGTGACAAGAGCCGTCCACTGAGGTGCGCACATCGCGCGGCTGGGATCATCACCCTGTGACAAGTCAGCCCGTTGCCGCCAGAGAGCACGTCCGGCAGGAGATGGTCGCCGATCCACGCGTCGTGGCGGCGATCGTCTCGGCGGTCCACGAACAGGTCCCGGTGTACGCCGCGCTGGACGACAGCCGGCTGCCGGAGGTACGGGCCATCGCGGCCTGGGGTCTGGAGCGGCTGCTCCACCTGTGGGTCACCGACGGCGCCCTCGAACCGTCGGACCTGCGGCGCCTGCGAGGCATCGCGGCGGCCCGCGCGGCGGACGGGCGGCCCGTGCAGGCGGTGCTGCGGGCCTACCGGGTGGCGGCGACCGTCCTCACCGACGAGATCGCGGCCCGCGCGCCCCGGCTCGCCGCCGCGGACGCCTTCGCCCTCTCCCGGATGCTGCTGACCGCGCTCGACACCCTCTCCGAGGAGATGACCACGGCGTACGCCGCCACCGACGAGGACCTCGCGGCGGACCGTGACCGGGCGCTGCGGCTGCTGCTCGACGACCTGATCGCCGGGCGGCACGCCTCGGTGGGTGCGCTGAGCGACCGGTCGGCCCGGCTGGGGGTCCAACTCCCCGACCCCTACTGTCTGTTGGTGGCCGAGCCGGTGGGCGCGGAGCGTCCCGACATGGCGCTCGACGCGGCGACGGGGCTGCTGGAGGCGTTGGCCGTTCCGGGGGACGAGGTGGCCTCGTCCGCGACGGTACGTGGCTCCCGTGCCGTTGTGTTGCTGCCGGGTGCGGCTGCCGCCAGGGCGGGGGCTGTGCTGGACGCGCGGTCCTGGCGGGGCTGCGCGATCACCGGGGAGAGCCTGGACCGGGTCGCCGTGGCGCATCGGCTCGCCGCCGACGCCCTCGACACGGCGCCTGCCCACGCGCACCGGCCGGGGCGTGTCCTCACGGACGCCGACGCCCATGTCCTCGCCCTGCTCGGCGGGCATCCGGTCGCCGCGCCGGACCATGTCGCCCGCCTCGTTCTGGGGCCGCTCACCGACCCGGGGCAGCGGCATCTCATGGAGGCGTTGACCGCGTACATCGACGCCGGCTCGGCGAGCGCCGCCGCGCGGGTGCTGCACCTGCACGCGCAGTCCCTGCGCTATCGCCTGCGGCGCATCCACGCCCTGACGTCCCGGGATCCCCGCGACCCCTGGCAACGACTCACCCTGGACATCGCCCGCACGATCAGGCCGTAGCCTCCTCGCCCCCGCCGCCCTACCCGACCCATCCCCCAGGGGCTTCGCCCCTTCAACCCCGACCCCGACGGGGGCTGCGCCCCCTGTACCCCCGCATCGCCCGAAGGGCTCGTCCTCAAGCGCCGGACGGGCTGAGTGGTGTGGGCCGGCGTGGGTGGGCTGCGCCCTCGGCGTCGGCCGGCCCGAGGCCTTTAGGGGCGCGGGGAACTGCGCGAACGGCCCCCACCGGCCCGCAGCCGAACGAAATGGGGCGGGCCGGGATCCGGGGCGAAGCCCCGTTCGAGGGGCGCGGGGAACTGCGCGACCAGGCCCCACCCGCCCGCACCCGACGAACACACCCCAGGTAGGGACTACCCCAGGTAGGGACTACCGCGCGCGGGGCGTGACGCGGGCCGTCGCCCGGACCGGGCCCCCGTCGGCCCCGGCCAGGCGCATCGGAAACAGGAACACCTCGACCGAGCACCCCGCGGCCTGCGCGTCCGCGACGCCTCCGAGCGCGGTCAGGTTCTCCGCGATCACACCCCCCGCTCCGCACAGCACACGGTGCGAGGGAAGATCCACGGGACCGGTCGGATCGACGCTCAGCGCGTCGATCCCGACGGTGAGGACACCCGCCGCGACCACGGCCTCCGCCGCCTCGGGCGTGAGCCAGGGATGGGCGAGGTAGTCCTCGGTTCCCCAGTACCGCGACCACCCGGTGGCCAGCAGCAGAATCGAACCGGGCCGCAGCAGACCCAGGGCAGGGGCGAGCAGATCGGGAGTGATCGGCGCCCGCGCCGGCAGCCCACGGACGTCGGCGACGACCGCAGGCCCCGCGAACCGCTCCAGCGGAAGATCGTCCAACGTGGGCCACGCCTCGTCCACGTGGTACGGCGCGTCGACATGCGTACCGGACTGTGACCCCATGTGCAGCCGAAGGACGTTCACTCCGTGCTCGGCGACCCGCAACGCCCTGGAGACCTCCACCTCCGGGTCACCGGGATAGACGGGCATGCCGGTGACGACGGGCACGGACAGGTCGAGCCAGCTCTCCATCAGTTCTCCATCAGCTCATCAACCAGCTCTCCGTCGGCTCCTCAACTGCCTTCGACGGCGAGGACCGCGGGCGTGCCCTCGTTCTCCGTACCGGGACCGGTGATCGGCGGCACCGGCACGTCGACGGTACGGGCCAGCCGCGGGCCCTCGGGCCCGTACACCGCCCGCGGCTCGGGGAACAGCCGCAGCATTGCCAGGTACAGCACGGCGGCGACGGCCAGTGACAGCGGCAGGCTGATGTCGATGCCGTTCGCGAGGTCGCCCAGCGGTCCGACGAACTGGCCGGGGATGTTGGTGAACAGCACACCGACCACGGCGCCCACCCACCAGGCCGTCATGCCGCGCCAGTTCCAGCCGTGCGTGAACCAGTAGCGGCCGCCGCGCTGACGGCGGTTGAAGACCTGGAGCGCGTCCGGGTCGTACCAGCCGCGCCGGGTGTAGAACCCGAGGATCATCACGACCATCCAGGGCGTGGTGCAGGTGATGATCATCGTGGCGAACGTCGAGATGGACTGCACCAGGTTGAAGCCGAAGCGGCCGATGAAGATGAACGCGATCGACAGGACTCCGACCAGGATCGTCGCCTGGACCCGCGACAGCTTCGGGAACACCGACGAGAAGTCGAGCCCGGTGCCGTACAGGGACGTCGTGCCGGTCGACATGCCGCCGATCAGGGCGAGCAGACACACCGGCAGGAAGAACCAGCTCGGCGAGATGGCCAGCAGGCCGCCCACGAAGTCGGGGGCCGCCGGGTCGACGTACTTCGGCGCCTTGGTCGCGATGATGCTCGCGGTCGCGAGTCCGAACACGAACGGCAGCAGGGTGGCGATCTGGGACAGGAACGCGGCGCCGACGACCTTGCGGCGCGGCGCGTTCGCCGGGATGTAACGCGACCAGTCGCCGAGGAACGCGCCGAAGGACACCGGGTTCGACAGCACGATCAGCGCCGAGCCGATGAAGGAGGGCCAGAACAGCGCCTGCGTCGCCGAGTCGGCCGAGGCCGTGAAGGCACCGGCGTACGAGGGATCGAAGTCACCGGCGAAGGCGATCGCGCCGAGCAGGAAGAGCAGGGTCGCCGAGGTCACCGCGATCTTGTTGACGAAGAGCATGAACCGGAACCCGTACACGCACACCGCGAGCACCAGGCAGCCGAAGAGCGCGTACGCGACCACGTACGACAGATTGTTCTGCTCCAGTCCGAACAGCCGGTGCGCGCCGCCGACCAGGGCGTCGCCGGAGCTCCACACCGAGATCGAGAAGAAGGCGACGGCCGTGAGCAGCGACAGGAACGAACCGACGACCCGGCCGTGCACACCGAGGTGCGCGGAGGAGGCGACCGCGTTGTTGGTGCCGTTGGCCGGGCCGAACATCGCCATCGGGCACAGGATCAGCGCCCCGACGACGACTCCCAGGAGGGTGGCCGCGAGCCCCTGCCAGAAGGAGAGGCCGAAGAGGATGGGGAAGGCCCCGAGGACGCAGGTGGAGAAGGTGTTCGCACCGCCGAAGGCGACTCTGAACAGGTCGAGCGGCGACGCGGTGCGGTCCGCGTCGGGGATGCGCTCGACGCCGTAGGTCTCCACCTCGGTGAGAGACGGCGACGGCGTGGCGGGGGAGTTCTCGGACAAGGGTGCTCCAGCGAAGTGCCTGTGCCCGGACGCGGGCGGTGGAGCGCCTGGTGGCGCGAGGGGAGGGAGGCCCGTTGTCGCCGCGGGGTGTGCGGCGCAAGCGGATGCTGTCCTGAGGAGTTCTGCCGACGCTAAGGCCGGGCCGGGGCCTGCGCCAGAAGGTAAAACATCCATCTTCCGCGTCCGGGGTGGAGCATTCGTCCAGTGGAGCGTTTGTCCGTCATGGCAGGTGCCCGGCGGTGGCTCAGTGCTCCGGGCCGGGCTGCGGTGCGGCGCGCCAGCCGTGCCAGCGGTGGACGGTGACGGCGATCACCGGGCCGTCCGGCGGCCGCTGCCGGTACTGCGCGTACTTCTCGCGCAGCAGGGCGATCGCCGCCGTGTACTCGTCCTGCGTCCCGGGCGGCAGGACGCGGGCGTCACCGTCCGCCCGTACCCACCACAGCCGGTCCCAGTCCTCGTCGTAGACATCGACGAGCAGGCACACGGCGGGGTGGGCGGCGATGTTGCGCAGCCGCCGCAGCCGTCGCGATCTCTTGGGCTTGTGGTCGACGGCGGTGACGATCTCACCGCCGTGCGCCGCGAAGACGAGGGGCACCAGGTGCGGGTGCCCCTCGTCGTCCACCGTCGCCAGGCGCGCCACCCGTGCCGCCGTGAACCGGCGGCGCGCCTCCTCCTCGTCCATGTCCGGCACGGCGAGCTCCGATTCCCCGGCGGCGGGAACACGGTGAGCTCGCAGTCCCCGGTGGCCGGAAGCGTCAGCGGTGGGCGGACACGGCCTCGGCCAGCTCGTCGAGTGTGCGCAGTGTCTCGTCCTGCGGCTGGGTCGGCAGATACACCAGCACCCGGTCGACGCCGAGATCCGCGTAGATGTCGAGGGACTCGCGGTCGTGCCCGCCCGCGTACACCACCACGGCCGGCCCGTCACCGGCCGTCTTGCGCATCTGTTCGATGCGCGCGCCCAGTTCCTTGGGCGGTACGCCACTGGGCAGCCACGCCGACCCGTACTCGGCGACGCGGGCGAAGGTGCGCTCGCTGTTGCCGCCGACCCACAGGGGTGGGTGCGGCCGCTGGACCGGCTTGGGCCAGGCGTAGACGGGTGCGAAGTCGACGAAGTCGCCGTGGAACTCGGCCTCGTCCTTGGTCCAGAGTTCGATCATGGCGCGAATGCGCTCGTCCATCAGCCGGCCGCGGGAGGCCGGATCCGTGCCGTGGTTGCGCATCTCCTCCCGGTTCCAGCCTGCGCCGACACCGAACACGGCGCGGCCGCCGGAGATCAGGTCGAGGGAGGCGACCTCCTTCGCGGTGGTGATCGGATCACGCTGGACCACCAGGGCGATCCCCGTGCCCAGGAGCAGGTCGCGGGTCACGGAGGCAGCCGCGGCGAGCGCCACGAACGGATCGAGCGTGCGGTAGTAGACGCGGGGCAGTTCGCCGCCGCCCGGATACGGCGTCTTTCGGCTCACCGGGATGTGCGAGTGCTCGGCCAGCAGCAGCGTGTCGAACCCGCGCTCTTCGAGAGCGGGTCCCAGGGCCCTGGGGCCGATGCCCTCGTCGGTGATGAACGTCGACACTCCGAACTTCATCCGCGACCACCTCGTCCTGTCGGCTGTTGCTGTCAGTGTGACGCGGTCGGTCACTCCTCGTCAGGTGTGGCGTCCCGCGGCGTGGCGTCCGGACCCTGGGCCCGGACCCGCTGTACATGCTCCAGCGAGTCGCGCAGTTCCGTCAGCCAGTCGTCGGCGTGACGCTGGACCAGACGGACGCACCAGGCGAGGGCGTCGCTGCGGCTGCGCGCGACCCCGGCGGCGATGAGGGTGTCGAGGACCTGGCGCTCGGGCTGGCGCAGCCGGGTCATGACGGGCGCGGCGATGTGGGTGAACAGGGCGCGCTCGCCCCCGCACTCCACACCCCAGGAGACCTTCTTGCCGAACCGGTGCTCGGCTTCCCGTGCCACCGCGACCCGGTCGTCGCGGGTGCGCTCGCGGAATTCCTGGATACGGGCCTGGGCGGCCGCCTCCTTCTCGGCGTCCGAGGCACCTTCGGCGAGCCCGGGCTCGGGGATGCGGCCGACGACGGTGATCTCCTCCCGGTCGACCGTCACCTCCACCAGGCTCTCGAAGAGATCGTCGGGCAAGCGGCCGGCGAACCAGCCGCGCAGCTTCTCGTGCTGCTCTGAAGTAATCATGTAATGACGATTACTCCCTTGCGCGGAAGAAGCAAGAGGGTCCGCCGGGGGCTGAACCGGAATGTTTCAGGCCTATTGCGGAGCCGGGGGAATCCGGCCAGGAGGGTGTCCTTGGCGATCAACAACCCCTCAGTTCCGGGGCTTGAACGTTCGAGTTTCGCTACTTCACGCCACTGCTTCAACACTCAAAGTTACTGAAACGCATGGGGTCGATGTGTGTTTCCGGTCCGGACTCGGCAGACTCGCGCTCGCCGCACCGGCACCCAACCGAGCCGGTACTGCATTCAATCGAGCGGAAGGATGCACACAATGCCGACCACCGCGCGCTGGGCAGCGACTCTCACCCTCACGGCCGCTGCCGTATGCGGCCCCCTTGGGGGGTCCGCCCTCGCCACCCCGGCCCACGTGACTCAGACGGCTGAGACCCGGACGGTCACGAGCCAAGCCCATGCCACGCCGGCTCTCGCCCCCTCCGGGCTCTACGCCCCCTCGGCCCTGGTGCTCACCATGGGCCACGGAGAGACCGCCGCCACCGTCACCCCGGAGCGCGCGGTCACGCTGAACTGCGCCCCGACCCCCTCCGGCACCCACCCCGCCGCCTACGACGCCTGCGCCGAACTCCGGGGGGTGAACGGCGACTTCGACGCCCTGACCCTCAGAGACGGCGCACTGTGTACGCGGCAGTTCGATCCGGTGGTCGTCACCGTCGAGGGTGTCTGGCGCGGCAAGCGCGTCGCGTACGAACGGACCTTCGCCAACGAGTGCGTGAAGAACTCCTACGGGACGAGCTTCTTCACGTTCTGAGAGACCGGGATCGCGCGGCCTTCGTGAGCGTCGAGCGGGGTCAGTAGGTGGGGAGTGCGCGCCCCGAAGCACGGAGAACGACGCGATCCCGCATCGGGGGTCGGTCAGGCGGAGTGGGGCCGCCGGCCGGCCCCCGACATCTTTCTGCCCGGGCTCGGTGCCCTCAACTCGCAGTGGTGTCAGAAGTGTTGACCCCGCACTGGAAACGTTTTAATTTCCCCTCACCCGACAGTCCGAGGTGAGGAGGCTCCGTGGCCGCAGTGTTACGGGATCACGCAGGTACGGAGGCGGTGGACCCCTCGCCCCGCCCTCCAGGCGAGGCCCGGCGCGGCTTGAAACGCTTTCAGAAACACGGCAGCAGGACGCTGTTCCTGCTGATGCTCCCCGGGCTCGCTTACTTCCTGGTGTTCCACTACGGCGCCCTGCTCGGCAACGTCATCGCGTTCAAGGACTACGTGCCGTTCGACGGCGTCTGGGGCAGCCGTTGGGTGGGCCTCGACAACTTCCGGCGGATGTTCGAGGACGCCGAGTTCTGGGACGCGGTCCTCAACACGCTCTGGATCGCGGTCCTCCAGATCGTCTTCTACTTCCCCGTCCCGCTCGCCCTCGCCCTGCTGCTGCACAGCCTCACCCGCAGCAGCATCCGCCGTTTCGTGCAGTCGGTGGCCTACCTGCCGCACTTCATCTCGTGGGTGATCGTCGTCGCCCTGTTCCAGCAGGTCCTGGGCGACACGGGCATGGTGAACAGCTATCTCGGCGACGCCGGCCTGCACACCGTGGACATCATCGGCAACCCCGACGCCTTCAAACCGCTCGTCGTCGCCCAGGTCATCTGGAAGGACGCAGGCTGGGGCACGATCATCTTCCTCGCCGCACTCTCCCAGGTCGACGAGCAGCAGTACGAGGCCGCGGCCATCGACGGCGCGGGCCCCTGGCGCCGATTCTGGCACGTCACCCTGCCCGCCATCCGCGCGGTGATCGTGCTGCTGCTCATCATGCGGCTCGGCGACATCCTCTCCGTCGGCTTCGAACAGATGCTGCTCCAGCGCGACGCCGTCGGCCCGCGGGCCGCCGAGATCATCGACACCTTCGTCTACTACCAGGGCATCGTCGGCGGCGACTATGGATTCGCCGCCGCCGCGGGCCTGTTCAAGGGTGTCGTCGGCGCCCTGCTCGTCTACGCGGCCAACAAGGTCGCCCACCGCCTCGGCGAACAGGGGGTCTACCGGTGAGCACCCATGCCCGGCCCGGCTGGATGGAGAAGCCGAGGCCCGCGACCCAGGCCGCCAAGGCCGTCGCCCTCGTCGCCGTCGTCCTGCTGGTGTGCGTGCCGTTCCTCGTCATCCTGTCCACCTCGCTGGCCTCCCAGCGGGAGGTCGTCGCGAACGGCGGCTGGGTGCTCTGGCCCCAGCACCCCACCCTCAAGGCCTACCGCGACATCCTCGACGGCGGCATCGTCACCCATGCCCTCGGCGTCAGCGCGGGCGTCACCCTCGTCGGCACCCTGCTCAGCCTCGTCTGCACCGTCACCCTCGCCTATGCGCTGTCGCGCCCCGGCGTCTTCGGCGGCAAGCCGGTCCTGCTCCTGATCCTGTTCACCTTCCTCTTCCCCCCGGGCATGATCCCCGGCTTCCTGCTGGTCAAGGAGCTGGGCGTGCTCGACTCGTACAGCTCGCTGATCCTGCCCGTGCTCGTGAACGTGTTCAACCTCGTCGTCCTGCGCGGCTTCTTCCAGGGGATCCCTGAGGAGCTGTACGAGGCCGCGCGGCTGGACGGGGCGGGGGACTGGCGGGTGCTGTGGTCGGTCGTACTGCCCCTGTCGAAGGCGGCCCTCGCCGTCGTCGGACTGTTCTACGCGGTGGCGTACTGGAACTCCTGGTTCTACGCCTCCCTCTACCTGGAGAGCGACCACTGGCCGCTCCAACAGGTGCTGCGCACCTACGTGGTGGCCGGTTCCGGGCGCACCGACACGACGGTCGGCGAGGGCACCGTCAACGCGCCGCAGACGGTGCAGATGGCGGTCCTGGTGATCGCCACCGTACCGATCCTGCTCGTCTATCCCTTCCTCCAGAAGTACTTCACCAAGGGCGTGCTCACCGGCGCCGTCAAGAGCTGACTCCGTCCACCAGGAAAGGTCGGTTTCCCATGCCCTCCCTGTCCCGGCGCACCCTGCTGCGCTCGATGGCCGTCGGCGGCGCCGCGGTCGCCGCGCCCGGCGCACTGGCCGCCTGTTCGACCGGCTCGGGTGACGGTGACGTCTCCAACGCGGGCAAAAAACTGGCCCCTTGGCCCGTGTACAAGGCGTTCGCCGGCCCGAAGCCCGACCTCGCACCCACCGACGCCGGGGTCCAGGCCGGATACACGGCCTATCCCGGCGACCTGGTCACGGCCGTCTCGCGCACACCGGGCGACGGCTCCACCGTCAAGGTCATGTCGGTGACCTTCGGTACGCCGCCCAAGCCCGCCTCCGCGAACCAGTTCTGGGCGGCGGTCGAGAAGGCGCTCGGTGTGAAGATCGAATACACGATCATCTCGGGGACCGACTACCAGAAGAAGATGGCCACGGTGATGGCCGGTGACCCGGGCGAACTGCCCGACATCATCAACATCTTCTCCGGCTTCGTGCTGCCCCGCGAGGCCCAGTTCGTGCAGCGCAGGGCCGAGGACCTCACCCCGTACCTCTCCGGCGAGGCCATCGCGGCCCATCCCAACCTCGCCAACATCCCCACCCACGCCTGGCGCGACATGGGCCGCGTCGGCGGCCGGATCTACGGCATCCCCCTGGAGCGCCCGCTGCCGGGCTCCACCCTCTGGCTCAACCAGGCCTTCTTCACCGACGCGGGGATGAAGGAGGGCTGGACCTCCCGGGACTTCGCCGCCGTAGCCAAGAAGGGCACCAGCGGCAAGAAGTACGCGCTCGGGGCCGCGACCGGCTCACTGTTCGGCAACGCGGTGCACTCCGCCGCGCACAACGCGCCCCAGGGCTGGTCCGTGGACAAGGACGGCACCTTCCACGCCAACTACGGCGACGAACGCTACAAGGCGGCGGTCGCCTATCAGGCGCAGCTCCGCAGGAACGGCTCCTACCACCCCGACGCCACCTCCCTCTCCCAGCCGGACCTGAGCACGCTCTTCCTCAACGGCACCGTCGGCTCCATGCAGGACGGATTCGGCGGGTACCTCCCCAAGTACCTCGACTCCAAGGGCCTGTTGACCCCGGCCGCCGCGCTGCCGTACAGCGTGGACGGGACACCCGGCGGGATCGTCGCCGGCCGCCGCTCCTTCGGCTACACCGTCCTGAAGAAGGCGAAGAAGGAGCGCATCGAGCTTCTCCTGCGCGTCCTGAACTACCTCGCCGCGCCCTTCGGCAGCAAGGAGTGGGAACTCGTCCACTACGGCGTCGAGGGCACCCACTTCACCCGCGGCAAGGACGGCTCGCCCGAGGCCACCGAGCTCGGTGACGTCGAGAACAACACCAACCTGCCGCTGAAGTACCTCGCCGAGGGGCCCCAGGTGCTGTTCGTGCCGGGCATGCCAGATGCCGTACGCGCCCTGCACGCCTGGCAGATGAAGGTGGTACCGGTGGCGATCCGCAACGCGTCCTTCGGGTTGCAGTCCAGTACGTACACCGCCCGGGGCACCACGCTCAGGGCACTGATGGACGACACCGTCACCGGTGTCATCGCGGGCCGTCTGCCGCTGTCCGAGCTCGACGCGGCCGCGAAGAAGTGGCGCGATCGCGGCGGCGACAGAATGGCCGAGGAGTTCGCGAAGGACTACGCCGCCAACACCTGAGACGGCGGAGCCGGTTGACGGAGAGGCGCGGGGGATGGGCATGGGGATGGGGAGCGACATGACGTCGAAGGGGCGGGTCACGATCCGCGAGGTGGCCGAACGGGCCGGAGTGTCCATGGCCACGGTCTCGCGCGTGCTCAGCGGCAACCATCCGGTGCCCGCGTCCACCAGGGCCCGGGTGCTGCGGGCCGCCCGCGACCTCGACTACGTCGCCAACGCGCACGCCCGCGCCCTGGTCGGCGGCGGCCGCAAGATGGTCGCCGTCGTCCTGCGCCAGGTCACCAGCCCCTTCTACGCCCAGGTCGCCGAGGGCGTGGAGGCGGAGGCCGCCGCCCGCGGCTGGCTCTGCCTGGTCGGTACCACGGGCGGCGATCCCGGGCGCGAGCTGGAGTTCGTCCAGTTGATGCGCGAGGAGGGGGCGCGGCTGGTGATCCTGGTCGGCGGGGTCGTCGAGGACGACGCCTACCGGGAGCGCGTCGCGCACTACGCGCAGGCGCTCGCCTCGTCCGGTGCGCGGCTCGTCCTGTGCGGGAGGCCCGCGCCGGACCCCGACATCCCGGCGCTCGTCGTCGAGTTCGACAACGAGGCCGGGGCGCGCGCGATCACCGGTCATCTGCTCTCCGCCGGCCACCGAAGGATCGTCTTCCTGGGCGGCCTGCCCGGCAACACGGCCCTCGACGCCCGCGTCGCCGGATACCGGGCCGCACTCGCCGAGCACGGCCTGGGCCCCGAGGCCGCCCACGTCGTCGACTGCGGCCTGGGCCGGGCGGCGGGCCACCGCGCGATGACGGAACTGCTCAAGGCGGGAGGGAACCCGGGCCCCGGGGACTGTGCCACCTCGGACGCCGACACCCTCGATACCGCCACCCCGGGGGTCGGCACCCTCGATACCGCCACCCCGGGCACCACCACCCCGGACGTCGGCCCCGCGCGCTTCACCGCGGTCTTCGCCGGGGACGACATGGTCGCCGCCGGAGCACTGCGGGCCATCGCCGACGCCGGGCTGCGCGTGCCCCAGGACATCTCGGTGGTCGGCTACAACGACATTCCGCTCGCCGAGGACTTCAACCCCCCGCTCACCACCGTCCGCACCCCCGCCGAGGAACTCGGCCGCGCCGCCGTCCGCATCGCCCTGCGCGACCCCGAACACGCGGCGGGCGCCCACCACTTGCTCGGCACCCACATCGTCGTGCGCGACAGCGTCCAGCCGCCCCCGCCCGGGGCCTAGGGCCTGTGTGGAGTTGTGATCTGGGCTCGCGGGGCGTGGCACGCACGCTCGCCGCGTTGCCGGAATGTCCTGGTAGCTCCCCTACGAGGACATTCCGGCGCCTTGCGATCGCACGCACCACGCCCCGCTCCCTGATCCAGATCACGACTCCACACAGGCCCTAGAAGACGGAGGATCCACCCCCGTATGACCGTCCCGCATGTGTCGCTCACCGCCCCGACACACCTGCCGCCCCCCGACCCCACCACCTCACCGGTCACCGGTTGGACCCGGGCCCACTGGGAGGCGACCGCCGACCGTCTCCTGGACGGTCTGCTCCCTTACGCCTCACCCACCTCGGCCCAGTACCGGCTCCCCGGCCGGGCCAGTCACTCCGGCCCCTGGTCCGACGGTCTCGAGGGCTACGCACGTTCCTTCCTGCTCGCCGCCTTCCGCATCGCGGGCTCCGGCGGCCGGGTGGGCCCCGCGCTGATCGAGCGCTACGCGGCCGGGCTCACCGCCGGGACGGACCCGCACGGCCCGGACCGGTGGCCGCCCATCACCGATCGGGGTCAGCCCATGGTCGAGGCCGCGTCCGTCGCGATCGCCCTGCACGAGACGCGCCCCTGGATCTGGGACCGCCTCGACGACTCCGTACGCGGCCGTGTCGTGGACTGGCTGAGCGGCTTCATCGGCGCGAGGGTCAACGACTCCAACTGGCGGCTCTTCCAGGTCATCACGGAGGAGTTCCTCGCCTCGGTCGGCGCCCCGCACAGCCGGGACGAGATCGACGCGGGGCTGGCGCGGCTGGGGGACTGGTACCGGGGGGAGGGCTGGTACACGGACGGCGACGGCCGCAAGTTCGACTACTACAACGCCTGGGCCCTGCACCTGTACCCGGTGCTGTGGGCGCGCGTCGCCGGATCGCGTGCCGACCCGGAGCTGGTGGCCGAGCACCGCGCCCGGCTGCGTGAATTCCTCGGCGTCCACCCGTACTTCTTCGGCACGGACGGCGCCCCCGTGCACCAGGGCCGCTCCCTCACCTACCGCTTCGCGACCGCCGCGCCCCTGTGGGCGGGCGTCCTCGCCGACGCGACCCCGCTGGCACCGGGCCTGACCCGACGCCTCGCCTCCGGAGCCCTGAAGCACTTCGCCGAACACGGCGTGCCCGACGAGAAGGGGCTGCTGTCCCTCGGCTGGTACCGCCCCTTTCTCCCGGTCACCCAGCGCTACTCGGGACCCGCCTCCCCGTACTGGGCGAGCAAGGCGTTCCTCGGCCTGCTGCTCCCCGCCGACCACCCTGTGTGGACGGCCCCCGAGGAGCCGGGACCGGTGGATACGGCCGACTCGTGCGTGGCGCTGCCCGTCCCGGGCTGGCTCCTGCACTCGACGGCCGCCGACGGCGTCGTACGCCTGGTGAACCACGGCAGCGACCGGCTGCCGCCCCCGCCCGCACCGGACGAGGACAGCCCGCACTACACGAGGTTCGCCTACGCCAGCGCGGCCGCGCCCGACACCGAGGGGATCGGGATCGGCACCGAGGCCGCCGGGATCGACAACCACCTCGCGCTGGTCGCGACGGACGGCACGCAGTCACGGCGTGGTCGGATCCATCCCCTGGGCGCGGCCGGGCGCCGCGCCGCCTCCTGGCACTCGGCACGTCTTGCGGGCGCCGAGCACCGCATCGAGACGACCAGCGTGGTGCACGGTCCGTGGGAGGTCCGGGTGCACCGGGTGGCGGGGCCGCGTGGCGCGGTCGTACGGGAAGGGGGGTGGGCGCTGGCCGACGACGCCGGGCCGTTGGAGGAGGACACGGGGCCGCGCTGGGCGCGGGCGCGGCGCCCGGACGGGCTGACGAGCGCGGTCGTCGGTCTGCTCGGCTGGGACGCGTCGGGGGAGGGTCTGGTCGCGCGGGCCAGGGACGCCAATGCCTATGGGGTCCATTCGGCGACTCCCCATCTCGCGCTGCCCGTTCACCCCGGTGGGGTCCATCTCCTCGTCACCCTGGTGGTCCTCGGCCGCGATCCCGAACTCGTCGGTGCGAGCGCCCGGGTCACGACCGGGGGCGGGGTTCTGATCCGCTTTCCGGACGGGACGCAGGAGGAACTGCCGGGCGGTCCTGCGGGTGCGTCGACTCCGGTGGTTCCGGGAGGTCGGCCAGCGGCGGAAAGCGGCTGAGCAGGCGCGTGGCGCGCAGGAGGCGGTGGACGCGGGGCCCGTCGCAGACGACGCGGAGCCGCCCACCGCGCTCCCGCGCCCTCGACTCGGCCCGGCACAGTACGCGCAGGCCCGAGCAGTCGAAGAAGACGACCCGGCGCAGATCGACCAGCACGTCCGGCTCGGCCCGGGCCGTCGCGGCCGACAGATGCTCGGCCAGCGCGTCCGCCGTCGCGATGTCGATCTCTCCCGCCACCTCGACCACGGTGAACGGACCGCGCGGATAACTGTGGGCGTGAGAGTTGGCCGAGGGAAGCCCTGAATCTGCGAGGGTCATGTGGTCTCGCTAGCTACCCCGGCCTGGCCGGGAACATCCTCAGGTCGCCACGGACACACTCCTGTTCACTCGAACGGGTGAATATTGGGGACGGTGTATTGACTGGGGGTGCCGAGGCGGCGCGTGTGCCGTACCCGTGGGGCATGAGTGTTCTCGGCGAGTGGGACCGACGGCTGTTCACGCGGGTGGCCGCGGCACGGGTCCCCGGCGCGGATCCGGCGCTGCGACGGCTCAGCCGCTCCGCCGATCACGGACGGCTGTGGCTCGGCACGGCGGCCGGCCTCGCGCTCGTCGGGGGCCGGGCTCCCCGCCGGGCGGCCCTGCGGGGCGTGGGCTCGCTCGCGATCGCCTCGCTGACCGTCAACACGGTCGTGAAGTGGAGCACCCGGCGGCCCCGTCCGCTGCTGGAGCACGTGCCGTCGATCCGGCACCTGAAGCGTCAGCCCCACACCACCTCCTTCCCCTCCGGCCACTCCGCCTCGGCCGCGGCGTTCGCCACCGGAGTCGCCCTGGAGTCGACCGGATACGGCGCCCTGGTCGCGCCCTTCGCGGCCGCCGTCGCCTTCTCGCGGGTGTACGTCGGAGTGCACTACCCCGCAGACGTGCTGGCCGGGATGGCGATCGGTGTCGCAGCCGCCGCGCTCACCTGCCGCTGGTGGCCGCCGCGCCCCGCGCTCCCGGCGCGCGAACGGCCCGCGGCGCCCGCGCCCGCGCTGCCCGGCGGCGAAGGACTCGTCGTCTTCGTCAACACCCCGTCCGGGACGGGGGCGCCCGGCACACCGTTGCCGCCCGCCGAGCGGCTGCGCAACCTGCTGCCGCGGGCCGAGCTGGTCGAGCGCGGCCCGGACGACGACTTCGCCGCGCTGCTGGAGCGGGCGGTGGACAGGGCGGTCGAGCGGGCCGGGGCGGTGGGCGGTGCGCTCGGTGTGTGCGGGGGCGACGGCAGCGTCAACGCGGCGGCCCGCGCGGCGGCCGGGCGGGGGCTCGCACTCGCGGTGTTCCCCGGCGGCACCCTCAACCACTTCGCCCAGGACGTCGGCGTACGGGATGCCGAGGACACCGCCGTCGCGCTCGCGCGGGGCGAGGCGGTGGCCGTGGACTTCGGCGTGGCCCGGTCGGCTGCGGGTCACGAGGTGCGGTTCCTCAACACCTTCAGCATCGGCCTGTACCCCGAACTCGTACGGATGCGGGAGCACTTGGAGCGGCGCCTGGGCAAGTGGCCGGCGGCGGCCGTCGCCCTTGTCCGGGTGCTGCGCACCGCGACCCCGGTGGAACTGAGCGTCAATGGACGTCACCGGCGTCTGTGGCTGCTCTTCGCGGGCAACAGCCGCTACGAACCCCAGGGCTTCGCTCCCGCCTGCCGGCCCCGCCTGGACGACGGGCTGATCGACCTGCGCCTGATCGACGGCGAACACCGGCTCGCCCGCACCCGGGTGATCGTCTCCGCGCTCACCGGCACGCTCGGCCGGTCCCGGGTCTATGGAGCGGAGGTGGTCCCATGGGTCGAGCTGGCGGAGCTCGGAGGGACGGACACACTCGCCTACGACGGTGAAGTCGCGCCCGCGCCGCCCGGGTTGAGGCTGGAGAAGGAACGGCGGGCGCTCGTCGTGTACCGGCCCTGCGGAGCACGGAACGAGCCGGTCCAGCAGGCCCGGCCGGCCGCCGCGACCGCCCGCCGCGGCAGACGTGGGAGGGGCCGCCGTCTCCCTGCAGACGGCGGCCCCTCGGTCTGGGGATGATCACACGGGGCTTACATGTGGACGGCCCGCACGGCGTCCGGGTCCGCCTCCAGGGTTCCGCGGCGGTAGAGCAGGAACGCGATCACCGCGCCCGCGGCGAAGAAGCCCGCCGACCACCAGAAGGCGGTGGTGTAGCTCTCGATCGTCGCCTGCGCCTGGACCAGCTTGCTGGTCGCGTCCTTGCCGGCGAGATAGCTCGTCGCGGCGCTCGCGGCCAGCGTGTTCAGCAGCGCTGTACCGATCGAACCGCCCACCTGCTGCATGGTGTTGACCGTCGCGGAGGCGACACCCGCGTCCTCCGCCGCGATCCCACTGGTGGCCAGCGACATGGCGGGCGGCATCACGATGCCGAGGCCCGCGCCGATCAGCAGCAGCTGCGGCAGTACGGCGGTCGAGAAGTCGGAGGCGACTGCGATGCCGGTCAGCCAGGCCATGCCGCCCACCGCGATCGCGAAGCCCGCCGGGATGACGACCTTCGGTCCGATCCGCGGCACCAGGATGGTGGTGGAGACCTGGGCCATGACCATCAGGGCCGCCATCATCGGCAGGAACGCCACACCTGTCTTGGTGGGGCTGAAGCCCAGGTTCAGCTGCAGGTAGTAGGTGAGGAAGAGGAAGACGCCGAACATGCCCGCGCCGGTGATCAGAACGGTGACGAAGGACGCGGCACGGTTGCGGTCGAGCAGCACACGCATCGGCAGCAGCGGGTGCTCGGCGCGCGTCTGCCACCAGCCGAACGCGCTCAGCAGGAGGCCACCGGCGATGAGGAAGCCCCAGGTCTGGGGCGAACTCCAGTCATGTGTCTCGGCGTTGGAGAAGCCGTAGACGAGGGCGAAGAGACCGGAGGAGACCAGCAGCGTGCCCGGCAGGTCGAGCTTGGAGTTCGCCGCGTCACGGTGATTGCTCAGCAGCACCCAGCCACCGGCGAAGGCGACGACCGCGAAGACGAGGTTGACGAACAGCGTCCAGCGCCAGTCGAGCGCGTCGGTCAGCACACCGCCGAGCAGGAGGCCCACCGCGCCACCGGCGCCGGCGATCGCCCCGTAGACGCTGAACGCCTTCGCGCGTTCCTTGGCGTCGGTGAACGTCGTGTTCAGCAGCGAGAGCGCGGCGGGCGCGAGCAGCGCGCCGAAGACACCCTGCAGGGCGCGCGCGGTGACCAGCATCCCGAAGCTGGTGGAGGCGCCGCCGAGCACCGAGGCTCCGGCGAATCCGGCGATACCGATGAGGAAGGCGGGCTTGCGCCCGAAGAGGTCGGCGATGCGTCCGCCGAGCAGCAGCAAGGAGGCGAAGGCCAGCGAGTACGCCGTGACGATCCACTGCCGGTTGCCGTCGGAGAAGCCGAGGTCCGCCTGCGCGGAGGGAAGGGCGATGTTCACGATGGTGGCGTCGAGGACCACCATCAGCTGCGCGATGCCGATGATCGCGAGGATCCACCACCGCTTCGACGATGGAGTGGACGAGCCGTCCACGGCGCCCTTGCGGGCACCTTCGGTCAGGGTCTGGGACATGGGAGAACCACTCCAGGGAAGTCGCTCAGGGGGTACAGGAACGTAAACGAAACTGTTTCGTACACGTCGAGATTAGAACACCGCCAGCGAAACGGCAACGTTTCGCTGGCGGTGGCGGGTGAGGCGGGCGTCACAGTGGTCGCCGGGGCCCGTTGTCTTCGTGGCGTGACTTCGCGGCTCCGCGGCAAGGTGGCGTGTATGCCTTGACGGGAATATAACCACCAAGGCATATTGAGGCCATGTCCGACGCCACCCTCTGGACCGCTCTCGCCGACCCCCACCGTCGTACGATCGTCGCGCTGCTCCTTGAGCGCCCGCGGCCGGTCGGGGAGATCACGGAGGCGTGCGGTCTGAGCCAGCCGAGCACGTCGAAGCATCTGCGGGTGCTCCGGGACGCGGGCCTGGTGCGCGTACGACAGGACGCGCAACGCCGTGTGTACACCCTCGACCCGGCTCCGATCGCCGCACTCGACGCCTGGCTGACCCCGTACCGGAAGCTGTGGAACGAGAGCCTGGACGCCCTCGGCCGCCGCCTGGACAGGACGGCGGAGGAGCCGTCGGACACCCCGCAAGCCCCCACCCCTAAGGACTGAGCCGCATGTCCCCCGAACCCACCGCGCTCACCGGCACCTATCTCACCCTCGACGACGGCCGCCCCGCCGTCCGCTTCAGCCGCACCTACGACCACCCCGTCGAGCGCGTCTGGCGGTTCGTGACCGACCCGGACGAACTGGTCGAGTGGTTCCCGTCCCGGGCGGAGATCGAGCTGCGCCCCGGCGGCACGATCAGGTTCAGCGGCGACCCGAACATGCCCGAGTCCACGGGCCGGGTCCTCGCCGTCGACCCGCCCCGGCACCTCTCCTTCGACTGGGGCGGCGACGAGCTCCGCTTCGACCTCGACGCCCTGGACGAGAAGCGCACCCACTTCACCCTCACCCACGTCCTCGCGGCCGAGAACACCGCCGCCCGCAACGGCGCCGGCTGGGAGGTGTGCCTCGCCGCCCTGGACGCGAAGGCCCGCGACGAACGCTTCGAGGGCCCGCACGCCGGGGCCACCGCGTCCTGGAAGGAGATCTACGCCCGATATGTCGAGGCGGGGATCCCGTCCGGCGCCCCGGTGCCGGGAATGGACTGACGGCTCCCCGTGGGCGGCTTCAGGCCAGCTGCCGTCGCACCAGCTCGTGCAGCCGCCCGCCCGTGTCCGCGAGCAGGTGCGCGGGCGGGCCCTGCTGGGCGACCCGGCCGCCCTCCATCACGATGACGCGGTCCGCGTCCATCACCGTGGACAGCCGGTGCGCGATCACGATCCGGGTGGCGTTGAGCGCCCGGGTGCTCTCGATGACCGTGCGCTGGGTCTCGTTGTCGAGCGCGCTGGTCGCCTCGTCGAAGAAGAGGATGCGGGGCCGGCGGATCAGCGCCTGGGCGATCATCAGGCGTTGACGCTGGCCGCCCGAGATCGCGCCGCTGCCGGAGACGATGGTGTGCAGCCCCATCGGCATCCGCTTGATGTCCTCGGCCAGGCCGGCCATCTCGGCCGCCGCCATCGCCTCCTCGGGCGTGTACGGCTCGGTGCCGCAGATGCAGTCCAGGATCGAGCCGGTGAACGGCTGGGCGTGCTGGAGCACCACCCCGCACTGACGGCGTACGGCGGACTGGTCGAGCGCCCCCAGATCCTGCCCGTCGTAGAGCACACTGCCCGAGACCGGCTTGTCGAAGCCGATCAGCAGCCGCAGCAGCGTGGACTTTCCGCAGCCGCTGGGGCCGACGATCGCCACGAACTCGCCGGGCCTGATGTCGAACGACACGTCGTCCAGGACCAGCGGACCGTCGTCGGCGTACCGGAAGGACAGCCGCCGGGCCTCGATCGCGCCGGACAGCACACCGGGGCGGGTGCTCGCGACCCGGACCTCCGGCGTGGCGTCGAGCACCGGCTTGATCTCCTCGAACATCGGCAGCGCGGCCGCCGCCGACACGAACGCGCCGGTCACCTGGGTGACCGAGGTCAGCAGCATCGTCATCGACGTGCTGAAGGTCAGGAAGTCGGCGGCCGACAGCGAGCCGCGCGCCGGACCCGCGAGCAGCATGAACATCAGCAGCGAGCACAGCGGCAGATACACCGCGCCCATCACCGTCGTGAGGTTCTTGATGCGGCCGACCTTCTGCTGGAGTTCACGGCTGCGCGCGAACTCGCCCGCCCAGGCGGCGTACGCGTAGTTCTCGGCCGCCGCGACCCGCAGCTTGGGCAGACCGCGCAGGGTCTGGAACGCCTGGTTGTTCAGCTTGTTGCTGAGCACGACCAGGCGGCGCTGCCAGCGCACCTGCCACAGTCCGAGCCCGAGGAACGCGGCCGCGATGACGACGAGCATGCCGATCGCGGCAAGCGCCAGGGGCACGCTGTACCAAAGGAGCAGCCCCAGGTTCATCGCGCCGACCGTGCCCGCCTGCGCGAGCGTCGGTCCGACGCCCGCGAGGAGGCGGCGGATCGCGCTGATGCCCATGGCGGCGCTGGCCAGCTCACCCGTCGAGCGGGACGTGAAGAACTTCGTCGGCAGCCTCAGCAGCCGGTCCCACACGGCAGGTTGGAGCGTCGCCTCGATCCGCCCCTCCATCCGCAGCAGCGTGAGGTTCTGCAGCAGCATGAACGCCGCCGACACGATGCTGGTGACCATGATGGCCAGACAGACCTGCACGATCAGACCGTGCTGGGCCTTGGGCACGTACTCGCCGAGCACCTTGCCGGTGGCGATCGGCACCAGCGCGCCGATCGCGACGGTGACGAGACCGCTGATCGCGAGGTTGCGCAGATCGCCACCCGTGCCCTGCAGGCAGAAGCGCAGCAGCCGTAGCGGGCTCATCTTCCGCTCGGGCAGCGGACGGTAGAACATCACGGCCCGCGGCTCGAACTCCGGCGCGTTGGCCTTCTCGACCGGGGTCTCCCGGCCCGACGACGGCTGTACGGCCACGTATCCGCCGCGCCGCCACAACAGCGCGACCGGGGAACCCGACACCGCACGGTGGCCCACCAGCGGACCGATGTTGTCGCGCCACCAGCGCCCGTCGAGGCGTACGGCACGGGTGCGGACGCGCGAGGCGAGCGCGATCCGCTCCACCGGGTCGAGCCGGTCGCTCTCCGTGCCGCTCTGCGCGGGCTCGGCGAGCGTGATCCCGGACGCGTGGGCGACCAGCTTGCAAGCCGCGTACGTGGCGTCCGCGTCGGCCGTCGTCGGGCGCTTCGACTGCTTGCCGATCGACGCCAGCAGGGTCCGGTCGGCCTGGGCGCGGACGGCCTCGCCCGCCTTGATGCCCGCCGCCGTACGGTCCTCGTGGCTGGCCTCCAACTGCTCGATCCAGCGGTCGAGGGTGGACAGCAGCCGGTACTGCTGGTCGACCATGCCCTGCCAGACACCGGAGTCCATCAGCAGATCGGCCGCCGCCTCGGCGCCGTACAGCGAGCCGTACTGGACACTCCCGGGCGGCACCTGCATCCAGAAGACGTCGTCGTCGGTGAGCGCGGCGGCGTTCTCCGTGGCCATGGGCGCCTGGAAGAGAATGGAGAGGCTGCGGCCGACGCCGAGGGCGAGGGCGTACTCCAGCGGGCTCGACGTCGGCGGCACGTACTGGGGGTTGCCGTACTCGTCGTAGGACCAGGTCTGGGTGTCCACCGGCTGGTACAGCTCGCGCAGCACGATCCGGCGCACCACACAGTCCCGCAACGGCCGCCCCACGAGGGTGTGTTGCGGGCCGGCGACCGGGCCGAGCAGCAGGGAGCCCGCTTCGAGGCGGCCGAGGTGGTGCCAGTGGCCCTGCTCGACGGCGTCCACCGCGAACAGGTCCATGGCGCCCGCCGCCACCAGCCAGAGGACCTGTGGTCCTTCCAGATCGAGGCGGCCGAGGCCGGAGCAGTCGACCGGCGTACCCATGCCGCCGAGCGCGCCGAGGACGAGGTCTCCTTCGCGTGCGCTCTCGTGAACCGTGGTCATCTCATCGCTCCTTGACCAGCTCGGCGTACGGACCGCCGGCCGCCACCAGGGCGTCGTGCCGCCCGCGTTCCACGATCGTGCCGTGCTGGAGCACGACGATCTCGTCGCTGTCGCGCACGGTGCTGAGCCGGTGCGCGATCACCACACAGGCGCAGCCGCGCTTGCGCAGGTTGTCGATGACGGTCTGCTCGGTCTCGGCGTCCAGCGCGCTGGTCACCTCGTCGAGGACCAGGATGCTGGGCCGGCGCACCAACGCCCTCGCGATCTCCAGGCGTTGGCGCTGGCCACCGGAGAAGTTGCGGCCGTCCTGCTCGACCCGGCTGTGGATGCCACCGGGGCGGCGCGTGACGACGTCGTACAGCGCCGCGTCCTCCAGCGCCGCGACCACGGCCTCGTCGGGGATGGACGGATCCCACAGGGCCACGTTGTCGCGGACCGTCCCCTCGAACAGGAACACGTCCTGGTCGACGAAGGAGACGGAGGCGGCGAGCGCGCCGCGCGGGATGTCCTCCAGCCGCTGACCGTCGATGCGGATCGTGCCCTCCCACGGGGCGTACAGGCCCGAAATGAGCCTGGAGACCGTGGACTTGCCGCTGCCCGAGCCGCCGACCAGGGCCACCTGCTGGCCCGGGCCGACCGTCAGTGAGAAGCCGGTGAGCAGGGGTTTGTCGAGCGGGCTGTAGCCGAACGTGATGTTCTCCAGCTCGACATGACCCTGGAGCCGGCGGGTGGACTCGCCGCTGCCGGAGCGGGCGTAGAGCGGGTCGGCCTGGAAGTTCTCGACATCCTTGAGACGGGCCACGTCGGCGGCGAAGTCCTGAATGCGGCCCGCGACGCCGTTGAGCCGGGTGAGGGGCGCGGTGAAGCGGGTGACCAGGGCCTGGAAGGCGACCAGCAGGCCGACCGAGATATGGCCCTCGACCGCCCGCATACCGCCGATCCAGAGAATCAGCGCGGAGTTGAGCGTCGCCAGGGTCGGTGCGACCACGCCCAGCCAGGCGCTCGGCACCCCGAGGCGTTGCTGCTCCTCCAGGGTGGTCGCGTGCTGGCCCGCCCACTTGCGGAAGTAGCCGTCCTCCCCGCCGGTCGCCTTCATCGTCTCGATCAACTGGAGGCCGGTGTAGGCGGTGTTGGTGAGGCGCGCGTTGTCGGCGCGCAGCTTCGCCGTGCGGGTCGCGCGCAGCCGGATCACCACGCGCATCGCGACCACGTTGAGCAGCGCGACACCGATGCCCACGGCCGTGAGCTGCGGGTCGTAGGTGTAGAGGAGCACCGCGTACAGGACGACCACGATCGCGTCCACGCCGGCCGCCGCGAGGTCGCGGGCCAGGGTCTCGGCCACCGCGTCGTTCGACTGGAGCCGCTGCACCAGGTCGGCCGGGCTGCGCTGGGAGAAGAAGGTGACGGGCAGCCGCAGCAGATGGCGCAGGAAGCGGGCGCTGGAGAGGGTGGAGGAGATGATCCGACCGTGCAGCAGGTTCGCCTGTTGCAGCCAGGTCAGTACGACGGTCAGCGCCACACAGGCGCCCATCGACGCGAACAGCACGCCCAGCAGCGAGGTCCGGCCGCCGATCAGATACGTGTCGATGTACGTCCGGCTCAGCGCGGGCACCGCCGCCCCGACCGCGACCAGCAGCAGGCTCGCCAGCACGGCCGCGGGCATCGTGCCCGAGGTGCCGCGCAGCCGGGCCGGCATGGCACCCAGGACGCCCGGCTTGCGGCCGCCCTTGCGGAAGTCGGGCCCCGGCTCCATGACCAGCACCACACCCGTGAAGCTGGTGTCGAAGTCCTCCATCGGCACGAAACGGCGGCCCTTGCCGGGGTCGTTGATGTGCACGCCGCGCCGTCCGAAACGGCGGCCCATGCCGTCGTAGACGACGTAGTGGTTGAACTCCCAGAACAGGATCGCGGGCGCCTTCACCTCGGCGAGCGCGGCCATGTCCATCTGCATGCCCTTGGCCGTGAGGCCGTAACTGCGCGCCGCCTTCAGCAGGTTGCTGGCGCGCGAGCCGTCCCGGGAGACACCGCACGCGATGCGCAGCTCTTCGAGGGGGATGTGCCGGCCGTAGTGGCCGAGCACCATCGCGAGGGAGGCGGCGCCGCACTCCACGGCCTCCATCTGGAGGACGGTGGGGGTGCGGACCGCCTTCCCCTTCGCCTTGGGGACCGTGCGCTTGGGCGGTGCGGTGCGGCGTCTGCTCCGGGTGTCTGGTGCGGTGGTCACGGCAGGAGCCAATCGACGGGGCGCTGATCGGCCAGGCGGATCGAACCCGTGGCCAGGGTCATGGAGGTGAGCGCGAACGGCGGCCCGTCCGCCGAGGACCACTTCAGACCGCTCTTCGTCGCGGCGGAGTGGTCGAGGCGGACCAGGACGGCCACCGGCCTGCCCTTCTTGGTGAACTGCTCGCCCAGTTGGCTGTCACCGAGGAAGGAGGAGATCTGCTGGGGGGTCTGCACGCTCCGGCCGACCGCCTTCACATGGCCGCGCAGCACTCCGTACTGCTGGGTCGGCACCGACTGGACGGTGAGGTCGACCGCGGCGTTTGCGGGGATGGTGGCGGCGCTCTCGGCGGGGACGTACACCGTCGCGTAGAGCGGGTCGTCGGCGTGGGCGACCTTCTCCACGGCGGCGACGTTCGCGCCGGTCGAGATGATCGCGCCGATGGTGGCGGCGAGCGCGGTGACGCGGCCCGCGGCGACCGTGCGGACGACGGTCGTGCCGCCCTGCGCTGTACGGACCTTGAGCACAGGCGCGTTCGCGGGCAGTCGCTCACCCTCCTGCGCGACGACCTCGGTGACCTGCCCGGCGACGGGGCTCTGCAGGACGTAACTGCCCTCGCCGTGGGTGAGGACGGCCGGCGCGCTCACGGTGGACGCCACCGTGCCCGTGACAGCCCAGACGGACGCCGCCGCCATGACGACCACCGTCACCGACAGGGCGAGCCAGCCCTGGGGGCGCGCGAAGCGCACCGGAAGGTCGAGCTCTTCGGGCGACTGCAGCTTGGCGAGGGCCTGTTGGCGGAACTGCACGGGACTTCCCTCACCTGTTCGAGAGGTTTATGGCATCCGAGAAGTCCCGGAACCGGGGGGTGGTTCCGGGACTCAACGGCACTGAAACGCGATCAGAGACCGGCGACCAGGCCCGTGACCGGGGCGGTGTTCAGACCGGTGACACCCTCGACGGTGCCGACGACCGTGTTGACCAGGCCGGAGACCGGGGCAACACCGTCGACCAGGCCGGTCACGGTGCCAACGGCGTTCAGCGACAGGCCGCCGGAGACGTTGTCGAGGTCGGCGTCCGAGATCTCGGCGGTGGCAACCTGGGGGGTGGAGTTCATGAGGGAACTTCCCTTCGTATGGATATTCATAAGGGGGAGAGCGGCCCCCCTCTGAGGACAGATGACGGCCGCCACCGCGGGGGTGCGGCACCCGATTCCGGGCGCTGTGCGGCGCCCGTTCCCGGATGCCTGGCTGCGACCTCCGCGGTGCAACGGATCAAAGCACGCTCGCGGCGCGCGCATCCAATCAACCGGGGCTCTCACCTGCGGACTTGAGCACGGCCGGAGCCCAACCGTGCAGGTGTGCGCACGTCTCGGCAGTCAGTTCTTCACATGCTGCACGGCATTGTTCCGTCCCCGCGCTTGTCGCCCCACACCCGAAAGGGACAGTCCCACCGCAATGGCGCGGAGGGGGGCGCGCGAGTGTGCAGATCTGCTGTCCGCCGTGACGCGCCTGCGTATTCGATGTGCAGATTCCCTGAAGCCGGGATTCCGTTCCTGTCGGAAGACGGACCGTTACCGACCGGTAGCGGAACGTGTCGACTCAGTCGCTCACTCGGTGTAATGGCCCGATTGCCTGGTATTCCGTGCGTTTGGCCGAGCCAACTCAGCTCTTTTTTAAACACAGTTGAACAGCCCGCGCGGCTCACGCGTATCAACAGGCATCCAGGCGCCCCCTAGTCAGCCGCCGGACGGTGGCCTCGACCCCGTCCCCAGGAGGTCAAAGAGTTGAGTCACAAAAGGATTCCCAAGCGCAAGGCCGCCATTGCTGTCGGAGGCGTCGCGGCGCTCGGAGCGGCGGCCCTGCTGCTGCCCCACGCCAACGCCTCGCAGACCGACGCGAAGGACGCCGCTCCCAAGACGCTGAAGTCCGCGGACGCCTCTAACCTGGCCTCGCTCATCGCCTCCCAGCTCGGTGACGCCTTCGGCGGCGCGTACTGGGACGCCTCGAAGCAGCAGGTCATCGTCAATGTCGTCGGCAACAACAGCAATGTCGTCAACACCGTCGAGAAGGCCGGCGCTGTTCCCCGCAGCGTCAACAACAGCCTGTCCGCGCTCAAGACGGCTGCCAAGACACTGAAGTCCGACGCGACCATCCCCGGCACCGCCTGGTCGATCGACCCCAAGACGAACCAGGTCCAGGTCACCGCCGACAGCACCGTCACGGGTGCGAAGTGGGCCAAGCTGACGTCGACCGTCGACTCGCTCGGCTCCGGCGTGGCCACGGTCAAGAAGTCCGCCGGCACGTTCAAGACCTTCGTGTCGGGCGGTGACGCCATCTTCGCCCAGGCGAACGGCGGCGGCGTCCGCTGCTCCCTCGGTTTCAACGTCACAGCGAGCGACGGCGCCCCCGCCTTCCTGACCGCCGGGCACTGCGGTGTCGCGGCCAAGCAGTGGTCGGACTCGCAGAACGGCCAGCCGATCGCCACCGTCGACCAGGCCACCTTCCCCGGTGCCGGCGACTTCTCCCTCGTGAAGTACGACGACCCCGCCACCCAGACGGCGAGCGAGGTGAACGAGGGCAACGGGAAGACCGTTCAGATCACCCAGGCGGCGGACGCCACGGTCGGTCAGCAGGTCCTCCGGATGGGCAGCACCACCGGTCTGCACGACGGCTCGGTCACCGGTCTCGACGCCACGGTCAACTTCCAGAGTGAAACCGTTCCCGGCGGTGTCGACACCGTCACCGGTCTCATACAGACCAACGTCTGTGCCGAGGCGGGCGACAGCGGCGGCTCCCTGTTCACCGCGGACGGCAGTGCGATCGGTCTGACCTCCGGCGGCAGCGGCGACTGCACCGCCGGCGGCGAGACCTTCTTCCAGCCCGTGACCGCCGCCCTCCAGGCGACCGGCGCGACGCTCGGCGCGGGTGGCGCCGCGGGTGCCGGCGACGCGAGCGCCGCGGCCACCGACCCGGCGGCCACCGACCCGGCCGCGACCGACCCGGCAGCCACGGACCCCGCGGCCACCGATCCGGCAGCCACGGACCCGGCGGCGACCGACCCCGCGGCCACGGACCCGGCGGCCACCGACCCGGCCGCGGGCGACCAGTCCGGGACCGGCAGCGACCAGTCCAGCACCGGTATGGACGCGGGCTCCGGCCTGGTGACCAGCACCCCGTGACACCGGTGACCACGAGCCACTGACCCGGCCGTGCCGACACGGCCCGGTCGGCAGTGGAAGGGTCCGGCCCTCCGGCGGGAGGGCCGGACCCCACCGCGTTCCGCCGCCGTTCACGAGAGGGCCGGACCTCGCGGGGTTCCGGTACCGCTCAGTCGTGCGGACGCGCCCGCAGCAGAAGCAGCGCCACGTCGTCGAGCCGCTCCTGTGTCACCGCCCCGGTCTGCTCGACGAGACGGTCGGCCAGCGCGTTCAGCGACAGGTCACCGCCCTCGGCGAGTTTCCGGCCGAGGTCGGCCAGGGCGTCCTCGATGTCCACTCCGGGCGACTCGATCAGACCGTCGGTGTACAGGGCGAGGACCGAACCGGGGACGAGCGGCACCTCGGTCGTCGGATACGTGGCGGCCGCGTCGATCCCCAGCAGTGGCCCACCGGCCAGATCGAGCACCCGCACCCGCCCGTCCGGCCGCAGCAGCAGCGGGGGCGGATGACCCGCGCGCGACATGACGGCCACCTCGCGCTCCGGGTCGAGACGCAGATAGAGGCAGCTCGCGAACAGCTCGGCCCCCAGGTCGATCAGCAGCCGGTTGGTGCTGCGCATGACCTCCTCCGGCGGCTGACCGACGGTCGTGTACGCCCGTACGGCCGTGCGGATCTGCCCCATCAGGCCCGCCGCCGTCACGTTGTGCCCCTGCACGTCGCCGATGACCGCGGCGGCCAGACCGTCCGAGGGCACCAGGTCGTAGAAGTCCCCGCCGATCTCCATCCCCTGGGTGGCCGGGAGATAGCGCGCTGCCGCCTCGATCGAGGGCAGCGAAGGCAACGAGTGCGGCAACAGCGCGGCCTGCAGACCGTGCGCCAGCTGCAGCTTGGCGTCGTAGAGCAGGGCCCGCTCCAGGGCCTGCGCGATCAGACCGCAGAGGCTGGTCAGCACGGCACGTTCGTCCGCCGGAAAGGTGTGCGGTTCCGCGTACCCGAGGACGCAGGTACCCACCGGACGTCCGGACGCGATCAACGGCAGATACGCCCACGCCGCCATCCCGTCGGGTGTCGCGCTCCGGTCCGGGTAGAGGCGCTCCAACTGTTGACGGGAGTCGAAGAACGCCGGGACCCCGGTCTTCAGGGCCTGGGTGCCCGGGGTCTGCGCGCTCAGCGGCACCCCGTGCCAGCGCTCCACGATGTGCGCGTCCGCGTACCCCCGGTGGCCGAGCACGTGCAGCCGGCCGGATCGCGAGCCGAGGACGACCAGGGTCTTGCTGCCGACGGCCGGCGCGATCTCGTCCGCCACCAGCTGCACCACATCGTCGACGCCTGCCGCCTGGGTGAGCGCGCCGGCCAGGCTCAGCACCTGGGAGATGGTCACCAGGCGCGGGGTGGTGTTGTCATCCCCGTACCGCGATGCGGCGCGCCCCATCTCGGCCACCGACCGGGCCCGGGAGATGCGCACGCTCAGTCCGGTCGTACTCGGATAGAGCCGGAACGACAGCCAGTGGCCGGGCGGCCGCAGCGCCACGAACGACGTCACGTGCTGGCTGAGGAGCGCGGCCCGGTAACGATCCTCGTAGACGGGGTCGTTGAGCCAGGGCACCGATGCCCACAGCTGGGTGCCCAGCAGCCCGCTGACCGGGACGCCGAGCATGTCGGCCGTCGCGGCGTTGGCGAAGCTGATCCGGCCGTTCAGATCCAGCGCGCACAGCCCGTACGGCAACCGCGCCACCATGCGCGCCGCCTCCACCGTGCCGAGCACGTCGGCGGCCGGTCCCGCGGACGACGCCAGCAGATCCGGCTCGGGGTTGACCGGACGCCGCTCCGCCGCCGCCCGCTCCAGACGCAGCGCGAGCCGGGCGCAGGACGCGGTGAGATGGTCGCGTTCCCGGTCGGAGAGGTCCAGCGGATGCGAGCCGGGCCAGGTGACGAAAACGGCGCCGTACACGGTGCCCGCGGTCGCCACGGGGAGGGCGGCCAGCGCGAAGGGGTACGGCAGGACCATGGCGATCCGCGGGAAGCGGCGGGCCATCTCCTCCTCGCCGCCGACCCAGACCAGCCGCCGCTCGCGCACCGCCACGGCGACCGGGATCGGCGCATTGAGCCCCACCCGCTCCCACGGCGCCGCGAACGACCTGGGCATGCCCGCCATGACCGCCATCTCCAGCACGGGCTCATCCGGCGTCAGCAGGTACACCGCCCCGGAGTGGGCGTGGACCTCCTCCAGCAGCGAGGCCAGCGTCACCGACAGCAGCGGCCGTCCGACCGGCATCCGCCGACCCGCCGGCGCCTGCTCGGACCCCTGCCAGTCGGACACGCCGACCACCTCCTCGCGGGGCCGTGCGACGGGCTCAGGGATCAAGGCTCCCTCGTGACGGCCCTTCCCGCACGGCGAGCGCCACGCGCGGCACAGGGTGCCGCTTGAGGGCTCCGTCGCAGGCCCGACGGCCCCGGAACCGTCGCAGGGGCTGCGCGAGCGCCCCGGAAGCGCTGTAATTGCGGACGTGGTCAGTGAGGGCGCTGCGGAACGCGGAAAGAGGACGCTGCGTGCCGAACTTGCCCTCAAGACGCCCACCCCGGAACTGGACCCGCGTGAGCGACAGCGCCGCGTTCTCGAACAGGCACTCGTCTTCGCGGGTGCGTCCGTCGTCGCGGTGTACTCGCCCACCGAGAGCGGCGACGAGCTGTACCTGTCCGAGTCGGCAGGCGTCCCCAGGACGCTCTACGGCCTGCGCGACAGCTATGCCCTCACCGGCGGCTCCCCGGCGGTGGACGCGTACCGCTCGGGGCGGCCGCTGTGGCTCGGTCCGGCGGAGATCGCCCGCTGCGCCGACGCCCGCAGGCTGCCGTCCCAGGACTTCTGGCTGGCCGTCCTGCCGCTGCCGGACGGCGGCTGCCTCGTGGCGGCCGGCGAGCGCCCGGGCGGCTTCGACGAGGAGGACCGGGAGTGCCTCGGCCTGATCGCAGAGGCCGCCGTCTGCCCCGCGCCCGGCTCACCGCGCGACACCGCCGCCCGGCCCACCAGCTCGTTCGACCTCGCCATGGACACCGGACACCTCGAGGTCGACGGCGAGATGCTGGAGCTGTTCGGCCTCGACCCGGCCGAGTTCGACGGCAAGGTCGAGAGCCTGCTGTCGATGACCGTCCCCGAGGACCTGCCCACGCTGATGTCCGTGGTGGAGGCGGACCACATGTCCATCGGCGACCGCGAGCTGGAGTTCCGCATCCTCCAGCCCTCCGGAGAGCCGAAGTGGCTACGGCTGCGCGGCCGTCTCGTACCCGGCGGAGAGGGGCGTCCGGCGCACCTCGTGGGAACCGTCGCCGACGCCTCCAAGCTGCGCTCCGGCGCCAGCGACGTGGCCCGCGTCCAGCGGCTCGCCGCGGCCCTCGCCACCGCGGGCACCGTCCGTGACGTCGGCCGAGCCGTGGTGGCCGCGCTACGGGGCCCCCTGCGGGCCGACCGGATCGCCCTCGCCGAACTGGAGGGCGACCGTCTCGTCGTCACCCTCCTCGATCCTCCCGAACCGGACGCCTGGCCCGAGGTGTGGCGCTCCGAGTGGCGCTCGGAATGGCCTGACGCGCCCGTACGCGCCATGCCCACGCTGGAGGCGGCCCTCATCGAGGGGCGCCCCGCCGTCTGGCCCGCCGGAGCACCCCTGGAACCGGCGCTCGCCGACGTCGGCCCCGGCGGTCTCGCCATCCTGCCGCTGCCCGCCGGCGGCCGGATGGCGGGTGCCTGTCTGATCGGCTGGGACGACCCGCACGAGTTCGGCTCCGACGAGCGCGCGCTGCTCACCGCGTCCGCGGGCCTCGCGGGCCAGGCCCTGACACGCGCCCGCGCCTTCGACGCCGAACACGAGCTGGTCGGCATGCTCCAGCGCTCCCTGCTGCCGCGGCGCCTGCCCCGGATCCCCGGCGCGGTCGCCGTCGCCCGCTATCTGCCCACCACGGCGGGCCTGGAGGTCGGCGGCGACTGGTACGACGTCATCCCGCTGCCCGACAACCACGTCGCCCTCGTCATCGGCGACGTCCAGGGCCACAACGCCCAGGCGGCCACCCTGATGGGCCAGATGCGCACGGCCCTGCGCGCGTACGCCGTCGAGGGCCACCCCCCGGACGTCGTCGTGCAGCACGCCAACCGACTCCTCATGGACCTGGAGACCGACCTCTTCGTCACCTGCTGCTACGTCGATGTGGACCTGGAGGAGGGCACCGCCTGGTGCGTACGCGCCGGACACCACCCGCCCGTGCTGCGCCACCCGGACGGCACAACGGAGGTCACCATGTCCGAGGGCGGACCACCACTGGGGGTCGTCACCCAGGCCGACTTCCCGATGAGCCCGCTGCGACTCCAGCTCGGCACGGTCCTGGCTCTGACCACGGACGGTCTCGTCGAGTCCGCCGAGGTGGACATCGAGGACGGACTGAACCGGCTGGCCGGCGAACTGACCGCGTCCGACCCCGCCCACCTCGGAGTGGTGGCCGACGGACTGCTCACGGGCGCCAACCGCAGCGACGACGTGGCCCTCCTCCTGATGCGCTACGACGGTCTGGAGACCCGCCCGCTGCGGGAGAGCTGGACGGTGTGGCGCGTCCCGGAGGCGGTCCGGCACGCCCGCCGCTTCACCCGGCGCACCCTGCGCGCCTGGGGAGTGCCCGACGACAGGATGGACGGCGCGCTCCTCGTCGTCTCCGAACTCGTCACCAACGCCCTCGTACACACCGACGGGCAGGTCAGACTCGACATCACCCTCATCAACCACCTTCTGCGGATCTCCGTCGCCGACGCCTCACCCCGTTCGCCCATCAAGCCCACCAGCATCGGCTGGGAGGCCACCGGCGGGCGCGGCATCCTCCTCACCGAGGCCATGTCGGCGGCCTGGGGAACGGTGCCCGTCAGCGGCGGCAAGCAGGTGTGGAGCGAAATCCCGCTGGAATGAGGGGGATAGGGTCGGGCACCAGGTGCTCCTGGGGGTGGGGGCCGGTCCGCACACGGGGGGCACTGCGCATGGTGAAGACGCCTGAGCGGATATGGGAGGAAGCCGACCTGCCCGCGCGGCGGCTGGCCGGGCTGGCGCTCAACCCGTCCACGCCGCAGGACGTCCTGCTGCGGCTTCTCGCCGACGGTCCGGCGGCGGTGCGGATGGTGCTGTGCCGGGACCGGGTCCTGCCCGACGCCGTCGTGGACGCGGTGATCGAGCACCCCGACACGTACACCCGCAGCTTCCTCGCCCGCAATCCCCACGTCGATCCGGCCCAGCGGGTACGACTGATCGACGATCCGGAGTGGTTCGTCCGCGCCCACCTCGCCGATGGGCCCCGGATGCCGTTCCAGGTCCAGCCCGAGCCACTCCCCGACGAGGCCCTCGTCCACATGATCAGGACGTACGGGAACGACGAACTCTCCGGTTCCTTCTACCGGCAGATCTCCAACGAACTGCTCCGGACCATGCACACGCACCAGGACGCGAAGGTCCGCCGCTGGGGGGTCGGCGCGTGGGAGTGGCTCTCCGCCGACGCGCGGGCCGCGCTGCTGGCGGACCCCGACGTGGGCGTCCGGGACAGTGCGCTGTTGCACACCCACAACGAGGACGCGGCCTGGTTGGAGAGCGCGCTGCCCGCCAAGCCCTGTCACGGACGCACCGGCATGCTGTGCAACCTGCCCCTCACCAGAGCCGTCGTGGACCTAGTCCTGACCGCTCCGGCCAGTGACGACGAGCGGGCGATGATCGCCCGCAACCCCAGCCTCCCCGCCGACGTGGTGGTCCTTCTGGCCGCCGATCCGGACCCGGAGGTGCGGGAGAGCATCGCGTACCGCGCCGACCTCGGACCCGCCGAACGCCGTGCGCTCGCGGTGGACCCCGACCCCAAGGTCCGGCTCGCGGTGTCCGTGCACCCGGCGCTGAGCGAGGAGGAGCGGGCAGCGATCGACTACGAGGTGCCCATGGACTGCGGTTTCCACCACCGGCCCGCACCGTCGGTGCCACGGGACCCCGAGAGCGTCCGCCGGGACGCCCTGTCCGCCCACCCGGTGCTGCGCAGGAGGGCGGCCGGGGTCCACTCGCTCCCGCCGGACCTCGTGGCACGCCTGGCCGACGACGAAGACCTCGGCGTACGCGTCACGCTCGCCCAGAACCATCCCGACGCCCCCGGGGCCCTGCTGCTGCGCAGTTTCCTGGAGTACACCGGTCCCGAGCGCTCGCACCTCGCCACCCGCCCGAACTTCCCGACCGCCCAACTGGCCGCCTTCGCCGACCACGAGGACCCCGAGGTCAGAGCCCTGGCCGCGCGCGACCCCGAGACCGTGCCGGCCGTCGTGGAACGCCTCACCAGGGACCCGGACCCCGCCGTACGGGCCGCGGCGGCCCGCCACCCGAACCTCCCGCGGCCCCGGCTGACGGAACTCCTCGACGACGAGGAACTGGCTCATCCAGCAGCCGCGAACCCGGCGTTGGACGCGGCAGAGATACGGCGGCTGGCGCGGACGCTCGTGGACCCGGCCGGGTCCTCCGCCGATACGCTGACCTGAGCGGCCCGGCCCGGTCGGCTGCTCCGGCTCATCGACTCCGAGGCATACAGGCCGGTGATCGGACGGTAGTTGAACATCGGCCGGGGACGACACGTGAGAAAGAGTATGGGAACCCCACTCACCGTCTCTCCACCACTGGAGCGGCCCGAAACGCGTGGCCGCGACCAGGTGCTGGGCCTTGACGGGCTCCGCGGTCTGGCCGCGCTGTACGTGTTGCTCTTTCACTGCTGGCTTCTGACCATGCCGGGCTTTCCCGAGAACTCGGGTCCCGCCTGGCTGGGCTGGCTGATGTACGGGCGTCTCGCCGTGGTCTTCTTCCTGGTGCTGTCCGGTTTCTCCCTGGCCATCTCGCCGGCGCGCAACGGTTGGCAACTGGGCGGCGTTTCTCGGTTCCTGCGGCGGCGCGCGTGGCGCATCCTGCCTCCCTACTGGGCGGCACTCGCGTTGAGCCTGGTGGTCGCCTGGTTCGTGGTGCCCGCCTCGCACTTCGGACCGCCGACCGGCACATCGGTTCTGGTGTACGGCTTCGTGGTCCAGGACGTATTCACGGCTCCCACGCCGAACGGGGCGTTCTGGTCGATCGGCGTGGAGGCGGAGCTCTATCTCGCCTTTCCGCTCCTCCTTCTCGTCCGACGGCGGCTGGGCGCGGTCGTCCTGGTCGCGGGCGTGACGCTCCTGGTCGTCGCCCGCGGCCTGCTGGCGCCGAACGCGTCCCCGGTGGAAGGAGTGAACTGGCTGACCCCGAACCTCGCCCCTGTGTTCGTCGCGGGGCTGGTGGGCGCGGGGATCGTCGTCGCGCCGGAGAAGGTCCGGCGTCTGCCGTGGCACTGGCTCGCCGCTCTGGCCGCCCTGCCGGTCGTGGCCCTTGTCGTCATCAAGGGGTCGGTGTGGACGGTGGACCACTATTTCTGGATCGATCTCGCCGTGGCGCCCGCGATGACCATGATGATCGCGGCGGTTGCCACCGGCAGGCCCGCCGTCCTCATGCGGCTCCTGGCCACGCGCCCCATGCGCGGCCTCGGCGACTTCTCCTACAGCCTCTACCTGGTCCACCTGCCGATCGTCATGATCGTCTGCCGAAAGATGGCCCCACATTTCGTATCGCCCGGTCTGCCCGCGTTCTGGTTCACGCTGACACTGGCACTGCCCGCATCGGTGCTGGGAGCGTGGCTGTTCGCCAAGGTGTTCGAGTTGCCTTTCAAGCGGAACCGATCATGGAAGTCCATGTTCTCGGCCGCCGCGCGCTGAGACGACCGCGGTCCTCGCGCTGAGACGACCGCGGTCCTCGCGCTGACACGACCGCGCTCCTCGGGCTGACACGACCGCGCTCCTCGCGGTGACGCAACCGCGCTCCTAGGGTGGGTGCCGTGCGTCTGCTCCTGATGTCCGACACCCACCTGCCCAAGCGGGCCAAGGCACTGCCGCCGCGGCTGATGGTCGAACTCCCGTACGCCGACGTCGTCGTCCACGCGGGCGACTGGGTGGACACCGCCACCCTCGATCTGCTGGAGGAGCGGGCACGCAGGCTCGTCGGGGTGTACGGCAACAACGACGGCCCGGCCCTGCGTGCCCGCCTCCCCGAGGTCGCCCGCGTCGACCTCGACGGTCTGCGCCTCGGCGTCGTCCATGAGACCGGTGCCGCGCAGGGCCGCGAGCGGCGCTGCGCCGAGCGCTACCCCGACCTCGACGTCCTGGTCTTCGGGCACAGCCACATCCCCTGGGACACCACCACCGAGACGGGCCTGCGCCTGCTCAACCCGGGTTCCCCGACCGACCGCCGCCGCCAGCCGCACCACACGTACATGACCGCGACCGTGACCGAAGGACAGCTGACCGACGTGATCCTGCACCGCATCGACTCCGACTGAGGCACTCAGGCGTGCCGGTGCCGTCGTATGCGCACGAAGACCAGTGCCAGTACGGCGGTGGCCGCGACGATCGCCACGCGCTTGGCGACCGGAGGCCCGGCGGTCCGCAACAGGTCGATCGGTTGGACTGGTTGGACTGGTTGGACTGGTTGGGCCGGTTGGAGTGGTTCGGCCGGCTCGGTACGGTCGGTCGGTTCCTCGAGGCGCCGCGCCAGACACTCCGCGAACTGCCCGACCAGCTTGTCGCCCACCTCCGCCAGGACGCCGCGACCGAACTGCGCCGGACGCCCCGTGACGGTCAGATCGGTCCGTACCGACACCGCCGTGCCACCGTCGCGCTCACCGAGCGTGCCCGTGACCGTGGCCCGTGCGGTGCCCTGGCCGCGGGTCTCCTTGCCGCTTGCGATCAGCACCATCCGGTGCGCGGACTCGTCCTGTTCCTCGAAGACGGCGGTGCCCCGGTACGTCACCGTGATGGGCCCCACCTTGACCTTCACCGAACCGGTCACGGTCTTGCCGTCGTATTCGTCCACCGTCGCCCCCGGCATGCACGGGGCGATCCGTTCGACGTCGAGGAGCGCCCGCCAGGCGTCGTCGACGGGAACGGGGACGGTGAACTCATGATGCAATTCCATGCTGCTCTCCTCCAGGCGTATCGACGGGTCCGGCAGGCGGATCCACAGGTCCGGGATGGATCGCCCCGCCCGTCGCCGTCAGCGGCGCCCCACTGCCGCCCCACCGCAGTGCGACGATCTCCGCGGCGACGGACACGGCCACCTCCTCCGGCGTACGGGCCCCGAGGTCGAGCCCGACCGGCGAGCGCAGCCGGGACAGCTCGCCCTCGGACAGACCGGCGTCGATGAGCCGTTTCCTGCGGTCGTCGTGGGTACGACGGCTGCCCATCGCTCCGATGTACGCGGCCGGGCGGCGCAGTGCTTCCTCCAGCAGAGGCACGTCGAACTTCGGGTCGTGGGTCAGGACGCAGATCACCGTGCGCGCGTCGGTCGTCGTACCCCGCAGATAGCGGTGCGGCCAGTCCACGACGACCTCCACGCCCGCCGGGAACCGTTTCGCGGTGGCGAAGACCGGGCGGGCGTCGCACACCGTGACCCAGTAGCCGAGGAAGTCCCCGATGCGGGCCACCGCCGCCGCGTAGTCGATCGCGCCGAAGACCAGCATGCGCGGCGGCGGCGCGAAGGAATGGAGGAAGACGGTCACGGCGTCCTCGCGGCGCTCGCCGTGCGGACCGTAGTGCCGCCGGATCGTGGCACCCTGGGCCAGCTCACCGCGGGCGTCGGCGGTGACGGCCACGTCCAGACCGGTGGAGCCCAGCGAACCGGACACCTCGTCCGGCCACACCGCGAGCGTGGCCCCGAGCGGTGCCGGCCCCTCGATCACCGTCGCCACCGTCACGGGCCGGCCGGCGGCCACCGAGTCGGCCACCGCGGCGAAGGAGGGGTCCTCGGCGGGCGTCACCCGGCGGATGAGCAGGGTGATCTCGCCGCCACAGGTGAGCCCCACGGCGAACGCGTCCTCGTCGCTGTACCCGAAGGTCTCCAGCCGGGCCTCGCCGGACACCATCACCTCCTGGGCCAGCTCGAAGACCGCCCCCTCGACACAGCCGCCGGACACGCTGCCCACGACCTCGTCGCCGGGCCCCACGGCCATGGCGGCTCCCGGGTCCCGGGGCGCGCTGCGGCTGACCGCGACCACCGTGGCGAGGCCGAAGGGGGAGCCCGCCGCATACCACCGGTCCAGCGCCGGGAGGATCTCACGCATCGCTCGCTCCGCTCACCACAGGGTGCGTCCCACTCAAGAGTCCGCTCCTCTCACCACCACCGCCAGCCGCTCCAGCGCGGCCGGACTGTGTCCCTCGACGAACGCGTCCACGCTCGGCAGCGCCGCGGCCATCCCGCCGGCCAGGGGCGCGAAACCGGGTCGGGCCTTGCGCGGATTCGCCCAGATCACCCGGTGCGCGAGCCGGTGCAGACGGCGCATCTGCTCCGCGAGCAGGGCCGGATCGCCACGCTCCCACCCGTCGGACAGCAGGACGACCACCGCGCCGCGCGCCATGCCCCGCCGCCCCCACCGGTCCAGGAAGCCGCGCAGCATCTCACCCAGCCGGGTGCCGCCACGCCAGTCCGGCACCGCCGCCGCGAGCGCGGCCATGGCCGTGTCGGGATCGCGGTGCGCCAGTTCACGGGTCACCCGGGTCAGCCGGGTACCGATCGTGAAGACCTCCGTACGGGTGCCCCGCGCGGCCCCACCGGCGCGGGGGCCGTGGAGGGCCGCGTGGGCGAACCTCAGCAGCGCGTCCGCGTACGGCCCCATTGAGCCGCTCACGTCCACGAGCAGCACCACCCGGCGCGGCCGGTCCGCTCGCGCCCGGTGCCGCAGCCGCGCCGGCTCCCCGCCGCCACGCAGCAACTCCCGTACCGTGCGCCGTGGATCGACGGCGCCCCGCCGGGCCGGATGCCGCCGCGCGGTCCGCCGGGCCTCGCCGCGCAGGGTGAACGCGGCCCGCAGCCGCCGCAGCTGGTCGCGCTCGGCGGCGGTCAGCTCGGCGAAGTCCCGGTGGCGCAGTACGTCGGTGGAGTCGGCCAGCACGGCCACGGGTACGGCGTCCTCGGCCCGCGCCGCCGGGCGGGGCAGCGTACCGGCGCCGCGCAGGACCGTCCGGGTCCGCGGCGGGGGAGCGGACCGGGCCGGGGCGCCGCCGGGACGGCCGCCGAAGTACGCCGCGAAGACCCGCTCGTAGCGCTCCAGGTCGTCCTGGCTCCCGCACAGGGTGAGACGGCCCGCCCAGTACACGTCCGAGCGCGCACCGGGATCGAGCACGCCGAGCGCGCCCAGGAAGGCCTGCACGCGGTCGGGTGCGGCGTCGACGCCCGCGGCACGCAACGCCCGCGCGAACCCGACGACCACCGCGGACGCGTCGACGGCGCGCCGCTGTCCCGCCTCGTCCCTGCCGTCTCCGCCGTCCTCACGGTTCCGGCCGTTCCGGCCGTCCTCGCCGCCGCTGCCGTCCACGCCGTTCACGTCTCCCGCGCCGCGAGGATCGCCGCCAGATCCAGCCCCCGCGCCCGCTCGGCGTCCTCCCGGTACTTCAGTACCGACCCCAGGGTCGCCACCGCCAGCTCCGCGTCCACCTCGCTCGCCCCGAGCGCGTCCAGGGCCTCCGCCCAGTCGATGGTCTCCGCGACCCCGGGCGGCTTGACCAGGTCCTCGGCACGCAGGGCCTGCGCGAGCGCGGTCACCTGCTCGGCCAGCCGCTCCGTGACCCGCGGCAACCGCCTCCGCACGATGGCGAGTTCACGGGCGAACCCGGGATGGTCGAACCAGTGGTAGAGGCACCTGCGCTTCAGCGCGTCGTGCACTTCGCGCGTCCGGTTCGAGGTGAGCACCACGACGGGCGGCAGCTGCGCCCGCAGGGTGCCCAGTTCCGGAATGGTGATCGTGTACTCGGACAGCAGTTCCAGCAGGAACGCCTCGAACTCGTCGTCGGCGCGGTCGATCTCGTCGACCAGCAGCACCGACGGCTGGGTCTCCAGCGCCCGCAGCAGCGGACGCGTGACGAGGAACCGCCGGTCGTACAGCTCTCCTTCGAGCCGGTCGGCATCCGTCACGCCCGCCGCCTCGGCCGCCCGCAGATGCAGCAGCTGACGCGGGAAGTCCCAGTCGTACAGGGCCTGGGAGGCGTCGATGCCCTCGTAGCACTGGAGACGGATCAGCGGGGCGTCCATCGCCTCGGCCAGGGCGGACGCGAGCGCGGTCTTGCCCACGCCCGCGTCACCCTCGCAGAACAGCGGCCGGTGCAGCCGCAGCGCCAGAAAGCAGGCCACGGCCAGCCCGTCGTCGACGAGATACCCCGTCTTCTCCAGGCGGGCCCGCACCTCCGCCGGACCGCTCACCTCGTGCATGGGCGCTACTCCAGGGCGGCCAGCACCGCGCGTCGCGTGAGCACGCGGGCCAGGTGCGCGCGGTACTCGGGTGAGCCCGAGGGGTCGGACGAGGGGTGCGTGCCCTCCGCCGCCGCCTCGGCGGCCCGTGCCACCGCGCCCGGTTCGGCGTCGGCGCCGGTGAGCGCCGCCTCGGTGGACGTGGCCCGCAGGGGCGTGGAGCCCATGTTGGTGAGCCCGATCCGGGACTCGGCGAGGTGTCCGTCGTCCCGCCGGACGAGCGCCGCCACCCCGACCACCGCCCAGGCCTGTGCGACCCGCTGGAACTTCTCGTAGTGGAATCCCCACCCCTCGGTCGACGGGATCTCCACCTGCACCAGCAGTTCGTCCGGGCGCAGCGCGGTCTGCAGATAGTCGAGGAAGAACGCGCGGGCCGGGATCGCGCGCCGCCCGTCCGGTCCCACCGCGATCAGGGTCGCGTCGAGCGCGAGGACCACGGCGGGCAGGTCACCGGCCGGATCGGCGTGTGCGAGCGAACCGCCGAGGGTGCCGCGATGGCGTACGGCGGGATCGGCGACCGTGGCGGTGGCCGCGGCCAGAAGTCCGGCGTGCCGGCGCACCAGCGGGTCGCGGATGACGTCGTGGTGCGAGGTCATCGCGCCGATGACCAGCGTGCCGGCGTCCTCGCGGACCCCGCGCAGCTCCGGGATCCGGCCGACGTCGACGACCAGTTCGGGGAAGGCGAGCCGCAGCCGGAGCAGGGGCAGCAGGCTCTGCCCGCCGGCCAGCACCTTCGCGTCCTCGCCCGCGTCCGCGAGCGTGCGCACGGCCTCGTCGACGCTCGCGGGCCGCACGTAGTCGAATGCGGGGGGAATCATGCCGACGCCTCCTCACCGGAGCGGGCGGACCCGTCCGCCGCCCGAGCGGACCGGAGGGCTTCCCAGACCCGCTGCGGCGTGCAGGGCATCCTCACTTCGGTCACTCCGAGCGGTCGCAGCGCGTCCACGATCGCGTTGACGACGGCGGGCGTGGAGGCGATGGTCCCCGACTCCCCGACTCCCTTGGAACCCAGGGGATTCGACGTCGCCGGTGTCTCCGTCCGGTCCGTCACGAACTCGGGCAGGTCGCCCGCCGAGGGCACGAGGTAGTCGGCCATCGTGCCCGAGACGAGGTTGCCCTCGTCGTCGTACACGGCCTCCTCGTACAGCGCCTGCGCGATGCCCTGCGCGACCCCGCCGTGCACCTGCCCCTCGACGATCATCGGGTTGATGACACTGCCGACGTCGTCGACGCACACGTACGAGCGGATGGTGGTCCGTCCCGTCTCGGTGTCGACCTCGACCGCGCACAGGTGGGTGCCGTGCGGATAGGAGAAGTTGTCCGGGTCGAGCAGGTGCTCGGCGTTGATGGTGGGCTCCATGCCGTGGGGCAGGTCGTGCGAGGAGAACGTCTCGAACGCGACCTCCTGGATGGTCTTGCGCGCCTCGGGCGATCCCTTCACGGAGAACACGCCGTGCGTGAACTCCAGGTCGTGCTCGCTCGCCTCCAGCAGATGCGCGGCCACCTTCCGCGCCTTCTCCACCACCTTCCGCGCGGCGTGGTGCACCGCGGCCCCGCCCACGGCGAGCGAGCGCGAGCCGTAGGTGTCCATGCCCTGGGGCGCCGCCCTGGTGTCGCCGTGCACCACCTCGATGTCCTCGAAGGGCACCCCGAGCACATCGGCGGCGATCTGGCTCCAGCAGGTCACATGGCCCTGCCCGTGCGGGCTGGTGCCGGTGACCACCTCGACCTTGCCGGTGGGCAGCATGCGGATGCTCGCCGCCTCCCAGCCCCCGGCCGCGTACCGCAGGTCGCGCAGCACCCGGCTGGGCGCGAGCCCGCACATCTCGGTGTATGTGGACACGCCGATGCCCAGGCGTACCAAGTCGCCGCGCCGGTTGCGGTCCGCCTGCTCGGCGCGCAGCTTGTCGTACCCGAAGAGGGCGAGCGCCTTGTCCGTGGCGGCCTCGTAGTTGCCGCTGTCGTAGGTCAGACCCGCGATGGACGTGTACGGGAACTCCTCGTGCCTGATCCAGTTGAGCCGCCTCAACTCGACCGGGTCCAGGTCGAGTTCGACGGCCAGCTCGTCCATGATCCGTTCGATGGCGTACGTGGCCTCGGGGCGCCCCGCGCCGCGGTAGGCGTCGGTCGGCGTCCTGGTCGTGAAGACGCCGGTGCACGTGAAGTCGTACGCGTCCATCTTGTAGATCGCCGGGTACATGAAGGCGCCCAGGATCGGGATGCCCGGGGTGACGAGCATCAGATAGGCGCCCATGTCGGCGAGGAGGTCGACCTTGAGGCCGAGCAGCCTGCCCTCGTTCGTGGCGGCGATCTCGATGTCCTGGATCATGCCGCGGCCGTGGTGGGTCGCGAGGTAGCCCTCGGAGCGCGACTCGGTCCACTTCACGGGCCGTCCGAGCCGCCGGGCGACGGCCAGGGCGAGGGCCTCCTCGCCGTACACCTGGAGCTTGGAGCCGAAGCCGCCGCCCACATCGGGGGCGATCACGCGCAGCTTCTGCTCGGGGATGCCGGTGACGACGGCGAGCATGATCCGCAGGATGTGCGGGATCTGCGTGGCCGAGTACACGGTGTACTCGCCGGAGGCGGCGAGCGGGGTGACCACGACGGCGCGCGGCTCCATCGCGTTGGGGATCAGGCGCTGCTGGAGGTAGCGGCGCTT
Organism: Streptomyces sp. NPDC007896; assembly: GCF_042959425.1. NCBI lineage: Bacteria > Bacillati > Actinomycetota > Actinomycetes > Kitasatosporales > Streptomycetaceae > Streptomyces > Streptomyces sp. NPDC007896. Next base: position 123,882 of record NZ_JBIBKX010000005.1, on the reverse strand, counting down.
CAGGACGACGTCCGCGCGCTCCCGCACGGCCGTGTAGTTCTCGCCGGTCGCCAGCGGCCAGACGTAGCAGCGGTTGGTGCCCTTGTCGGAGTGGACCAGTGGGGCGTCCTCGGCGAGGGCCGCCTCCAGGTCGAGCACCGGCGGGAGAGGTGTGTAGTCGACCTCGATGGCCTCCAGGGCGTCGGCGGCCGCGTACCGGTCGCGGGCCACGACGACGGCCACCGGGTCTCCCGCGTACCGGACCTCGTCGACCGCGATCGGCGGGTGGTCGGGCAGCACGATGTCCTCGGTGACCGGCCAGGCGCACGGGAGGGAGCCGAGGCCCTCGGCGAGGTCCTGGCCGGTGAACGCGGCGATCACGCCGGGGCGCTCGCGGGCGGGTGCGGCGTCGATCCGGTCGATCCGGGCGTGTGCCATGGGGCTGCGCAGGATGGCCAGGTGGAGCAGTCCGTTGACGTTGATGTTGTCGGTCCAGTTGGTCTGCCCGGTGACCAGACGGGCGTCTTCCTTGCGCGGCCGGGAGCGGCCGACCTCGGGTTCGACGATCTGGTCCGTCACGGTGAGACCTCCTGTCCCGAGGCGGCGAGGACCGCGCGCACGATGTTCTGGTAGCCGGTGCACCGGCAGAGGTTGCCCTCCAGGGCCTCCCGTACCTCCTGCGGTCCCGGGGCCGGGTTCTCGCGCAGCAGATCGCGGGCCGCCATGATCATCCCGGGGGTGCAGTAGCCGCACTGGAGCGCGTGCTGCTCGTGGAACGCCTTCTGGAGCGCATGCCACTCACCGTCGTGCGCCAGTCCCTGGATGGTGGTCACTTCGCTCCCGTCCGCCTGGACGGCCAGGACCGAGCAGCTCTTGACGGTCTCCCCGTCCAGGTCGACCGTGCAGGCCCCGCAGTTCGACGTGTCGCAGCCGATCGGGGTGCCGGTCAGACCCAGGTGGTCGCGCAGATAGTGGACCAGGAGAAGGCGGGGCTCGACCTCGTCCTCGTACGTGGTGCCGTCCACCTTCACCGAAATGCGGGTCATGTGCCCTCCCGGAGAGCCAGGTGAGGGGTATCAACCATTTTACGTGGTGTGCGTCACTCTAGGGCCGGGCGGGGAGGGCGGCGAGTGCTGCGGCGGGGATTTGTTGAGCGTTAATCCGTTGCTGCCGGGCGAGGCCGCCTGCTCCACTGAGAGGGAAGCGTCCGCCAAGATCAGGGAGCAGCAATGCGCACACCGTTCATGTCCACCCAGGAAGGAATCACTCCCACTCCAAAGGACATGACACCCGGTGCATATGCTCAACCTGGGAATCCTGGCGCACGTAGACGCCGGTAAGACAAGCCTGACCGAGCGGCTGCTGCACTCGGTCGGAGTCATCGACGAGATCGGCAGCGTCGACGACGGGAACACCCAGACCGACTCCCTCGCCCTGGAGCGGCAGCGCGGTATCACGATCAAGTCCGCCGTGGTCTCGTTCGCGGTCGACGACGTGACCGTCAATCTGATCGACACCCCGGGACACCCGGACTTCATCGCCGAGGTGGAGCGCGTGCTGAGCGTGCTCGACGGCGCCGTGCTGGTGATCTCCGCCGTGGAGGGTGTGCAGGCGCAGACCCGTGTGCTGATGCGGACGCTCCGGCGGCTGCGCATTCCCACGCTCGTCTTCGTCAACAAGATCGACCGCGGCGGGGCGTGCCCCGAGCGCGTGCTCGACGCCGTCGCGGCGCGGCTCACACCGGCGATCGTCCCCATGGGCGAGGTCCCGGCACAGGGTACGCGGGACGCCCGCTTCGACCTGTTCGACGAGGCACGGCTCGGCGCGTTGCTGCTCGACCTGCTCTCCGAGCACGACGACGCGCTGCTCGCCGCGTACGTCGAGGGCCGGGTGTCGTACGACCTGATCCGCGCCGCTCTGGTGCGGCAGACCGGGCAGGCCCTGGTGCATCCGGTGTTCTTCGGCTCGGCCGTGACCGGCGCGGGAGTCGACGAACTGATCGCGGGGATCAGGGAGTTGCTGCCGCGTGCCGAGGCCGACGTCGACGGCCCGGTCTCGGGCAGCGTCTTCAAGGTCGAGCGCGGCCCCGCCGGGGAGAAGATCGCGTACGCCCGGATGTTCTCCGGGACGCTGCGGACGCGCGACCGCCTGCCTCTGGGTGACGGAGAGGAGGGCAGGGTCACCGCGATCAGTGTCTTCGACCGGGGCGCGGCGGTGCGCGAGCAGTCCGTGGCCGCGGGGCGGATCGGCAAGCTCTGGGGCCTCGCGGACATCCGTATCGGCGACACCATCGGCGTACCGCGGAAGGCGTCGGCCGGCGAGCGCCACTTCTCGCCCCCGACCCTCGAAACCGTCGTTGAACCCTGCCGTCCGGCCGACAAGGGCGCGCTGCACGGCGCCCTCACCCAATTGGCCGAGCAGGACCCCCTGATCGATCTGCGCCAGGACGAGACGCGCAAGGAGATCTCCGTGTCGCTCTACGGAGAGGTGCAGAAAGAGGTCATCCAGGCGACTCTGGCCGATGAGTTCGGCATCGACGTCCTGTTCAGGGAGACGACACCGCTGTGCGTCGAGCGGCCGTTCGGCAGCGGCGCGGCGGTCGAGTTCATCAAGAAGGACGCCAATCCCTTTCTCGCGACCGTCGGCCTGCGCATCGATCCGGCCCCGGTCGGCTCCGGGGTGCGGTTCCGGCTGGAGGTCGAGCTCGGAGCGATGCCGTACGCGTTCTTCAAGGCGGTCGAGGACACCGTGAAGGAGACGCTCGCGCAGGGAATCCACGGCTGGCAGGTGACGGACTGCACGGTCACCATGACCCACTGCGGCTATTGGCCCCGGCAGAGCCACGCCCACCAGGGCTTCGACAAGAGCATGTCCAGCACGGGCGCCGACTTCCGGGGCCTGACCCCGCTGGTGGTGATGGACGCTCTGCGGGCGGCGGGCACCCAGGTGTACGAGCCGATGCACCGCTTCAGGCTGGAGGCCCCGGCGGACACGCTCGGCGCGGTGCTGCCGGTGCTGGCGAAACAGGGAGCCGTCGCGGGGACCACGGAGCTGCGGGACGCTTCATGTGTGCTGGAGGGCCGGATTCCGGTCGCCCGGGTCCATGGGCTGGAGCGGCAGCTCCCGGGGCTGACCCGCGGCGAGGGCGAGCTGGAATGCGCCTTCGACCACTACGCACCGGTCCTGCGGGGAACGGTCCCCGACCGCCCGCGCACCGACCTCAACCCGCTGGACCGGAAGGAGTACCTGCTGAACGTGACGCGGAGGGTCGGCGCCTGATCCCGCACACGGCGACACGGCTCCCAAAAAGATCTCCAAGAGACCTCCAGAAGATGAAACTTACTCTGGAGTCAGAAGTATTGACGCCTTCTTGTGCACCGGCGACTGTTGTGGACATGTCGAAGTTACGTGCGCGTCTGCTCGGCGTCCTCGTACTCCTCACCGGCTTCCTCTCGGCGGCGGGCGCCCAGCCCGCCGCCGCGGACGGACTCCCCGACTCCCTGTGGTTCGACGCGCCGGCGGCGGCCACCCTCACGGTCGACAAGGGCCGCTTCCTCGACGGACTCGGCCGCGAGGTGGTCCTGCGCGGCTACAACGTCTCCGGCGAGACGAAACTCGAAGAGAACAGCGGCCTGCCTTTCGCCTCGGTCGCCGACGCCAAGAAGTCCGCGACGGCCCTGCGGGCCCTCGGCGGCGGCAACTCCGTGCGCTTCCTGCTCTCCTGGGCCCACGCCGAACCCGTACGCGGCCAGGTCGACTCCACCTACCTCGCCGCCGTCACCGACCAGATACGCGCCTTCCTCGACGCCGGAATCCGCGTGTATCCCGACTTCCACCAGGACCTCTACTCCCGCTACCTCTTCAACTCGGGCAGTTGGTACACCGGTGACGGCGCCCCCAAGTGGGCCGTGGACGCCGGGAACTACCCGAGCGAGTCCTGCGGGATCTGCATCTTCTGGGGCCAGAACATCACCCAGAACGGGGCCGTGAAGCAGGCACAGTACGACTTCTGGCACAACGCGTACGGCGTCCAGGACGCCTTCCTCACCACGGCCCAGGCCACCATGGCCTACGTCAAACAGCACCTCAGCACGGCCCAGTTCGGGGGCCTCGTCGGCTTCGACCCGTTCAACGAGCCTTACGCGGGCACCTACGACTCCGGGCAGACCAGCCGCACCTGGGAGCGGGACCTGCTCTGGCCGTTCTATGTGAAGTTCCGGGCCCGGATGGACGCGGCCGGCTGGCAGGACAAGCCCGCCTTCGTCGAGGCCAACCTCTTCTGGAACTCCAACATCGACTCCCAGAAGCAGGAGGGCGGTCTGCTCGACGCGGGCACACTCGGCCCGCGCTATGTCTTCAACACCCACTTCTACGACCAGAAGGCCATCTCGGGCATCCTCATGTGGGGCAACGCCGGGGACGGCCAGTACGCCACCGACTTCGGGACGGTCCGCGACCGCGCATCGAGCGGGGGGACTACGGCGATCGTCAGCGAGTTCGGCCATCCACTGTCGGGAACGGTCTCCGGCAAGGCCCCGACCGTCGACAAGGCCATGTACCAGGCCCTCGACTCCCGTCTCCCGGGCGCCACCTGGTGGACCAAGCCGACGTCCTCCGGCCCGGTGCTCTCCGGTACCCAATGGCAGTGGGACATCTACAACGGACGCCATCACGAGCTGATGAACGGCAACGCGAGCAAGGTACTCACCACCGGCGACGCCTGGAACGACGAGGATCTGTCGGCCGTACGCCTCGACGACTCGGGCACGGCCGTCCTGCGTCAGGACGCCCGCCTGCTCGACCGGCTCTATCCGAGCGCGACCTCGGGCAGCACGGTCGCCTTCACCTACGAGGACCGCTCCCGGGACGGCTCCACCACCCTGACCTGGAATCCGGTTCCGTCGTCCCTGCCGCACGTCTCCCAGCTGGTGGGATCGGGCCAGTACGGGCTGCTCCTGTGGCGCTCGGGCGGCGGCAGCGCTCCCACCGAACTCCATCTGCCGGCGTCGTTCCCGACCGCGTCCACGACGGTGGTCTCCGACCTCGGCGCGACGATCTCCCCGCCCGCCTACACCACGACCACTCCGATCGCCGTGGCCCCCGAGCCGGGCGGCACCGGCAGTCGCCGACTGCTGCTCACCGCACCGGACTCGGGGACCCTGCACTACGCGCTGGTCACGAACGGGGCGACGGCCCCGTCCGCCGATCTGCTGAGCGCGGCCCGTTCCGAACTGAGCTCCTGGGCCGCCTCGTCGGTCAACTAGTCGAAGGGCCGGTCCAGTTCGCCTCCACATGGCCGAGGCGAACACGCTGGGGGTGGTCACCGACCGGCACCGACACCGTCTTCTGCCCCGTGGCGAAGTCGATGGCGGTGACCTGGTCGGCGCCGCTCTCGGAGACGATGCAGTCCTTGCCGTCACCGCTGACGGTCGCCCAGTACGGCTTCGAGGCGGTGACGAGCGGGCCCTCCTGGAGGGTGGCCCGGTCGACGACGGTCGCGTAGTCGTCCATCGTTCCGGCGACACACAGTTTGGTGCCGGACGGGTTCATCGAAATGCCGTGGTGGCGCGAGTCGTTGACCCAAGTCGTGCGGTCGGTGCTGGTCGCGGGGTTCATCGGCAGGGTCTTCACCCGGGTGATCCGGTCGGAGGCCACATCGTACTCCAGGAAGCCGTTGAAGAACGACACCTGGAAGTACAGCTTGGACTCGTCGGGGCTGAAGACGGCGGGCCGGACCGCGTCGGAGAAGTCCGTGAGACCGATCGCGTCCAGCCGCTGCCGCATGTCGATCACCTTGACCTGCTTGTAGGTGGTCGCGTCGACGACGGTGATGTGCCGGTCGCCCTTCGTCCAGTCCAGCCACGGGTCGTCGAGTGAGGTGTTCACATCGCCGATGGCCATGTTCCAGATGTACTTGCCGTCCCGCGTGAAGATGTTCTCGTGCGGCTTGTCGCCGGTGGCGAAGGAGCCCAGCTGCCTGCCCGTGTTGATGTCGAGCACATGCACGGTGTTCGCGGTCGACGCGGAGACCGCGACGCGGGTGCCGTCGGGGGAGACGGCCATGTGGTCGGATCGGTAACCGGCCACGGGGAAGCGCCAGTTGATCTTCCCGGTCGCCAGGTCGATCGAGACGACATCCGCGAAGCTCGGGCGGGAGACGACCACCGACTTGCCGTCCGGCGTGGAGTACATGTCGTCGACGAACTGGTCGTGGCCCTCGCCGACGCCGTTGCGGATGGCCTGGAAGTAGATCCACTTGATCGGATCGGCGTTGATCTCCGCCATCCGCGCGTCCTTGTCCGGGACGACGTTGATCCGGCCGACCTTCGCGAAGTCACCGGTGGACTTGATGACGTCCGCGGTGCCGTCCCAGTTGTTGCCCACGAACATCACTTCGCGCAGGTCGGACGCGGCGGTCTGTGCGGCGGTCCGCGCGGAGGCCGCGGTCGCCGTACCGCCGAGGGTGAAGGTGAGGGCGACGGCGGCGGCGAGCGTACAGAGGTGTCTGGGTCTGAGGGCAGACATGGCGGGTCCCTTGTCGTAGGCGGGGGGTGCGGGCGCCGAAAAAATCTGAACACGGCTGCGTTCAGAGTGGACTTACTGGAAAGTAAGGAAGGATCGGCGCTCTCCACAAGGGTCCGTGCACGACAAAATCATCGGAGGGACGAACAGTTCGTCCCTCCGGCGAGGGAGGAACGCGTGGCGGGCAGGATCAAACAGCCGACCGGCCGTTACGGAGGCAGGACCGCCGCGGAACGGCAGGCCGAGCGACGCTCGCGCTTTCTGGCAGCCGCGCTCCAACTCTTCGGTGACAGCCCGGGGTTCAGATCCACGACCATCGCGACGCTGAGCGAGGCGGCGGGACTGTCGACGCGTCAGTTCTACGAGGAGTTCCGCACCCTCGAGGACGTGCTGGCCGCCCTCCACCTCCAGGTCAACGACTGGGCCGAGGAGGCGGCCCTGGCCGCCCTCGCCGACGCCCAGGACCTGCCGCTCGCCGAGCGCGCCGACGCGATCTTCCGCGCCTACGCCGCGAACGTGACGGCGGATCCGCGCCGCATCCGCATCACCTTCGTCGAGATCATCGGCGTCAGCCCGCGCCTGGAGGAGCAGCGGCTCGCCCGCCGGGCGCGCTGGGTCGACTTCATCTGCGCCGAGGCGACCGCGGCCGTCGACCGCGGCGAGGCGGTGCCGCGCGACTACCGGATCGCCGCCACCGCCTTCATCGGCAGCGTCAACGGCCTCCTGCACGACTGGCGCGCCGGCTGGGTGGACGCCACGCTCGACGAGGTGGTCGAGGAACTGGTCCGTCAACTGCTGGGGATCCTGCGACCGGCGGGGTGGAACCCGCACGAGCCCGGAACCCCATGACGTGACCTCACCTCACCGTGGGTCCCGTGCCGGCCATCGGTCGAGGTGTCCTCGAACCCGGCGGTGAATCCCTCGAGATCCACCGCCGGGCCCGGGACCGTGCGCCGCTCCCCGGCCCCACGGGTTCGGCGCGGTGGGGCCGGCTCCGCGCGAGGATGCCCCATCCGGCAGCCCACGACTGGGGGAAGCCGTGGGCTTGCGCGGCCCGAGGGACCAGAGGCGGAGATGTGAACACGGTTGCTCCCTGGGCACCGCCCATCCTCTCCGACCGGGACCCGCCGCGTCGTCGTGCGCGTGCCGAACATCGCACTACGCGGAATGCAGGAGATGACCTCAGCCATGTCCTCCGGAGGTAGGACGGACGCGGGGGAGAGGCTCCCCTCACGGTCGTGGGCCCGCCTACGGGGCCGGTACGCCGGCGAGCCGACGTGACGGTTTCAAGGACGGATTCCCGCGGTCCGACTGTTCGGCTCGGTGCCAGGGAGTCGGGCAAGGGGACCTGTCGTGGCTGAAAGTCGCTCTGGTTGCCCTCCAGCCGGAGTGATCGAATCGGTGCTCGATTCAATCTCGGTGGTGAGGGGTCTGCTCGTGCGTTCCATGTCCTACTTGGACCTTCATCGGCAGTTTTCGGTGGACATCGACGCGGAGATGGAGGCCACGCTGGACAGACTCGCCCCTCAGGCCGGGGCGGTGCGGGCCGCGGTCACGGAACTCGTGCGGAACCGCGAGTTCACGTACCCGCTCTCGGTGCTGCCGCTGATCGTGCATGCCGTGGAGACGGGCGCGCCCGAACCGGCCGTGCCGCTGGCCGTCGTGCATGAGCTGTGGTGGACCTCGGCGTGCCACCTCGACGACCTGGCCGACGGGCAGGGCACCCACCTCGCCGGTGACCTCGGCGGAGGTGAGGCGCTGCTCGCCGCGCTCATCAGCGGGACTCCACTGCCTCTGCTCGTCGTCCAGTCGCAGGCCGTCCCGGAATCGGTGCGCGGCACCCTGTCGGCCGAGATCGTGAAGTGCACGATCGTCGCGACCGAAGGCCAGCTGAGTGACCTGCGCGGGGATGCGGCGACGGCCACGCGCGACTCGGTGGTCACGGCCTATCGAGGGAAGTCCGGCGCCCCCTTCAGCATGGTCACCGCAATGGCCGCCGCATTGGCGGGTGTCGAGAAGGAGCGAGTGGAGCTCTGGCGCGATTTCGGCGATGTATTCGGCATCCTGTGGCAGCTGTGCAACGACCAGGAAGACATCCAGTCCGGCCGCAACGAGGACCTCCTGAACGGCACGGTGACGTATCTCCTGGCCTGCGCCCTCGATGCGTCCGCCTCCCCCTCCGCCGAGCGAGTCCTGAGGCTGCACGCCGACGCGAGGACTTCCCATGACGCCCGAGCGGAACTCATCGACACCCTTCTGGCGCCGGATGTTCTTGGCCGGTACGAGGACGACATCAACAAGTTCCGCGGCGAAGCGCACCGCATTCTGGACGAGCTGGGCGGCGACGAGCCTTACTTGTCGGTGATGCGGAATCTGGTGGACGACTCGTCCAGGATGCTTCTGCGTGCCGACCTCGCCCGCGAGGTCACCGTCGGCTGACCGAGACGACGGTCACCAAGGCGAAAGCGGCACCGAGAAGAAACACGGAGCAAAGGCGCCGACGCAGTGCGCGATACCGCGCCTCGTACTCGGCGCGCAGTTCCCGGCCGCGCGCTGCCGTCCGTTCCCAGGAGCGGCGGGAGAGGCTCAGGTAGGTGTCCGTGAAGCGTTCTTCCGCCTCTGCGCGTTGGGTGTCCGTCAGCCAGGCCAGGGAATGGGTGAAACGAGCCGCTTCCGCCCGTCCCTCGACCTTGGTGGCCTCGATGAGCAGATGGCCCTCCAGCTCGTTGATCAGTGCCCGCGGGGACGGCGGACGGTCGTCCATGGTCGTCATCGCAGCTCCTTCCGAGGCGTCTGAAGACGTGCGGCCGCCACCGTGATCTCCGGGTGGTGCAGGTCGAAGGCGGGAGACTCGCTGCGGATGCGCGGCAGGGTGAGGAAGTTGTGGCGCGGCGGGGGACAGGAGGTCGCCCACTCCAGCGAGCGGCCGTAGCCCCACGGGTCGTCGACCTCGACCTTCTGGCCGTACTTGGCGGTCTTCCAGATGTTGTAGAAGAACGGCAGGAGGGAACTGCCGAGAAGGAAGGAGAAGATGGTCGAGATGGTGTTGAGGGTGGTCAGGCCCTCCACCGCCAGATAGTCGGGGATACGGCGCTGCATTCCGTTCGCGCCCAGCCAGTGCTGCACCAGGAAGGTGCCGTGGAATCCGACGAACAGCGTCCAGAAGGTGATCTTTCCGAGGCGCTCGTCGAGCATCTTGCCGGTGAACTTCGGCCACCAGAAGTGGAATCCGGAGAACATCGCGAACACGACCGTACCGAAGATCACGTAGTGGAAGTGCGCCACCACGAAGTACGAGTCCGAGACGGGAAAGTCCATCGGCGGCGAGGCGAGCATCACGCCGGTCAGACCACCGAAGACGAAGGTGATCAGAAAGCCGGTCGCCCACAGCATCGGGGTCTCGAAACTCAAGGACCCCTTCCACATCGTTCCGATCCAGTTGAAGAACTTCACGCCTGTCGGCACGGCGATGAGGAACGTCATGAAGGAGAAGAACGGGAGCAGTACACCGCCGGTGACGTACATGTGGTGCGCCCACACGGTCACGGACAGACCGGCGATGGAGATCGTCGCGGCGATCAGGCCCATGTAGCCGAACATCGGCTTGCGGGAGAACACCGGGATGACTTCGGAGATGATGCCGAAGAACGGCAGGGCGATGATGTACACCTCCGGATGGCCGAAGAACCAGAACAGGTGCTGCCAGAGCAGGGCACCGCCGTTGGCCGCGTCGAAGACGTGGGCACCGAACTTGCGGTCCGCCTCCAGCGCGAACAGTGCGGCGGCCAGCACGGGGAAGGCCAGCAGCACCAGAACACCCGTGAGCAGCACGTTCCACACGAAGATCGGCATGCGGAACATCGTCATGCCGGGGGCGCGCATGCAGATGATGGTGGTGATGAAGTTGACCGCGCCGAGGATCGTGCCGAAGCCGGAGAAGGCCAGACCCATGATCCACATGTCGGCGCCGACGCCCGGCGAGCGGACCGCGTCCGACAGCGGGCTGTAGGCGAACCAGCCGAAGTCGGCCGCTCCTTGTGGCGTCAGGAACCCGCCCACGGCGATCAGCGAGCCGAGGAGATAGAGCCAGTACGCCAGCATGTTCAGCCGCGGGAACGCCACGTCGGGCGCGCCGATCTGCAACGGCATGATCCAGTTCGCGAAACCGGCGAACAGCGGCGTCGCGAACATCAGCAGCATGATCGTGCCGTGCATCGTGAACGCCTGGTTGAACTGCTCGTTCGACATGATCTGCAAGCCCGGCCGGGCGAGTTCGGCGCGCATCAGCAGCGCCATCACCCCGCCGACGCAGAAGAAGCCGAACGCCGTGACCAGATACAGCGTGCCGATCGTCTTGTGATCCGTGGTGGTCAGCCACTTCACCGCGGTGAGTCCAGGACGCCGCGCACGCGTGGGAAGGGCCCCGGGCGGCGTCGTGACTGTGGTGCTTTCCATGCCCCGCCTGTGTCCGGCGCCGGGCCCACCGTCACACTTGGGTGAAGCGACGAGCGTCACACCGACACCTGTGACGATCGCGTACCTGCCGGACACCTACGGACTATGAGCAACGACGAGACCTTCGCCGCTGCCTATCGCGAGCACTACTGGGCGGTCAGCCGCTATGTGGCGAGGCGACTGGACGGCCGGAGCAGTGATGTCGAGGAGGTGGTGGCGGAGGTCTTCACCGTCGCCTGGCGGCGCCGGTCCGACCTCCCGCCGTCCCCGCTTCCCTGGCTGTACGGGGTGGCACGCCACTGCCTGGCCAACGCCGTACGCGGCTACGGGCGCCGCCGCAGGCTCCTCGACCGGCTCGGCAACGACGAGAGCGCGCATGGCAGACAGGTCGTCGACAGCCCCGACTCCGCGTCGCCGGGCGACTGGGTGCACGAGGCGCTGGCCCGGCTCTCCCCGGCCGACCAGGAGGTACTGCGCCTCACCGCCTGGGAGGAACTCGGCGTCGACGAGGTCGCCGTCGCACTCGGCTGCGGCAGCCGCGCCGCGGCCATGCGCCTGCACCGTGCCCGCCGCCGGCTCAGAGCCGAGATCGACCGTATGCACATCACCGTGGCCGGCGGCCCCGCCCCGCCCCGCCGCGACACCCTGAAGGAGCACGGCCATGGCTGACGAACTCGACATCCTGCGCCGCGCCAACCCGGTGCCGTCCACCGACCCCCGCTTCCACGACCGCCCCCTCGACCAGCACGCGGAGCGCCGCCTCAACCAACTGCTGCACGGCGGACGGCGCAGCACGCGTCCCGGTCCGCTGCGCCGTTGGGTCTGGAGCGTCGCCACCGCGGCCGCCGTCGGTGTCGTCGTCCTGACGCTCACGCTGTCGGGATCGACCACCACCCCGGCCGTGGCCGCACCCCGCCCGCTGATCGTCGAGGCGGGCTCCACCCCCGTACCCCTGGACCGGCTCGCCGACCGAGTGGCCGCGTCCGCCGGCTCGCAGCGGCTCGTCCAGGGCACCCATGTACAGACCTGGAGCATGGGCCTGACCTCCGGGCCCGGGGCACGGCCGCCGATCACCCTCCCCGAGGAGCGCGTGGTCCGCTGGAAGGCCGACGGCAGCCACACGGAACTCGTCGTGGCGACCGACCCCCGCCATCCGGGCAGGCCGGTCGTCACCGACGCCGACCCCGTCCCCCGCACGGTCGAGGACGGGCATGTCCTGACCCGGCGGACCTACCCGCCGAGCTGGAGCGACGCCCCGCCGGTGGCCCGGCCGCCGCACGACGCCCAGCGGCTGCGCGCCTACCTCGAGGAGATCGACCGCACCGGGGCGATGGACACATCCCAACTCATCGACACCGTACGTGAGTTGCTGGACAACTGGACGCTCGGCACCCGTGAGAACGCCGCGCTCGTCCGTGTCCTCGCCGACGCGAAGGGGCTGCGCCCGGCCGGAGCGGTCACCGACCGGCTGGGCAGGCAGGGACAGGCGTACGTGTACGACGACACCGCGCACTCCGCGCGACGGATGCTGATCCTCGACCCGAGGAGCGGCGCCGTGCTCGGGATCGAGGACACCGTCACCAAGGACGATCCCGAGTACGGCGTGAAGGCCGGGGACGTGATGTCGTACAGCGCGTGGATGCGCTGAGCGGGCCCGGAGCCCTGTGAGTGAAGCCGAAAGGCTGTACGCAGGCTCGGAGCCCTGTGAGTAAGGCCGAAACGCTCTACCGGAGGCCGAGTTGGCGCTCGGCCCCGGTCACGGTCTGCTCCAGCAGGACCGCGATCGTCATCGGGCCGACACCGCCCGGCACCGGCGTGATCAGCCGGGCCCGCTCGCGGGCGGTGTCGAAGTCGACGTCGCCGACGTTCCCGGGGTTGTAGCCCGCGTCGATCACGACGGCTCCCGGCTTGATGTCCTCACCGCGGATCAGCCGGGGCCGGCCCACGGCGGCCACCACGATGTCCGCCTCGCGGACGACCGAGGAAAGACCGGTCGTCCGCGAGTGGCAGTAGGTCACCGTCGCGTCGCGGCCGAGCAGCAGCATCCCGACCGGCTTGCCGAGGATCGCGCTGCGCCCCACCACGACGGCGCGCCGGCCCGCCGGGTCGACGCCGTACTCGTCGAGGAGCCGCATGATGCCGCCCGGGGTGCAGGACACGAAGCCCGGCAGGCCGAAGCTCATCGCCGAGTACGAGCTGAGCGTCACCCCGTCGACGTCCTTCTCCGGCGCGATGGCCTCGAACGCCGCCCGCTCGTCGATGTGCGGCCCGACGGGGTGCTGGAGCAGGATGCCGTGCACGGTCGGGTCGCCCGACAGCGCCTTCAGCGTGTCGACCAGCTCGGCCGTGGTGGTGTCGGCGGGAAGGGCGACGTGCCGGGACTCGATGCCGGCCTTGTGGCTGCGGTTCTGCTTCATCCGGACGTAGGTGACCGAGGCGGGATCCTCGCCGACCAGCACCGTCGCGAGACACGGTGCCATTCCCGTGCGCCCGGTGAGTTCGGCCGCGCGCTTCGCGGTCTCCTCGACGATGCGGCGCGCGAGACCCGCGCCGTCCATGAGGTGGGCCTGGGACATGAGCTGCTCCTGAGCGTCGCTGACACAATCGCCCAGGCGCGCGGCAAAGACCGGTTCGTCAGGCCGCTCCCCGGTGGTACTCCACCTCAGCGCCAGTCACGGCCCGCGACCAGGGTAGCTCCTACGATCAGCTGCCCGACTCGGCGGCAGCGGGCGGTGCCGTCGGATCGACCCCGGCCATGAACCCCCTGGCCTGTGCCTCGGTGGTCACGGCGCCGATGGCCCCGGCCCAGCGGGCGATCTCGCGGACCAGCGCGGCGGCCCCGGCCTCGTCGCCCGTGTCGCGTGCCAGCACCGCCAGGAGCAGCTGCTGCGAGAGGGTGCCGGGGACGGTCCCGGCCCGGGCGCCGAGCTCGGTCGCCCTGCTCCAGCGCTCCCTCGCCCGCGCGTGGTCACCGCGGTCGTGGTCGTGATCACCGAGGTGCCGCAGCGCTTCACGCGCGAGCAGGTCGTCACCGGAGTCGTGTGAGTCGCCCGCTTCACCTTCTTCGCCTGCCTCACCCGCCGCACCGGCGCGCAGTGCGGCTTCGTAGTGGCCGGGCGCGAGGTCCCGCTCGGCGAGGAGATTGTCGGCGACGAGGCCCAGATACATCTCGGCCCAGCCCCGGCGCACGTCGTCCGGGGCCTGGTCGCGGAGCCGCTCGGCGTGCGTGCGCAGGGCGGCGAGCGCGTCCGGGTCCTTGCCGTCGGGACCGGCACGGAAGGCGCCGTCGACGCGCACCTGCCCGAGGTAGCCGTGGCGCAGTCGATGGAGGTCCAGATCCCAGCGGATGTCGGGGTGCGCCTCATCGGCGGGTTTCCCGGCGAGGCTCTCGATGAGCACCTCGACGAGCTCCTCGGCGGCGGCGAGCCGTGGCCCCGCGAGGGCGGTCCCGCCGAACCAGTCGCTCTCCAGGGCGACTTCGGCGGCGGCCACGGCGAGGCGTGCACGGGCCCGCGGATCGGTCGCCTCGGCCGAGTCGAGCAGGCGCGTGGCGCGCTCCCAGCGACCGCCGATCCTCAACTCCCTTGCAGAGGCGATGAGTTCGTCGAGCGGCACGACCGTACGAAGGGTACTTGCGGTGTTCGTCATGGCAGGAAAAGTAGTAATCGGAAAAACTATCCACAAGAAAACCATCTACGGAGGGGCGCATGGAAGATGTGAAGGCGGGAGACGTGAAGGCGGGAGACCTGAAGGCGGAGGAGGCGAAGGCCGCGCGGGGGCAGGCTTCGGCGGCGGACTCGGTCGACCGGCATGTCGCGATCTGGGTGAAGGAACTCGACTGGGTGGATCCGGTCAAGGAGGAGATCTTCGTCCGGCTCGCGATCCTGGCCCGGCACGCGGCCCAGGCCCGTCGCGACGTGCTCGACTCCGACGGGTTGCAGCACTGGCAGTTCAAAGTACTGCTGATGCTGCGCAGACTCGGCCCGCCCTACGCGGCGAGCCCCTCGCAGCTCGCCGACATGCTCGGGCTGACCCGCGGCGCCCTGTCGGCGCGGCTCGGTCCGCTGGAGGAGGCGGGGCTCATCGCCCGTACCCACCACACGGCCGACCGGCGTCGTGTGGAGGTGCGGATCACCGACGCCGGATACGCCGCGTTCGAACAGCACGCGGTGTCGGAGGACAGGGGTGAGAACGCGCTGCTCGCAGTACTGACCCCAGCAGAGAAGCGGACGCTCGCAGACCTGCTGCGGAAACTGGTCGGGGCAGCCGAGGCCGCCCCGAGCGCGAGCGACCCATCGCGGCCTTCGCCGAGAAGGTCCAGGTCAGGCGAGAGTTGATCTGGACCTTCGGCCAGTTCCTTCCTACTCGTCCCATGCCTGCAGCAGCGTGTGTTCGACGATCTTGCCGTCGCGCAGCGAGACCATCGAGCTGGCCAGTACCCGCACGCCGTCCGGGTACTGGCAGGACTCGGTGAACGCGACGTGGTCGCCCTGGACGACACACTCTTCCAACTTGTGGGTCATGTCGCGGCTGTACACATCGTTGAGCATCTCGGCGATCTCGCCGCGACCGTGTTTGATCATCGGGTGGCTTGGCTGGGTGTTGCGGTCGACGATCGTCATTTCCGCGTCGTCCGCGTAGAGCGACAGGAGATCTGCCGCATTGTGTCCTTCTATGCCCCGGCGTAGCGCTTCGGTGTCGAAGGCGGGGCCTGCCATGGTGCCCATGTCGACCTCCTTGGAAGGCCGCGGTCCAGCGAGGAGGGGACCGCGAAGGGCCTCTCTACCGAGCGTCCTCCGCCCCATGGCCCACGGCAAGCCCAGCCGGTGCGATGCGCCTCTCGGGTGAGGAGCGGGGGACGGCCGTGACCGCGCGCCGTCCGGGGCCGTTGCTGCAGGCATGATCTCAACACGACGTATGGTCGCCGCCGTTGGTCTCGCTGTCGGTGTCACGGGCCTTGCCGCGCCGATGGCGTCCGCGGCCGCCGCCGAGGCCCCGGACGCGGGGAAGCTGAACCCGATCACCCAGCTCGACGCGCTCGCCGTCAGCGACATCCCCGCGGAGCACCAGGCCGACATCCCGCGGATCCCCGACCAGCTGGCCGGACTCAACCGCCTGAACGACCTCAACCAGTTGCACCAGGTCACCGACCTGGTCGCCCCCGTCACCGGACTCCTCCCGGGCCTCCAGGCCTAGGGCCTGCTGTTTGGATCGGGCCTGGGCCTGTCCGCCAGTGTCTGCCCGCGTCTGCCCCCGGCATCCCGTGCCGGGGGCAGACGCGTATGTCGTGGGCCGAGTGAAGGAAACTTCGCAGGGAGAACGCGCGACGATCCGCTCTCCTCAGCCCGCCGTCGCGAGGAACTGGGTCGCGGCCAGCTCCGCGTAGAGCGGGTCTCCGGCCACCAGTTCCCGGTGGGTGCCCACGGCGCGTACGCGGCCCGCGTCCATGACGACGATACGGTCGGCCATCGTCACGGTGGACAGCCGGTGCGCGACCACCAGGACCGTGGTCGTACGGGCCACATCGGCGACCGTGTCGCGCAGCGCGGCCTCGTTCACCGCGTCGAGCTGTGAGGTCGCCTCGTCCAGGAGCAGCAGGCGGGGGTGGCGCAGCAGCGCGCGGGCGATCGCGACCCGCTGGCGTTCGCCGCCCGAGAGCTTGGTGCCGCGGTGCCCGACGAGCGTGTCCAGGCCGCGCGGCAGCCGAGCGACCAGCCCGTCGAGCCGGGTCGTCCTCAGCACACGCGTGACATCGGCGTCGTCGGCCTCCGGGTTGCCCAGCAGCAGGTTGTCGCGCAGGGAGCCGGACAGGACCGGGGCGTCCTGCTCCACGTACCCGATGGCCGACCGGAGCCGGGGCAGGTCCCACTCCTCCAGGGGGCGGCCGTCGACCGTGATGACGCCCGCCTCGGGGTCGTAGAACCGCTCGATCAGCGAGAACACGGTGGTCTTGCCGGCGCCGGAGGGGCCGACGAAGGCGGTCATGCCGCGGGCTGGGACGGCGAAGGTCACGCCGTGGTGGACGTACGGCAGGTCGTCGGCGTACCGGAAGCGGACGTCGTCGAAGGCGAGCGCGGCCGGTGCGGAGCCGGGGGCCGGCAGCGGCGCGGGCAGGGCGTCCGGTTCGGCGGGCAGCCGCAGCGCCTCCTGGATGCGGGCGAGCGCGGCGGCACCCGTCTGGTACTGGGTGATCGCGCCGACGACCTGCTGGATCGGCGACATCAGATAGAAGACGTAGAGGAGGAAGGCGACCAGCGTGCCGACTTCGATCGCGCCGGTCGCGACCCGCGCGCCGCCCACCGCGAGGACCGTGATGAAGGCGATCTGCATCGCGAGACCGGCCGTGTTGCCCGCGGCCGCCGACCACTTGGCGGCCCGTACGCTCTGCCGCCAGGACTCCTCGGCCGCCGCATGGATGGTCTGCTCCTCCCGGTGCTCGGCACCCGACGCCTTGACCGTGCGCAGCGCGCCGAGGATCCGCTCCAGCGAGGCGCCCATCACGCCGACGGCGTCCTGCGCCTGCTTGCTGGCCCGGTTGATGCGCGGCACGATCACGCCGAGCACCGTGCCCGCACACAGGATCACCGCCAGGGTGACGCCGAGCAGCACCACGTCGACCAGGCCCATCATCACCACCGTCGCCACCAGGGTGAGACCGCCGGTGCCGATGCCCACGAGCGAATCGGTGGTGACCTCGCGCAACAGCGTGGTGTCGGAGGTGATGCGGGCCATCAGGTCGCCCGGTTCGCTGCGGTCCACGGCCGGTATCCGCAGCCGCAGCAGATACGAGGACAGGGCGCGCCGCGCGCCGAGCACCACCGACTCGGCGGTGCGCCGCAGTACGTACGAACCCATCGCCCCCACCGCGGCGTTGGTGACCACCAACGCCGCCATACCGATGAGCGCCCGCCCGATGGACCGGTCGTGCGAAAGGTCGTCGATGAGCCCCCGCGCCACCAGCGGCAGCACCAGACCGGTGGCGCCGGTCGTCAGCGCCAGCAACGCGCCCGCCAGCAGCGCCCATCGATGCGGTCGTACGTACCCGAGAAGCAGCCGCCAGGCGGGCTGTCCGGCGTGCGGCTCTGCGATGCTCACGGTGCTCCTAGCGGGAGTTCGGTGCGGAGCATTCAGGCTACGTCGGCGCGGCCCCCGGAGAGGAACGGGGCACCCGCCGCGCGGGGAGGGCCGGTCGAGGACGACGGCGAGCGTCAGCGGGTCTCGCCCCGTCCGGCAGACGGTCGTCGACCATGCGGACCGGTACCTCGCCCGGGCCCAGTTCGAGGTGTGTGTCAGGGGCGGCCTCGCCTGCCTCACCAGTGGCGCAGTCCTGTGAGGGAGCCCAGGACCGAGCGTCGAGGGAGTATATCTCCAACACTTTTCCGGAACCCTTACCGGTCCTCCCCCGTTGACACCCCGCGCCCTCCCTCCTAGGGTCACGCCTACGTTCCGAACGTGTGACGACATTTCGAACGGTTGGAAGGCAACTGCCCTGTGCATCACCGGAGTTGGAACACACGTGGACGTAACCCCGCGGCGCGGCCTGACGTGCGTTCAGGTGTACTCCGACAGAGGGGGCACGCGAATCGGCAAGACCCGGACGCCTGGGCCACGACGCGCCGATCGGCGATCCGCGAGGCATCGAGGCTCTTGAGTCCCGACTCCACAATGTTGCGGAGAACCTGACTGCCGGTCACCTCGGCGCGGAATACGGGTGGCTCACTCCCATGGAGATGCGCACCAAAGACCCCCGACGACCTCGGCGGTTGCGCGCGCATCTGCAAGGTCGCCGAGCTGATCCGCAGCGGCGCACCGCTCTACCTGAAGCTCGGGCCGTCCAGGGCGCCCGGGATCCACCCGTGCGGCACCCATACGCGGGGCCCTGAGCCTGGACGCGGCACGGCCGACTCGCGCTCGACCTGCTCGCTCCACCGCCGCCTCGCATACATCTGATACGCCGTCATCTTTCTCAACGACGAGAAGAACAAGGAACGATCACCATGCGCAATCGCAGAGCCGCCCTCGCCGCCATCGCCGGAACTGCCTCCGTCGCCCTCACCATGTCCGCCTGCGGCGGCCAGAACAGCACGGGCAGCTCCAAGGGCGGCACCATCGGCATCGCGATGCCGACCCAGGCCTCCGAGCGCTGGATCACCGACGGCAAGAGCGTCGTCAAGGACCTGCAGGCCAATGGGTACAAGACCAAGCTGGTCTACGGCGAGAACGACCCGGCGACCCAGGTCTCGCAGATCGAGAACCTGATCACACAGGGCGTCAGCGCACTGATCATCGCGGCCATCGACAACAAGTCGCTGAACAAAGTGCTCCAGCAGGCCGCCGACGCCAAGATCCCGGTGATCTCCTACGACCGGCTCATCCTCGGCACCAAGAACGTCACCTACTACGCCTCCTTCGACAACGAGCAGGTCGGCCGGCTCCAGGCCCGCTACATCATCGACCAGCTCGGCCTGGAGCACGGCAAGGGCCCGTTCAACATCGAGCTGTTCGCCGGCTCCAGCGACGACAACAACACCAAGTACTTCTTCGCCGGCGCGTTGCACCTCCTGCAGCCGTTTTTGGACAGCAAGCAGCTGGTCGTCCAGTCCGGTCAGACCGAGCTCAACCAGGTCACCACCCTGCGCTGGGACGGCGCCACCGCGCAGAAGCGCATGAACAACATCCTCACCACGTCGTACAAGACCAGAAAGGTCGACGCGGTCCTGTCGCCGTACGACGGCATCTCCATCGGCGTCCTGGCGGCGCTGAGGGCGGACGACTACGGCTCCCTCAGCAAGCCCCTCCCGGTCATCACGGGGCAGGACGCCGAACTCGCCTCGGTCAAGTCCATCATTGCGGGTCAGCAGTCGCAGACCGTCTACAAGGACAGCCGCCTGCTCGCCGACGTCGCCGCGAACATGGTCGACGACGTGCTCAACAAAAGGAAGCCGCAGCTCAACGACACCAGGACCTATGACAACGGCGCCAAGGTCGTGCCCGCCTACCTGCTGCAGCCCATCAGCGTCGACAAGACCAACTACGACAGTGTTCTGGTCGCGGGCGGCTACTACACCGACGCCGAGCTCAAGTAGCCGCACGACCGATGCATCTCGAAGTGGGCCGGGGCGAGCTGCTCTCTAGCCCCCATGGGGTTGCCTCAGGGCGAGGGTGGCGCGGTAGGCGGCCAGGGCGCGGACCAAGGGGTGGGAGAAACCGAGGCCCACGATGACATCGGCGAGTCGTGCCTCCAACATTGTCCGGTGATCTTCGAGCCGGTCCAGGCGCAGGAGGAACACCAGAACGCAGGCGGCCGCCATGAGTGTCTCGCGATGCGTCGGCCCCAGGCTGCGGTCCGCCTCGGCCAGCGCCGCCTCGGCGGCCGCGAGCGCGAGGGAGATGTGGTCCCGTGCCTTGTGGACGAGAGCGATGCGGTACTGCGCGGAGACGACGACGGGATGCCCGCTGCCGAGCGTGCGCCGGCCCTTCTCGATCGCTTCCAGGAACGCCGCCTCGGCCTCCTCCAACCGGCCCTGGTCGCGCAACAGCGTGGCGCGCTCGACGAGGGCCGCCACCGTCTGCTGGGTTCCTTCGCCGGAGTTCTCCGACAGGCGTGCGACGATCGCCTCGATCTCGCTCGGGTCGCGCGGCCCCTTTGTGCCGGCATCCGGCCGTCGATCCGCAGGAAGTGGTGGGTTGCCGAATTCTCGATCGTGCCGCCGAGCGTCCGGTGCCAGAACGAGCTTTCGGGCTCCAGCTCGGCGGCGTCCGCGGGAGGACGGTCTCGCGTGCGCTCGGCGGCATCCGCGGAATGCACGCCACCGAGGGCTCGCGAGACGACGCGGTACGCATCACCGCACTCCTCTTCGACGGCCTGCGCTACGGTGCCGAGGCCGCGGCATGAGCCGACGTCAGCCCGGCCGAGTCCCGAGCCGACCCCCGGTGTTCGTGATCCAGCGGGCTCCGGAGCACGTCCCGCCGCAATGGCCGGACGGCCGCTCCCGGCAGATACACGTCGATCTGAGGCGCACGATGATCTGCTCGCCTTCTTCGACGGGCGGGCAGTTCGGTGAGCGCGCCTGCAGCTCGCCGGAGGCTGTGCACACGCAGGGGGCATGGACCACCCTGTCCATGCCCCTGCGCAGGGCGGCTTACGGTGCGTCCACCACCGTGCCCGTCAGCACGGGACGGTCGGGAAGCGGTTCGGCGTTGTCGTCGGTCAGCGCGAGGCGTACCGACTCGGCCGGCTCGGCCAGTTGGTCCGTCACCGTCGGCACGGTGAAGTCGGCGCTGGTGGTCCCGGCCGGGATGTCCGTCCACACCCACAGGTTCGCCCGGGAGAGTGCGCGCTCCGGGTCGGGGAGCTCACCGGCGTGGTCCATCAGCCACCGCGGGTCCACGTCCTTGGTGGACAGCTCGGCGCCCTCGGTGACCGGAAGCACCCGGACCGGCTGCGAGATGTCCACGCCGGCGGCCTCGGAGAGGGTGATCCGCCACTTGAGCGTCCCGCCCTCGGTCACCCGGTCCGTGACCGGCGTCAGGGTGACCGAGGGCGCGGGGTCGTCGTTCACCGCGGTGACCCCGCCCCGGTACGAGCCGATGACGGCGCCGTGCACGGCCTTCGCGACGACGTCGTACTGCTCGTCGTAGCCGAAGCGCGTGTCGCCCTTCACCTCCACCGTCACGTCGATGGGGTCGCTGCCCGGTCGTACCGTGACCAGCTTGTCCCTGGCCTGTCCGGTGTCCGGGTCGAGGACGGAGAAGCGGACCTTGCCGCTGCCGTGCCCGGAGACCTGGACGGGGACGTGGTAAGTGAGAGTGCCCGAGTCGCCCTCCTTGACGGTGAGTCGGCCGATGTCGACGCGCGGCAGCGTCGCGGCCCTGGCCGCCGGGGCACCGGGGGCCCAGCCCCAGGCATCCATGAGCCAGGCCCGTCCGGACGGTGAACGCGGAATCAGTTCAAGGGACTTGACGTGCCCCAGGTCGAAGCCGACGCGGGAGGCCGCGGTCAGCGGGACGCGCAGCTCGCGCGCCCAGTAGGAGGCGGTGCGCTCGGTGCCCGGCAGCCCGTCGACCTGGACCCGGCCGAGCTCGGCCCGGCGGCCGTTGGAGTCGGTGACGGCCACGTCCAGCTCGGTGCCGGTCGTGTTCGGCGGCACGAACACGCGCAGCGCCAGGCTCTTGGCGCCGGCGAGGGACACCGGAGCGGCGGGACGGACCTTGGTCGCCGCGCCCGGCGCCGACCACTTCAGCGCGACCGCGCCGCGGCCGGCCTCCTTCTGCGTCCACCACCGCGCGAAGTGCGGCGACCTCCCCGCGGCGTCGGGGTCGAGGCACGCCACGGCCGGGTCGGGATCGAGCGCCGAGCACAGCCTGCCGCCGGTCACCTTCACCGGGGCGTCGGGCAGGAAGCCGCCCGTGCGGCGGGCGCCGACCGCGTGGGTCAGCACGCGGGCCGGGTCGGCCGAGGGCGCGCGCCGGCCCGAGCCGTCGAGCAGCGGGCGTACCCGGTCGTCGTCGGCGACGAACAGCCGAGCCGCGGCGGCGATGTAGGTCGCGCCCGCCTGGTGCTGCTGGTCGGCGGTCAGCCGGGTGCGGGTGCCCGTGGAGCACACCGGGTCGGGCTGCTGTTCCGGGTCGACCCAGAAGTCGTCGAAGGAGGGTGCCTCGGACTTGCCCGGCGTCCACTCGGTGTTGAAGAAGTTGTGGTTGGCGCCGACCACGTAGACGGCGCTGTGCAGTGCGGTGCCCCGGCTGACCCCGCGCGTCCCGTCGACGTACACCTCGCCCTGGAGGTCGGAGACGTCGCCGTCGCAGCCGGGGAGGATCGTCGTGGACGGCACGTCGGCCACCGGATTCTGGCCGAAGATCGTCGGTCCGATGAGGACGGTCCCGCGGATCTTCCAGCGCACCGGGCCTCGGTAGCCGTCCTGTGCGGCGGGCGGTGGGTAGAGGCTGTCCATGGCGGCCCGGTTGACGCCCTCGCCGCCGCGCGAGTGGCCGACCAGCAGGACGCGGGACAGGTCGGCCTCGGCCGCGTCGGGCACGGCCGCCGGGGCGGTGCCCGGGTGGGCGGCCCAGCCGGCCCACCTGGCGAGGTGCTGCCGGACCAGCGAGGAGCGCGCCTGCGCACCGCCGTCCTCGACCTCCCCGTCCTGGCCGTTGATGCCGTTCGCCGAGATCGACACCGTCACATAGCCCTGGGAGGCCAGTAGTTTCTGGTCCTTCAGGTAGCCCTTGTGGCTCGGGATCGGCTGGGTGCCGGCCGAGCAGGGCCACTCAAGGGTCACGTCGTCCTCGGACCCGCCCGGCTTGAAGCAGGTGGGGTGGCGGCCGTGGAGGAACAGTGCCAGCGGTCGCTTGCCGGTGGCGCCGGCGGGCGCGACGACGACGGCCTGCATCTCGACCGGCTGGGCGAAGCCGGGCAGCTTCACCGGGTCGAGGTGGTACTCGCCGGTGACCGTGCGGTACCCGCCCGGCCTGCCCGGGTCCACCGAGTTCGCCGGGAGTGGCGCCGGGGGCTGCGCGGCCTTCAGGGAGTTCTTCGGTTTCTTACCGGTGGTGTCGGCGGGCGCGTCCAACCGGCGCCCGGACGCCAGGACTTGAAGGTCCTTGAGCGGGGTGGCTCCGTGGAGAGCGAGCCGGAACGTGTGGCCGTCCTTGGCCGCCTTCGGTAAACCGAGGAGTCGGCCGGCCGCGTGGAACTCGACGCGGGCGTCGCCCACGGGCACGGCCCTGTCCGACCGCCAGACCAGCTCACGTGCGACGCCCTCCCCGGTGACGTGCCAGCCCGGCGGCAGTGCGCTGTCCGCCTTCTCCGTCAACGACTGTGGCTGGGACGGATGTTGGGCCTGGGCCAGTCCCGGTGAGCCCGCCAGGGCCGCGAGCACGGCCACGGCGGTGACCGCTATTCGCCGGGTACGGTTCAAGGATCCCCTCCTCGCACTTCGAGCGCGGGCGTCCCGTCGGTGCCGGGAGCCCCTCGCGCCTCGAAGGAAGCGAAACGGGACCTGTGGGTTGCCTGTGTCAGGGAAGTGTGCCCGCGCAGGGCAAGAATCGGGTCACCGGGGACTCCCCGCGCGGACACCGGCGAGAGGCTCTCACCGCGGGCCGAACTCCCACTCTCCCTAGGGGACTTCTCGGCCGCGCGGTCGATGAGGCGACGACGGTCCGCGCTGGTATGACGTCACGGCCTTGAGCGGACCACGCTCAGCGTCACATAGCCCTCACCGGGGCCCGGCGGCCGGTTCCAGGGACGGGTCCGGAAGCTGTGGAGGCGTCCGCGTCCGAGGGCGAACCGTGGCAGCCGGACGCCGAACTCGGCGGCAAGGGCCTCCAGGGCACGGCGCTCGCCCAGCCGTTCGGCGTGCGGGTCGTCCTGCGGGAAGAGACGGTCCGGGTCCAGGGCGGCCGGCACGGACCCCCGTCTGCCGACCGAGGTCCCCCGTACGGTGAACGCGTACCGCTCCTCGCCGTTCTCCGAGACGGACAGATGGAAGACACCGGGACGGAGGGGGCCGGGCGGCTCGCTCCACACCGTCACCGCACGGGTGCCCCGGGAAGCGGCGACGCCCGGGGAGACGAACCGCTGTTCGTCGAACCTCCCGCCCGGCGCCGCCTCGAAGGCGACGCTCCAGCCGGGGCCCGCCCGGCCGACGGCGGCCAGCGCCTCGTCCTCCCACGTCACAGTCCGGTTGCCGGGGAAACGCGTGCGCGAGTTCCACAAGGTCGTCGGCGCGTTCAGCACGGCGTCGTCGGGGGTGCCGACACGGGCGGGCAGCTCGGCCGGCGCCACCGACTCCACGAGGACGAAGCGGTACGACGTCAGGAAGTTGCCGGGATCCCCTTCCGCCAGCCAGGCCAGGCCCGGCGGGTCCAGGTCGGCCGTGGGCGCCGGCGCGTCGCCCCACTGTCCGGCCCGGGGCGTGGCCAGCAGTTCCCGGCCCCGCTCCGGGGTGATCAGGGGGCCAAGGAGCGGGTCGGCGCACAGGCCGACCGGCGCCAGGTGCTCGGGGCCGACCGGCCGCCACTCGGGCAGTGCGGCGCGCAGGGTGCGCCAGGCCGCGTCCCCGTCGCCCCAGCGCGCCAGCTCCCGCGCCTCCTCCACGGCACGGCCGAAGGGGCCTTCGGCGGTGTAGCGGAAGGTGCCGTCCCCCACCTGCCGCAGGATCTCGTCCGTCGCCTCGCGCACCTCGTCGCCGGCGCCCCCCAGGTGGCGGCCCGACAACGGGCGGTCCCGGTGATGCCGCACGTCCTCGGCCGCCAGTACGGCCAGAAACTCCGGCGCGTACAGCGGGTCCGCCGTGAGCCCGGGGAAAGACACCATGTACGTCTCCCCGAGCAACCGGCGGATCTGGTCGCGCAGCCCTTGCGCCCGGGGCCTGCCGTACTCGATCGCCTCCGCCAGGGACGCCGCGGCCCGCTCGTACCTCCCGCCCAGCGCGTCCAGCCGCGCGGCCTCGACGGACGCGTCCAGAGCCCTCGTCGTCGCGTTGACGAACTCCGCCCCCGCCCGCTCCGAGCGGCTCACCTGCAGTCCGTGAAACTCCCGGTACATCGCCTCCATGAACGCGCGGAACGACGCGTACCGTTGCGGAGGACTCGCGCGCCACGACGCGTAGCAGTACACGGCCCACTCACCGGCGTCGTCCACGTCCCCCGGGTCCAGCAGCACGTGGACCGCGTCCGACTCCACGTCCAGCTCCAGCGCCCGCCCCCACATCCCGGCGAGCAGCACGTCCTCGGGCGTGGGGTCGTCGTCCAGATCACCGGGAAAGTACTCCGCGAGGCCCGCCGCGTCCTCGTGCCGGCGCACCGCGTCGGTACCGGCCAGCAGCCAGACGAAGCCGCCCGCATGCCGCCAGCCGTCGCTCACCGCCACAAACGTCCGGTACGAGGGCGGCAGCCGGTGCCCGAGGCGCTCCTCCAGGGCGCGGATGCGCTCCTCGGACGCGGGCGGGAACCCCAGCCGGCGCGTACGCAGAGGCTCCTCGTCCCGCACGGGTCGCTCGCCCGACGGCGCGCCGGGGTCTTGTGCGTCTGCCCATTCCTGGCTCCAGCGCGCCAGGAAGGACCGCCAGTCGGCCATGATGTCCGTCATGTCGGCGATCCTGCCAGCCGCCACTGACAACGCCCCTGTCGCGTCGGGCAGTTCGGGTCCGCAGAGCAGGCCTCGGGCCTGGAGCCCGGAGGACCGGGTCCGGCATGAGCGGGTGCCTCGGGTGCGACGGATGTCAGGCGCCGATGATCAGGGTGAGTCCGTAGACGGCGACCGCCAGGCACGCTCCGAAGCACAGCACCGCTGCCGCGGTGGCCGTCCGGTTGGCGCCGCGGGCGCGTTCTCCGCCTCCGCCTGCGCCGTCACCACGGGGCCAGACGGCGATTCCGACAGAGAACAGCACGACCGTGAGCAGCGTGATCCCGAGGCTCACACCGCACACGCCGGCGAGGGTGGCCCAGTGGATGTCCATCGCCGCGTCTCCTTTCGCTGTCGGCCGGGAACGGCTTTCGCTCTCGGCCGGGACGGCCGGCTCTCACGCCACAGGCTGTTCCACGCACTCGGACGGCCGGGCGGGCAGTTCGTTGACGTTGTCCGGGGTCACGGGTCGGTGGCGCGACAGCGCCCAGAACCCGGCCGCCGCCGCGGCCGCGACGGCGGCCACCAGGGCCACGCCCGCGGTGCCGTGACCGGCGGTCCAGGCCGCCGCGCCGCCGACGGCCGCCGCCGCGGGCAGCGTGAGCAGCCAGGACAGCGCGATGCGCCCGGCCACGCCCCACCGCACCTGGGCCAGCTTGCGGCCCAGGCCCGCGCCCAGGATGCTGCCGGTGCACACCTGCGTGGTCGACAGGGGGAACCCCATGTGGGACGAGGCGAGAATCACGGCCGTCGCGCTGGTCTCGGCCGCGAAGCCCTGCGGCGCCTCGATGTCGGTGAGCCCCTTGCCCATGGTGCGGATGATTCGCCACCCGCCCGTGTACGTCCCCAGCGCGATCGCCATTCCGGAGATGAGTACCACCCACCAGGGCGGCCCGGAGTCGTGGGCGAGCGCCCCGGTGGAGATGAGAGCCAGGGTGATGACACCCATGGTCTTCTGCGCGTCGTTGGTGCCGTGGGCCAGCGCCACCAGCGACGCCGAGCCGACCTGCCCCCGGCGGAATCCGCGCCGGGACTGGTCGGGGTCCGTCCGCCGGGTGATGACGTACGCGAAGTAGGTCGCCAGCAGGGCCACGACACAGGCGACGAGCGGCGAGACGATTGCGGGGATCAGGATCTTCTCGACGATCGCTCCGAACTGCACCGCGGATGCGCCGGCGCCGACCCACACCGCGCCGATCAGCCCGCCGAACAGCGCGTGCGACGAACTCGACGGCAGCCCGGCGAGCCAGGTCAGCAGGTTCCACAGGAGAGCGCCGACCAGCCCGGCGAAGATCATCACCAGGGACACCTTGGCGTCGTCCACGATGCCGCCGGAGATGGTTTTGGCAACCGCCGTGGACAGGAACGCGCCCGCCAGATTCAGCGCTCCCGCGACGGCGACGGCCACCCGCGGTCTCAGGGCCCCGGTGGCGATCGACGTCGCCATCGAGTTGGCCGTGTCGTGGAACCCGTTGGTGAAGTCGAAGGCCAGGGCCGTCAGGACGACCACGACGAGGAGGAACGAGACGGTACCCACTGGGGGACCTCCGAAGACAGGACGGCCCCCGCGTCCGCCGTGCCGTCCCCCGCCCGGACGTCTTCAACGCTAGGCGGCTCCTCCCGGGCCCGCGACCGGGGCCCGGCTCATATGACGGGCTCGGCTCATGGCGGACCCTGTCTGCCCCTCCGACGCCGACGGAGGGGCAGACCGTGCTCGCCGCTTGCCACGAACGGGTCGTCGTCCAGCCCTGCGCGCACAGCTGCGTCTCGCGGTCCGTCGCGGACGAACTCCGCGCGGGCCGGGGCCTCGACCCCGTCGGTACCCCCAACGGGGTGGCGCGCGAAGGGTTCGCGACCACCCGTCCCGCGGCTCGCGCTGTCCGGCGCACCTGCCTCGGGCCGTACGTCCTGACCGTCGGCCGGATCGGCCGACGGCGGCGCGTACCGGATCGGCCGACGGCGGCGCGTACCGGATCGTTCGAGGCGAAAGCGTGGCCGAGCGAGGTGGCGAAGGCCTCCTTGAGGGAGGGCCGGCCGCCCGCCACCCCTGGACCGGGGCAGCCGCACGCCACCTGGCGTTCTCCCGGTCGGTTACCGGCGGGTCACACCGTAGGGTCGGTTGACGTACGTCGATCTACGGAAGGGTTCACCACCATGGCGCAGGAAGTACGTGGCGTGATCGCCCCGGGCAAGAACGAGCCGGTGCGCGTCGAGACCATCGTCGTGCCGGATCCGGGGCCGGGAGAGGCCGTGGTGAAGATCCAGGCATGCGGGGTCTGCCACACCGACCTGCACTACAAGCAGGGCGGCATCAACGACGACTTCCCCTTCCTGCTCGGCCACGAGGCGGCCGGGATCGTGGAGTCGGTCGGCGACGACGTCACGGACGTGGCTCCCGGCGACTTCGTCGTCCTCAACTGGCGTGCGGTGTGCGGGCAGTGCCGGGCCTGTCTGCGCGGGCGGCCCTGGTACTGCTTCAACACGCACAACGCCAAGCAGAAGATGACGCTCAAGGACGGCACCGAGCTGTCTCCGGCCCTGGGGATCGGCGCCTTCGCGGAGAAGACCCTGGTCGCCGCCGGACAGTGCACCAAGGTCGACCCCGCGGTCTCCCCGGCGGTCGCCGGGCTGCTCGGCTGCGGGGTGATGGCGGGCATCGGCGCCGCCATCAACACCGGCAACGTCGGCCGCGGCGACTCCGTCGCCGTCATCGGCTGCGGTGGCGTCGGCAACGCGGCGATCGCCGGAGCCCGGCTGGCCGGCGCCGCGAAGATCATCGCCGTCGACATCGACGACCGGAAGCTCACCACCGCCTCGAAGCTCGGCGCGACCCACACCGTCAACTCCACCTCGACCGACCCCGTCGAGGCGATCCAGGGACTCACCGGCGGCTTCGGCGCCGACGTCGTCATCGACGCGGTCGGCCGCCCGGAGACATACAAGCAGGCCTTCTACGCCCGCGACCTCGCCGGCACGGTCGTCCTCGTCGGCGTACCCACCCCCGAGATGAAGCTCGAACTGCCGCTCCTCGACGTCTTCGGACGCGGCGGCGCCCTCAAGTCGTCCTGGTACGGCGACTGCCTGCCCTCCCGTGACTTCCCGATGCTCATCGACCTGCACCTCCAGGGGCGACTGGACCTGGACGCGTTCGTGAGCGAGACGATCGCCCTCGACGGGATCGAGGCCGCCTTCGAGCGGATGCACCACGGTGACGTGCTGCGTTCGGTGGTGGTGCTGTGATGAGCGCCCGGATCGAGCACCTCGTCACCTCGGGTACGTTCTCGCTCGACGGCGGCACCTGGGACGTCGAGAACAACGTGTGGATCGTCGGCGACGACCACGAGGCGATCGTCATCGACGCCGCGCACGACGCCGACGCCATCGCCGCGGCGGTGGGCGACCGGCGGCTGCTGGCCATCGTGTGCACCCACGCCCACAACGACCACATCGATGCCGCGCCCGCCCTCGCCGAGCGCACCGGCGCCACGATCTGGCTCCACCCCGACGATCTGCAACTGTGGAAGCAGACCCACCCCGACCGGCTCCCCGACGCCTGGCTGCAGGACGGGCAGGTGATCGAGGCGGCCGGCGCGGACCTGACCGTCCTGCACACGCCCGGACACGCCCCGGGCGCGGTCTGCCTCTACGACCCGGGCCTGGGCGCCGTCTTCACCGGTGACACGCTCTTCCAGGGCGGCCCCGGAGCCACCGGGCGCTCCTTCTCCCACTTCCCGACGATCGTCGAGTCGATCCGCGAGCGCCTGCTCACTCTCCCTGCCGACACGGTCGTCCGTACCGGGCACGGGGACTCGACCACGATCGGTGCCGAGGCCCCGCATCTGGAGGAGTGGATCGCGCGCGGTCACTGACCGGGCCGGGCCCGTCGCGACACACCAGCGAATCACGACAGGAGATGTCCGGATTCCGCGGGACTCTCGTGGGGACACACGGGCGAAGGCAGCCCGTGAACGCCACGAGCACGGAGGTCGGACATGCCAGGGCCGTTGGACGGCAGGGTCGCGCTGGTCGCGGGCGCGACCCGCGGAGCGGGCCGAGGGATCGCGGTGGAACTCGGCGCGGCCGGCGCCACCGTCTACGTCACCGGACGCAGCACGCGCGAACGCCGCTCCGAGTACGACCGTCCCGAGACGATCGAGGACACCGCGGACCTGGTCACCGCGGCCGGAGGCGTCGGCATCGCGGTGCCCACCGACCATCTGGTCCCCACCGAGGTCGAGGCCCTGGTCGCCCGCATCGCCGGCGAACAGGGCCGCCTCGACCTCCTCGTCAACGACGTCTGGGGCGGCGAGAAACACTTCGAGTGGGACACCCCGCTCTGGGAGACCGACCTCGACCAGGGCCTCGGGCTGCTGCGCCGGGCCGTCGAGACGCACGCGATCACCAGCCACCACGCACTGCCCCTGCTGCTGCGCACCCCCGGCGGTCTCGTCGTCGAGATGACCGACGGCACCGCCGAGTACAACCGGGACACCTACCGCGTCTCCTTCTTCTACGACCTCGCCAAGGCGTCCGTCCTGCGCATGGCGTTCTCCCTCGGCCACGAACTCGGCCCGCGCGGCGCCACCGCCCTCGCGCTCACCCCCGGCTGGCTGCGCTCGGAGATGATGCTCGACACCTTCGACGTCAGCGAGGAGAACTGGCGGGACGCCCTCGAGCGCGTCCCGCACTTCGCCATCTCCGAGACGCCCTTCTACGTCGGCCGTGCCGTGGCCGCGATGGCCGCCGACCCGGACGTCGCGCGCTGGAACGGCCGCTCGCTCTCCAGCGGGCAGCTCGCCCAGGAGTACGGCTTCACCGACCGCGACGGCAGCAGGCCCGACGCCTGGCGCTATCTCGTCGAGGTCCAGGACACGGGCAGGCCGGCGGATGTGACGGGGTATCGCTGAAATCAGGTGTGGTGCACCGGCTGCAGCGGCCAGCGAGCAGAGTGGCCCGGGGGCAGCGCCAGATCGTCCCGCACGGCCGCGTAGTAGCCCTCGCGCCCGGCGCGCTGCCGCTCCAACAGGGCCTGCCACGCCTGCGGGTCACGCGTCCCCTCGCGCAGGAACTGCTCCATCTCCATCACCCCGACCACCCACGTCCGGGCCCGCTCCACCACCTGCGGACTGCCCAGGAGGATCAGCGCCTCGCCGGACGGATCCCGTGCGAGGGTGGCCTCGGCCAGCAGCGGCGCGGCCTCTTGCGGGGACAAGGGGTGCGGGTGCGGGTCGTTGCCCAGGTATGACGCCACCCGGTAGGTCAGAGTGACGCTCTTCTTCAGCGACCGCGCGTAGTCGGCGTACACCGAGAGCCGCCGTTCCTCCCACCGGGCCGCCCGCTCCCGTTGGAAGCGGGCCCGGTCGCCCCGCACGATCGCCAGATACGAGCCGAGGGCACCGATGACCACGCCGATCAGTGCCGGAAGTTGTTGTATGAACGCGGACATGGGCGCACGGTATCTGTCATGAGGCGCTTTGAAGGATACGGAGTTCTGATCACGGGCGCGGCCCGCGGCATCGGCGCGGCCACCGCCCGCCGGCTGGCCGAGGAGGGCGCTCAGGTGCTCGTCACGGACGTGGACCCGGCCGAGGCGGAGAAGACGGCCGCATCGATCCGCGAACTGGGGGCGCGGGCCGAGGAGTTGGCGTGTGACGTGGGGGACCGGGCGGCGGTGGAGGCGGCCGTCGCGTACGCCGTGGACTCCTTCGGCTCGCTCGACGTCCTGGTCAACAACGCGTACGGGTGCTCTCCCGACGCCCCGCTCTTCGAGGACGAGCCGGACGAGGTGTGGGCCCATGACCTCGACCTCACCCTGACCGGCGCGTACCGCTGCAGCCGCGCGGCCCTCCCGCACCTGGTGGCATCGGGCCGGGGCGCCATCGTCAACATCGGCTCGGTGAACGGCATCCAGGACTTCGGCAACCATGCCTACAGCGCGGCCAAGGCGGGTCTCATGTCCCTCACGCGCACCCTCGCGGGGCACGCGGCCCCCCGCGGTGTGCGGGTCAACCTGGTCGCGCCGGGCACGGTCCGCACCACGGCGTGGGAGGGCCGCGAGGGCGATCTCGCCCAGGCATCGGGGGTCTATCCGCTGGGACGGGTCGGTGAACCGGACGACATCGCGGCCGCCGTCGCCTTCCTCGCCTCCCGGGACGCGGCATGGATCACCGGGACCACGCTGTGCGTCGACGGCGGCCTCACGGCGGTCAACACGGCTTTCCGGAAGGCGGTCCGACCGTGAGGGCGGCCGACCGCAGGACGGAGAACACCCTCTCGGTGTCGGCCTTGGTCGTACGCCAGTTGCTGAAGGCGGCCCGCAGCCCCTGCGTCCCCGCGTACACGGTCGGCGTCACGAAGGTCTCGCCCGAGGCCGCGACCGCCGCCGCCAGCGCGTGTACCCGCTCCCTCGTGGGCTCGTCCGCGAGGGTGAAGCAGACGACGTTGAGCCGGACGGGTGCCAGGAGCCGCAACTCCGGTACCTCCGTGATGCGTTCGCCCAGCAGCCGGGCGAGCGCGATGTTCCGCTCGACGATCTCGCGATGCCCCTCGCGTCCGTACGCCATCAGCGAGAACCACGCCGGGAGCGCCCGCAGCCGGCGCGAGTTCTCCGGCGTGAGGTGCAGGAAGTCGGGGTCGCCGGTCGGCAGGCCCAGGTACGGGGACTCGTTGTGGAAGACCCGGACCTGAAGGTCCCTGCGGCGCGTGAACTGCACGGCCGCGTCGTAGGGGACGTTGAGCCACTTGTGCAGGTCGACACAGACGGAGTCGGCCGCGTCGAGCCCGTCGACGAGCCGCGCGTACGACGGTGACAGCGCGGCGAAGCCGCCGAACGCCGCGTCCACGTGCAGCCAGAAGTCGTACCGCTCCTTGAGCGCGGCGATGGCCCGCAGATCGTCGAAGTCGACGGTGTTCACGGTTCCGGCGTTCGCCACGACGACCGCCGGGCGCCCGTCGAGCGCATCGAGGGCGGCGGCCAGCCGCTCGACGTCGACGGCCTCACGGTTCCCGGACAGCACCGGCACCGTACGCAGCCGGTCCCGGCCGATGCCGAGCACGGACAGCGCCTTGGTGACGCTGGAGTGCGGGGAGCCGGACAGCACGTCGACCGGTCCGAGCGCGGCGGCGCCTTCCCGTGACACGGACACGCCCAGCCGCTCGCCGAGCCACTCCCGCGCGATCGCCAGACCGACCGTGTTCGAGACGGTCGCGCCGGTCACGAACGCCCCGCTGTGCGCCTCGCCCAGTCCGAACAGCTCGCGCAACCAGCCCACCGTCTCCCGCTCCAGCGCGCTCGCCGAGGATCCGCCGCCGCCGGACACGTTCTGGTCGTACGCGCCGGTCAGCCAGTCCCCGGTGAGCGAGGCGGGCGTCGCGCCGCCGGTGACGAAACCGAGGTAGCGCGGGCCCGCGGAACCGGAGAATCCGGGCGCCCAGCGCTCGGCGAACCGACTCAGCGCCCCCTGCGCGCCGTGCCCCTCGGCGGGCAGGGGCTCCGGGTCGGGCACCTTGCCGGAGTGGGCGACAGGACGCCCGTCGAGTCCGTCCACCTCCCCGGCGGCGAAGTCGCGGGCGGACTGCAGGAGCTCGGGAAGCCGGGAGAGATCGTCGGCGAGTGTGCGGTGCATGGCGGCAGCGTAGATCGGGCGGCGCACTGGGAGCCTGGTCCAATTCGGGGTCACTGGACTGCTCGCAATGTCACCGTTTCGTCGCAGACCGGACAGCCGTACAACGCCTGCGCCCCGACGTGGGTCTAGCAGGCGGAGAACGAGGGAAACACCGGTGAACACGCAGACAGAAGGGCCTGACATGGGGGACATACGCAGACGGGGAGCCGTCGCTCTGGGCATCACCGGACTGGTCGCGCCGCTGACGCTCGCGCTGGGCACGGCGCCCGCGCAGGCCGCGAGCTGCACGACACAGACCGGCCCGTACCAGAAGCAGGTGGAGAAGTTCCTCGGCCGACCGGTCGACGGCCGACAGTCCACCGCCGACTGCAAGGCGATCCAGGCCTTCCAGACCAAGCACGGCATCACCCCGAACGCGGGCTACGCCGGGTCCGTCACCTGGGGCGTGATGGACCTGATGAACAAGCAGAAGGCCGTCGGCAACAAGCCCAACAAGGACGGCAAGTGTCCCGTCAACAAGGGCCGCATCGCCTGCGTCAACCTGACGCTCCAGCTCAGCTGGATCCAGGACGGCAGCAGGCTCGTCTACGGTCCGGTGCCGGTCCGCACGGGACGCGACGGCTACGAGACCCGCACCGGTCTGAAGAAGATCTACTGGCGGGACATCGACCACGTCTCGGACATCTACAACGTGCCCATGCCCTACAGCCAGTTCTTCGACGGCGGTCAGGCCTTCCACTCGGTCGGCCTGAGCATGTGGAACCCGCCCGGCTCGCACGGCTGCGTCAACATGACCTCGACCACCGCCAAGAAGTACTGGTCACTGCTGAAGAACGGCGACGACGTCTTCGTGTACGGCCGCAAGCCGGGCACCTGACGGCACCCGGCCCCGCCCGGGGACCTCACGCTTCGGGCGCGTCCCCGAAGTCCGGGATCTCCAGCCTGGCCCCGCCCTGCCGCGCGGACTCGTGCGCGACGATGCCCGGCAGGGTGTAGCGGGCCGCGACCCACGCGTTCACCGACGGCAGCGTCCGGGTGTTGACCGCGGTCACGAAGTCGTCCACCAGGAAGTGGTGGCTGCCCTCGTGCCCGTTGTGCAGGTGGTCGAACTCCCGGGGGAGCCGCGCCCGGTCGTGCACGGGCGCCGACCCGGACGTGAACGCGGACCGCAGCGCCGGCGCGATGTGCTGGAGCGAGGGATCGTCCGGCGCCAGCGTCGGCTTGGGCTCAAGCAGCTCCGTGATGTCCCGCACCCCCTTCTTGTCCTGCCAGAAGCTCACCGTCGCGAGCTGTTCCATGCTGGCGTCGGTCCCGAAGAACCGGAAGCGCGACTCCCGGATGTGCGAGGGATAACCGACCCGTCGGAACTCGTTCGTACGGAACGAGCCGCCGCCCGCCACCTCGAACAGCGCGGTCGCGTTGGAGAAGTCATTGCCGAACTGGCTGACCTCCTTGTCGAACACCCCGTCCCCGCGCTCGTCGCGCACCCCGATCGCCGACACGCTCACCGCGTGCGTACGCCAGGCGCCGAGCACCCCGCCCACCGAGTGCGTCGGGTAGAGCAGCGGGGGATAGCTGGCGGTCGCCTTCCAGTTCTCGCCGCCGCTGTACTGGTAGGCCTCGTAGAACCCGAGATCCATGTCGTGGACGTAGTCGCCCTCGGCGTAGAACAGCCGCCCGAAGGCGCCCTCGGCGATCTGGTTGCGGGCGTGCACCGTCGCCGGGTTGTACTGGCTGGTCTCGCCCATCATGTACGTCAGTCCGGTTGTTCGTACGGCGTCGATGATCGCCGCGATCTCGTCCCGGGTGATGGCCATCGGTACCGCGGAGTACACGTGCTTGCCCGCCCGGAGTCCCTGGAGCACCAGCGGACCGTGGGTCCAGCGCTGGGTGAAGATCGCGACGGCGTCCACGGCCTTCGACTCCAGCATCGCCTCGTACGAGGGGAAGGTGCCCGACAGCCCTTCGGCTGCCGCCAGTTCGTCCGCCCGCTCGGGGAGCAGATCGGTGACGTGGACATCGCCGACGCCGGGGTGGGCGAGGAACAGCTTCGCGAACTGGCCGGAGAACTGGCCGGCGCCGACGATGCCGAGAGAGAACGTCATCTGAGCAACATCCTTCACTGGTGGAGACTTCACGGGTCGGGCTCGTCCTGGACTCATTTACTTTTGATGCGGAACAATCAAGGCGTCAAGAGTCCTGTGCGCATCCTTTCCGGCGAACTGCCGTGCCATAGAGTGGCGCCATTACTTCTGAGGCGAAATAAAATCTTGTGGGAGTCCTCATGACCACACGTGCCGAGGCCGGCTGGCCGCCGCTGAGTCCGGGTGAGCGTGCGGTGGCGATCGAGGTGCTCGTGCACGGACCGCTGTCGCGCAGCGAGATCGCGCGCCGCCTGAACCTGTCGGCGGGCAGTCTCACCCGGCTGACCAAACCGCTGATCGAGTCCGGCCTGCTGATCGAGGCCGTCGAGTCGGGGGAGGGAGAGAGCGCGGAGGTGCGGCAGGGGCGTCCCTCACAGCCGCTGGACATCGTCGCCGAGTCCCGCTCCTTCATCGGATTCAAGATCACCGAGGACATGGTCTACGGCGTCGTCACCACGCTGCGCAGCGACGTCGTGGCGCGTCATGACCGCCCGCTGACCACCCACACCCCGGCCGAAATCGCCGATCTGCTGGCGGAGATGACCGAGGAACTCACCCGGTCCCTTCCCACACCGGCCGGCATCGGCATCGGAGTCGGCGGCCGTGTCGAGAAACGATCGGTCGTCGCCGAGTCGGCCTTCCTCGGCTGGACGGACGTCCCACTCGCCGAACTCGTCGAACGGCGCACCGGGTTGCCGGTGGTCGTCGAGAACGACGTCGCCGCCCTCGTGGAGGCCGAGACCTGGTTCGGCGCCGGCCGTGGGCTCGACCGTTTCGTGGTCCTCACCATCGGCGCAGGGATCGGCTACGGCCTCGTCCTCGGCGGCAGCCGGGTCGCCTCCGTCGAGGACGGGCGGGGCGTGGGCCGCCGCTGGATCGTGAACCCGTACGGTCCCCTCACTCCCGAAGGGGAACGCGGCAGCGCCATCTCCCTGTTGACCATCCCCAGCATCCGCTACCAGGTCAGGGCCGCCACCGGCGAGGACCTGACCTACGAGGAGATCCTCGCCCGTGCCGCGGCGGGTGACCGGCTGCCGGCCCGCGTCCTCGACGAGGCGGCCCGCGCGCTCGGCACCCTCGTCGCGCAGATCGCCAACTTCGCCATGCCGCAGAAGATCCTGCTCGCCGGGGAGGGCGTCGGACTCGTCGATGTGGCGGGCCCGGTCGTCGAGGAGACCATCCTCACACACCGCCACCCGCAGGCCGATCCGGTCGACCTGGAGACGAAGGTCTCCGACTTCCACGACTGGGCGCGCGGGGCCGCGGTGCTGGCCATTCAGGTGCTGGTGCTGGGGACGGAGGAGGGACGGTCAGCAGGTGCGGAGGGTGATCCCACGTAGGACGAGTGATCAGGTTCACGGTCCGTAATGTCGCAAGGCGCACCTTTACTCACATCACCTTCACGCCAAGGCCCGTATGCTTCACACCATGTCCACCACTCCTGAAACCGACTCCGTGCGGTCCGCCGCCGATGTCAACGAGGAGATTCGGGCCCTCTGGTTCCGGGCCGGTGGGACGCTGAGCATGGAGGAGCGGCGGGAGTACCAGCGGCTCGTCCTGGAGTGGGCGGAGGCCGCCCCCCAGTCGCCCATACAGGCGGCGTGAGTCCGCTCGGCCGCCCCGCGGGCCCGTGACGGACGGGGCGTGACTCCTGGTTGCGAGTCTCCGCCCCGTTCCCTCGTCCGCAGCCCCGGCCTCAGCCCCAACTCTGCGAGTACTGCCGCCGGTAGCGGTTGCGATCCTGTTCCGTGCGGATGTACCGCGTGGCGACCAGCGCGATGATGCTGCCGGCGATGACCAGCAGCCCCGGGCCGAGGTTCTGCGGGTCCGTGAGGCGGGTGAGGAGCGGCTCGGAGGAGCCCGAGCCGACCGCCTGGACCGAGCCGGGCGCTGCGGATCCCGGCACGACGGCCGCGCCCTGCGAGGACGCGGGGGCGGGGGAGGACTGGGCGGTGGCTCCCGCCGCGCCCTGGGCCGCGGCCCCCGGTCCGGTCAGTTTCACCCCGAGCGCCGTGAGCGCCTTGGTGATCGGCTGGAAGAACGTCGTACCGCCCGCGGTGCAGTCCCCGTTGCCCCCCGAGGTCACGCCGAGCGCGATGCCCTCAGAGAACAACGGACCGCCGCTGTCGCCCGGTTCGGCGCACACATTGGTCTCGATCAGACCGGTCACGGTGCCCTCGGGGTAGTTGACCGTCGCGTTGAGCGCCTTCACCTCACCGTCGTGGAGTCCACTGGTGCTGCCGCTGCGGAAGACCCGCTGGCCGACCGTCGGATCGGCGACGCCGATGATCTGGACGCCCTTGCCACCCCCGATCGAGACGATGTTGTTACCGGTGTCGTTCTGACCGTTGTTGTACTGGATGAGGGAGAAGTCGCTGCCGGGGAACGCCGTGGTGACCGTCTGCCCCAGCTGCTTGGCGCCCT
The DNA here is from genome assembly GCF_042959425.1 of Streptomyces sp. NPDC007896. NCBI lineage: Bacteria > Bacillati > Actinomycetota > Actinomycetes > Kitasatosporales > Streptomycetaceae > Streptomyces > Streptomyces sp. NPDC007896. The sequence goes on along the minus strand of NZ_JBIBKX010000005.1, from coordinate 85,606 downwards.
GGTTGTCGCCGAACCAGACGGACCCGGCCGGCCCGCAGTGCCCGGCCGTCAGGATGAACTCGTTGCGTCCGTTGGTCACGTTGTAGCCCGCCGAACAGCGCCCGCCGGTCGAGAACATCGGCAGGGCGGCGTTGAGCCGTGTGGTGAACGTGCCCTCGGTCCGCTCCATGCGGACCGAACTGCCCATGCTCTCGGCGAGCTTCTTCATCCGGGACCAGTCGGCGGCGGAGACGGTGCGGTCGGCCTGCACCACCACCTCGTTGTGGACATAGTCCATGGCCCAGGCGGTGCCCGCGACTCGTGGCGCCGCCTTCAGCGCCTTGGTCACGGACTTGAGGTCCTCCATGCTGTGGCTCACGACCTTGGGGCGGGCGCCCGCCTTCTCCACCTCGGCCGCCGCGGCCGAGTCGGTCACCGCGACCACAGGGCGCCCGTCGGCGGCGATCCAACTGCCCGCCGTACGGGAGGTACCGAGGGTCGACACCAGGCCCGCGCCCTTGCCCGCGGCGGCCAGGGTGGCGCTCTGGGGGGCACGTGACGCGGCGGACGGCTCGCTCGCCATGGCGTGCGTCACCATCAACCCTCCGCAGAGGACCCCGCCGACGGCCGCGAGTCGCGCCCCCCGTCGGACGATCCGTCGTCGTGCGTGCCTCATGCATGGGCTCCCGAAGCCGTACGGTGCGGCGTCTACGCCGCCGGGGCTCCGGTCGTGAGCCCTCCTTCCATACGTGCGCCCGTGCCCCCGCGTTCACCCTCGGCCGTTCTCAGGTTCAGGTTTTGCGGCCCACCCCGCCGAACATGGCCACTTCCGCCGGTTCGTCCCCGTCCGTCGCCTCCGGCCGCCAGCGCGAACAGGAGACGACACCGGGCTCCAGGAGATCGAGACCGTCGAAGAACCGGGCGATCGCCTCGGGGGTGCGCTGGGTGATCCAGGGTGTGCCGTGCTGGTTCCAGTAGGAGACGGCGGCATCCACGTCCGGCATCGCCGGGCTGGTGATCGTGTGCGAGAGGACCAGATGGCTTCCCGAGGGCAACCCCTCCAGCAGTCGGCGCACGATGTCGTACGCCTCCACGTCGTCGCCGATGAAGATGACGACCCCGAGCAGCATCAACCCGACCGGCTCGCTCAGGTCCAGCGTCCTCGCGGCGCGTTCGAGGATGGCGTCCACATTGCGAAGGTCCTCGTCGAGATGGTCGGTGCGGCCCTCCGGGGCACTGGTGAGCAGGGCGCGGGCGTGCGCCAGGACCAGCGGGTCGTTGTCGACGTACACGATCCGGGCGTCCGGGGCGAACCGCTGCGCCACCTCGTGCGTGTTGTCCGCGGTCGGCAGGCCGGTGCCTATGTCGAGGAACTGGCGTGTTCCGCACTCGGCGATCAGATGGCGTACGGCGCGTCCCAGGAACAGCCGGTCCGCCCGCGCGTAGTCGCCGATACCCGGGTGCAGTTGACGGATCCGCTCCCCGGCCGCCCGGTCGACCTCGTAGTAGTCGCCACCGCCGAGCCAGTAGTTCCAGATCCGGGCCGTGTGCGGACGCGTCGTGATGATCCGGCTGAGCACTTCCTCGGCGGGGAGGTTCGAGGCGGCCGGGTTCTCGGGCACGGAATCAGCTCCTGGGCGTTTCCTGAGATGACGTGGCAACCGGCAATGTAGGCGTCAACAAGTCGGCGGGAAAGGGAAGTCGCCACTCTCCTGCCGGCCGTACCAGTGGCGACCCCGGGGCCTGCCATGATGTGCGCATGCGTGTGCTGATGCCGGTCCCCGACCGCGACTTCGACGTCACCGAAGTAGCCGTTCCCTGGCGGATCCTCACCGACGCGGGACACGAGGTCGTGCTCGCCACCGAGCACGCGGGCACCCGGCCGGCGGCGGACCCGCGGCTGCTGACGGGGGTGCTCTTCGGACAACTGGGCGCCGCCGAGGAGCCCCGGCGCTTCTACGAGCAGCTCACCGGGGCACCGGAGTTCACCACCACTGTCTCCTGGGCCGAGGCCGACGTCATGGAGTACGACGGCCTGCTGCTGCCCGGTGGACACGCACCCGGCATGCGGCAGTACCTCGGCTCGACGGCGCTTCACCAGCAGATCGCCCGCTTCTGGGCCCTCGGGCGGCCCGTCGGCGCGATCTGCCACGGCGTCCTGGTGCTCGCCCGCGCCCGCGACCTGACCACCGGCCGCAGTGTCCTGGCCGACCGACGCACGACCTGCCTGCCCAAATACATGGAACGCACGGCCTACTTCACCACCGCCTGGCGCCTCGGCCGCTACTACCGCACCTATCCGGCGTACGTGGAGGACGAGGTCAGGGCGGCCCTCGCAGACCCGGAAGCGCAGTTCGCACGCGGTCCCCGCACCCTGACCCGGCGCGGTACCGCCGCCGACGACACGGACGCGTTCGTCGTCGAGGACGGCCGCTACCTCTCGGCCCGCTGGCCGGGTGACGCCTACCTCTTCGCCCGTCGCTACCTCGCCCTGCTGAACAGCACCACCGAACGATGACCAGGGCCTGTCCACCCGACGGGCCTCAGCGGCGCATGCGGGCGGCGACCTCCTCCGGCGTCAGGTACCTGTCGGTGTGCTCGAATTCCCGCAGGGTCCCCTTCCGGTCGGCGAGGAAGCCGGTGCGCACGAAGTCGTCGCCCGCCACCGCGTTGAGGAACCAGTTGGTGGCCGTACGGATCCGGGCCGTGCCCGTGCGCAGCGCGTACAGGTGGTATCCACGGGCCACGACCTGCGCGGGCACGCCCTTGAGACCGATACCGAGCGGCTTGGACACCGCGTCGTGGCCGCCGAGGTCGACGACCAGGCCGAGGTCCTTGTGCTTGTACGGCGTCATGGGCTGCCCCCGCAGCACCGCCGCCAGGTTCTTCGCCGCGTGCCGGCCCTGCCGGGCGGCGTGCTGGGCGGTCGGCGGGCAGTAGGAACCGTCGGCCCTGGCCAGGTCGGGCACGGCGGCCGCGTCGCCCAGCGCGAACACCCCGTCCAGGCCCGGCACCTTGAAGTCCGGCTCGGTGAGGACCCGGCCGCGTACGGTCTCCGCGCCCAGCGAGTCGACCAGCGGACTCGCCGCGACACCGGCGGTCCACACCAGCGTCCGTGACGGCAGTACCCGGCCGTCCGTGAGGGTGATCTTGCCCTCCGTGACCGAGGCGACGGTCGTCTTGAGGGAGATCTCCAGTCCGCGCTCGCTCAGCAGGCGCAGCGCACTCGCCCCGAGCTTGTCACCGAGCTCCGGGAGCAGCTTGGGGGCGACGTCCACCAGGTGCCACTTGATGAGCCCGGGATCCAGTCGCGGGTGGTAGCGCTTCGACGCGGCGGTGGTCAGGCGCTGCAGGCAGGCCGCGGTCTCGGCGCCCGCGTATCCGCCGCCGACCACGACGAACTGCAGCCGCGCCGCCCGCTCGTCCTCGTCCGACGTGGCCGCAGCCAGGTCGAGTTGGGCGATCACATGGTCACGCAGATACACCGCCTGGGCGAGCGTCTTCATCCCGCGCGCCTCGTCGAGCAGACCGGGGATGTCGAAGGTGCGGGTCACGCTGCCCGGGGTGAGCAGCAAGTAGTCGTACGACAGATCGACGAACTCCCCCGTGATCTTGCGTACGACGCACCTCTTGGACGCGGGATCCACGCCGATCACCCCGCCCGGCAGGAACGTCGTGCGGCGCAGGATCCGGCGCAGCGAGGGAGCCACGGACTGCGGGGTGACGACACCGGCGGCGACGTGCGGCAGCAGCGGCAGATAGAGCTGATAGTCGGTGGGGCTGACCAGGGTGATCCGGGCGTCACCCGGCTGAAGTGCGTGCTCGAGCCCGCGTGCGCACTCGACGCCGGCGAACCCGCCGCCGACGATCACGATGTTCGGTGCGTCCATCTCAGCTGCCTCTCTCCGTGTGCCGACATCGCGGCCCGCCGCCCGCGAGCCCAGGCTCACACGGGATGACCCCGTATGCCACCCCGCGTCGGAGGGGAGGACAGCGGCTACGAGTTCTTCTACCGATCAGTAACTTCCTCTTCCCTTCTCGTACATCCTTAGGCACGATCATCTGTCCAGCGGCGAAGGTCGAGGAACCTCGCCGCTCCGACGTGAAAAGGGGACGAGCATGACAGGACGCGGTGTGGGGCGCCGGATCGGCGCGGTCTCGGCGGTCGTGGCGCTGGGTATCGGGGGGACGGTCACCGCTGCGGGGACCGCCGCCGCGGCTCCGGCCCGGACGGCGGTGAGCGCGACGGCGACGACGGCCGCGGTCGACTACGCCACCTGGCAGAGCGACGTCAAGGCGGTCATCGACCAGGCACGGCCCTACGTCGAGCAGCGCACCGCGAACGCCGCAGGGCAGAAGCTGGCCCTCGTCTTCGACATCGACAACACCACGCTGGAGACGGACTTCCACCCGTGGTACGAGCTGCCGACCCCGGCGGTCAAGCCCTCGCTCGACCTCGCCCGCTACGCGCGCTCCCGCGGCGTCGACATCTTCTTCATCAGCGCACGTCCGGGCATCATCTCGTCCTTGACGCAGTGGAACCTGACGAGCGTCGGCTACCCGGTCTCCGGTCTCTACACGCGCGACCTGCCCGATCTGTTCGACGAGGTCAGCACCTACAAGACCAGCAAGCGCGCGGAGATCGAGTCGCTGGGCTACACGATCATCGCCAATGTCGGCAACAACGACTCCGACCTCGTCGGCGGCCACGCCGAGCGCACGTTCAAGCTGCCGGACTACAACGGCCAGCTGTCCTGAACGGGCGGCCTGGACTCCCGGCCGTGACTGCTTAGACTTCCCGCATGGACGAGACGAAGCTGGACGCGCTCGGTTCGAGCAAGTTCCTGCTGATCACGAGCTACCGCAAGAACGGTACGGGGGTGGCGACGCCCGTGTGGGTGGTCCGCGACGGTGCGGCGCTCGGCGCCTGGACCACCGCGGACTCCTGGAAGGTGAAGCGGATCCGCAACCGGGCCGACGTCCTGGTGGGTCCGTGCGACGTGCGCGGCAATCCGACCGGCGAGCAGGTCCCCGCCACGGCGGAGATCCTCGACCCGGCCGCCACCGCGCGCTACCGACAGCTGATCGCCGGCAAGTACGGCATCATCGGCCGTCTCACCCTCTTCGGCAGCCGTCTGCGGCGGGGCACGGACGGCACGGTCGGGATTCGCATCTCCCTGACCACGTGAGGAGGGGGTGAGGGCCCGGCCACCGCCGGGCCCTCACCCCCTCCTGTCCGTGTCACGGTCATGCCCTCGGGACAACTCATCTGTACGGGCGGGAAGTTCATGGAGAACTTCGGCCCCTCGTCCGAGTCGTAGTTCCGGTCCCAGGACAGGATGTGGTTGCTGTCCGGACAGAAGTGGTTGTCCGTTGTGCAGGGCGACCTCGAGCTTGGGTGGGGTTGTCGGGGGCCTGTCGGGGTTGTCGGTGACGTGTAGGTGATCTGTCAGCCGCTGTTGCGACTTTGGAGCCGTCCCGTCGTACTCAGCACCAGGAGCCTGCCCCCATGTCGCCCATATCGTCCATGTCCCGTACCCGGTCATGGGATGTCCGTCGGCTGCCGCGTGCCGACGGCAGCACCTTTCTGATCACCGGCGGCAACGCGGGCATCGGGTATTTCGTCGCCGAGCAACTCGCCGGGACCGGGGCCACCGTCGTCCTGGGCAGCCGGGATCCGGCGAAGGCCGAAGCCGCCATGGGCTCGATCCGATCCCGCGTCCGCGGTGCGCGGCTGCGCCATCTTCGGTTGGACCTCGCCGATCTGGCGTCGCTCAGGACCTCGGTGGACTCGCTGGAGACGGAGCGCCTCGACGCGGTGGTCTGCAACGCCGGTGTGGCGCTCGACGAGCCGCCGCGCCGGTGGACCGGGGACGGCAACGAGCTGATGTTCGGGACCAATCATCTCGGGCACTTCGCGCTGACCCGGTGGCTGGCGCCGCTGCTGTCGGCCGCACCGGCGGCCCGCGTCGTGACGGTCGGCAGTTTCGCGGCGCGGTCCGAGCGGCTGGACCTGGACGATCCGCAGTCCGGCAGGGACTACCGGCCGAAGCGCACCTACGGGCGTTCGAAGCTGGCGCAGATGACCTTCGGATTCGAGCTCGACCGCCGTCTGCGGGCGGTCGGCAGCCCGGTGCTGAGTGTGGTGGCTCATCCCGGCGGCGCGCTGGACTCCCTGACCCCTTCCCGGCCGCCGGTGCATGTGCGCAGTGCCGGTGCACGGCTGCGCGGCCTGCCTGCCGGTCTCCTCGTCCAGGGCAAGGAGGCCGGTGCGTGGCCCGCGGTGCGGGCCGTCCTCGACCCCGGGGTGAGAGGAGGGCAGTTGTGGGGGCCGATGGTCTTCGGCCTGCGCGGCGAGCCGCGGCTCGAACCTGTCCGGGACCACTTCGCCGACGCCCGGGTCGCGGCTCGGCTGTGGGATCTCAGCCGCGACCTGACGGGCGTCGAGCCGAGTTTCGAGCCGCGGTAGACCCACGCGAGCAGGACGATCCGGCCGCGCAGCTCCGCTCCTCAGCGGGTTTCGTAGCCGGTCCAGGCGTGGAGCTTGTCGGGGTTGAGGACCATCCACACGTCGGTGATCAGTCCGTCGTGGATGTCCACGGCGAGGACGGCGATCGTGGTGCCGGCGATGCGGACGGTGACACCCGGGGTGCCGTTGACGTCCTCCTCGATGAGTTCCACCTCGGGTTCGTTGCGCATGAGGCCGAGGAAGAGGCGGGCGACCTTGTCCCGGCCGATGATCGGGCGCAGGGCGGCGCGGACCTTGCCGCCTCCGTCGCTGCGTGACTCGACGGCGGGGTCGAGGAGCGCGACGAGGGTGTCGAGGTCGCCGGTCCGGCAGGCGTGGCGGAACGCGGTGACGATCTGGCGGTGTTCGTCCGCGGTACTGCGGCCGGGCCGCTGGTCGGCGACGCGTCGGCGGGCGGAGGAGGCGAGCTGGCGGCAGGCGGCGGGGGTGCGGCCCACGGTGTCGGCGATCTCGGTGAACGGCATGGCGAAGATGTCATGGAGGACGAAGGCCACGCGCTCCGCGGGAGTGAACGAGTCCAGGACCACCAGCATGCCCATACTGACCGACTCGTCGAGGGTGATCCGGTCGGCGGGGTCGGCCCCGCCCTCATCGCCTGCGCTGGTCCACGCGGCACTGTGCCGGACGGGCTCGGGCAGCCACTCACCGGTGTACTGCTCGCGGCGGACGCGGGCCGAGGTGAGGTGGTCGAGGCAGATCCGGGAGGCGACCCGGGTCAGCCAGGCCAGCGGTGCGACGATCGCCTGCTGTTCCTTCTCGGGCAGGCTGTACCAGCGGGCGTAGGTTTCCTGGACCACGTCCTCGGCGTCCTGCAGGGATCCGAGCATGCGGTAGCCGAGGTTGAGCAGGCGGCGGCGTTCGGCCATGAGGCTGCCGAGGGTGGGGTCCTGGGCGGGTCCCGGGGGTGTGGACACGGGGCCGTCATCCTCCCTGGTGGGCGTGGTGGGTGAGCCATTCGTCGAAGGTCTGGCTGCCGCGGGGGCCGGGTCCGGTGGGGAGCAGGCCGTCGCCGGTCATGGCCGTGCCGGTGGCGCCGGGCATCTTCACGGGCAGCAGCAGCCGGCGCTGGTGGCGGGCCCGCAGCAGTCGCCCCGTCATGTCGACGACCTGTTCGACACGTGGTCCGGCGAGTTCGGGGGCCATGCCCTGGGCCGGGCCGGGGACGAGTTGTACGAGGTGCTGCGCGACCTCGCGGGCGGCGACGGGTTGGGTTCGCATCCGGGGTACGACGGCGAGCGGTCCAGGGACCCGGTCGAGGGTCTGCTGGGCGAACTCGTGGAACTGGGTGGCGCGCAGCACCGTCCACGGCGTCCGCCCGCTCGTCAGCACGTTCTCCTGGTGCAGTTTTCCCTGGTAGTAGCCGAGGCCGACCCGGTCGATCCCGACGATCGACAACAGTATGTGGTGGCGGACTCCGACTTGTTCACCGGCGTCCAGGAGGGCGTGGGCGACGCGGTCGAAGAAGGCGATGGCCCTCTTGCCGCTCGTGGTGGTCACGTTGGTGACGTCGATGACCGCCTCCACGCCGGCCAGGGCCGCGTCGAGTCCGGTGCCGGTCACGAGGTCCACCCCTGTGGACCGGGCCAGTACCACCGGGTGGTGCCCGGCCGCCGTCAGCTCCTCGACCACAAACCGTCCCACCAGTCCGGTACCGCCTGCCACCGCCACCCGCATGCCGGGCTCCTCCTTCGCGCTCACGTTGCCGTTGTCGCCGTCGCGGTTGTGGGTCATCGTGCGCGGTCCTGTCGTGCGGGGAGGACGGGGAGCAGCAGCAGCGCCGCGAGCAGGATGAGTGCGGCGAGGAAGACCACGTTGAGGATCTGGTCGCGGGTGTTGTACATGTCGAGGTGCTGGACGTGGTAGCTGAAGTGCAGCACGTTGAAGAGCAGCCACACGGCACCTGTTGTCTGCACCAGCCGCGTGTTGTGCACGGAGCGCAGGGTGATGACGGTCAGGACGGCCAGGGCCAGGAACATGGCTCCGGCGTCCTTGGTGAGGTGTTCGTTGTAGGGGCCCAGCTGGGGCAGCCAGCTCAGTCCGAGGCCGGGGAAGTTCGCGTACCAACTCGTCGGGGAGCAGTAGGCCCAGATGCCTGTGTACAGCCCGGTCACGGCCAGGAGACCGAGACTGGCGTACCTGATTTTCGAGTTCATACCTCTATGACGAGACAGCCCCCTCGAATGTGAGGGGGTTACCCCGCCCGTGTGACGCCGGTCGACGGCGACCGCCCGGGCCGCCACGACGAGGCCCACGACGAGGCCCCTGACGGGGCTCGCGGCGCCGGCACTGCGAAGGAGTCCTCGGGGCATCACCGGGGGCGTTGCCCAGCCGTCTCGCGAGGGCGACGAACTTCTCGTGGCGGGCGGCGACAAGCTCGCCGACGCGCGTCCCTTTGGTGGGGGAGACGCCGACAGAGAGTGGTCGGCTTCACTCCGGACCGACCGTGCGTTCCGCCCCGGGGGCTTCGGGGCCGAGGCCGGATCCGTCGGCCGTTTCCCGCACGCGGTCCCCCGACGCCGAGGCGGCTCCGAAGACGTCCCGCGTTGAACAACCAAGCCGGGGCCATGACTTCATCCGTTGCTGTCAGGCCATAGACAAACCTTCAATCAAGCGTCTCCCGGTCCGGTCAAAGGGTCTACCCGCATAGACGTTCTCAGTGCTGTCATGCGCACGACCGCCCGGAACTCCTGCCGGGCACCACATCGGGAGACCCCCACGATGTCCCGCATATCCCGCCCCCTCATCACCTCCCTGTCCGCCCTCGCTCTCGCCGCCGCCGGCATCACCGTCGCCACCGGCAGCGCCCACGCCGCGACGTGCAGCCAGGCCTACCTCCCCCTGCCGGACCCCGGCTGCCAGCCCGGCGCCCTCAACCCGGACGTCACCCAGTCCACCATCGACTCCACGATCTGTGTCTCCGGCTGGACCGCGACCGTACGGCCCTCCAGCTCGTACACCACCGCCCTGAAGAAGAAGCAGATCGTCGAGTACGGCTACACCGACACCAGCACTTCGGACTACGAGGAAGACCACTTCGTGCCCCTGGAGCTCGGCGGGGCCCCGAAGAGCGAGCTCAACCTCTGGCCCGAGCCGCAGTACGGCACCAAGACCGCGGCCAACAAGGACACCGTCGAGAACAAGCTCAAGAAGGCAGTCTGCGCGGGTACGGTCCCGCTCTCCGACGCCCAGGACGCCATCATCAACGACTGGACCACCGCTCTCTCCGACCTCGGCCTCAGCTGACGCGCCATCCCTCGCGGCGCGGCCGAACAACCTCGCCGGGCCCGATCCCTCCGTGGATCGGGCCCGGCTTCCTTGTGCCACCGACCGGGCGGGGCAGGGGAGTCGACCGGATGTGTTCTGCGCGAAGCGTTGACTAGAAAGCGCTTACCCCTTACGTTTCCCGTTCAGCAGCCTGACCCGCGCCTGACATCTCATATGTGAGACATCAGATCTCCGAGCCGCATCACCTGGGAATGTGCGCACTCCCTGGAGCTGAAGATCCTCGGTGTGAGCGTCATGAGCGCCTCATGCTGTACGCCATGGTGTTCATCGTTCGTGTACATGACCTACGGCACTCCCGAAGGGACGCACCCGCATGCGTACTCGCCCCCCACGAACACGCACCCGCAGACTGACCCTGGCCGCGGTCATCGCGGCCGCCCTGGCCGTCACCACCGCTCTCGTCCTCCCGTCGTCCGCCTCGGCGGCCGACACCTCACCGGTCGGCTTCGGTGCCGGGACCGCCGGCGGCGGGGGAGCCGCCGCCGTCACCGTCTCGACCCTCGACGCCTTCAAGGCGGCCGTCACGGGCGACACCGCCAAGGTGGTGCGCGTGAACGGCCTGATCACGCTCGGTGGCCAGGTCGACATCGGCTCCAACACCACCGTTCTCGGTGTGGGTTCGGCGTCCGGTTTCACCGGCGGCGGACTGCGGCTGAAGAAGGTGACCAATGTGGTCGTCCGCAACCTGAACATCAGCAAGCCGCTCAAGCCGGCCGACGGCATCACCGTGCAGGCGTCGACGAAGGTGTGGATCGACCACAACTCCTTCTCGTCCGACCGTGACCACGGCAAGGACTACTACGACGGTCTGCTCGACATCAATCACGGCTCCGACTACGTCACCGTGTCCTGGAACACCTTCAAAAACCACTACAAGGGCTCGCTCGTCGGCCACAGCGACAGCAACGCGAGCGAGGACACCGGGCATCTGCGGGTGACGTACCACCACAACTGGTTCAACAACGTCAACTCCCGCATCCCCAGCCTGCGCTTCGGCACCGGCCACTTCTACGACAACTACGTCGTCGGGGCCGACACAGCCGTGCACTCCCGCATGGGCGCCCAGATGCTCGTCGAGAACAACGTCTTCCGCGCCACGACGGTCGCCGTCACGACCAACCGCGACAGCGACGTCGACGGATACGCCAACCTGCGCGGCAACGACCTCGGGGGAGCCGCCACCGAGATCTCGCGGGTGGGCACCTTCACCACCCCGCCCTACAGCTACACCGCCGAGCCCGCCTCGAGCGTCGTCGCCTCGGTGACGTCCGGCGCGGGCGCAGGAAAGCTCTGACCGCCCCCACGTTCAGAAGGAGGAATCGGGGCATGACCTCATCAGCACGCCCGCGCGCCCGACGGCGCGCCCTCACCGGCTCCCTGGCCGCAGTCGGCCTGTCGGCTGTCATGATCATGGCAGGCGGTGGCCTGTCTCCGGCGAGTGCCGCCACCTGGCCCACCGCGAACGGCAGTCAGGCGGTCTCGGTCACCATCTCGGTCTCCGGTACCAAGGACTACGGGATGAAGCGGCTCTACGGCACCGGCGACCTGGGCTCCGGCAGTCAGAGCGAGGACCAGGGGCCGATCCTGGAGCTGGCCGCCGGCACCGTTCTGAAGAACGTCATCATCGGCGCCCCCGCCGCGGACGGCATCCACTGCCTGGGCAGCTGCACGCTGCAGAACGTCTGGTGGGAGGACGTCGGCGAGGACGCGGCGACGTTCCTGGGCTCCTCGTCGTCCAACGTCTACACCGTCTCGGGCGGCGGCGCGAAGGAAGCCAGCGACAAGGTGTTCCAGTTCAACGGCGCCGGAACGCTGAACGTCTCGAACTTCGCGGTGCAGACCTTCGGTACGTTCGTCCGCTCGTGCGGCAACTGCAAGACGCAGTACAAGCGGGCGATCAACCTCAACGGGATCGAGGCCACCTACAAGGGAAGCAGGCTCGTCGGCATCAACACCAACTACGGCGACAGCGCGACCCTCAAGGCCATCAAGATCGTCGGGGACTCCAGCAAGAAGATCATCCCCTGCCAGAAGTACATCGGCAACAACACGGGGGCCGAACCGACCACGAACGGGACCGGCCCCGACAGCACGTACTGCAAGTACGCGACGTCCGACATCACGTACGGCTGAGGGTTCTCTCCCGGTGACTGGACGAACTGGCAGCGCGCGCCGGTTCGTTCAGCCGCCCCACGTCAACTCCATCCGCGATAGGGACCGTCGACGAGCTGGAACACCGGCTGGTTGCGCACCGGGTCCTGGGCGGTGGAGAGTTGGACCCGGTCGCCGCTGTGGACGTCGGCGGGCGCGCCCATCACCCGACCGCGCACGGTGAACCCCTCCGCCATCTCGATGAGGGAGACGTTCCGGGCCGCCGGGGTGTTGCGGTGGACGACGGTGGCGTGGCGTACGACGCCGGCCCCCGCGCTCGTCTCCGTCCGCAGGTCGCTGCCCGCGCAGACCGGGCAGAGAAGGCGGTGGTACATCGCCGTCCCGCACCAACGGCACCGCTGGAAGAGGAGAGCGTCCGAGGTCGACGTCCCGTTCGGTGCGGAGTCGCTGCCGAGTATGTCCGTCGCGGGTCCGACGCCCGGATGAAGGGCGATTCCTGAGTGGTACACGTGTCATCTCCCTGCACTGGGCCGGAGTCTGAGGTGCCCGGAGCGCCGCGCACGAGCCACAGGGTATGGCACTGAGTGCCACACGTAAAGGCACTCGGTACCCTCACATGAGGAAGTGGGTGCGATTCGGCGTCTCACTCCCGGCTGAGCGCGGACTCGATCTCCCGTACGACGCGCCACATCGGTGCTCCTCGCCGGGAGATCACGACGACCACGTCCTCCTGCTCCTCGGCCCGTGCGTGACTGTCCCCGGGGGAGCTGCCGAACGAGGCCTGTACGTATCCCAGCGCGTGGTCCACAGCCGTGTCGGGGTCGCTCTGTCCGTCCGAACGCAGCCAGGAGCGCAGGGCGTTGTTGTGCGCGGCGACCACCGCCGCGGCGATGACGTCGGCCTGCAGGGTGCCGTCGGGCCGGCCGGTGAAGCGGTCGCGCAGATACTCCGCGAGGGCGCGCTCGTAGCGCCAGACGACCGACAACTCGTACGCGCGCAGGCCCGGGACCTTCTTGGTGAGGCGGTAGCGCTGCACGGAGAAGGTCGGGTTCTCGGCGTACATGCGCAACACCAGTCGGGCGGCGTCGCACACTCTGCGTACCGGCTCCTCCTCGCCGGTGCCGGCGCCCAGGAACGCCGTCATGTCGGTCAGGCAGCGCTCGTGGTCCGGGAAGACCACGTCTTCCTTGGAGGGAAAGTAGCGGAAGAAGGACCGTCGGCCGACCCCGGCGAGCGTGACGATGTCGTCGACCGTGGTCTGCTCGTACCCGCGCTCCAGGAACAGCTGGAAGGCCGCCGCGACCAGCGCGTCCCGCATGGGCGGCTTCGCCGTCGTCGTGTCGGGGGTGTCGCCGCCGCGGGGTTCCTCGCTCATGGACGGAACCTAGCATCGCGTGGAACGTGTGGCACTCAGTGCACATGAGCGAGGGAACTGAGTTCCCCCGGTGAAGGTGCTGGTCGATCGCGTGCCCGTTGGCATCGGCATCGGCATCGGCATCGGCGCTCGGCCTGACGCGGGCGACTGCGGACCGGCCGCAAGGACAGCGGCAACAGCGCCTACAAGCCCGGCCAGGGCGCCGGTACGGTGACCGCGGCGGATCGCTGCGAGTTCTCCCTGGACGGGACGAACTTCTACGACTGGGTCCGCGTCGACGACCAGAACCTGAAGCCCACCGAAGACGGCAAGGTGCACATCAAGGTGCGCGCGGCGGGCGACGCCGGGTCCTGCACCGCCTCCCTCGCGGCGTACCGCACCCACGGGGCCACCTTCAAGACCTCCGGTGAGCAGGTCTTCCACGACTTCGACAGTGTCAAGGTCAAGCCGGGCGAGACCGACTCCCTCGACCACCCCTTGCGCACCATCCAGAAGGCCGTGGACAAGGCGAAGCCCGGAGCTGTCATCGCCGTACGGCGTCAGGGGGAGTCCGTGCTTCCTCTGCGCAAGCTGTGCACGGCAACACATCCGTCAGCTCGCATCACCATGGCACGACTCCCTTGTCGTCGAACAGCTGGCCGGTAGGGCCGTCGTCGGGCAGAGCCGCCAACCGGATGGCGATCACCGCGCCCTGCTCAGGGGTCTGTGTACCGCTGAACCCGTTGAGGTCGGTGGCCACATAGCAGGGGCAGGCGTTGTTGATCAAGATGTTGGTGTCGCTCAGTTCCTTGGCGTACTGGATGGTGACGGCGTTGAGGTAGGTCTTCGTCGGCGCGTACGCCCCGCTGATTCCTCCGAGGTCGACGCCGTGCGTGGTCTGCAGGGCCAGAGAGCCGACATGGCTGGACTGGTTGACGATCCGCGGGTGCGCCGAGCGGCGCAGCAGCGGCAGCATCGCGTTGGTGACCCGGATGACACCGATGACGTTGGTCTCCACCAGCCGCCGCACGCTCTCGAGGTCGACGGTTGTGGGCTCCTCCGGCCAACCGCCCGCAGCGCCGGCGTTGTTGACCAGCACGTCAAGGCGTCCCGCTCGCTCCTCGATCAGCTGCGCCGCGGCGGTCACGCTCTCGTCATCCTGCCCACCTCTCACTCACTTGCCGGCCGCTCTCATCTCCGGGTGGCCGAGGTCACCGCATTGCCGGGACTCCCGATGGCTCGCTGGCCCGATCCTGGCGGCGGCTACCCGGAAGGACCGGGGGCAGAGGTACGAAACCTGACACAGCTCCTGCAGCTGATCGCGCTCGGCCGTACCACCGTGATCATGCCCGAGTCCGCAGGCGCCGACCTGCGCCGGGATCTCGCCGCCGTGCCGGTCCTGGATGCTCCGCCCGTGACAACGGTGATCGCGTGGCCGTCGCAGAGCCGACTTCGCGCGGTCGCCGACCTGGTCCGCGTAGCAACATGTCTTTGAAAGCCCAGTACCTCGGTACCTGCGGTGCTCGGGGCGCCACTTCCCGGCCGCGTGCGTGCGGCGCGGTCAAGTAGCGCCATGGAATCCCGAGCTGCGGGCGTTGAGGGACGCGTCAGCGAGCTGCCCGTATCCGCAGAGCTGCGACGGACCAGTCGATCACCTGGGCGAGGCGCTCCGGTGCCGGCCAGTCGTTGATCAGCGCGACCAACTGGAAGTACTGGTCCCTGCGCGGATCGCTCGCGGCTTCCAGACGGTGCAGCAGCCACCGGTGCAGCTCGGCGTCATCGGGGCGGCCGTGGGCGAGCGCGCAGTGAGCGGTGAGCGCCGCTACGACAGGACCGGCCTGGGACGAATCCGGGCTGATGCCGCACGCCACGGCTGGTCTTACGAGATCACGGGCGACGGCGACCATGTCCGGGCGCGGTGGCGTGGTGGGGGTGCCGTCGGGCAGGCCGGCCACATGGTCTTCGGCCAGGCGCCGCAGGCCTGCGCGGAAGTCCGGGTCCAGGGACAGTTCCGCCAGCTCCACCCATGCCCTGACCTGTTCGTCTGTGGGGTTGTCGGGGAGCTCGGGTGTCATGGAGCGCCGAGCTGCGGCATGGTGGGGGCCGCTGTGGAGGCCTTCGAAGACGGTGTCGAGGAAGTCGTCGATCAGGCGTCGGCGTTCGGCTTCGGACAGCGTGGCCAACTGGTGCATGAGTTCCATCTCCTTGGGGGTGGGCTCGCGTTCGGCGGCGGCCGTCAGCACCGCCCGTCGCAGACGCAGGACGCTGATCTGTACGTCCAGTGCGGCGGCGTGCTCCGCGGCCACTGCGCTGAGGGTGAGTTCCTGATCCACGACCCGCCGGATCATGTCGAGGCCGAGTCCCAGTTCGCGCAGTGTCCGCACGAGGGCGAGGCGAGCGACGGCATCCGGGGCGTAGCGCCGGTAGCCGGCGTGGGTGCGGTCGGCAGGCGCCACGATGCCGCGATCGGAGTAGAACCGGATCGTCTTGACTGTCAGCCCGGTGCGCCGGGCCAGTTCACCGATTGAGTACAGGGTGCCGCCGTCCATGAGCTCACCTTCCTGTCTCCCCCTGCGGGAGACTCAAGATTGCGCCCTGGAAGGTGAAGGACGAGCCTGCAACGGGTTCTAGGCGGTGGTGCCGCCCGAGTAGTCGCTGTTGAAGGTGGTCTCGATGGTGGTGGCAACGGCTTGGGCCACACCGGTGCCCGTGAGGATGATGCCCAGTTCCCGGTTGTTGCTCAGCGAGTTGCTGCTGATGTTCATGGAACCGGCTTCCACCTTCTGGGTGGACAGGCCGTAGTCGGCGACCATCGCCTTGGCATGGATGTAGAAGCCGTTGGGGTCGGAGTATCCGACGACCGTCCCGCCGGCCGCCTTGATCGCGGACACCTCGCTGGAGTAGCTGGAGGGGGTCTCCAGGACCAGCCGTACGGTGACGCCCGCCTGTGCCCTGGCCACGATGGCGTTGACCACCGCGCTGTCGCTGAGTTCCAGTTCCTCGACGTCGAGCGTCGTGGTGGCGCCGTTGATCAGGGACAGCAGGCGGTTGCGGGAGTCGGTGGGGGACCAGAGCAGATGGTCGCCATCGGTCGGGGTGATCGCGGTGCCCGTGTAGTCCGCGTTGAAGACCTTCTCGATCGAGGCGACATCGCGGCTGTCGTCGTCGAACACGCCGTAGTCACGGCCGGTCGGGTAGTACTGGGAGGTGAGGTTGCCGGTGAGGACCAGTGACTTGGCGCCGTCCACCGTGACGGTCTTCTGGTGGGTGTAGACGAAGGTCGAGGACGACCAGACCACTCCCGCGCCCGCGCTCGTCAGGGCGTTGTACGCCGACTGGTTGGCGGACTTGTGCGCGCCGTCCAGGATCACCCGTACCGTGACGCCCTTTTTCTCCAGTGCCATGAGGTCGTTGACGGCCGTGGTGTCCTCCAGCTCGTACATGGTCATGTCGAGGGAGGAGGTGGCCGAGTTGATGAAGTCGTAGATGGTCGGCTGGCTGCTGCTCTGCGAGAAGGCGAACGCGGAGTAGCTTGCGGCGTTCGCGGGGACGGCGGTGGCGAGCACGGCGGCGCCGACTGTAAGCGTGACACCCGCGCGGCCGAGGACCTTCCACAACATGCGTCGCTCCTGGTCGAGTTGACGCCCAACCGGGGGTGGTGGGCACGTGCATGACAGCACGCGCGTAGAACGGTGAGGAAGGGAGGCTTCGTGAACGCGGAGTTACCGCCTGGTCCTGCAGGCGGACATAAGGGACTTCGCGCAGGTGGGAAGCGGTTCATGCGATCCTCGCGCGATCGCAAAATCTTCGTACTTGGAGTGCTCGTAGCCCGAACCGGCCGGCCGGGGAAGGGTGCATACCCCACCGGCGGACCAAGGGGGACTCCGTACCTCTAGGGGGCGGACGCAGTCGCCGTCGCCCCGGCGGCGTAGTCGATACTCTCCCCGCTGGGAACGCGTGTGCGGATGCGGGACGTCGACGGCGTATCGGAGGCCAGTGCGGCTGTGCTGCGGCACCTTGGCCACCGGGCGTGTGCTGCTGCTCGCGGTCGCGTTCTTGGAGCCGGGGGCTCGGCGGTCCTGTCACCGCCCGCTCCCGAATGGCCGTTCGATAACGGCCTGGGGCCCCGGCTTCGTGAAGCGCCATCCGTACGAGAGTGACCCCGGGTTCTGACTCCCCGCTCGACGTGAACCGAGTCTGGCAGCGGGGTCCACCAAGACCCTCGTGGTATCGATTTGTCCCGTTATTGTGATTACTTAGAGTTATGTCTCATTGTGTGGCTGTGAGTGTCCTTGCCGTGCAGCCCATGCCTGATCCGGCACCCGGCGAAGCGCTGATCCGGCGCGGCCGTGGACATCGGTGCGCGGGCCCCGAAGGGGGCGTCCCGGCGTATGGCCAGGTCTGAGAGTGCGATATTTCGCTGTTTATGCGGTTATTTCTTGATCGCCCTATGCTGATGCCCTGAGGACTCGGGCAGTCGACGGCCGGTGCTGAGCCGGCGGGAGGCGGGCTTACATGACTGAGCGGTTCAAAAGGTCGGGGTTGCTGGGCGAGCTGTCGGCCGAATTCGCGGGCACCATGATTCTCATCCTCTTCGGTTGCGGCGTGGTGGCCCAGGTGGTCGCCGGCGGAGCGCTCACGACTCCGCCGGGTGGCCTCGGAAACCACGACAGCATCTCCTGGGCGTGGGGCATCGGCGTCACCATGGGTGTCTACGTCGCGGCACGGCTGAGCGGCGCGCATCTCAACCCCGCGGTGACCGTCGCCCTGGCCGCGTTCAAGGGCTTCCCGTGGAGCAAGGTGGCGCCCTACGCGCTGGCGCAGACGGCCGGCGCCTTCGTGGCGGCCCTCCTCGTGCGGTGGAACTACACCGAGGCGCTGGCGAAGGCCGACCCCGGTCACACCTTCAAGACGCAGATCGTGTTCTCCACGCTCCCCGCCAACGGCAACACGAACCTGCCGGTCTACGAGTGGGGCGCCTTTCGCGACCAGGTCATGGGGACCGCCATCCTGCTGCTGTTGATCCTGGCCATCACGGACCTGCTCAACACACCGCCTGGCGCCAACCTGGGCCCGTTCATCATCGGCCTGGTCGTCGTGGGCATCGGCATGGCCTGGGGTACCAACGCGGGCTACGCCATCAATCCGGCACGTGACTTCGGTCCCCGTCTGGCCAGTTTCCTCACGGGGTACGGCGGAGCATGGCGAGATCAGTACGGGAACTTCTACTTCTGGGTGCCGATTCTCGGTCCACTGGCCGGCGGTCTGGTCGGCGCGGCCCTGTACAAGTTCTTCGTCGGCCGGTTCCTGCCGACAGCGGAGCCGGAGCCCCCGGGCCGTATCCCCGCTCCCAAGGACTGACACCTACGAAAAGGTGGCACCCTATGGCCGATTTCGTCGGCGCGGTGGACCAAGGGACCACCAGTACCCGATTCATGATCTTCGATCATGCGGGCAACGAGGTGGCGAAGCATCAGCTGGAGCACGCCCAGATCCTTCCGCGCTCCGGATGGGTCGAGCACGACCCCGTGGAGATCTGGGAGCGCACCAACTCCGTGATGCAGAACGCCCTGCGGCACGGGAACCTGTCCCCGACCGACCTGGCCGCGATCGGCATCACCAACCAGCGGGAGACCACCGTTGTCTGGGACCCGCGCAACGGCCGCCCCTACTACAACGCCATCGTCTGGCAGGACACCCGCACCGACTCCATCGCCGCGGCCCTGGAACGATCGGGCCAGGGAGACGTCATCCGCCGCAAGGCGGGCTTGCCGCCGGCGACCTACTTCTCCGGCGGCAAGATCCAGTGGATCCTGGAGAACGTCGACGGCGTCCGCGAGGCAGCCGAGCAGGGACACGCCCTCTTCGGCAACACGGACTGCTGGGTTCTGTGGAACCTGACCGGCGGCCCCGACGGCGGCATCCACGCCACCGACGTGACCAACGCCAGCCGCACCATGCTGATGGACCTGGAAACCCTCGACTGGGACGACGAACTGCTGGGCTTCTTCCGTATCCCCCGGGAGATGCTGCCCACCATCAACCCCTCGTCCCATCGCGAGGCGTTCGGTACGACGCGCACATCCCGGCCACTGCGCGCCGCCATCCCCATCAGCGGGGTGCTCGGCGACCAACAGGCGGCCACCGTCGGACAGGTCTGCTACGCGCCCGGCGAGGCCAAGAACACCTACGGCACCGGAAACTTCCTGGTGCTCAACACCGGCACGGAACCGGTCCGCTCACAGCACGGCCTTCTCACCACCGTGGCGTACCAGTTCGGCGACAGCCCGGCGGTCTACGCCCTGGAGGGCTCCATCGCGGTCACCGGGTCCGCGGTGCAATGGCTGCGCGACCAGATGAAGATCATCAGCAGCGCGGCCGAGAGCGAGACCCTGGCCCGCACCGTCGAGGACAACGGCGGCATGTACTTCGTCCCGGCGTTCTCGGGCCTGTTCGCCCCGTACTGGCGCTCCGACGCCCGGGGCGCGATCGTCGGCCTCGCCCGGTACAACGACAACGGTCACCTGGCCCGGGCGACGCTGGAAGCCATCTGCTACCAGAGCCGCGACGTCGTCGAGGCCATGGAGCAGGACTCCGGCGTCCACCTCGACGTGCTCAAGGTCGACGGCGGTGTCACCGCCAACGACCTCTGCATGCAGATCCAGGCCGATGTCCTCGGCGTACCGGTCAGCCGCCCGGTCGTCGCCGAGACCACCGCGCTCGGCGCCGCCTACGCGGCAGGGCTGGCCACCGGCTTCTGGCGGGACACCGACGAACTGCGCACCCACTGGCAGGAGTCCAAACGCTGGGAGCCCCAGTGGTCCGACGACCAGCGAGCGGAGGGTTACGCGGGCTGGAAGCAGGCGGTGGAGCGCACGCTCAACTGGGTCAAGGTCGAATAGACCGGGAGCGTCCCGGCGCTCCCGGATCGACAGCACCTCTTCGGGACCGGTCCTTTCGCCCGGGCATCGGGCCCGGTGATCTGCGAGTACTTCTGGCGCTCCGCAGGTCCGCGCCGGACTGCGCGATGAGCCCGACGGCGTTGTTCAAGCAACTGATGATCACCTCGAGCGGTCAGCAAACAGATCGACCGCCTCTCTGAACTGGGATTGGTCGAACGCGTGGCGGATCCCGACATCCTGCGCGGCGTGCTGATCAGCCTGAAGCCGACAGGGCGCACGATCGCGGAGGACGTGATGCTGCGGATTTCGACGTCCTTTTGTTTGACCGCACCGTCAGGAAAGCCGGCCCGGGATACAACGCCAGGCCTGTCCGCAGACGATGTCCATGTTGTGCTCAGCGCGTTCGGCAACGCCCACGACTGACTCACTCCAGGGGAGATCCACGTACTCGACAGTGACAACCCAGGGGGGAAAGTGAACACAGACGGGTGGATCTGCTCGGTACTCGACAATGCCGGCGCCAAGCTGCTCGCGCTCGGGGAAGTCGGCCTGTTTCCGACCGAACTCCGGGTCAGCAGCGACGTCTACAACAGCTTCGTGCGCTTGCGGCATCGTGAGTTGTCCGACGGCACCCCTCTGCTGGTGCTGGGCACGGCGGTGGCCGAGGACCCCCAGCTGACAGCCGACGATTTCCTGCTGCGACCGTGAACGGCTCCGCCTTCCAGCGGGCCGACAGATCCAGGCCCAAGTGGCAGGAGCAGGAAGGGAACCGTGCGAACCACGCGTCGGCACTGACTCTGCAGCCGGACCTTCGTTACTGGTGGCGGCGCACGGACACGTTCGCATAGCCTCGCCGACATGGCAGATGTATTTGCGGGTGTCCGTCTGCTCGGCCCGCCAGTGACCGACGGCGAGTACATCGCGTTGAGTGAGCACGAGATGGTCCACTTGCACGAGTACGCGCGGATCTATGCCGTACCCGGACTCTATGAGCATGTCGTCCAGGAAAGGCTCCAGTGCAGATCGCCAGGGGTCGCGGCAGCGGGCTTTTTGCGCGCGGCGGCGCGCCTTGGGTTGGAGCCGGGCTCGATGACGGTCCTCGACGTCGGCGCCGGCACGGGATTGGTCGGCGAACTCGTGCGTCGCGATGGCGTCGCTCAGGTGGTCGGGGTCGACTCGCTGCCGGCAGCGCGCGTGGCGAGCCTGCGCGACCGTCCAGGCGTCTACGCCGACTACGTGGTCGGCGACTTCTTGCGCGACGACGCACTCCGGGAGGCACTACACCCGTACGTGTTCGGGGGGCTGGTGTCGGCCGGAGCGTTCGGCGGCACGCACGCCACACCACAGGCGCTCGAAAATGCGCTCGCGGTCCTGCCAGCCGGCGCTCCCGTGGCCTTCACGATCGATGAGCGGTGGATGGACGAGTCGGACCCGGAAGGGTTCGGCGCCGCCGTCGAGCGGCTGGTGGCCGCCGGAGGTCTTGCGGTGATGGAACGAACGCGGTTCCAGCACCGTGTGACGACGACGGGCGAGCCAATCTTCTACCAACTCGTCGTGGGCCGGACAGGGTGAAGCGAACGGCCAGGTATGACCTTGCGACTGTTGCCGTAGTCGATCTGCCGTATCAACCCGGCTTCCCGAAGGGCCCGGACATAGTGAGTGAGCGTCGACTTGGACACGTTCAGAGCGAATGACGCACACGTTCGCTCGATGCCCTCGCCCGCCGCGCAGAGACCCTCGATCACCCGACACCGGTGAGGATCCGCCAGCGCGGCAAAGACCGCGCGGAGTCCGTCTCTCAGTGCAGTTCTGCTTATGGCCGCAAGAAGCAGCTGTAATAGAGGCGGGGCATCCCCTGATCAGCCCGTAATTGACTGTCTTCGACGGTGCTGGGCCCGTCTTGCTTTGGATTCAGGAAGCGTCTAACCCTAGGTACGACAGATTTCGTACCTAATGTTTGCGGGTCATCTCGGCCTCGCGGAAAGGCGTTTCTCGTGGAGTTCGAGAATCAGACCGCTCTCGTCACTGGCAGCACGTCCGGCATCGGCCGTGAGACGGCGCTCCTGCTCGCCCAGAAGGGCGCGTTCGTCATTGTCTCCGGCCGCAATGCCGCCAAGGGCGCGGACACCGTCTCGGCCATCGAGGCCGTCGGAGGCAAGGCCAGGTTCGTCGCCGCGGACCTCAGCGATCTGGACTCGGTCCGGAACCTGACCGACGAGGCCGGTGAGGCGGACATCCTGGTCAACAATGCCGGCGCCTACCCGTTCGCTCCCACCCTGGACCAGGGTCAGGACACGTTCGAGACCATGATTCAGACCAATGTGCGCGGCACGTACTTCCTCACCCAGGCACTGGTGGCCAAGATGGCGGCCAAGGGTTCCGGCAGTGTCGTCAGTGTCACCACGGTCGCCGGTCTGGCCGGCATCGCCGGCACGTCCGTCTACGGCGCGTCGAAGGCCGCGGTGGACTCGTTCACCCGCGCGTGGGCCGTCGAGTTCGGCAGCCAAGGAGTGCGCTTCAACGCGGTCGCCCCTGGCCACACGAAGACCGACAACGTGACAGACATGATCGGCGAGGAGGACTTCGAGGCTCTGGGGGCGAGGGTGCCGCTGGGGCGCCTGGGCTCGGCCCGAGAGATCGCCGAAGCCATCGTCTTCCTCGCTTCGCCCCGCGCCAGTTACATCACGGGCGTCACTCTCGCCGCGGACGGCGGCTTCATGGCCCTCGGTATCGCCGCCCAGTGAGCGACCGAGGCCGCGAGGCTGTGGCGGAGCGCCCTACCGGCAACCCGTTGCGGCCTCGCGGCGGCCTCCCGCGCACGGCGCGGTTCCTACGCGGCTTGAACAGATCGGCGTCATACACGAACACACTCCCGGAGGGACCCGCGTCGCTCTCACCCCGAATGAGGTTCATTCCCTCGCCGACGACGGACACGAGGTCATCGTCGAGTACGACGCCGGCGGCCGGGCCGTCCATCCCGACAGCGAGTACCGCGATGCCGGCGCCCGGACCGCAACCCGCACCGACGCCCTGGTACTGCGGGTTCACCTCTCCGGTTCCGGCCTTGGAGTTCCCCCGCAGCCTTTCTCGGCCTGGTGGCCGCATGTTTCGCATCCGACACCAATTGGCTTTGCGGCTGTGGTCCCGGCGCCCTCGGCGTGGTGCGATGGGGTCATGGAGTTGAGGGAGCTGCATGCCTTTGTGGCGGTGGTCGAGGAGGGCGGCTTCTCGGCCGGGGCCCGGCGGTTGCACGTCAGTCAGCCGGCGCTGTCCCAGACGGTCAGTGGACTGGAGCGGCAGCTGAGGGTGAAGCTGCTGGTGCGCAGCAGTACGGGGGTGCGGGCCACCGATGCAGGCACTGCCCTGCTGGGGGAGGCCCGTGCGGTCCTTGCCCGGCGTGATCGGGCACTGCGGACGATGGCCCGGTTCGCCGACGGGGGCGGCGGCGTGCTGCGGATCGGCATTCCGCTGGAGTTCCCGTCGCACCTCCTGAATCCCCCACTCGCGGAACTGGCCGAGACCTGTCCCGACACTCGGGTACAGGCCCGGCATCTGTCCACGGCCGAGCAACTGTCCGCACTGCAGGCCGGTGGGCTCGATATGGGACTGCTTCGGGAGCGTCCTGCCGGGCAGGAGTTCGACGCGATGCTGGTCAACCGGGAGAAATTGGGCGTGCTGCTGGCCGCGCCACAGGCGGCGGAGCTCGCCGGACCGAAGGGGATCAGGCTGGATGCGCTGGCCGGACTGGAGTGGGTGGCGTTTCCCCGTGCCGACAGTCCCGCCTGGTACGACGAACTGACCGCAATCCTGCGCAGCCACGGCCTTGATCCAGGAGCGCAGGTACCGGAAGGGCAGCGACTCATCGCCGAGGTGAAACTGGCGGCTGTCGCCGCCGGACACGCCTTCGCGTGCGCTCCGCCGGACTGGTCGCAGCCCATTCCCGACGGTGTGGCGTGGTCACCGCTCGTCGGGCACCCCCTCATCCGCCGGACCTGGGCGGTGTGGCCGACCGACTCTCGGCGACAGGATCTGGGCCGCCTCATTGCCGCGTTCGAACAGCCGTCGAGCGACTGATGCACGGCGGAGGGACAGGCCTGGGGAGGGCGCTCGGTCAGACGGCGGTGCGACCGCCGTCAACGGGCAGGATCGCGCCCTGCACGAAGCTGCTTGCCGCGTCGTCCGCCAGGTAGGCGATCGCCGCCGCGATCTCCGCGGCGGACGCCGGCCGTCCGGCGGGCGCCTGGGCCGCCAGGCTCTGCAGCTGTTCCTCGCTCTGGGCGGTGGTCTCGGTCCGGGTCGGGCCGACCTGTACGGCGTTCACTCGCACCCCGCGCGGGCCGTATTCGGCTGCCCACGCCTTCGTCAGCAGATTCAGCGCCGCCTTGCTCGACCCGTACAGCGCCATTCCCGAGTAGCCGAGCACGGCCGCGACGGTGCTCACGTTGACGATCGCTCCGCCACCCCTGTCAGCCATCCCCGGGGCGAGTTCGGCCACCAGATAGAAGGGGGCCTTGACGTTGAGGGCGTGTACGGCGTCGAAGACGCTCTCCTCCATGTCCTCCGTCGGCCCGAAGGGGTAGATGCCCGCATTGTTGACCAGCACGTCGACCCGGCCACCGCCCAGCTCGAGCGCGTACTGTGCCAGTTGTCGCACTGATTGGGCGTCGCGCAGGTCAGCGCCTACGAAATCCGCCTTCCCGCCGTGCTCCCGGATCGCGTTCACCACAACCTTGCCGCGGGCGCTGTCGCGGCCTGCCACCAATACGTGTGCACCGCGCTCGGCCAGCGCCTCCGCCGTGGCCGAGCCGATGCCGCTGGTCGCCCCGGTGACGAGTGCGACCTTCCCTTGCATTGATGCGGACGCCATGGTCGGATCCTTCGTCGGTGATGAGGTACGCGGTCAGTGGCCCAGGGGGTCGGAGCACAGGCCATGGCCGCACGTGACATGACCGCACGTGTTGATCGCTCGGGCAACAGCGGCCTGTCGGGGACGACGGCCACATCTCGGCTCCCGCGAGCGAGCGGTGGAGAGCGCGAGCGGACGGAGAGGTGGGGCAGTGCCGTCGTGCTGGTTGTACCGGCGTCGGACATTGCTCGGATCCGTCCCGAAGTGGCCATGGACGTGACACACAGCCGAGTGGACGTATGCACGTCTGCCGCGCCCCGAGCGGGGTACTTCATGCAGTCCATTCATGACGGCCCCACCGTGGCCCCCGCGCTTCCACAGCATCATCTCCGGCCGCGCGCCGCAACCGGGACGCGGGGGGCCAAAGCCTCAGGGCGGATCGGTTATACCGGCTATCGCGACTGCCTATGGCCGGGGCGGAATCCCTCTGAATGGGCGGACGCTGTACCCGTTCGCCACCGATGAGGTGGCATGGCATCCGGCCCGAAAACCGTCCTCGGTTTTGGAACGCCGGGTCCATATCGACCATTGGCACCTTCCAGGTGGAGTGAACAAAATATGGGACTGTTGGACGGCAAGGTTGCGCTGATCACCGGGGGTACGTCCGGGATCGGCCGGATCAGCGCGCTTCTGTTCGCGCAGGAAGGCGCGAAGGTGGCCATCACCGGGCGGCGGGAGGACGCGGGCCGGGCAGTGGTCGAGGAGATCACGCGGGATGGCGGCGAGGCGCTGTTCATCAAGGCCGATGCCACGGACTTCGGCGGAGCGCGGGGTGTGGTGAGGCAGGTGGCCGATCGCTTCGGCAGGCTCGACGTGGCCTTCAACAATGCCGGCACCGCAGGGATCGGCCCGCTGACCGAGCTGGACGAGAAGGCCTGGGACCATCTCGTGGACGGCAACCTGAAGGGCTCCTTCTTCTACCTGCAGGCCGAGGCCGACCAGATGAAGCGACAGGGTGAGGGCGGGGCCATCGTTTTCAACGGATCGGTGTTCGCCGAACTCGGCACCCCGGGTATCTCCATCTACAGCGCCAGCAAGGGCGGCGTCGCCGCGCTGGCGCGCGCGGCGGCGGTGGAGCTCGGGCCCGACGCGATCCGCGTGAACACCGTGAACCCGACCATCATCCGCACACCGCTGACCGAGGGTGGAATCACAAGGACGGAGGACGGATCCGAGTACCACCCGCATGGGGAAGGGATCCCCCTCGGCCGTATCGGTGAGGCGGACGAGGTGGCCCAGGTGGTGCTCTTCCTCCTCTCCGACCGGGCCTCCTTCGTCACCGGACAGTCGGTCATGGTGGACGGCGGACAGAGCGTGAACTGAGTGTCGGCGCCCGGTGGCCTGCTTCAACAGGACACCGGGCGCTCACCGGGGAGCCGAACCGCACAGGGCCCGTGCACCTGGCCTGGAAGGATCGCCCGGGGCGCCAGGACCTGTCCGGTCGATCACGATGGAGGGGAAGCAACGACACCCAGGTGGTGACGATCCAGGGGTGCGGGAACCGTTCGGAAGGCTCGCCGAGGTGTTGCGGGACGGGGACCGGCAGAGGACGGCGCGGGGCGAGGGAGGGCGGCGTCCCCGGCGCGGAAGGGCCGCAAGCCGCTGGGTGGGTCGGGCAGTTGGACGGACACCGGTCATTTCCTCCACCTGCGCCATCGCCTCCCGGCAGGACGCCGGTTCGGCGACATCCAGCACCACAGTCCCCAACAGACACCCCTGCGCAGCCGCGGCAGTGGTCAACGCTTGCGCCTTCTCCTGGCTGCGCACGATGGCCGTCCACGTGCCCACCGGCCGGGGGACCTCAGGGGCCATCGAGGACCGGCTGCGCCGGCACAGTACCGGCGTGCGCGTCCCGTCCGGGCTGCTGCGGCGGCTGTACGGACTGCGGGAACGCGTCGTGGCCGACGACGGCGACCTGCCCTCGGACCTCGCCTCGCAAGCCGTTCTCCAGGCGCTGCGGCAGGCTGCTTTGGAGCCGGGCGACGTCGACCTGCTGCTGTTCGCCGCCGTCAGCGCCGACGTCCAGGAACCCGCCAACGCTCACATCGTCGCGGCGAAGACCGGCCTCAGCTGCCCGGTCTTCGACGTCTCCCACGCCTGCAACAGGGTTCTGAACGCGCTGGAAGTCGCCGACGCCTTCATCCGCTGCGGCCGGATGACACAGTGGCACTGTCCGGCCTGGCCAGCGGTGCCCGTGCCGGCGTGATGCTGATGAACTGGTCGGCCCCACCGCCCGCCCCCACCAGATGACTTCGATCAGCCCTGAACAGAGGCTCGCGGGTCTGAACCGGGGTGGTCGGGGCGGTTGGAGTCGGCGAGCGTGAACTGCCGCAGTGGTGGCGAAGCGGACCTCGATCGGGTTGACCCAGGAGGCGTCGGGTCGGTCTGTTCGGCCGGCACGGTGCGGGCGTAGGCCATGGAACGACATCGGCGCCAGGAGCGGCCGCATCGCCCTCGACCGCTACAAGGCGCACATCATCCTGTACGTCGGTGACGCCCGGGGCGCGAAGCCTCCGCCCCGGCGGACGGCGCACTCCGCCTGTGCCCCGGCGACCAGCAGGGTACCCATGGTCGAGGCGGCGTCTCAGCCGACGCTGTCGCGTGGAAGCACCATGCTGCGTAGGTCGTTGCAGCCGGCCGAGGGAGAGTCGCCCGGAACCGGCCACGTCTGGTGGGCCTGCAGAGCGAGGCTCACCAGGGTGAGGAGCAGACCGATGTCGGCGTCGACTTCGAGGCGTATGGTCACCCACCGCGATTCGGGCACCATCCGGACCGCGCTCGCGCCCCTGAGATGATCCTGGAAACGGTGAATGGCACGGGCTGTGAGGTGCAGGTCGACATCGTGATCCGAATGGAAATGCACGATCTCGCCCTGTGCCGAACAAAGCGCCCGCCCTGTGCCGCAGCTCGGCCGGGCCTCCGTGAGGTCCGGCCAGCCCGCCAGTTGCGTCATGGCACGCGAGGCCAACGTCATGCGCCCATCATGACGAGCTCACCGTCCGGCCACCAGGACTTGAGCAAGCCGTAACTGAGCCGTAGCCCACGCATGTCCGGAAATGGCGGGTGGAAGTCAGGGGTGTTTCTCTCCGAGCGGGCGGCGTTCCGTGACGTCGAGGGCGAGGTCGTACGGGACGGGTGGGTCAGGCGGGGGCGAGCGCCTCGAGCTGGAGAGCGAGGACGAACCTGATACCGGGATCGGCGAGATTGACACCGACGGTCTGTTCGATCTTCGTCAGTCGGTGGCGCAGGGTGTTCGCAACGTCTCCAGCGTCCATGGACTGGCCGGCGAGCCCTTCCTGACTGCTGCCGGGCTCGGCGTTCCGGCACCGTTTCAGTGACCGCACTCGCATGCCGTCCAACGCGGGGTAGCTCGCCTCGGGCTGCGCCTTCCTGCTCGGCCTGCCCTACCTGATCAACTCCACCGCGTAATGCTTCCGCAGGTCAGCCCGGTCACCGCCAAGTCCTTCAACCGTGCGCCCGTCGCGGTCATCGTGGTCCTCGGTTTCGCCGACGCCTGGTGGCACAGCCGAGCGGCCCCGGACACCAAGGTCCGGGGCCGCTCGGCATCGGTACGCGGGCTCGCGCCGTCGGTACGCGGACTCACGCCATCCAGAAGAAGACCGCGGTCATCCGCTTGTCCTCCATCGTGCTGCCCCAGTAGGCGGTGGCACTGTGCATCAGGTTGGCGTTGTAGAGGAGCAGCCGGTTGTAGCGGTGCGGGACCTCGAGGTCCTCGACGAAGGAGTCCGGCGCCACGAACCGCGTACCCAGCGCGTCGACCAGGTTGTTGTGCGGAGCCGCCACCACGTTGCCGCCGAGACGGCCGCCGGGCAGGTTCTGCCGGTAGAAGCTCGTTCCGCAGCTCTTGGGTACGGCCGGGTTGAGATAGAGCACGGCGGCGTAGCGGCACAGCGCGCGGGAGTCGGTGTGCGGCCGCGGTTGGCCCTCGTCCTTGCCGACCACCTGGACGCAGTTGTGGTTGAGCGTGCCCCCGGAGGGCGTGCTCTGCACCCACAGCTCCTTCGCGCCGGTGGCCTTCTTCACCAGCCGTTCCACACGGGCCAGTTCGCCCGGTTCGAGCCCCGGCATCGTCCGCAGGCCCGGCCAGCTCTCCGAGGTGTACGGATAGCCCTTGGCCCAGTCGTCCTTGGCGAGACAGCGCGCCCGGACGGCGTCCACGTCGGGCAGCACATCGTCGAAGACCCAGTAGTCCCGGTCACGGGTCGGTTTCCGATACGGGAGGACAGGGAGGGCCGGAGTCCGTGGGGGGTGTGAGGGCATGCGGCCGACCATAGTGGCGGCGTCGGTCACCACTCGCCTTGGAATTGGTCAACAATCTGTCAACTTCGCTTGGTCGCACGGCTGTCGGCGCGCCCTCCGTGCCCCGCGCTTGCTCCGTGCGCATCTCACGCGCACCCCGCGTGCCAGCTTGGAAATGAGATCCATTTTCAGATAGCGTGAGTCGTGTCCACCTACCTTGGAGACCGACATGGCCGTGCCGAAACGCAAGATGTCCCGCAGCAACACCCGCCACCGTCGCGCCCAGTGGAAGGCCGCCACGGCGCAACTCGCCCCGATCACCGTCGACGGCGCCTCCCACCTCGTACCGCAGCGACTGGCCAAGGCGTACGAGCGCGGCCTGCTGCGCCCGGAGGGCTGACATGCGCGCGGCCTTCGTCGGAAAGGGCGGCAGCGGCAAGACCACACTGTCGGCCCTCTTCTCCCGCCGGCTGGCGCACTCCGGCGCGCCCGTCGTCGCCATCGACGGCGACATCAACCAGCACCTGGCACACGCCCTCGGCCTCGGCGACGACGAGACCTTCGCCGCCCCGCCCCTCAGCGCGCGGCTCGGTGAGATCAAGGCCCACCTGCGCGGCAGTAACCCGCGCATCACCTCGCCCGAGGCCATGATCAAGACCACCCCGCCGGGCCGCGGCTCACGCCTGCTGCGCCTCCTCGGCGACGACCCGGTGCACACCGCGCACCTTCAACGGGTCGGCGGTGTACCGCTGATGGTCACCGGCGAGTTCGACGAGAGCGATCTCGGCGTGGCCTGCTACCACTCCAAACTCGGAGCGGTGGAGCTGTACCTCAACCATCTCGTCGACGGGCCGGGCGAGTACGTCGTCGTCGACATGACCGCCGGCGCCGACGCCTTCGCCTCCGGACTGTTCACCCGCTTCGACATGACCTTCCTGGTCGCCGAGCCCACCCGCAAGGGCGTCTCCGTCTACCGCCAGTACCGCGACCACGCCCAGGAGTTCGGCATCCCGATCGCGGTGATCGGGAACAAGGTCACCGGCGAGGACGACCTGCTCTTCCTCAAGGAACACGTCGGCGACGACCTCCTGACGTACGTCCGGCACTCCTCCTGGGTGCGCGCCCAGGAGCAGGGCCGACCCCACGGCGACCTCGAACCGCACAACATCCATGCGCTGGGCCACATGAGGACGGCCCTGGACGCCCGTACCAAGGACTGGACGGCCTTCCAGGAACACGCCGTCGCCCTCCACCTACGCAATGCCGCAGCCTGGGCCGACCGGGCCACCGGCACCGACCTCTCCGCACAGATCGACCCCGACTTCCGGCACGGCCCCACCGCTCTCGTACCGTCCGCCGACTGACCCTCCCCGCACACGGCCCGAGTACGACCGGCACACCACCGAACCACCGAACCACCGAACCACCGATCCACCGATCCACCGATCCACCTAGCGACAGGACTGCTACTCCCATGTCACTCGACGTCTCCCCGAAGCTGCTCGCCGAAGCCGAACGCGGTCCGGTCCGCGAAGCGGACTTCGTGGACACCGTCCGTACGTCCCTGCCGTACGCGTACGACCTCATCGCCGACCTGGCTCATCAACTCCGCGCCGGTACGGCGGAGTTCGCCGACAACCACACTCCGCCGCCCTCCGAGAAGGAACGCGGCCAGCTGCTGCGGGCGCTCGCCAGCGACGCGATCCGCGGCAGCCTGGAACGGCATTTCGGCGTCACCCTCGCCTTCATGAACTGCCACCGCGTCGCCGCCTTCCGCCCCGAGGATCGGGGAGGCGCCACCCACGCCCGCTTCACCTCGCAGCGTTCGCAGATCCTCAACCAGTCACCCGAGTTCCGCGACTGCTGAACCCCGCGGCCGCGTGGCCGTGCGTACGTCCGTCACATCGCGGGCTGGGTGGTCAGCGACTGCTCGGCCCAGATGATCTTCCCCTCGGGGGTGTAGCGGGTGCCCCAGCGCCGGGTGAACTGGGAGATCAGGAACAGCCCGCGGCCACCCTCGTCGGTGGTCTTCGGGTGCCGCAGATGCGGGGCGGTCGCGGCGCCGTCGGAAACCTCGCAGATCAGCGCCCGCTCGGTGATCAGACGCAACCGGATCGGCCCCGAGGCGTAGCGGATCGCGTTGGTGACGAGCTCGCTCACGACCAGCTCGGTGGTGAAGGCCAGCTCGTCCAGGCCCCACGCACTCAGCTGCTGCGTCGCCATCTTCCTGGCCTCGGCGACCATGGCCGGGTCCGTGGACAGGTCCCAGGTCGCGACCTGGTCGGCGCCGAGCCGGCGGGTGCGCGCCATCAGCAGCGCCACGTCGTCGTACGGCCGCGACGGCACGAGATCGTCCACGATCGTGCGGCACACGCCGTCCAACGGCTGACGGTGCGAGGCCAACGCGCCCCGCAGCCGCTCCCGGCCCGCATCCGGATCCCGTCCCGTGCGGGGCGTGGCGATCAGCCCGTCGGTGTGCAGGGCGAGCACACTGCTTTCCTCCAGGGTGAACTCCACCGATTCGAAGGGCAGTCCGGCGACACCCAGCGCGGGACCACGGGGAAGGTCCGCGAACGTGACGGTGCCGTCGGGAGCGATGACCGCGGGTGCGGGATGCCCCGCGCCCGCCATCGCGCACCGCCCGCTCACCGGGTCGTACACCACGTACAGACAGCTGGCTCCGACGGCCTGCATCCCGCTGGTGAGGGTGTCCGCGCCGCTGCCCTCCTCCCGGGCGGCCCGGCTGACCAGGTCGTCCAGGTGCGCGAGCACCTCCTCGGGCGACAGGTCCAGATCGGCGAGGGTCTGTACGGCGGCCCGCAGCCGCCCCATGGCGGCGGCGCCGTCGATGCCGTGACCGGTCACCTCGCCCACGACCAGCGCCACCCGGGCCCCGGACAGCGGAATGACGTCGAACCAGTCCCCGGCGAGGCCCGTCAGCTCGTCCGCCGGCCGGTAGCAGGCCGAGACCTCCACCGCGTTCTGCTCGGGGAAGCGGTGCGGGAGCAGATTGCGCTGGAGGACGAGCGCCGCGTCGCGTTCACGGGTGTAACGACGGGCGTTGTCGAGGCACAGGGCCGCCCTGCCGACGAACTCCTCCGCCAGGCTCAGATCGTCCTCGTCGAAGGGGTCCTCGCGCTCGCGCCGGAAGAACGTGGTGATACCCAGCGTGACGCCACGGGCCCGGACGGGCACGATCATCGCGCTGTGCAGCCCGAGGTCGAGGAAGGAGGCGGCCGGGCCCTCGCGGGCGCTCGTGCTCCACTTCCTGGCCAGCGGATCCAGCCGCGCCTCACACCAGGACCGGCCCTCGGCCAGCGCGCGCACCGGGGGAGAGGTCGTCTGGTAGGTCGCGGCCTCACCCACCTCGACGGCGGTTTCGGGGACGCCGGCCTGGACCGACTGCTGTCCGGCACGCCGCAGCGACACCACGTCCGTGTCGCTCAGCCGGCCGGGCATCGGCTCGGCGCCCCTGAGCACGGATTCCAGCAGGTCCACGGTGACGAAGTCGGCCAGCCCCGGTACGGCGACATCGGCCAGCTCCTGCGCGGTGTGCAGGACGTCCAGACTGCGCCCGATGTGCTCCCCGGCCCGGTCGAGCAGCGCCAGCCTCCGTCGCGCACGGTAGTGCTCGGTGACGTCGACGACGGTGTAGTACACACCGATCGGATGGCCGTGGTCGTCCTCCAGCCGGATGAACGACAAGGAGTGCGCGGTCTCGCGATGCGGCGCGGACCGTATGCGGCCCACGTGCTCGTACCCGACGACCGGCCGGCCGGTCTCCAGTACCTGGCGCATCTGCGCCTCGAGCGCCTCGGCGTCCAGGCCCGGCTGGATGTCGGCGAGCCTGCGCCCGAGCCGCCGGTGCGGCGGGCCCCCGCCG
Organism: Streptomyces sp. NPDC007896; assembly: GCF_042959425.1. Lineage (NCBI taxonomy): Bacteria > Bacillati > Actinomycetota > Actinomycetes > Kitasatosporales > Streptomycetaceae > Streptomyces > Streptomyces sp. NPDC007896. The sequence continues at coordinate 52,396 of NZ_JBIBKX010000005.1, read as the reverse complement.
AACTGCTCCAGCGCGGCGTTCGACCAGACATAGCGCAGGTCCGTGTCCACGATGGCGATGCCCACCGGCGAGCGGGCGTTCATCCGCTCCAGCACCGACCGGCTCATGTCCCAGCCGGGGCCACCGGCCAGATCGGCGAGCAGCACCACCCAACGGGTCGGCCCGCCGCTCTCACGTATCGGGACGACCCGGACCATCACCCGGACCGCGTGCCCGTCCCGGTGCAGCGCGGACAGCAGTCCCGCCCAGCCGCTGCCGTCGCGGCACCGCGCCGCAAGGTCGGAGATCCGGGCCGCGTCCTCCGGAAGCAGCAGGTCGGCGGCGCGGCGGCCCAGGACCTCGGAGGGCGCGTACCCCAGCAGCCGCTCGGCGTCCGCGGTCCAGCTGGTCACCGTCATCCGGGCGTCGAGCAGCAGCGGTGCGGCGTCCGCCATGTTGAAGCGCCGGCGGGCGGCCGACACGTCTCGTTCCTCGCTCGCAGCCACGGCGACCCTCTCCGCTCCCCCGAGGTGGTCCTACCCGCTATTTGCCCATTCTTCACGTTGTACGACCACGTGGGCCCGGGGGCCTGGGGCGCCGTTGAACCCCGGTGCCGGTGGCCGCGTATCACTCCACGGGGATGGCGTGAAACCGCGCGCACGGAAGGAGAGCAGTGTGCCCACACCGCCCGAACCAGGGCAGCCCGGGGGGCGACGGGCGATCGAACCCACCTATGTTCAGCGGCGCCGCCGGACGGAGGCACTCGCGCAACTTCTGAAGGAGGTGCGCGAGGAGCAGAACGGGCCCGATCCGGACGAGAACTACGAGGTCATCGCCGTACCGGCCACGACGGGCGCTGTCATGGCGCCGGTGGCCGAGGACGCGACCGAGGAACTGCCACCCGTCCTGGTGGGCGAGGACTACACCCGGGGCGCGAGACCGGTGGGGGCACGCGGGCCCTCCTTCACTCCCGGCGTCCGCCACGGGCGCGGGCCCGCGGGTGAGCGGACGGCCAGGTGGGGCACCGGGCAGCGCCGCGCGGCGGTCGTCATCGGGGTCACGGGGGCGGCCCTCGTCGGCTTCGCCCTCGCGCTCCTGCTGCCCGGCGGGGAGCAGGAGGCCGGAGCGCAGGCCGGGCGGGCCCCGACCGGCGCCCCCACGACGGCCGCCGCCCAGGCCCCGTCCGCGAGCGCCGACCCGGACGGAGCGGGCACCCTCCGCGAGGGGGACAGCGGGCCCGCGGTCAAGGACCTGCAGCAACGGCTGCTCCGGATCCCGAACGTCTACGACCACGGCTCCACGAACGGCACCTACGACGCCACGCTCACGGCCGCGGTCGCGCGCTTCCAGCTCTGGTACGGGATCCGGGGTGACGAGACGGGTGTCTACGGCAACGACACCCGCGCCGACCTCGAATCCCGTACGACGCTGTGACCCCGTACGGCCGCGTGGCTGCCGAGCGCGACAGGCCCCAGGACCGTCAGGTGGCCGCGAACGACCGGGTGAACTCCCTTATGGCCCGGGTGAGTTCCGTCGGCCGGTCCAGGGGCACGAGGGTGTAGCTGTCGTCGATCTCGACCAGCCGTCCCCGCGGCAGCAGCGCGGCGAGGCGCCGGCCGTGCTCGGGCGGCATCACGCGGTCGCCGCGCGCCCAGACGACGAGGGCAGGGCGGTCGAAGCCCGGCAGCCGTTCGGCCGCGGCGAGCAGCAGACCGGTGTCCGCCGCCGCCGCGCGCAGCGTGCGCACGGCGTCGCGGCGGATCTCCGGCCGTTCGAGGACCGGCCTGATCCACCGCGCGGTGGCGGCGTCTCCCCGGAGGGTCAGCCACCCGAAGGCGACCGGCATGCGGCGCAGCGGCCGCAGCCGCATCTGTTGCATGAACATCCCGAACAGCCGGGGTGGGAGCTTGCCGCTGAGGACGAGTGTCCGGCCCGTCAGCCCGGGCGGGAAGTTGTCGAAGGCGTCGCACGACACGAGCACCACCCCCGCCACCCGTGCCGCACCGTCGCCCATCATGAGCTGGACGAGCGCACCGCCGGTGTCATTGCCGACCAGGACGACGTCCCGCAGATCGAGGCGGTCGAGGAACTCCGTGACCAGCCGGGCCACCCCCGGCAGCGACAGGTCGGCGTCGGCCCGCATTCCGTGCCGATGCGCCCCGAGCGGCAGGGTCGGCGCCACGCACCGGTGGTCGGCGGCGAGCTCGGTGATCGTCTCGTCCCACAGCGAGGCGTCCATCATCAGCCCGTGCAGCAGCACCAGCACCGGACCGTCGCCACCGGTGTCCCGGTACGCGACCGTCCCCGCCGACAGCTCGATCTCTCCCGTCGTCATCGGCGCTCCGCGGAGGCGGCGGACGCCACCGGGGAATCGAGCACATGTCGGCGCAGGAACGACAACTCGACGTCGACGGCCCGTTCGTGCGCGTCCAGGAACGGCGCGTAGTGCCCGCCGGGCAGCCGGACCAGCTCCGCGCGGGGCGCCCGCCGCGTCGCGTGCACGGCCGCCGTGGGCGAAGCGGACTGGTCCTGCTCGCATACGACGACGAGCAGCGGACACCGTACGCGGGGGGCGTCACGGCCCGGACGGTAGAACCCGAGGCCGAGCGCCGAGCGGGCCGCGACCTCCTGCCGCCAGTCCGGGTACCGGTTGCCGGGATTGAGCGCGCGCGGGACGTCGGCCGTGTCCGGCGTGGTGAGGACGGCGACGGTACCGGGCTCGCCGCCGAGCGGCACCAGCAGGGGCGGACGGCCGAAGAGGCCGCCGGCCGCGTCGAGGGCACCCCTGCCGAACAGGCGCAGCAGGGCGAGTGGCTTCTGGTGGCGCGCCGCCAGGCGTGCGGCGGCCGGACCTCCTACGTTCGGCGTCTGGGCGATCACCGCGGCGAGGTGCGGGGTGCGCGCCGCGACCCGGAGGAGGTGACCGGCGGATGCGGAGAACCCCCAGAGCGCCAGCCTGCTCCGGTCGACTCCCGGCAGGGTCGCGGCGAACGCGATGGCGGCTTGCCAGTCCGTCACCTGCCCGCTGACGGAGGCGACTTGGCGCGGCCGGCCACCGCTCTCGCCGAATCCGCGATAGTCGAAGGCCAGTACGCCGAACCCGGCGTCGTGGAACCGTCGCGCGAACAGGTCGGTGCCCGGTTCCTTCGTCACGGCGAACCCGCCCGCCATGATCACACAGGAGCCGTCGGTCCCCGGATAGTGCCAGGCGGCACACTCGCTGCCGCCACTGCTGAAACGGACCTTCTCCCGCTCCCCGGACACCGGATCGGTCACGTCTTTCATCAGGGCCTCCCGTGTGCGTCTGCCGTGTCTTTGCCGTGCGTCTGCATCCAAGAGGGTTCCTGAGGACCCCGGTGTGACATCGCCGCGACCCTCCGTTGGACTTCCCGCCGGGAGCAGACCTCCGCGGGCCGCTGTAGTACCGCGGTGGCACATGGACTCCCCGGAATGACTCCCTGGGTACGACGGCTGCGCGCCCACGGGCTTCTACCGTGGCGATTGAGGAAGCGGGGGATCGAAGCGCGGGAGATCGAAGCGCGGGGATCGAAGCGCGGGGATCGAAGCGGCGGGATTCATGATCCGTCCAGCCACGAAGGGAGCCGGCGAAGATGGCCACCGCCCACAGCGACGCCGCCCAGGACAGGCAGGTGCCGGAGCCCGACGGCACGCGCCCGCTCGCCGTCGTGCTCCTCTGCGCAGGTGTCGCGATGCTGCCCTGGCTTCTGGTGCTGGCGAACTCCCTGCCCGCCACCGAGTCCGCCACCTGGATAGGACTCGACGTATTGGAGGCACTGGGTCTGACCGCCACCGGCCTCCTCATGCTCCGCCGGGACCCGCGGGGCTGCCTCACGGCCACCGCGACCGCCGTACTCCTGGTCGCCGACGCCTGGTTCGACGTGACGACCGCGGCGCCCGGTACCGAACTCGCCACGGCCGCCGCCATGGCCCTCGGCGTGGAACTCCCCATGGCGGTCCTGTGCGCGGTGCAGGCTGTACGTTCCTGGCCGCACTCGGCGCGGCGAGAACGGCGGTGACGGAGCCGCCCTTCATCCATTCGGCCGAGCTGGTTGAATGACGCTCCATGGACAGCGACCGGTCGGCGTCCGAACCGCTCGGCCGACGGCCCCGACGCGCCCCGTAAGGCACGCGCGGTGCGCGACTACCACCTCGGCATCAAGGGTACGGACCGCCACGGCCGCCCCTACCACGCACTCGACCCGGACACCTTCTTCTGGGCCCACGCGACCTTCGTCATGGTTCCGGTGCTGGTCTGCCGGCACTTCGGCCGTCCGCTGACGGAGGAACAGAAGGAGCGGCTCTACGCCGAGAGCCTGCGGTGGTACCGGCTGTACGGGGTGAGCGACCGCCCGGCCCCGGCGGACTGGCGCGGCTTCTGCGCCTACTTCGACCGGATGTGTGCCGAGGTGCTGGAGGACAACTGGGCGACACGAGCGGTTCTGGACCTCGGACGCATCGGCAAGCCGCCGGCGATGGGGTGGCTGCCGGACGCTGTGTGGAGGGTGATCCGCGCCCCGCTGACGCGGTCCTTCGTATGGCTCACCGTCGGGATGTACCCGCCGGTGGTGCGGGCCAGGCTGGGGTATCGCTGGTCGCGGCGGAGCGCGCTCGGGCTCTGGCTGCTGGGCCGCGCGGTCGCGCTCGGCTGGCGTCTGGTGCCCTTCGAGCGGCGCTACCACCCGCGCGCCCGGGCCGCCTGGCGACGCGCCCGCGGCCTGTCCGGACCGCCGGTCGAGACGCCGCCACGGAACCTGCCTCCGGTCGAACGCCGTGGCGACCCCATGCACTACGCACCGGACGAGTGAGAGCCCGCCGCCGACCCGAGGACGGGGGAGCGGGGTGACTCACGCGGGTGCTGCGGGGGTGCTCGGCACGGCCGGACTGCCGGGGAGGGGGGTTCGGGCGGGGCGTTCGGTGAGTACGTCGAGGATGTTGTCGACCGCCAGATCGACCATGGCGGCCCGAGTGGCCTCGGTGGCCGACCCGACGTGGGGCAGCGTGACCACGTGCTCCTGCGCCACCAGCGGCGACAACTCCGTTCCCATCGGCTCGCGTTCGAAGACGTCGAGCCCGGCGGAGTGCAACCGTCCCTCCCGGACGGCGTGCAGCAGGGCATCCTCGTCCACGACACCGCCGCGGGAGGTGCTGACGAGTGTGGCCGTGGGCTTCATCGTGGCCAGTTCGCGGGCCGAGATCAGGTGCCGAGTCTCCTTGGTGAGCGGCACGTGCAGCGACACGATGTCGGACTCGGCCAGCAGCGTGGGCAGACCCACCGAGGCCGACAGGTCGTCGTCGGGGGCGTAGGGGTCGTGGTGGAGCACGCGCATGCCGAACCCATGGGCCCGGCGGGCCACCGCGCGCCCGATCTGCCCGTAGCCGATCAGGCCGAGAGTGGCTCCGTGGATGTCCAGGCCGAGGTAGTCGTGCATCCGGAACAGCCCCCAGGAGCCTTCCGCCAGGCTCGCTCCGGCGGCGCCGAGCCGACGGCGGGCGGTGAGGATCAGCGCGAAGGTGAGGTCGGCGGTGGTCTCCGCGAGCACGCCAGGGGTGTGGGTGACGACGATGCCGCGCTCGGCGGCGGCTGCCCGGTCCACGTTGTCGAATCCCATGCTCGCCAGCGCTATGACGCGCAGCGAGGGGCCCGCCGCGTCCATCAGCGCGCCGTCCACCGGGTCGTTGCCCAGTGCCAGTACGCCGCTCACTTTGGGGGCGAGCGCCGCGAGGTCAGGGGGTCCGGGCTTCCCGGTCCCGGGCCAGGCCACCACGTCCGCCGCCTCGGACAGGCGGGCCAGGCCGCGGCCGGGCAGGTTTTCACGGGTGGCGAGGACACGCGTTTTCATCTGTTTCTCCAGTGGCGAGCCGTGCATTGCCAGACCAGGCGGATCGTTTCGAAAACGCTAGCCGGGGCGGTCACCGGAAACAAAGAGCGGATTTGTTTGACGCTATTGGCGATCCTTATCCTCGATCAGTTCGAGGAACAGATTGTGCACTGCCAATGCCGGCTCCGAGAGAGGCTGATTGTCCGACGTCACCAGGGACAGCTTGACCTGGATCACGGGTTCCACGATGCGGCGCACCGACAGCGAGCGGACGTCGAGGATGGCGCGCGCCGCCGACCAGGGCAGGACCGTGGCGCCGAGACCCGCGTCCACGGCGTTGACGAGCGTCAGCGCGGATTCGACCTCGCCCACCACGTTCAGCTGGAGCGACGCCTGTTGGAAGGCGGCGTCCACGACCTGCCGGATCGTGTGGATGCGGCTGGGCAGCAGCAGGGGCACGTTCGTGAGTTCCTCCAGGTTCACCTCGCCCTGTCCCGGCGGGGCCGTTCGGCCCGGTGCGCCGATCAGGAACAGGTCCTCCGTACGTACGGGCTCGAACTGCACACCCCGCAGCGGGCCGGCCCCGTAGATGAACGCCATGTCCATCCGGCCCGTCATGATCGCTTCGCTGATCACGCCACCGAAGTTCTCGTTGATGTGCAGCAGGATGTCCGGGTAGCGCTCGCGCACGCTCTTGAGGAGCGGCAACGCGAGCGCCGCGCCCAGGCTGTACGGCGCGAGGCCCACCGACACGCTGCCGGCGGGAGCCCGGCCGGAGACCTCGACGGCGGCGTGCGCGAGATCCACCTGGCGGAGGATCAACTGGGCGTGCCGGTACAGTGCCCGGCCCGCCTCGGTCGGGGCGACCCCGCGTTTGCTGCGGATCAGCAGCTGTTGCCCGAACTGCGCCTCCAGTGCGGACAGTTGCTGGCTGAGCGCGGGCTGTGCGATGTGCAGGATGTCGGCCGCGCGCGTGATGCTCCCAGCGTCGATGATCTTGATGAACGAGTACAGACGCCTGGTGTCCATGCGGGGGCCTTCCACGGGGAGCGGAGCCTCATCGTAGGGAGGGGCCACCCCGAAGCACAGCCCCGGCGAGCCCCGGGTGTGAGGCGGGTCATAGCCGTTCGCGATAACGCCAGACCGAACGCATATTGGCGGTCACGCGAGCAGGGGATTAAGTTGAGCCGAACATCCAGCCGGAACCGCCCGGCAAAGTCGAAGTAAGTCGACACCCAGGGATTCCTTCTGCTCGCGATCACGTTTTGGGTCGGAGAAAAGAAGGACCTTTCCGGATATCACGAAGACGTGATGACATCTCCTTTCCCGTATTCTCTCCCGGAGGACGTCATGACCCCCATGGTTGATCTCGTCGCCGATCTCGGCGAGGGATTCGGCGCCTACACGATGGGCGACGACGAAGCCCTTCTGGAGATGCTCACTTCCGCCAATGTGGCCTGCGGGTTCCATGCCGGTGATCCGCGGATCATGGACGCCACCGTTCGGACGTGCGTGGAGAAGCAAGTGGCCGTGGGCGCTCACCCGAGCTTTCCCGACCTGGTCGGCTTCGGCCGCCGCGCGATGGACCTCACTCCTGAGGAGGTCCGTACGGACGTGCTGTACCAGATCGGCGCCCTCCAGGCGTTCGCCGTCGCGCACGGCACCCGGGTGCACCACGTCGCCCCGCACGGACGCCTGGGCAACCTGGTCGCCGTACGCGCCGACTACGCCCGTGCCGTCGTGGACGCCGTCGCCGCCCTGGACGAGTCGCTGATCGTCCTCGCGCAGGACGGCGAGCTCGCCGACGCGGCCCGCGCCCGCGGACTGCGCGTGGGCATCGTCGGCATCGCCGACCGCGCATACCGCGCCGACGGGACCCTCGTCCCCCGCTCCGAGCCCGGAGCGGTGATCCACGACCCGGACGAGGTGGCCCGGCGCACCCTGCGGATGGTCACCGAAGGCGTCCTCCGCAGCGTCGACGGCACGGACGTCCACGTCGCCTGCGACACCGTCCTGCTGCACGGAGACAGCCCCGGAGCGATCGCACTGGCCGGCCGTGTCCGCGAGCAACTCCTATCCGCAGGTGTCGAGATCACCTCTCTCGACAAAGTACTGAGCGGCAAGGGCGTCTGACATGAACGGCAACGTCACGATCACGGACTGCGGCGACTGCGCCCTGGTCGCCAAGGCCGTGGGCCTGGACGCCGAAGCCGCCTGGCGGCTCGTCCACGCCCTGGCCGATGCCCTGGACACCGTCCGACTCACCGGTGTCCACGACGTGGTGCCCACCTACGACGCCCTGCTCGTGGAGTTCGACTGCGCCGCCACCGACCACGACACCGTCAGGCGCGTCCTGGCGCACGAGGCCGCCCGCCTCGGACCGCACCCCGCGCCGACGACACCTCCGCGCCGCTTCGTCGTACCCGTCGTCTACGGCGGCGAGTACGGCCCCGATCTGCCCGAGGTGGCCGCCCAACTCGGCCTGGCTGAAGGCGAGGTCGTCGCCCTCCACTCCGGGTCCGATCTCACCGTACGCTGCCTCGGCGCGCCCGCTGGGGCACCGATGATGGACGGGCCGCCCTTCCCGGGACCGGTGCCGCGGCTGCCGTCGCCCCGCACCCGTGTCGATCCCGGCTCGGTCGCCGTCGCCGGCCGGCAGGCGGTCATCTGTCCGATGCCCTCGCCCGGTGGCTGGCCGCTCCTCGGTCGCACTCCCGTGCGCGTCCTCGACCTGCACCGCGACCCGATCACCGCCTACCAGCCCGGCGACACCTTCCGATTCCTCCCCATCACACCCCGACAGTGGGACGAGTACGCCGACATGACTCTGGCGGACTGCCATGGCTGACACCCTCACGATCCGCACCGCGGGCATCGTCACCGTGCAGGACCTCGGCCGTGTCGGCCGCTCCCGCTACGGTCTGCCGGCGAACGGAGCCGCCGACCAGCACTCGGCGCGCGTCGCCAACGTCCTGTGCGGCAACGACGAGCGCGCCCCGCTGCTGGAGATCACCGCTCTCGACTTCGCGTGCGTCCCCTCCGGCGACATCCTCGTCGCCGTGACCGGCGCCCCCGCCGACGTGACCGTCGACGGAACGGTCCGCCCGCAGTGGGAACCGGTCCCTGTGCGCGCCGGCGAGATCGTCCGGGTCACCGGCATCCGGCAGGGGCTGCGCGTCTACCTGGCCGTACTCGGCTCGTTCGAAGCGGACTGTCTTCAGGGCAGTTGCGCCCCCGACACCATCCTGGGATTCGGCCCCACCCTGCGCGACGGCGACGAACTCGTCCTCCGCACGGCCTGCCCGCCCATCGATCACCCCTTTTCGCGGATCCCGCTGTTCCGCCTGCGCGCTCCCGTCCTCCCGTTCCCCACCACCTGGACCATCGACGTCACCGACGGCCCCGATCGGGCCGAGTTCGGGGACACGGGAAGCCGCCTGTTCGACGCCCCCTTCACCGTCACCCCGCGGAGCAACCACATCGGCCTGCGGCTGCAGGGCGAGGTGCCCCGCCGAGTGACCGAGGGCGAGATGCTCTCCCGCGGCGTCCCCATCGGCGCCGTCGAAGTACCGGCAGGGGACGAACTCCTCGTACTGCACCGAGGCCGCGGTGTCACGGCCGGCTACCCCGTCCTCGCCGTCGTCACCGCCACCGGTCTGTCCGCCCTGGGACAGGTGCGCCCAGGGCAGACCATCCGCTTCCGCCACCGCACCCTCGACCAGGCGGTCACCGCCCACCGCTCGCAACGCAACGCCGTCGACGCCCTGAGAACCAGGGTTCGTACGGTCTTCGAGGCCCTGCGCATCCGCGCCCCCGCCGGCAGCTGACTCCCCGCACCGCACCCGCTCACCAGCCCCTTCTGCTCACCCGCACGAAACCCGCTCGCACCAAGCCCGCCCGCACGGAGCCGTAACGCCCCTCATCCCACGCCTGCTGCTCAGACAGGAGACGCCATGAGTACCGTGGCCGCTCAGCCAGTCCCCAACACCGTCGATCCCAGAACAGCCCGCAAGGTCACCCTCGCGGGATGCGTCGGGATCTTCGCCGAGCTCTACGACAACGGCATCTTCGGCTTCATGGCCGGATCGCTCGCCGCCGTCTTCTTCCCCGGCTCCGACAACGCCGTCCAGCTCGTCTTCCTCGGTTACGCCGTCTCCTTCTTCTTCCGCCCCCTCGGCGCCGTCATCTGCGGCCACCTCGGCGACCGCATCGGCCGCCAGCGGATGCTGGTCTTCGTCATCCTGCTGATCAGCGCCGCCACCGCGGCCATCGGCGTGCTGCCCACCCACGCGAGCATCGGTGTCGCGGCGCCCGCCCTGCTGATCCTGCTGCGCGTCGCGCAGGGCTTCTCCGTCGGCGGTGAGGCGTCCGGCGCCATGAGCTTCCTCGCCGAGCACGCCCCGGAGGGCAAGCGCGGCCTCTACACCAGCTACGCGCAGATCGCGTCCTTCCTCGCTCTGCTCACCGGCACCCTGGTCGCCGCCGCCATGACCAGCGGCCTCGGAACCGCCCGCATGGAGTCCTGGGGCTGGCGCATCCCGTTCCTGCTCGCCGTCCCGCTCGGCATCGCCGGCATCTACATCCGCAAGCGCATCAGCGACACGCCCAACTTCACGCGTCTGAAGGAAGAAGACGGCCTGTCCAAGAACCCCCTCAAGGAGGCGTTCAGCTCCGCCGAGCACCGGCGCGCCATGCTGCTGGCCCTGTTCATCCCGCTGATGAACGGCTCCGGTTACTACGTCCTGTTCAGCTACATGCCCACCTTCATGAGCAGCGAGCTGGACTTCGGCAAGGTCCAGGGCCTCCTCGTCACCGCCTCCAGCCTGGTCGCGATCTGTATCGCCATCCCCTACATGGGCCGTCTCTCCGACCGCGTCGGGCGCAAGAAGGTCCTCGCCGGAGCCGCCATCGCCATGGCCGTCGTCGGCATCCCCTGTTACCTCCTGATCGGCACCGGCAACGTCGCCCTCGCCGTCATCGGCGCCTGCATCATGGCGGTCGTGTTCGCCGGCCACACGGGCGTCATCCACATCCTGCTCGTCGAACTCTTCCCGACCCGTGTGCGCTACTCCGCCTACGGCCTGGGCTACAACGTCTCCTCCGCACTCTTCGGCGGCACGGCCCCCCTGCTGATGACCTACCTCATCGACCGCACGGGCAACGTCAACATGCCGGCCTTCTACGCCGTCGTCACCGCCCTCGGCACGCTCATCGCCGTGTCCCGTGTGCAGGACAGGGCCCATCTCCCCCTGCGCGACGCCTGACGGACACGGACATCGGCACCCGCACGCCCCCCACCACCGAGCACATCAAGGAGCACATCAGCATGCCCATCTCCGACTACAGGACGGCCCTCGTCACCGGAGCGTCGACCGGCATCGGAGCCGTGGTCGTCGAGCGACTCGCCAAGCGCGGCCTCGAAGTCCACGCCGTGGCCCGCAACGCCGAACGGCTCGACGCCCTCGCCGACGCCACCGGCTGCATCCCCCACGCCGTCGACATCACCGACACCGAGGCGCTCACCGCCGTCCTCGACGGCCTGGAGATCGACGTCCTCGTCAACAACGCGGGCGTCTCGCGCACCGGCAACATCCTGACCGCCGACGAGTTCGCCGTCGACGAGCAGATCGCCGTCAACATCCAGGCCGTCCTGCACCTGGTCCGCCTGCTCATGCCCGGCATGGTCGAGCGCGACCTCGGCCACATCGTCAACATCAGCTCGATCGCCGGCGTCTACAACTTCGGCGGCAACACGATCTACCACGCCACCAAGGCAGCCGTGCACACCCTCTCCCGCCAACTGCGCGTCGACGGCTACGGCCGCCGCGTGCGCGTCAGCGAGATCTGCCCGGGCCGCGTGGAGACGGAGATCTTCGGCCGCCTGCTCGGCGACATGGAGGCCGCCCAGCGCGAGTACTACGACGGCTACGAGTCCCTCAAGCCCGAGGACATCGCCGACGCCATCGAGTTCGCCGTCGACTCGCCCCGGCACGTCAACATCGGCCACATCGAGATCCTGCCCACCTTCCAGGTGCCCGGCGGCCTCAACTTCGAGCGCAGGGAGGGCTGATCACATGAACACGGCAGAGCGCGTGAACACCGCACAGCGCGTACGGCGTATCAAGCCCTCGCCCAGCACGGCGGCGGCGCAGCGCGTGCGCGAACTCAAGAGCCAGGGGCTCACCATCCTCGACCTGACCGTGGGCGAGCCCGACTTCGACACCCCCGACCACGTCAAGACCGCCGCGATCCGGGCGATCGAGGCGGGCGAGACCAAGTACACCCCGGTGAACGGCACTCCCGCCCTGCGCGCCGCGATCACCGGGAAACTCCGCGAGCGCCACGGCCTGGAGTTCACCGACGAGCGGATCACCGTCGGCGGTGGCGCCAAACAGGTCATCTTCCTCGCCCTGATGGCCACCCTGGACGAGGGGGACGAGGTCATCGTCCCCGCCCCGTACTGGGTGTCGTATCCCGACATGGTCCGCGCCAACGACGGCACACCGGTCATCGTCGACTGCCCGGAGGCGGAAGGCTTCAAGCTGACCCCGGAGCGGCTCGCGGCGGCGATCACCGAGCGCACGCGCTGGGTCGTCCTCAACACCCCTGGAAACCCGACCGGATCCGCCTACACCACCGGCGAACTGCACGCGCTGGCAAAGGTGTTGCTGGGGCACCCCCACGTCCGTGTCCTCACCGACGAGATCTACGACGAGATCTGGTACGGCGACGAGGACGCCCCGTCCCTCGCAGCCGTCGAACCCTGCCTGGCCGACCGGGTGTTCCTCACCAACGGCGTCTCCAAGACGTACGCGATGACCGGTTGGCGCATCGGGTACGGGGTCGGCCCGGCGGAGCTGGTGACCGCGATCAACACGCTCCAGTCCCAGACCTCTTCCTGCCCCTCCTCCGTGAGCCAGGCCGCCGCTGCCGCCGCGCTCACGGGACCGCAGGCCTTCGTCCAGGACACCGTGCGCGTCTACCGCGCCCGCCGCGACGAGACCGTGAAGCTCATCAACGACGTTCCTCAGCTCGGTTGCACCGTCCCGGACGGCGGCTTCTACCTCCTTGTCAACTGCCAGGAAACCATTGGCCAGTTCACACCGGACGGAACCCGGATCGAGAACGACGAGGACTTCGCCCGCTACCTTCTCGACAGCCGGCAGGTGGCGGTGATCCACGGAACCGCGTACGGCGCACCCGGCTACTTCCGCATCTCGTTCGCCACGTCGACGGATGTCCTCACCGAGGCGTGCGAACGCATCGCTGTGGCCTGTGCAGCACTGACCCCCGCCCAAACCGAGCCCTCCGCCTGATTCGTTCGAAAGGTCATCATGATCCGCGTCAGCACCAAGTTCGAGCGGCCGGAGCCCGCCGTGGTCAGGCAACTGAGCGCCTTCTCCTCGGCGACCATCCACGAGGCACAGGGCCGACTCGGGGCGCTGGACTCGGCCATCAAGCCGGTCGACCACAGCATGTCCCTGTGCGGTCCCGCCTTCACCGTCCAGTGCGCACCGCGCGACAACCTGATGCTGCAGACCGCCATCGCCTACGCCCGCCCGGGGGACGTCGTGGTCGTGTCCGCCGGCGCCTACGAGGAGGCGGGCTCCTTCGGAGACGTGCTCGCCAACGCCTGCCAGGCGAAGGGCCTCGGCGGCCTGATCACCGACACCGGGGTCCGGGACACCGAGGACCTGCGCGCCCTGGGATTCCCGGTCTTCTCCCGCAGTGTGTCCATCAAGGGCACGGTCAAGGAGACCGTCGGACCGATGTGCGAACCGGTCACGGTCGGCGGCGTGCTCGTCCGCCCCGGCGATGTGATGCGGGCCGACGCCGACGGTGTGGTCGTCGTCCGCCGCGAGGACGCCGCCGAGGCGGTCGCCGCCTCACAGGAGCGGGTCGACGCCGAGGCGGGGTACATCGCCGCGTATCGGGCGGGCAGGACGGTCGTCGACATCTGCAATCTCGCGCCGCTTCTCGCGGCGAAGGGGTTGGTGATCGAGGACTAGCGACGTTGCGCAGGGCGATACCGGGCGACCACGGTGATGCGTGCGTCAGGAGGTCGGATCGATCAGGAGTTTCATCCGGCGACCGGCACGAAGCCCCGCGAAGCACGCGTCGATGACGTCGCTGAGGGGGAGGGTGTCCCGGAAGCGGAAGGCCGATCAGGCCGGGAACCCCACCGGGAACCCCAAGAGACTCGGTGCTCACGGCGTGACGCCGGTCAGAACCGCCTCAATCTCAGCCGGGCATCACGCGTGCGGCTCGGTGTCCAGGACCATGCCTGACGTGGAGCCGATCAGGCGGCGCAGGACGGCGTCAGCCCGCTCACTGTCGTGGGCCATGACCGCGTCGAGCAGGTCGCGGTGTTCTTTGTGGACCGCCTGGTCGGTCCAGCGGTGCGCATCTGCCGGTGTGGGCCGGCTCCACCGCCGGTACAGTTCGGCCTCTTCCCTCAGGGAAGCGGCCAGGTCGCGTAGCCGGGGATTGGCGCAGCCGGCCAGGAGCGCGGTGTGGAAGTCGGCGTGGGCGATCAGCCAGTCCTCGCTGGGCTGGTCCCCGTCGCCGCGTGGGGTCTGCTCGAAAGTGTGGTGGGCGGCCAGCACTTGGGCCTGCCACGCGAGGCCGCCCTCGCTGATGGCGCGGCTCAGGGCGAGGGACTCGATCTCGGTGCGGGTGTCGGTCAGGTCGGCCAACCCGCGAGCGGTCACGTCGGTGACCTGGAAACCGTGATGCGCCTCGGAGCTGACCAGGTGCTTGGCGACCAGTTTGAGCAGGGCTTCGCGTACGGCGCCGGTGCTCACCCCGTATCGCTCGCTGAGCTCGGGGAACTTCAATCGCTGGCCGGGCCGGAGCCGTCCGCCCAGGATGTCGGCCCGGATGCGGTCTTGCACCGCCTCGCTGCGGGTCTGCTGCCCGGCACCTCTCGCCACGGGACGGATCTTACAACATTTGACAGCTGGCGCAATTTTTAAAAGTGTGGTTGATTATTGAAAGTCAGCAAGCCTGGCTCGATGGGAGACCCGATGACCAGTCCGTACGACACCATGCCTGCCGTTCCCGAATTCGCCGTCAGGAGCGCGGACGTCGCCGACGGGGCACCGTTGCCGGTGGCGCACTTCGCCGCCATGAGCGGTGCCGCCGGAGCCGAGGACCGCTCCCCGCAGCTGTCGTGGGACGGCTTCCCGGCCGCCACCCGCAGCTTCGTCGTCACGATGTACGACCCGGACGCCCCGACCCCGTCCGGTTTCTGGCACTGGGCGGTGGCCGACATCGCCGCCGACGTGACGTCCCTCGACGCCGGCGCCGGCACCCCCGGCAACGGTGGCCTGCCGGACGGCGCTTTCCACGTCTCGAACGATGTTCGCGCCACCGCCTACGTCGGTGCCGCACCGCCGCCGGGAACGGGCAAGCACCGCTACTACATCGCCGTCAACGCACTCGACGTACCGTCCGTGACGGACCTCGGGATAACCTCGGACTCGACCCCGGCCGCCCTCAGCTTCTTCATCCTCCAGCACACGCTCGCCCGCGCCGTCCTCGTGCCGTGGGCCGGCGAGTGAGGCCGTTCGAGGCGAGCGCGGGCCGCCGCTGCCACAACGTCGTCAATCCCGTGCACTCATCCGTGTACTTCGCGCCGGAGCAGCAGGACGAACTCGCGGCGCTCGGGCTGGAGCGCGGCGCCATGGCCTACTTCGCGGGCCGCGCGGCCCCGCTCGGCCCGGTCGGCGCGGGCACCGTCACAGCGACGTTCTACAACTTCAACCACGAGCACGTGACCCGGTACATCCCCGCCGCGTGGGCCGTCGCCACGCCGGAGGCGGTGCTCGCGGCCCGGCTGCGCGGCGCGGACGGGACGCTGCGGCGACTGCTCGGGGAGGAGGCCCTCACGTCGAAGGAGATGGCCGAGGCGGCCGAGCTGGCGCTGCGCGCCACTGAGGCGTGCCGCCGCGAGGCGAGGCCGCTGTACGCCGCCAACGCCGGCCTCCCCGTGCCCGAGGAACCGCACCTGGCCCTGTGGCACGCCGCGACGCTGCTGCGCGAGCACCGGGGTGACGGACACCTCGCCGCCCTGGCGGTGGCCGGCCTGTCCGGGATCGAGGCCCTCGTCCTGCACAACGCCACCGGCACGGCGCCGACGTCGGCGTTGTTCATGCGGACCCGCGGGTGGTCCGCACAGCAGTGGGCCGCCGCCCGGGACCGGTTGCGCGAGCGCGGCCTGCTGGACGAGGCAGGGGACCTCACGGAGGCGGGCGGGGCCCTGCGCGGTGAGGCCGAGGCGCTCACCGACCGCCTCGACGCCGCCCCGTACGCCCACCTCGGCCCTGCCGCCACCGCGCGCCTCACCGAGCTGGCCGGCGGTTTCACGAGAACTCTCAGGGCGGCGGGCGCCTTCCCCGCGGCGCACTTCGGCAAGGGCTGAGACGGAGGGCCGGGTCCCCGCTCGGTCGCCGCCCGGCGCGGCATGCGCGGGGCGGCCCAGGGGCGTACGGCCGAAGCAGCGGCTGACGCCGGGCGTATGGATCACCGCCGCGAGGGCGGCCATGCCACCGGCGCCCGCTGGGGACTTCACGGCGCCGAAGCCGTCCTCCGTCTCCGCGCCGTGACCGCCCGACCGGCACGCCCTGGTCAGCCGGAACAGGTGCTCAGGGCCGGCGGCCCAGAACCTCCCGGGGAGCCGGTTCGTTGAGCCGCTCGGCCTGCTCTCCCAATGATTCAGAAGGACTCGTCGTGAGCGGTGGTATCCCAGTGGACGACAGCTGTATCAGCGCCTTCCAGGAGCTGAAGAGCAGGCGGGACATCAACACAGTGATCTTCCGGCTCAGCGACAGCCTGGAGACCGTCATCCCCGACTCCAAGGGGAACCTGACACACGACGAGCTGCTGAAGGCCCTGCCGGCCGACGAGCCCCGGTACGTCGTCCACGACCTGCTCTTCGCAACAGCGGACGGGACCCGTCAGGAAAGGATCGTACTGATCTCCTGGTGCCCGGCGGGGACGAAGGCCGAGGAGAGGATCGCGCACTCCTCCGGCTACGGCACACTGCGGAACCTTCTCGACGGTGTCCAGGTCTACGTGCGGGCCACAGACCTGTCCGACATGGAGTACAAGGCGCTCGTATCCCGGGCCTGTTGACCCGGGGGCTCGGCGATTTCAGCATGTGAGTAACCGGTCGACCACGCTCCCGGGCGGGGCCGCACCAGGGTCGGGCCGGAAAGTCACGTGAAAGACGGCCACCGATCGGCGGCCCACGCGAGCCAGCCCCGCCGCCCAGGAGGCGGACCTTCGATTTCCTGCCCCTCGAGCTCGGTGGCGTTGGGCTCCTCGAACAGCGTCCTCCAGTGCGAGAGGTCCGCCTCGCCGGAGTCAGCCGCAGCGCGCTGTGCTCCTTGGCCAGCTGCCGAGCCCTCGTGGTCTTTCCGGCCCCCGGCAGGCCGACGGTCAGAAACAACGTGGTCACACCCGGATCGTTCATGGAAACGACATGTAGGACAACTGCTTTCTCTGAGGAGCAGGCGGGAAAGCTCTCACAGGCGCTCCGGTTCGGGGCAGGCCAGTACTTCCGAGTCACTGTCCTGGCCGGAGCGAAGTCCCAGGGCAAGCTCTGCGGCCGAGGATGCCGCGGGCCCACGGGGAGCGTGTGCACCGCTTCCTGAGCCCTGTCGACGATACGTCTGCCGGTGCCGGGTTCACCCCAGCCCCGGCAGGCTGCGCAGCTCCCCGATCCGCATGAGCCGCGCAAAGAGCAGGAACAGCAGGGCCATCGCGATGCCGCCCGCGGCCAGTGAAAGCGCCGGCGTCCAGGAAGCCGATGCCAGACTCTGGCTGCAGGAGCGGGCGATGAGCCACCCGGTACCTCCGGCAGCGGTGGCGGCCGCGGTCAGTCTCGCGTAGGTGCGGCAGATCCGCCGGCCATCGAGCAGCCCCTCAGTGCGCCGCCGCAGCCGCAAGGCCGTCAGCAGCAGGCCGATCGCGTAGGACAGAGCGTAGGCGGCGGCCATCCCCGTGACCGCCCATCGCGGGGACAGCAGGAAGTGGCAGGCCGTGGCGAGAGCGATGTTGATGCCGCTGATCCACAGCGCCATCCGGAACGGCGTGCGGGTGTCTTCGAAAGCGTAGAAGCCGCGCAGCAGGAGGTACTGGGCGGAGAACGGGACCAATCCCAGACCGAAGGCTTGCAGCATGTGGCCCAGGGGGACGGTGGCCGCGGCGTCGGCGGCGCCGTGGGCGAACAGTAGTTGAGCCATCTGCGGACCGAACGCGAGGATGAAGAAGGCGGCCGGGACGATGATGACACCGCTGACCCGCAGCGCGCGGGACAGGTCCGCGCGCAGGTCGTCGACACGATGCTCGGTCACTGCCCGGCTCATGCGCGGGAGCAGGGCTGTCACAAGGGAGACGGTGACGATCGACTGGGGCAGCATCCAGATCTGCTGGGCGTAGCTGTAGGCGGTGTAGCCGACGCCGTCGTGGGGCAGGGCGGCGTCGGCGGCGGAGGCCAGGCGGGTGACCACCGTGCTCGCCACGAGGTTGGCCAGCACGAACAGCAGGGTCCAGCGTGCTGCGTTCACGCTCTTGCGCAGGCCGGTTCCGCGCCAGTCGAAGCGCGGTCGGAACCGGAAACCGGCTGCCTGGACGTAGGGAATCAACGCGAGTGCCTGGAGGGCCAGGGCGAGTGTGGTTCCGATTCCGAGCAGCCTGACTTGGGCGCCGGTGATGTCCGAGATGTGTTCGGGGGCGGTCACCATGCCTAGGTAGAGGCCGAACATGGTGATCAGGACGAGGTTGTTGAGGACCGGGGTCCACGTCATCGCGCCGAACCGGCCCCGGGCGTTGAGGACTTGGCCGAAGATGCTGAACACGCCGTAGAAGAAGATCTGCGGGAGCAGGTAGCGGGCGAAGACCACGGTCAGGTCGAACGCGTCGTGCGTGGCGGGTGTGTCGTGCTGGTAGACGCTGATGATCTCAGGGGCGGCCCACGTGGCCAGCGCGGTCCCCACGCCGAGGACGCACAGCACCAGGGTGACCAGGCGTTGCTCAAAAGCGGCTCCGCCGTCGGGGTCGTCTGCGCGGGCCCGGACCAGTTGGGGAACCAGGACGGAGTTCAACGCGCCGCCGATGAGCAGGAAGTACAAACTGGTCGGCACCGTGTTGGCCTGGTTGTAGGTGGTGGCCAGCAGCCCGGTGCTCAGTGCGGCGGCCTGCAGCACCTGCCGTATCAGTCCGGTGGCGCGCGAAACCACCGTTCCCGCCGCCATCAGCGCAGACGAACGCAGCAGCCCGCCCCCGCCTTTGGCCTTCTTCGGGGCGGCATGCCTCCGTCTGGTGGACCGCGCTAATCGCTCAGGCGACGTCTCCTTGGTCATGAGCACAATCTACGATCCTGACCTCACCCGCTTGGAGGGGCCTCGGGCTTCGAGGACTGCCGCAGCGACAGGTGGCCAGACGCGGGAGAGAGACCGCTGATGAGCACCATGTGTGCAAGGAGGGTGGGCCGGCTTGGTCCGCACCCCGGTGTCATGTCGGACCGATGACCTTCTCGCGCATGTGCCCGTAGACCACCGACGTCCGTACGGCGGCGAGTTCCGGGGGCTTCGTCAGCTCTTCCAGGACCACTGCGTGCAGATGGTCGGTGTCCCGGACGGCGAGGTGCACGAGGAAGTCGTCGTTCCGGGTGAGGACGAAGATCGAGATGAGCTCGGGCATCCCCTCCAGCAAGGTCTCGAAGGCCTACCCGCTGATGCCGATGCTGGTGGAGCTGGTCGCCCTCCGCACCCGGATGCCGCTGCCGAGGGTGACGGGCGTGCTGCTGGCAGCGTCGGCGCCTTCATCGTCGTACGCAACGGGGCGAGGTCGGCGGCAGATCGCGTCGGCTGGGGGACATAGTGCTGCTGGTCCACCTGGCCGTGGCGTGCTCGGTCGGCGGCTTCCTCCTCTACAACTACGGCCTGCTCAGGGTGGCGTCGAGCGTCGCGGTCAACATCCTCAACCTGGTCCCGGTCTTCGGCGTCATCGGCGCCGTCGTGATCAACGGGTAGTCGATCCGGCTCGCCCAGGTGACGGGCGGCGCGATCATCATCGTCGGAGTGACACTGGGCATGATCGAGCCGGGACAGGGAGCCATGGCCAAGCTGGACGTGGGGGGAAGCGAGTCTTCCGGGACTGCGACCGCTCGGACCGCGGCGGAGGCGGGGCCCGTGCCGGACGAGCCCGAAGCGGCTGGATCGACCGCGCACGGAGTGATCGATGGGGCTCGGCAGGCGGCAGCCCACGGCTGAGGTAGGCCGGTCAGCACCCGCCGCAGCCGGGACACATCGACCTTCCCGCGGTTCAACGCGTCGTACATGGCACCGTGCCCGCGTCGATGCTCGGCCACCGGCGTCAGGTCCACCAGCGTCAGGTCCACCGACGTCAGGTCCGTCCACCGGCGTCAGGTCCACCGGCGCCGTCACCGGCCCGTCCGCACAGAGCAACGCGTCCGTCAGCTCGAACAGCTCGTCCCCACGCACGGTCAGGCAGGCGAATGCCCAGGTGAGTGACCTGGTTCGAGGAGCATTTCGACTCGCCGATAGCCTGAGTCCTCATGACGCGTGCTTGGATCCTGCCGATGCTGTTCGTGCTCTGCGGCTCAGTCGTTGCGACTGGGCTGGTCCTCAGGGGGAACCCCGGCACAGCCGCAGCGCTCCTGCTGGTGTTTGTGCTTCTCGCAGGCGTGAACTCACCTCTGATTTTCCCGAGGTCGATCAGTGCGCTGGAGGCACAACGCCGCAGCGCGGCCGACGGCCGGCCGGTCGTCTTCTGGCGGTCGGGCTGCAAGTACTGCCTGCGACTGCGCATCCGGTTGGGTCGTAGCGCCCGCCAGTTGCACTGGGTCGACATCTGGCGTGACCCGGCCGGAGCGGCAGCGGTCAGGGCAGCCAACGATGGCAATGAGACCGTGCCGACCGTCGTCGTGGCGGGCCGGCCGCATGTCAACCCCGATCCTGAATGGGTGCGCGAACAACTCTCCCCTTCCGCATGATCGGGTTCGGCCACGCCGATTCGGCCTCGATCGACGCCAAGTGATGCCTGTCGCTCCACGGCAACCATCGCGCCCCAGGTTCGGTATCAGGCACGGCGCACCTCGACCACTTCGCCGGCGATCCAGAGCCGCATCCCGCCGAAGTAGGCGAAGGCCCCGCCGCCGATGACCCTATGAAAGACGTCGCCGGATGTGGTCAGTGCGACGAGCGGCCCAAGAACGAGCAGGGCAAGGCCGCAGGCCGCAGTGACGAGGGATCCGACGGCCGCGACGATCACCGCCTGACCCGATGTCAGCTCGAAGCGGCCTTCGTGGAGGATCAGTACGGCGGCCGTACCGATGAGCGCCATCGCGGCGGTGAGTGCGATCAGCGCCAGCCAGGGGTGACCCGTCACGGCACTGACGACGGTCCCGGCCAGGCAGATGACGCCAATGCCGATCCCGCCGAGGCCGTAGGGCAGCGGACTGTCTCCGGCAAGTTCGGAGACAAGTTCCATCAGCAGGACCAGCCCCCGCAGGACCGCACCGATCAGAGCAAACCGGCGCAGACGACCACGTACCAGAAGGCAACGACGAGGGAGACGAGCGCGAGCGCCGCCCCGATCGTCAACAACCCACACAGCACCCACACCAGCCACGCGCGATCGCCATCCGCAGACTCGTCACCGATGATGATTCCCGAGACCATCACCACCAGGCCCACCACGAACAGCGCCAAGGTCACGGCACCGCGCGCTGTCGACGTCGACGAGTCCTGCACCGCGGCGGCGACGAGCATGCCGGCAACCCTGCCTTCACCAGACCACCTGCCGACACCGCTGACCTGACGCTACGACATGTCAACGACAGCTTCCCACCGGCCTGGGCCGCTCGTCATCGGCGCGATCTGCCACACACTGAGTGTCTTCCCACCATGCTGTCCCCTGCTGGGCGGATGGAGCAGGCGTCCGTATGGTGGGCGCATGGGCAGGGCCGACGTTCCCCGGCTGCGGCTGGTCGTGATCGCGGATGCGCGTGATGCGGGGCCGCGGTTGTGCCGTGGGTGTGGTGGTCCGCTGATGGCGTCGGTGAAGTCGACGGCGGTGTTCTGTCCGTCGGCCTGCTGCTCCAGGCACTGGCGCAGGCTGCGGCGCACGAGGGTGACGACCGACGCGGTCCAGGGAAGGTCGCTCCCGCGCCGTCCTGCCCGACGAAGTCCGCCTCCCGGAACGCTGGGGGCTCTGGCGTACCTGCGCCGCGCGGCGGGTGATCCGCAGATTGCTCCCTTCCGGGAGCAACTCGCCCGAGCCCGCGAGCGGACTGTTCGGGCGTTGCGTCCCGACGGCGCCGATGCCCTGCTGCCGGATGGTCTGCCTGACGGACCCTGTGCGCAGCTGGGTAAGTCATTCTGTGAGCTTGCCCGGCGCGGGATGTCGGGGTGAGGGAAAAGGTGACCAGGTGCGGGTGTTCGACGTCGGGGAGACAGTCGTGCGGCGGGACGTCTACCGCGGTCGGGTGTGGAGCGCGCAGGCGCTGCGGGTCATCGAGGACACCGACGTGGCGCTGGTGACCGCGTGTCGCCCGGGTGCCCAGGCGCTGTGGCCGTCTCTGTACGTGAAGGCTCGTAGCGACGGCGACCGTTCGGTGCGCATGGAGGCGTTCGACGCGATGGCGACGGGGGAGTGGGAGCTTGCCCCGGGACTGTGGCAGGACACGGAGTTGCTGCTGTGGAAGCCGCCCGGCGCCTGGTTCAGTGTCAACGCCTTCTATGTCCCCGACAGGGAGGGGCGTCGGCTGCGGAACCGGTACGTGAACTTCGAACACCCCACAACTCGCACCCTGGGCGGGTTCGATACCTTCGACCTGGCCGTGGACCTCGTCATCGACCCTGACCTGACCACGATCGAGTGGAAAGACGTGGACGAGTACGCCCACGCGCGTCGCCTGGGCATCGTTTCCGACACCGAGCACCAGGCGGTGGAGCTCGCCCGCACCCAGGTACTCGCCCTGCTCGAAGACAGGGCGGGGCCGTTCGCGGATGCCGACCGGTGGACGGCCTGGCGCTGGGACACCGCCTGGCCGCCTCCCCGCCTGCTCCAGCGCCCGCTGGACGAGTTGCTTCCCTAGGTGCTGGACCGTGGGCTGGAGGGTTTGTCTCCGGTGGGGGACCGAAAGGCGCACCGAAGGTAGGACCCGTCTCGAAACTGAGCTGGACCTGGCGCAGCGCGCGCCGACCATGTGAAGGGAGTGCCGCGGTGAGCGAGAAGCAGAGACGGAACGTCACTGGCCTGGGGGCAGTGGTGACGCTTGTGGGATGCATCGTGGTGATCGTTGCCACCCAGCGGACCCGGGTGGTCACCCGATGACCGGCCGCACTCGCTTGTGGCGACATACGTGGTCGCTCACGGTCTGGTGGCTGCTGCTCGCCCTTGCTTTGTGGCTCCTTGGGCAGGCCGTTGACCAGGCTGCTTCTTTCACCGCATGCGCCGCATCCGCCGCGTTCCTGGTCGGAATCGGGGAGATCGGTGACTGGTTGCGTCGACGCTGGGCAGCGCGTCGTGAACAGGCGGGGACCGCTGGGAAGAGGTCCCGTTCGCGGTACACGCAGGGGTGAGCCGGTGCTTTCTCGTTGGTGGTATGTCCTGATCAGTGTCGTGTGCCTGCTGGGATTCCTTGGTGCCGCGAGCGTGGGGGCCTGGGCCGATGGGCAGAAGATCGGCTGGCTGTCTTCCGGCTGCGTCGCCGGCGGGGGTGCCGTGCTGGGCGTCGGGCTGGTCAGGGCGGGCCGGGCCCTTCTACCCGGTCGGCTACCTCCACGCGACGTCCCTCACGCAACAGGGCAAGCGGCGGATCACCGGCTACTACCTGACGTCCCTCAGCGGAGCCGGACCACAGTGACGACTGCGTGCCGGGTCGTGCCCGCCACGACCTCCACCATGACGTAGCCACCGGCCTTCGTGGACGCGCGCCCGGGCCGGGGGACCAGGCGCGCGGCGACGGCGGCCGCGAGCACCGTGGTCAGGCGCTGGGACAGCGCGACGCGTCCGTCGGGAAGCCGTACGGCGAGGGCCTTCAAGTGCCGGGCGGTGCCGGTGGACCGACCACGGCCGCCTCGATCGTGTCCGCGTGGCGGAGCTTCAACCACGACGTCCCGGTGCGGCCGGCTCGGTAGGGAGAGGCGGTGCGTTTGGCGACGATGCCTTCGATGCCCTGCTTGTTGGCGCAGTGGTTGTGTCCTGTGCTGGTCGTGTCTCGTTCTGGCGGGGATGGTGTGCGACGCGTGTCTCGTCGAGCTGGAGGCTCACGTCCCACCGTCGGTTTCGTGGATTGCGCTCCTCGGTGGCCCGTCGACGGCTTCGACGCCGCTGTGTCAGTCCTTTCCTCTACGGTCTGCCCATGACTCCTGAGATGGGGGACCTGTTACGTCCGTTCCGTGACGAGGCGATCGCGCGGGACATACCCGTCGACGACGTAGAGCGGTGGCTGGGCACCGCTCGCCCTTGCGCGGCGCTGGGGCGGGACGGGGACGGCCCGGTCATGGGCCGGTTCGGCGGTCCGCTCCTGCTTCCGGCCGAAGTCCCGGACCCCGCCCACCCCTTCGTCGCCTCCATCGAACTCGCGGCCCTGCCCGCCGACGCGACGGACCTGCTCCTGCCTCCGGACGGCCAGCTGCTGCTGTTCGCCTTCCCCGAGACCGCCGACGATTACGACACGATGGGCAGCGTGGTGTACGTCCCCGCCGGCACGGCCGTGACGGAACGGGACAGGAACGCCTGGAACACCTTCGACCACGAGGATGAAGAGGCGATGTTCGAGGCGTTCCCCCGGGGCGCGCTGCGGGCGACGACCAGCGTGTCGCTGCCCTACCACCACGCGGTCGAATTCCTCGAGGAGCCGGGGAGCGGTCCGCTTCCGGGACATCCTCGCGCCGAGGAACTCGTCGAGGTCTGGAACAGCACCCAGGACGCCATCGCCCCCGCGGGGCCGCTGCAGATCGGGGGATACGCCTGGGAGGAGGCCATCTACACCGATCCGATCGCCATTGCCGCGTACCGTGCCGTGAAAGCGGCGGAAGCGGGCCGGTGGGACGGGCCGGTTCCGGATGATGTCTCGGACTGGGTGCTCCTGGCCGACTGGCAGGCCGGCTTGGACGTACAGGGCTGGGAGAGCGCCACCGTCCACTGGGTGATCCAACGCGAGGACCTGGCCGCGCGGCGCTTCGACCGTGCGTTCACCTCGGTTTTCTGGAACCCCTGATGTGTGCCTGAGCAGTTTCTTCGGAGCCGTCCGTCGTTGGTCCGGGTGTGCCGTCAACTGACATGCAGTGGGCGCGGATTGAGTCGTTGCTTCCCGACCGGACACCGAAGCGGTACGGCAACTGGCGGGGGTCTGCAACCGGCTGCGGATGTCGGTGGTCAACGGCACCTGGGAGCGGGTATTCAGCGTGCCGACGGCCCAGGCCGATGCCGACGAGGACCTGGACTGGGCTGTGTCGGTGGACTCCACGATCGTGCGTGCCCACCAGCACGCGGCCGGGTCCCCCAAAAATAGGGGCTCCGGCCGGCGAACCGGAAGACCGCGCCATCGGCCGCTCCCGCGGCGGACTGACCACGAAATCCGCCTCGCCGCCGAGGGCCGCTGCCGACCGTCGGCATGCGTTCTCACCGCGGCTGGCCGGCGACGCTCCCGCCTTCACGGACGTGATGTCCCGACTGCGTATTCCCCGGCGCTATGGACGGCCGCGCACCAGGCCGGATGTGATCATGGTCGGCAAGGCGTACTCCGCCCGCGCGATCCGCGAGGTTTCTGCGAGCGATCAATGGACCTTGTCCACGGCGCTTGCCGCGTCATGGTCCTCTTGGAACACACGGCCAAGGACGGCTCACCAAAGATCCTCAAGGCGGGCGCCCTGCCCCTCACCAGCGAGTGCTGCGTCCACCGCGGCATCACCGATCCCGGTTTCCTCGACATCACCCCCGACGGCCTCGCTGTCGTCGAAAGCGCTCCCGGGGTGACCATCGACGACATCAGATCCCGCATGGAAGCCCCCTGACTGCCGATCATCTCTCCGCGACCTGCAAAGTCACGGCCCTGCTCTTCTCGTGCGACTCGGTGCGCCGCATTTCCGCCGCCGCGAGCGTGCCGAGGACAAGAACCGCAGCCGAGGGGATCAGGGTTTCCCTCGCCGCCTGGGTGAGTCCATTCCGCATGGCCTGGTCGGCGAGTTGCGCGGCTTGGCGGGTCAGGTGCGTGGGCAGTCCCTCGGCGGCCACGTTCGCCGAAATACACGCTTGCAGCAGTACGCCGATGGCGGCGCTGCCCAGGACCGCGCCCAGCCGGCGGGCAGTGAAGAAGATGCCGCAGGCCGCGCCGCGCAGTTCGGCCGGCATTGAGCCCATCGCCACGCCGTTGACGGGGACCAGTACGAAGCCCATGCCGAGGCCCATCAGCACCACCCCCGGTGTCAGCTGCCAGGCCGGGAGGTCCGCCCTAGCCTGAATCGCGACGACGACAAGGCCGCCCGCCATGCCGAACAGACCGGACATGACGAGGTACTTGCCGCCCACGCGATCTGAGAGGCGGCCGAGGAACAGGCCCATGGAGGCGGAGACGAGGGCCATGGGCGCGGTCAGCAGGCCGGCCTCGGTGGGCGACAGGACCAGCGCGGACTGTGGGTAGATGACCAGCGGCAGGAACATGCCGGTCATGGCGAAGGCGATGGCGGCCGTGGTCAGGGTGGCGGCGGAGAAGTTGCGGATTTTGAAGACGCGCAGCGGGACCAGCGACCTGGTGCCCGACGACACCAACAAGGTCACCGACGTGTTCGCCTTCGACCGGAAGACGCAGACGATCGTGCGCGTCAGCACCACGGCCGACGGCACCCAGGCCGACGGGGTGAGCTCCGCCGCGAGCCTGAGCGGGGACGGCCGCCGCGTCGCCTTAGTCTCGGCGGCCACCAACCTCGTCCCCGGCGACACCAACGGCCTCGCCGACGTCTTCATGAGGCCGAGATCATGGGACAAGACAGACTGGCCCACGAGTGAGACAGACCTGAGGCCCCGGCTCTGGGCACCAAAAAAGGCCTGCTCAGTTCCTCTCCCGCCACCTGCGCCATGGCAGTAGCGAAGGCCAGTTCGGGAAGAACAGCCGCCGCCACGCAGCACAAGAAGCACGGCATGAAGCCCTGACCCAGGCGGGCTCCGCTGCGTGGCCGACATGGCCGACCAAGATCTAGGAACTGGACCAGTACGGCAAGTCGGCCGACGTCGCGCACGTGCACGACGTCGGGCAGGAGCGAGCTCAACAGGGCGGTGTCGGGGGAGCCGATGACGAAGTTACGTGTCGGCGAAGACGGTTGAGCCGGGCGCCTGCCTGACGACGAACTTCGCGGACAAGGCGGCGAACGGC
This sequence comes from Streptomyces sp. NPDC007896, assembly GCF_042959425.1. Classification (NCBI taxonomy): domain Bacteria; kingdom Bacillati; phylum Actinomycetota; class Actinomycetes; order Kitasatosporales; family Streptomycetaceae; genus Streptomyces; species Streptomyces sp. NPDC007896. The sequence continues at coordinate 25,168 of NZ_JBIBKX010000005.1, read as the reverse complement.
GGGTCGCTGGACGAGCTGGTCCAGGCGCCCTGCGCACCGTTCGCGAAGTAGGTCAGGGACGACTTCACGGGCCAGGACCTGCTCACCAAGGAGAGCGACGTCGGCGAGACGGCGTGGCGAGCCGTGCACGATGCGACAGGTCGGCACCAATTCCTGTCGACCTCAGGCATCCATGCGCCGTATGTGCAGGTGGCCATCGCGAGGGAAGGAGGGTGGCGCCGCGGGCAGGACGCTGTCGAAGTCGTACCGGCTCTTCTGCGCGACCCGGCACGACGCCAGGTTGTCTTCCTGGTGCAGGAGTTCGAGACGCTTTAGCCCATCGGCTTCGAAGGTGCCGAAGGCCCAGCTGGTGAGAGCCTCCAGAGCGCGGGGGGCAACTCCCCGCCCGCGAGCGTGCGCCGCGGTCCAGTAGCCCACCTCGGCCGCCGGTTTGCCGGAGGCGACTTCTTTCAGGACGACGTTGCCCAGTAACTGATCGCGAACTGGACCGGATTGTGCCTCTAGGACGGCGAAACTGAACCGGTCTTCCGCTGTCCAGCTCCGCTGCTGGGCCCGCACCCACCGTGCCCCGTCGGCATCGCTGTCCACGACATGGCTCGTCCAGCGGCGCAATCCGGGATCCCGGCACGCCTCGACCAGAGCGGCAACGTCCTCCATGCACCAGGGGCGAAGAACGAGAGCGGGAGAGGTGGGCGTCGCGGCCACCTGAAGTACGACGGAGGCAGTCATCAACTGATCATACAAAGGTGACGGTGGTGGGCGGTGAGGTTCCTGTCGCTCACCTCACGGGCCTTGACTGCGGCCGGACGGACCGCGGGCTCGGCCACGGGCACGCCCCCCACGGCCCCGAGGACGGGACTGCTGACATGGAATCTACTGTTCCGATTTCCACGTACAGGCGCTTCGGAGCCTCGCGGCCCGAAGTGCCTCCCGCAGGTCCCACACTGTCGTGGTGTGGGTCACTCAACAGCTTTGTGGCTATGGACCCTGCGCGGCCCCGGGGTGAAGGTCGCAACGTCTCCCGGAAGTCCCTGACCGGCCCAGGTCCGGACCTGTCGCGGCGCGGGGCCGGCAGGGCGGCCACGGCCTGCGCGTCGGGGTCGGTCCGGAGCCGTGGGCGTGCTGTGGCCGCCCTGCGCTCAGTTCAGCCGAAGTGCAGGACCTGGGAGTTCGATCCAGCAACGTATGGCTGCCAGGAGGTCAGGCCCTCCCCATTGGGGGAGCCGGTGGTCACGAATGAAGCCAGAGCACCTGCGAAGGACCGCCAGAGCGCCTCGGTCCGAGCCCCGATGCGGCCGAGCATGGGGCTGTCCGGGTAGCTGTCGAACGTGCCGAAGAGGAACGGGAGCTCCCCGCAGTGGGTGGCACCTAGGCTGGCCACGTCGGGCTCGGGACGAAAGTCCCACTGGTAGACGTACGCGTTGTTGCCGCCGGCGGCGTGGTGCGTGGCGATCTCGATCACGCCCCCTTGGAAGACCGCCTCGGTCTCCACGTCCGTCACGACCTGTGCGGGGGTTGCATCGGGACACTGTGCCTCGTGCCGCTCGTAGAGCGCCTGGGCCTCACCACCGTGCAGGCTGACGAGGAAGTTCAGTGCTTCCTCACGCGTGAGCGTCTGAATGCGCTCGTCGAACGCGAAGAAGGCGGTCATTTCGTCCCTCGTCGATCCGATGAGCAGGTCCTTGCCGGCCAGGGCGCCTGCATCGAGTGCCTGCCTCCACGCGTAAGGCATGCCCGATCCGCCGAGCACCGGGTACATCGGCGGCGCGACGACACCGAATTCGGCCTTGTCCACCATGAGCTTCGAGTAGGCGGCCAACAGCTCCTCGACACGCACCTGGCGCAGCGCGTGGGTGAGGTCCGCGGAGTCTTCAAGACCAAGGAGGCGCAGGTAGGACTTGGTGTTCTCGGTCGCCAGCTCGGGGTCCTGCGGTTCAAGGCCCCACGGACCACTCTCGGCGATCACCCGGCGGATCATCCTGCCGGTCTCCGGGTCGACCGCGAGCTGAAAGGCGGAGAAGGCACCGGCCGACTGGCCGCCGACCGTCACGGTCTCGGGGTCGCCGCCGAAGGCCGCGATGTTGTCCCTCACCCAGCGCAGCACCGCGCCCTGGTCCTGGGCGCCAAGGTTGTCGGCACCGATGTCCGGCAGCCGGAGGTTGCCGAGCGAGCCGACCCGGTAGTTGGCGGTGACCACCACCATGTTGCCCAGCGCGGCCAGTCGGGCCCCGTCGTACCAGTCCCAGCCGCCCGAACCACTGGTGAATCCGCCGCCGTGAAACCACACCAGGACCGGTAGGGAAGCGTTGCCGTCCAGCACATGCTGGGGGCTCCAGACGTTCAGTGTGAGCGAGCCGTCTTCGTCCCAGCTCTGCTTCCGGTTGCCCATGACCAGCTCGAGCCTGGACGGCCCCTGGGGCACGGCCGGGCCCGCCTGCACGGCTTCCCGCACTCCGCTCCACGCGGGGTGCGGCTGCGGCGGCGCGAAGCGCAGCTTCCCGACCGGAGAGGCCGCGTAGGGGACTCCGCGGAAGGACGCCACCGCGCCCTCCACGGCACCATGCACTCTGCCCTTGTCCGTGGCCACGATCGGCCGGTTCTGCTGCGACATCGCTCCTGCCTTTCATCCTGTGATGTGCTCTGCGACCGTTGTACGGTGAGGCAGCAGGAAGCAGCCAAAGACGGCGTGCACTGACACGGAAAGAAGACAGGGGGCGAGTCAGGAATGCAGAAAGAGCGCCATTCCCTCAGTGAAACGGACCGGAGGATCGCCGCGGTCCTGATGTCCTCGCCGCGAGCGTCCTGGCGTGCAGTGGGCGAAGCTCTCGGCATCTCCGAACGCACCGTCGTGCGCCGTGCCGCCCCGCTGTACCACGACGGCACACTGCGTGCCACGGCCGTACGCAATCCGGCCTGCTTCCCCGACATGGTGCCGATGGCGCTGCGCATCCGCTGCCGCCCCCACCGCATCGCCGCTGTGGCCACGACTCTGGCACGCCGCCCCGACACGCTGTGGGTGGACGTCTTGGGCGGTGGAGACGAAATCTGCACCGTCCTCTTCCTCGACGGGGCCACTGCGCGCAACGCCCTCCTGCTGCGCGACCTGCCCGCAACAGCCGCTGTTGAGAGCTGGACCTCACATGCGCTGCTGCGCGTCTTCCCGGCCGGTTTCGCCTGGAACGCCGGCCTGCTGCCGAAGGAATTCGTGAGCCTCATGGACGACGCGCAGCCGCTCGCCACTGCTCCCGAGCCACTGCCCATCGATCGTCCGCTCATCGACGGGTTGATCGAGGACGGGCGCGCCACATACACCGAACTGGCGCACCGGACGGGCACCACGGCTCTTACCGTCCGCCGCCGGCTGGACACACTGACAGGCGGCCAAGTCCTCAGGCTCGCAACCGAGATCGACCTTGCCATGCTCGGCGTTCACGCGGAAGCACTGCTGTGGATCACCGTCGCACCCGGCGGCCTCGAACAGGCCGGACAGGAACTCGGCCGTCACCCCCAGGTCCGCTTCACCGCTGCCACCACCGGGTCGAGCAACCTCCTGGTGGCCGCCGCCGCAGCCGATCTCAACGCTCTCTACACCTTCCTCACCGATTCGATCGGCACTCTCGAGCACATCACCGGCATCGAGGTCACCCCCATCCTGACCACCGTCAAACGGACCGGTCTGGTCCGCCCCGGCAGTATCTGAACCCGCGAACCAGGGAATCCGACGACTCCGACAGGGGACACGCGCACCCCGGATCGGAAAACCATGCAGGTCAGCGTTGTTCAACGAACCGATCCGTTCGGACTTGTCTCTCAGCGAACCCAGTGCCGTACGTGGGCGCGGTGCACGGGCGTCGGCGGCGTCTGCTGCGGGACTGTGCGACGGGCCGGTTCGAGGCCGTCGCTCCGGTACGCACGTTCCGCCGATCCCGCGGTGAGCGTCACTTTCCCGGCTGGTACTGGGCGGCGACGCCCAAATACAGCCGAGCCCCTGCTGTCCCTGCGCACGAGGACCGCGCCCGGAGTCACCTTGGGCTCCGGGCGGTCTGCCGGCGCCAGGTCCTCGGCCCTTCGAAGAGCCCAGGCGCCCTGCCAGGTCATGCAGCGTCCACTCGCCGCAGCGCTCTTCGGTACGGACAGGTCGCCGTCGGGGCATGCGCGGAAGGCGTTGAGCTCATCGCACAGACGGTGAAGCTGAGAAGCCGAGTCCATGACAGGCGCCGCAGGCATGCGGACTCGGCGGGGCGCCTCGGCCGCTGCCCGGCATCAACGAGGGACGCGAGCATGTGCGCACCCCGCTGCCCAGTAAGGCATGGACCTGTCGGAGAGGCCTTAGGCGGTGCTGCTTGTGCGCAGGACTGTGGCGCGGAACGATGTCACGAGGGGCCGCAGGTCGACTCGGTGCCATGCGGCCCACAGTTGGATGCATGTGTCGTGCCAGGGAAGCTCGCGCACCGCGACATCCTCAGTAGTGGCGCGCACCATGCTTTTTTGCACGAATGCGAGTCCGAGCCCGGAGGCGACCAGGCCGAGCGCGGTCAGTGGCTCGGCGGCGTCGAGGCGGATGTCGGGCGTGAAGCCGGCTGCCGTGCAGGAGGCGACGAACGTGTCGCGCCAGGCGGGGTCCTGAGCATTCTTGACTGCGATCCACGGCTGACCATCGAGGTCCCCGGGAGCCACTTTTTCCTGGCTGGCGAGCGGATGCCCGGCGGGCAGGGCGAGTAGCAGCGGGTCCTCGAGCAGGGGTGCGGCCAGCAGGTCGGGGTCATCCGCGGTCGGAGGTTCGTGGACGAGCGCGATGTCGAGGCTGCGCTGCCGCAGGCCTTCGAACTGCTCGGTCGGCGAAAGGTTGTACAGGGCGATGTGGATGCCGGGGCGTTCGTTGTGCAGAGCGCGTAGTGCGCCGGGCAGGATGCCGGTGTGCATGGCGTCTGAGACGTAGCCGATGCACAGGCCGCCCTCTTCTCCGCGGCCCAGCCGACGGCCCAGGTTCTCCAGACGATCCGCATGCCGCAGTAGCGCGCGGGCTTCGGCCAGGAAGACCTGGCCGTCCCGGGTGAGCCGGATTCTCTGCTGGCCGCGTTCGAACAGGGCAAGGCCCAGGTTCTGCTCGAGTTGCGCGATCTGCCGGCTGAGCGGTGACTGGGAGATGTGCAGCCGCTCGGCGGCCCGGCCGACGTGTTCGGTCTCGGCGACGGCGACGAAGTAGCGGAGTTGCCGCAGGTCAAGCATGTTAGACCTCTGAGGACTCAAGTGTGTCCAAGTAAGTCTTGGACAGTCTCAAGTCTAGATCCTAGCCTCGAACGTGCCAGACCGACGGACCGCGCAAACGGCGCAGAAAGCACATCCGTCGCCACTCGCACAGCAAGGATCCGCACCATGTCCATCAAGTCCTTCCTGCCCGGCCGTCTGGGCTTCGGCACCGCACCGCTGGGCAACATGTTCCGGGCCATACCCGACGAGGAGGCCGTGGCCACCGTGGACGCCGCCTGGGACAACGGCATCCGCTACTTCGACACCGCGCCCTTCTACGGCGCGGGCCTGTCCGAGATCCGGCTCGGTGAAGCACTGGCCGACCGCCCCCGCGACGAGTTCGTCCTGAGTACGAAGGTCGGCCGCGTCATCCTCGACGAGATCGAGGACCCCTCCGCCCGCGACTTGGGCGAGAAGGGCGGACTGTTCGAACACGGACGCCCCCACAAGATCGTCAACGACTACTCGGCCGACGCCACGCTGCGCTCCATCGACGACAGCCTCAAGCGGCTGAAGACAGACCGCCTCGACATCGTGTGGGTGCATGACGTCGCACAGGACTTCTACGGCGACGAGTGGCTCGCCGCATACGAGACCGCCCGTACCGGCGCGTTCCGGGTGCTGCAGAAGCTGCGCGACGAAGGCGTCATCAGGGCCTGGGGCCTCGGGGTCAACCGGGTCGAGCCCCTGGAGCTGACGCTGGACCTCGACGAGCCGAAGCCGGACGCGTTCCTCCTCGCCGGCCGCTACACGCTGCTTGACCACGAGCGGGCCCTGCAGCGGCTTCTGCCGGCGGCGAAGGCTCAGAACGTCGACATCGTCGTGGGCGGACCGTACAGCTCCGGCGTCCTGGCCGGCGGGCAGCACTTCGAGTACCAGAAGGCCCCCGCCCCTGTCATTGCCAAGGTGGAGCGCATCAAGGCACTCGCAGGGCAGCACGGCGTCGGCATCAAGGCGGCAGCGCTGCAGTTCTCCCTTGCTCACCCGGCGGTTGTCGCGGACATCCCCGGCGCCTCCCGACCGAGCCGCATCGTAGAGGACGTCGCCGCACTCGGGGAGAAGGTCCCGCCGGCCTTCTGGGCGGCTCTGCGCACGGAGGGGCTGATCGCTCAGGACGCCCCCGTACCCAGCGCCTGACCTCTACCTCACCTGTTCAGGAGACGACCATGGCGACCACGACCGCAACCATCGACATCCCCGCGCCCGCCGCGCGCGTCTGGCAGCTCATCGGCGGCTTCGACTCCCTGCCTGACTGGCTGCCCTACATTCCCAAGAGCACGCTCAGCGAGGGCGGCCGCGTCCGTAGCCTCACGAACGAGGAAGGCGGCGTCATCGTCGAACGCCTCGAAGCGTTCGACAACCAGGCGCGCACGTACAGCTACTCCATTCTCCAGGCCCCGTTCCCTGTCACCGGCTACCGCTCCACCCTCACCGTGCACGAAGTGCCCGGAGGTCAGAGCCGTGTGGAGTGGTCCGGCACCTTCACACCGGCAGGGACAAGCGATGAAGAAGCGATCACCCTGTTCCACGGCATCTACGCCGAGGGTCTGGCCGCACTGAAGAAGACACTCGACGTGTGAACACGACACGGGATGCCCGGTAGCGCCCACCGGCGTCCCGTGGTGCCCGACGGGCGTCAACCGGGAACCCGGCTCGATCCATGACGAGGCGAGGAAGTAGCTGCCCCGCGACCAGCTGCACCGGACGGCCGGCCTATCCGGCAAGCTGTCCGCCGGCCCGGTGGGATCTCCAGGAGTCCACAAGACCCGGTGACCACGCGGCGGCCGTCCCTCCTACGGGCTGCTCAGGTCGGTCGCGAAGTCGAGCTCCCGTGTCAGGCGGTGAAGCCGCCGTCGACATGGATCGAGGCTCCGGTGATGTACGCGCCGTCCGCACTTGCCAGGTGGGCGACGGTGGCCGCGATCTCGGCCGCTTCCGCATAGCGGCCGACAGCGGTGAAGCCGGCGATCGTCTCGGCGTTCGGTCCGTCGGCGGGGTTGGCGTCCGTGTCGGTGGGGCCGGGGTGCACCAGATTGACGGTGACTCCACGCGGGCCGAGTTCTCGGGCCAGGCCCTTCGTCATCCCGACCAGAGCCGTCTTGCTCATCGAGTACAGCGCCAGTCCGGGGAAGACCGCACGCTCGGCGACATTGCTGCCGATGCTGATGATGCGGCCGCCCCGTTCCATATGCCGCGCTGCCGCCTGGGACGCTGCGAACGGCGCCCGGACGTTCACCGCCAGAGTGCGATCGATCTCTGCCGACCCCACGTCTTCAAGTGGGCCAACGAGGAAGACACCGGCGTTATTGACCAGGATGTCGAGTCTGCCGAACATCGCGGCGGCCTCGTCCACCGCGGCGGTGAGTGCCTCAGGGACCGCGCTGTCGGCTTGGATGGCAAGGGCCCGGCGCCCCCTGGCCTTGATCTGTTCCACGACCTCGCCGGCGCGTTCCGCGCTGTTCTCATAGGTCAGGACGAGGTCGGCGCCTTCTTCGGCCAGTCGTAACGCCACAGCGGCACCGATACCCCGGCTTCCGCCCGTGACCAAGGCCACGTTTCCTTCAAGTCGGTTCATGACGTCGAGCATTGCTGGCATCAGTGCCGGAAGCTGGCGGGAATCCGACCGGGCGTTCAACCGCCGGGAAGGCACCCTCTGACGGGTGGGGGCTGTCGAGTGTCGCCGGGAGTGTCGAATACGCGAGCTCCCGATCGACGTGAGAGTACAGGCAGCACATCCCAGGATGTCAGGAGCAACCCCATCGTGACCGTAACCGCGGATATGGCCATCTCCCTCGACGGCTGCGTCGCCGGCACCAACGTCGCCATCGACAACCCGGGAGGCGACGGTGCCGAGCCGCTCTTCGAGTGGATCCACAACCTGGCGAGCTGGCGGCAGCGTCAGGGCATGACCGGCGGGGAGGAGAACCGCGACTCGGTGCTGATGCGCGAGTGGTTCGATGCCACCGGAGCGGTGGTCATGGGGCGGATGATGTACGACACGGGGGAGGAGTTCTGGGGCGGCAACCCGCCGTTCAGGGCCCCGGTCTTCGTGCTCACCCACCGCCCCCGGCCGACCCTGGTCAAGGAGGGCGGCACCACCTTCACCTTCGTCACCGACGGCATCCACAGCGCCCTCGACCAGGCGAAGGCCGCCGCCGGGGACAAGAACGTCGACATCGCGGGCGGGGCGAGAACGGTGCAGCAATACCTCAGGGAGGGACTCATCGACGAGCTGCAGCTTCACGTGGTGCCCGCGCTGCTCGGAGAGGGACTGCGGCTCTTCGAGGGACTGGGCGCCGGGCGACGGAACCTTGAGCCGGTCAGGGTGGTCGACACGCCCCTTGCCACTCACCTGAAGTACCGCTTCGTGAAGTGACTCGGCACGGGTGAAACTCGGTGCCGGCAGCCCACTACTGCTGCCGGGACTGAGGGCCTTCGGCGGTCCAGGACGGAGTCCCGTGCAGGACGAGAGGGAGAGACGCGGCGTCGGGACTGCGGTGGTTGTGGCTCAGGGGGTTGTGGCGACGAGTGTGCGTTCGGTCCCTGGCCGGGTGACGCCGGTAGCGGTGTGCATGGTGGTCTCGTCGTCGGACCAGCGGATGACGAGGTCGTCGGTGGCCCCGTTTCCGGTGGAGTCGTCGGCCGTGATGGTTCGCGCGTGCGTCCAGGTGCTGTTGGAGGCCAGAAGTTGTCGCGTCGGGTCGAAGTGCCCGCTGTGGCGGATGTCGCCGGAGGCCAGGAGGCCGGCGTGCTGCCAGGTGCCCGCCGAGCCGGGCAGGACCGGGCTGCCCGCCGACGGCTGGTAGGGCGGTCTCGCGCCCACCGTGCGATGGGCGGCGGCGTCGTTGAACAGGCTCTGGGCGTCCTTGCCATAGATGGGCGCGTACGTCACCCAGTCGTCGTTGGCGTCGTTGCCGCCTCCGTTGTACCCGCCGGTGTTGCCGATGATTTTGCCGGTGCCGGTGGTGCGGTCGTAGTTCTCGATCCACGGGCCGCCGGAGACCCCTCCGTAGAAGCCGGTGCAGGTCATGCGCACCTGCCGGTAACCGGGTAGGCGCGAGGTGGTGACGTGGCAGCGGATCGCCTGGTGCTTCGAATTGACGCGTTCGGAGCTGGGATACCCGACGACCGTGACGTTGTGGGTGTAGTTGGTGGTGGGCGTGAACGTCAGAGCGCCCGTCACGTCCTCCACTTTGCCCCGGCTGTTGGGATCGACCTGCGCGAAGGCCAGGTCCAGGTCGGAGGTGGGCTTCTTGGTGTTCGCCGCGTAGCGCGGATCGATGTACGTCTGTGACACCGGGAAGACGCCGCGCGGCTGGTTCGCGGCGGACAGCCCGTCGCGGTACTGCGGCACGAAGATGCGGTGGGTGGCCCTCTCCAGACCACGGCCGCAGTGCCCGGCGGTCAGGACGATGTCATGGGCGGCCGTGTGCACCACGCTGCCCGTGCAGTACGTGCTCTTGCCACCCAAGGGCTTGCCGTCGTAGAAGAACGTGCCCACCATCGGGTGGCCGCCGAAGTGCTCGGGATGAGGCGTGCCGGTCGGTGGCGTGCCGCGCGCGCCGATGTGGGACGCCGAGGCTGCAGGGGCCCGGTCGGGTGGGCTGTCGAGCGGGACCGCGTTGTCCATGCGACCGGCAGTCCAGTACTTCTCCTCCTCACTCAGGCTTGGGCCTCCGGAGGAGGCCGGGGAGACAGACGGGCGGCTGGGCTGGGCGGGAGTCGGCGTCGCCGAGGGGGCAGGCGACACTGCCGCCGCCCCGGACTCTGTCGTACGGGCCATCGTTGCAGCCGGGACCGGCGGCACCGGAGCACCGGTCGCGGCAAGCGCCTGGCCTGTGCCGAGTACGCCCGCGCACAGACCGAGCGCTAGGGCCGGAATCCATCTGGAACTGGAACTCAACGAGGTGTCTTTCCGTCTTGGAGAAAGCCGAACGGCGGGCAATACCGATCTCACATAATCGGACATATGTTCGACATGCTGGTGAGTAGCTTAGCGTCACCTGCGGCTTGACGCGGCGTCACAAGGCAGGCAGGCGAGGCCTTGGACCGATTCCGCACCGCGGCAGTGGTGGTACTGCCGCTCCTGCTGCCCCTCCTGGCCGCCGGACCCGCCTTCGCCGCCGAACCGGCACCGCTGCCGTTCGGCAGTGTCCGGTCCGTGCACCCCGGCGACACGCTGGCCGTCACCGCAGCGAGCGGACAGGCCGTGAACGGCGACACCATTACCTCCCCGGTATTGCTGAAGGCCGGTCGGATGCGGATGACGGCACCCCGCTGACGGCCGCCGTCACCATCGCCTGCGACGCCCGGCCCGGCACCTACCCGGTCACGCTGACCAGTGCCGAAGCCTCACGCCCGGCCGAGCACGGGGCCCCGTGGGCACACGTACGCGTCGAACCGGTCGACGAGGCAGCGCGTCGCGCCTGCCGGGACAAGGTCAAGAAGATGCCCCCGCCCGACCGGGAGGAACGCTGGGTGGCGAACGCCACCTGGCCCCAGTCGGAATGGGATGTCAGGTCCTTCCGTGCCGGCAGCCGCATCACGATCACCGACAATGACGACGTGGGGCTGGACGGGGTCATCGCCCTCTCGTCCCCCGCCTTCGCCGATGAGCCCGTACTGCGCGAACAAGCACCTGCCCCGCGCAGCAGGCGGCGCATCTCTCCGGGACATCCCGCGCCGAAGTCTGGACCGCGGGGATCAGGGCGAAAGTCAGGCCCGCGGCCAGCCCCGTGCACCGGTCGGCCAGTCGGGTACCCAGGAGCGTGACCAGGGCGGCGGCGCCGGCCATGGCCACAACGGAGGGCAGTCGCAGGGTGAGGAGGCTGTCTCCGAAGACGGCGAAAACGCCGTGCATGAACAGATAGTAGAGACCGTGGACGACATCGATCCGGTCCAGCAGGTGCCAGATCTCGGGAACGGTCCTGTGGGCCACCTGCCACGTCGCCGCCTCGTCGCGCCACATGCTGTTCTCGCGTCTGATCCCCCACAGGCCAAGGAGAAGGGTGAGGGCTGCCGGACCGACCGCATCGGATGTTGTTTTGGGCATGACAAATCCTTGGACCGGCGCGAAGGAGGGGGCGAGAGGAACGCCAGGCAGTCGCCGGACGATCCCGATCATGTGCAGCACGCTAGGCGGCGGGAGGGATCGGGGTCGTCACCTGCGATGACGACCCGGGGGGTCCGCTGCGGGAGCTACGGTGGCCCCTGATCCGGCCGTTGGGCGTAGTCCTCCAGTGCCAGGCGGGCCGGGAACAGCGGGGACATATCAACGGCGGGCGTCACCGAGGCGGCTGCTGTGGGGGCATGCGGATCAATGCTGACGATCGCCTCTCCTGCTTGTTGGGGGTTGGCCGGGACTCATGTCGCGATATAGCGTTAGTCCTCTCGTCGTGCCGCCAGCTGCATCGCGCGAAGACCTTCGACAGGATCAGGACGGAAGCATGTCGCAGGAGATCTCGCCCACCGGGAAGCACTCCGGCCCCGGCTCGTCGCCCGAGCTGCGGGCCTCTCATGCGGACCGGGACCGAGTGGTGGACGTGCTGCGTGTCGCGGCGGGGGACGGCCTGCTGACCGCGGCCGAGTTGGACGAGCGTCTGGAGGCTGCTCTGTCGGCGCGCACCGTCGGCGAACTGACGCCGCTCACCGCTGACCTGCCGCCCGTGTCGACCTCGACCGGCGCGGCCGTAGCAGAGGTCAAGGATGTGCTCCGGATCGACCGGAGGTTCAGTGTGGTCGAACGTGTGGGGCGCTGGGTGGTGCCGCGGAGGCTGGAGCTCGCAGTGGAGTGGTGCGAGGTGACGCTCGACTTCACTCAGGCAGTGATTACGCAGGACACCTTGCGGATCGATGTGGACATGCAAGGCAAGACCCTGACGCTGGTCACCAAGCCGGGCATCGTGGTCGATGCCGATGCCCTGACACTGGAACACAGCAAGGTCAAGATCCGTCAGGCTCCGACCACTGGTGCGCAGATCACACTGCGAGTGGAGTTGGTCGGCAAGAAGAGCTTTGGTCGCGTCGTGGTGCGGTCCCCCCGTCGGACGTTGGGACAGTGGCTGCTGCGCAAGCCTGCGTCCCTGCCCGCTGGTGATTGACTCTTGAGTCCTTCCATCTTGATTTGTGCAGGCCACTGGCCCTGGTGTGAGAGGCGGGCGGGACCCTCGAGACGGGCGGCGGCGTGATCGCCTCACGGCGATCGTCTGTCACCGAGCGACCTCGGTGTTCGTCAGCACCAGCAGGATCCGCCACGATTCCACGCGCTGGGCAACCGTCCGGAGGTCGACGTCCTGGGCGCGCACCGCTTGGGCCGGCTCGAACGGTTCGTCGTCCTTCGCCTGGACGGTAGGCGGGACTTCGTAGGTGGAGCGGTCACGCACCAACCGTTTTCGGGTCCGCCCGTCCGCCCGTCCGCCCTTCTGGCCGGAGCCCGTGCCGCACAGAGATGTCTGCGCAGCCGTCGGCCCTCCCGTGGGGAGGCCGGGAGGGACGGCGCGGCCCGCCAAGGTGACAGCACACGGACGGGCCCAAGGGCGGGGGCCTCCGCCTGGGGCAAGAGGATCACCGCCGTCACAGCATGGCACTGGATTCGGCCAGGCGACAGGGTTATGGCCGGAATCCGACCACAGTGGCACGTCCTGGCCGTCCGGCCGCCGCCCTTGACCGCGAGGAATGTGGCGGGGCCTGGCTGGGCCCCGCCACACGTGGGAGGGCTAATCCCCGGACGTGATGTAGGCGTCGTACTCCTTCGCGCTCAGCAGGCCGTCGGAGCTCGGGTCCTTGAGGCTGATCTCGATCAGCCATCCGTCGCCGTACGGGTCCGTGTTGACCAGTTCGGGCTCGTCGTTCAGCCGGTCGTTGCGTGCGGTCACCTGGCCGGCGGCCGGCATGTAGAGCCGCCCCAGCAGCAGGTGAACGCGCTGGAGAGTCAGGGCCTGGTGGAGCTTGTCGGCTGGGAGGACCGCGCGGAGCTGTCGGTTCTGGAGGGGCGGCCCGTGCGGTGGTCGGGCCGCCTGACGCCGTACGGCCACGACCTTCGCCTACGGCTGGCAGAGCAGGTCAGGGCGGCATCGTGTGATCACGGGATCAAGCGGTGGCAGCGGTATCTGACGCAGGAGCAGATGGAGCCAGTGGCGTACGGGTTGTGGCTGCACCGGATGACGGGCGCCGCCGCGGAGGCCAACCGCCTCGCCCGCGAATACGGCGTCGCGCACAGCCCGGCTCCGGGCTTGGACGTTCGATGACTGGCGGGAACCACCAGCCATCACTGCTGCACTGCTGCGGCGCTCTCGTCGAAGGCCAGGCCGCGCCGTCCGAGCTGCTGCGTCTCGTAGCGGCCCTCGATCGTGGCCTCGACGTCAAAGGTGTGCGCGACTGTTGCTGGGTAACCGATCAGCTCAAGCGCCCGACTGGGCAACGGCTGCTGAGCCGCCTCCTTCGATTCCCAGAGCAGGACGGCGCCCCACCTGTTGGCGTCCGGATCGGAGACCCACATCTTGAAGCGGAGCCCGGGCACTTCGGCGAACGCGTCCACCGACTCCTCGCGCAGATACGCACGCATGGATTCGATGGTCTGGCCGGAGGCGGACAGGTCCCACCAGACGATGACAGCGTGCACAGCGGTCCTCTTCCCTTGAGCGAGCGAGCGAGTGAGCGGCCGGGACGGGACCGGCTCCGACTGCCTACGACTCGACCGCCAGGCGCAGCCCCAGCCCGACCAGGACAGCCCCGGAGATCTGCTCCATCCGGCGCTGAATCGACCGCCGCTGGAGCACACCGCGGACCCGTCCGGCCAGCCAGATCAGTGGAAGGTACCAGAGCAGGTCGATCACGGCCCAGATCACCGAGAAGGCGAGCAGGGTCGGCAGTATGGGAGCTCCCTGCGGCACGAACTGCGGCAGGAAGGACACGGCGAACACGCCCGCCTTGGGATTGGCGAAGTTGGTGACCAATCCCTGCCAGTACGCCTGTCGGTGCGACACCGCCGTCGTTTCCGCCGGTTCCTCACCCGGCCCGCCAGGCCGCCGCGCCCGCCACCACGCTCGCGCCCCCATCCACACCAGGAGCGCGGCGCCGAAGATCCGCATCGCGTCGTAGACGACCTGCGAGGCCAGCAGGAGGGCGGAGAGCCCCAACGCCGCCGCGAGGCCCCACAGCAGCACCCCGCACTCATTGCCCAGGACCGTGGCGATACCGCTTCTGCGGCCGTTCATCACCGCACGGCGCAGGATCACGGCCGTACTCGGCCCCGGGACCATCGCAATCAGAAAAGCCGCACCGGCGAACGCAATTACGGAACTGAACATTGGGTCAGCGTATCGAGGCCCGCGACTACGAATCCCTCTCCGCTCCTCTTACCCTGCATGCGTTCGGTTGGCAGGAAACGATGGAGGAGATGAATGCCGGTGGCGAACTTCCCGCCCCTGCGCGTGGCTGGCCGAGGGCGTAGCTGGTATCGCGGGGACTGCCACGTCCATTCCGTGCACTCGGACGGCGAGCTCACCCCGGAGCAGCTGGCAGCCGGTGCGCGTGCGGTAGGGCTCGACTTCATCGCGACCACGGAACACAACACCGCCGAGGCGCATGATGCTTGGGCTCCCCACGTCGATCACGATCTCCTGGTGGTCCTTGGCGAGGAGGTGACGACCGAGACCGGGCATTGGCTCGCTCTCGGTATCGGCCCCGGGCAGGTGGTCGACTGGGAGTACCGGGTGCGGGACGGGCTGATCGACCAGCACCTGGATCAGGTTCATGGAGTCGGTGGCTTGTGCGTGGCAGCGCACCCGCACGCGCCTTATCCGACCGGCGGCTTCATGTATCCGTACCAGGGCTTTGACGTGGTCGAGGTATGGAACGGGCTGTGGACGTCGGACCGACCGTGGAATACCGACAACGAGGCGGCCCTGGCCGAGTGGGGACGCAGTCTGGCCGCAGATGTCCACAAGGGTCAGTGGCGTCCGGCGATGGGCAACAGCGACACCCATCTGGAGGGCCAGATCGGCATCCCGCACACCGTTGTGTTCGCCGAGGAGCTGAGCACGCAGGCGATCCTTGCCGGCATCCGCGCGGGCCGGAGTTGGATCGCCGAATCGGCCACCGTCGAAGTGTCGCTCACTGCCTCCGTGGGTGAACACGGCGCAGAGGTGGGCGAGCACCTCAAGACCTTGGGACAGAAGGTCGCTGTGCGGGCACACGTACGCGGCGTCCCGTCGGCGACCGTCAGCTTCCATACCGACCGGGGCAAGGTCCACCGCGAAGCACTTCCCGGCAACGGCACTGGCACCGCCGAGTGGTTCACCACAGCGCAGGAGTCGGCGTTCATCCGGATCGAGGTACGCCACCCGCACGGGCACATGGCGGCGCTCACTAACCCGATCATCCTGTTCTGAACCTACTTGCTGATTCGTCGCAGGCAGATGAGGCTGCAGGCGAGCCGGAGCAGGCGCTGGGTGGAGGTCGGCGCGGCGTTGAGACAGCCAGTGGGGTCCCGCCTCCTCGCAACGATCCACGATCACATGGTGTTGAGAACCGGTCCTGCCGTGGTCGACGGCCGAGGCCAGACACCGGCCTCGGTCCAGTCCCGCAAGCGGCGCCGACTGGTCATCTCCGAGCACCCCACCACCTGATCGGGGACGTCTTGACAGGCAGCGCCTTTACCGGAGCACGTGAATGATGCCTGCCAGCGCAATCCGGTTCAGCCCCGGCGGGCGTCCAGGACGACGGTGGCGCCTGACAGGACGGACCGGCAGCAACGAGGCTCAGGGAGCGCGGGCGAAGCGGCGGACAGCGTAGTAGTCCAGGTTCAGGTCGCGGAATGATGCCGCGTAACGACCAGCTTTGACAGAGGAGTTGCTGGACCTTCGCGTGCTTCCGGAGCATCGTGGCGACGATACGGCGTGGTCGCCCGCGGGAGTCCAGCATCCCTGTCCGGTATCCCGTCCGGCATCGGTGGGATCCCCTCGCCGCGGCGCCGCCGGCCGTGCGGCCTCCGAGTAAGCCGAATCCCGGTCACGGCACATGATCTCCACCTCAGGGTGGTCGGCGAGCCGGTGGGCGACCGGCTCGGCCTCGCGGCCGGGCAACACGTCGATGGGCCGACGTGCTTCTCCAGGTCAACCGCGCTCTCTGCAGCGGGGTGAATCTGGCGTGCGGGCTGGTCAGCCCAGCGATCTGCTCGGCGAACGTCACCGCCGGGCAGCGGCGCGCACCGCACTTGAACCGGCGTACCAACACCTCGATCACCGCCCCAAATCCCCTGCCCCGCACACTCGAAGGATGCCCAGCTCGGCCCGGAACCGTGACGAGATCAGCGTCAGACCCCGTTCATCCGTACGTGATTGGGCACGCTCACGCGTACGCCGACACGAGGGACGACTCCTCCAGGGCCGGGAACCGCTCGTACGCCGGATCACCACCCAGCGGGGAAGGGGCCGGTGTGGCTGTCTGTTTCAGTGGTCGCCGGTGAAGATCTCGCGGACCTCGCGGATTGCGTAGTAGACCAGCACGTAGCCGGCCGCCGGGTCGGCCCACCACCAGCCGACGGCGGTGTTCAGGGCCAGGCCGAGCAGGACCGCGGCGGCCAGCAGGCCGTCGATCAGCGTGACACGGCCCTCGGTCTTGAGCACCGGGTTGTCCAGGGCGGCGCCGGTGCGGGCCTTGCCCGCGGCGAGGGCGAACATCACGACGGCGGTGACCGCGGTCCACCCGATGCCCAGCGGCGAATGGCGCGGGTGGTAGCCGGCGGCCAGCACCCAGGTGGACTGCACCAGCAGGTAGACCGCGAGCGCCCCGAATCCGACGCCGATCAGCCGCAGCGCGCGATGCCGACGTGCTTCACCGGTGCCCGACAGCTCCCAGATCACTACCGTCGAGGCGCCGATCTCGATCAGGGAGTCCAGTCCGAACCCTGCCAGTGCCACCGACCGGGCGGAGGCCGCCGCGACAGCAAGCACCACGATGCCGATGGCGTTCCAGGCCAGCGTGGCGTATTCCAGGACGAAGCCCTTGCGGAGCAGGGAATCGCGGGAGATCTCTTTCGGAGGGGTCACGTCCTGATTCTCTCCAGTCGGCTCATGCCGCCGGCAGCCCCCCTCGCCCGAGAGCGGCGGTCAGCGTCGCACTGCAAGCACCCATGTGGCGCGTTGACGTCCACACCGTGATCAAACGGCTGGAGCAGACAGGGGGGTGCCCACGGACTGCCCCGGAGCGGGGTTCAGACTCCCGTCATGAGCACCGAACGACGCCGACTCGGCACCGGCCCGAGCGCCATCAGGAGCATGCCCCCGGCGGATGAGTCCCCGCGGCTCCTGCCCATCGAACGAGCAGACCTTGCCGTACTCCTGCAGCCACCCGATCAGAACGAGTTGGGGCCCACCCGGCCGATGCGTAGGCCGCTTCGCACCCCTCGTGCGGAGGACTGACCGACCGCTCTTGAACGACCGGTCGTAGGCTCGCGACGGACGGACGGACGGACGGACAGACAGATAGCTAGACAGACGGACAGACGGACAGTCACGGCTGGGCGTCGACGCGCCCCGGTCCGGTGGCGGGAGTGACGACAGCTCGGAGGGCGCATCCTGCCGCCTGTCGTGCTTCTTCGCGCTGCCACTACGTCTACGGGAAGGGCGGGAGCCGTTGGAGGATCCGGCGTGTACGCCGGGCGCGATCTCTGCGGCCGTATGGGCGAGGCGGAGTTCGATCACCTGAGCAGTCTGCAGTTGGGCGGTGACCCCAGCAAGGTCGCGCACCTTTCGTACTGCGGCGCCTGGAACGTCCGCGTCAGATCGTGCGCCAGGCCTCCTAGCTGATCAGCTTCTTGTCCCGGGGTGATCGGGCGGCTGAGCCGGGGTGTCGGTCGCATATCGGGGGCTGTCGGTCCGATGTCAGCGGCTTGTCGGCGGGGTCTGGAATCTTTCCGGAGATCCTGCCGGGTGCCCATCCGGCAGGCATGCGACAGGCAAGGAATCACCATGACCACTGACGTCACGATCATCGGCGCTGGGCTCGGAGGACTGACCCTCGCCCGCGTCCTCCACGTCCACGGCGTCTCGGCCACGGTCTACGAGGCGGAGGCCTCACCGACGGCGCGTGCGCAGGGCGGGATGCTCGACATCCACGACTACAACGGCCAACTGGCCTTGCAGGCGGCGGGCCTGACCGACGAGTTCCGTAGCCTCATCCTGGAGGGCCGCGAGGCGATACGGATCCTCGACCGGGACGGGACCGTCCTGTTCGACAAAGCCGACGACGGCACGGGGGGACGCCCCGAGGTGCTGCGCGGTGAGCTGCGACGGATCCTGCTCGACTCGCTCCCGGCCGGCACCGTCCGGTGGGGCCACAAGGTCAACGGCGTCCGTGGCCTCGGCGAGGGCCGCCACGAGGTGACCTTCGCCGACGGAGCCACCGTCGTCACGAGCCTTCTGGTCGGCGCGGACGGCGCCTGGTCACGAATCCGGCCGCTGCTCTCCGACGCCACACCCGAGTACACCGGCAGGTCGTTCATCGAGACCTACCTGTTCGACAGCGACACCCGGCACCCTGCCACCGCGAAGGCGGTCGGCGGCGGGTCGCTCTTCGCACTCGCGCCGGGGAAGGGGATCCAGGCTCACCGGGAGAGCGGCGGGACCCTTCACACCTACGTCGCGCTCACCGAGCCGCAGGACTGGTTCGCCGCCATCGATTTCACCGATGCCCCCGCGGCCACCGCCCGGATCGCGCAGGAGTTCAGCGGCTGGGCACCGGAGCTCACCGCGCTGATCACCGACAGTGACACCGCGCCGATCCTGCGCTCCCTCCATGCCCTGCCCGTCGGGCACCGGTGGGACCGCGTACCGGGGGTGACCCTGCTCGGCGACGCCGCCCACCTCTCGGCCCCGAACGGCGAAGGCGCCAACCTGGCCATGTACGACGGCGCCGAACTCGGCAAAGCCATCGCCGCTCACGCCGACGACGTCGAAGTCGCCCTCGCTGAGTACGAGCAGGCCATGTTCCCCCGCGCCGCCGAAGCCGCCACCGACGGCACCCAACTCCACGAGTTCCTCTTCGGCGACAACACACCCCACAGCCTGATCGCCGCGTTCATCGATGACGAGCAGACCCCATGAGCCGCTGGCCGAGGTCACGATGGTGACTGTCACCTCTTGCTCAGGTGCCTCACCCGGTCCATGACTTCCGTTCGTGGAACGGTCACCGTGACCGTTCCACGAACGCTTTCGCCATCCTCACTTCTCGTGCCGAACTTGCGGTGGGCGGGACGACTGAACACCTCGCCGATGGCAAGGACTTTGCTCATGTCATGTCCTGCCGGGCAGCGGGGCGGTGTCCTCGATGTCGATGCGGCGGAGGAAGGACTGCCGGCAGCGGTCGACGGCGCCTTCGACTTCGGTGTCCCAGGTGCTCGGGTCCCCGAAGACGCACTCGCCGCCACGCTTGGGTGGCCGGCCGCCCTTGGGGTCGTAGACCTGTGGTGGTGTCGGCCGTCGCATCACGCGGTCGGATCGGAACCGGCCGAGGGTCTGCATTGGCAGTCCGTCCAGCGGATGGGCAATGCGTGGTGCGTCGTATCCGGCGTCCAGCGCTACCAGGACTTCCGCGTCGCCTTCCTGCCACTGGCCGGCAGCGACGAACCGCTCGACAAAGCGCGTCGCTCCGCGAGGTCATGCACGCGTAGAACTCCGACCGGAAGTGTGATGCTACTCATGGGCTCCGTTCTCCCGGGGGCTACGGCTCCCTTGGGCCCGGTCCCGCCGTCTGGAGGGTTACGTGCGGGGGAGCGAGGTATTGGTGATCGGGAGCTTCGTCCTCCCAGTAGGTCTGCGGGTAGACCTCTGTGCCGCCGGGCTCGACCCCCTTGGGGAGGGCGAACTTGCCCTGGACGGTCAGGATGTCGCCTGCCTTCACCTTCTTCTTGTTGACCTGGTAACTGACGGAGCTGGACTTGGCGTTGGCGGCAAGCCGACTCGGCAGGGACTTCCTGGGCACGGGTCAACTCCAACTTCGGTCGGGAGTAGAGGAGTTGCGCCGGGCGACACCGGTTCCGCCGCGGCGCAGGTGTGCGAGCCACCAGGTTCGACCGGCGGAGTGGGGGCAGGAGTTGTCCCCTGCGCGGCCGCTGTTACGCGGCTGTGGCAGGAGACGGCTTTGCCCGGGTTGCGGGTTCACCTGGACGTCGGCCGCAGGTCGCCCCGCATTGCCCCGCTCGACGCCGGACCATGAACGGCAAGCTCAGGAACATCGAGCTACCCCCGCGGACGCGGGGACGACACTTCTTGACCTGCGGTGATGCCGGCAAGGGTGCCCGTTTTCCTTCGCCTGCTTCGCCTGCATCGCAGTTACGGGCCGCATGAGCGGTCGATCGTGGTGTTGATGCGGTCGATGATCCTGGACGAACTTTCCTCTGGTTTCCCCCAAACTCCTTCGACAGAGTGGAAGCGGGCTGGCAGGCTGCGCACATGACCTACGGAATCGAGTCCCACTGCGTCCGGTGAGCGCCCAGGAAGAGCGTGACGCGCTCACCCTCCCGCTTGCCTTGTACGACCACGCTCTGCGCGTGTTGCGCCAGTCCCCCGACGGAGTCCCGCCCCGGCGTGGTTACTCCCTCCCTCAGGAGCCCGGACCCGGCGATGCCCTGCCGTCCCGCGAAGAGGCGGAGAACGCTGTCCGGGAAGCGCTGAGCCCGCTACCGGATGACTCCGCCACCCTGCACCGCCGCTTCGCTCGGCTTGGCATAGGGGACCGCCACAAGCACTTGATCCGGGCCGCCGTCTCCAATCTGCCACTGCAGGCCGGGCAGCATGACGCGGCCCGGTCGCTGGGCCGGCAGCTGACCCGGACCGGCACCACCGTGTCCGCCGTCACCGCTGGCCTCGCCCTGCTCATCCGCCTCGGCGAGTCCGAAGACGTCCCGTATCTTTCCGCCCTCGGCCTGATCCGGGAGGTCACCCGCCCGGCCATCGACGCCCTCGACATCCTCGACCGCCGGTCCGCCGCCGTCATCTGGCTCATCGCCTACACCCGCCACGACGAACTGCGGCCACTCGTCCGTGCCCTGTGGACAAGGGACCCCCAAGCGATCCGTACGGAGCTGGAAGCGTTCTCTGCCGCCCCCCGATTCCTCAGCACCACGGCTGCCCGCCGGATCGCGGAGGCCACCCGGCTGCCCGACCTGCTTGACCAACACCCCTCCGACACGGCCCTGCTCGCCCGGGCGGGCAGGCTCCTCGTCCGGATGGGATGCACGCGCGACACCCCGACCGACCTCCTCGCCTACCATGACGCGCTCACCCTGTACGAAAGCGTCGTCACACGGGCCAGGCTCCTGCCGCCGACCCTCGACCACCACGCCACCCTGCTCTCGCTCGCCCTGGACCTGAGCAGCGGTCCCGGCATGCTGCTGGACTGGCTTCCCGGTCGGCGCACGGCGTTGCTGGAATCACTCGGGCGGCTACTGGCCGAACCGCAATGGGCCTCACTGGTGGACACCGACGCAGACGAGGCGGACCAGCGGTTGCGGGCCGGCTGGATCCGGCGCACCGGGCGACAGCCCTTCATGCGCCCAGCCACGCCCGGCAGGCTGCGTGTCGAGATCGTGGCGGGCGACCCTGTGGACCGGGAACCCGTCGAGACCCGCATCCTCCTCGACGAGCGTCCCCTTGTCCCGGCGGTCTTCGCCCGCGGTCCCGCCCACAGCCCCGACCACCTCCTGGACGACGGCCGGCTCCGGGCCGGGCCGGAGCCCCGCGAAGTACAAATCGCAGAGGCCTACTGCACCGAGGGGTGCTGCGGCGCGCTGTACGTCACCATCCGACGCGAGGGAGATCACGTCGTGTGGGAGGACTGGCGGCGGCCACCCACCATGCCGGGTTCCCGGGAGCTCGCGCCCGAGCTGCCTGCCTACCGGTTCGACGCCGCCGCCTACGACGCGGAGATCGCCCGGGCGGAAACCGAGCGTTCCTGGTCCTGGCCGGCCCGCACCACGGCACGCCTGATCAAAGCAGGGCTGATGGAACGGCCGGGGCTGCTGAGCCGGTGGGATGCACGCCGGGGCTGGATCAGCAGCGGCTTCAACGACCCGGACACCACCGTGGTGACCTTCTCGTACGCGCCAGGACTCGCCGCCGGGAAACCGGACGGCATCCCCCTCCAATTCCGCTGGGTCATACCGGACAACGGCACCTCGCCCGAGGCACAGGCAGCCGCCGCCCTGCGCCGGTTGGCCGAGGAGGACCCAAAGACCTACGCCAGGTATGCGGGGGAAACCGCGAACGTGCCGAAGAACTCGGATTCCCCTGGCCCGACGGCACCTAACCCATGCGCAGGCAGGGACGACTCCGAGAAAGAACCCCACGGGTCGTGGTGCCGGGAGAACCCCGCGCGGGCGGGGACACCTCCCGTACCGGCGGGCGCCCCAGCTCATCGGTCGAGCTACCCCCGCGGGCGCAGGGACGACGGTGTTCCAGGGCCTACCACGACAAGAGACCCTCTCCGCCGGGAGCCGTGGGAGGCATGGTCAAATCCTGTGGACTGACCCGACAGCCCAATGACCGGTCGATCAAGCAAGCGGCTTGCGGTAACGGACGTACTCGTTCTGCCGCTGGAACCCCACACTCTCGTAAAGGTCGTAGGACCGGTGCGGATTTGCCGTGCCCGTGAACAGCCGAGCGGTCGTTGCACCCTGCTCGCGAAGGCTCCGCAGCCCGTCCAGCAGCAGGACCCGGCCGATTCCGAGGCGTCGCTGGTCCGTCCGGACACTCAGCTCTTCCACCTCGCCCACGGTGTGGTCGTGACGGCGGATGGAGCAGAGGGCGACGCCGACCATGTCCTGCCCGTTCCAGGCAGCCCTCCAGCATGCCGGGTCGGCGGTGTCGACGAAGTCCTGGAAGGGCCATCTCTGAGTGAAACCGGGGTCCGCGTACGAATCGACGACCGTCCTCCAGGCTGCACGGTAGTGGCTTGTCCCGATCGGCCCTGTCCGTATCCCGGCTGGCAGCTCGCTGCCCGGCTCGGGCACATGCTGCAGATCGCCCAGCTCCAGCTCGACCAGGCTGAAGACACGTCGGTAGCCGGCTGCGCGCAGAAGTGCCGTGGCGTCCTGCTCGGAGGCCATGGCGTTCGCGCCGATCACTGCCGTCCGCGCCGTTTCATGCTGTTTGACGAGCTGGCGGATCCGCTCTTCGGCCCAGCTCAGCACGGCTGAGCCGATGCCCTGGCCGCGATGCTCGGGCAAGAGGTAGCCGCGGTGCAGGTACAGCCACGTATCGTCCCGCTCTTGCCACCACCGGATCGTCGAGTAGCCGACGACGCTCCCGTCGAGCACCACCAGGATCTGGTTCTTGGACGGCTCCTCCAACTCGGCAGAAGCTTCGGCGATCTCGGCCGCTGTCGGGAGCCCTTCCACTACCGAATGGACATCGACCCGGTCCCGTTCAACACACCCCAGCCGCACCGCGGCCATGGCGCCGTGGTCTTCGTCGCCGCGATACGGCCGGAACCCGAAGCCGACCGGAAGGTCCTGTCCTGCCGTGCCATCCAACATGACCGGATGTTCTCGAACTTCGAGGCAGGTCCGCCACCCTATTCACGCCGCGGTCGTCTGTGGCCGTTCAACGAGCCGGCCGCGTTCAAAGCGGGCCCCAGCGCGGACGAGGGCAACGAGGTGGGGTGCACTCACGGCTCGCCAGCGGGCCTGGGCGGACTCGACGAGCTTGAAGACCATGGCGAGGGCGGCGGTGCTGCACCGCAACATGCTGCCGCGGCCGCCGGTGACCGATCTCTTCGGCACCCACGGCCGGGCCTGGCTGGAGCATCAGACGCTGCCGGCCGACGAGCGGCAGACCGTGGGCGCCTTGTTGCGCCGGCTCGACTTCTACGGTGCCGAACTCGCCGAGGTGGAACGGCGGCTGGCCGCCGAGGCGTTGGACGACCCGGTCGTGCGACGCCTGATGACCATCCCCGGGGGACGCGATGACCGCGGTCACCGTGCTGGCTGCGGTCGGGGACTTCCACCGCTTCGCCACCGCGGACAAGCTCGTGTCCTACCTCGGCCTGAACCCGCGGGTGCGCCAGTCCGGCGGGACACCTGCCCACCATGGCCGGATCACGAAGGCCGGCTGCGGCAAGGCCCGCGGGATGCTGGTGCAGGCAGCGTTCGCCGCGCTGCGCTCCCCGGGCCCGCTGCGGGCCCTGCACCAGCGGATCGCGGCCCGGCGCGGGATGCAGATCGCGATCGTCGCGGTCGCCCGGAAGATCGCCGTCATCGCCTGGCACCTGGTCACCAAGGAGCAGGACCACGCCTTCGCCCGCCCGAGCCTGGTCGCCTTCAAACGCCGCAAGCTCGAGCTGACCGCCGGCGCCGAACGCCGGATCGCCCGCCGCGGGGCGGGCTACGACTACAACAACAAGCAACTGCGCCGCCACGAACGCGAGATCGCCGAACAGGCCGAACGCGCCTACGCTCTGCCGGCGGCCCAGTGGCAGCCCACGCGCCCGAGCGGCAGGCCCCGCCTGCCCGCCATCCCCGGCGCTGGCCCGTGACCTGCCCTCCTTGACGATTACATCCGTGGTCCGCAGGTGGATCCAGTGCTCGGCGGGGAAGTCGTAGAAGGCCAGCAGCTCCTCCTCGTCATCGACGATCTTCTTGACGGCCTTGGGGAACTTCGCGCCGTACTGCTTGGCGAACGCCTTGACCGCGGCGGCCGCGTGCTCCTTGTCCTCGGCGTCGTAGATGTCCTGGATGGCCTTCTTTGCCGCGGGCTGACCTGACTTCGGGAGGCTGTCGAGGCAGTTGGCCGTTTTGTGAACCCAGCACCTTTGGTGGCGGGTTGCGGGGAAGACCTCGTTCAACGCGTTCCAGAAGCCCAGGGCTCCGTCGCCGACGGCGAGGACGGGAGCGCGCATGCCGCGCCGCCGGCAGTCCCGC